>CAXRIU010000019.1:0-293251 GCA_964231135.1 Bacteriovoracaceae bacterium
CGACACTTTTAATTTTTGTATGGAAAGATTTCAATGGGTCTGTGGCGCAATCAGATTATCCCATAAGATTTATGTAATTACATATTAACCAAGTTCCAGACTCAGGTGATGATTTACACTACAGTTTTGGGACAATATCAAGTGATTATAAGTATATAAAATTTAAACAACCCAAAATGCCTTTTAAAAAGGCAGATTTTATCTGGAGATTAAAAATGAAAAAGTCTATTCTGTTTTTGCTAAGTCTAATTTTTACTAGTACATCAGTCTTATCCTCAGAACCAAACAAATGCTTACTATACTTGGATGGTTTTGAAGAACTGCTTGATAGAAACCAAATTGAAATGCTCAAAGAAAAATATGATTTAACAGTTGATATTACTGACCCATTTAAGCAGAGAATAGCATATGAAAATACTACGAAAGATTTCAAGAGAAGTTTTGCAGATTGCATGTCCCAAGATACTCGTGATAACACAGTAATAGGCTGTACTTCAAACATTTTAGTAGTTAATGAAGACGATGAGCTAAAGGCCATAGGAGTTGGGAAAGATAAAGACACCACAAGAGTCCTAGGAAGTATCCCAGTTGTCGATTATATTTGGGAAAGAACTTTAGCCAAAAGAACTTTATCGAAAGCAATCAATAATTTGAAAAGTTGCAAATAAAGAAAAAAGTTAAATGTGTGAAAATTGAAATTACAACTCTTAAGACCTTAATCATTACTAAAAACATTTTTTAGTTTAATGATTGAGGTCATTATTTTCTATCCACAAATTACCTGGAACATTGGCTACTTCAATCTATCTAAGTTAAAGACGTTTGTTTGGTATTCTTTAAAAGAAATTTCAGAACCTGAGTCTGAATTTGTAAATGTTATTTTTTAGAAATAAATGCTCACCAGTTGCAGTTTCACATTGCTCTTATATCAAGTCTGTTTCTAAGTATAAAAAGCTATAAGTTAATCAAAAAAACTCTTTCGAGATCTCTATATTTTATTATACTAGTAGATTTGGTTGCGGGAGCAGGATTCGGCTACTAACCGTTCGCCATCATGGCTCACTAACGTAGCCTTACCTCGCCTGCTATTCGCTCGCTTCCTGCTCGCTTAGAGTGCAGAGCACTCTGCAGGCTTTCATCGAAGCCTGCTTAACTACTTATAAAATAATCAAATTAAAAGCCGATCACTGATCGGCTTGCAATATCAAGGTGATTTAAACTAATACTTTAGGAGCAGGATTCGAACCTCCAAAGGCATCATCAGATGGCTTTGGCCTGAGGGCTTGCCCGGAGGTCGTAGTGTTCGGGCAAAAAAAAGATCTCTTTCGAGATCTCTATATTTTAATATACTGGTAGATTTGGTTGCGGGAGCAGGATTCGAACCTACGACCTTCGGGTTATGAGCCCGACGAGCTACCAGACTGCTCCATCCCGCGCTAAGTTGTTATTATTTTTATAGGTTCCGAATGGTATTGTCTAGTATTATTTCCAAATGATTAAGAAATCTTCAATAAAAGTGCTATGGTCAAACATAAATGGCTAAATTTCCGTAAAATTCTCCCGATAAATTCTTTAGACTCTTTAAGCTGGAGAAAAATAATGACAAAAAGCAACCTAACACTAGAACTTGATACTTCAAACCTAAATGAATTGCAGGTTCGATTATTAAAACGCGCAATGGCACTCCTCGACCATGTATCACATGTTGATGAAGAAGCTGAATACTTCGAAGCAAGCTCAGAGTTACTGCGAGTAGTTGCACAAGTCATTAAATTTTCTAATTTCAATAAAGGCGATTCTGAATTTGAGATGGCGGATCAAGCCTTAGAGTTCTGTGTAGACCGGCTTGCAGACCAGATCTACACAAAAGATCTCGTTAAATTCGATTGTTAATTATTTTCTAGGTCGTTTAACATTTGAAGAATAGCTAGGTTTAAGGATGACACCTTCCTCAGCCTCTGCTTTCTTCTCTGTTTCACGACGAACCTTCGCAGCTTTTTGAAGCTTTAAAGTCTCGTAATACTCACCCTTTCTATAGCGATTAAACTCTTCTGAGTTCGCCATCTTCGCAGTTGAGCGAGAAGAAATCTTCTTCATTTTGTTTTTGTTTAAAGTCTTTCTACTTGAGAAATACTCCTTTGCATCTTTTCTAGGAGTTCCATCTTTATTGATTCCAATACACTCTAAAAGATCTTTCTTAGTAATATACTCCCATTGACCAGGCTGAATTCCATCAATAGAAAGGGCACCAATAGCAACCCTTCTAAGCTTATCGATCGTGACACCACAAGCTTCGCAAATTCGTCTAATTTCTCGGTTTTTACCTTCGGTAAGTCTGAACTCCAACCAAGTCTTATTAGGAAGAATTTCTAAAATTCTAACAGACTTTGGCTTTAGAAAACCATGACTAGATTGAACACCATCACGAAGTTTTTTCAAAAGTGCTTCGTTAACACGTCCAAAAACTTTTACTTCGTAGGTTTTTGTTATTCCAAAGCTAGGATGCAAAATTTTGTGCCCTAACTCCCCGTCATTTGTAAGTAGTAATAACCCCTCAGAAAGGTAATCAAGTCTTCCTATAGGATAAACACGTGTTTTAATAGGAACAAGATCCATAACTGTTTTACGTCCTTGTGGATCTGAAACAGTTGTTACACAACTTCTAGGCTTGTTCATAACGAGGTAGACATGATCTACAGTTTGCACATCGATCATCTCACCGTTGACAGCAACAAAGTCAGCACTTGGGTCAATTTTCACCCCCATTTCAGTAATTGTGTCACCATTTACTTTCACTTTCCCTTCCAAAATAAGCTCTTCAGCCTTTCTTCTTGAAGTGATCCCACAATCTGCAATGTATTTTTGAAGTCTTACAAGATGTTTTTCGCCAGAATGATTCTTTGACATTTTTTTCCCCTTTTCGGTCCTCACGACCGTAATGTTAAATTTTAAGGGTTTATACGCTCTTAAAAACTCAATATCAACGTATTCCTAAAAAAAATTGTAAAAAATTCCTACACCCCTTATAAGAAGTTCTCTCGGCAGTGCAGTTTTTTCAGACTCTAATAAAATAAACATACGAAAAAACTATTATTTACTGCCCTTGTTGTCATTACTGCTCAATCTCAAGCTGAAGAGTCAAAGCTCTCCATTAGCGTTTATAACTCTTATGGTATTAGCTCCCGAACTCCTATTCAAAAGATGAGTCCCACTGAGATTAGTAATACCGATGCTCTTCATGGTGTTATCGAAACTGCTGCTGGTCTTTCTAGTGAAGAGAGAAATCAGTACCTAGCCGATCAATGTGCAGGAAAATCTCTCCGAGAGAAAGCTGAGATGGCAAGGCACCTATCTGACCTGGCCGGGGATATATATGACTTTTCACGTGCTGGCTCTGGAGATGATGAGGCTGCAAGAGTTTCATACGTAAGTACAGAAGATCAGTGGCAAGCTATTGGAAACCATCTAGATCCTGAAAAAGAAAATACAAAAGCAGGTGTTTGTAGAGACATGGCCTTAACCGTTTCAAACTTTCTTTTAACTTGTGGAGTGCCTAAGGAATGTGTTTCTATTGAATCCTACAGAACTGCAGCAGGTGGACATCAAGTCGTCCAGGCCGGTTGTTCTGACGAGATCCATACGATAAATTGGTCAGAGCTCTATAATACAAATGGGCAAGACTATACTAATTTTAACCTCATCCCTAACCTCCCTAACACGGGTATTAACCATACTAAATTTGATCCTGAAACAGGTGAGCTTTTAGAGGTTCGTCAAACTGAATTGGGAATTGTGCTCGCAACAGTTGCTGGTGGCTATGTTGATGATCCTTTTTATCAACCAGAACTACTTATGCTTGAGGCTCAGTACAGCGTTCTGACGGGAGGACTTTTTAAAGCAAGGCTTCAATCTGGAAGTGAGATGACTGGGGTTAAAATTGCACTTGAATCATATTTTACGAAATGGGTGCACCTACAAACTGGTTTTGTCTACGCGAAAAACTCTCCGACAGAAGATTCATATAATGATGTTGAACAAGAGATTTTATATTTAACTTATAGAGGAGATATCAACCTACCAAAATTTAGAATTTATGAGTCTGAAAACTCGGTTGTTGAATTTTCCAATCAATTATATGTACATGGTGAACAAGCAATCTTTAAGAATACTTCTGAAAGTTTAAATATCTCAGGAGATGCTGGAAAAAATGATCAAGACTCTCTCTACACAGGTCATGATTCGTCTATTGCATACCAGGATGGAAATTCAAAATTCTATGTTGGGGTAGAAAATAAGTGGGTATACGAAAGACAAACCAACACACAAGTAGAAAATCCTGAAGGAATTTCTATTAAAGATAACGTAGGCTATGACTTCTCTAAAGCAAGATCAACGATCTACGCAGGAGCAAATTACAATAGCGATCATGCAGTTAACTATTCTGCTCAAATCTCACATGCCAAGCGACCACTGTCTACTTCAAATAAAGTTTCATTAGGAATTGAATTTACCAAAGCAGATATTGCAACTTATTTAAGCCACGAAGTCTTTACAATGACCTCCGGCCAAAAATACAGCGTCTACGATGCTTCAGTATTAAAGCGAATTAATAGTAGTGTCGGAAGATTCGAATTATCCGCCCAAGGTAAATACACTCCAGAAGGTGTCGATACCGTCAAAGGTGGAATTAATCTTCGATACGTTCCTGGTGCTCGCTAGATTCGTCTTCGAAAACAATATCAATTGGAAAGTCAGGTATAATATTATCAGAGTCAGAAAGGTCTTGTTCAATAAGATCTTCTGCCTCTTCAAAAGTTTCTGATTCACTCTCACCCATTAAGTTTTCAAAAGCCTTATCTAACTCGTCTGAAAGCATTTGCTCTTCAGTTTTTTCGACTTCACTAATGATCTCTTCCGAAAATTCTTGGTGTGCTGCTACTATTTCTTCAGGGTTATCTAGTAGAGACTCTAATAGCTTCTCAGATTTTTCCAGCATGGCCTCAGCCTGCTCTCGCATTTCTTGCATTTCAGGAGTATCCATTTCTTCAAATAGATCATCTGTCGGTGCATTGATAAGTCCGTTTTGCAGCTCAGTTAGTGTTACAGGTTTAGCTTCCATGGCCAGGCTAATAGACTCTGATTCAAAAGCCTTTTTATTTTGCTCAATAACTTGAGCACGATCTACAAATTCTTCAATCAGATCAAAGGCTGATTTTTTCTCAACACCATCATCACTTTTTCGCATTTTATCCATATCTTTAAGTGATTGAGTGAAGCTTGTGTCTGCAACGATATCTCTAATAGAAGCACTTAACTGATCAAGTTCTTCGATTTCATCAAAATCAAACATGGCCTTGTCACCAGTTTTGACAATTGTCTTGATATCAGCGATTTCACCAATTTCATTTGCACTCGCAATTTCTTCAAGTTCAACTTCAGTAGGTAGTTGATCAATATCTCTCAAATTAAATGTCTCAAGAAATTCAGCTGTGGTTCCATAAAGAGATGGGCGTCCCATTTCTTCTGAACGACCAGTGATCTTCACTAACCTTCTGTCCATTAAGGCACGGATAATATGTGAACTATCTACACCTCTGATATTTTCAACATCAGTTTTCGATATTGGTTGTCTGTATGCGATGATCGCAAGTACTTCGATTGCTGTCGGTGAAAGCTGAAGAGTTTCAACTTTTAAAACTTTCTGAACGGTTTTTGAATAGGTAGCTTTACTTCTAAATTGATATCCTTGAGCAATTTCCATCAATCTAATACCGTGATGAGATGCTTCGTATTCACTTTGAAGTCTAGAAAGAGCCTCGTGCACAACTCTAAGAGGTAAATCCTGATCAATTAAGCTCTTAATTTTTTGAATATTAATTGGTCTATCTTGCATGAAGATGATTGTTTCTATCGTTGCACATAGAGTATCCGGATTTAATCCAGTTCTAGCTTGCCACAATTTATCTTCTTGCTCTTTTTCGTTAAAAAAATCTAAGTCTAAGCTAAATTCTTCTTTCGTAAAATCCCAACTGTAATCAATTACGCTCATACTAACCTCTTACTTCCTGCTGTGCAGGTTCACTACTTTCATTTTGAGCAAATGCTTGCTCTGGCGCTGCCACTTCTAAATCTTCTTCACTAACAGATTCATTCTCATCTTCGGGATCAAAACCATCTGCAGTATCGACATCAAATTGCGCCAAATCTTCTTTCACATCGACAAAAATAGAACCAAAATGAGTTTTTTCATCAACTTCCTGAGTAATTTCAAGACGCTTAAGACGAGCTAGCTCTAATAACGAAATAAAGGTGATAACAACTTCTGTCTTCCCCTTTTCCCAATTAATTAATGATTCCATATTGGTTCGAGAACCAACTTTAAGACTATTTTTAAGTTCGATAAGTTTTTCTTTGATCGATAAGCGATCTCTTTTAACAACTGTATACTTTCTCTTCTCTCTACGAATGAAATCAATCATTACGTTTGTAAGCTCCGGAAGATCCATAGGAGAAAGAATACTATTTTGAATCGCCTTTCTATTGATTTTTGGCTTAACGAAAATATCCTCGTTAAGACGTGGAAGATCCATTAGCTTGGCACCCAGTTTTTGAAAGCGTGCCAGCTGTTCTAACTTTTCAATCAACTGAGCTTTAGAAGTGATTTCAAGATCTTCAGGATTAATGACCTGAACCTTTTCATCCTCTTCCTCAGTAACCGTTTTTGATTTTATATAGAGAAGAGATGCCGCTAGAAATAAATACTCGCCGGCAATATCAAAATTAACATCACTAAGTTTTTTTAAATAATCGAGGTATTGATGAGTGATTTCTTGAATATCAAGGTCCTTGATATTCATCTCTTCTTTTTGAATGAGATGCAGTAATAGCCCTAAAGGACCGTCGAATCGATCTAATTTTACTTGGATTTGCGTCTCAATCATTGTGTGTGTTCCTACCTTCTATTTCATCCTAACAATTGGGAGATGTAAAATGGTAAATTGTTGGCAAGCCACATAAACGGCATCAACAAATAACCAAATGTATGTATCCCAACCATGCTTAATGCAATAACACCTAAAAATATAAAAGGTGTGTATTGCGCAAGTGACTCATACTTTCTCAGTGCCTCTCCCTTTAGAAAAGTGGCAACCATTCTTGAGCCATCTAGAGGTGGAATCGGAATCAAATTAAATCCACCCAAAATAAAGTTGATTATAATGGAGAACTGAAGCATTGCGGCGAACTGCTCTCCTATACCTTGTGCCATGCCGAATTTATAAAGTAAAACTAAAACAAAGGCTGAAAGCACGCCTAAAATGAAATTCGAGAGCGGACCCGCAAAGCTCACCCAAAAAATACCTTTTTTGATGTTTTTAAAATTCCTCGGGACGATAGGTACAGGTCTGGCCCAGCCAAAAACCGCTCCTCCAAGCATGAGGCAAATTGCAGGGAAAACCACTGTTCCCATTGGATCTATATGAGAAACCGGATTAAAAGTAAGTCTGCCAGCTCTCTCAGCTGTGTCGTCACCAAAACGTTTTGCAACCCAGCCATGTGAGTATTCATGCACAATGACAGCAAGCAAAAATCCGGGGGCACTATAAGCAAGTTTTAAGAGGATATCTTCCATAAAGAATGTCATACCAAATTGCTCGGTATGTCGCCAAGTGTTTTAAGCTTTTCGTATGCGACTTGGGGCAATATACTAGTAAGGTATGAGAAAAAGGAAAGCTCAAGTAACTATATTTTATCGAGACGACCGCGGAAAAAAACATTTTTTATTGTTAAAGACTAATAAAAAGCGTGGTGAGTATTGGCAGAACGTTACAGGTTCCGTGGATAAGGACGAAACTTATCAAGAAGGAGCCTTGCGTGAAGCCATGGAAGAAACTGGACTCAAGAGCAAGATGATCAAAAAGATTCATGCAACCGAGTTATGTTTTCAGTTTCATGACCGCTGGGGCAAAGACGTAAAAGAAAAAACCTTTATCATTGAAGTATTCGAACCGTTTGAAGTCAAAATTGATCCAAGCGAGCATTGTGATCATATGTGGCTTGGGGAAAAAGAAATATCGGCCAGAGTCTTCAAACATATCAACAACTACCTATCGGTGGTTTATGCGATGGAGACTAAATGCTAAAAGTTTTGGTCTCTCTCCTATTATTTGCTCAAATTAAAGCCAGCTTCGCAGTGGATGATTTAGACTTAATGGATTTAGATGATGCTGCTATTTTAAATGAGGAACTGACTTCAGAGTTTGATATGACTCAAGTTGAAAATCAAAGTTCTGAAACTTTAGCTGAGGATTTTGATATTGAAGACCTTGAACTAGATGAGAAGACTGAGCAAGTAGAAGAGAAAGCTCCTGAGCCTATTGAAAGTGTGGTAAAAAAACCTGAGGAAAAGAAAATTGAAATAACGAACCCAAATGACATTAACTTTGATGTAATCAATGAGATATCAGAAGCACAAAAGCAAAATATCGTAGATATTATAAACTCTAGAGAAAGGGCCAACGCGAATAAAATTCGCTATAACTCAGCTCAAATCGAAGCTCTAAAAATTCAGTTAACTGATATCTCCAGAAGTCCTCTTAAAATTGTTTACGTACCTAAAGGGACGAAGGTCTATCGTCTGAAAGACGAAAAATTCTTTTATTTGGCCAAAGGTATTTACGCCAAAGCACATACTAAAACAGATTTTGATCAACGAAGATATTTGGTAAATGATGAAAATAAAATCTCCTACTCCGTAGGTTTGAAAGAAGTTACATACATCGACCATATAACTGATCTTTATAGAAAACCTCACACATTCACGAGATTAAAACCTAAGAAACAAGTGAAATTATATGATGATGATTTTAAATATACTTTTGCAATTGATTTAGGATTAGGTTTCAATAATCCTGAATTCACGCAAAACATCGTAGACAATGCGAGAAGCTTTGCCCCACAATTCAGTGCGGGAATGGGTCTTTTAGCAAACTTGAAACTAGATTATCAAATTGGTTTTACGACGATGTATGAAAACGTAATTGGTCAAATTGATTCAGGAGGACTCTATCAACTCAGAAGTTTTTCTGTAGGTCCAATCTTTAAAACAAACAAGTTTTGGACGGACTATCGCTTAGCGGTAGAAGGAAGACTTTCTCTTTACAGCCAGATGAATATTGACGATGGTTTCGATATCACAAATTATGCACTCTCTGAGAATACTTTTATGCTTTCTCTAGAGCGTGAAAAAGTCACTCCTAAATATGGTGTTTTTGTCTATGGTTATCAACTCCAAAGAAAATGGTTTAATGCTTCTGCTTCAGGAGACAATGGAGTCGACTTGAATCCTAGGGCAAGGCATAATGATAGCTTCGGATTTTTTGTGGGACATAGGTCTAATTGGATATGGTAAAAAAGCTTCTTTTAACTCTATTCATTATTCCCAATTGCTGGGCGGTTAACGGAATCATCTCTGTACTTGAAGCTCCGGTTTTTGGAGAGCCAAATGAAACTTCAAAAGTCATTCAATACTACAGAAAAGGTGATCAAGTTTATATTCACCCGCAGGAGACAGAAGAGGATCCATTTAAAAAAAACGAGTTTAAAGAAAAAGATTATATAAAAGCTGATGTATTTAAAGATCCTCTTTTGGAAAATCCTTATCGTCCAGATAAAGAAAGTAAATTCTATAAAACCCTAGCAAAATCTGGTCGAGATGCGTGGATTCTAAAAGAGCATATCCTACTCGACTACAAGGATGCGAGAGAGATTGGGCAGAAAACATCAAAGTTTGACCATACCGACTACAGAATCGAAGAGCCGCTTGAAGAAGGCTATCCATTTATTTTTGATAAGGCGTACAAAGGAAATTTCTCAATGGCACTAGGCCGGGCTAATTTCGACGCTTATCCCTATAAGGAACGTATCCTAGACCAAAGCTTTAATCTTTCTGCTGAAGTAAGTTTCGCTTGGATGAAAAGCCAGGAAATTGATCCTTCAAAGCGTTTTTATTTTGGAGGAATTGGGGGCATACATATGTCTAGCCAGGACTTTGTCATGGAGGATCAGAATGCTACTCAAACGAATTTTCGCTTTTTTTTAGGACCGATTGCCTCTTATGATATTTATCGCAGTGAAAAACATAGTTTAAACCTCTCAATTAGCACTCAGCTCTATCTTTTGGATAATATGGATGTCTCGATCGACGGTGATGAGTTTGATGGTGAGACGAGAACCTACCAAAGTACTTTTGGAGTCTCTCCACAGTTTGCTGCTGCTTATAAGATAAAAAATTATTTCGAAAAATTAGACTTATCTTTTGGCTTTAATATGAGAGTGAACTTACCTAAAACCTACGAAACATCAGACAGTGGTGAGCTAGATTTATACTGGAGAAAAACCGGCGCAGGAGATTCCTACTACCAAGGTTTTACCTCTGAAATCACGTATTTTATCTCCTTTGATAACACTTATTAGGCAATATTTGCCGCCCGGAAAATAAAAATTAACCTCTGCGAATTTGTCCCGAAAAGTATTATGTCACAACCATATATACTAGGAGGGTATCATGACACACGCATCTGAAATCAACAAAGAAGTACTTTTTCAAAAACTAGGACATACTTGGTATATCTTCACTGAAGTTAATGAAGAATTAGTTTACTCAGCAATGCCTGAAGGAATGGATCCAAGATCTACTAAATTAGAACTTTTTGAAGTTATCGAAGAGCACATGAAAAAAGTTGCTACTCACCCAAGATACCAAAAAGAAGCTGCATAACTAAATGGGAGCTGCAAAAAAGTATAAGCATATTTATACTCAGGGAGCGCCCAAAAAAGATGAAAGCTCAAATCATGATGATAAAAGAATGATTGAGGCTTACATTAAAAAGATCGAGCAAATGCTGCAAGATCCGAAGATGCAAAAAAAAGCAAGTCTCATCCTAGAGAACTTAATAAATAAAAAAGGGCCTAAATAGGCCCTTTTCTTATTTCTTTATAATTCTATTTTTAGATAATTTTTCAAACTCCGAAGCTTTAATCCTCTTTTTCTTTTCAACTAATTCTTTCATAGCTGCGTTGATCATGAAACCAGAGTCATTAAATGTTTTATGATTTGTAATTTTTGGATAGTTATCCCCTCCAGTAGCAAGAAAGTTCATCGTTCCTAATTTGTAGCTATCTTTAGAACCAACAATCTTTCCGTCTACTTTCTTGATGTTCCAGTTTTTACTTTTAATTTCAACTAGGTCTTTACCATTGAAGATTAACTGCATATTTACGATTTGAGGGTAACTTCCCTGCATCACCGTTTGAAAAACATTATCTGAAGCGACCTTATTTACATAATCATAAAATTCCTGTGCAGAAAGAACCACAGTACAAATAGTGTTCCCATACGGATGGAGTCTATGAAGGTCCTTCCAAGTGATATCTCCAGGTTCTAATGAAGAGCGGATACTTCCACCATTTAAAAGAACAGCATCAACATCTCTTTCTTTCAACATAACTGCGGCACCAAAAAATTGTCCGATAGGCATCTGCTGCAAACGAACCATTTTTCGCTCTCCATTTAGACCTTTATCAGATGTTCCAATTTTTTTAGAACCTAATCTATCTGCATCTAATTTATAAGTTAAAAATAATTTATCGAGAACTTTATCTGACTCATATTTTTTACCTTTATAAACATATTGTCCTGAAACTTTATGCATATGATTTACTGGATGAAGTTTGTACTCGAATCCCCCATCAGCACTAATCATGAACGATTTATCAGCAAAAACTTTTACATCCAGAGCTCCGACATACTTCCCCCAATCTTCTGCTTGGATAATAACAGTGTTGTTGTGAACTTCAGCGTTGATAATTTCTTGAGAGTGTCCACCCACAATAATATCAATCCCCTGAACTTTTTTAGCTAGATCGATATCCCCATTAGCAGTTAGACTCCCATGATGTCCAACGTGAGTTACCGCAATAATCATATCGACTTGAGGTCTAAGTTTTGCGACAACTTTTTTTGATGTCTCTACTATATCTTTAAAATCGAATTGCTCACGAGCTTTTTGGTTACTTGCTTTATAAGGAGTATCCTTAGTCGTTAAACCAAAAATACCAATTTTAAATCCTTTAAATTCACGAATAATATATTCTGTTTCAAAAGCAAGTTTATCTGTTCCCTTGTAAAAGATATTAGCTGCTAAGAATGGAAAGCCTGCCCATTTTTGCTGTTCTTGAATAATCTTAAAATCATTATCGAATTCATGATTACCTACCGCCATAGCGTCATAACCAATATACTTCATCCCCAGAAAGTCAGGCTTAGCATCAAACATGTCACTTTCCATTGTTCCTGTATTAATATCTCCACCAGATAGTAATAGAGAGTATCCATCCTCTTGCAAGATAGACCTTTTCAACTCATCAATTAGAGTCTTTCTAGGGGCCATTCCATACTGCCCTTTAGAATCTGGAAGATAATGTCCATGGTGATCATTGGTGTGAAGAACTCTTAGCGTAAAAAGTTCTTTTTTGGGTGCCGTAGCACAGCCGACTAATAAGACAAAAAGTAGAAGGTGTTTCACAAGAGAGCCTTTGTTAAAAAAAAATTATTAACCGAATATTATCAGTCTTTTTTTAGCTTATACAGCAACCGACCAGAATAGTTAAGTACTTAAATTAACGTACTGAATTTATTATAAACGGCAATTTTTTCCCGCAAAACCGAAGATTTATCTCAATACCCGAAAAACGTATCCGAAAAGTTTAGTACTTCAGCTCATAAAGATTTTGAGTGGAAGTTTAAAGACATTTATTAACAACAAAGGGCACGGTCGCCCGTCCAGTAGGGGTACTGGAACTTAAACGGAGGTAGCACATGTATACAGGAGATTAGATTATGGGTTTTAGAATTGCAACAAACGTTCCGTCATTAACTGCACAGAGATCATTAAGCAAGATTTCTGAGAAAGAACAAACAACGACTGCTCAATTAGCAAGTGGTGAAAGAATCACAAAGTCATCAGATGACTCTGCCGGTTTGGCCATCAGTGAAAAATTGAGAGCGAATATTAGATCAAGTCAACAAGCGAATAGAAACGCCAACGACGGGATCTCAATGATTCAAACTGCTGAAGGTGGTTTAGATGAATCAGCAAATATCTTAATTCGTTTAAGAGAACTTGCGATCCAATCAGCTTCAGATACAGTTGGGGAAACTGAAAGATCATATACTGACCTTGAATTTCAAGAGCTAAAAAGCGAACTTCAGAGGATCTCTCAGACAACAGAATTTAATGATGTGAACTTACTAGATGGTTCTTCTGAAAAACTTGAGTTCCAAATTGGAGCTAACAATGATGAGTTTGAAGATAGAATTGTTTATGATCCATCGCAAATCAACTCTGGTTTAGACAACCTTGGATTATCAGGAGGAGCTGTAGGAACCAAAGAAGATGCGCAAGGAGTATTAGAGTCTATCGATACAGCGATTAACACTGTTTCGGGACAGAGAGCAACCTTAGGTGCTCTTCAAAACAGACTACAAACTACTTCTGCGAACTTGGAGACATCGGTTGAGAATATGTCTGCAGCAAATAGTCGAATCAGAGATGTGGACTATGCTGAGGCAACTGCTAAGAACACACAGAACAATATCATGAAACAAGCTGGTATATCTGTTCTTTCTCAAGCAAACCAAACTCCGCAACAAGCGATGCGTTTAATTGGCTAATTCAACTAGGAGGCCCTCTCACGAGGGTCTCTTTTTTAATTGTTAAGATAATCTTACGATTCAACTACGAAAAATCAGCACCTTAGCTTTTTTTTGAATCCCCCTTGAACTAGACTCGATGCGCGATAAAATAGTTCAACGGTTAAAACTGAGACTATAAGGATGGGATAGAGATATGAGTTTCAAAGCTAGACAGAATTCCAGAACTAGAGCTGAAGCCAACAAACAAGTCAGACGTATCTTACTAAGATACCAAGTATCTTTGCAAAATCTTACCGTTTCAACCACGGCCAAAACGATTTTCCTTAAGGGATATCTCATAAAGAATAATGGCGCAGACCTAAATGCTAATGTCGTTAGAACTATGGTGGGAGAACTCAATGGAATTGGCTTTATTAGAGCTGATTTAGAAAACTGGGCCATCGCTGGAGACACTATTTCCTTCCTAGGTGGAGATTATGCTGATCTAGACTTTGACGAAGTCTCGTAGTTTCCATTATAAAGCTTCTCGATGACAGATTCAGCAACAGACGAGAAACCTAAAAAGCCTAAAACCAATGAGAAAGACTTTCTTTTCAAGAAAGATTTCCGCTACAAACATGATAATCCTTATCATGACAAACTTGCGATTTTTGATAAGTTTGTCTTGAGAGATGATGAAGGTGAATCATTTGCTGGCAATTGGAACCAAAAGGTATTTGAGAACGATGCTCCTATTGAAGTAGAAATTGGAAGTGGTTACGGCCATTTCATGATGGAATATACTCAAAAAAACCCCAATATTAATTTTGTAGGCATGGACCATAGATTTAAAAGAAGTTTCCACCTGGCCAAAAAACTAAGTCAATTAGAGCACCTAAATTTTCGCTATCTTCGTGCCAGAGGAGAGAGATTAGGATTTCTCTTTGGTGAGGGAGAAATCAGTAAATTGTTTTATTTCTTTCCAGATCCATGGCCTAAAAAACGCCATCACAAAAAAAGACTATTCCAAAAGAAGTTCTTAGACGAGGCTTACCATGCTTTATGTTCTGGTGGTGAATTGCTAGTAAAAACTGATCACGATGGTTATTTCGAGTGGATGCTTGAGCAACTAGAAGGTGAAAATAGATTTGAAATGACTATGAAAACCTTCGACCTGAGAACTGAGCAACCCGATCACTTTCTTGCTAGTTTTACGACTAAATTTGAAAAGATTTTTCTGGAAAAAAACGTTAAAATAAAAGCCATGGCCCTTAGAAGCAAGAAATAGATGGCATCTTTCGACGAAGCAAAAGAAATTATTAAATCGACGCCGATCTCGTCTATTGTGACGATGTATATCCCTATCAATAAAAAGGGAGGAAACTTTGAGGCCGTCTGCCCTTTTCACAGTGACACAAACCCTTCACTAAAAATCAATGATGATAAGGGAATTTATAAATGCTTTGTCTGTGGTGCTGCAGGTGATTCGATCAAATTTGTTCAGGACAAATTGAATCTCGATTTCAGAGAGAGTATTAAAGATATTGCCAATAATCTTGGAATCACAGTTGAAGAAAATAATAATAAAAAAGCAGATCCAAAATATGACCTCGCTTTAAGAGTCGTTCAAAGTGCGAATCGCCTCTATCGAAAAGTGGCTGATGAATTAAAGCCTGAGAACTACCGTAAATTTGCGGCCAATAGGAATCTATCTGCTGAAACATTAACAGAGTTTCAAATCGGCTATGCCCCCAATAATAATTCACTTACAAATTATTTAAATAGCCTTCCGGCAGATAAAAAGGAACTTGCTCTAAAAGTTGCCGAGGAAATTGGGATCATCCGCCCCCAGAAATACGGTGGGGGCCACTATGACTTCTATAGAGAGCGAGTTACCTTCCCTATTTGGGACCACCAGGGAAAAGTTAGAGGCTTTTCCACCCGCGCAGTACTCCCCGACCAGAAGCCTAAGTATCTGAATTCAAGGGAATCCTTTGTCTTTGACAAGGGAAACATCATGTTTGGATTCAATTTTGCAAAAAAACATATTAGGGAAAGTGATGCTGTCATCATTGTCGAAGGTAACATGGACGTTATTATGCTTCACCAATATGGTTTTAAAAATTCAGTGGCGACAATGGGTGTTTCTTTAAGCGCTCAATCCATAAAACTTCTTACGAATATGACGAAGAATATTTATCTGGCGATGGACTCAGACCCTGCGGGAATTGCGGCCATGAGTAGGATCAACTCTGAATTTCTTGATCAAAATATAATCCCTAAATTTATTAGCTTTGCTCCCTCCAAGGATCCAGATGAATTTCTCAATGAGTTTGGGAGATTAGAATTAAAACAAAGAATCGAAGACGCCCCAAGCTTTATTGATTTTCAAATTAAGCAACTCATCCCACAGGAAATTCCAGAACGAACAGATCAAAAACTGGAAATTTTACAAAAAGTTTTCGCAGTGCTCTCACCATTGAAAGCGCATTTACTCGCCACAGAAAAAGCAATTCAAACAGGAAAATCTTTGGGGCTGCGCTCCAGTGCTGATGATATTGTTAAAGAATATAAAGAATTTCTTGAAAATAATAAATCTAATTACAAGGTGCAAAAAAACATTCAACAGCCCGCACAACCAGAAGAGCCTGCACAATTTCAGGAAGATAGACCGGAAATATCCGAAGATATTCCACAAATTGAAACAATTCCCATTCAAAAAATTGAGCGCTTGATTCTTGAAACAATCCTCACTCACCCAGAGTGCGTAGTTAAAAGCCAAATGCTCGAAATACTTGATAAATTACAGCATTTTGAGGTAAAAAGAATAGTTCTGTGGGTGAAGGAAATTTATTTTGAGATTGATGAAAACGATTACGGACTTTTCTTAAAAGAAAAAAATCAGGAAAGCTTACCTGAAGAGATCAAAGCCGCTATTTCATCAGCACTTTTTAATTACAATCCCACGAAACTTGAAGATAAAGTCGCCGATAAGATGTTGAGCGATTTTTTAATTGGACTTGAGATTCAACACCTCAAAAATCAGAAAGCAGCCCTTATTAGTAAACAAAGAGCGGCAGCAACAGATGAGGAAGGTTTAGAAATTTTAGGACAAATTCAAGAGTTAGAAAAAAAGCTTAGAGCTTATAACAAATAAATGGAGTCATAATGTCAGTCGTCACCGCCTTCATGAACAGCAAGGATTTTTCAAAGATCGTCCTTAAGGGAAGAGAACAAGGTTTTTTAACACCTGAGGAGATCAATGATGCAATCCCAGCGAGTATTGTAGATTACATTGAAATCGACCTTATTCTTGCAAAGATGGATGATCTAAATATCACCATCAACAAAGTAGAAGAAGAGGAAGAAGAATCAGAAGCTACAGAGCTGGAACTCATCGATGAAGCACTCTCTGCTCAAGAAGAAAAAGAATTAAAATCTTCTTCATCTGATCCGGTAAAACTTTACCTGAAAAAAATGGGATCAGTTGCTCTCCTGACGAGAGAGGGAGAAGTTAAAATTGCCAAAGAGATTGAAGAGGGAGAAAAAGAAATCGTCCTATCTTGTCTCAAATCAAAACACGCCTTAGAAGAAATTGTTAAACTTAAAGATAAAGTTGCAACTTCTGATAATGAAATCGAATTCGTTAAAGACCTCGTTCGTGGTTTAGATGACGAATCTTCAGAGAAAGATATCCTAAAATACAAAGCTAGAATTAATGATGTCTGTGACAAAGTACAAGAGCTTATTGGGGAAATTGTAACTGAAGATGGAACGCTTAAAAAACTAACGAAAGAAGAGTCAAAAGTTCTTTCTCATATTGAAGAGGAACTAGTTGATCTAACATTCAACAGAAAGGTAATTAACAGCTTTACTGAACCTGTAAAGCAATACTACCTACAGTTCAAAGAACTTTATGATCATCAAGACAGAATCTACAAATTCTTAGAAGTTGATACTGACCAACAATATAGAGATCTATACGACAAGGTAGTAGAAGATGATGCGTACAAGAGAAAGCTTGCACGTCACCTATACACTTCAGATACTAAAATAGAGCAAATGATCAGAAACCAAGAAGATATTTTAAGACGACTAAGACGTCTGCAAATTGATTCTGGAATGGTTTTCGAGGACATTGAGACAGTTTATAACATCATCATTAAAGGTGAAGAAAAAGCTGACCTTGCAAAAGCTCAATTAGTTGAAGCTAACCTTAGACTAGTCGTTTCTATTTCTAAAAAATACACAAACCGTGGCCTTCAATTCTTGGATCTGATTCAAGAAGGAAATATCGGTCTTATGAAAGCGGTTGATAAGTTTGAGTACAGAAGAGGATACAAATTCTCTACTTATGCGACATGGTGGATTAGACAGGCGATTACGAGAGCAATCGCTGACCAAGGAAGAACTATTCGTATTCCGGTTCACATGATTGAAACTATCAATAAACTTGCTAGAACAAACAGACAATTAGTGCAAGAACTTGGAAGAGAACCTACTCCAGAGGAAATTGCAGAAAGAATGGAAATGTCTGTTGAGAAGGTAAAAAAGGTTTTCAAAATCTCTAAAGAGCCTATTTCTCTCGAAACACCAATTGGTGAAGAAGAAGATAGTTCACTTGGAGATTTCATCGAAGATAAAAAGATTATTTCTCCAGCAGATGCTGTAACAAGTATTACACTATCTGAGCAGACAAGATCAGTTCTTTCGACTTTAACTCCGAGAGAGGAAAAAGTTTTAAGAATGAGATTTGGTATTGGTGAAAAATCAGACCACACACTTGAGGAAGTTGGTCAGGATTTCTTTGTAACTAGAGAGCGTATTAGGCAAATTGAAGCTAAAGCGCTGAGAAAATTGAGACATCCTAGCCGATCTAAGCTTCTAAAAGCTTATATTGATAATTAATTTCAAAACATTACAGTATAACTGAATCAAGGCGATCTTTTAGGTCGCCTTTTTTATTGCCGCTGTTCTAATTAGGTCATTGATCTGGTACAATAACCACTTGGAAATTAAATGCAGAAACCGACAATAATACCACACCATATTATCGAGTCAGGGCACGCTTTTTTTGAGCACGCCCAAATGATGAAAGCTCAAAGAATCATTGAATTTGGAAGAATTAATATCTCATTTAGTAAAGAGAGAGAAAATCGTTTCATTGTCAGTGGTATTGTAAGTGAGACTGAACCATTTCAAGTTAAGATTCAAGGTCAGGATAAAAATTTAAGCTCAAATTGTAATTGCAATAATTGGGATCAAGAACACCATTGTCCTCATGCTGCTGCTCTTTTTATTCATTATTCACTCTCTCAGAACTACGTGAATGAAAAACAATCTGATCAGCTAAAATCACAGGTCATGTTTCATGGACATGGCGTACATGTTGAAAATTATGGAAATATTGTAAAAGGTGCCAGCAAGCTTATGGGTGCTAACATGAATAGCACTTACTCCTCTTTACAGTATCTTTTAGTGAATAGAAAGATTGTTAATTACCCTCTTCCTGAGGAATTTTCGGGTAAACTTCATATCGATTTGCTTCCTTGTGAAGATCACGAACGATTTGAAATGTTTAATCCAGATTTTGAAAGTTTTTTTCCTACTTTTTGGTACGAAAAAGATGACAAAGAATTTCACAAAGTGTCGCTTTTTGAAAGTCATTACCTCTTTAATTGGGAAGAAGGAAAACTTCTAAAACTTCCAAGTGAAGTTTCAGACATAGTTAAGAAAACAATTATTTCAGGTGAAATGAATAGTATTCATGATCACTTAAAAAACTATACTCAGCTCTTAAACAATGAAGAAGTTGTCTTACATATTAATGGGGATAAGTTTCAGGATATTCATATAGAACCTGTTAAGATGAGATTTCTTATTTCTGCTTCTAAAAGAAAAGGCTACTTAGATTTCAAAGGTGAGCTTTTTGATGAAAAAGATAGAGTTATTCTACCACCTACTGTTTTCAAAACAATGCTTTCAGATCATGGATTTCTGAATTCATTTAGAACAAAACAAGATTCATATGATTTTATAAAAGTTCTAATTGAGTCTATAGAGTATAATAGTGCTGAATACAAAAAGTTTTCCTACTCTTCATCTGACAGAGGAAAGCTCGTTGAGTGGATTGAGTATTTTCTAGATCAACCAGAAATTATTTTTTATGATCCATTTTTAAAGCAACTTTATATACTTAACAGTGAGATGTTTAAAGATATCTATAAGGGTGTTTTTGAATTTTTTGGCCTAACAGCTGCTCGATTTTCTTTTTATCAAAAAGCTGATCGAAATTTTTACTTTCAATTACCAAAGAATCACCTTCTAAATGGTGTCTCTGGTTTTTATCGAAACACAAGAAAATATGAAATTCCATTATTTTACAACAATAATGAAGTTAAAACTTGGAACTCAAATATTCGTTTTGAGCGAGAAAGATCTAATATGGACTGGTTTGACCTCAAGCTTGTTATTTCAGATCAAGACTACGACATTATTAAAAACGCAGATATATCGGAAGATTTAATTATCTCAAACGATCAATTAATCCTCATGGACAGTAAAGAAAAAGAGCTTCTCAAGTTCATGAAAAAATACACTAAACACGAGTTGCAAGGTAAAGAGATGGACACTAATAATGTTCAAAAATTCTCTCTTAATTTCAAACGTGCTCGTATCTTTGAACTATTTGAGCTAAAAAAACACGGAATTGAAGGAGCTCTTACAGAGGAAGAAGAAGTACTTTGTACTAACCTTCTCAACCTAACAGAGATGCCATCCTTCCCTATTTCAGACAAGTTCAAAGCAATTGCAAGGGAATACCAAACGACCGGTTATAACTGGCTTCGTTTTCTTTTCGAAAATAAATTTGGTGCATGTCTTGCTGATGATATGGGTCTTGGTAAGACCTTACAAACGATTATGTTTATCGAAAGTATTATTGATCAGGTTGATAAAATTCTTATTATCTGTCCTGTTTCAATCCTTCTTAACTGGAAAAATGAAATCGATAAATTTTCTCAGCTAGACGTTGAAATGTATTATGGTGACGGTAGAAAGCTTGATGGCACGAAAAAAATCATTATTACTAGTTACGGAATAATGAAAAAAGAGTCTTATACAACTTTCAAAGATCATCGTTTTGATATTTTGATTATGGATGAAGTTCAGCATTTGAAAAACATCCGTTCTCAAGGAGCAATTGCCGCCAGAAACCTAAATGCCGATTTTCGTGTCTGCCTAACGGGTACTCCGGTAGAAAATGATCTTAGTGAATTTTATAATATTATGGACCTCTCAATCCCAGGTATCTGGGGTGATTTGAGTTTGTTTAGGTCTAGTTCATCTAAAAAGTCTCGCCTATTGGCTCGTCAAACAGTTAGGCCATTTATTTTAAGAAGAACGAAAGAGCAAGTTTTAACGGAGCTTCCAGAAAAAATTGAAAACCATATTTATCTGAGCTTCAGTGAAGAAGAGAGACAACATTACCTCTCTACTCTAGTGAATATTAAAAATAAAATGCAGCAGATTCAGCAAGGAAGAAAATATAGTGAGATACTAAAAAGTCTTCTACAGCTGAGGCAATTATGCCTATGGCAGAACCAACAAAGTCTTCGTTCTACTAAGATTGATTTTCTCATTGAGAACCTAGAACAACTAATTGAAGAAGGTCATAAAGTTTTGGTCTTCTCTCAATTCACAACCTATCTGGACCTTATCCAAAATAAGGTTCGAGAAAATAGCTGGAAGTACGCTCGAATTGATGGTTCTCAAACGATGAAAAAGCGTCAGGCTGAAGTCGAGAAATTTCAGGATGGTGATGCACAGGTATTTCTTATCTCCCTAAAAGCTGGGGGGGTTGGTCTTAACTTAACAGCTGCTAGTTATATTTTCTTAATGGATCCTTGGTGGAATCCGGCGGTAGAAAGCCAGGCCATAGACAGGGCCTATCGTATTGGTCAAGAGAATCGCCTGACTGTTTATAGGCCAATAATTAAGGACTCAGTAGAAGAAAAAGTACTGGTACTCCAGAATACAAAAAGAGAGTTATTTCGAGACCTTATGGCCGATGAGGATGAGAATTTCTATTCTGGTAAGCTCACCATGGACGACTTTCAAAACCTATTATCCTAAAAAATTTTCAACCTCCCTCGCACTAAATTGTGCTCGAGGTATAATGTTTTGGATGGTGAAGCTCTACTCAACCCTACTTTTATTTGCCTACTTTTTTGTGAAAGTTTTTCTTGTCGGTACCTACTACTATCTAGGCTCCTAAGTGCCTGAATTTTCGACCTCAGCAAAACCCGAGTAAAATATTAAGATATTTTTAAAATTACCGAAAAGTTAGTAGGTTATGAGCTATAAATTAGTCTTAATATTCATTTTGGGTTTATCTCTATTAGGTTGCTCTCAAGAGTCCACTGAAGACAACGGCCTTTTTTCAGTACCAAGTTCAAATCTCCAGCAAAACTCAGGTAATAATAGCTCTAATACAGAGCAAGAAACCTCCGTAGTTCCATCCCCTACGATAAATTATATTTCTGTTTACAGTGATAGAGTGAACATACCTGTTGGTGAAACCGCGACTCTATATGCTCTAGCCTATTACTCTGATGGAAGTGCTCAAAATATTTCTTCAACGGGAAATTGGAGTTCTAGTGATGTATCAGTTCTTACGACCTCCGGTTCTACAGCGACTGCAGTATCAACCGGCACAGCAATTGTTACCATCGAAAAGGATGGTGTCACCGCGAGTACAACGTTACTACCATTTAATGCGACAGCAGACTCCTTAGAACTTAATGAGTCTTCCGTTTCAATTTCTTCAGATGGAAGTTTTCAAGCGAAAGCGACTTTGTTTTTTGATAATGGTTACTCGCAAATAGTGACTAGTGAAGCAGTTTGGTCCACCAGTGATTCAGCGGTTGCCTCAGTAGATAACGATGGCCTTGTCACTGCTATTGCTAGCGGATCAGCTACTATACAAGCAGACTATTTAGGGTTTAGTGCCACTGTGAATATTACTGTCTCTGCTGCAACGATTAGTTCAATAGAGGTATCTCCTATCATTGGTAGCGGGGCAACTGGTCAGTATCAACAATTTTATGCCACGGCCATTATGAGTGACGGAACCAATCAAGACTTAACCTCTATTGTAACCTGGAATAGTTCTAATAGCTCAAAACTTGAAATCGATGAAACAGGACTGGCTTATTTAAAGTCAGGAGGAGTGGTAAGTGTAACTGCTGACTATGGAGTTCACACAAAAACTGTTAACTTCACAGTTAATGCAAAAACACTACAAAGTATTAGTGTTGCCTTAAGCGAAACAAACCCTAGTCAAAATATTACGGTGTTTGCCACATGTACTGCAACCTATAGCGATTCTTCAATCGAAGATGTTACAGAAAGTGTTACTTGGAGTGTGGCAAATGGCTCACTCGCCACTATTTCAAATCAAGCTAATAAAAAGGGTGAAATCAAAACTCTAAGTAGTGGCTCAACCACCATCAAAGCAAGTCTTTCCGGAATAGAAAGCACTCAAACATTAAATATAACTTCCGCTAGTTTAGTTTCTATCGAAGTTACCCCTGGAGAGACATTCATCTCATCTGGTATAGACGCTCAATTTAGAGCAATTGGAACTTATGACGATGGATCGGTTGTAGAGATCACAACTGATGTTCAATGGACTTCATCAAACACTGGGCTTGCAACAATTAGTAATCAAGAGGGGAAAAAGGGCTATCTTAAAAACTTATACAGTGGCTCCTCCACTCAGACAATGAATGTCACCGCTACGCTAAATGGAATTTCAGATTCGGCAGGGATCATAATAGCTCCAGGAACGATCACCTCAATTTCTGTGAATCCAACTATGGTTTCAATGAAAAGCTTAACCAGCTTAGATATAAAAGCTTATGCTCATTTTGATGATGGTGCGAGTGTTGAAATTACTGATATAGCAACTTGGACGACCAATAATGACTCTATTGCTGTTGTCAGTAATGCACTTTCAAGCCCAGGTGAGGTTTCTGCCCTTACGGAGGGCTCAGCTCAAATTAGCGCAAACTACGGAGGTCTATCTTCTGCGACAACTTCAATAACTGTTTCAGATTCAGATCCTGAGTCTACTAATACAGTTGGAACTGGACTGCTTGCAAGTTACTACTCGGGTAATAATTTCGACACTCTTGCAGGCCAAAGAATCGATTCGCTCTTAAACTTTAACTGGGCCGGGGGTCAGGCACCTCTTGGAGTTGGGGATTATTTTAGCGTTCGTTGGACGGGACAAATTCAAGGTAAAACTACTGGCGACTGTACTATAGCTTCAAGATCTGATGATGGGTTTAGAGTGTATATTGACGGTAATCTTTTAATTGATGTTTGGTTTCCTCACGCCCCACGCTGGGACTATGCTTACACAGTCCCATTTGTTGCAGGAGAAAAACAATCCATTACCGTTGAGTTCTTTGAAAATGGTGGTCAAGCCGTCGCTGAACTCTATTGGCAGTGTGATGGAGACGCTGGACTAGAAAACATACCGACTCGATACTTGTATCAAAACTAGCGAAAACGTCCTTCTATTCCGGTATCGATACGAAGTTTTTCATCACAAATAGAACCTGAAGTGCAATACCTGAAGCGAGTAAACCAGGTTAAGTTTGTATCAAAAAGATTCCTCTTCTGGAAAATTAAATACGCTTGATCTCCTCTGGCACCGAGAAATCCATCCGTTATACTATGCCTTAGATCTTCAATCCTATTTGAACTAAACCCAGCTTTGATTTTGTAATAGTCTTTAGAATATTCAATGAAAGCTCCTTTACCGGCGAAATAAGAATGGTTAAAGTCATATAATGCTTCGATTGAAACCTTAATTTCTGATTCAAAATAGGTGAATGATCTTTTAATAAGAGTACTTATAAAGCCTCCCTCTTGGGAATCCTCTAATTGTATTTGGTACTTAAGTTCCTCACTTAGCACTCCAACAAAATCAATCCTTACATAGTCATAATCAGATAAATCAAAAATTCCTCGTTTAAATGCATTCGAATCGTCTGTATCAATTTTTCCAAAAGTAACCTCAATAGAGTCAGACTTTCCAAGAATATCTTCAAATCGGGCCCTAATTCCATCAATCCAACCATCCCTATCAATATGAAATGAAGATTGCATAATCGATCGACCGTAACTAGGGAGTGCACCTGCGTATAAGTTGGAAACTACGGAATTGGCATTAAAATCAAAATAAGCACGTCTTACTTTAAAATTAAAATCGACAGGTGCTCCACCCTCTTGGAAATCTATTACATTTTCCCAACCAGAAGTGAAACTTTCATCCCCAGTCTGTCCTTGAAGAATCATTTTCAAGCTTGATGAAATTGGAACATAAAGTTGTAATCTTATTCTCTGCTGTACCCTATTATCAGTCTCCGCTTCTTTATTCTCTTGATACCTGTATCTAAGAGCAAAACTACCGTTAAATTCGAACTGATCAAAGGCTTGAGAGATGGAACACAAAAGTGAAGTTATTAATATGAATAAAACTCTTTTCATAACGACCTCCTGATAGTGCTCCTATGAGTTTATTTTAAAGGTGCTATGATAAATATGAATTTCAATTGTAAATTTTTCAAACTTTTGGGCCGAGACAAACTTTAAATACCTTCTGATTATGATAACTTCAAAGCCGCTTATAGAGTATGTATTTATAGCGTTTCCGGCGAATTGATCTCAGACAAGGCTATTTGTAATTGGGAAACAGGGGACTAGAATTTAACTGGCCAAGCAAAATCCTGTAAATACTACTGACTTTTGGGTTGGCTCATAGATCTTCCTAATAAGCGTAGGACATAATTGTATAGTTTCTAGACAGGTATGTAATCCATATAGTTCCCCCTTTAACCCAAACATTACTAGTGTATGCTTTCCCCAAGTTAATCATTTACCTATCAGGAGCATCTGTATGAAACAGACTTTATTAGTACTTGCAACATTAATATCTTCACAGGCTTTTGCTGAAGATAATAGCCTATTATTTGGAGAATACCCTGCAAAATATCATTGCGTTAAGGTAGGTCATCAAGTTAAAAAATGCTATATGCCTACGGCAGAAGAATTGAGAGCAGAGATAGAAAATTATATTTCAAAACATAAAGAGCGAGAAGAAAAACTGAGTGCATACCTTTCCCAAAATTCAGATCTGCAGGAAGCTCTCAACAAATTGGCTGCCGAGAAACAGGAAGAATTTGGAGACAATGCTTTTAGTACCCTCTACCGAACCTATGCAAATAAATTAGATCAAATGATTTTAAAGCATAGTGCTGCAGCGATTGGCTTTGGTCACACCAGCCCAGAGGAAGTTAGGACAAAAATGGAAACACTTATTGGTTTAGGTGAGGGTAGCTATTTAGAGACAATGACAAAAGTTTTAGACGCTATCGAAGCAGGTGTAACGGAAGGCGAATACGCAAATATTACGTTAAGTAACGACGTATTTTACAATCAAAGAGAATACCAACAGGTTACTGAATTAACAGAGACAACCGTATCGACAGGGCAAGCATTTCGTTATAACTTTACGAGTTTAGCTCCTATGAATAAATCATGCACAGACGTAAAAGGATATGGAACGCTCAAAACGACGAACATCACCTTAAATCATGTCATGAATATTCACCCTGACTCCTCATATGGATTCGATATAATCAAAGATAAGGAACTAATTGAAAATCTTTTAGTTTCAAATAATGGGAAACCTATCGAAATTGATTGTGTAAAAGTAGCAAAAGGCTCGGATTTAGTACCAACATATGATGATGGTAAGAAAAAAATGACTATTCCGTACTATACTGAAAAAGACTTTGGATTCGTAGCTGGTAGTCTTTCTCTAGAAACTTCAAAAGATATCATCTATCACAAAAATGGATTTTTCTTGGAAGATTTAAGAGATCAACTTTAAAAAATAAACATTTAGACCTGGCTCTTTATGGCCAGGTCTACTATATCTACTCACACTCAACTGGAAGATCAACTTCAATTAGGTCATTACTTCCATCAACTTCAACTTTCACTGACAATGGATAACAGAAGTTATAAGCACTATCCCCAGTAATATTATAGGTTCCAGGTTTTGAAAAAACATATTCATTTTTTCCATTTGGATACACAACTTTGCCTTCCGGAGTAACTGCATAAAATACTACCATTCCATAGCCGCTATTTACAAAATACGTTCCTGTATATGCATCGATTGGATTGAATTTAACTGTTGTTTTTGCAGCAAATGCTGAAGTCACGACTAAAGATAATAATGCAAAAGTAATTAATTTCATGTTTTATCCTTTTTGATTTTTAGTGCTATTTATCAAAAAGGATTAAAATTGACGGCCTTAGAGAGAAGGTAATGTAATTATTTCATACCTAGCCGCTGGCATTTGCTTTGATAAAAGCGAGAGCTATTGATTGATTGCTTCGCGGCGGAGTTGGTAGCCGTAACGGCCATCAAAATACTTATTTCCAACGACAATCGCAATAATCGCCGTCCAAGATCCAATTTGTCCCAGCGGTTCTCTACACATCAGTTCAAAAAGAGCCAAGTTTACCAATAGCCCCTTCACATCCCATAGTACACTTTGAGCACGATAGAAAGTAAAACGATCTAAGTCCTTACGACCAGTTTGAAAGAAACCGACGTTCCCCATATTTTCTAAATAAATTCTCTCCGCAATAAGCTCCATGATCATCTCACGAGCTTCTTCAGATTTAAGATCTTCTTGAGTAATTCTAAATTCATCATCAAGTGACGAGGACGCAGATAGGTTAATATATTTATCTAGGAATGCTTTTGTATTGAATTTTTTATTTTGCTCCTCAAGATAGGCCATCAGTTCCTGCATATTCTTTTCAAAATCAGGATCATTTACCAATTCTTGATACTGCTTTTCTAGGTCACTCTCCGGAACTTCTCCCTTATAAATTCTTTGCAGATAACGAACCATACTTTGTTGCCCGAATAAAGCTTCATAGCTATAAGCATCTACACCACTGAGAATACTAAATTTCCAATAGCCTTCAAAATATTTCCCCCAGAAGCTACTACTGGTATTGGTAATGATTTTGTTGCCCACAAAGGTAAAAAAGAGCCCCATCGCTACTTCATAACCCATTTTTTCCCAGAAAAAATTATCCGAATCCTTTTTGTCCCAGTTCGTATACAGATAAGCCGCCGGACTAGCACCTAAAGCTAGAGCAAATTTAAACCTCGAAAATTTTTTCTTCGCACTTGCAATTCGTTGACTCGATCCTTTATTACAACCGTTCCAGATTCGTCGTAAAATGGCCTTTTCATGCTTGGCCTGCATTCGAGCTCTTTGTTTTAAAGACTGAGGAAGAGCTTGATCATCAATTTTCTTACGAAAACGAAGCTTCTCTTGAATACGGACCTTGATACCATTCGCTTCTTTTTGGATGGCTTCATCTATCTCTGAAACAACTCTTGTTTCCTGCTGAAGCTTTAATCCTCTTTCAATTTCTCGAATACGTCTTTCTTCAAATGCCTGAAGTTTTCTTGTTTGCTCAAGAAATTTTTTATGTGGCTTCATCAATGGGTTTAAGTTTCGAGCTACATTATAGACGTAAATATCTTCAAAATGCTTAAGGCCCTCTTTCATACGATGAGGTTTAATATTATCTAAAAAATCTACATATCTTCTGAACTGGGCCAGGTCTTTAGCGTTATCCCTCAGAGTCATTCCATTGTTAATGGCAAAGTCTATATCTTTTGCAGTGAGGTTAGAACGAACGAGTATATCCTCATATTCTTTTTTGAAACTTGCACGTAGCTCAATTGAGTTAAGATACTGCTCTACCGCCTCAATTTTTGCTGGATCAACGTTTAATTGCGTTGAAAACTCACCTTCAATTTTAGAGTAGAAAAATTTCGCATTATCAAAATTATGTTCAACGAAATTTCTATTTAAAAAAGAAAAAGGCACTAGTTTTTCTTGATGAATTTTCGTGAGGAGTAAAGCTATGTTAGTGTTATAAAATTTATCTTTTGAAATCAGTTTTGCCAGCTCTTTTATAAAGAGCTTTCTTTCCTGATGTTCCATTCCACGCAGTTTTTTTGCGATGGTCTCGGGATCGAATTTTTCGTCCCACAAATTAATCATTGGATTTTTTGCTAGATCCGCAGGTAGCTCACCATTAATTAATTTTACAAAATTAATTTCGCAACTGGAGTACCCAAAGGCGTTAAAACAAAAGATCAGACAAATTAAAACTTTTAACATGTCTGCCTATCGGTATAACTTAAGAGAATTTAAAGCTTTGATTTAAAAGAAAATTCAAAATCTGGATAATCTTTAATGAACTCTTTTAGTCCCTTATTTCTAAGCTCACATGCAGGACAGTTTCCACACCCTTGCTTAGGCTCGCCTCTATAGCAACTTAGGGTGTGCTCTAATAAGAATTGCAGATTCCCCATCTGATAACCGAGCTCCATAGTCTGTTTTTTTGTCATATATACTAGAGGTGTTTTGATTTCAAATTGGTTGTCAGCAAAATCAAATCTCAAGGCAGCCTGAACGATATCCATATATTTTCTTGAACAATCACGGTAGCCAGAGTTTGATTCATCGACTTCTATCACTCCCATAAAAATACAATTGGCTCCGATATGGTTGGCGTGGATGGCAGCCACCCTGGCCATCAGTCCATTTCGACCTACAACTAGAGTACTAGGTGCTTCTCCAGCTTTTTTCTCAATTGGAATATTACTATTCGTTAATGCATTTTCTGTAAGTTCGTTTAAACAATTAATATCAACAACTGTATGATCGACTTTCCACTCTTTACAAATAAATTTTGCATGCTCGACTTCAATTGAATGTCTTTGTCCATAAGTAAAGGACATCGCGAGAACGTTGTCAGCGCCAAATTGATCGATTGCAAGTGCTAGGCACAAACTTGAATCCATCCCGCCTGAATGTACGACTACAGTTTTCTTTTTCAATTAACTCTCCGCTCTTTTTTGCTTCCATCTTTTCAAATCATCACTCTTTTCCCAATTATAAGCTGTCTGAATGATGAAGTTTAAATCGGCATGAACTGGATTCCAATTGGTATGGGTTCGAATTTTTTCTGCATTTGAAACAAGGGTCGCAGGATCTCCCGCTCTCCTTCCCACTTCTTCCACTTTAAAATCTACTCCTGTCACTTCTTTAACGGCTGAAACAACTTGTTTCACAGAGAAACCTCTACCATACCCACAATTGAAAATTTCAGATTTTCGAGAGACTTCTAAGAAATTAAGGGCCGATAAATGCGCAGAAGCCAGGTCTACAACATGAATATAATCTCTGACTCCCGAACCATCTTCAGTATCGAAATCAGTACCATAAATACTTATGCCTGGCCTGGTTCCTACCGCTGCTTCACAAGAGACTTTAATTAAATGAGTCGCACCCGGAAAAGCCTGACCAATTTCAAGATCAGGATCAGCACCTGAGACATTGAAGTATCTAAGAGCAACATAATTAAAATTTTCATGAGCTGCTGATACATCTTTTAGCATCATCTCCGTCATCAGTTTCGAAGTACCGTAAGGGTTAATTGGATTAGTTGGCAGAGTTTCAATCGCTACTCCATTTTCTAATTCTCCATAGACTGCAGCAGTTGAAGAAAAAACAAAATTTTCAACATTATACTTCACACAAAGTTCAATCAATTTTTGGGAATTTACAGTGTTATTAGAATAATACATCAATGGATTAGTAACACTTTCAGGAACCACAATCGAGCCTGCAAAATGAAGAACGGCATGAATTTTATACTGCTTAAATACTGACTCTAATAAGCTCGTATTGGATAGATCACCTACGATGAGCTCTCCCCACTTAACGGCTTCTTTAAAGCCCGTTGAAAGATTATCAAAAACTACAATTTCATAGCCTGCTTTATTGAGCTCCTTACATACATGAGAACCAATATAGCCTGCGCCACCTGTTACTAATATTTTTATCATGCTTAGACTTTAGCACAAGGAGAAGAGAAAAAAAAAGAGGGGAAAGTCCCCTCTTCATATTTTATTTAACTGCGTTATAAGCGTTTATTCGACCGGCACCCAAACCTGATCGGCTCCATGGCCATTGGCGATCCTTAATATCATCCGCAGAGTCATACAATCTTTGTCGTACTTCCTCATCTGTGAAATTCGGATGAGCTGACCAAATTAGTGCGGCAACTGCAGCTGCGGCAGGAGAGGCCATACTTGTTCCTTGAAGTTCACCATAACGATCGGACTGTCCAGCGGTAGGTCTTACTGGAGCAAGAATTGGGTCACCTGGAGCACAAATATCGATTCCTGAGCCATAATTTGAAAAAGACGAACGACGGTCTTGATTTCCTGCATCTTTTGATTTTACTGAGCAAACCAGAATGACTTCCTCAACACTTTGTCTTGCAGGGTCTTTTTCGCCCGCATTTCCAGCACTATTAAAAATAAGCACGTCTTTTGATCTAGCATAGGCCACTGCATCTAAATAAGCCTGGTCTGTGGATAGTCCGTCTATATTGTAACTTGTGTTAATAATTTTAGCGCCATTATCAACTGCGTAACGATAAGTTTCTGCAACAACTGCTGAAGTCCAATCTCCACCAGAACAACACCAACGAAGTGGCATAACTTTTACCTTTGGAGCAATACCAGCACCACCAATACTATTTCCAGCGGTAGCAGCAATAATTCCACTAACGTGAGTACCGTGGGTAGAATCGTCACTAGAATCAACATTATTATCTTGTCCTAGAAAATCCCAGCCAATCACATCGTCGATATAACCATTACCATCATCATCAATTCCATTATTTGGAATCTCATTTTCATTTTTGTACCATGAATTTTTTAAGTCATTATGAGTTAGGTCAAATTCGTTATCAGTAACAGCTACGATAATTTCCTTCTCCCCCTTTGTAACTCCCCAGGCCTTAGTTGTCTTAATCATTTCATGATGAAATTGTTCACTAAATTTTTCGTCATTTGGTGTATTTTCTTTCACATCTAAATGATTCCCCACGTACTTATAATTTGGGTAATATTCTAGTCCTAGCAATGCCGCCTTATTATTGGTTTTAATTAAAACAAGATCTTTTCCTAAAACCTTTTTCACCGGCAAACTGAATTTCTGTCCATTAGTCTTAACGATATATTCGCCAGGAATTTGAACTCTATAATTTTTAGTTGAAGCAAATGCTGACGTGCCTAAGGTCAATGCTGTTAAAAGCACAATTTTTCTCATCTTCCCTCCGTGGATAATTGAAAACACTTATATAATGCCAAACGCTAAACCATATTGAAATTAACCTTTCCTTACTGGAATAACTGACATTATCAATTATCTAAAAAATGAATCCTATTAGTATACACAAAATGGGCATAAACCCAAGTAATATTGAGAATTTTATTCTTCCACATCCGAAAATATAGAAAACTAGTATACAATGGAGGTAGTTTTTGAATCTTAATTTAAAGTATATTGTGATGGCATGTTTAACTCTTAATTTTGTAGGATGCGAGGTTCCGGGTGAAAATCAAGGTCCAGATATTTGCTACGAAACTCAATTATGGAAACCAGCCGAACGTTATTCTGCTCCCCGATCTAATCTGAGTTGCGATGAATTTCTAGAACGACATGAATACCCTGAGTATAACTGCCCCGCATCCATGGCAGCCGAAGTAGACGAACCGATGAATGATTCGGAGGAAGTTACAATTGAAAATTACCTAATCCCAGGAGTTGTTGAAGGAACCCAAATAGCCTTTAACGAAACTCACAAAATGAGTATTGAAGATGGTTATCTTATTTTAAGCAATATAGATGGTAGTCATAAAAAATATCTTTCAAGCAATAATCCTCAAAAAATCATTTCTTATCATAATAAGTTTTTAGTGATCACAACAAATCAGGTTGATCTCGTAAATAGCTCCGGAAAGTCAGAGAAGGTTCAATCTTTTAAAGGTCAAATACAGGTATTTTTAAGAGACAATAGTTTGTTTGTATTTGAAAGAAGAAACAAACTAGATCAATCGATAAACTGTAAAAAGATTCAATACTTCAGCGATGCTAAATATTTAGGTCTGACGATTTTCCACACAATTGACTTGCCTTCGTTCAAAATAGAAACAAATGATGACATTTTTTATGGAAACTGGGATGCCCACGTAGATCAAAAAAATCAGTACTTGATAAGCACACACTATGAGGGCGCTACCCTTTTATCCATAGGTAAAGGATATAAACATAATATTATGGATAAAAATATTCCTTCCAAAAACTATGTTAGGTCTTACGATGACGAAATCCATATCATACAAACCGACCCAATTGAGAGAGGAGCTATTTATTCCGTTTTTGATAATGACTTGTCTGAAATTGATAGCCTTGAGGTCGTAGCTCCTGGAGAAACACTTAGTGCAGTCCACTTCACGCCATCAAAAGTATACTTTTCAACTTTTTTACAGACAGATCCGCTGTATGCTCTTGATCCAGTCAAAAGAGAGTATTTAAGTGAACTGAGTTTTCCTGGTAGGCCACTATATCTTTCTGAGATAAATTCTGAATATATCATTTCTCTTAATCGCACTAGTTCATATAGAAGCTACCTGAACCTGATCTCAACTTCTGGCGACCTTGCAATTGTAGATGTTCTAGACCTAGACGAGGGCTTTTGGAGCTTCACCTATAACGATTATCTTCAAAAAGATAATTATATATTCCTTAAAGGTTACCAGACTAGCTACTTAGTAAAAGTTGATAATAGTCAATTAGAGCTGACTGTGAAGCTCGAAGGGGTGTCTAATTTTTATTTTAAAGGAGCTAGCCTTTTTGTTTATAGAGATAGCACTTGGGAGGAAATCCTTCTTGATTGATATCTTTAAATACACAAATTATCGTTTATATTTGAAAGCGTCCTATGAATACTTAAAGGAAAATCATAGGGCGTTTTCCTATAGATACTTCTCTCAAAAATGTGGATACAAATCACCAAATTATCTGAAGATGGTGATCGATAATCAAAGAAACCTATCAGAAAAAAGCATTGAGACTTTTGCTCATTTTTTTAAGTTGGGCAAAAAAGAAACGCAATATTTTCGGCTTCTTGTTTCATTCAATCAGGCCAAAACGAGTGAAATAAAACATGAATTGGCACAAGAAATTTTAAAATTCTCGGCTTTTAAAAGACTTCATCCCCTCTCTCAAGATCATTTTGAATACTACTCAAAATGGTATTACGTTGCTGTGAGGGAGCTTCTTGCCACTAAGAAAATAAAACTCGATGCAAAGACTATATCTGAATTAATTCGCCCCAAGATATCTAAAAAACAAGCAGAGGAAGCTTTGGAAGTACTCCTTCGTTTAAACCTCATCAAAAGATCTCAAAACCGATATGTCCAAACTGATGAGCTTATCACAACTGGAGACGAAGTTAGTTCAAGTGCCATAGCTGCTTATCATAAAAATATGTTAGATCTTGCCTCAAAATCAATAGACACTGTAGATAGAGAATTAAGAGATATTTCTGCGGTTACAATTGCAGTATCTGATGAAAACATTAAAGAGCTAAAAACCCTCATTCAGCATTTTAGAAAAAGTGTGCTTGAGCTTTCAGAACAAGATCAAAATAAACAAAATGTTTATCAAGTTGGAATACAAATGTTTCCTCTTTCTCAATTGGAGTCCGAATGAAATTGTTATTACTCGCCCTAATCCTTATATTCACTAGCTGTGGCACCGAAACAGGAAATCCAGCCACTGAAAGTGATCTTTCTAATGGAGATAGTGAATCAAGCTATGCCGAAAGCCTATCCTCTAAAATATGCTCTAAGTTAGTGGACTGTTTTAGCGAGATTACATCCACAAGTGACTGTATGAAAGAGATTAACGACGAAAACGGATTTGATACTGCTTTAGGAAATTCGGATTACAACACCCTTAGTGAGTTTATCACAGCTGAAAGCAATGGGAGTATTACTAAAAATGAAACTGAGGCGACACAGTGCTTATCTGATATTGGAAACCTCACCTGTTCAGATACAGAAGTGACATCAGCTTTTTCTAGCAGCTCACCTAATGACTATAGTAATATTGCTAATATTGTTCCTGTCGGCTCAGGCAGTTGCCAAGATTTTTATCAATAACAAAAAAGGCCCTCGAAAGAGGGCCATGGATATTTTAAAGTTTAATGCCTTTTAACAAATCTTTTTTAAGTTTTTTCTCTAGCTTCTTTTTCTCTTTGTCTGCTTGTTTCTTAGCTTTCTTCTCTTCAGATTTTAGCTGACCTTTAACTTTATCAAGTTCTTTTTGAGCCTTGGCAAGCTCTCCTTCATATTGACCTTTTAACTGATCTATTTGACCTTGAACTTGTTTTTTCTGTTTATTAATGGCGGCTTCGACGTCTTTTCTAATTTTGTCCTGCATTTCCTTGATCTTTGCTTGAACTAGACCCTGAACTGAATTTTGAATGACTTGTGCTAAGTTTGATTTAATATCAAAACCTAGAGCATCCCATTTTCCAGTCACCTTTGCATCAAGAGTTAGAAGCTGAGTTCTCTTTGCAACATCTTCAAGAACTTCATCAACAATTTTTGACTTTGCTTTGGTTTTAAAATCAATCTTTGTGAAGCTGTTTTTAATCCTCACATCTGCTCGTTTAGGTGTGAGTTTAGCTTCAATTTTTGACCCACCATCGGCCTTATCAATCACAAATGTAACATCACTACTTTTACTGATGGCCTTATTACTCACTGGAAATGAAGCCACTTGCCCAGAGATTGTGGCCATCGGCTCATCTCTATGATCAATAGTCATCTCACCTTCGATGCCTGTTATTTTCTGTGGTGGGAAATCAGCTTTTAAATTTACTTTGGTAAGCTTACCAAGCATGGCCTGGTCATTAGTTACATCAGTAATTTTACCAGCAACTGTTCCTTGCTCATTTTCAGAATTGATCTTTGCAAGTTTCAGCCAAAAAAGTGGATAAGAATTAGGAGTTCCAAATGAATAGTTCTTTCCTTCGCCTCTTTGTTTTTTCACTTTATCTTTTAAAAGGTCTTGCTCAGATGGTCCTTTCTTTTTTGGAGGTAGGTATTTTTCGATTTTTGCGTAATAACCTTTTAATTCATCGATCTTTGAAAAAACTTCTTCCCCAAAAAGGCTGCGTGCTATTCCCTCAGGATTCAACGTTGGGATTTTCATTCTCTTTCCAACGGCAGCAATATCTCCCTCAACACTGGCCTCTGCTTCTTTATAAGCATTCTTTAAAAGCTTATCCGATTCTTTGACTTCTTTTTCAGCGTTTTTAAATTTTTTAATCGCCTTATCAATATCTTTTTTAAGATTATCCGCCTCTTTTAACACACCGGGTGCCTTAGCCAAGTTTCCTAGGTCCTTCCATTTGATGTTTCGAAGTCTCTTTTCAAGATCTTTTAACTCATTTTGTGAAGGAAGATCTTTAAAACTTTTTTCAAGCTTTGCTTTTTGATCATTGATTTTGTTCTCTAATTCTTTAAATTTCTTCTCAGAATCGAGACCTTCTTTGATTGCATCTCCCGTATCTTGAGCACTCGCACCACCAGCGACGGCTGCGATATCTCCAAATACGTTTCCTTGAAACTGCTCTTTTGCAACAGAAAGTGCTTTATCCTTTGCTGAAGTCTCAGAAGCTTTTGGTGGTGGAGGTACATGACCAGGCCTTGCTCTTTTAGTATCGACCTTGATATCACCTAACTCAGCTAAGCTAATGACTGCTTTCCCTCTCAAGATAGCATCCCAAAGCATTTGAAATTGAAGATTTCCGATTTCAAAAATATTATGCGTAGGTTTTTTCTTATTGGTGAATTGAATATTCTTTACGCTAAATTTTAATTCCTTAAAACTTGTTTCCACTTTACCGACATTAACTTCGGCTCCATTAGCATAAGTTCCACCGTATTCAATAACCTTTTTTATCGTTGTATCTAGAAAATAAATATTAAAAAGAACCACCAAAACAACAAAAATAGTAACGGGAATAACCGCACCTAATCTAATTGGACCTTTAGGTTTCTTTTTCTTTTTTTCTTCTTTACTCGTTTTCTGCTCTGTCATCTGTTCACTCATATATCACCCGTAAAGTTGGTCGTATTTTGCATACCATTTGTAAAAACTTGTCGCTTTAATCGCTTTCCAAAATTTTGTTTTTTCAAATTTTGCCACAACTTTGAGACGATATTTTTTTACTAAGATTTTTGTCAGTACAAAAATGACCGGAAACATTGCAATCGCAACCACACCTGCCCCCATAACAACAGAGTTGTAGAACTTAGTGAAAGGCACAATCGGCATGTTGTACATGGTGGTATATAAAGGCTTTAAGCTTTCCATTTCCAAAATCACTTGTCCTACCTGATCAAACATTGGATCAAAAATATAAGCAACCATGGCGAAGAAAAATGCCGAAGTGAAAGCTGCACCAGCTTGAACTCTAAAAATAAAAATAATGATAAAAACGAGTAGAGTTTGAAGGGATAAAGCTGGTGCGAACCCCAAAATTAAACCGCAGGCAACACCTGCGGCTATTTGATTTTCTCCGGTATCGGAGTTTAAGACTTTTAGTAAACCAAAAATCTGCTTAAGGATTAGTGTCATATCGCCTTTCCTACCGCATAGTACTTAAACCCTTCTTCAAGCACATGTCTGGTTTTATAGAGGTTTCTTCCATCAAAAATAACTGGAGCTTTAAGCCTATTTTTAATCTCAATAAAATCTGGCATTCTGAATTCTTTCCACTCAGTTAACACCATTAAAGCATCTGCACCATCAAGGCAGTCATACTTGTTGGCCACTTTTTTCGCGTTAAACTTATTTGAATCCGCCATAGCTTGAAAATTATCTGCTGCTTCAGGGTCGTAGAAAGTAACCTTAGCTCCAGCTTTAGTTAGTTCTTGTACAATATATTGAGCTGGGGTTTCACGAATATCATCTGTATTAGCTTTGAAGGCTGTTCCCCAAATCGCAATATGCTTATCCTTAAGTTCATTTTTGTAATGCTCTTGAACTTTTTCAAACATATAAAGTTTTTGTTCAGCATTCACTTCTTCAGTTGCCGTTACAATTTTGAAATCCAATCCTAACTCTTTGGCTTTATAAATAAGCGCCTTTACGTCTTTTGGAAAACAAGATCCACCGTACCCTGGTCCTGGGTATAAGAACTGAGTTCCAATTCTGCTATCAGTAGAGATCCCGTGTCTCACTTCTTCAACATCCGCACCGGTCTTATCACAAAGTCTTGCGATCTCATTCATAAAAGAAATTTTGGTAGCTAGAAAACAGTTAGCAGCGTATTTCACAACTTCAGCAGAAAGATTAGACATTCTAACCGTTCTACTGATTTGACGGTTAAACGGCTCATATAATTCTTCCATGACTTTGAAAGCAAAATCAGAATCGGTACCAATTACAACTCTTTCTGGTTTCATAAAATCATTAACAGCTGAACCCTCTTTTAAAAACTCAGGGTTATTTACGACATAAAAAGTCTCATTCACTCTTTCTGCTAAATAATTTTTTACCGCTTTACCTGTTCCTATTGGAACAGTTGATTTTAGAACGATAATAATATTTTCATGCATCATTGGAACAAGTGAATCAAGAGCAGCGTAGAGATATTTAAGATCAGCATTTCCGTCATCGCCTGAAGGAGTACCAACGGCCATAAAAACAACATCGGCTTCAGCAATTGAATCATAGTTTGTGCTAAACTCAATTCTTTTGTCTTCGATATTACGTTTCATCATCGGTTCAAGTCCTGGCTCATAGATCGGACTGATACCATCACGCATTTTCTTTACTTTCTTTTCATCAATATCAATACAAGTAACCTTGTTACCCATCTCGGCAAACGCGACACCAGAAACAAGACCTACATAACCGGTTCCAATAACAGAAACTTTCATATTTATACTCCTAATTTTATAGGGGCATAGATTATCACAAAAAGTAGTATTTGGAAGGCTTTACGCTATGCTGTGCCCTGGTTTTAATCGATTGGATACCTGACTTAAAGAGTAGATAAAAAACAGCAAATGCGAGTTGAGATTATCGAAAAGCAATTCAACTTGCCCGCCCACCACAAAGGCAATGATATAGGTACAAATGGCCCAGCCAAATTCTGATTTCAGCTGAAACATTTCGAAAAACCATAATCCAAAAAACGCTCCAAGTAGGAGTGCTCCGACAATTCCATAACTGACAGCATGCTCCAAGAAGATATTATGGGAATGCCCTGCATAATCCTTAGACCAAACATCATACTTTTCTTTGAGTGCCGGCACATGATAGCTAAATTGATCAGCTCCCCAGCCAAATACCGGGCGCTCTGAAATAGCCTTCGTCGCAGTATAAAATTGACTCATTCTTTTAGTGTTTGACCCATCGTTAATATTCAAAAATCTACTGGGTGCTGCTTTATTAGTAATGAATGAGAAATATATAATGACTCCCGCAAATACAGCACCGATAGCGATAATTGATCCTGCAATTTTTGGTTTATACTTCAGATAGAAAAATGGTAGACCAACAAGCACAGCTAGTAGTGCCCCACGAGTCTTGGCCGCAAAAATAGCGAGGAAGCAACATAGAAGTGCCGGATAAAATAGTTTCGGATTGATCCATTTTCTAAAGCCCTGGCCTTTTAATAGCATCGCCCAGCCGAGTAAAAAGAGAAAAGCAGACCCGTATCCATAGCGCATATAATTGAGAAAGCCACCCGAGCGATTTTTAAACTCTCCGACTTTCCATTTTACGATATCAAAACCGAAATATGCTTTAGATATTCCAGCAAAAAATCCAATAATGAGCACCATACATAAAGTGCTTATAAGAAATTTAATATGCCTATCTGGAGCTCGATCTAGAAAATATTTTAATGGAACAATACAAAGCACTCCAAAAAGATAGTACTTTAATTCTTGAAAACTTTTATGTGGCTTAATCAGCTCTTCGAAATTTAAACTTGTACAAAGAATTCCCCAAACAAATAATGCTAAGAGAATATACATACTAGGTTTTAACTCAATTCTCTCCCCTCTAAAAAATAAAACTAACATCGGGATGAAAATTAAAATATGGTACCCGGAAACAATGGTGGGTGAAGAAAATATTCCTAAGGCGAGAAAAAAGAATCCTAGGAAAACAGCGTAATAAGTTTTTGATATTTTTGGCATAATATCAGTTTATTGATTTCACACCAATTGTCTCGCGTTTTTAAAGCTCAAAGTTTGAAATTCTTTCCTGAAATTTTCTTTCTTTTGACTTGTGAAAATTTAAAAGTCTCAAAGAAGCTTTGAAGAAAATGAAAGTATGAATCAAGATTTAAGTTTTTGTCTGATTTCATCAATTACCTCCCATTCATTAAATAGATCTGCGTACTTTTTAATCAAATCCCAATCTAAGTTTTTTTGAGACGAGATTAAAAACTGAATATCTGCCTTGTCTTGAAACTCTCTGGTCACATCGTTTTTATATGCTTGAATTTTTAACGCTATTAAATCTTCGGCTCTAACAAAATCGATTCCCTCAGGCCCGTTTTTGTTCGAAAACTTCAATATATCTCTAGATAAAGGTCTGCGGGCGATAAGTATATCGACGTAGCCCATTCCAGCAAACTGGAGAACCTCATCTGACTTATTTTCGAGGATAAATCCGTGCTTTATCATTAACTCCTCGAGCTTCTCTTTGTCTTTTTCATATATTAATAAATCTAAATCAATCGTTGCCCGAGTCGATCCATAGCACGCTAGTCCAAGGCCTCCGATCAATGCATGGTCGATGGAATTATCAGAGAGTAAATTGTGAACAAATTTTAGCGTACTTCTTAAGTCCATATTCTTATTATACCTCAATAAGCGTTTTTATTGCCTTTAAAAAAGGTCATAAAAATGATGGATAGATCTAACCAGAAATTCCAGTTTTTAATATACCATAGATCAAACTCAATTCTCTTCTCGATGGATGTATCCCCGCGCCAACCGTTGACTTGTGCCCAGCCAGTAAGGCCTGCTTTAAATTTATGGCGAATCATATAACCAGGAATTTCATCTCTAAATTTTTCAACATATTGCGGGCGCTCAGGTCTAGGTCCGACCAAACTCATATCACCTACAATGACATTCCAAAGCTGAGGAAGTTCATCCAAATTGGTTTTTCGAATAATTTTTCCAATCTTTGTCACTCGTGGATCATCTTTAACGGTCCACCCCTCGTGGTTAGCATCACCTACTACCATCGAGCGAAACTTCCACATTTTAAACTCTTTTCCGTCTACTCCCATTCGAACCTGCCCGTAAAAAATCGGACCTTTTGAAGTAAACTTCACTAGAGCAGCAATGGTTAGGAGAATAGGAGAAATTAAAAGCCCACCTATTAGAGTCGCGCTAAAATCAAAAATTCTCTTAATGATCAAACCCATTTGCTTAATATTTGGCTCATTTATATAAATTAGTGGCTGGCCTTTATATTCTGAGAGCGAGTAGCCAATTCGTGCAAAACTCACATCAGGAAGTACGATTATCGGAATAATATACTCAGCAAGCTCGCGCAGAAGGTTTCCGGATTTTTCACCTTCGTTATTATCATACCCAATAACTAGTCCATCGATATCCATGCGCTCAAGCTCTTTGTAATCAACTTTATCTTTGATTGGAATTGAAGAATCTATCTCCAATGGCGGGTCCACCCAATAAAGAACCTGAACAAAATCTTTCACTTTTTCAAAATAGTTTTTAGCCACTTCGCCATTTCCAACCATCACCACTTGAATGGCCTTCTTATTAAAAATTCTTCTAAACCAAACCTTGGACCATACAAGCCCTACAGTTGATAGGCCCAGATAAATTGCCAGCATTAGTCTGGATATTCGATACTCACTTAGAAAAAATGCCAAGATTAGAAAGGACACGAAACTCACTACATTAGCTTTGATCTGCTTCGCGATTTCTTTAGAGAGTGACTCCATTCGAACTGAGTCGTAGAGCTTTGAGTTTTTAAAAGTTATGAGGCTGATTAGAACCAGCAGCACTCCAAAATTAAAATAGAAAATCGGACTTGCACCCTTGGCGTCTAAAAATTCAAAGCGAAAATAATAAGCCAAGCTCCACGCAACATACACGATACCTATATCTAAAATTCGTTGCATATAATCTAGCGATTTCGCTCGGCGTCTTAACACATCCCTCTCCGTTTTTTTAGAATATTAGTAACATGAATTTGATGGAATTGGTATTTTTAGGAATATAGGAAACTTAAATGAAAACACAAAAACTACTTTTGGTGCATGGTGGTCCTGGACTTGATGATTCTTATTTTTATCCTTTTCTGAATAAGCTCAAATTTAGTTTTGACATGCATTCTTATACTATCGGAGAAATGTCTCATGAGTGTAGTTTTGAGGCTCTAATTCAGGAACTTGAGCATAAAATAGATGATTTGGATAATAGTGATTTGTACCTACTTGGGCATTCATTTGGTGCAGCCTTAATACTTAGCCAAAACAAAAAAACTATCGGTAAGGTTAAACATATTTTTCTATCAAATTGGATCTACGACTCTGCTTGGATCGATGAATACTTTAAAAATTTTCCAGAGGAACGAAATAAAAAAGTAATGACATTAAAGGAGGGTTTTATTTCAAGAATAGATCAATACTTTGTTGATTCCTGCATAGGCAAGCATGTTCTAGACAAGATACAATACAGAGATACTTTGTTTAGCAAGATATCCCCTATATTTTCTAACCTAGACTTAAAATCGAAAGTTAAGACATTCAGCAAAAAGATCACTAGTATTTCTTCTGATGGCGACAAAATAACTAGTCAAAAGTATATAGATGAAATTTGTCGAACATTAGAAATTCCAAACAACTATATTAAAAATGCCGGACACTTTCCGTTTGTTGAACAATCTGAAAATTTTTGTGAGATTATCCTAAAAACTTCGCGCGCTCTTCAGGAGTAGGAAGCCTACAGGTTTCTCGCTTTCCAAAGAGCCTGTAGCGGTTTTTTGCTATAAGTTTATAGATCGCCTCTTTGAGAAATAAAGGCAAAATTTTCGCGATATAATAAATAGCTTTGTAAACAAAACCTAGTTCTTTCAAGACATATAAAGCGGCTTGGCTTTGAGTATAGAATTGGCCATCGACGCCAATCACCACTACTGACCAGAGATTTTCTAAGTAGATTGCATTCAGCTTTTCTCTGGCCGTTTCCCCCTGCAAGGGAGCAAAAACAAATAAATCTTTCTTGTCTCTTGCTATGACAAAATCAACGAATCCATTGCATAGATTGCAGACTCCATCAAAAAATATGATCGATTTTCCACTCATGAGCTAATATTAGACCAGAGCAGCGTGAAATTGAAGTGAAATTGAAGACAATATAGGATTTTGTCCTTAGAATAAGCTTATGCTGATTAGTATTATTACACCGTGCTATAATTGCGCCGATTTTATCTACGAAACCTATCAAACGGTTAAGGCACAAACCCATGATAATTGGGAGTGGATTTGTGTGGATGATTGCTCTACAGATGAGACGGCAAAAATAGTTCAAGAACTTGCAGCTGGCGATGAGCGGGTAAAATTCTTTCAAAATGCAGAGAACTCAGGTGCTGCGGTGACAAGAAACCGAGGTCTAGAAGAAGCTTCAGGAGACTATATTGCTTTTCTTGATTCTGATGATCTATGGGACCCAAGTAAGCTTGCACTTCAATTAGATTTTATGAAGAAAAGAGCTCTTCATTTTAGTTATCATAATTATCAACTCATCGATAAAGAAGGCAACGGCATCAAGAATATGAATCTTGAAAACTGTATCGTGGCCCAAGATATCCTAAAATATAATCCCTTTGCGACATCTAGTATCATGGTATCTAAAATGATCGCCAACAAAGTTCGCTTTCGTGAGCACCTTAGAAGAAGACAAGACTACCTATTTTGGTATGAAGCCTTGAAGTTTTCCAATCACGCCAAAGGTCTAGCGGAGTACCTTTCAAGCTATAGGCAGTCAGGAGAGGATTCTCTTTCAGCTAACAAGAAAGCCATGGCCTTAATCCAATGGAAGCTATTAAAAGAAGAGTTTGACCTAAACCCTATTCAGCGAATTTTTTATTTTTCACATTATGCATGGTGGGGCATCAAGAAATATTTTTTATAAAGTTTTATCTCTCAATAAATAATAAGGTGTTTTAAATGCACCTAATATTCTCCACATTATTTTTCGGTATCCCTTAAAAAAAATCAGAAATACAAGATCTGCTCCGAGACAAGCAAGCATATAAGCATAAATAGCACCTAGAATTCCATACTCAGGAACAAGTGCGTAAAGAATAGGAATAACGAATGCAAGAATTGTCAGATTATACATCATCCAACTGCGATACATATCCTCTATAAGAAAGTGTCTCGCCTTGAAAAGATTAAGAAAGGTAAAGGTCAAACCTAGAAAACCTGGCGCTAATACCTGCGCAAGATAGATATACTTTTCACCGTACAAGATCTTTACAATAAGATCGGAAAAAATAAATGTTACTGAACTGAGTCCGGCACATATAAGAATTAAAATAAAATAAATTCCTGAAATTCTTCTGCGGTACTTATCTAGGTTGCTCTCTTTAATCGCCAATATATTCGGCATAAAAGTCGTAAAAAGGACTAAAGGAAAAAAATCAAAAAACTTTAAAAGTGACAGTAGCACATTGTAGTTACCTACTTCTTCTAGACTGCGAAAGTTATTAAGAATAAAAACACCTACTCTTTGAGACAGCACGAGGACAAATACCGTTACCAAGTAAGGCCAAGATTTTTTGAAGAAATTACTCATATACTCAAAATCAATTAAGCTAAAACTGACTGTCTTGGGTGTTTTCGGAAGCATGAACAACCTAGCAATTAGAATCTCTAATACATAAAAAACTGCAAGCCAATAGATATCCAAAAAGCTGAAGATCATGATTATTTTTGCGATAGAGAAAATTATATAAGAACTAAAACGAGAAACAGATATTTCTTTAAAAAGAGACTGTGATTGTAATTTCAATTCGAAAATTGAAAGAGTGTTGGCTAGATTATAGGTTCCCAAGATCGCAACTAATAGAATAAAGCTACTCTCAAACTCCCTAAGAAAGACAAATGCTAGAAGACCGATATATGAAACTAGGGCCCAAATAATTTTATAAACCCAAAGGCTGGTTAAATACTTGGTAGAATTCAAGGGCTCTTTAATCACATCTTTTAAAATTAAATCGTCTGCTCCGTAATTTACAAAAGGTTGGACGATCACAAAGTATGACATTGCGAGACCGTAAACCCCATACAGCTCAGGGCCTAAAGATCGAACCACTAAGACATGAACAAAAACTCCAATAAATATTCTTAAGACTCTCTCTCCAAGTAGATAGGCAAAACCTTTTCGCAAAACTTCGAATGAAGAGGGTGTGGGAGACATTTTAAAAACAGCTCTCTTTAATCATAACTTCTTCTATCATATTGCGAACAATTTCCTTTTCCTTATGAACTGAGTCATCTAATTGAATCTTCAAACTATCTAATTCTTTCAAGGTAGAAAAAATCTTTTGCTCAACAGCAGGTTTATCGAGTTCAGGAATTTGTATACAATAATCTGCAGTCAAAACACGTTCTACTATACCTAATGATTTGTGTTCATAATAAATTGTAAAAGCTGGTACACCGAAAGACATGGCAATAATAGCACTATGCAAACGAGTACCTATTAATAAATCACATTTTTGAAATTCTTTACCGAGCTCCAGATCATTGATGTCATTTATAAACACATCCACCATGTTCTGCTGTTTAACTTTCTTTTTAACCTTATAACCCACAATTCGATCATCTTTCCAATAACCACCAAAGCCAGTACAAGTTGAGTAGATGATAACCTTGATATTTCTCTCGTTCAGGTTGTTAATCAGATTTGCTGCTTTATTTTCAAATTCTTCTTGTGTTACTCCCAGGTCTTTATCGAATGGGTACAGGTCTCGAAGAGTCATTGCAACTGTACTACTTCTCTCAGTTTTCTCTTTAGGTTTTCCAACAAGCCATGCAGTATCAGCTCCCTTAGTAATATTATGTACACCCAATTCTTCTAGAATTCTTTTTGAATTAGCCTCTCTGTAGTAGTTTCCCTGAACTCTTCTTAAACAATACTTGGCAATCATCCTAGAACGAAGAGTTCTAAATGGTCCATAGCTATGACCTAGTAAATAGATTCGCTTTTCTGCAATCATTGAAAGCAAGATATATTCAAATTGACTGACTCCATAATGATCTACCAAAAAAGATCCTCCTACCTGAATAACGAAGTCATGCTGCTTTAAAAGATTCACGAACTTTCTTTGCCTTTTAGACAGAATCATTTTCGCTAAGTTTTTCGAAATTAAGGAGAATAGAAATATCAACAGAGTCTCAATTCTGATGTTTAACTTGTTCCTGAAGGACTTTACTTCACCTTGAAGAATATCGGGGATCAAATCATGATCTTGAAACAAGACATTCGATGATTGAAACTCGCGGCTCAGAATTGTGAGACTGCTACTGTATAATTCATTTTGAAGTCCCTTCACCAATCCTCGAAGAATGGCCATATCTCCTCGGTTAGAGCATGAATGACTTCCCACTAGTAAAATTTTCTTCATAAATTTTTTAATTCTTTTGCAAAATTTAGAAAGTTTTTTTCCGCACAAAAGCGCTCTTCCCAAATTTTTCTCATATCTGTTCTTAATTCTACATTAGAAAAATCGTTTTGATAAAACTCGATTATTCTTCGGGATAATAGTTCCGGGCTTAGCTCAATTGGCAGTAAATAGTCTTTGGGAACCAGTTCTGAAACGCCTCCACAATCAACTGCTAAAACAGGTATCCCGAAAGATGCTGCCTCCATTATAGAGACCGGCAAGCCCTCAGATATGCTGACATTTAGAAAAAGGCTTACACTATTCTTCTGATAGTACTCCAAAATTTCTTTATTTGGTTTACGCCCTTGGAAATTAAAAGAAATATTCTCACTTGAGCGAGACATCGTTTCTTTAACTTCTGCAACAAGTTCCTCGGGTCCTGAGCCAAAATGAGTCCAAGCTATTTTTATTTCTTTAACCCTACATAGGGCCTCTGCCAGTAGATTAACCCTTTTAACTGGTATTATATTGGAGCATGTCACAACTTGGAGTACATTATTGTTGCTTACAGGGTTTATCCCGAAGTCTAGTGTTCCAAGGTAGCTCAACTTACAATTTGAAGCCACAGAGGGATACTTATTCACATAGTACTTTAGCCCATGGTCTGCAATAAATACTAGTAGGTCTAGCTTAGAGTTTAGTTCCTCGCGAAGAACCTGAACTTCTCCTCCGGGTTCATCTTCTTCGTATAAATCGAAGCGATGAAATCTTGCGACCTTTTTATTCGGAAGATTCATTGAAGTTATGACATTGACAGCATTTGTTCCCCAATAAAAATACAAAACATCATCTCTAAACTTACTTAGATTTAAGCAAAGGAATTTTTTTAATTCTGAAATAATCAATGCTTGCTTAAGCATCTTCTTCAGCTTAGCGGGCTTAAAAGTTTTAACTTCTCTCAATACACGTGGGCTCAAAATCTTAAAAATGATTGAGGTGTTACGAGCAGGAAAAACAGGTCTAAGGACCTCAACGTCCTCAGGAACATTTCTCTTTTGCTCGTCCCCAAAAAGAGGAACAATTTTAACTTTGCTAAACTCTTTAGCTAAAACTGGCACTTCATTTTCTAAAAAGGTTTCTTGGCTGCCATACGGATATTTAAATGTAAATATCGTAAGGCTATTGCGCAAAAGAGCTCCCTAAGACCTGTGACAATAACCTATCCGTATTTCCTTTTTCATATTTATGAAACATTTCTTTAGTCTTGAGTCTTTGATCGGAAAATGAATCATTATCAGTTAGGGCTTTCTTGAATTCACTTAAACTATTAACGTGGAAACCAGGTGTAACTTGCTCGTAAGGATACATTATTCCTCTTCTACGTTTATAGATCTCGATATCATAAGGAATAAAAATAATTGGTCTATTTAAGAGTAAAAAATCAATATATATACTTGAGTAATCAGTGATTAAGCAATCAAATTCATTTAATAGTTCTTGGATTTCAGGGTATTCTTCAGAGGACAGATACGAAATATTCTTCAAGCTCTCTACTTTCTTTTTAGTTCTATCATTGACATGGGCCCTTAAAAAGATGTGGATATTATGTTTATCCAAGAAAGAGTCAAAAGATTCTAGATCAAAGTCTTCAAATGGAAAAAATTTAAACTTTTGATAGTCTCTATAAGTCGGTGCATATAGGACAAGTTTTTTATTCGGGAACTCCCTTTTAAGTTGATCCGTACTTTCAAACAATAGATCATTCCTAGGAAGTCCAGTAACTATCACATCATCTTCTGAACAATTGAAACAATGTATAAGTCTCGACCGATCCGCATCACTGGAAGCAACAAACTTGCTAAAAGTTGGGACCTCAAGAGAGTGCTTAAATTTTTCCTTGATATTCATATTATGATTAGTAAAAACAAATGCTTTGAGCGGCACGCCGTGGCCCACATATGTCACTATTTTCTTATTAGAGTAATGTGCGTAAAAAATGTCATTCGGACCGTGTGTCAGAAATACATACCGTGCTCTCAGAACAATCCACAAGCCTCTTAGTGAGTACAGATTTATTTTACTAGATATATTTTCGCTTCGCGAAACAAGAAAAGCTTTAAATTTTTTGGAGTCCTTCAGTCTACGCCATGGCAAGTAAATATTGGCATTTTCGCATTTACCTGATTTTGAGGCGAATATTGCAATGCACTCGTCCTTGGGAACAAGGATATCCAAAAATAAAAAACACTTCTTTAAAATATAAAAAAGTATAATTTGAACATGCAGAGGTAGCTTTTTAATTGGAAATCTCCTAAATCTTTTTCCCATATTTTAGCCACTCATATCTCAATAAGTTAAGTAAAATATTCTTATTTTAGGATTTCGCGCATAATCATCTGACTCGCATTTTTTTCGATCCTCTCACCAAATACGATTTTTTTAACCCTCTCACGCTCAGCTAAATAATACTCATTGCTACCTATAGCTTTTAGAACTTCGCTGTACAGTTCGTCCTCTTCTCTACATTTTACTCCAGGAGTGAAATCATCATAGTCATATTGGAATGCTCGGTCTCGAGTGACATAAGTTTGGTAATCATAGGTGTAAAAAACTACTGGTTTATTAAGAAGCAAATAATCAAAGAAAATAGAAGAGTAATCCGAAATTAGAACATCTACCTCACTAAAAAGAGGATATATATCATTATCGGCTGGGAACAAAATGACCCTCTCACCTGCTTCCTTAAAGCCAGCCCGTTTATCTCGATGATGTTTTTTCACGATCATTAAAAGATTATTTTCTTCGAGAAATGTTTTTAACTTCTCGCGATCAAATGGGAATATTTCTTCTTCATTGGCATTATCTCGCCATGTTGGAACGTAAGCTAAAACTTTTCCTGGATGATTTTTTACTTTTTCGTATAGCTCAGTATCAAGAGAAATAAAATCGAGTTTTTCTAAATCCCTGAAAAAAACATCACATCGAGGATAACCGCTAACAAAGACTCTCTTGCTATTAAAACTTTTTTCAAATGTATTTTTTGCATAAAACTCTGAAGTAGCCAATATAAATTCATACTTAGGAATATTTACGTGCATCCATCTCAAAAACTTTTGTGGCCAGCTATGGTCACTCATGTCCCGAAGTTCATCCCACTGCTTCACCATGAATTTTAAATTTGCACCATGCCACATTTGATAGACTTCTTTATGAGCACAAATGACACAAGACAAAAGTGGCATGCCACATTCAATAATGACTTTTTCAGATCGAAGTAAGTAGAAAAAAGCTGAAAACTTTCCGTACAAAAGAGTTGGAATATTTTTTTTCTTCAAGGATTGAACAACAAGAGGTGAACTAGAGAGGACTTTATAATTTTGCAGTTTTTTTTGAGCGCACCACCTAACCAATGGTCCAATATTTCCTCCGAAAGTCCCTGCTTCATTACAAATGAAGCTTATTTGACCTTTTTTAACGGGAACTAGGCGCACTACAAGGTAGAAGAAAAACAAAATCGATATTTTGCAAATTCGAAAGCAATCTAGAATAAAATTACGGACCATTATAAATAGGAATTCGCGTTTTCTAGATCTTCTTTAAAATCAACCTCAACACAATAGTATTCCGAAATGTCCACAGGCTTGAGCTTTAAAGACCCGGAGTTAATCATCATCTCCAATGCTTTCTCAAAATAGTCTTGGTCATCACACTCATCTAGTGCGCCTTTAAAAGCCTCAAGATCTTTGAAAGCAATAAAGTTTATTCCAATTGCCTCTCCAATACCATCACTCACATGCTTTCCAATTTTATTGATATACCCATCTGAGTCAACGGTATATTTAACTTCTTCTTCTGAAACCTGGGCGTTATTTACTGCCATAAAACTCTCATCAGACTCGATAAGTGGTTTCAATTTATCAAATAGGTTTTCATGAAAAACCACATCTCCATTAAGCCACATAACAGAGCTCTTTTTTACTCTATTTACAGCTTTTAAAAGACTTTTAGACGTATTTGTCGATGAAAAATCAGGATTATATACATAACCTAACTGTGGAAATGCCTCCATAATGAGACTCATTTTATAGCCCACAACAGCTGTAATATTATGCACACAGAAAAATTTAGAGATATTATCGATTTGTTGCTTAAGAATGCTCTTTCCATTTTTCAATGGGGTTAAAGGCTTTGGTAGCTCTGACTCTCCTTGTCTTAACCTTGATCCCAAACCTGCTGCCAAAATAATAATTTTCATATCTCTCCGTGAAATTTAACATAAACTAAACTAGCTTTTAGTAGTATAATAGTATAAATAAAAATTCAATATTTACACGCATAGCAAAATTTGGCAAATTGAGACCTAATAGTAGAGAGCAATTTTTAATAGACACGATTAAAGCAAAAGACTTTGCTGATAACTATTACAAATCAAGAATTTCTTTTAAGCTGGCAGTTAAAATTGCAAGAATCATCGAGTTTCCTCTAGAATTTGCAAAAAGATTAAGAGACAAACTTCGCAAACCAAAAAGAAAATTATCCCCAAAAATTAACGTAAAAGTTGAAGAGTTAAAAGAATTAAAAACTCCTAATGGAAGAGTGGCTGTTTTTATTCACCTCTACTACCCAGACTTAATTGAAGAGCTAAATTATTACTTAGAAAATATCCCAACAGAAATAGATCTATATGTAAATATCCCTAACGAAGTTAATGCTGATATAAGCAAGTTTACAATTAAACCTAAGAAAATCTATCGCCTCGAAAATATAGGAAAAGACATGTCATCTTTTATATTTTTCCTACAGAGCGAAAATTTATTCGATTACTATGCTGTGTTAAAGCTTCACTCGAAAAAGTCAGAGCGATTAGGAGTGGACGAAGGAATACTGTGGCGTAAGGGCATTTTTCAATCTCTCCTTGGTAGTAAGAAACGTGTAAATGAAATTTTGAATGCTATTTTAAATGATGGAGTTGGTATCGTGGGAGTTAAAGAATACTTTCTACCTTTTAATCGCAGATTGAAGAATTATAAAAACTATAAAAAACTTTTAAGTACTTATCAGTTGAACGACAGGGACTTTGGATATCATGCGGGAGGTATGTTCTGGTTCTCCCCGAATGCACTAAAACCAATCATTGATAATAAAAGTATTAATTTTGATTCATTTCGTAACAGTCAGAATCAAAATGACGGAGACCTAGAGCACGCATTCGAGAGAATTTTTGATTTGTGCTCCAAAAAAACTGGGCATAAAACCTTAAATGTTCCTATTTTTATTGACCCAAACGAAGTTTTTTAAACTTGGCCTTTTCTTTCTAGTTTATACTCTCCCGATAAAACTCTTTCCCACCAAGTTTTATTTTCAAGATACCAATCAACAGTTTTTTCGATACCTGTTTCAAAGCTTTCATCTGGAGTCCAACCTAATTCATTTTTAATCTTTGTAGCATCGATAGCGTATCTTCTATCATGGCCAGGACGATCCTTAACGAAAGTTATTAGTTCTTTGAATGACTTAATTTTCTCATCCCTCATTGCAGATACTTTTTTATCTAGAAGATCACAAATATACTCTACAACATAGAGATTGCTTTTTTCATTGAAACCACCAATATTATAAGTTTCACCTACCTTACCGGACTGAGCTACCGTCAATAAAGCCTTTACGTGGTCAGTCACAAACAACCAATCTCTAACTTGGTTACCATCACCATATACAGGCAGGCTCTTTCCATGAATTGCATTTAAAATCATGTGTGGGATCAGCTTTTCTGGAAATTGAAATGGACCATAATTATTGGAGCAGTTAGTGATTACAACTGGAAGACCATATGTTCTATGCCATGCTCTAACCAAATGATCAGAAGCAGCTTTAGAAGCAGAATAAGGAGAGCTTGGCGCGTAAGGAGTTGTTTCTAAAAACAAATCGTCAGTTCCCTCCAGGTCACCATAGACTTCATCAGTTGATATATGATGAAACATAAAGTCAGACTTTCCTAACTTTCTTGAAGCTTCCAATAGGTTGAAAGTCCCTTTAACATTAGTGTCGATAAAAGCCTCCGGACCTTCGATCGATCTATCCACATGTGATTCAGCTGCTAGATGCATAACAATATCGGGTTGAAAATCGCTAAAAACTTTCTCGACAGCCACTTTATTTCTAATATCAACTTGTTCAAATTGGTACCGATCATTACCACTAACGCTTGCAAGTGATTCTTGATTCGCAGCATAAGTTAAGCAGTCCATATTTAGAACTTGGTGCTCTGTGTGATCGATAATAAATCTCACTAATTCAGAACCAATAAAACCAGAACCACCAGTAACTAAAATTTTCTTCATAAAAAACTCGCTGATCTAAATCATTTACTTTTAAATTGGAGATGAGGATAACATCAAAAATAGTTATCTGAAAAATTAAATATGGATTCTGCCCAGTAAAATGGCTTTTAATCAGAAAAATATGACTTAAAGTATAGTGAAAAATAATGTATCAAATTCATACTATTAAATTTAATTTAGGAGAAGAGAATTGAAAGGTATTATCCTTGCTGGTGGCTCAGGTACCAGACTACATCCATCAACAATTGCAATTTCTAAACAAATCATTCCAGTTTATGATAAGCCAATGATCTACTACCCATTATCAACACTTATGCTGGCAGGAATCAAAGAAATTTTAATTATTTCCACTCCTATCGATCTACCATTTTTTGAAAAGCTTTTAGGAGATGGCTCTCATCTTGGTTTAAATATTTCATATGAAATCCAGCCTTCCCCAGATGGATTAGCTCAAGCCTTTTTAATTGGTGAAGAATTTATTGGTGACTCTGCTTGCTGCCTTGTCCTAGGAGATAATATTTTTTATGGCCAAGGATTTGTCACACAACTTGAAAGAGCAGTCACTCGAGAAAAAGGCGCGACAGTTTTTGGCTACTATGTGCACGATCCAGAGCGATACGGAATAGCTATTTTTGATAAAGACAAAAAAGTTATTGGGCTTGAAGAAAAGCCTGAAAAACCAAAATCAAACTACGCGGTCACAGGTCTCTATTTCTATGACAATACGGTTGTTGAGAAGGCCAAACGAGTTAAGCCATCTGCAAGAGGTGAATTAGAAATCACAGACCTTAATAAAATGTATCTTGAGGAAGGCAATCTACAAGTAGAGATAATGAGTCGAGGAATGGCATGGTTGGATACAGGAACCCATGAATCACTTCTAGAAGCCTCAAACTTTGTTCATATCGTTGAGAGCAGACAAGGGTTGAAAGTTTGTTGCCCCGAAGAAATTGCTTATTCACGAGGTTATATAAATGCTGAGCAATTGAAAAAACTAGCTGAGCCTTTAAAGAAAACTGGTTATGGCCAGTACTTACTCAAACTCGTTGAGAAGGAACTTTAAATGAAGATTATCGAAACTCCTATAAAAGACCTCTTAATCATAGAGCCAAGAGTGTTCAAAGATGACAGAGGATATTTTTACGAGTCTTATAACCAAAAATCATTTCAAGAGTTTGGAATTAACACCAACTTTGTACAAGACAACCAGTCCTTTTCTAAGCAAGGAACTATTCGAGGCCTTCATTTTCAAACAGGAGAACATTCCCAAGCCAAACTGGTCAGAGCAACACTGGGAACAGTTCTTGATGTAGCAGTAGACCTCAGGGCGGGATCTCCGACTTTTGGCCAGTCATACTCAGTTGAGTTGTCTGAAGAAAATAAAAGAATGTTTTATGTACCGAGAGGTTTTGCACACGGTTTTTCAGTACTCAGTGAAGTTGCAGTTTTTGCATACAAGTGTGACAATTTCTACAACAAGGAAAGTGAAGGGGGTATAAAATACAATGACCCCAAACTCAAGATAGACTGGAAGGTTCCCACAGACCAAGCATTAGTTTCCCCCAAAGATTTAGAACTAGGAAGTATTGATGATTATAGTAACGGGATCTAATGGTCAGCTCGGTAGTTCATTAAAAAATTGTCTTACTGGAATGGAAACTAGTTTTCTTTCTAGGCAAGATCTCGATATAGGTAATTTTGATCAAGTTCAGTCAGTGTTCCAAAAGTTGTCTCCGACATGGATCATTAATTGTGCGGCTTACACAGCCGTTGATGCTTGCGAGACAAATAAAGAAGACTGTTTCCGTGTTAATGCTGATGGAGCCAAAAATTTATCCATCGCAGCGAAAGAATTTGGAGCAAAATTAATCCATATCTCAACAGACTATGTTTTTAATGGAAATGAAAACACTCCAATCAAAGAGGACGCTCCTACTGATCCTCAAAGTCAGTATGGACACTCTAAGCTTGCCGGAGAAGTTGAAGTTCAAAGCAACACTGCGCAAAACTTTATTATTAGAACCTCATGGTTATACGACAATGTAGGAGCCAATTTTCTTAATACGATGAGAAGGTTAATCAGTGATAGAGATAGCCTTGGTGTAGTCTACGACCAAGTCGGAACACCTACTTTTGTTCCTGACTTAGCACAGGGGATAAAACAAATAATCTCCAAAAACTCCGATAAATATGGAGTTTATCATTTTTCAAATTTAGGGGTGTGTAGTTGGTATGACTTTGCATCTAGTATCAAAAGCTTCATGAAAAATGAGACATGCAATATTTCTCCTATCCGAAGTAGTGAATATCCAACTCCTGCTAAGAGACCAACATATTCCGTTTTAGATACTTCTAAATTTCGAAACGAATTCGACTTCACAATACCCCACTGGCAAGAGAGTTTAGCAAAATGCTTCAAGAATTAGACAAAGAAGTTGTGAAAAATGAAAACGAACGACTCCAATCAACCGTCAAAGCGCTAGAAAGTTGCCATAAGCTTGAAAGATCTCTTTATTACAACAAGATCGCAAGAACAATGGTCACAAAATTCAGAGTGATATTTGATATACTATACTTTACCTTTAGAGCGCTTAGGTTTTTAAAAAAGAAAATCAATAAACTTAAAAGCCATTCTAGAAAAACTAGTTCTACAAAACAAAAAGAAGTGTCCCCTACTGACCTGTCAGATATGCATAATCGAAAGATTGCAGTAGTTATTCACCTTTACCACACTGACTTGATAGAGGAAATTGTAAATTACTTGTCCCATATCCAGTTCAACTTTGACTTATTCATCAACGCAGTTTCAGATTCTCATACGAATATCAAAGAAAAAACAAAAATTCTTAGTTGTAATTTGCATCTAGATAGCTTTGAGAACAAGGGACGTGACGTACTCCCATTTTTAAAAGCTGTAAAAAAATACCAACTTCAAAACTTTGATTATATCTGTAAAATCCACACGAAAAAAAGTCTGCACACTACTTTTGGAAATGACTGGCGATTTGCTTTGATGAATTCAATGTTAGCAGATAAATCCAGGGTAAACTCAATATTTAAGCTATTTGAAAATAACAACAAAATTGGTCTTATTGGATGCGAAGAACTACACTTCAACCTTCCAATCGATCCCAAAAATAGGAAAAACTTTAACTTCTTGATGAAGCATTACAGGATTTCACACCCCAGATTTAACTATATTGCCGGCACAATGTTTTGGTGTCGTGGCAAAGTTTTAAATAAGATTGAAAAATTCCCACTTGAAGATCACCTGTTTGCAGTAGAAAAAGGTGATACAGACGGTAACCTTGATCATGCCTTTGAGAGAGTTTTTGGAGCCCTATGCTTTGAGCAAAAATTAGAAATTAAAGGATTAAGTTTAAACACTGAAAAGGAAATATTATGATTTCAGAATTTATTGATGTAGAAAAACTAGAGAATATTACCTCGGAGTTTCAAAATAATGCTCCATTTCCACATGTCGTGGTTGATAACTTTCTAAAAGAAGAGATTGCTCAGGCTCTGGCAGCAGAGATCCCAAATCATACTGACGATATTTGGCAACAATACAGTAACCCAATAGAAATCAAAAAAGTATGTAACGATTGGAATAAGTTTCCACCACTAACCTACAGATTTTTCTCAATGCTAAATAGTGATGAATTCACAACATTACTTGCGCAAAAACTTGGAATCCCACATCTCTACTCAGACAATGGACTAAACGGTGGTGGTTGGCATGTTCACGGTAAGGGCGGAAAACTTAATACTCACCTCGATTACTCAATTCACCCCAAACTAAAAAAGCAAAGAAAAGTAAATATCATTATTTACCTAAATCCTGAATGGAAAGCAGAATGGGGCGGAAATTTAGGTCTTTGGGAGGGGGATAATAAAGCTCCTAAAGACTTAGCAAAAAGTATTGATTGTATTTTTAATAGAGCCGTTATATTTGACACAACCAAAAACAGTTGGCACGGCCTTCCAGCGCCATTAACTTGCCCAGATGATCAAAGCAGAAAAAGTATTGCTATCTATTTTTTACAAGAACCTGAGGTTAATGCAGAAGACAGAGGAAAAGCTCTGTTTGCTCCCACTGAAGATCAAAAAGATAATAAAGAAGTTCTTGAATTGATAAAAAAACGAGCCTCTGTTACAGATGCTGAAAAAGTTTACAAATAAATTATAAAAACTTGTTTCGTAAAGCTTTCCAGAGCAGACGAAGCAAGTTTTTAATTCCACGAGTTTCTTTTAATTGTGCCCTTAAATCTCTTGCTTCGATTTTAAATTTCTCGACTTCATCATTGCACACATCATACTTGTGCTTTAATGCTCTGTACTCAACAGCCATTTGAATTGGATTTCTAAAATTTTCGTTATAAAAATTTTGATATTTTTTAAAGACTGTATTTCTTAAATCAATCTCTACAGACTGATTCATCCCTTTAATCATTGAAACATCTTTGACTCTATACTTAAAAAGAACTTCATCAAGCTTAAGAACTGCATTACGAAGTTGAATTATTCTTAGCCAAAAATCCCAATCTTCCCAACCAGACCTAAACGTCTCATCATAGCCACCCACTTCTTTCCAGTCTTTTTTCCAAAATAAGCCTGAACAGAAAATAATATTACTTTCTAGCATCCTATCTAAAGAAAACGGATCTAATTTCCATTGACCAGACTTTCCTCCAAAAAATTCCGCATTACAATAAACGATACTTAGATCACGCTGACGCTTAAAAGCTTCAACCGCTTTCTCAACATAAGTTGGATAGATAATATCATCGCTATCCAAGGGAAGAATTAATTCTCCTTGAGCCTGTTTTATTCCTCTATTTCTAGCTGCAGCAAGTCCATTATTCCCAGTTTCAATTAATTCAACAATAGGATTTTCCCTTTCTATTTTTTGTGCAATTTCGCTAGTAGAATCTGTAGAGCCGTCATTTACTATGATAATTTCAATATCAGTGTAAGTCTGTTTTAGTGCAGAAGTTACGCTTTCTTCTAAAAACTCAGCCTGGTTGAAACATGGAATGATAATACTTACTTTCAATTTTGCCTCAAATTAAAATCATTCGTTAGACACTTTAAATAAGTGCTAGCTATTTTTTGATCTTTATAATTTAATGCCAAAGACCACTTAATTAGTTTAGTATATATACGGTATAAAAATCTATTAATAGTTGACTCTGCAACCTGACGCTCAAAAACACCTAAAAAAAACTCATCCATCCTCATTATCCCACAAAGAAGAGGAAAAATTCTTTTCATATAGGCCACTTTTACTTTAGCAGCATTCGCTAACTGTATTTCAGCTTTCTGTACAGTAATAGTTTTTTCGTGTTGTCGGTAAAGCACTAAAAACTCAGGAATATTCTCAAATCTATATCCTTCCCTATAAAAATCATACCATAACTTATAGTCTTGAGCTGCCTGAAGTGACTCATCGTATTTAATCTTTTCCCAGCAAGATTTTTTAAATAAAACAGTAGGATGTCCGATCGTATTATACAGACTAGCAAACAGTATGATCTCATCATGCGACGTAGGGTGTTTTACTTCGAGTATTGGTTTACTGTAGCTATCACTAAAAACTTTAAACCAACTTCCGCAAACGTCTATTTCTGTTTTGGCTTGCATTAAATCGACCTGCTTACTTAGCCTTTTTTTATCGGAAATATCATCGGCATCCATTCGAGCAATCAACTTGCCACGAGCTTTTTCAATAGCTAGGTTAAGGCTCTTAGTCAGTCCAAGATTTTCCTTATTTTTTAAAATAATAACTCGTGGATCTTCTATCTGGCATAATAGATTCCAGCTGTTATCCTGTGAAGCATCGTCGATAATGATAAACTCAAAATCATCAAACGCTTGAGATAAAATGCTCTCTATTGCTGGCCCTAGAGTACCTTCGGCGTTGAAGACAGCCATGACAACTGAAACATAAGGTGTATTATTTATCGACTTCATCAAATACTCTCAAATATTCTTCGACGCAATTTTTTACATCATAACGATGTGAATTTAATACTGCTGATTTGATGTACTCCCTAGGGGATCTCATAAAAAGTAAAAGCTTTTCTTTCAATTTTTTATAATCAAACTGTCCATAGTTTTGAAAAATGTCATCTGATACAAAAGCCAATAAATCCGTATTAAACGAGCAAAGCTCGTTCATTGAACCACTATCAAAGCCGATTACAGGCAATCCACATGAAACTGCTTCTATTACAGAATTTGGACATGGGGGATTAAGGTGAGAGTAAATAAAAGCATCTGCTGATCTTAAAAAATTTGCAATCTTATGTTGATCAGTCGTTTTCCCTAAATACTGTACGTACTCTCTATCGAGGTACTTTTTTAAAGCCTCGTTAGGAAATGGACCAAGAACCAATAATTCTAAGTCTCTCTCTTGATAAATTTCATCTAATGCCATTATTACTGGCTCAATCATATCAATATTGCGAAAATTTCCTGTAGTGATAAATTTCGTTTTAGCGCCTAATTCCATTAAAGGTGTTGATTTTGGGAAGAAAATTTCTTTATTTGCACCATTATGAATAATAGCATGCTTACTAAAAACGCCAAATAGTGCCTCACATTGTCTCTTTGAGTAATCACTTTGAAATATTACGAAGCTAGAAAACTCCTTATATATTTTTTTTATATCTTTGTTAAGCTCTACAAATTCTTCACCATGTTTCTCTGGGTAATAAATCCCGTCCAATCTTTGAATAATATTTCCGTTTCTTGCTTTAAAATGTTCAAGTTTCTCTAGGGAGAACTCTACAGGAAAAAAGATACTCTTGGCTTTAGCCATATTTGTCTGAGGCTTAATTCCATTGCGCTGAAGCTCATTCTTTAAGTTAAGCATGAAGGTAGCCGGCCCACCTTTTAAGTGAGTAAATTCTTCGAATGGAATATAAATATCTAGCTTGTTCGCAGAAAAAAAATTGAACATATTAGTTCTCAGAAAATTCATCTAAACTTTTTTCCTACCTTTTGCTGCCAAGGTAAGAACTTTTGCATATCTATTAAAAACTAATTCTGAATTTGGAGCCGTTATTAATGACTGGTACATATCTTTATGTCTACTTAGGACCTCTAACCTTTCATAAATTTTAGCTTCATCGGAGTAAGAAATTCCTCCATAGCTTACCAGTTCAGAATGCCCACCACTCTTTCTATACAAGACAGGAAGATTAACCGTTAAAGCTTCTACCAAAGCATTTGAGCATGGATCATTTACACTAGCCGCAACATATAAATCACAATCGTTTAGTATATTGTTAAGTTGATCGCTAGGTTTAGGAGAAATTACTTCAATACCAGCAATATCTTCAGGTAGGCGACCGACAAAAGTGTATTCATACTTATTTCGGTCAATCAAACTACTAAGACGCTTAAAGTCATGAAATCCTTTTTTGTAATTCTCCGACCAGCTAGTTGAAACAATTCTGATTTTTTTGCTATTTTCAGATTTTATCTTTTTAAAAAAGAGCTTGTTATCTGACGCATTATTAATAATGATGGGGTTCACCGGTCGATAACCTAACTTCAGATTCTCTACAAAACTCCAAAAAGTTTGAAAAATTGTAACGGTTGCATTTTTCTGATTAAATTCAAACATTTTATCATCAACTTCTTTATCTTTCCCCCGTATTAAAAAGGTTGGCCCATCTATTCTATGAACGACAGGGATTGATAGCTTCTCAATTTGTTTGATATCTTTTTGGTTATAAGTAAATGAATTTACCAGTGCAACATTAGTATGGCGATTGATCTTAGTCGTCACATTATTACGCCCAGACAAACTTGAAACTAGTGCTTTTAGAAATTGATTTCCACCACCCCAGGGACCAGACCTAAACTCATATGGAACACAAACCGTAAGGTCTTTTCTGAAGATTCTATTCCAAAATGATCTCCGGATTGAGTTCTTTACGATTTTTCGATAAATTGATTTAGCAGTACCTTTTTCTAGATTATTTTCCTGAATTAATAGATACAAATTTTTCACATCACTTTTCAGATTATTTAAGAAAGTATCATTCGTAGTGCTTGTAGATTCCAGACTACCGCTATTACAAATAGACATTACTAAATCAATAGCCTCGTGTGGATCAGTAAATAAACTGGTTTCACTGAGGTAATCAGGAGCATGCCCCACCCGACTAGAAATGATCGGAGTCCCAACAGAAAGACATTCTAAGATCGCCTTTGGGCCCCCCTCTAAACGACTTCCAACGATATACAAATCAGTAATGTTATAGAGCCGATTGATTTCGGATGCAGACAGATTATTAGTATCAATGTCGTCACTCTCTAAATCTCTATTTTCACCAACAAAAGTATAATTTATCTGTTCGGCGTCCAATTGCTTTCTGAGCCAAAATCGTCGTGGACCTGCTAACAAAATATGCAGATTAGGTATTCTCTTGTTAACAGCTTTTATAATTTGGAAAAAAACATCTGGTCCTTTTACAAGTTTTGGAGAAACCAAATCCACTCCTTCCGTATCTCGTTGAAAGGATCCTATTACAAAAGAGTTTTGTGGAATATTATAAAACGCCTTAATTTTTTTCTTTTCCTCTAAGTTTAGACATTTAAACTCTTGTGAAATAGCTTGCCGGATTAAGGCACAATTAAAACCGAGTAATTTCATTTTTTCTAAATTTGCTAGACTCATTGAGGTCCACAAGTTTATGTAAGGCGCAATCTCTAAGTAATCCAACTCCTGGAGCATAACGCGAATATCGTGGGGCACGCAAGCAACTATAAACTTACTCTCCAATAATGAATTTTCTAAGTGTAATAAGTCTCTCCAGTTCACACTGTAAATTACATCAGCTTCACTTTCACCATTAACTATTGTAAAAGCGCTGTCTGAGATGGCATCAGAAAAGTTCTTTAAATCATCATCAAGTGCCCAATTGAGATTGTCTCCTCCGTGCAAATAAATTTTCACGATCTCATTCCTCTTTTCACTGCAAGTAATTCAACACCTATGTAAAACCCACTAAGTATTCTATGATCATTTAGACTTGTATCTTCAAAGCGAAATAGTGCTTTTACCAGCAAACTATGAATAAGGACCATTCCTCGATAAAGAATTGGTTTCTTCTTAAATACATTTCTCTCCGAAATTGCGACAAGCAGAACTTTCAACACATAAATACAGAAATGGACAAAATTTCCTTGATTTTTGATATAAATAACATCCATTCCAGCTTTTTCTAACTTATCCTTGTACCATTGAGGAGTGTACCTACCGTAATCACCCGGATCTCCGTGAGCATGAAATAAAAACGGAGCCGTAATAGCCATAGAGCCACCAACTTTTAAAACCCTAACCGCCTCAGCTAACATATCTTCTGGCTTTACTAAATGCTCTACTGTTTCGAACGTGATAATACTGTCAAAAACATTATCTTCAATGGGAATATTAGTTGCATCAACTAGAAAATCAGGATCAGTATTTCTATCAATATTAAGGTATGAAACATTATCGCAAAAATCATCTAAGCTAAATTCCCCTCTCTTGTTCCTTTTTTTACCACCAATATCCAGTATTTTAAAATTTCTATCTATAGTCTTAGCGTATTCAAATCCAAACCTATCGACATAATACCTTCTAATAGAATAGCTAATTTCTCTTTTCACTTTTTTTAGAAGACTTTTGTTCCTTGAAAAACCGAAAGGAAGTACATTCTCTTTTAAAAAGGAGATCCAAGCAGCTGTGTTGTTATTGACATTAGTGGTAGATTTCACAACTCCTCGGCCCAAGTGCATAAAAAACACTTTCCCAGAGCTATCAACAGATCTATCAACTTTTACTTCGGCAAATTTCGATTTGTTTAAAGTTAATTTTTCAGTTACCTCTTTAGACCAAATAGTATTTTCAAAACAATAATATTTATACCCAGAATCAATAATTTTTTTAGAAATCAAATCCGCAAAATCAAACTCAGGAAGTGATGGCCAGAAGCGCCAGCCCTCTGACTTAATAACAGAATAATCCCAAATACATCCCAAAGGGTGCAATGCTCCAGATTCAACTCTTTTTGTGTCAACTCGAGTACCAACAGCTACCACCTCCTCACTAAAAAATTTCAACATTCCTGATAGCCAGCCGAATTTTGAGAAGGCAACATCTTGGTGAAAGGTCCCTAGAAAGCGAAATGGGATTTCTTTATAATACTCTAAAAAAACTTCTATTCCCAACGCATTTGCGTAACTAGGACAATCAACCCTTGGAGAATCATTTACAAAAATCAGATTAATTCTATCTTCATACTCCAAAAGCCATTGAGAGCACCTATTATTAGCAAAATTATCTACGACCCAAATCTCTGCAGGCTCATTCGTGTAAAATAAAAGTGATTTTAATGCAACTTCAACTAAGTCCCTAACTTTTTCGTTTGGCTGATAAGAGACTATCACCAATCGAGGAATCTCCCAACGATCACTAGAACAGTTGTGTGAAATGTCACACTTATAAACCTTACCATCAACCTCTAAATCAACATTCTCCAACAAGATTAAGCCTTTCTTCCGTATATAAGAACACTATCGCACCAATCCATACGGTACAAATTCGAAATAACCTTTGCAAAAATGTTTTCCACAACACCCTGAGGATGTCTTTTACTGTACCTATATACCCCCTCAACTTTAAAGCCTGTTTGTTCTAATAGAAAATATAGACCTGAATGTCCCCAAGGAGTTATATGGGTTATATTGGAAATCTGCCTATTAGGATGTGAAATATTTGGAACTGTTAATACTACCTTTGCTCCAGGCACAAGGCTTTTAGACAAACCCTTTAAATAATCTAATGAAGCGTTAACCTCAATGTGCTCAAATACTTGGTTACCAAAAAGGCAGTTAAATTGGGTTTCCTTTGGAATTTCTTCAACACCGCGATAATCAAATTTTCCTGCTGGATCTGAATCCATAGACTTATAGACAAATGACTTTCCAGAATTTTCGAGAGTAGTTTTTAAAGGTAAACTTCGCCCCGCTCCAATATCAAGAATAGTGTCACCACTTTCAATTAAGTTTACTAGAAACTCATAGGGATCGTTTATTATCTTCATGTCAAAAATACTTCCGTGATTTTTAAAACATCTACCAATAGAGTTGGCGTAATCGCTGTAATCAAATGACACTTGACCTCCCAAATATTACACTTGCCTTCAAATTATGCAATGTATACTATCAAAAAAGCTTTAAAATAAAATATAAAATTAGGACCGAATTTAAATGGTACGCTACTATTCCGACATGAGGCACAAGACTAATACCCTCATGTCCCTCTATTATTTCTACAAAAATATAAAAAATAGTAGAGAGTTGATTGTTCAACTTTTTACTAGAGATTTTACCTCATCTGTCAGAAAGTCGTTCTTGGGAGTTGGGTGGGTACTTTTGTCTCCACTTCTCGGCGTCTTTTCTTGGCTTATTATGAATGAAATAGGCGCTCTGAATCCAGGGCAAAATGACATCCCTTACCCTGTTTTTTTATTAATGAGCACCCTAATATGGAATGCTTTTGTACAGTCTTTCGAAACTACTTCAACAACCCTTCAGTCGGGTGCTGGTTTCATCTTACAAGTTAATTACCCCCACGAAATTATGATCGTTAAGCAGTATCTTCATTTCTTTGCGAATTATTTAATCAGTTTCATTATAACAACTGCTGTTTTAGTTGTTTTCAACTATGATATGAGCTGGGCTATCATATTATTGCCAATCTTAATTCTTCCTCTTACTATGCTTGGCGTAGGGCTAGGTGTTATAATTTCTCTTGTATCTGTTGTAATTCCTGACATAAAGAGGATTACTTCATACTTCATCAAAACTTTGATGTTTATCACCCCCGTAATTTATGTTCCTAAAACTAACAACAAATTTTTAGAAATGCTAATTGAGCTCAATCCTTTAAACCACATCATAACAGGTATTCGAGAGTTATGTCTTAATGGAAATATAAACCTTTCTAATCAATTTACAATAAGTTGTATTTTCTGCTTGTTAGTACTTGTTATTGGCCTCAGAGTATTTTATTTGGGAGAGCATAAAGTTATAGAGAAGATGCTATGAATGAGACAGATTACTCAATAATAATAGATGGGCTTAGTAAAAAATTCACCCGATCTCTTAAAAAAAGTTTGATTTATGGTGCGAGCGATGTAGCAAAGTCACTTGTGAAAATCAAAGCAACAAACAGCTCACTAAGAGATTCAGAGTTCTGGGCGCTGCAGGATATTAACATCAAAATCAAGAAGGGTGAAACAGTTGGAATTATTGGTTCAAACGGATCTGGTAAATCAACACTGCTAAGGGTTATCTCAGGGATACTCCCTCCTGATAAAGGTGAGATCCAAATAAATGGAAGTGTTGGCTCTCTAATTGCTGTAGGAGCAGGCTTTCATCCTCACATGACAGGTAGACAAAATATTTACTTGAATGGATCAATACTCGGAATGACTAAAAAAGAGATTGACGAAAAATTTGATGATATTTGCAATTTTGCAGATATCGATGGCTTTCTAGACGCTCCGGTTTCAACTTATTCTTCAGGAATGAGAGTTAGGCTTGGGTTTGCAATTGCAATCAATAAAAAACCAGAAGTACTTTTGGTTGATGAAGTCTTGAGCGTTGGAGACTTATCATTTAGAAATAAAAGCTTAAGAAAGATGTCTGAGCTTCACCAGTCTGCAAATACGATTATTTTTATATCTCACAACCTTGATCAAATTCGCAATCTTTGCTCGAGAACAATAATTCTTGAAAGAGGGAGGGTAGTATTTGACGGAGATACACACACGGCAATTGCAAAATATCAAGAAAACTCAAGAGCTAAGAGAGTGAGCGACTTAAAGAAAGAAGCTAACAATCAGGACAATGAAGAGGCTGGTAAAGAATTAGAAATAATTGAATACAAAACGAACTGTGACAAGGACTTTAAAATTGATGTAACGGCTCCGTTAATCCTTGAATGCACGATAAAGGTTAACTCGCCTATCAATGAGTTGAGTTGCTCAATGGGTGTACTCAGTGAGGAGGACTACAAAACTTGCTTCTGGGTTGTGAGTAATGACAAAAACAAATTTTCAATTTCAAACCTCAAAAAAGGTAAGACTTACAAAATTACTGTTGAAATAAAAAGGCACAATCTGAGCCCTGGAGCATATATTCCAAATATCTCTATCAGGAATAGCGAAACTTACGAAACCTATGAGAGGATTTTAGCAGAATCTTCTTTTCAAATTTCAGACAAAAACCTAACCCTATTGGAGCGAGGAATATTAAGAGTTCATGAAAATTGGTCTGTTAAGGAAGTGTAGAAAGTGAGACTTTTTCTTGCTAGGTTTTCTAAAGAGCAAATTTTTCTCTTTTCAACTGCGTTGAGTTCTTTCCTGATCATTTCTGTTTTTTATCCAATACATCCTGGTAGAGACTTTTTAACTTACATATACCATTACCTTGATCTCTTTCGATCTGAGCCAACTCACTACCTACTGATGGCATATAGAACTCCGGGAACAGGCCTTATATATGGACCTCTTTTCCAGATTGGGGGAATAAATTTAGTCGCAACATTTAACACACTAATCTATATTCACTCCATACAGATCATATATAGAACAGGAAATTTGGTTAGCAAGAAATTTGCAATTTTGTACGCATTGACTTTAATTGCCTATATACCATTTTGTATTTTCTTTCATGAAACCTCAAGCGATCTTTTAATGACCTACTTTTTAACTCTTTGGTTTTATCGCTACAACAAGATACAATCCCAAAATTTTTCGAAAAAGGATATATGCATAATTACAGTTATATCTATTGGGTTAATCGCCATCAGGCCAAACATGCAATTAGTTATAATGTTTTCTTTACCAATTCTAATTACACTTAACAAAAAGAAAAGATTTGGTGCGGCTCTAAATTGGACTTCAATTTATTTTCTTGGAACTATAGGCGCAATATTAACTCTGTCTACTCATAACTACATCCGGTACAAGAGCTTTTCTGTCTCACGTGGAGGAAACCTATTTTTACCCGCTTACAAACTTTACACGACTGGAGAACTATTCAAGAATTCCAAAGGAGAATCAACTAACAAACTTTTGAACCTCATAAATGATGATTTACTAACAACTTCTCTATATAAAGAGTTTTCTATTACTTTAGAACAGTTCAAAACTTCAAAAAACACTCGAATGTTTTGGGACCTTGCCTACTTATCGGACAATAAATTAGGTTGGGAATCAAATTACGCAATAGTAAGAGAAACTGGAATTGAATCAATAAAAACGGCCCCCATTCATTACCTATTAAGGAGTCTAAGTGATTTATTCAAAATTATTTCTTTTGGATATTATCCCAAACAACCTGAGGGCGGTATCTATATAAAACCTGAACCACTCAAAAAAAATAAAACTCTATCAGAGGGACAGTTGATCCCCTACTCAAATATGTGGTGGCTTTCCAGTACACCCAAATCTCAACCTCCCTCGAGCATCAAAGTGAATAATTTAAGAAAACGCGCCGAGAAACTTATGAACTATTATCCTATTGCTTCTCCTATAGCTAAACTACCCACTATTCCAATTGATAAAGTTTATGGAGTTATATCTGTTATTTTTTATTGCCTTTTTGTTTCATTTATATTCACCCTTGGAAGAAAAAATGTTAGTTTTATTTCAATAGCAATCTTCATTTTTATCAATTTATTTTTAGTCGCTTGTGGCATTGAGCCAAATGTACAATACAGAATACCTTATGATTTCATTGTTATATTTTACGTTTTGTTTTATTTGACTGTGATTAAGAAAAGATTCTATGCAAAAAAATAAAAAAATTTGTCTAGTCGACTTCGATGGAACTCTTGTATCTATTGATACAATGAGAGTCTTTATGATCAGAGAGCTACTTTTTTTAAATCCTAAAATACTCGGGAACATAATACTTCTAATATTATACAAATTTTCAGGAAAAAATCAGATTCAAATCAGATCTCGCTTGAAATACACCTTGATAAAAGCGTATAACTCTTTAACTGATCTAGAAAAAGAGTCATATATTAGTTTATTTAAAAGTAAAAAAAATTGCGATGTAATTAAACATATAAAAGAAGGTAATTACGATAAAGTTCTAATAGTTTCAGCTTGCTACTCAGAAATAATCTCAAATGTTTTAAAAGACGTGCTTTCATATAATGTATTAATAGCAACAGAAATTAACTGCAAAGAAAAATTTAAAACATGTTGGGGAGAAATGAAAATAGAGGAACTAAATAGATTCTTAACAAGTGATGATCTAAAAAATAACGACATTACACTATATACAGACTCGATGGATGATTTGCCCCTCATCAAAATCAGTGATAAGGTTTTTTTTATAAATAAAAATGGAGAAATTAATGATAAGTTCGCTTCTCGACGTATTTAGACCCCTAAGATGGTATAGAAACGTATTTATGCTCGTTGGTTCACTCCTAGCTTACACCTTAACGGAAGCACATCTAGACAACATTTTATTCTGCATTATACTTTCTTTCCTATCTTTATGCGCAGTCGCTTCGGGAAACTATGGAATCAATGAAATATTTGATGCAAAAAGTGATTCTTTTCATCCAGAAAAAAAGCATCGTGCAATTCCGAGTGGTCGAATTAGTATCCCGTTGGTATTACTTTTTAGTTTTATATTTTACTTATTAGGTCTCGCACTAATAACAGTAATTGAATCTCGTAGTTTACACATATCTCTATTTCTTTTATTTATCAGTGGATTAATGTATAATATACCTCCCGTTAGATTGAAAGATAAGCCATTTTTGGACTTCACATCTGAGGCGTTAAACAACGCTATAAGAGTGTCAGTTGGTTGGTACTCTGTAGCTAAAGAAAGCGAAATTGTACCATCGTCGCTTTTGATTCTTTTCTGGTTTTTAGGTGTCTTTTTAATGGCTTCAAAGCGATTTGGAGAAATCCGATTTATAAAAGATAAAGAAACTTACACTAGCTACAGAAAAAGCTTGAGCTATTACTCTGAAAAAAATTTACTGATTAGCATGATCGTTGCCATAAGTGTTTTTAACTTTATGCTAGGTGCTTTGGCATTCAAATACCAAATTGATCTAGTTATAATTTTGCCTTTTTTGATAACTTGGATCGCTTGGTATTTTGTAATTGCCTATGAAGAGAACTCAATTATTAAAGATCCTGAAAGAATTTTTGAAAAAAAAGGTTTTTTATTTTTTACAATTTTCTCGACAACCCTTATGGCAGTCTTACTTCTCACGAAACTAAATCTTATGAATTTTTTAACACTTAGTGGTATGAATAGGTAAAATATGAATGAGAGAAGCTTTTGTGAAGCCTGTGACTCCAATGATATTAGGTTCTATAAAGTAGGAACTTCTACGATTAACACTGAGTCTCTATCACCCGAACTAGTTCAGGTAACAAACAAAACTTATGGTGTATCGATTGAGACAGTTAAGTGTAACGATTGCTCTCTCGTTCAACCCAAATATATTCTTTCTAATGCTAATATAGTAGCTTTATATTTGAACATGACGGATAGAGACTACCTAAAAGATGCTCATATTCGTTGCAAATCTAGTTTTTCTCAAATTAATAATATCTTAAAACCTATTGAAACATCTCAAAGAAGCGAAATGTGTGTCTTTGAGATTGGTTGTGGTGGTGGCCATCTACTTAGGGAAATTAGAAGTACTTGGAATGCGAAAGTGAGTGGCTTAGAGCCTAGTAAACATTTGGCAGATGTAGCTAGAGATGCTCTAAAGCTAGATGTTACGAACTGTGGTTTTGAGGAATTAAATAGTCATAAAAAATATGACTTAATTATAGCTCTTGATGTTATCGAGCACGTTGCCTCACCCAATCAATTATGCAGTTTTATCTATAATCATCTTAAAAAAGATGGGGTCGCCGTTATTGCTACACCCGACACATTTAGCATAACCCACAAGGTTCTTGGGAAAAGATGGTGGCATGTAAGACCCCCACATATATATTATTTTAACAATCAGAGTATGACTAAGATTCTAAGTAAAAACAACCTGAGACTAAAAAAGAGTAGCTATTTTTACTGGAGCTTTCCATTGTCCTACATTTTACAACTGCTTCAGCAGTTTTTTCTAAAGAAAGTTTTATTCAAGTTTAGTTGGCTTGGACTAAAGGTTAACTTAAACACTTATGACTCTAAAATCTACTTAATTGAGAAAGTTAATTAAAAATCACCAAAAGAATGCGCACTAGAAATTTTTGAGTATTACCAGGCTCTAGGTTAATCGAGAGCTGCTAAAAGATTATTACTTAGCGCCGCTCTAATATTATATTTCCAAGACTTTTCATCCACTCGCTGCATACTATAAACTCCGCCGGCAGCCTTAACGATAGCAAGACCTGCTGCTACGTCCCATAGCATAGTGGAATCTTCCTTATAAGCATCAATGCGGCCAAGTCCGATCCAACCTACACTTTGCGCCGCAGAACCTATCATCCTGACTTTTTTGAATTTTTTGATCACGCTTAAGTAATTAACAAAGGACTCTGTGTCATCAATATTAAGCTTAGTCGGAATCCCAGTCGCAAGCACCGCTTGATCGCTAGATGTTGGCGCCTTAACACTTACCTTTTCATCATTGAGATAAACCTGGCTTTCAAAGCCAACAATCATCTCTTTTAAAACTGGATTGTAGAGAATTCCCCATACCGGCTCCCCTCTATCTAAATAGGCCAGCGAAATGCAAAAAATTGGATTGCCTTTGGCAAAATTCATAGTTCCATCGATTGGATCGATCACAAAACCGGAGAGATCATCGAAATTGGCCGTACCCAATTCCTCACCTAGAATTTTTTCATTTGGAAAGTTTGAACTGAGCTCAGCACGAATAAATTTTTCAATCTCGGAGTCAGCGAGAGCTTTTATATCACGACCAACTTGGCTCAGTATAACTTTGTTTTGCTCCTCAAAGTACTCGGACAACTTCTTCCCGGCACTCAATACAATATTTTTACTAACTTCAATCTGTGACATAAATTTAACCTATAATCCTAATGATATTCTGAACAAAAAATCTCATATTAAGCCCGATAAATCCATACCCACCGTATATTAGGATTAAAGGTAAGAAGTACTTCCATTTGGTCCGGTTTGTTTTTTCGCACCAAAGATTCAGCTCATAACTAAAATAGGCCAGAAATATCATCCACAAAAAATAACTATACCTTCCGGCCACCTGATGAACCGCTGTATGTTCATACACAAACATATACCAAGAGAGCGCGGCAGGAACGATAAAATAGAAAACCTTATAATTAAGATCGGAGTTATTAAACTTTCGCATTCTTCTAAGTGGCCATACTAAGAGTAAAAATAAAAAACCAGGAATATAAAAATATCGCTCCACTCGACTTGAAACGGTAAGAGGATACTTTAAATAATCTTTTTTATTTAAAGCTCTTTGAGGCTCGCCCTTTTCGACTATTCCTAAAACTCTCGCTTTATATATCTTTCGAAGCTTTGGAATCCCGTTGGCCAGTCCATCATGAGCGTAGGCAATATTGGCAAGCAAAATAATCATAGTGATAACAGGTGCCATACCCAGAGCGAAATTTTTAACACTTATTAGTTTTTGCCCATAACTCCAATTAATTCCCACCATCATTATAAAAGTCGAAACCCAGAACATATAATAGTTCTGACATAAAAAGAGATAGCTTAAAAACGCGTATACAAAATATTTTCTCTTATGAGTCTGATTAAATTTTACAATAAAATACATACAGAAATTAAAAAATGAAAAATTATAGGGATGCTGATGAATTGTACTCCCAAAGGTCGTTAGAAAATGACTCCCTAATATAAAAAGACAGCCCACCACGGGAAAAATATCGTGTTTAAAAAAAGCTTTAAGCCAGTAAAACTGAGCTACAATCCCTAAAACAACTAATAAAGAGAGTATTACTTGTAGAGGTGCAGGCGATTTTGCCCCAGCTCGAATAGTTAACTCAGCTATAAATTTAAATAGCCCCGGATTTCTTTCATGAAATAAATAATGATCCTTAACTTCAGAAAAAGGCTTTGCGGCATCAGAACTTGCTAGGCGCCACACACGGTCTACATGCCTAGGAAGCTTTCCATAAGTTGAGTTTGAATATTGATCGGCAGTCCTATTTACTGGATGGATTAATGTTAAGGAAAACAAAAAAAAGAATACGCAGGTAAAAATCAATATAGACTGAGGTTTTGGAAGATTCATTTTAATCTCTTGGACAAATTAGACAAACATTTACCCAATAGAATATAGTACATTCATATGAAAAAGCTAATTGTAATTGTCCCTGCATTTAATGAAGAAGAAAAGATTGCTGCCGCAGTATCAGCCTTAATTGAAAAGAAAGCTCAATATCAAGAGCGAGGCATCGAGTTTTAAGTATATGTCATCAACGACGGAAGCCGCGATAAAACCCAAGAACTAGCAGAAAAGGCGGGAGCCGATAGAGTTATCGTTCATAAATTAAACCGAGGCCTAGGTGCTGCCATCAGATCAGGCCTTACCGCAGCTAGAGCAGACGAAGCAAGTATAGTAGTAAAATTTGACGCAGATCTACAACATAATCCAGATAATATTTGGGAGTTGGTTCAGCCAATTTTAAATGATGAAGCTGACACAGTTTATGGACACAGATTCAATAGCATTGCCTACAAAATGCCATTTGTAAGAAAGGTTGGTAACAAAGTTTTCTCAGGACTAATGCGCTGGTTAACAGGATGGCCTGTATACGATTCACAACCGGGAATTCTTGCAGTTAACTCCACCTACCTAAAAAATTTCTATCTCCCTGGAGATTATAATTATACTCAGCAGATTCTTCTTGATTCCTATCATAAAGGAATGAGGTTTGCTCACGTGGATGTAGAGTTCAGAAAAAGAGAAACTGGTAAGTCATTTATCTCATATAAATATCCTTTCAAGGTAATTCCGCAAATCATTCAAATTGTTGTGGGAGTTAGACCATTAAAATTTTTCGCTCCAATTGGATTGTTTTTTGTGGCGCTTGCATTTTTAACTGCTTTTTACGACCTATCAGACTTCATTATCGGTGATGGGAGAAAACCAATTGAGCATGTGAATTTGGTATCAGTATCATTTTTATTTGGAGTTCAGACTTTATTTTTTGGACTATTAGCTGATCTAATTTCTAAAACAAGAAGATAACCTCGAGTGAGAAAAATTCTAAATTCTGAGCCAATGAAATTTTTAAATGGAGGAGTCATATTAAAAGTCTTCTCCTTTGGACTTAATTTCATACTCGCCGACCTACTAGCACTCGATCTTGAATTAACCTATATATTCGTTCTTTTTTGTGATCTCATTCTAGGCTTTTTCATCAATAGGTATTTTGTTTTTAATAAAACCAAAACTCGAAAAAACTCTCAAACCCTAACCATGTTCTTTATAGCAGGCCTGGGCTTTAGGGCCATGAACTATTTTATCTATATTGCGATACTTAATTACTTTAAGCTTTATCTACTTATTGCTCAGCTGATTGCCACATTGATTGTGCTAGTTTTAAAGTTCTTTGTTTACCGTAAGATCTTCAATTAAATTCTTAAGTGCCCTATACTATTGAAATACTTACACTTACTCAGGAAATAATTCTACAGAGTAAAAAGCTAACTTAATCTTCACTAAAGTGAATATTGACTCAAATCCAAAGCTGAGTTACCTTGGTAGTCGTGAGTGATAAAAAGAAATTTACTAAGCCAGAGATTGAAAAAATAAAAATAGAAGATCTAATCGACTTGATTGAAGATGTTGAGATATCAAATATTGAAGCTTACGCCCCTGACGAACAAAGTGGTGGTTACTGAAATATACCCCTCCCCTAAGCATTATAACCGCTAGTGTAATCTGCTCATTCTTTTCGATGTTCACTTAGAGGAGCTTTTATATATGCAAAGATACTTAGTAATATGCTTTTTTCTAAGTTGTACTATTGGAGCTAAACAAAGAGTTTATTCTAATTTAACGGTTATTTCCCATAAGGCCTTTCACAATACTGTAAACCCTGAAATTTTTTTTAACTCTGATAATAAAGAATGTGTTCACGCGTTTCGAAATGATAATGGTGCTGATTATGATTTTTCTAAAAGTAATTTTGATAAAGCTTTTAAATACGGTGCTGATTATGTTGAAGTCGACACAAGATTGACTAAGGATAGAGTTATATTTGTAACACATGATAAAAAATTAGACTGCCTTACCAATTTAAGGGGATATGTTTCTGATTATAACTATTTAGATCTTCGAACAAGATTGGCCCCTAATCACAATGTGTTCTTTGAGAAGGATGGGAAAAAAATTTTTCCTTTTAAAAATAAGGGAATTGGTGAGGTCTTTAGGCTTGAAGAGCTTTTTGAGATGTTTCCAAAAAAAGGGTTTCTTATTAATCCAAAAGACAAGGAGTTTGAATCATTTAAACCATATCTAGAACTATTTAAAAATTACCCTAATATAAAAATCAAAATTTGGGGACCAAATCGTTTATTTGTTGAAGCTCAAAAACTTAATCTAAAGAATGTTTCGGAATTTATCAGTAATCATCATCAATCAAAGAAATGCCTCGAAGCCTATCGCAATAATGGAGATCTTAGTCCGTGCCGAGGATTGAGTATGAGTTTATCAATTAGAGATTCTAAAGGGCTTTCAGGTTGGCCTGAGTCTTTTTTGAAAAAGATGAAAAAATATAATGCGAAAACGTATATGTTCTTGCCTGAGCTAACTCAAGAAGAAGAAATTATTAAATCACTTTCTTCTGATATTGAAGGAGTTATTGTAAGTGATATTAAGACTTTTCATAAAAAGTTCTCAAATAAATGGTTTATATCTTTAAATAAGAATGAATGAATTTATCTAGCCTTTGTATTTTCTGTGATTCTGGCGCTGTAAATTTGGATAAAATTTTTATATGAGGGCTTTTGGATATATTGATAAGTTCCTTAATTAAAAAGAAGTCTTCATCAGCGCTCTCAAGTTTTTCAAACCATTCAAAAAGACGTGATTTCTTGTATAAGTAAGGTAAGGAGATTTTATCTTTTTCTAGATATAAGAAAATGGCAAGTCCAATCTTTTCTTCAAACTTAATTTCTGGATATTTAGTTTTTAGATATTGAAATTTAAAGTTAAGAATTCCGAGCATATCTTCTTCTGTGATATCTTTTGGACTTCCATGAAGTCGAATTTCACTTGTTTGCAGAATCTTTGTAAAATAGAACGAGCTAACGCTATCTTTTTGAAGTACTTTTTGTTCTATAATATTAAAATCAAGGATAGATGTTAATTCGATCCATATTCTTTTTCTTAAATTCTTTAAAGCGGTAATTGCTTTTTTTCTTTCAATTTCATTTTTAACTAAAACGAGAACATCAACTTCTGAATGCTTCGTAAAATTTGTCTGGCTTCCATGTAATACGATATTAATAGGAGAGATATTTACTTGTGTAAGTGCTTGATTGCAGAGGCTGATAACTTGATTTTTCATAATATTTTCTTTTTTCATTACTATATTATAGGAAAAAATTTAGACCAAACGCTCATAATTAATGTAATAGATCTTTGCTAACCATATACTATCACGTTACAATTTTTTTATGAATGAATTTATTGTTAATCATAGCGTATTTCTGATTTCTTTAGGTTTCGCATTTTTGCTAAGTCTCTTTCCATTTGTACTTTATAGGATAACTAATCCAAAATTTACTAGAGATACTCATTTTGAGTTTTCATTAATATTTACGACACCTGTCGTCTATTTAATTATGTTTTTTATTGGAACAAATATTGCTCTATCCATAGGCTTGGTAGGATCTCTTTCTGTTATAAGATTTAGAACGGCAATTAAAAGTCCAAAAGATCTTATCTACTTATTATTTGCAATTTGTATTGGTGTTGGCTTAGGTAGCCAAAACTTAAAAATTACGATCCTTGCAACGATATTACTTAGCTTATTTATTTTAATGATTGAGAAAACTCTTTTTAAGCAGGCGGATGATAGTGGTTCTTATGTGAATTTTGAAACATCCCAAGATATGGTAGATCAGATTTTGTCGGAATATATCGAAAGTCAAAAAGTAGAAGTGATTTCAATTTCTCATAATGAAAACATAGCATTTGTTAATTTAAAATCCCAAAATGCATTGTTGCAAAATTATGATCTTTATAAAAAAATCTCTAAGAATCCAGCAATAAAAAATGTTCAGATTTTCAATCAATAAATTTTTCTTTCTATTGATAGGGCTTGTACTTATCGGCATTTTCTTCATACAAGAAGATTATAAGAAGAATAATAAAGACAGAGAGATGGTTTCATTTCATGTCTATTTTTACTCTACTGAAATACATATACATTCTTTTTATAATTATCCAAAAATACTCGATGTTAAAGGCTTTAATTTTCTACCGATAAATGGGGTCGTTCGTTTTTTTGATTTTCCCTTCAAGTTAAAAAAAGGCTTTCATACTTTTGTTTTCGCTAATGAATTAGTTCCCTATGATAATTTGGAAGAAAATAAAATTTCTTTTACATTAGATTCGAATATTCATCAAAAAGTTGAAATTTTCGACTACAGAGAAAAAAAAAACTTTCGATCAAGTAAGAGTGTTAACAAGAATATTGCTGTTTTTACAAATATTTGTCCAATTAATAATTTAAACTTAAAAGAATATAATAAAATAAAACTCATAAATTCATGCATTATTCTTAATGGACAAAAAGATTTTCAATATATTAGAAACTTATCAGGAAAATATTTTTATGCCGACAAAGACTCTTCTGTCTCAGTAATGAATTTTCAAAGTCCTGTTAGTATTTCAAATTTAATTTTAGAAGGAGGAGGAACTAGATGGGCCGATGGATTGTTTTTATCTGGTAGTTTAAATATTTATAATAATAAAAGTTTTAGTTTGAAAGATATTAAGGTCAGTGATGCATTAGGCGAAGATGGTATTCATATAAAAGAGAGTTTCGGTGAAATCTCTGAGAGTATCATTCTTAATAGCTATCTTGATGCTATAGATATTGATTTATCTAAGGTTGCAATAAGTAAATTGAAGATAGATAAAGCTGGTGGTGATGGAGTTGATTTTTCCAAAACAAAAGCAATTATAGAATCATCTAATTTTCATAATATTGTGGATAAGGCCATCAGTGTTGGAGAAGCTTCTAATGTTGAGGGAAGCTCACTTAGTTTTAAGGAGCCAATTGGGATATGGGTGGCCTCAAAAGATTCCTCAGTTTTTGTATATAAAGGGGTGCCGAACAAAAAAATCATCAATTTCCAAAAAAAAGTTTTCTGGGAAAATGGAAGAATAATATATGAATGAGCTAAAAGTAAAAGAACGAGAGGAGACTAAATATATTCTTTCAAATCATCAATATCTGATGCTTTTGCAACTGCTGAAATACAAATACTTGGTAAATACATATCATGTCCGATCTAATTACTATGATACTCAAAATAAAGATTTCCTTTATCAAAAATTAGATGGAAATTTTCAAAAGATTAAGCTAAGACAAAGAATTTATAATCTGAAAGAATCTTTTTTTGAAGCTAAAGTAAAAAATGGCAAAATAAATTATAAACAGCGTTTTTACAATCTTCCTCAAACTTGGAACTATATTAAAACAGTTTCAAAACAAAAATTAGGAACACTTGTTTTATATCCAATTATTCAAGTTGATTATGACAGAACGGCAGTCGATATCGATGAAGATTTAAGAATAACACTCGATTCTAATATTTTATTTAAAAACTTAATAACCAACAAAACACATCTTGAGAATCATATTTGTATTTTAGAGATTAAGGCTTTTATTATTCCAAGTTGGATAAAACTTACTCTACATCGAATGAATATAAGTGAGTCTAACTTCAGCAAGTATCAAGAAGGCTATGAAAATACTATTTAGTTTTATATTATTATTTTTATTAAACACCGCCAGCGCAATTGATTTGATTTTTTTATTAAATCCGAAGTCTCAGGCTAAATTAGACGCCGATATTTTAAGCCTTAAAGGAAGAAATTTTCGGTATGACGATGAACTTACGAAATATAAAGGGGCTGTCGTATTTAATGATCAAATATATCCTTTAAAATTTGATATTCACGGGGATCTCAATAGTCATTGGAGGACCAAGAGACGATCATTTGCTGTGAGTTTAGATGAAAAATATAGCCTGTTTGGTATGAGAAATTTTAGTCTTATTCGTTATGAAGACAAATACGGGCATTATGAAGTTTTCGGGCAATATGCCTCTAAAAAACTAGGTCTTTTATATCGTAAGATTATTCCTATTAATCTAAAAATAAATTATGATAATGCAGGAAAGTATATTCTTTACGAAAAAATTATTCCCGATGCATTAGAACACAACGGTCTTAGTGGAAGCTATATTGTATCTCAAAATAATGTTTGGAAATCAGCTATTTCCAGAAGGGATAGTATTATCAAAGTACCTTATATTAATAGAAAGATATCTGACGGTGAGAGTACTTTGAACCCTGTTTTATATAAAGTGCGACCAAAAATAAACTCTTCCCACGTTATGAAAAAATGGAAAAAGGCTCTTAGAGATCCTTCTTTTGCATTGATCGATAAAGATTCATTTTATAGCTTTTTGGCAATAGTTGCCATGACGGGATCAATCCATTCAACTTTACCAGATAATTTGAGGTGGATCTACCGTCCTTGGAGTGGGATGTTCTCACCTATATATTACGATACAATTCCAAGGACGACCAAAAATATCAAAGAGTTTAAGGTCGAAATTAGTAGGATGAATTATTTTCTTAAAAAGATTCTTGATGATGTGAGTCTTGGTGAACTGTCTACCAATATAAAGAAAAAGGTAAAAACGTTAAGTTCAAATGACTTTAATAAATGGTTAGAGTTTCCCTTTTATAAACAGCTTGAAGGTGTTGATACTAAATTCTTTCAAATGAATATAAAAACAATTGAGAAGTGGTAAAAGGAGTCTGTCGTGAAAGAATATTTCGCAAATCTCCTAAGAGTAAAAGAGATTGAAGCAAATAAATATTTACAATATGTATATTGGGCTTTGATAGTTGGATTCTTATTCTCTTTTCAAACATTAATGAATCATAAGATTGGTGATTTATCTAAGATCTCAAACATGAGTTATGTTTGCCCGACCTACTTTCGAACATGTGAGCAATTCTATTTTCTTAACTTTCTTCCAAATGGATATTCCGGGAATTTGTTTTATGCATTTCTTTTTAGCTTGATTACACTATCTGTATTCTTTGGTGCCAAAGGGAGTTGGTTTAAATCTATACTTTTTATCATTCCACCTACAATTTGGAAGGTTTGGGCAACTTTTTTTCTTGAAGATCGCATATCTGTTCCATTTGAATATTTTCATATTGGATTTTTACTTGTTTTACTATTTTCAAAAAATAAATTTAATTCTTTAAAGCATACCCTTGTGATTATGTATTTTGTGTCTGCCTTGGTTAAAGTGCATGATGCATGGATCGTGGGTACTTATTTTTCGACACTCAATTTGGGACTACCACTGTTTCATGATTCTCTAATACCATTTGCGACTAATTTTATTGTTTTATTGGAGTTGTTTACTCCAATATTACTTTTATCTCGTAATCATAGAATAAAAAGCATAGCTCTATATACTTACATTGTTTTTCATATTTATTCTATTTCGTTAGTTGGATTTAGATATCCTATACACTGTCTTCCTATAATTTGTATTTTGTTTTTACCAAAGCTAAAAACTATGCCAGTTAAAAACTGGGGAGTACGAATTTTTCTCTTTTTTATTATCACCGCAAATATTTTTCCTTTTTTTATAAAAGGAGATCATAAAATTAGCTATGAAGGAGTTCGTCTTGCCGTGACAATGTTTGACTCAAATAGACAGTGTGAATCGATAAAAGAGATGACTTTGGAAACTGGTGAAGTTAGAACGGAGATTCAACGAAGCGGCTATGCTTTTGTAAGATGTACTCCTTATTGGCATTGGTATCATATAAGTCTATTGTGCAAAAGTCATAAATATAAAAAAATCTCTTGGATCTTTAATATGTCTATAAATGGCAACCCCTTCTACACAGTTGTAAATTCAAAAAATGCTTGTGAATTAAACTACAAACTCTTTGGAGAAAATTTGTGGATTAATTCCTCCACGAATGATCATCAAATTGTGGGGTTTCCAAAGAAAAATGCTTACTACGGGCCATATTTTTATCCCGAAACTCAAGTAAAATTTGATCAACAAAGCATCTTTTTAAGTCCCATGCAAGAAGCTTTAAGACAGAATCTAAAGCTCATAGAATTTATATACTTCAGTTTGGGATTTATAGTTCTGATTATTTATTTTTATATCCATCATCAATTTAAGAATAAAGAGGATTAGAGTTGGAATTAATTATTGTAAGAAATTCGCCTTGTTTTAACCAAGAATGGAAAAGTATGCAGCTAATTGATATAGAGTTCAACGCTCTTCTAGTAAACTTATCAAAATTTTATAAGATTAAATTTATATATATAGACGAGCAATATAAAATTTCATCATCAGAAGTTAAAAGAATATCTTCTGAAGCTTCTCAAGTCATTTACTATGTATCTGGCGTAAATGTTAGAGAAGCAATAAATTCACTCATAGAAAAAAGGCCAAATGCGACTCATAATTTTGCTATCTTTGGGAATATACTTTCAAATCCGAGACGATTGAAGGAGTATGTTTCTCTACTAAAAATGCAAAAAATACGCTTTCTCTATGCTAGTGAAGCCTACAAGGAATTTGCTCAAAAGTTTTTTATTGGTATTGATTCAGCAGTTGCTCCTTTTTCAATTAATCAGAAATTTTCTTTTGGTACAGACAACAAAAAATGGGACTTTATTTACGCAGGAAGATTAAACTCCGCAAAGGGAATTTTTACTATTATCAATCTTTTCTCTAAACCTGAGTTTTCACAATATAGTCTTGCCTTGGCAGGAGAAATAGATGATCAGTCTTATCCTTTAAGTGGGCTTAAAACTAATACAAATGCAGTAAAAGATTTAATTGAAAATTCACCTGAAAATATTGTGTATCTTGGTAACTTAAGTCAAAATGAGTTAATTACTAATTTAAAGAATTCAAGATGCTTCTTATATTTGAGTACATTTACTTCAGAAGATTTTGGATATGCCCCCCTTCAAGCTCTTTATAATGGATGTGATCTCATTCTCTCCCGTTGGGGAGGACTTAAGCAGTTTGAAAAGTATTCACAGGTAAGATATCTTCCGGTGACCGAATGTCGCGGACACTTCACTATATTAGAAAGTCATTTGGAAATGGCCTTAAAAAATTATTTTGATTTCAAAGTGAATAAAGAAAAAGTTTGTGACTATGATCGTATGACCATTTACCATAAATGGTTAGAAGTTTTACAAGACAGTCCCAAAACTAATAATTTAAACAGTACATCTAAGTTATTTAATAAATATATCGATGCTTATGTTCAATTTAATCGACAGCCATTTACAGAGAATAATAGAGGACTTCATCAATTAATTTTTCAAAATTTTAAATGATTTTTTTTGATAATATAATTTGCATGAAGGAATTTTAGAAATTGTATTATTTTCAAATGGGAGTAATCATATTTTCTAACTATCTGTTCAAGTGAGTCTGTTGTTAAAAATAAAAGTTCGTTGAGTATTTCAATGAAAATTTCGTTTTTAATAATAAATTCCTCATTTGTATTATGAAGTTTCAGCTGATTATTAGTATTTGAAAATTTGATGATGTGATCAAAATTTATATTATACACTTCTTTTAAATTTAATTCTTCAGTTTCTTTTTCGTAGCTTAGAGAACCAAAACGACCAAGTTCTTTATTGTGAGAGTAAGCTTTGAGCCCATCCTTAATGATTGTATGTGGTGATTGACGAAAATTATCGAGAATCTCTTGTACCTGTTTTATCTGATCTTCTTGATGCCTAGGATTAAAATCAAATTTTTTATTAATCGAATATGAGTACTGATCTAGTAGGTCAAAAATACTAGGAAGAGTTAAAGCAAAAGAGACGTGATAAGAGTCCTCAATACTCCGAGCATAATGTTCAAGCCCGACAGGGAGGTATAAAATATCACCAGGCTCAGTTGTCGTAATATAATCTTCAATATACCATTTCTTTTTTCCTACGAGCTGGAGTATGAGGACGCTATATCTATCTCTGTGAGCTCCTAAAGATTGTTGCCCCGTTTGTGTGAAATATAAGTTGGCACTAGAATTTATTTGATATTTGAGATTGATCAACTTTACAAGGTACTGAGAAAATTTACAAACATGGTTATAATTAAAAACTCTGTAGTTTTGCTTGTTTTTTATACATTCTTTTTCCACCTGTCCAATTGTTTTATTAGGATAATGCAAAGTATTAACTTTGAAATTTTTTATGTGGTGAATTCTAGTATTTTCGGTTAGTTTATTTTGTAGAATAAAATCCCTATTGAAAATTGGCTTACACAATTCAGGAAGTTTTGTTTTGATAACTTCTACTCTTTGCGTTCCAATATGGGGTGTAATTTGATCGAAAATTTTTTTTAGCATATTAAAAGGATTTCCATGTTCTCAAGCTCTGATTCATTCACAATAAACGAGGATGCATTAAACTTCTTAGATTCTACTGAAAAATATTCGCTCATTAAAGATGATATATTTAAATTAAATGATATTGGCGCTGATATTATTAAATTTGTTGAGTCCAAAAAAATTTCAACCTTTAAAGAAATTATAGATTATATTGAAAATAGTTATGACGTTGAAAAAGATGACTATAAATTACTTATTTCTGATTTTTTAAGTCAGGCGATTTCCTTTAATTTAATTCGTAAAAAGGTAGGTTAGGTTTGGCATCCTACTTGGAAAGAGATTGTGTTGTCCGAGATCTTTCAGGAGGTTCAGAGCGATTTTAACCTTAGCCAAACAAAACTTCAGTTTTTCTTAATTTAGCGACAACACTTTCAATTAAATTTTTAAGTTTTTTATCTTGCTCAAGACTGGAGCATGCTCCGGCAAGTTTTTGGTTGAGTTCACCCAACTCACTTCTCAACTCTTCACTTGTAATTAACTCAGTAAGTTTGGTAAATAGCTCATCCTCGGAGAGATCTTTTAAAATATAATCGGCACTCTTTCCAGTTAGAAGCTCGGATGAACCAACCGCCTGTCCTACGACCACTGGAAGTTTTAGAGACATGGCCTCAAGAACACTTCTTCCAAATTCTTCAATAAAAGCAGGAAGCACAAAAATATCAATTGCGTGATAGTAGGCTTCAACATCTGCAATAGAAGGGGCAAAAATAACTTGTCCCTCTAATCCTAGGGAGTTTACAGTCTCTTGATACGATTGATCTTTATTTTTTCCAGCAATCAGAAACTTGATATTCTTTGGGAAGCGAGATGCAGTTTTAATTAATAACTCCACATTTCTTTTTTTAAAATTTCCAGAAGTAATCAAACCGACCACGATATCCGTCTCTAAGATTGCATACTTATCGCGAATATAGAGCCAATTATCTTTTTTCCCATCAAGTGAAAAAGCATTTACATTAAATTCTGGGTAAATCACTTTGACTCGTTTTGCATCGATTCCAAAGCGAGTGATCAGATCATTTTTCATCAGGTTCGAATTACAAACAAGTGCTTTAAATTTTTGTTTTTTTAATATTTCAGAGTGAATAACTCCTACCTCATGATCTGCAGGCAGTGATTTTTGATGAATCTTTTCATGAGCAAGATGAACACAATTATGAATATAACAAATATCTTGCTCAATAATATCCCCATGACCGATCACAAGATCAAAAGAGTTTTTGTCGATATATTTTTGGACTTGCTTAGCATGAAATAATCGTCTTTTCAGTCCGCTAAATGGATATTTAAAAGTTTTTACTGGTTTGGCTCCAATACTCCTTACCATTTTTTTATTTATCTTTTCAGCGATGATATGAACTTCATATCCTTCAGCTAAAAGAAGTTTAGCTTCCTCCATTACCTTACGCTGAACTCCTGAAGAGAGGTCTTTTAAATCTTTTTGTGAAATTAATGCTTTCATTTTACCTTTGAGCATAGAAATATGGGTTGAGGATATTTTCTTTATTATAAGTTAACTCTTTTTTTGAATCGAACTCATAGATATTTCCTCCACTTGCTTTTAAGATAGCATGAGCTGCAGCTGTATCCCACTCTGAGGTTGGTCCAAGCCTTGGATAATAATCCACACTCCCCTCCGCGATTTGACACATTTTTAGAGAGCTACCAATTCTCTTTAAATCAATTCTCCCATACTTTTTTTTCAATGTTTCGATATGATCAAGGGTAATTTCACTTATATGAGAATTACTCACGGCCACGGTAAATGTCTCCGTTTCCATACAAGGTAATTTCTCTTCTACTCCATCTTTTATTCGAAAAGCACTGCCTTCACTTGTAAAATAAAGCACATCATTTACAGGCGCATAAACTATACCTTCTTTAATTTCACCATCACGCCAAAGACCAATATTAACTGTGAACTCTCCATTTCTTTTGATAAATTCTTTGGTCCCATCCAACGGGTCAACGATAAAACATTCCGACCAAGCTGATCTCGCGTTATAATCTTTTATTTCCCCTTCTTCGGATAAGATAGGAATCTCGGGAAAAAGTTTTTTAAGATTTTCTGTTATGACTTTATTGGACGCCTCATCCGCAAGTGTGATTGGAGTTTGATCTGCCTTGATTTCAATACCAAGATCATCTTTTGCGTATACTTTCAAAATTTCCACGCCAGCAGCACGTACCGTATCGATTAACTCTCGCACTTATAACCTTATACTCGAATAAAACTCGTAGTTATCTTTAAAATGCTTAATACAGCTTTCAACCCCTTCATCCAAACTAATCCTTGGCTCCCAGTCGATAAGTCTCTTAGCCTTATCAATATTGGCCCAAGTTTCAGTCATATCAGCTTTACTAAATGGGTGATTTTTAATTTTTGCCTTTTTTCCTAGCCCCTCTTCAAACTTTGAAATAAGACTATTAATGGATACAGGATTTTTACCTCCTCCAAGATTAATAATTTCATATCCAAGAGGCTTCATGGCCGCAATGGTTCCTCTTGCGATATCGTCAACATGAGTAAAGTCTCTCGCCTGACTTCCATCTCCGTTGAGTTGGATTTCTGCGCCTGAATCGATCCATTTCATAAAACGCATTTGTGCCATATCTGGTCTCGACATCGGTCCATAAACTGTAAAGTAGCGAACTATCGAAACATCAATTCCATAGAGATGCTTATACGAAAAACACATCGCTTCCGCTGCTTTTTTTGTCGCTGCATAAGGCGAGATCGGAGTGCTCACGTCCAAGTCTTCTGTAAATGGCATTGGCTTTCCAGCATATAGAGAACTTGTTGAGGCCAAGACAAATTTTGAAATTTTATTATCCCTTGCAAGGTTTAATAGATTTAGATTTCCAAGTGCGTTAGTTGTTTCATAAACTTCAGGAAACTCCATACTATAACGAACACCTGCCCTAGCAGCTAAATTTAGAATAGCTTCGAATTTATGCTTTTTGAAAATCTCCGTTAGTTCTGATTTATTTTCAATATCAACTTTATAAAACTCAAAGCCTTTCTTTTCTTGAAGCTTTGAAAGGCGAAAATTCTTAAGATTCACATCATAATAATCATTAATATTGTCAATACCAACGACTTCATGGCCGGAATCAAGTAACATCTCAGCCGTTCTATTGGCGATAAATCCAGCGACACCAGTAACTAATATCTTACTCATAATTCAAACCTTCCAGACACCTCGGAATAATTATACTTCGCTAGAATCATTTCAAAATCTTCCATTTTCTTTATAGGAATAAAAAACTGCTCTCGTTCTACTTCATTGAGATTAAGAAATTGAATTAGTTGTTTCTCTTTTTTCTCTCTGAAGTACTTATCGATATTTAGCATGACGGAAGCGATCGCTCCTTCTAGCTGTATAAACTCTTTTCCATCCTGAGTTTTAAGGTTTTTAATTAAATCAGGAGTGATAATTTCAATAAACTCAGACTCAGTAAGGCCTTCCTCTTGAATGAGGTTGCTCATAATTTTTGTATTAATCAATACGATATTGGTATTAAAAAGACTAAAATCATCTTCCTCTCTTAAGCCTAGCGCTTCAAAATACTCTAATTGATTCGCTCGTTCAGCTTGAGCTTTCTCAACTATAGTCAAAAAAGGTATCTCCTCTTTTACAACTGCTAATTGCCCACCTTTTTTGTCTCGCACAGTTTTATTGGTCGTGATCATGCAAATGGGCACTTGTTCTTTTTCCATCCAATTGAGAATTTTCAAATCAGGAGTAGAATTTAAGTCTTCACCATTTCCGATCGCCACAATTTGATCTTCTGTTACAGGATTCTTTAATAGGTCCAATAATAGATAAAAACCTAAAAAAGCATGTCCGCCTGGAGCTAAACGCTCTAAACTAATTTCTCCTGTCTGATCAATCGTTGGCATTTTAAACTGAGTAATGACAGGAAGGTTAACTTCACAGTTTTGTGATAGACTTTCTACTACTTCCCTGGTTTCTTCATTAACAAGATTTTTTAAAAAAACTTTTTTAAAATTAGAAGATTTATTTAAAATTCTCACTTGTTCAATTTGAAGCTCAGCTAGAGATTTTCCTTTAACAAAAAGATCCGTTCCTTTGGCCCCAAGAGATGATCTCGAACTATGGGCTTTAAGATGATCTAACCTATCAACACTACTGCCAATACCAGCGTGCATTTTAATAAGAACTAAATCACTTAGAATCTGGTTTTCAGCACTCAATTCGCTATACTGCTTAATGGGCATAAGTTTTTTGTTATCTAATATGGCGTGAGGATAGACTTTTGAATCAGGCCGCTCAACTGGATGAAAGATACTAATATCTTGTACTTTTTGATTTCTGAATTTTTGTAGAAGTGCTTCAAAGTAAATTCTATTTACTTCATCACATTTGGTCTCAAAGTATTGATTTAATTGGTCATTTTGCATAGGGGTAATCTTAACGATAGGAGTTTAGGATATAAAGAAGCATTGAGTTAGTTTTTTCATTTTACTTAGCTCAAGCTATTAGCTAACCTCGGCGCCATGAAAACGTCATATATGATAATTACTTTGATTTTTACTCTTTTTAACTCTTCCAACAGCTTTGCTATATACTTTGAAGTCACAAATGTATGTAAGGACACTCCCTACCTACAGGCTGAAGTCCCGGTTTACACCCTGACTAATGTTTTAGAGTTCACAAAATACAATCTAAAAAATTATGCCATACCGCACCTAACTAACGAGAATGGAATTGCCTCCATCCTGGATACACCTGTGGGATTGCAATCTTATGAATTTATCGCTCAAAATCATATCAGGATTTATGGGTGGTGCTTTGAAGTTGATGGAGAACAATCAGAACTTTTTGCTCGCGACTACACGCTTGATCCTGAGTATCAAACAAGCCTAAGATGGTTTTATGGTTATTCAGAAGTAATTGAAGGTGTTTGGATACATAATTGTAGAGCAGTTAACAAAGTTTCAAATCCACAAATTTGTCAAAAATTCTAAATATCATAGCGGTGAACAATCCCAACTAGTTTCGACTGCTCTGTTACTAATATAGCTGTGACCTTTTTTTCTTGCATCATGGCTTCGGCAACTACAAGTTTTTCATTCGTGTCAATTGTCAGGGGATTAGAAGATCCAAACTCACCAGCACTAAACTGAAGTGCTTTTTCTTTTTCATTCTTAAGTAGCCTGCGGATATCTCCATCAGTAATAACTGAAATAATTTTTTCATCTTTCAACACAACTCCCAGACCCAGACGCCCTTGAGAGATGATTGAGATGATTTCATCGAATTTCATATCAGTAGATAAAATCGGAAGTTCAGACTTTTTCATGACGTCTGAAACCTTAGTTAAAAGCTTTCTTCCTAAACTTCCACCCGGATGAAATTTAGCAAAATTTTCTGCTTTAAAGCCTCTTGCTTCCATTAATGCGACAGAAAGCGCATCACCCATTGCAATTGTTGCTGTGGTAGATGATGTTGGAGCCAACTCTAACGGGCAAGCTTCTTTTTCCACACCAATATCTAGCCAGTAGTCACTATGTTTTTCTAACGTAGAACCTTTTTTACCAGTCATCGCAATAATTTTATTCCCATTCTCTTTTAGAAAGGGAAGTAATTTGATTACTTCTTCAGTTTCACCAGAGTTTGAAATAGCCAACACCACATCACCTGAGTGAACCATTCCAAGATCACCATGATAAGCTTCACCGGGATGAAGAAAAAAGGACCTAGTCCCAGTGGAAGCTAAAGTTGCACTTATTTTTCTACCAACTAGTCCAGATTTTCCCATTCCTGTGACAACAAATCGGCCCTCGGCATTCAAAATCTCTTCAATAATCTTATTGAATTCTGGAGTAATTCTCTTGGACATTTGCTCCAGGCTGTTTATTTCAATACTTAATACATTTTTTGCAATTTCAACATAGTTCATAATCAAGCTCAATAGTATGACTTCTCCCAATAAATTCCAAGTGAAAAAACATGTACTAAAGTCTACGAGTTGGTGGTTAAATAGAGTGTATGCTATTACCAGAAAAACGCAGACCACTTTTAAAAAAGCTAATAAACTCCTCAGGTATTATCAGGACGATTGAAGCACATAACGCTATCAGTGCCAGCGTAGTAGAAAGTTTCAATCAATCAGACAAAAATTTTCACGCTCTTTGGATTAGCAGCCTTACAGAAACAGCTAGTCGCGGTTATGCCGATAATGAATATTTAAATATGCCTAGTAGGATGCAAACACTTACCGAAGTAATGTCGCAATCTAGTCTTCCAATCATATTCGATGCCGACTCAGGTTCGTTTAATGAACACTTAGCAAGAACTGTGACCCAGTTGGAAAACCAAGGTGTTTCAGCAATTGTTTTAGAAGATAAAGAAGGGTTCAAAGTAAATTCTTTGACTGAGCAGGATAATCCTCAACGGCAAATTTCAACAGAAGCTTTTTGTCAGAAAATAAAAACCGTCTGCCAAACCAGGCGAAGTCATGATTTTTTAATGGTAGCAAGAATTGAAACCTACACTCTCGGTGGAAAAACGGCAGATGCTATTAAAAGAGCTCAAGCTTATGTACAAGCAGGAGCAGACATCATTATGATCCACTCGAAAGAAAACACGCCAGATCAAGTAAAAGATTTTGCTCAAAATTATCATGAAAAAGTGCCTCTAATGATCGTTCCATCGACGTACTTTAAATACTCTGAGGACGAGGCACAAAAGGACGGTTTTAAAATTGTTATCTATGCTAATCATCTTTTAAGAGCCGCGCACAAAGCGATGATTAAATGTGCCGAAGGTATTTTAAAAAATGGTAGTGCTGAAAAAATTCATCCAGAACTCTCCAGCGTTAAAGATATGCTCAATTTGGTAAAATAAATGATTGAAGCTAAAAAATTTCAACTAAAATTAAAAGAACTCGGAATAAAGAAAAGTTTTGGAATACCAGATTCCACAATGAAAGAATTTATTCATGCTCTTGAAAATCCGACCATTAATGCTAATGAAGGTTCATCCATCGCAGCAGCTTGTGGGCATCATCTTGCAACCAAAGAAATCCCTCTCGTTTTTTTACAAAACTCAGGTCTAGGTAATGCGGTAAATCCCCTAGCCTCTCTTGCCCTTGTCTATAATATACCTATGCTTCTTATGATAGGATGGCGCGGTGAAGGAAATAACGATGAGCCTCAGCACGAAGTCATGGGAGCTGCCACGGCAAAAATTCTCGAAGCATTAGGCATTGACTATGATGTGCTTTCCATTTCGCAAGACAAAGCTGAGTTACAAGTTCTTAATGCTTTAGAAAAAATGCAAACAAAATCCAAACCATTTGCATTTTTGGTCCGACAAAAAACTTTCAAGGGTGAATCAGCCCAAAAAATTAATAGTGATCTACCTCTTAGAGCTGACATATTAAAAGATCTTCTTTTAAATGCTGATACTTCTACAAAGTTTTTCGCGACAACAGGCTACACAGGAAGAGAGCTATATACCCACGCTAAAGAGCAAGGCAAACTAAATCAAATATTCCTTGGAACTGGATCAATGGGACATATTAGCCAAGTAGCACTAAACTACGCCAAGAGTATGCCTGCCAAAACGGTCTACTGTCTCGATGGTGACGGCTCTCTTGCCATGCACCTTGGAAATACTCTAGATCTTTTTAAACACAGACCAAAAAATCTTAAATATATTGTGTTCAATAATCATGCTCATTTATCCGTGAATTATTATGAAACAGTTTGGGCCAATCAATCCATTACCAAGCTTTTAAATTCTTTCGGCGTAGCTCCAGCAGAGAATCTCTCTAGCCTTCAATCAGAAAAAAATTTCTCTTTCCTAGAGATCGAGTGCAACCTAGACACTCTAAAAGATCTTCCAAGACCAGAAGAAAGTCATCTTGATTTAAAAAAACTATTTGAGGATTGAAATGAATTTAAATGATTTGAAAAATAAATATCAAAATAAGAATATTCTTGTTTTTACTAACAAGAACTCATTTAAACTATACCAAGACTATTTTGAAAATAATTTTGAAGCCAATCTAACCTACTTTCGGGATTTTCAAGTTAATCCAAAACTGACCGATGTTAAAAATTGCTTTGAATCAATAAATCCAAAAGATTTTGATTTGATTATAGGAATTGGTGGTGGCAGTGCCATGGACTTTGCAAAAGCGATCTCTTACTACTGCCATTTTGATTTGAAAAATTACCAAGAATACCTCGAACACCTCAAGTTTCCTCAGCAATTTGAGAACAAAAAAGACCTCATACTGATTCCGACAACTAGTGGTAGTGGTAGTGAAGGAAATTGTTTTTCTGTTATCTATGACGAATATGAAAAATACTCCCTTGCAAGTAAAGCAATTTACCCAAGCCATGTCATTCTTGATTGGAAGTTTGTAGAAAAGCTCCCTAAAAAAATTACTGCCTACACCGCTATAGATGCCATTACCCATGCATTAGAAGCCTACTGGGCGAAGGGTGCAACAGATGCAAGCCGTGCAATTTCCCTTGAGGCACTTGAACTACTGGTACCTAATATTAGAAATGTTGTTCACTCTCCTACTAAGCTTCTCAGAGAAAAAATTATGGAGGGAGCATTTTTAGCTGGCAAAGCGATCGATATTGCAAAGACGACTGCTCCCCATGCATTTAGTTATTACCTCACGACTCATTATAATATTCCCCATGGCCAAGCAGTTGCTATTAATCTCCATTATTTTATTGAACTTAATGGACAATATTGTGACCTCTCTGCAATTCATAAAATTTTTGGAGTGGAATCAGATTCTCAATTAAAAGCTGAATGGATTCAGCTTTTAAAAGATATAGAGCTTTATCTCAATCCAATAGAAGTAGTGGAAAATAAATATGATTTTTTTAAAGCAGTTAATACAGAAAGACTGGGAAACAATCCCTATCCTTTAGAAAGCTCAGAATTCGAATCAATTTTTTCCACTGACAAGTAGAAAAGTTGAAACTTGATGGTTTTCTAAGAGAAGACTCCCATCACCTTCAACCAGAGCACTATCCCAGGAGACTAAATCATCAATGGCCCCGTCAAACAGAATGATAGAATCTCCATGATTTACTTTTAATTCCAATTGAGAATTTTTAAATTTATTAAAGAGTTCTACTTTGAAGTCACGGTGTTTAATCAGTGTTTGAATTCCCTCAAATTCAAAAATATTATTTTTGATACTTGATAGAATTTTTTGATTAAAAGCTTCTCCAAACTGAAGTACATCGCTGGCCTTATTCAGGTGAAGCTCTCTCTCTCGCCCATTGAAATCTTTTCTGTTCCAATCCCAAATTCTATAGGTTAAGCCACTTTTTTGCTGTACTTCACATAAAGTGATCCCCTTACCTATTGCATGTACAGTTCCTGGAGGAAGCACAAAGAAATCTCCCGCCTTTACTGGAATAAAATTTAAAAACTGATTGCAGGCCATTTTATTCGTGGCTGCATTTATAAATTCTTTACGAGTAACACCTTTTTTAAAACCAAGATAGATTCCAGCATTCTCTTCAGCGGAAAGAATTATCCAACATTCTGTTTTACCAGTTTCGTTTTCATGCTCTTTAGCATATTCATCATCAGGGTGAACTTGAACGGATAAATTATCAGAGGTATCGATAAACTTAACAATATAACTCAAGTCTTGATCTATTGGTTCGCCTGAATCTAAAAAAATACTCTTACCTGAGCTTAATGATGAGACTTCCCAAGTTTCTCCAACTGGTAATGTTGATGAAATATTTTTTAAGGCTTTAAGTTTTTCTCCACCCCAAATTTTTTCATTTATAAATGGTTTTAGTTTACGTAATTTTGGCATTAAGAAATGCTAACAAATTAAGCGTCAAAGTAAAGATTCATTGCTAAAAAACTAAATAAATTATACACTAGACCACTTAGAGGTTTCTATGAGTAAAATACTAGTTCTTGATGGTGCTATGGGTACCATGATTCAAAAATATAATTTATCAGAAGAAGATTACAGAGGAGATCGATTCAAAGATTATCCTTCTCCGCTAAAGGGAAATAATGATCTTCTAACGATTACTAAACCAGAAGTGATTTTTGAAATTCATAAAAAGTATCTTGAAGCAGGTGCAGATATTTTAGAGACAAATACTTTTTCATGTACCTCGGTCGCGATGGCCGATTACAATATGGAAGAGTTGGTTTATGAACTGAATTATGAAGCAGCCAGGCTTGCAAAAAAAGCTTGTGATGAATTCTCAACTCCAGAAAAGCCTCGTTATGTGGCGGGATCCATTGGACCAACAAATAAAACGGCAAGTATCTCGCCTGACGTTAACGATCCTGGTTACCGCGCTATCAGTTTTGATGAATTAGTTGATGCCTATAAGGAACAAATCCACGCGCTTGTTGAAGGAGGAGTCGATTTTCTCTTAGTTGAAACAGTGTTTGATACTCTGAATGCGAAAGCTGCTCTTTTTGCTATTAGCTCTTATTTCGAAGAGAAAAATAAAGAACCACTACCAGTTATGGTTTCAGGAACAATTACTGACGCCTCCGGTAGAACTCTTTCAGGTCAAACCATTGAAGCGTTTTTGTATTCTGTAGCTCACTTTCCTCTTATGAGTATCGGAGTTAATTGTGCTCTTGGTGCAGATATGATGAGACCCTATTTGAAAGTGCTATCAGAGAAAGCACCTTTTAAAGTATCACTTTATCCAAATGCTGGCCTTCCAAATGAGTTTGGACAATACGATCAGACTCCAGTTGAGATGGCCGATATTATCGAGGATTATTTAAAAGAAGGTCATATTAATATTATTGGTGGTTGTTGTGGAACAACTGATCTTCACATCAAAGAGATCGCCTCTAGAGTTGATAGGTACCATGCCCGAGAAGTTCCTGCGGTAGAACATGTCCCCCACCTATCAGGGCTTGAACCGCTCACTATTTTTGAAGGCAGCAATTTTATCAATATCGGCGAGAGAACAAATATTGCAGGCTCGCTTAGATTTAAGCGTCTGATTCAAGAAGAGAAATATGAAGAAGCAGTTGAAGTGGCAAGAGACCAAGTAGAAAACGGTGCACAGATTCTTGACGTCAATATGGATGATGGAATGATTGATGGTGAAAAGGCCATGGTGCGCTTTCTCAATCTTATTGCAGCCGAGCCTGATATTTCCAGAATCCCAGTTATGATCGATTCCTCAAAATGGAATATCATCGAGGAAGGACTAAAATGTGTTCAAGGTAAAGCCGTTGTAAACTCTATCTCTCTCAAAGAGGGCGAAGAGCTTTTCATTCAACACGCTAAACTTGTAAAGAAATATGGTGCTGCAGTAGTTGTTATGGCCTTCGATGAAACGGGACAGGCGGATACCTATGAAAGAAGGATTGAAATTTGTTCACGTGCCTATAAAATCCTCACCGAAAAAGTAAATTTCCCACCTGAAGATATTATTTTTGATCCTAATATTTTGGCGATAGCGACGGGGATTGAAGAACATAATAATTACGGTGTCGACTTTATCAATGCGACAAAGTGGATTAAAGAAAATCTTCCTTACGCTAAAATAAGTGGTGGTGTTTCTAACCTATCCTTTTCTTTTCGAGGAAATAATCCTGTAAGGGAAGCGATTCATTCTGTTTTTCTCTATCACGCGATTAAAGCCGGAATGGATATGGGGATTGTTAACCCAGGAATGCTGGAAGTCTATGATGAAATTCCAGAAGAGCTACGTAAAAGAGTTGAAGATGTTGTCCTCAATAAACATCCTGATGCAACTGATGAGCTCCTAGAATTTGCCCAAACAGTGGAAGGCAAGAAAAAGGAAAAAGTCGTTGATCTTTCCTGGCGAGAAACAACAGTAGAAAAAAGATTATCTCACGCTCTCGTGAAAGGTATTACTGAATATATTGAGTCAGATGTGGAAGAAGCTCGTCAAAAGCTTTCAAAACCTCTTGAAGTTATTGAAGGCCCTCTTATGGCCGGGATGAATATTGTAGGTGAGCTTTTTGGAGAAGGAAAAATGTTTCTTCCTCAAGTTGTTAAATCCGCACGAGTGATGAAAAAAGCGGTTGAGTATCTTCAACCCTACCTTGAAGCTGAAAAAGAATCAGGTCGCGGGCATAATGGAAAAATTTTAATGGCAACGGTTAAAGGTGATGTTCATGATATTGGGAAAAATATCGTATCCGTTGTTCTTAGATGTAATAATTTTGAAGTTATTGATATGGGAGTTATGATTCCCTGTGAAGAAATCCTCAAGAAGGCCAAGGAAGAAGATGTCGATATCATCGGTCTATCTGGACTCATCACTCCAAGTCTTGATGAAATGGTTTATGTCGCTCAAGAAATGGAGAGACTAAATATAGATAAACCTCTTCTCATTGGTGGGGCAACGACCAGCCGAATCCATACGGCAGTTAAGATTGCTCCAGAAACAAAAACTCCAGTTGTACACGTTGCCGACGCTTCAAAATCCGTTCCGATAGCGCAAATGCTTCTGACGAAGAGAGAAACTATAGCTGAAGAGATTTCGGAACAGTATAATCGCCTGCGAGAGAATCACCAAAATCGTCATCAAAACAAACTCATTAGCTTTGAAGAAGCAAAAAAGAATAAGGCCAAATTAGATTTTAAAACCAAACCTGTTCCTCAAGAGACAGGAATTAAAACTTTCGATTCAATTGCAATTGAAAAAATAATTCCTTTTATTGATTGGACTCCATTCTTTACCGCCTGGAGACTAAAAGGTGCGTACCCTAAAATTTTAAAGGATGAAAAATACGGTGAAGAAGCCAAAAAGATTTTTCAAGAAGCGCAGGAGTATCTAGAAGTCATAAAAAAATCAAACCTAACTATTAAAGCTAGAGTCGGAATTTTTCCTGCCCATAGCCTTGGAGAAGATATCGAGATTTTTGATCCAAAGACTTCTAAAAAAATTGAAACTCTCTGTATGCTTCGAAATCAAAGAGAGATGCAAGAAAGTCCTAATAGGTCGCTGGCGGATTTTGTCGATTCAGAAAATGATTATATGGGTGCTTTTATTGTTACTGCAGGTTTAGGTCTAGAAGAAGTTATCGCTAAATATCCCGGAGATGATTATGCTGAAATCATGCTCAAGGTTCTGGCCGATCGATTGGCTGAAGCCACAGCAGAGTATATGCATAGTCTAGTGAGAACTCAAATTTGGGCATATTCACCTGAGGAAAATCTCTCAAAAGAAGATATTATCAGAGAAAAGTATAAAGGTATTCGTCCAGCTCCTGGATACGCTGCTTGTCCAGATCACTCTGAGAAAAAGAAATTGTTTAAACTACTACAAACAGAAGATGGTTTTCCAGTCACATTAACAGAGTCCTGTGCCATGAACCCACCATCAAGTGTCAGTGGATGGTATTTTTCTCACCCTGAAGCCAAGTACTTCAACGTGGGTAATGTGACAAAAGACCAAGTTTTAGATTATGCTAAAAGAAAAGATATGACTCTCACTGAAGCTGAAAAATGGCTTCGTTCAATATTAGACTACGATTAGGAAATTTTTAATGAAAGTAATTGACCATATTAATGCTGCCAAAGGCGAAACTCTTTTTTCATTTGAGATTTTACCTCCCATGAAAGGACAAGGCATCGCTAACCTATTCAATCAGGTTGAGCCATTAATGGAATTTAAACCTAAATTTATCGATGTGACTTATCATCGTGAAGAATATGTTTATAAAAAGCGTGAACATGGTTTATTAGAGAAAGTTTCAACCAGAAAGAGACCAGGTACAGTTGGTATTTGTGCTGCCTTAATGAACAAGTTTCATGTGGATACTGTTCCTCATATTATCTGTGGTGGTTTTACCAGAGAAGAAACTGAGAATGCGTTAATTGACCTAGATTTTCTTGGAATAGATAATGTCCTGGCCCTTCGCGGAGATGCCATCAAGTCAGAAGCAAGGTTTATTCCAAGCCCCGGCGGTCATGAGTATGCAAGTGATCTTATCGAGCAAATTCAGGCGATGAATAAAGGTGAATACCTAAACTCGGAAGTTGAGAATTCCTTTCCGACTCAGTTTTGTATTGGAGTTGCAGGCTATCCAGAGAAGCATTTTGAGGCACCTAATTTTGAAACCGACCTAAAATACCTCAAGCAAAAAGTTGAACTTGGTGCTGACTATATCGTGACCCAAATGTTTTTCGATAATAGTAAATATTTTGAATTCGTAGCGAAATGCCGGGAAGCTGGTATCAATGTTCCAATCATTCCAGGATTAAAGCCTATATCAACTGTTAAGCAGACAACAATTCTACCGAGTATCTTTCATATCGACCTTCCGGTTGAGCTGATGAATCAGATTGAAAAAGCCAAAGATGACCAACAAGTTAGAGAGATCGGAGTTCAATGGGCCATCGCACAATGTAAAGAGCTTAAGGCCAGCGGAGTTCCTTGTTTACACTTTTATTCTATGGGAAAATCTGATAATGTGCACAAAATTGCCAAGGAGATTTTTTGAGCCTTCCCTACAGTAAAAGTTTATTAATCATTCCTACTTATAATGAAATCGATAATATTGAAAAGATGCTTACGCTTCTTTCAAATTTATACCCAGAATTAAACATCCTAATTATTGATGATGGTTCACCTGATGGGACTGCGGAGTTTGTAAAAAAATTCCAACAAACTAATAGTAAAATTAACCTTATAGAACGCTCCGGAAAACTAGGTCTTGGTACAGCTTATATCACTGGTTTTAAATGGGCCTTAGAGCGCGATTTTGAATTTGTTTTTGAAATGGATTGTGACTTCTCTCATGATCCTAAAGACATTCCGGTTCTCTTACAAGCAGCGCAGACAAATGATCTTGTCATAGGTTCTCGCTATATTAATGGCATCAGAATTATCAACTGGCCATTTAGACGACTTCTTTTATCTTACTGTGCAAGTATCTATACTCGTATCATAACTGGGATAAAAATTTTAGATGTGACTGGTGGATTTAAATGTTTTAGCAGAAAAGCTCTTACGAGTTTAAATCTCAATAAAGTTTTTTCTAATGGGTATTCATTTCAAGTTGAATTAAACTACAAGATCTGGAGTAAGGGACTCTCCATCAAAGAAGTTCCCATCATTTTTACTGAACGTCGTGACGGGCAGTCAAAAATGTCTGGTGGAATTGTAAGGGAAGCTATCTTTGCAGTAATCTTCTTAAGACTGAGAAGAATATTTGGACGACTCCACTAATGCTCGATTATCTCAATCAAATAGATACAAATTTGTTTGTGTTCTTAAATGGTCTACATCTCGACTTCCTTGATCCAATTATGCTGTTTCTTTCTTACAATAAAGCATTCATGGGAGTCATTTTTATCGCAGCATTAATTCATGCGGTAATCAAATTTAAAAAGAAGGCCATCAGTATTTTTATTCTGGCACTAATTGCATTTGGCCTAAGCGATAGTATTTCCAGTCGCGTTTTCAAGCCAAATCTCAAAAGACTCAGACCATGTCATCAAGAAGAGTTAAAAGAAAAAGTCTACCTCGCAAATAAGAAATGTTGGGGGGGGAAATATGGATTTGTATCTTCCCACGCATCGAATTCTTTTGCGATCGCCGTATTCTTCTTATTAGTTATGAAAAGTCCTATCTATTGGCTGATGATTTTACATGCTAGCCTTGTCTCTTATTCAAGAGTTTACCTGGCCAAGCATTTTCCCGGAGATATATTCTTTGGAGCAATACTAGGTACAATCATCGCATTTATTTGCTACGCTATCTTTAAAAAGCTAACTACTGATCGCGTCGTCGATTCCCTAAAATAACTGTATCAAGCTTTACTTTGATCTCATTACCAATGACTTGAACACCTTCTAAATTCAGCGCCCTCACTCGTTTTAGAAGAGTCCCTCTGATTGAGAAAAATCCAAGTTTTGCCCTATCGATACGAATGGTAAGTTCTGAATTCTCTTTATTCGTAGACATCTTTCCATTTAGCCTAAGCCAAAGATTTATCCATGAATCCATCAAGGCTTTCCCATGAAAAACACCATCTTTAACCACGTAACTAATATTTCTCACTACGACTGGAATATTCTTATCAGTACTCAGATTAGAGATTTCTTCGAGTCTATCAGTATTCTCTAACCTAAGATCTTCTAAAAACTTTTCTTTATCTACGTTTGAAAATCTCAAAGTCTTAGTATTAAAAATTGCATTTAAAATCAACCCATCAACAATGCTGATATCTTCGTCATCTTGAGTGGGAATATTTCGAACGTCTGTTTCTATATAAAAATCATCAAGGTTATAGCTAGTGTCATTAATGAAGAGATTTAGGACATCACTTTGTACCCAGAAAAGTTTATCAGTAGATTTAATTTCCACACCAGTAAATTCGAATGATTTAAATATATTTAAAAAGCTAAAATCAAAATCTAAAGTTACTGATGTTGAGGGATCACTTATGCGTAATTTGCGTTCAACCTTATCAAAAACCACATCGATATTCTCATGTTTGATTTCAACCTTTGGAAGCACATACTGAGCCTTCATTGCGTGTGCACGCCCTTTCGCGTCGAGATAGGTACCATTTAGTTCTTCGACATTAATCTCAGGAAATGAGCCAAATGCCGCTAGAGAAGAGAAAAGAAGAACTGGTGTTAAAAATTTCATAGATCACCTTCAAAACTTGGTCTTCTTCTATGCTTTGAGCCGCAGCGAAAGCACTTCTTTTTTTGCATAGACCTCATATCATTTATTTGCCCATAAAAAGCTGCAAAAGCAGATTTCGAAGAGTCTTTTTCAATTAGCCATGCAAATTTTTTCACTCCAGGAATGATTTTAACTAACTCTTCAATTACTTCGGGTCCTTTATAAACCTTTCCATTGGAGATCATGTGAACTTCTTCTTCGCATTCTTCAAACTTGAGCTCAGGAAACTCCTCATAAACCTTTTCATCATATATAGAGCGAAACTTGAGAGTATTTTTTGTATCAATTAGCTCAAGGCCTTGCTTGAACCTCTTGCAAAGAGTGCAATCTTCATCATAGAAAATTATCATTATACTTCTCCAAATATTTTCGCCTTTTTATAGGCTTCTTGAATTTTAGGAAACTTCCCGGAAGAATAATCTATTGCTGACAGTTCACTATCAATATTCTTCATATTCACTGGTTGATTCTCACGATTTAACTTGAGAACTGAATCAATAATATCATGGCTATAAATAAAAATCGAAGCTAGTGGTGATAATTGAGCCCCACCAAGGCCCCTAGGAAATCCCGACCCATCAGGCCTTTCGTGATGATCAGATATGATTCTAAATACATCCTCAGGTATATTTTTTAAGTTCATCAACAATTCTATTGTTTCAGAAATATGCTCCCTAATTCCATGAAGATCACTGTTTTCCACTAAAACAGACTCAGTAAACTCAGGCATTCGTATCGACATATCATGCATAAAACTCGACATAACCAGTTTCATTCTATTTTCAGGAGAATCCCAAGAAGTTTGTTTCAAAATACCTACCGATACGTAGGCAATACCGACGCTATGATTAGTAAGATAGTTCTTTTTAGATTTACCAAAAATAATATCTTTTAATTCATTTGTTTCACTGCTCTCATCAAAAAACTTTAATGTAAAATCAACACTTGCCGATGCCGCTCGAACAACTGAATCACTAATCCCTAATTCCCGTACGGTCTCCATAATCACAGAGTGAGCATCTAGGACTTTCTCTTCTTCCGAAAGATCTTCATCTTCCAAAATAGATATAACCTTCATAGAGATATAGTCTACAAACATTCGACTATCAGATCTCTTTACGAAAATAGAGCTAATCTTTTTATTTTTGTACTTATCAACATCTTCCTGAGAGAGATCATCACCCTGTTTAAATGTTTTAATCATATTTGCGCCGACTTTCAAATAGACGTCGCAAGGAAGAGTGTTACAATTAGCAACTAAATCAATCCCAGCTTCACAGTATTCATTTGTGTTAGGATTAACAGCTACAGAGGTAGTGTTATTCTGAGCAAATTCTTGATATTTTTTATACATTTCCACGATACCTTCAAAAATTTTAGGTTTCGTAATTTCGCATAATAAGTTTTTGTCATTTGAAAATTCAGGGTGCTCTTTTGCAAAGTCCGAAGAACAAAACACAAAAGGTAACTCTGAAGATGTATCTAACAAATACTGATAGACGACTCCACCATTACCATCAGGCATATTGTAATCGCATACGATAAGATTATAAGAAGAGCTATTTTCTTTTAGCTCTTCAACCGCAGCATTTCCAGAAGCGACTTCTTTTATTTCACAGTCCATTACACTCTCAAGAGTGAAAGCGATGACCTCCCTTACATCGGCATCATCGTCTATCAGTAATATATTCATTTATTAAATCTCTACTTTTACCAACTCACTTCCAACTTCAACTTTTTGAGTTTTTGCAATACCATTTTCAAACTTAATATTGAGATCATAAGTCCCTGGCTTTACTACAATATGAAAACTACCGTCATCTTGTACTCTATAAGTTTGAACTTTTTTACCATTGGTAATCACTTCAATAACTACCTTCTCACCATTTAGTTCCATTTTCCCTCTGATAGCACTTTCCTGTAATTTGTTTAACAAATGCTGCCATCCAGGTCTATTTCTAACAATGGTCTTATTTCTCCACTGGTCATAGTCTGGTTGAAAACCTTGAGAGCGACTATTCACTTCAATGACATATGGGATAACTTGATATGCATCATACATCCAATCAATATCTCCTCCGTCAACACTATAAAGAAGTTCCCAAGCTGTACCGGCCTTATAATTAATTTTAGAACCAATCTCACGACCGATAGTTTCAACAATTTCTTTTGTTGCGACTCTTTCACCATCACATCCATAAGGATAAATTACAATCTCTGAATAAGAATGATATGAAATATTAAAGACTGGCTTAATATCCCCTACAAATTTCATCATGGCCTGTGTTTCAGGCTCAGAACCTGCAGATGCCCCACGATATTGTTGAGAAGACTGGCTACCACTAGATCCGCTACACTTATTCCAGTTCAATGGGTAGTTTCTGTTAATATCTACTCCGTATCCACCACGTGTATTTTTTCTCCACCACTTATCTTTGGTCCACATCATATTATTACCATCGACATTGAACATTGGAAGAACCCAAATTTCGTTGTTATCAACCCAAGCTTTAACTTGTGGTTCTTGATCATACCGAGTTAATAAATATTCAATAATATCAATAGCAACTTCTGGAGTCATAATTTCACGAGCATGGTGCATAGAATTGAATAGTATTACAGGCTCGTCTTCTTTCGTTTCCACATTATCCGAAATTTTAATCGCCCAAATATCTCTGCCTTCTAAAGACTTACCGATAGACTTTTTTTGAGCCAAGTGGGGATAATTTGTGTGAAAGTCATTAACAATGGTAGCAATCTCTTCTGGAGTTTTGTACTTTTCATCAGGTCCTTTAGAAACGCCTTTTACTTCCATTAACTCAACAAAAAGCCCCATCTCTTTAAGTGTTCTATAATCAGAGTCCGTTAACAATACATCGATAATTTTCTTCTCAACATCAACTCCCGCAACATCAATATCTAAATGCGATAACTCTTTCATCATGGCATTCATATTTTCAGGAAATACTGAACCTAGCATTTTCCACTGTTTTGGAAAAATAGAACTTGATTGAAACTCAGTATGTGCAAGAGCTGAAACAGCAAAAGACATCATTAGAAAAAATATAATCCTCATAAATACTCCCTTCCGTAGGACAAATATGTATTAGGACATCAAAAAATGAACGATCAGTAAAAAGAAAAATAACTAAAGTTAATACCCAACTGAGTATGTCGGTTAGACTAGGCTGCTGCCTCTTGCTTCTCGTCTTGTGGAAGAGAGAATTCGTCAGGCCACAAGTGGTGTGCTTCTTCTTGGTATTCCTTAGCTTTTTTGTCGGAACCATCTTCTTTTAGTGCACCTATTAATAGCCGTACTGCAAGTGGATGCTTAAAACCTTTATTCCAAATCTCTAACCCGTTAGAAATTTTGGTTGCGAGATCAAGTGACTCAAAATTAGCCAGGAAGCTAGAAATTTCATAGGCTTCCTCGTTTGCTGAATTCATTCTTTTTAAAAGTGCTAAAGAATCTTCGAAAAATTGATTTTCTACCAAACTTACAATCATGGCCTTAATAAATTTAGCTTCACCTGCACAGGAAACACCAACTTTATTAAATAGATCTCTGGCCCGGTCTTTTTGCCCTTTTTTCATATAGAACTTTCCAGTTACATACATTCCAGAGCATATATAATTTATAACGTCTTCAGTTCTTTGATCGAGCTGAGTAAAGATATCGTAATACATCTCCATATCTTCAAAATTATTTGTTCGAACCGCCAAATGAACGACTTCTTTCAATCGATCAGGGTTCGCGGGGAAATACTTCGCAATATTTTTAACCACTGAGTAGGCTTCTTCATACTTTTTATCCTTAACAAAAAGCTCATAAAGACCTACCTGACACTTAAAGTGAATATTATTGATTTCAAGACCTTTCTTATAATCGTCTTCCGCGGCATTCATAGATTCCATCATGTATTCTGTCTGACCATGATAAAATAATGCAAGAGATGGTTTTTTATTAAGCTTCATTGCTTCTGCAAATAGTTCTAGCGCCACCTCATATTTGCCAGCAAATAAAGCTTCTTTACCTTTTTCGATCACTTGAACGTATTCACTCGGATGAAGCTTACCAATCACGGTGTTGACTAAAGACTTCTCTAAACTAGCAACAGTGTATGGTTTAATAATAAACGAATCAACATCCTCCTCAGCGGCTTTTGCAACAGCCGATTGAGAAATATTTGAAGTCACTAAGATTAGAACTGATTTTTTCTCTTCGGGATAAGTTGTACGGTAATGCTTAAATAGATCAAACCCAGAACCTCCATTAACCTCATAGTCCGAAAGTATAAATTTTGGTTTTTTGGAATTAATAATATCAACAGCCTCAGAGAAATGCGCAACAGAATGCACTTGATTTCTTTTTGCTCCCATGTCAACAAGAGTCTTCGTGAGTCGACGTCTAGACGCAGAACTTTTATCGACGATCATAATATCGCCGCTACTTAAAAAGTCTTTGAATAGTTTTTCTTTTTTGTCTTTACTCAATCCTAATAACCCTTGGCCAGTTTCATAAAATCCATTATAGATTGTTGCCTATCTTCATATAAAGTCATAAAAGTTTCATACTTCTTAGCATCTATTTCAAACAATTCGATGATTAAAGTCTCTTTACTCTCATTAAGTGCTTCAACTTCAACGACTTTTCCTTTACTCTTTACTTCTATTTTCTGCCCGTTATAAACTAAAGTTACTGAAGCGCTTACTTCAGTATCAATTCCAAACGCAAATGATCCCTTAGGAACTTTAACAACCAGTTCTTCCTCGTAGAAATCCTCAAACTCACAAATCAAGCTTACTTCATTATTAGCACCAAGCTTTTGTGAGATAACTACTTGTATTTGTCCCGACTCAAGATTGACTTCCTCCTCACGAGCAGACCCAATCATTTGTCCGGAAAAATCAGATGTCGCCCCGTCAGTTAGACCTCCACCTAAAGCATCAAAAAGTTCTTGCTCTTTTTGGGCAGCGGTGGGTTTTCCGTCTATTATCCGGTCACCATGATCAACATTATGCTGATTCAGGCTATCTTTCTTTGAAGCTTCCCTAGAAGCATATTCTTTTTCAAGCTCTGCTTCTCGTTGGCGGATTTCCTCCGCTCTCCTTTTCTTTTCATTATAATAGTCACCGATCTCTTGCCCTTCAGCTTCAGCTTTTTCAGCAAGAGCTCTTTTTCGCTCTCTTTCCTTGGCCAAATAATCTTCAGCACCATTTTTTTCAGCTAGCTCTTGAAGTCTTTCTCTTTCTCTTTTCTTTTCGTTAAAATAGTCATCAAGATCATCACTATCTTCTTTTTTCCTCTCATCTCTGAGAGCATTATCGATGACAACATCTTTAGCATCAGCCATTGTCATTCGTTTTGGATTTAGGATTGGATTTCCTAAATCAAGAGAATCTAAAATATCATCATCAATTCCAAGTCGTTTTTTAGCTTCAGCTAGTTCCGCTGGACTTAGTTTATCAGCATCTGGAATGAGGTCGTTCAAGCAAGTTGCTTCTTTTGCTAACGCTTGAACTTCCGGCGCTAATTTCTCCAGTGCTTGCTTTTTCTTCATATGCTTAAGAATTGGTTGACCGAGATTCAATTTATCTAGAATATCATCATCGATTCCAAGCTTCTTTTTTGCTTCTTCAAGTTCAGCAGCACTTAGTTCATCCAAATTTGGTATGAGATCATCAAGCGATTTTGCATTTTTTATAAGATCAGCCAAACTTGCATCTAATTGCTCGAGTGCTAGTTTTTGTTCACTTAACTCGGCAAGAGGCTTAGCTAAACCTAATTCATCTAAAAGACCATCAGGCAAACCTAATTCATCAAGTGCAGCCTTCAATTCATCTGCACTCATTTTGTCAGCGTTAGGAATTAAATCATCTAAACTCTGCGCATTCTCAAGTTTCTCTTTAAGCGCTGGTTCTAGTTGATCTCCCGCTTTATCTATTGCCTGCTTCAAACTCGCTGGGTCTAACTTTACAGCTTTTGGATCAAGTTGACCTGGTTTAGGCTGTTGATCCAATCTCCCCTCAAGAGGTCTATCACCGTAATGATCAGCGGCAGATCCTTTCCCCCCCAGTGGATTGTCACCATATCTATCTGCAGGAGAACCATTTCCATCGATAGGATTCCCCATAGCATCTGTAGCGGCTTTACCAGAGAGAGGATCATCACCATAATGATCAGCGGCAGAACCTTTTCCACCTAGAGGATTGTCGCCATATCTGTCGGCCGGAGCCCCCTTACCATCGATCGGATTTCCGAGAGCATCTGTTGCAGCTTTTCCTGAAAGTGGATCGTCTCCATAATGATCGGCTGCCGAGCCTTTACCTCCTAGAGGATCATCACCATATCTATCTGCAGGAGAACCTTTTCCATCAATCGGATTCCCCATAGCATCTGTAGCTGCTTTTCCTGAAAGTGGATCGTCTCCATATCTATCTGCTGCAGAGCCTTTTCCCTCAATTGGATTTCCTAAAGCATCTGTTGCAGCTTTTCCTGAAAGTGGATCATCTCCATATCTATCAGCAGGAGAACCTTTTCCCTCAATTGGATTTCCTAAAGCATCTGTTGCTGCTTTACCTGAAAGAGGATCATCCCCATAACTATCAGCTGCGGAACCTTTCCCATCTAGAGGATCATCCCCATATCTATCTGCAGGAGAGCCCTTACCATCAATCGGATTTCCAAGAGCATCTGTAGCCGCTTTACCAGAGAGAGGGTCATCTCCATAATGATCAGCAGCAGAACCTTTACCTTCAATTGGATTGCCTAAAGCATCTGTAGCTGCTTTTCCTGAAAGTGGATCGTCTCCATAATGATCAGCAGCAGAACCTTTACCTTCAATAGGATTTCCAAGTTCATCAACCGCGCCGCCTTTACCTGAGACTGGATCATCTCCATATCTATCAGCCGCAGAACCTTTACCTTCAATAGGATTTCCAAGTTCATCAACCGCGCCGCCTTTACCTGAGACTGGATCATCTCCAAATCTATCGGCAGCGGAACCTTTGCCGCTTAAAGTCCCAGCAGAAGCTTCATTATCTGCGTCACCCGAAAGAGTGCCATCGATATTATCAGCCCCATCGCCATCACCTTCTAAATTTTTACTGTCTTCATCTTGGATCCCTTCTCCTTCAAAATTAAATTTGCTATCACAGGTCTCAAGAATCATTTCTTCTCTTAAATTTGCAAACTCAGAGTTCTCAGCAATTCGAACAACGCCTTCTTGAAATTTAAACCTAGAGAAGACCTCGCCGGATCTGGTGTAAAAATACAAGTGTGGGGCATCGGAAGCAAAGCTCCACCTTTTTATTTTCCAATCAAACTCAGGTTTTGCTCCGTAAAAGAACCACGCACCATCGTCGACTATATAGTCCTCATTATCAGGATCTTTTAAAACCCATTTCCAGGTAGGTTGTTTATCACCGGGTTGTGGATCAAGTTCAATCCAAGTCCCGATATAAGGAGATGGACCAAGAAGTCGAATTAAATATCTTTTAAGAATTCTTTTGTAGTCTGCCTTAGCCTTTACAAGCCAGAAGTCACTTTGAAGCTCTAGAGACTTTGACATCTCAAAATCTTGCTTCTCTCTAGCATTATTACTTTCAGCATTTTTAGCATCTGCTTTTTGCATCAGAAGTTGTTCTTCTTTTTGCATTTTTTGCAGAAGTTTCTTAATCGGCTTTGACCAAAAATCTAGCTTAAAGGTCAAAGTTTTCGCTTTAGTTTGTGGATCAAGCATGTCCTGACAACCATACTTGGCCAATAGCGTTTCTACTTTTCTATTCGTAATAGTAGAAATACAAGCAGGCTTAATAAGCCCTTTTTTAATACCTTTTTTATTAGTTTTTAAGACAGCAACACCATCTTGTAGATCTTTTTTAGTTTTAACTTGAAAAAATAAAATCCCTTGTTCAGAGGTCATTAGGAATTGATTAACTTCCGCTGCAGTATTGATTACTTCAACCTCAAATTCTTCTCTACCTTGATAAAAACGCACTAATTCCGCAATCAACGGCACGTTGTTATCAAAATTATAAAAGATCAAATTAACCTTACTCATATTATTTTTTCACCCAACTTAGGTTTACAATTCAGTAACCTATCGGTATTTCTCAGTAAAACTATAAGAATTTTCCTAAAAAAATCTGATACTTAAGAAGGGAAACAAATACCTCTCTCAAATAACGGATTAAAACTAAATAGCTAAAAACACGAAAGATACGGCATGGAAGAATCAGATAAAAATGACAAAAAAGCTCAACTAAGAGCTCTTTTGGAAACAAAAAATATTGAACAAATTAAAGAAGCCATAGAAGAGTTTCCCGCCGCAGTGGTTGTAGAGATCCTAGAAGAAGAAGCTGATACAGAAATCATCAGACTTTTAAAGATTCTCGATAGTGAAGATAGCGGGAGAATTTTCAGTGATCTTGCGATCGACAAACAATACGAACTTTCAAAAATAATCGATCGTAAGCTGTTTTCAGATATTTTTAAACATATGTACTCTGATATTCGAGCTGACCTTTTCCAAGAAATGGAAAAAGAAGAGCAGATTGAACTCTTACCTTATCTTGATAAAAAAACAAGAGAAGACGTTATCGTTCTAAGTGCTTATGATCCAGAAACTGCTGGTGGTATTATGAATACCGATTTTGCCACAATTCTGATTCATATGACTTGTCAGCAAGCACTTGCCAAAGTCCGTCACGACGCGCCTTCACAGAAGATGATCTACTATATTTATGTCGTGAACGATGAAATGGAAATGCTAGGTATCGTTACAATAAAAGACCTCATCATGGCAGACCCCAAAGATATCGTTCGAGAAATTATTAACGATAATTTTATCTACGTCGATGTTAATGATGATAGAGAACACGTTGCTCAAATGATTGAGAAATATGACTTAGTTGCCATACCTGTTTTAAATAAACTGAACCAACTAGTAGGTATTGTATCTCACGAAGAAGCCATCGATATTATCCGTGCTGAGCACACTGAAGATATGGAAAAGTTCATGGGGATTGTTCCATCTGAAGATGAACAAACTTACCTTGCGACATCCCCACTGGAACATTTCAAAAAACGAGTTGTTTGGCTAGTCGCCCTAGCAGCGATTGGACTAATTTCAGGTGTCATCATCCACGCCTATCAAAATGTTTTAGAACAGTTAATTATTTTGGCATTATATATGCCGATGATGACAGCCACCGGAGGAAATACCGGCTCTCAAGCAGCGACGGTGGTCATTAGAGCGATGGCCTTAGATCAAGCTTCTGAAAAACAGTGGCTAAGTATCATACTAAAAGAAGCACAAGTTTCAGCAATGCTATCCGTTTGCGTTGGGGGGCTTGTATTTATTAAAATAAGATTTTTGACTTCAATATCTCTGCTTCCTGAGGGAATGAGTTTTGCTTTCATAGGATTTGTCATTGCCCTAGCAATTGCGATGCAAGTTATCACTTCGGCAATTGTCGGAGCTGGTCTTCCAATTCTAGTGCGAAGACTTGGAGGTGACCCTGCTGTTGCTGCAAGTCCTGCTATTACAACGACTGTAGACATTACTGGCTTATTGATTTACTTTGGAATTGCATCTTACGCACTCAACTTAGCTTAGAGGTTTAACTATGAAAGCTGTCATTTTATGTGGTGGTTCAGGCACCAGACTCTGGCCTATCAGTAGAAAAAAATCACCTAAACAATTTTTTAAATTCTTTGGTGAGAAGTCACTTTTCCAACTTACAATTGAGCGCAATAGAGAATTAGTAGAAGAATTCATTATCGTTGTTAATAAAGACCAAGTTGATATCTGCAAGAGCCAAATACCTGCAGATATAAAAGTAAAAATAATTGTAGAATCAGCCGCACGAAATACCGCACCAGCGATAGCTCTCGCAGCTTTTTGTGCAGGAAAAGATGTAGATTTAATTGTTCTACCTTCAGATCACCTCATTCAGCCCAAAGGTGATTACCACCAAACTATAAAGCAAGCCGAAGGTTTCAAAGACAGTTTAGTTACATTCGGAATTCAGCCGCAATACCCAGAGACAGGTTATGGATATATTCAAGCTTCAGGTTTTAATGTCGAATCTTTTAAGGAAAAACCTGACCTAGAAACGGCAAAAACTTATTTGGCAGCGGGGAACTATTATTGGAACTCGGGAATGTTTTTTTTCAATTCAAGTGTTTTTTTAAAGGAGCTTGAGCTCTCATCACCAGAAATATTTCAAAAAACTAAACTAGCATTTGATGCAACGGAACGGCTGCAGGAAGTATATATGATCCCAGAAAATCTTATGCTGGCCATCCCAAAAGATAGTATTGATTATGCTGTTATGGAAAAGTCTCGTTCAGTAAAAGTGGTACCAGTTAGCTATCAATGGAACGACCTTGGCTCATTTGATGCGGTCTATGACAGCTCTGAGAAAAACTCTAATAAAACAGCTTGTAACACCAATCTAGTCGAAATAAATTCCACTGAAAACCTCATAATCTCCGATAAAAAAGTCGTCACAACTTTTAACGTCAATGATCTGATCATTGTTGAAACGAAAGATGCTCTTTTAATTGGAAGACGAGGTGATAGTCAGGAAGTAAAAACAATTTTTAATGAAGTTGAAAAAAGATTTCCAGAACTACTAGATTAATTGAGCTGCATCTTGATCCAAAATCAAAAAAGCATTCTTGTGTTCTTTAAGTGCCGTTGCAGGAATTTTTGAATTCACATCTCCATTCACTATTTTTTGTACAATTTGAGCTTTCGTTTGTCCTGTTGCGACCATAAAAATCTTTTTCGCGTCTAGAATAGTTCCAATCCCCATTGTGACTGCTGTATTTGGGATGAGTTCATCTTTAAAGAGTGCTTTGTTTGATTTAATCGTGGAACCCGTAAGCGCTACAACTCTTGTTCGGGAATCGATTGCAGAACCGGGTTCATTCAGACCAATATGTCCATTCATCCCAATACCTAGTAATTGAAAATCTATGCCTCCAGCACTCAAGATACTTTGTTCGTACTCCTGCCCTATCAGGTCGATATCTTTTTTTGAAACATCCGGAATATGCAAGAGTTCAGAATTAAAATTGAGCTGATTAAATAGATGTAAATCGAGATATGCCTTATAAGAGTTCGGACTATCATGCTTGAGGCCCAAATACTCGTCTACAGCAAAGGCTGAAACTTGTGACACATCTAAATTACTCGCCTTAGCTAATTTTACAAAATGGTGATAGATCGCATTCATAGTTCTTCCGGTGGCAACTCCTAAACACGACTTTTTATTAGCCTGAATATGCTTAACCATTTGATTTGATACGAACTCTGAAGCCTCTAGGGCACTTTCAAACACCTTGATTTCCATGAGCCCATTCTACAACATATGTAAAAAATTCGGAAATCGAATATTCATTTTGATATCCGAATTTTGTAAGCTATGAATTATGCCATGAGTAATAAAAAGATGAGAATATTGGTCTGTGAAGATGATAAGTACTTTCGATTAGCGCTCAGAGACATATTAAGCAAATATTGCTTAATTTCAGAAGCCGATAATGAACATTCGGCAAAGGAACTGCTCAGTATCGAGTATTTTGATCTTTGCCTAATAGATATCAACCTCGGCCAAAATAAAGATGGTATCGAGGTCTTAAAAAAAGCCAAAGAAAAAGGCTTACACGCAATCGTTTTGAGCTCACAAAATGATGAGGAAATAATTGAAGAAGCCTATGAAAATAACTGTGACCATTTTCTTACCAAACTACATTATAGAAAACATCTTGAACCCTATATAATTCAATACCGAAACAATCTAGAGAATAACGGCCTTGAAACATTTTTTACCGAAAAATTTCTCACAAGAAATGCCGAATTGATTGATGATATAAAACACCTCGCCAACATAAATTTAAAAGATAAAACGATTCTTATCACAGGAGAAACGGGGGTTGGAAAGAGTTTAATTGGCGAACTACTCCACAGGCAGACTCACTCACAGGATAAACCATTTATTCATATTAACTGCTCTGAAATCTCAGAGAATTTGATTGAGTCAGAGCTATTTGGACATGAAAAAGGTGCTTTTACTGGAGCGAATGAAAAGCGAATCGGCAAATTAAAACAAGCTGATGGTGGAACTCTTTTCTTAGACGAGATCGCCACAATGCCTATGTCTATGCAAAAAAAGCTTCTCAAAGCACTTGATTCAAAACAATTCTATTCAGTAGGTGGAAAAGAACTAATTACTAGTGAGTTCACACTTATCTCCGCAACCTGTGAAGATCTATTTGAAAAAATACACAATCAAGAGTTTAGAAAAGACCTCTTCTTTAGACTATCTGGACTTAACCTAGAGATCCCTCCCCTTCGGAATCGACCAGAAGATATACCTTTTCTAATTAAACACTTTTGTAAAAACTCTCCTCGAAAAATTATTATCAAAGAAGACGCAATTGAAGCTTGCTTAAGCTATGAATGGCCGGGAAATACTCGCGAATTAAAAAAGAAAGTTGAAATCTTATCAACTTTGAATAAAGGAATTATCCGAAGAGAAGACGTGGTATTCGGAAACCGAATTAAAAATTCGAAAAACGAATGGCTTACAGCGGATCAAAAGGAATTTATTCAAGACAATGGCCTTAGAAATTTCATCTCCAAGATTGAAAAAGAAATATTGAAAGAGTGCCTCGTAAAAAATAACGGGAAAATCACACGTACAATTAAAGAGTTAGGAATTTCTGCCTCAGCATTTTATAGAATTTACGATCAAATTAAAATTTAAAATTAATTTTGGCACATAACTTGCTTCAGTGTTTTTCAAATAACAAGGAGAACACACAATGAGCAAACTACAAGATGCCATTATATCAAGTTACAAAGAAAAGTATCCAACGGACAAGCTTAGGCATATTTCCGAAAAGACCTCAATTCAAATCACGAGAGTATTCAGAATTTTAAATGGTTCTGAAATGAAAATTAGCGAATACGAAGCTTTCGAAAACTGTCTAAGTGAAGATGAAAAACACACAGATATTTTAGACAACTTAAAATGTATTTTAAGCGAAGTATCCCATGACAAAAAATCATTTCTAAAACTAATGATTCAAAAAGAAATTTTAAAATTAAAAATCGCCCAAAGGACAGAAGGCTATCGCTCTCACTTTAAGGAGGCATTATGTTAATGACCTTCACTCAAAGATTAGTACTGGAAACCCTTCAAAAAGACCATATGGATCACCGGGAATTAGCTTCAGTATTAGGGATAGACCTTCTTACTCTGAGAGTTTTGATGGAGGATTTTATTGTTAAAGGTATTGTCCTACAAAATGAAGACGGGATTTACCGTTTAAATAAAAAAATTAATGAGGAGACAAAAAAAGGTCTAGTCGACCATAAATCTCTTCATCTAGAGACTATAGACTTTCTCTCTGACTGTGTAGAGGACCGTCTTTTAAATAGTGTTCAAAACTCATTTAATTGTAAAAAAATATCAATGAGTGAGAGTGAATATAAAATGTATCAAGCCTTAATTATTAATCTTAAATCTTTTGTTGAGGGGCTAGAAAAAAATTCAGCAAAAGATCGTAAACATCACCAAATTATTTACTGGGGGGAAAGAAGTTATGAAAATGCTACTCGTCATGCTCTTAATTATTAGTTGTGAGCAAAACACAAAACAAAATGAATCAAAATTGAATCTCAACGACACCGATCAAGATGGTCTTATCGATATTAATGATAAAATGCCGCTTGTGATTGAAGAGAATCTTGCAGATATTACCTTTTATGTTGAGCAAGAAAGGTTAAACCAGATGGTTAAGCCAAAGCAGTCTAATTTATTATGGAAAAATTTAGTCAATAAAATTGGAGGAAACTATCATTCTGTTCAGTCGCTTGAATTAGAAAGTAATGACTTTCCTCTCTATACGCTAGATATCCCCTCAATGTTTAATGAGAACTTGGCAATAAAAATAAGCTACGAAGGAGAGAATGAATATCTTTCATCAATAAAAATGGGAACTTCAATATCAAATGCTAGCCTGTCAAAAAATATTGAGCAGATTTTTTATGCTAAAAAAACACTCAGTCTGTTTCCCACATACAAAAGGAAGTCTGATAATTTCTATAGGCTTTTGGTTGTGAAAGAAAATATGACAAAAAGTTATTCTGTCGTGGCGGGTACTCCACTGAGAATAGCACTAGCACAGATTGACGAGGAATTTCTTAATAATATTGAACAATCTTACAACGATTTCAAGGCACTAGGCTCCAATCAATTCGATGCAAGCTTCTTAGCAACATTTTTATTTAACACTAACGAAGCCGGCTTTAATTACCAAGCAAGTAAAGGCGAAGAAATTATCGTTCTAAGTCAAAGTATTGGCTACTTTAGAGATCACTTTGCAAGAATAGAAAAAGAAACGATTTCTCTTGAGCAAGATGAAATCAATATTGATCTACCAAATATATCACAAGTTAATTTAATCTCTCGCCTTGATATCTCAATTCCCGTTATCAAAAAGAGAGTTATTGGCTGTCGTGTAAAAAATGGGAGTAATATTACATACGATTTTTCACATGAAGAAAATTATGTTGAATATGAAAAGCTTAATCAGGTACAAGATGCATTTGATTTTTACCTGAACGACCATAAGATTAGTTTAACTGAGTTAGAAGAGACTAAGTTTCCACGCTTTCAAAATAATGTCTTAAAACTTAGAAAGAAATTTGGAGACAATAAATCAATGAACATAGGATTTAAAGATTCCACCACAAAAGCACAAAGTTTTAAAAAATGTTCTAAAGATTTTTTAAAAAAACTACCTAAAGGAATTTATCAGCAAAGCTACCCTATCAAATGGAATGGTAAAATTATTGTTGAAAAAAGAGTACATATTTAACAACCAACAGGGCCGGAATGAAATTCGGCCCTTAATTTTTTTGCGCTACGGTATCACCTAAATGAATATATGTTTCAACTGCATTATTCGTATTTTCTAAAATATCGGCACTCGGCGTCCATTTGCCTGGTTCACCGATAACAATCACGGTACTTCCACCGAATAAAAAATAACCTTTTTCACTTCCACGAACATGAGGAACACCCTCATCATGAGATTGCACAATTTTTCCAACACATGTTGCACCGACCTCAATATAAGCAAGCTTTCCGAAGTTCTCTGTTTGAACAATGGAGATCCTTCTTTCGTTTTTGATAAAAATATCTTGTTTGAGTTTGAGGGCTATTGGATTTACTGAATGAAAATCACCTTTAACTCGGTAGGCTTCAAGAGTTTTTCCGGAATCACTATAATGGTAGCGGTGGTAATCGACAGGACATAGGCGTGCTAAAAGAAGTGGTCCCCCTTCAAATATATCCGCATTTTTTACATTTCCCAATAACTGAGCAGCCGAGAGGTATTTTCCCTTAACTGGAATTGTCACGCTTTCATTAACACTATCATAGCCATAATATCTCGCCTCTGCGAACGCACCCATTTGGTCAACGGCTTTAGGAAATTTTCTTAGGCCATCTTTAAATTTCCTAATAAAGAACTCGTTAAAACTTTTATAGCTATTTTCAATATTATCTACTTTTAAACTACCCGCTTGGTAGTCTTCAATCGCGATATTAAAATTTTCAACGAATTCTGGAACTTTCCTGCCGGACTTTAAAGTATCTTGACTAGCTCCGTAAATTTTACTCAATGTTCTGCTGGCGACAATCGGCGAAATCACATTAGACAAGGCTGAGTCATAAGCAAATTTGACAGCATCTTCACCGTAAACTTTCTCGATTTCCATTTTATTTGTATATCTATTAAATATTTGAATTTCCGACACTTAAATCACCGCTAAATTTTACCGTAAATTGACCAGGAATTTACGCAATTGTTAATCTGTAATATTATACTGTTGTTGATTGCAATGCAAAGGAGTCCTATGAAAGTTATTTTGCTTTTCCTCACTCTTTTCCCGCTAGTTGCCTGCGCACAGAGTGATTCACAACCTACCAAGCCACTATCTGATGAGCTATTGGCCATTGAAAAACGTGTCATTGACATTTATCGTGAAAACGTCCCTGCGGTCGTCAACGTCAGAAGTATAGCCCTTAGGACAAATGTCTTCTACGGTGAAGAAGTGGAAATCCCACAGGGAATGGGTACTGGCTTTGTGTGGGATAAAGATGGTCATATTGTGACAAATTTCCATGTTGTTCAAGGTGGTGATGAATTTGTTGTTACTTTCCATGGGGATAAGGGTGAATACAAAGCGGTTGTTCAGGGTGTTGATCCCAAAAATGATATTGCTGTATTAAAATTGCAAAATCGTCCTAAAGAACTTCGTTACGTGAATATCGGAAAAAGCTCATCTCTAATGGTGGGCCAGATGACTATGGCGATTGGAAACCCTTTAGGCTTTGACTACTCACTTTCTCGCGGAATTGTTTCGGCAACAGGTCGAGAAATGCTAGGCATTGGTGGAGTAAATATTAGAAATATGATCCAAACTGATGCTGCAATCAACCAAGGAAACTCAGGTGGACCGCTAATAGATTCTTCTGGACGTGTTATTGGGATGAACACTATGATTGCCTCGCGCTCAGGTTCAAGCGCTGGGTTAGGCTTTGCCGTTCCCATCGACACTATTTCTAAAGCGGTGCCGCAACTAATAGAGCATGGAAAAATCATTCGTCCAGGGCTGGGTATTTCAGTGTTAGATGATCCGCGAGTGAAAGATCAATTTCCAAAAGGAATTGTTCTTCGCTGGGTAGACCCTCAAGGTGCAGCAGGGCTTGCAGGCCTTAAAGGTATGATGCGAGGGAGTTTCGGAAGAGTTTATTTTGGTGACGTTATTCTTACCGTCGATAAAAAAGAGGTTAATTCTCTTGATGATATCTACCAAATTCTAGGCGAGTATAAAATTGGTGATGAGGTAACAGTTGAATACATACGAGATAATAAAAAGAAAAAGGCGAAGGTGAAACTGCAAGAGCTATAACTCGCGGCACAACACACAAATATAGACTTATCAAATTTCTCTGGTTAAGCTAAAGAATAGCTTAAAGAGAAAGATTATATGGCAGAGATTACACAAACCATAAAAGAAAACCTTCAAGAATTGATCGAGCGTCCAATTCAAAATTGGTATCAACTTGAAAGTTTAATGACTTTGAAGAAGTTTAAAAAGGGTGAACACTTTTTTCAACACTTCGATCATTGTGATGAGGTTGCCATCGTCTCAAAAGGTCTATTTAGAATCTATCTAACTGACTCCGAAGGCGAAGAAAAGACTTACTCTTTTATTCCTGAGAATTCATTTATCTTAGATTTCTTTCTTAGTTGGGAGCAGAGCTCAAGAACGATGGTTTCTGTTCAAGCATTGGAAGATTCTGAATTATATACATTAAAATACAAAAACTTTTTGGAGCTAATGAATCTCGATTCGGTATGGCACCAAATTTATCGCGAAGTTCTTTTACGCAATTATATGTACAAGACTAAGCGTGAAATGGAATTTGTTCAGTTTAATGCAAAAGAGCGTCTTGAAAAATTTATTGAAAATAAACGTCTCGATGTAAATAGGATTCCTAAAACATATCTTGCTTCATATCTAGGAATTCAACCACCTTCTCTTTCTAGACTTTTAAGAGAACTTAAAAACTAGTTTACAAATGTTAAAGTAAAACCCCGTGCATATTGCTATGCTGAGGAGGCTGGGTACGAATAGTAGGTTCGGCCCTAAGTGCCTTTCCTTGGGGGTCTTTGATCCCCTCTTATTTAAAACCAAACCTACATTTTTTACGAATTTCGATGAGGGTCCATAGCATCTCTAACAGCTTCACCTACGAAATTAAACATTGTTAACACTGAAAATAATGCTAATGATGGATAAAAAGCTAACCACCATCCAATCGTAAAATTTTTCTGAGCTTGCGCCAAAAGTTCTCCCCAACTTGGAGTCGGAGGAGTTAATCCAAAACCTAGGTAATCAAGTGCCGCTAAACTGGAAATTCCTCCAGCAATAACAAAGGGAGAAAAAGTGATAATAGGTGCTAGAGAATTTGGCAGAATATGCTTAAAAAAGATTTGTCTCTGTCCGACACCGATGGCCCTAGCAGCTTCTACATATTCACGTTTTCTATTTTTTAAAAATTCTGCGCGCATATACATACTGATACTTATCCAGCCAAAAACACTAGTAATGACAATAAGAAGAGTTAGGCTTGGTTCAAAAACCGCTATTAAGATAATAAGTAAAAATAAATAAGGAACGGTACTTAGAATTTCCGTTACCCTCTGACCGATGAGATCAAACCATCCCCCCAGATATCCTTGAAGTCCTCCGATAATAGTACCAAAAATAAAAGTTATGATCCAAACAAGCACTGAGTAGATAATTGAATAACGTAGTCCATATAGTAATCTTGCGAAGACATCACGTCCCCTATCATCTGTTCCCATAAGGTTTGTGGCACTAGGTGGTGCAGGATAGTCCTCTACTTTTTTATTCGATTCAAACGGGTCCCAATCAAAGATTGGCCAGATCGCCCAGTCGTCTTCTCCTAATTTCATTTGTCTGTAATCAATAGAGAAGCTGTCCTCAATACCAAACTCTTTCACACTATAATCAACCATTGCAGGAAAATAGCTATGCCCTTTGTATGATAAATACAGTGGTTTAGAGTTAGACCAAATTTCTGCAGTGAAGCTTAAAAAACATAATACAAAGATTAGCCATAAAGAATAATAACCCGTTTTATGTGACTTGAACGCACGCCATTTTTTTAGTGTTTGTTCGTTTTTAATTCTTTTTTCTATCATTTGAAATCAATCCTTGGATCTACAATAACGTAGGCGATGTCTGAAATAATATTACCGATAAGCATAAGTAACGCTTGAATTGCGAGTAACCCCATAATGACATTATAGTCTCGTGAAAGAACCGAGTTAAATCCCAAAAGACCGATTCCATCAAGTTGAAAAATCTTTTCTAAAAGAAGCGAACCAGCAAAAAAGATTCCTAAAAATCCACCAAGTCCTGTAACAATTGGAATGAGCGCATTTCGAAGTGCATGCTTAAAGTAGACAACCTTATCTGATAATCCTTTAGCTTTTGCTGTTCGTACATAGTCTTTTTTAATTTCTTCCATCAAAGAGTTTTTCATCAGCATGGTGAGTGTTGTATATGAGCCAATCGTGTAACAAATAAGTGGAAGTACAAAATGATAGCCTCGATCTAGGATTTGTTCCCACCAATTCATTTCATCATAAAAATCAGAATACAGTCCCCCTATAGGAAAGACATCGAGAAAACTTCCTCCCGCTAAAAAAACAATTAAAACAATCGCAAGCATAAATCCTGGAATCGAGTAAGCTAAAAATAAGAGAAAACTTGAAAGATAATCAAATTTTGAGCCATGCTTTATAGCCTTGAATACACCTAGAGGAATAGAGATAAGATAACTTAGTATGAGTGAGGCTATTCCAAATTGAAGGGAAACGGGAAATTTGGAAGCAATAACATCAATAACATCCTCTTCGTATGTGAAAGATTCTCCAAAATCTAGTACGGCCAGATTTTTAAGCCATAGCCAATAGCGCTCATGAACTGGTTTATCAAAGCCGTATTGTTTTTTCAAAGCGTCTAAGATTTCAGCATTTACAGAGACAGAGCCAGCGGCTGAGTTAGCTTGTTCAGCATTCCCAGAGAACTTTAAAGCCTGCAACTGCTGTTCGATCGGAGAACCAGGTGCAAGATTGATAATAAAAAAGACAACCAAAGTGATTCCAATTAAGGTCGGAACCATCAATAAGATACGTCGAATCAGGTAATCAAACATTTTATATATCCTTTCTCATTTCTGATTTAAACTTCCAGTATTCCTGCCCGACAGTATAACCGTAAGTATCTTTTTCTTTCTTAATTCTGTCGCTATTTCCATAAAAGGAAAATTTGGAATAAAAGAACCACGCATAAGGATAATCATTAACAATGAGTTTTTCCGCTTCTTGCAGGAGTTTGATTCTCTCTTCTTTGTCATGAATATACTTTGCCTTGTCAGTGATTTCATCGACTCTTGGGTTGCTAAAACTGACAAAATTTGAACCACCATTTTCAATAGATTTCGAATGCCAAATTTGCATTGGGTCCCACGTTACTGTTCCTCCCCACGCAAGTCTTACTGCTTCAAATTTTCTTTCATCTAAAAGTTTTATAAACGAGTTCCACTCAATAAGTTTGATATTGATCTCTACCCCTGCTTTTTTAGCGTCTTCCTTAAAAACAGTAAGGTATTTTAAAAACCCTTCCCAAGGCTCTAGAATAGTGATCGAAAATTTCATTTTCTGTCCATCGATTACTTTATCTAGGATATTATCACCATCAGAGTCAGACCAACCTTCATTTTTAAGAATTTGTAAGGCAAGCTTTGGATCGTATTCAACCGGTTTAATACTTGAGTCATGGTATGGAGACTCATGATAAATTGGCCCTGCCGCTGGATACTTATAATTATATTCAAACTTTTCAATCATAAGAGGGCGATTGATTAAATGGTATAAAGCCTTTCTCACGTTTCTATTCTTTAGGATTGGATGCTTCATATTCCAACCAATAAAAGATGAGCCCTTGGCACCTTTGTTTTGAATTTTATTTTTATGGACTTCTTTTCCCCAAATCTCGCCTTTGGTTTTTTTCACATAAACTTCAGGCTGCATTCCAATAAAATCAAAAGCTCCCTTTTTAAACATCTCTAACTCAACGTTATTATCTGATACAAAACGAAGAACAATCTTTTCAAAATTATGGGCTTTTTGATCAGGGATCTTATACCCCCACCAATCGTCATTTCGAACTAAAACAACCCTACTACCTCGGTAATATTTTTCGAGTTTATAAGGTCCAGTTCCAAGTAAGTGCTTATTAAAATAACTTTTAGGAAGATCTTGTTCGTAGAAATGCTTCGGAAAAATTTTAAGTGTTCCATTGATGACATCAAAGTTTTTATAACTTTGGTCTTTTGCAATAAACTCAACTGTATACTTATCGATGATCTTTACTTCTTTAATCCCATCGAAAAACGCCCTAGTCGTTACAGTATTAAATTTATCCTGAAAAAGAATATCGAATGAAAACTTAACATCTTCGGCTGTAAACTCAACACCATCATGCCACTTCACACCTTCTCGTAATTTATAACGAAAAACAGTCTTATCATCAGAAATATTCCATTCAGTTGCCAGGTGTGGTACCCAGTCGTAAGTATCAGGGTCAACATCAAGTAATGTCTCGTAGACATAATCTCGTACAGCCCAAGTATAGCCATCAGATGAACCGATTGGATTTAAACGTGAAGGCTCTCCCCCAATATTTCGATAGTAAGCGCTATTTCTTTTAGGCTTAATATTACACGCACTCAAAATCAGTGATGCAACTCCCACTGCAATTATGAACTTCATTGTTCTCCCTATTTTTTGTAATAAAGTTTCGGATCAAGAGACCAGCGATCCTCTTGTAGGTTTTGATCTCTTACTCGATATTTTCTCATCTTAAATTCTAAATCATTTAGTCGCGCCTGAGTCTCTTTAAAATTTTGATAGGCCCTAGTTTTATCTTCTTCTAGGTCAGCTAGTTCACGCTGCCACTCTAGTTCTAATTTCTGTCTTAGAACTTCAAAGCGCTTATTTACGACATCTACTTTTTCAATATACCCATCTACTTCAGACTGATAACGAGTAAGCCTCGCATTTAGTGCCATATGTTTTCGCTGAAGAATCTGTACTAACTCTTTAGCAGTGATCAAACTATTCTCAAGGTCGGGACTATACATATGGAGGTAGCTTCCCGTAGTGAAGTAAATGGTTTTTCGGCATTTATTGTACTCCGGGATTCGTACCAATAAATAGTCGTTAGTCCTTCCTTCTAGATAGGTTAAACACCTTCTTTCAGGAAAACTTTCATTCCAAATTTCAATACGATTATTTTTATTAAGAAATTTCGCATTTTCAAAATCAATTTTTAGACGCACAAGTTTTGCGACAGGATTTACTCTTGAAACTCTCCCGGGAAAAACTACCGTTTCTTCCATAAGAGTGTATTCTTTAGCAAAAGAATCAAGGCTTAAAAATGTGAATAAAACCAACAGTATGGGCATAATATTATTATGCCATAAGCCTGAAATATTAAAAGATTAGATTAAGGAATATACATTGCAGAGTTTTTTTCATTCTCACGCACTTCAACTTTTGTTATCCATACCCGAGCATTTGTGTTTTTCTTGATAATTTCGCTCACCTTTTCGTAAACAAACAAAGCTGTCCCTTCCATACCAGCGTTTGGAAGAACTCGAAGCTGAATCACTCCTTGCTTATCAAGCTCTTTAAATGTTTCTAAGAATGGATCATCTTGAGCCGCTAAAAAGGTATGGTCGAAGTTATAAGCGAGAAAATCTTTTACTTCTTTAAGTCCACCAAAGTCCATCACCCACATTTCTTCGGTTAATTCGTTGGACTCAAACTCAAAATAAAATGAACGAGAATAGCCATGAACAAATCGACAATGTGATTCAGCCTTCCATTGTCTATGCGTGCAAGGATAACCAGCAAGAAGCTTAGTGCTTTTAAATTTAGCCATTTTATTTAGCCTTTTTTTGTAAAATTATACTCGAGCGGTATTCATTTTCATGTAGTGGTTCTTCAAATTTTAAAATTGTCATTTTTGGAAACATCGTCAAGAGCTCTTGCGGTTTTAAGTAATAGCTATATTTCTGAGTTTCTTTTCTATTTTTCTTTTCAAACTCTCTAGTTGTGTGAGCCTCATATATAAGTATCCCACCGGGCTTTAACCATTTTTGTATTTTTTCAGTTAACTCGCGATCAACATAATAGAAACAAATAATGGCATCGAAAGATTCATCAGGAATTTTATATTTCGTTAGTGATCCAAGTATCGTCTTGATCTTCACCCCAAATTCTTTCGCTAGAGACCTAGCTTTTTTAATCGCAACTGAGCTGATATCAATCCCTGTCACAAAATGACCTTTTTGGGCCAAAAAAACAGCGTTTCTTCCCTCTCCCATTCCCATATCTAAAATACGGCTTTCAGCAGGTATAAAATCGTAGTTTTCGGCTAAAAATCTAACTGGGTCTTTTCCATAAATATAATTTCTCTGTGAGTAGCGCTGATCCCATGCTGATTTTTTATCGAAGGGTGCGGATTTTTCGCCTGAGAGTTTATTTAATCTTGAGTTTGGAAGTGGACTCTTTGCCCAGGCCAAATTAACAAATAACACACATAGTAAAGTTCTTAATATCATGGGCTTTAAATACAATGAATACTTAAGAAGTTGAAGACACTAAGTGTCATAAGTCATCTGAGGCTCAGACATATCTTCACCCGCGAGCTCCACATTAATATACAGAAGGAGATTATCCTGTTTTTTCTTCAACGAGACCGTTTGCCTTTGAATTTCTTCCTCAATAGTGTTTGGCATATCTTGAGTATGCATTAAATACCATCTTAGGTTATCAACTTGCGTATAAAAATCATTTGCGAGCTCTATTATTTCAATCGGCAATTGAGCTAAATCATTCATACTAGTGGTAGCGTAACGATTGTAAAAAATCTCTGCAAAAATGGCGCGATCACGCTTTAATGAAAAATCATTTAAGTACTCTTCTTGTCTTTCAATAATTCGATTCATCAAATTGAATGAATCTACTTTTAATAGAGTCAAAAATCGTTGAGTCATTTCAGGTATTGAAGTTTTCATTTATCCCGCCAAAGACATCCTAGGGCTTTTTCCACCAGGCCATTTGTATAACTCATTTTCCCTCATCTCAATCAGATGGGCCACATTGGAACAAAATTCACTTCTAGAGACTGGAAGCCTCACAAAATTATATTGCTTACGTTTTAGAATACTACCATCACCAACCTGAGAAAAACTGGAGGCAATATAGATATTCACTCTACTGTTTTTCATAAGGTATTTTAAAATTTTATTGGCCCTACGATTGAAATAGCGTAGTTCATTTAGGCTGTGGATATAGACGATAATATGAACAGCACCAGACTTCGAAGAAGTCTCTATAAGACCTTTAAGAGTCACCGGTACCAAAGACTTCTGGTGAACTTTCATTGCTTGATCAAGATGGATATATTCCCTAGGGAGTTCTCGACTAAGCTTTAAAAAATAGATCCAATTATCACGCGCATCCATACACATTAATAATCGGATCTATTTGTTGATTTTTTGACCGCGGTATCGATCTGAGGTAAGAATTACCGTCCTTCCTTAGACGGCTAGGGCCCCTCCGTGGGCATCTTCCAATATACAAAGAATGTGCCAAATTCAACATATTGAAATTACTGGTTTTACATAGGATTTTATTTAGCTTAACAAGGGACTAAAGGAAACTTAAGGTAGCTTTATGACACCGCGTGTACAGTTTTTCGACACCAGTATGTAAATTTAAATTATTTGCGGGGCTCACAGAATAATCAGGATAAAATTCGAGAATGAAAAAATCCTTTATTCTCTCTGCACTTTTAGTTTTCAGCTCGACTGTGAAAGCCGACTGGTCAAATATGGCTAAACAGCATTTGGAGTCCTATAACTCTGGTTGGAGCTTTATAAACCTCGACAACACATGCCAAACCATAGTTGATGCCTCCTGGGAGATGACTATAGATTTCAAAGAAAAAAAAGAATCTTTTGTAGAAATAGAAGTTCCTTTAAAACAAAGAGTATTCCACAAAGTCAAAGAGTCTAAAGTAAAAAAAGGTTATCAAGACTACTTGAAGGTCTTAGCTTCAAAAAATCCTACTAAAACTGAAACTGTGTTTATTTTTCCGGGAGTTTTCCAAAGCTTTGAAAAGGACATGCCCTTAACTCTTGGTAGCGAACTTCTAAAGAAAGGCTACAATGTCGTTATATTTAACAGCCCAATATCCCCAGACTATTTAAGACGTTTTTCAAAATTCAATGCTGGAGATTATGTGAATGAAGCTGAAGTTTTTAAAAATGTCATTGAGGAATATAAAAAAACTTATCCTCAACAGACTGCCGTGTCTCATGCTGTTGGAATATCCTATGGAGCATTAATGGCCTCCAAGATTATGGATACAAATCCGGACTTACTCAATGGAGACTTAACACTTCTTGGTCCACAAGCAGAAATGGCAGAGGGAGTTGTTGCGTTCGACAGATTAATAAATAATTATCAGTTTGAGCAAGGCCTTTGCAATGAAGTCGTAGGAAAAGCTTTTCTTAAACATTTACAAAATTTCACTATTAATATCATAAGGCGATACGCTTATTTAAAGATTAGATCTGGCTACCAAAACCTTGAGAAATATAGAGAAGCAGGCTCGATTAGGAATCTTGATAAAGCCGTTGAAAAACTTGGCTCATTTTTGTGGAAAGAAGATCTTATAGACAACCTAACTGAACAGCCTGAGGAAGTTCAGAGTTTTTTAAATAGTTTTCGCTTCTTTGATACCGTTACCAACTATACTACAGAAACATTAATTCAATACTCTACCGACCAAGCGTCCGCTGCTTTTCACGCTCAAAATATTGTTAACCGAAAACAAAATAATGTTCGCATTCTTATGTCTAGTGATGACTTTATTTCCACACCCGAAAGTTGGATTAGCTTAGGCTATTCAAATCTGATTGAGAATCATACATTAGTCAGAAAAGATGGCTCTCATTTAGGATTTGCAGCAGAAGACTGGTTCAAAGAATTAATTCAAATTGCATTTTAAATAAAAAAAGGGAGCACTTAATGCTCCCTTCTCTGTATAGATTTTAATGTAGGACTACATCATTCCTGGCATGCCACCCATGCCTCCCATGCCGCCCATTCCTCCCATTGCAGGACCATCGTCCTTAGAAGGGATATCAGCGATCATAGTTTCAGTTGTTAACATAAGTCCGGAAACTGAAGAAGCATTTTGCAGAGCTGATCTTGTAACTTTAGTTGGATCAATGATTCCAGCTTTTACAAGGTCTTCAAATTTATCTTCTCTAGCATTGTAACCGAATGAAAAGTCTTTATTAGAACGAACTTCATTTACGATTACAGAAGCTTCTTTTCCAGCGTTTGTAGAAATTTGTCTTAGTGGCTCTTCGATTGCACGTCTTATAATTCTCACGCCGAAGTCATATTCTTCATTTCCTGTTGTAAAATCTTTAAGAGCATTTACCCCATGAACAAGAGCTGCACCACCACCAACGATGATACCTTCTTCAACAGCTGCACGAGTTGCATTTAGCGCATCTTCGACTCTGTCTTTTTTCTCTTTCATTTCTGCTTCAGTAGGAGCTCCAACATAAAGAACCGCAACACCACCAGCAAGTTTAGCAAGTCTTTCTTGTAGTTTCTCTTTATCATAGTCTGAACTAGTTTCAGCGATCTGAGCTTTGATAGCGTTAACTCTATCATCAACAGCAGATTGATCACCAGCTCCGTCAACGATAGTAGTGTTTTCTTTATCAATAGAAACTTTCTTTGCTGTTCCAAGGTGAGCAAGATCAGCAGTCTCAAGGCTCATGCCTACTTCTTCAGAGATTACAGTTGCACCAGTTAGAATTGCTAAGTCTTTAAGCATTTCTTTTCTTCTATCACCAAAACCTGGAGCTTTAACAGCTGCAACATTTAAGGTTCCTCTAAGCTTGTTAACAACTAAAGTAGTTAGAGCTTCACCTTCAACATCTTCAGCAACAATTAAAAGAGGTCTTGAAGTTTGAACTGATTTTTCAAGGATAGGTAGTAATTCCTTCATAGAAGAAATTTTCTTATCAGTGATTAAGATATTTGGATTTTCAAAATCAACAGTCATCTTTTCAGTGTTCGTTACAAAATATGGAGAAGTATAACCTCTATCAAATTGCATCCCTTCAACTACTTCACTATAAGTTTCTGCAGTTTTTGACTCTTCGATAGTGATAACACCTTCTTTACCAACCTTATCCATTGCGTCTGCGATCATCTTTCCGATTTCATTATCATTGTTTGCAGAAATGGCACCAACTTGAGCGATCTCTTCGTTAGTTTTAACTTCTTTCGTATTTTCTTTTAAGTATGCAATTACTTTTTCAACAGCAAGATCAATCCCTTTTTTAAGATCCATTGGGTTATGACCAGCAGCTACTAGTTTTGCACCTTCTCTATAGATAGCTTGAGCAAGAACAGTCGCCGTAGTTGTTCCGTCCCCAGCATCTTCATTTGTTTTCTGAGCAACTTCTTTAACCAGCTGTGCTCCCATATCTTCAAATGGATTTTCTAATTCAATTTCTTTTGCAACTGAAACACCGTCTTTTGTGATTGACGGAGCTCCAAAACTTTTTTGAATAACAACGTTACGACCTTTTGGCCCTAGAGTAACTTTAACTGCGTCTGCAAGTGCGTTTACTCCATTTAGGATTAAGTTTCTTGCATTTTCTGAATACTTTAATTCTTTAGCTGACATATTTTTATCTCCTATCGATTAATCTTTAATTACTGAAGAATTCCGATGATTTTTTCTTCTTTCATAACTAGGTACTCTTCTCCACCAACTTTAACTTCTGAGCCCCCCCATTTTTCAAAAAGCACTTTATCTCCTACTTTTACACTCAACGCCCTTCTAGATCCGTCCGTGTTTGTGTAACCATCTCCAACTGCAATAACTTCACCTTCAGATGGCTTATCCTTAGATTGATCAGGGATAATAATTCCCGCAGCAGTTTTATTTTCTTCTTCAATTCTTTTGATTAATACACGATCGTGCAATGGCTTTACTGTCATTTTCAATCTCCTGTTAAACTGGCCTATAACCTCGTAAATTTGTTTCTGACAACAATCTAATAGCGTATGTACTAGTGTCAAGGTTTCCACTTTAAAAAAAAAAGAAAAAACCTGAGTAAAATGCTGAGCAATGCGTAAATAATCAAAATTTCTGAAAATCACCGGATACTCACACAAACTAGTAAATTATTCCTAAATGACCCACGGCTCCAATCCGATATAAGATCAAACCGGAGAACTTATGAGGATTTTGAAAAAATTATTTTTAGCACCTTGTTTCATGAGCCTTTTAGTTGGCTGTGGGAAAAAGGCTGAAAATACTTCGCCACAAAAAGCAACCGACGAAGCGAATCAAGTTGTAGTTCTTCCAGGTGAGTCTGGTATTAAAACAATGACTATTAAATATGAGAAAGAGATTTTAAATTCGAATACAACGTCTTTATCAGTTAAGTCTCCGGCTTGGGCAAGAATACCTGACGCTCCTGTCATCATATCAGGAGATACCCGAATGATGACCACCACCTTTTATTTCAACTTTGGTGAGCTCTCTATTAATATGTCTGATAATCCGGTCTACTGTAAGTTTCAGTCCATAAAGCGTGTGACCGGTAATCCAGAGATTCCCTTAGATGAGACCTTTGATCATCACTTCAAAGGATGTTTCGAAGATGTGGATGGCGACGGTGTTGGCGATCTTCTCAATTTTATCCCCGGAGATGAAATTGGTGTGCTTAAAGATCATAAGATCAGAATGCAAATTTCAACCAGCTCTGACTCAAAATCTTTAGAAGTACAGTCAGATATTGAGTTAGACTATATTTAGAATCCTCACTGAAGGTTTTTCCCTTTATTGAAGCAAGTCCCTGCTGATCGTAAAATATTAATATAACGATCTTAAGGACTGTAACATGAATAAAATTCTCATACTGATAATTCTCGGTATTTCTTCAAACCTCATATTTGCAAAGGCGACTCTTCACAATACTGCAAATATTAAGTGTGAACTAAGCAGTAATCAAAAACTAGTCATCGGGTGTACAAATTACTGTGGAAGATGGAATCGCTGGGCACTTCGAAGATACGCAAGAAAGCTAGGATATAATATAGACATCATCAATCTTAGATCAAATAAGCAAACTATTGATTACACTCAAGTTGATGGAATCCTCATTCCCGGTGGATCTGACATCAACCCAGAAATTTATATTTCACAGGTTCCTTCAGAATTTGCTGAATACCTCAACTCCGTGAAGCATTTGTATAATGCTTCAAAAATTGGAGAGATCAGAGACGAGTTTGAGTTCTCTTTATTAAAAGACTATTTTTCTAACGAAGAATCCCGCTATCAACCAATCCTTGGAATTTGTAGAGGAATGCAAGTATTAACCGTATCACAGGGAATACCTCTCTACCTTGATATTCAAACAGAGCTTGGAATTAAAAATAGAAAATACACTTTAGATCGAGTTAATGTTCAAAACTCGGAGTCCCTTATACAAGAAATCGCTGGTAGAAGTAGTTTCCGCGGCGTGAAGCTTCATCACCAAGGTTTAAGACTCGATTACTTTTTAGAGAACCAAGACAAATGGCCACATTTAGATGTCACTGCGACTTCTAATGGTGGAAGAATTGCGGAAGTTTTAGAGTTTTATGATAGACCGATTTTGGGAGTTCAATATCACCCAGAGTGGACCCTATTTAGCTCAATGAGAAAAGGGGTCTATGACTGGTTCCTCAAAAGATCTTGCTTTAACAAGGTCATGGGAAAAAGGATTTTCTCTGAAAGAAAGCTGACTGCCAAAGGAAAATTTTAAAAGGATTTATATGAAAAAATTTTTATTTCTTGCACTACTTAGCACAAACTTATTTGCAAGCTTTAAGCAAGCTCCGCCAAATTTTGAATATAAAAACAAAAAGGCTGTATTTGTTGATTTTAAAAGAGCGGACTATCACCTTGTATACGATACAATAAATGCAGTAGCGAGTGCAAATACTACTATCATCTTCGAACAAACAACTGAAGGATATCCTCTTTTTGACTCTTTAGAAAAGCCGACCTTTATAAAAGTTAATGGAATCGAGACCTCACAAAAACTTATCCCAGTTCCAAAAGGTGTAAGTAAAATGAGAATGGTCGGGATGAAACTTCCGGCCGGGGTACATAAAATTGAAATAGCGACTGAAATAAAAAAACGAGTAGCCTTCAACACTGAAAGAAGAAATTGGCATAATGTTTCAAGTGCTTTTTTTATTCGAGACTTGAGGGATCGGATGTTTCTAGAACAATACCTTCCTACCAATTACGAGTATGATCAGTATCAAATGAATATAGATGTTCAGGTAACAGGGACAAAGAGATTTCACAGTCTTTTCACCAACGGTAAAGTTACCAAAATAGCTGAAAATCACTATCAAGCGAGCTACCCTGACTTTTATACTTCTTCGGCATTATTTTTCCATCTGGTACCAATCAATAAATTTGTCCGGTACTATTTGAAATATAAATCTATCGATGGCAGAGAAATCCCCGTCACAATTTATTCAAATTATCGTTTCTACAATCATTTCGCGGAGAAAAAGGCCCGAAGTGTTTTTCATGAACTAGAAAGAGATTATGGCCCTTACCCATATGATCAAATGATCATTTATGGAACAGGTATTAAAGGTGGAATGGAGTACGCAGGTGCAACTGAAACATCTATCATATCTCTTGGTCACGAATTACACCACTTCTACTTTGCCAAGGGAGTTTTCCCAGCAAATGGAAACTCAGGCTGGATGGATGAAGCGATGGCAAGCTGGAGAGACAAAGGCTACCAAACTTTTGATAAGCCTTTCTACGAGTCAGCGAACCTAGGAAATCACAGTGTCTACACGAGAAAGACAGATAAGAGGTCTTATGAATATGGTCGCTCTTTTATGGCCTATCTTGATTACCAATTAAAAGAAATTGGAAAGCCGGGTCTAAAAGACTTCATGAAGAAATATCATAAGAAAAGAAAATTCACGACTGTTACCACTGAAGACTTTAAGTCAGATTTAGAAGACTACGCTCAAATGAGTTTTCATGAAGACTTCTTTAGGTATATTTACGGAGGTTATGGTGACGATAAATCTTATCATGATCACGACGATAATAATCTTCATCACCCTATGATAACTGAAGAGGAACTTGATAGCATCTTATAAAATTAGCCTGCTTGTTCTTCTTCCTTTTTAGGAATTAAATCTTCATTGTTAATTATAATACGTCTTAGCGCTTGCGCTAAGACGTCATCCATTGCGATAAATGTTGATTTAAAAGTCATCTCTTCCCTACCAGTTGAAGCCATATCAAATGTATTCACAATCAGGACAGTCTTTTGCCCCAGAAGTTTTGATAGTTCATCACACTCAATGAACATTCTCATCGGAGTTGGAAGCTCCTTCCCCATAGTTGTAAAGCTAATACCATTTTCATAAATACTTTTGAGTTTGATGTCAATGGCACCACTAGGAAGTAAGATCTTTCCAGAGCAGTCCATTTTCACTTCTCTAAACTCTGTTTGGTCTGATCCATCAACATAGATTCGCAATTTATCGGCTAGTAGCTCTTTATCAACGGGTTTCACTAGGTAATCAGCCGCCCCCTCTTTTAAGCACTTCTTAACTTTATCCATCTGGCCAAGCGCTGTGAGCATACAAACATCGATATCACGCTCTGTGAGCAGTTCCCTCGCCTGTTCTAAAAAGCCAATTCCATCAAGCTCAGGCATCATAATATCTAGTAGAATAAAACCAATTTCTTCATCTGCATGGAGCTTTCCTAAAGCTTCTTTACCATTGACCGCTGTTTCAACTTCCACTCCCATCTTTTTCAGGGTCATTTCAGTAATTAGCCTTAGCTGTAAATTGTCATCTACTACTAAAACTTTCATATTACTATTTAAACAAAGATTTTTGATTTAAGTATGTATGAAATATTGAGAAATCTTAAAAGAATAGGCCTTAAGACTTTAAAAAGTATCCACTTCCGTATTTACTCTTAATCTGGAGTTCGGACTTTTTAAGTTTTTTTCTAATGGCACTGACATGGCTATCAACAACTCTATCACTCACATTTAAATGATCTCCCTTCAGACAGTCCAATAACTGCTCTCGAGAAAAAACTCTATCAGGTTGAGTAACAAGCTTCGCAAGGATATTAAACTCACTCAGAGTGAAATCCAATAACTCTCCATTACACTCGACTTTATTATTTAAAAGATTAAGTTTAACGCCTTTAAATTCCAATACCGGTTTGTTTTTACCAAATTGTCTAACCGTTGATCTAACGATCGATCGAAGCTCAGCGATCTCAAAAGGTTTTTCTATATATCCAATAGCACCAAATTCATAACCTGAAGTTCTATTCGTTACACCAGACTTTGCGGAAGAAAAAATAACAGGAATATCTTTGTATCTTTTATCATTCTTTAGGGCTGAAATCAGCTCGTATCCATCCATATCCGGCATCATAATATCGAGTATCATGATATCTGGAGTCCACTTCTCCAAGAGATTCAAAGCCTCTATTCCATTCCTAGCAAACTGCAGTTCATAATCGTTTTGCAAAGAAGAAGTGTACAATTTAACAAGGACCTCGTTGTCCTCTGCTATCAATATTTTCGCACTCATAAACTTAGTATAAACCACAAAATTAAAATCACATAATAGGATTTCTACAAGTTAGGTTAATATTTAAGAAATCTTCAATCTTCCCTCATAATTTTTCCATTCCGGATATTTAAAATCAGACTAAAGGAGGCTGGTATGCAAACACAGTGTTTCACATCATTGAAGCTCAATACAATGGATGCCATAAGGGAGTGTGTTGAAAAATGTACTCTTCCGTCTATCAGTCACATCATTGGTTTTTCTTCTATCAGTCATGATGCGAAAGAAATTCAAATTTGCTTGAAAGAAATTCTTCCCAACGCTAGTTTTCATATAAGCTCATCTTGTCTTGGAACAATGACTCATGAAGGCGTGAAGAAAGGCGACGTTATTTCCCTTATGTTTTTCGAAGGGAAAGAAGCATCCTTTGGAATTTCAATTGCACAGAAAGATAGAGGCATAAGAAATATTGCCAAAGAAGTGATTAAAAACTCTATTAAAAGTATAGATCGAGCTGGAGAAACTCCATCTGCTATTTGGATCACATGTAGTCCAGGCGCAGAAGAAAAAATCCTTGAAGGAATTACAAGCGCAATTGGAAGTAACGTCCCAGTGGTTGGTGGTAGTAGCGGTGACAACGAAATTAATGGAAAGTGGTTCCAAGTTACTAATGAAGCCTATTTAAATGAAGGTTTAGCAGTGACATCTTTTTTCAGTGAAAATGTCATCTCTGCAAGTTTTCACTGTGGCTATAATCCTTCTACCTATAAAGGTGTTATCACCAAAAGTAGCGGTCGAACAGTTTATGAAATAGATAACAGGCCCGCTGCTCTGGTTTACAACGAGTGGTCAGGAAATCGTTTTGCTGATTTTCTAGGAGCATACAATACAATCTTATCCGAATCAGGGCTCTTTCCACTTGGAAGAAAAGCTGGTGAATTTGCTGATATCCCTTATTACAAATTATCCCACCCCGAAAGTGTAGATGAGACCAACAAAATTACTTTTTTTACAGATATTGAAGAAGGTGAAGAAGTTGTTTTGATGGAGGGTGATGTAGAGGAATTAATCAAACGTTCTGGCAAGGCGATTAACTCGGCAATGAAAGTTTCGGAGCTTGAGCCAAATGAGATAACAGGTTGCTTAATGACTTTTTGCGCTGGCTGTATGCTTACACTAGATTTTAGAATGGATGAGGCGTTTGCTGAAATTTCCCAATACCTTCCATCTCATATTCCTCTTTTGGCTGGCTTCACTTTCGGAGAACAAGGGCAATTAGTAGAAGGTGAAAATGCGCATGGAAACTTGATGTTCTCAGTAATTCTATTTTCCAACAAAAGGATTTAATCATGACTGCATTAAAAAAAAATGACGTTCAAGATATTCTTTTCGACTTGCACAGGATGCAGAAAAAAGAAGAGATCTTAAAAAGAGAGTGTCATACTTTGTTCGTAGCATCCAAAGTACTTAACAGCTCTATGGATTTTAACAAAGTTATTCAAAACTTAATTCATGTTTTAAATAATGAACTAGAATGTACTGAGTCTTTCATCCTGATGAATCAACCGGGTTCCGACACTTTTCATACAATTGTTAGCACTGACGAAAAATTAAAAAACCTAGTCTTCAAGCTTTCTGATAATTTTGAAAGAGTTCTTGAGAAACATCCGCTAATCTCACACGACATAAGAGAAATAACTGAATGGCAAGATGTCTTGAATGAAGAAATTGACTCAATACGCTCCGCCCTCCACATACCTTTGGTTGGCAACAGCCTTAGGGCCATCCTCGTTTGTACCCATCACGAGATTGGCTTCTTCTCCAAAAGTCATCAAAGAATTGCCAACTCCCTAACTCCAGTTGCAAGACAGGCTATCATTAATTTAGAAAATCAGACCAGGTTATTAGAAGAAATTGAACTTAGAAAGCACACAGAACAAGTGTTAAAAAACTTACAAAACACTCTAGTAACGACTGCCTACAAAGAAGGGTTTGCAGAGCATGCTATTAGTGTTCTACACAATATCGGAAACTTGGTCACTCCCCTCAAAGCAAGAAACGATTTAATCTCTAAAGATCAGTCCCTTGAGGAATGTATTTCATTTTGCCAAAATTTTTCTCATAAAATGGATACGCTTACTGATGAGAAAAAAAATCAGGCGATCCAAATTCTTATTGGTAAGTTGAATGAGTTTTCTGAAAAGTTAGATAAACACCAAAAGATTACAACTGATATTGTTAATAAAATCGCAGATACTATTTCCGCTCAACAAAAATTCGCAAACCTTAAAAACACGGTCAAAGCGGAGATCAAAGTCATCGATTTATTTAATGAAGTTATTCATACTTTTACAGATATTATCAGTAAACTGGGTATTTCAGTGGAAATAGATATTGATCCGATGGTTGAGATTTACATTGAACGAAATAGTGCCTATCACACCTTCTTGAATCTGATTTCCAATGCGGTTGATTCTATCCAAGAGAGAAAGCTTTCAGACCGAAATTACTCACCGTCTATCCAGATCAACTGCTCTCAAGATCAAGAGGCAGTACACCTTGAAGTAAAAGACAATGGAATTGGTCTAGACCCCCAGCTTGCAGAAGAAGTTTTTAAGTATGGTTACACAACAAAAGAGAAAGGTTCTGGCTTCGGTCTTCATAGCTGTGGAAATTTTATTCGTGCAAACAACGGCGATATCAAACTTATAAGTGAGGGACCTGACACTGGCGCATCACTACAGATCACTCTTTTTAGAGGAGGAGCAAAAAATGAATAATATTCTTTTTATTGATGACGAAAATGACATCCTTGAAAGTTATAAAACCATCATGTCTAAGAACGAAGAAAAAAACATTAACTCTTTCTTTGATGATGATTTAAAGATTGATTCGCCTCCAGATACAGAACTTTACAATGTACTCACTGCACTTCAGGGAGAAGAGGGCCTGGAGCTCTTAAAGGAGAGATTAAATACTGATAACCCGGTCAAAGTTGCTTTTATAGATATGCGTATGCCTCCAGGTATTAATGGTGTTGAAACGGCAAAGCAAATCAGAGAACTGGACGACAGAGTTGAGATTGTAATTGTAACCGCCTTCTCAGATATTAGTCTGAATGATATTGTTCGACAGGTTGGTTCTCCTGATAAGCTTCTGTACTTAAAGAAACCGTTTGATTCCCAAGAAATTTCTCAGTTTGCTCACAACCTCTGTATCAAATACGATATGGAGAGAATAAAAGATGATTTTATTTCCAATGTTTCACATGAGCTCAAAACTCCTCTCAGCTCTATTATCGGTTTTCATCAGCTTCTAGAGGAGACCGTTCCAACAAGCTCTGAGGCTTATCAACTTATTTATCACTTGGGCTATTCTGCTAGAATGATGCGAACTTTAGTTGAGGAGCTACTCCTCACTTTGGAGTTTAAAGAAAGAGGTGTTAATATTTCACCAGTAAAAACAAATATTGTCTCTTTTGTTAGAGAGCAGTACGAGTGTTTCAAGCCATTGTTCTCTGAAAAACCAAACCTCGACTTCCAACTAGAAATTGATACTTTGGAGCCGAATATTCACATCCCCCTGGATCCACTAAGAATCGCACAATGTTTAAACAACCTCATCTCAAACTCTCTCAAATTTACGGAAAGTGGTTTTATCAAAATCTCCTTGATTGAAAGCGAAGAAAAAATAACTCTTTCTGTTTTGGATTCGGGGTGTGGAATTTCCAATAAAAAAATGAAAAATGTCGCAAGTGGATTGGGTTTAGGGCTTAGTATCGTCGATCGAATTGCAAAAGCTCACAATTTCGAACTCGATACAAAAAGTGAGTTAAAAAAAGGAACGACAATAAGTTTAATTTTTGAAAAAAAAGAGCGAGATCAAAGAGACTCGATCTCGCTACTATCTAGTGCTGGCTAAACTTATTGCTTTATAAGATTAAAAGAAATGGGATCACCTTGAACAGATTCTGCTTGCAGTAGGTAAGCAGAATCGACAGAGGTGTTTTCTACAGTTGTGAGTGTTGATCCAAAATCATTCGTTGTCATTTTAAATGGTACTCCCAAAGCATTGAGGTGGTTATGATCAAAAATGACACTGGAAAGCACATAACCTGTTGATGTAGGAACAAACTTCATTACCTCTGAATGACTTTCTTGAGCCCCATTAGTGCCTGCATATATTTTTCCATCAATCATACAAGTAACGATTGATTGATCCTCTTCTAACTCATCATCCATGGAAATTTGGTATTCACCAGGTCCGATAGACTTAATTTCAACTTTTGAGTCTTTTCCCATCAAGTTCATGGAGTAAATTCCTTCAATCCCCACATCAACTGTGCCAGAGTTACAAATATTTTTTTCTAAAAGTGAATTATCACAAGAAACTAAAACAACTAATAAGGCAGTAATTTTGCTAAAATTCTTCATACATATTCTCCTCTGTGTACATAAAAGTACTTAAGATGAAAGAAATGAAACGAAAATTACAATGTGCAAACTAAGCAAACATTACAAACCAGATACCTACTGCGAAAAACCCCAGACCTAAATATAGGTACTTACTAGGCCACTGCTTAGTCCAGAGTGATTCAAATACAGAAGAGAAGAGCACACTTGTGATGGAAATAGACGAGATGATGGCCAAATTTGCTGTTTTTACCGCCTGTAAATACAAAGCAAGTGATAGATAAGTACCAAAAACTGCGCCTACTGTTACCAGTAGTTTTGATTTTGGCAGCATTTCCTTGAAGTTACCAAAAAAACGCATAGGGAAAAAGCGATTAAGAATTATATAACAGCAGATCGCTCCCAAGCAGCGATAAAAATTCCCTTCAACTGCGGTTAAGTTTGTATTCATATCGAAAGCATAACGAGTTATAATGACACCAAGCCCATCCAATGTTACTCCCAAAATGGCCATCAAAAGGCCTGCTACCCCCCAAGACTTATTCTTTCGAAATGACTCAAAAGAAAAAGTCATCAGGCATCCGATGAAAAAAATTATTCCCATTAGTTTTTTAGGATTCACTTCCTGACCTAAAATAAAATAGGAAAGAATTCCAACTATCATTGGGTGAAAACCGAAAAGGACCATTGACCTTCCTGGTCCAATCATAGAAAAGGCATTGATAAGAAAAATATCGCCTAGCCCAAGTGCGATGAATCCAGAAATAAAGAATATACCAAAATTCAATCCAGTAATGGGATGAAAACCAGTGCTGATTAAAACCGTTAACAGAAAGAGTACAGCCGCCACAGAAGCCTTATAAGTATTCATCCAAATTGAGGAAAAGCGTCGGGCGTAGTGCGTAAAAAATATCGAACCGAGGGCAAATGATAAGTTTGCACCAAGAGCATATAAATATGATTCCATCCTCTCAGTTTAACATATTAAATTTAGACTGAATCTCCTTTATGCATTAATATGAAAATATGACACTAACTCAATTGGAATATATTTTAGCCGTTCACGAATATCGCCACTTCGGTAAAGCTGCTGAGTCCTGCTTTGTGACTCAGCCAACACTTAGTATGCAAATCCAAAAGCTAGAAGACGAGCTACAAGTGACAATATTTGACCGCTCAAAGACTCCAATTGCAACCACTGAGGATGGTTTAGTAGTCGTCAATCAAGCAGAAAGAATTATTAAGGAACAAAAGAGGCTATATTCACTCCTTGCAGAAAGAAGTAACGAACTTAGTGGAGAATTTAAACTTGCAGTTATTCCGACTCTGTCCCCGTTTATCCTTCCCATGTTTGTTCAGAATTTTGTAAAAGCCTATCCAAAAGTTAATCTGCAGATCACAGAAGCGAAAACAGAAGATATTATTATCATGTTAAAAAAAGATATTATCGATGCAGCATTGTTAGTGACTCCACTTTCAGAAGCGACCATTGAAGAGCGTCCCCTATACTATGAGCCTTTTTATCTTTTTGTTAATCCTAAAAATTCTTTAGCAAAGAAAAAAGAAGTTACCCAAGATGAGCTTGATTTAAATGAAATATGGCTCCTCAATAAAGGAAACTGCTTTCGCGAGCAGGTCCTCAATATCTGCTCTCAGAAGGCAATTGAGAACCTGGACATCAGAGTACGCTTTGAAAGTGGTAACTTTGAGACGCTCAAAAATATGGTTATCAAAAGCCATGGGTACACTATTCTGCCTCATATGGCAGTGGAAGAGCTGCCTAAGCGGCTGACAAAGAATATTCGCCCATTCAAAAAACCCATACCAACCCGTGAAGTTTCCTTGGTTTTCAACAAAGACTGTTTAAAGCAACGAATCATTAATGCCTTGGAGGAAGAGATTCTGGCCTCAGTACCTGACGAAATCAGGGAATTTAACCAGAAATCTCAAGAGGTTGTAGATATCAACTAAGTGCATAAATAAATTCGACTCAATTAGGCTTGAGTAATAGGAAATATCTATTACACTGATAGAGATTTGAGATTGGATTCTCGCGCTAATTTCCATAATAATAAGACAAGTTTTGCATAGCACGTGCAACTTTAAAGGAGAATTATATGAGTTCATTAGTTACTAGAAAAGCCCCTGATTTTAAGGCAACTGCAGTTATGGAAGATGGTTCTTTCAAAGAAATCTCTCTTTCTGACTACAAAGGACAGATGGTCCTACTTTATTTTTATCCATTAGACTTTACTTTCGTATGTCCTACAGAAATTCTTGCTTTCAACAGCAAAGTTGCTGAGTTCAAAGAAAGAGGTGTTCAACTTTTAGGTTGTTCAATCGATTCTCAATTTTCTCACTTTGCTTGGAGAAACACAGCAATCGATCAAGGTGGAATTGGTCAAATTGACTACCCACTAATCGCTGACGTTTCAAAAAACATCGCAAGAGATTACGGAATTCTTTTCAATGAAGAAGTAGCTCTTAGAGGACTTTTCCTAATCGATAAAAACGGAAATGTTAGACACTCTACTATCAACGACCTTCCACTAGGAAGAAATGTTGAAGAAGCTCTAAGAGTTGTAGACGCTCTACAATTCCACGAAGAGCATGGTGAAGTTTGTCCAGCTAACTGGGAAAAAGGGAAAAAAGGAATGGCTGCAACTAAAGAAGGCGTTTCTTCATACCTTGCAGAAACTCACGGAAAATAATTTCTGTCCGAAATTTTCAAATAAAAGGGCCTCGCTAAATGCGGGGCTTTTTTATTCCTGCCAAAGTTTGAATCTTTGCTCGGGTCCGCTTGGCGTATAAAACTGAATGGCAGACGATTCTTGATCAGAGTCATTTTCATATGAATGCTTCATACCAATTGGGATATAAAAAGCCTGACCTGCTTCTACCTTATATTTTTCATTATTGATTACGAGAGTACCACCACCATTCTCAAAATATAGGTACTCATCTGAATATTGATGAATATGTTTAGGAATCTTTGTTCCAGGTTTAAGTTTTATCCTCACCATAGAACTTTTTGGATCATGTTTATTAGAGGGCTGAACAAGTATTTCCGTGTCGATTTTTTTATCGGGTGAAATATAATGCTCAGCCTTTTTCGTTACAATTGGTTGATTGTGAAAATGGCCACAACTAACTAAAAAGAGCGCAACGAATAGTTTTTTCATTACGCCTGTGGTTTTTTGCAGCAAGACTTTTCTTTTTTAAGCTTGCAACTTTCACCGCACTCTTCTTTTTTATCTTTTTTCATCTCACAGCTTCCATCACTACATTTTTTACCATGGTGAGCACAAGACATCATTCCAACAACAAATAAACTCATTAAAATTGCTTTCATTAAAATCTCCTATTTAAGGTCATACCAGTTTTCGGCAGTATTAAGATCCACTTTAAGTGGTATTCTTAATTCTACCACATTTTCCATTTGCTCTTGAACTAGGGTCTGCATTTCCTCTACCTCAGCATCTGGAACCTCAAAAATAAGTTCATCATGAACTTGAAGTATCATCTTTGATTTTAACTTTCTTTTATTTAGTTCTTGATCAATATTAATCATCGCAAGCTTGATGATATCCGCAGCTGTACCTTGAATAGGACTATTTATCGCCATTCTCTCTGCCATAGACTTTACTTGTCTATTGGTGGAGTTGATATCTTTGATAAAGCGCCTGCGCCCCATCATTGTCTCTGAATAACCTGTTTTCTCACACTTCTCTTTTAGACTATCCAAATAAGCTTTCACACTATGAAACCTAGTAAAATACTCATTTATATAAGCCTTCGCTTCCTTCTGAGGAATATTTAGCATCTGAGACAATCCAAAAGACGACTGCCCATACATCAACCCAAAGTTAATTGCCTTGGCATAACTTCTTTTTTCACTGGTGACATCTTTTAGTGGCATACCAAAGATTTCACTGGCCGTTTGTGCATGTATATCTTGATCATTATTAAATGCATCCACCATCACTTCATCTTCGGAGAAGTGGGCCAATAATCGCAGTTCAACTTGAGAGTAGTCAGCACCAATTAGTTTATGCCCTTTTGCAGCTTGAAAACCTTTTCTCAATAGTCTTCCACTTTCAGTTCTTATAGGAATATTTTGTAGGTTTGGTTTATCCGAAGAAAGCCTTCCTGTTTGGGCCACATGCTGATTGAAATGGGTCCTAAGCTTACCATCAGCATGAACCAGTTGAGGCAATGTTTTAACATAAGTCGAGTTTAATTTTTCAATTTCTCTGTATTTAAGAATTAACCCAGGGATTTCACTCTCCCCCATATTGGCCAGTGTTTCCAACACGCTTGAGTCAGTTGAATAACCTGTTTTTGTCTTTTTAATGACTGGAAGTTCTAAGTCTTCAAACAATAACTTACCTACTTGCTTAGGTGACTTTAAGTTAACTTCTTCACCCGAGATTTTTTTAACCTCTTCAAGAATTTCATCGGTTGCTTTAGTAAATTGATGTTCTAACTGTTCGTAGAATTTAACGTCAAGGCTCACACCTTCCCACTCCATTTTAGCTAAGATCAATTGAAGAGGTTGGTCGAGATCAAAATAAATATTACCAAAGCCGCTTTTTTCGAGTTTTGTTTTAAGCCATGGAAAAACTCTCACTCCACAATAACCTCTTTTGGCCATTCCAAATTCGAAGTTTTTCTGGGAGGCAACGTCTTCTCTGTTTTCTTTTTTAAGCTCTTTTAAGAGAGGAATATTTTCTGAAATATACTCTAAGGCCATTGTTTGCAGAGAGTGTTTTTTCTCTGGATCGAGCACAAAATGCGCTTGAGTTAAGTCGATAACTTTTGGAAATTTTTCACTCGCAAATTTAAAATGGCAGAAATAAATCATCTTCGCATTTGGCGTAGCGATCAAAAGATCTTGAATTCCAGAGATCCTTAATACAAACTCTGCAATATCAAATTTTTCTTGATAGACGATTGTATTTTTCTCTCCGGTAGATACACAATAGCATACCGGGTTTAGAGAGTGATATTCATCATCTTCAAAAAACGCTTCAATATAAACCTGATCTTCTGCTTCTAATGATTTAACTAAGGCATCAACATCTTCTCTTTTCGCTGCCACATTATAATCTATAAATGCTTTAGGTCTGGTGATGGAAACTGAATTTCCTGCTCCAGATGATATTTTATTTTTGATGGACTTAAAATTGAGTTCATCAAGATAATCAATAAAACCTTCATGGCCTTCCATCGTATAGAGAAGGTCGTCAGGTTTTAAACCAAGTTCCAAATCAGTCACAATTTTAACTAATGATTTAGATAAGTGAGCGCTTTCAATTCCATTCTCCAAAGCTGTTTTAGCTCTTTTATTTGAAATGGATTCAATATTTTCAATAACGCTCTCAAGGGTTTTATATTCTTCTAAAAGCTTCGAAGCTCCCTTAGCGCCAATACCTTTAACACCTGGAATATTATCTGAGCTATCACCTAAGAGAGAAAGGTAATCAATAATTTGCTCAGGATAAACTCCCATTTTTTCATAAACGCCTTTTCGATCGTAGATTTTATCTTTCATTGTATCGATCATTTTGACGTTATCATCTACGAATTGCATAAGATCCTTATCACCAGAGGCAATAAGAATTTCATCAAAATCTTTTTTAAACTGAACAACAATTGATCCAATAATATCATCTGCTTCATATTTGTTGTCAGCTGCGTGCGGGATCTCCATAACTTCAATTAATTTATTGATCAACGCGAATTGAGGAATAAGTTCATCCGGCGGAGCTCCTCTGTTTGCTTTGTACTCAGGATAGATTTCGTTTCGAAACGATCCACCAGAGGTATCACGAGCTAAAATAACATGGGTGGGATTATAATTTTGAAGAAGCTTCATTAACATGGTCAGAACACCATAAACAGCATTAACTGGAGTTCCGTCCGGCGCGCTCATAGGTCTAATGGCAAAAAAGGCTCTAAAAATAAAACTACTGATATCTACGACAATTAATCTTTTCATGGCTGTCGATTGTAGCAAAGCCACCTGACTCGGTAAATTAGTTTAAAGAACTTCTGTTACAAGGAGCAACACCAGGCTGAGCAGCGTTAAACCATGACTCTTGTGCCTTTCTAATATCTACTCGATTAGGATCATTACCCACGACAGTGGTATCGGCCATGACATCACCCAGTCGATGACCAGAGTCGAGCTTAAAGAGTAGATAGGTCTCAAATAATAGCGAAGGAATAATCAATAAAGTTGAGATAATAATTCCCCAAGGAGGAATGATCGCACAGGCAAGCGGAGCAATAATGGGAAGATTTCTAATAATAGACTGTTTTACACTGCAAGGCTGTCCATCTTCAAGCGAGATAACAGAAAAGCCCATTAGCCTCTTACCTACTGATTGCCCTCCGTAAAGAGAGTCTGAAAGCGAAATATAAAAGAGTGAAAGCAATAGTCCAAAAGGGTAAAACAGCATCGCCAGAATCAATACAATAAGCAGATCCACTGCCTTTGCAATGAGTCGAGAGAATCTCGCTGTATTTTTACTGGAATTTAAAATGTATTTTCTTACTTTCATAATATACATCCATTCTACAACATATTTAACTACTTATAACTAGGTAAAAACTGGTCATAACTTTACACAAACAGCGGGAAAATGATTAGCACTAAAGTGCCAGATATGTTAAATTAAGGGAATTAAAAAGGGGTATTTATGGGTAATGCTATAAATGTAGATAAAGCAAATTTTGAGTCTGAAGTTCTTCAATCAGACAAACCAGTAATTGTAGATTTTTGGGCTGAGTGGTGTGGACCATGTAAAGCACTAGCTCCTGTTCTTGATGAAGTAGCAACAGAAGTTAGCGGAGCTAAAATCGTAAAAGTTAATGTTGATGAAGCAAGTGAGCTAGCTCAGCAATACGGTATTAGAGGTATTCCAACTCTTATCTTTTTTAAAGGTGGAGAAGTGAAAAGTACACTTGTTGGAAACCAACCAAAATCTGAAATTCTTAGAAATATTAACGATCTCGTATAATATTCATGGCCATGACGGAGTCATGGCCTTATCATTTTCTTATGAGCAACCAATTCATATTAGAGTCACTAAAGTCAGCACAACAAACCTTAAACAACTTCATTGAAAACGAGAATAATCTTGTCCTCATTGAGAAAGCTATTGAAACTTTTATCACCACGCTTAAAGGTGATGGAAGACTTATGGCCTGTGGAAACGGTGGTTCAATGTGCGATTCCATGCACTTTATTGAAGAGCTTACAGGGCGCTATAGAAAAGATAGGGATCCAATAAGTGCCATCCCCATGGGAGATCCAGGCCATATCACTTGTGTTGCAAATGACTATGGTTATGAATATATTTTCTCACGTAACGTACAAGCCTGGGGAAGAAAGGGTGATACTCTTTTAGCTATTTCAACCAGTGGTAATTCTGAAAATGTCATCAAGGCCGTGGAAATGGCCCATCAAAAGGGCATGAAAGTTGTAGGGCTTTTAGGAAAGTCAGGAGGAAAACTCAAAGATATGGTTGATGTACCTCTGATCGTTGACTGCCCTATTACAGATCGAATCCAAGAAATTCATATCAAGCTTATTCATATTTTTATTGAAGGGATTGAGCGCTCTCTTTATCCGGAGCATTATGCTTAAGCGATTTTGCGCTAAAATAGTTCACGATTACTGCCATTACTCCGTTTAAAAAATAGAAATAAAAACCCCAACTTAAAAACTGTTGAGAAGTCACGTCTCCTCCTGTGGAGCGAACAACCACACCTGATACTTCAGGAGAGATCCCAAAGCTTCCAATCATTAAAGCAAAAATGGCTGTTACCAAATAGAAGAATGTTCTAAGCACAGTTTTTAAAAGTTCTTTGGATCTCACTTCATCCGAATCTGTAAAACTTCCGGCCACTCTTGATCCTGTTAATACCAAATAGGGAATAATTAAACCTGTGCTAATTGACAAGATGAAGGCTGTATAAATTAACAGGAGAAAAGCCATTAAACCTATTCTTGGAATTAAGGGGAAAGACTTATGGCCTGGTCCAAGTAGTACTCCCAAGAAAACTCCCGAGTGACAAAAAATAAATTCACCACACAAAAGAAAGCCAAGATCTTCCAGAAAATAGGGATCGAATTGCACAAAAACTTCAGGATACATCAATGCAGCAAAACAACTAAAAGCAAAAAGAAATTCAGTAAAAGGGAGGTAAGGAAAAATATAACTAAGTACCTGTCTCAAGCTCTCTCCTATTCATAAGTAGGCAATAATTAACTGTGTTGTTTGAAATAATAATAGCTTACAATGTAATTATATACCAAATCTTAATGAGGAGTTTACATGGAAGGTAACGAAATCACGATCATCGACCAAGTTGCTGGTTTTATCCAAAGTGGTGGAGTTTTTATGGGAGTTATTTTGGCTGTATGGGGAATCGGTATTGCCATTGCACTTGAAAGATTTAGAAGACTCTCAAAAGGATTTGATGTTGATGGTGCCTCATTTATGAATGAAATCCAAAGATATGTTTTATCTAATGATATTCAGGGTGCAATCAGAGTTTGTTCTGGAACGACTGCTGCTCTACCAAAGGTTTTAAAGAACGGATTAAAGAGAGCTAACCAAGGAACTGAGCAAATTCAAAACGCTCTTGATGCCACAGCTCTTGAAGTTGTTCCTAAAGTTGAAAGACGATTAGGTTACCTTCAACTAATCGCAAATATCTTAACTCTATTTGGACTACTTGGTACAATCCAAGGTCTTATGGCTTCATTTGGAGCGCTTGATAGTATCGATGCTTCTCAAAAAGCTGAGTTCCTTTCAAAGGGTATCTCTACTGCAATGAACACTACCTTTTTAGGTCTACTAACTGCAATTTCAATCATGGTTATTCATGCATTTTTAACTAGTAAAGCAGATAAAATTATTAATGAGATTGATGAATTTAGCGTAAAGCTTCTTGACCTACTTGGAACTAAAGAAAAATCTGAAGAATAGGATTATAAGCAAATGGCTTACAAACAACCGACAAGAAGAAAACCAAAAAGAGATAGAGAACAACTGAATCTAATTCCAATATTAGATTCAGTTTTCATATTCCTTTTCTTTCTTTTAATGTCTTCCCAATTTCTAAAAATTTACGAAATCGGCTCTGACATACCTATTCTTTCAGCGGCTAATCCTCCTCCATCTAAAGAAAAGCCCTTAGGTCTTACGGTACAGATCCTAGGGAAAGGCTTCAGGATAACAACAGAGCGCGGTGGAATTAACCAATTCGTCCCAAAAAGTGATGCTGGTTATGATTTAGAGACTCTACACGCTCAACTCGTAAGAATAAAAAAAGTAAATGTTAAAGAGCAGCAAGTAATTCTTGAGCCTATTGTTGATATTGAATACCAAGAGATCATTAATATCATGGACTCAATAAGAATGCTTAAAAATACTGATGATGTAATTATGCGCACAGATAAAGACGGACTTGATCAGAGAGTTAAAGAGCTTTTTAACAAGATCGTCTTTGGAAACTTAATGAGTTAATTTATGGCAAGAAATAGATCAATTAGAAATAAAAAGAGAGAAAGAAGATCACCAACGAATATCGATATCACATCGCTATTGGATATTCTGGTAATCCTGCTTGTCTTTCTTTTAAAATCGTATAACTCCTCTGGCGTTGTATTAAATGTGCCAAAGGGAATTACCCTCCCCGACTCAAAATCTGAGTCTATGAGTAATGCCGGTATTATGATTCAAGTTTCAAAAGATAAGATCTATGTGGATGATGAGACAATTCTAGATAATGAAAACCCACCTCCAAAAATCTATGGTGAGGGAGGTAGAATGATTGTTCCTCTCTACAACCAACTTGTGAAAAAGAAAGAAGAAATTAAAGTCCTAGCAAAACAGGTTAACTCTGCTGCTGGAATTGAGAATGAAGATAATCAGAAAAAATTTACTGGTATCGCAAATCTAATTATTGATAAATCGTTAAAGTATTCTTTTGTTAAAAAGATCATGTACACATGTGCTGCTGCAGGTTTTAAAGAATACAAGTTCGTTGTTCTTGGTGAAGATCAATAAGCCTGAAGGTAAAACTTTACAGCGATCATAACCATGATCACAAATGAATAAAAAACAATAAGTTTTTTCATAAAATCAATTGTCCTTTATTCTCCCCAAGCTATATAGATAACACTTCAGAAAATTTAGGTCAAAAGTGCATTTTGACCCACTCACCTTTTCAAAAGTAAGATTTCTAAATATTTTGGATACTTCTACGGCTTTCTAGATGAAATATTTAAAAATTATTGAATAGAACTAAAATTTAAAGGGAACATGATTTGATAATCCCTATCTAATTGAAGGCCGGCAAAGTCCATTCTCCAAAACTCTTGCTCCATACACCATTTAAAATCCTTAGGAATTTTTCGATTATCCGTGCTAATGGTTTTTACAAAACTCACTCGCCCACTACGTTTGATATTAATCTGGCTACAAGTCATTAACTTTTGCTGTTTATTCTTTTCAAATTTTAAATAATTCTTAAAACAGCTCACCAGATTTTTCTGTTTTTGGTTTTTAGCAGCAATCACAAGGTGCTTTTCTATTTGCAAAACATTCGTTTCTTTGCAATCAGCATCCATTGCGACCTTAGGTGCAACAGATTTATTTTTGTGAGAGCTGCAACTAACAACTATACTACAGACGCTTAGGATAGAAATTAAACGGTTGCTTAACATCAACAGTTCCCCCTCCAAGTGGTCTAGGAAAATCAATTCCTCGTAAGACACTTACAACACATTTTTTAACGCTCACTGGTAATTTACTATTTCCATCTACTCCGGCACTAGTAACGTTTCCTGAAGCACCGATGCTAAATACTAGTCTAATCATTCCTGAAACGTCTTTGTTAGCATTTCGATCTAGTTCGCGCTGATAACAACTTCTAAACCTTGGAATATTTTGTCTAAGTATTCTTCTAATAACATCTGGATCCATTGACCCAAGAACGACTGTTTCAGATGGGATACCCGCGGTATAGGTTCCTGTCTTCGTTGAGAATCCCTGAGTCCCAATATTAGAACCTGTATTGGTGTTAGTATTTAGACTTCCACTATCACCGCTGACGGTTGCTGTTTGCAGTGTTCCTCCCTGCCCATCAGTTCCCGTAACCGCAGAGTTTGATAAGCTAGCTGCTCCCGTGTTAGCGGTTTTTGCGCCTTTAAGGGTTCCCCCCTTGGCCATAAGCGTATTGATAGAGCTCTTGAAATCAAATGACTTATAGACATCAACCTTTCCAGTGTTTTTGCTTGGCAGGTTCGCTCTTCTTTTGTTAGCAGCATTATTATTAAAATTATTGACCTTGGCTGCTTCTTTTACTAACTGCTTACTAGGTCTTCCGCGTTTTTTAGGTCTTTTAGGACCCTTGGCTGCTTTATTAGGCCTTTTACTTGGCCTTTTCGAAGGTTTCTTCTCGCCTACAATCTTATTATCATTTTTCGTTTCGCTATTCTTGCGATTTGGATCCGTTTTACTTTCTTTATTTTTAGTCGTTTTCGGTTTATCCGTCGTCTGTTTACGAACTTCTTTTTTCTCGGTTTTCTCCGGATTTTTTGTCGTATTGATAGTCAATTTTTGTTGATAAAGAATCGTCGCAATACGTTCTGGATCTTTTTCATCTTTTACCTTATCTTCAACTTCTAATACGTTTAGGAGTACAACAGGAATTATGACAATCAATAACATTAAGACTAGATAATTTCGAAGGTCTTTATCTCTTCTGAAAAAAGGTGGCGTCTTTACTTTTGGAGGAGCCGAAACCTTTCTTACATAAATTTCTAAATCACCGTTCACTAGTTTTACAATATCATTGTCCTGCAGATTAACTTTATCCGACTTCTCATGGGTTACTTCATTATCAGCTAGATGCAATAGCTCATAATTATGCAGTTTATTAACAAGGTAATTGCCTTTATGAACTTCTATAAAATCAACTCGCTCCTCTTTAGCAAGATAAGGAAATTCAATCTGTTTATTTCCTTTCTTTGCACCTGCAATTTGATAAGTAGCGTCCTTGGCATCTAAGTAATCAACAGAATAAACCTTATCTTTATGAAGAATGATTACTTCAAGCGATTGTTTATTATGTTCATATTTAAAAATTGGATACAACTCATCTTGATCTTCGAAAATATATTCTGAAAAATCTGAATTAGGATCTTTAGATAATGGATAAACGATATAAGGAATATCGTCACCTTTATCAAAGTCCAAATTATCTGGAGGAAGTGCTACCGGTGAGACTTTTGGAAGTTCTTTTTTAACGACACTAGCCTCTCCCTTAATGGGATCCAGAGTGTTCAGTACAGGTGATAACTCAGGTGTTGCCGTGTACATTCTTAAAGTAAATTCGATATTACCAAAAGACAATGTATCTCCTAAATGTAACTCACTTGCAATTGCCTTTTGGCCATTAACATAAGTACCATTCCTGGAGTTCATATCATAAATCTTCACACTGGTGGGAGTCACTTCAAGTACTGCATGCACAGAAGAAACAATATTGGATAGAATAATAACATCACAACTTTCGGCCCGACCAACAAGATACCTTCCTATAGTCAATACAGTGGTTGACCTCGCCGACCCAGGCTTTGATGGAATAAGTTGAAATAATTTGTTTTCAGATTGAGTGGTTACGTTCACTATATTTCCTTTATAAGATCGAATCTACTGCTTTTTTCATTTGGCGATCGAAATTCTTTCGCTCTGGAATTTTATTTTTAAATTTTGACTTAAATCTTGTCTCAATTGATAAATCCCCTGGAGAGCTTCTTTCACCCTCGACATCAAGAGCATCAAAATCAAATCTCTCATATTTTTTGTACTTATAATTAACTTTCTTCTTTTTAGCGAAAGCCAAGTTATTTAAACCGACTAACAAGGCTAGTGTCAGAAAAATCTTCATTTCTTTCCTCCAATAAATTTGGATACCGATTTATAGTAGTCTTTCCATTGTCTCAAATCTTTTTGTTTAACATCGTCTAAAACATCACGGGCCCGATCAGGTCGCCCGCCCATATATAAAGCTAAAGCGTAATTGATTCCAAATTTTGGATTCTCTAAAAAATCACTATCGATATTTTCAAAGTTCTTTAAAGCTAAGTCTGCCTTCCCTTGCATTAAATAAGACGTTCCTAGCATATTGAGAACATCAACATCTTTTTTTGAAACTTGGCTTAGAGTTAATAAATGACTTTCTGCTTGCTGATACAGTCCAAAGCTTAGATACAAGTTAGCGAGATTGAATCTTGGTGTTCTACCAAATGCTGTATTTTTTCGAGCTCTCTCAAAGGCGACTAAAGCTCGAGAAAAATCATTTTCTCTCATATACATCACACCTAAATTATTTAGTGCAGGTGCATAGTCACCTTTAATTCCAAGCGCCCTATTATAAAATAGCAATGCCTTCCTACTATTACCTTCTAAAAGATAGCACGTTCCAACTTGAGTCCAAAATATTGGATTATCGTTGTAAGCCTTATTATTGATTTTCACTAGATTGAAAGCTTCCTTGAATTTATTTTCGTAACAGAGCTTACCAATTTCTCCCAAGACACCTTTGACTTCTACAGAGCCACCATAAGTAAAAACCCTTTGAATACTTTCTTCATTTAAAGCGTCTGTAAGATCACTTTCTACTTGCTTAAAACGATCGTCAGCACTTGAATATGAGACCTTTTCAATTTTTTTAAAATCGTCATTTTTGATATCGCCAATATCATAACCTTTTTTAGGTTGAGATGTGGCACAGCCAACTAAAATAATAAGGGGAAGTAATCTAGTAATCATTATTTACCTCCCCTATCCATAAGTACTGCTGCATCTTCACCATGAAACTCCACAGGAAACTTTCCATCTTGAAAGAAAAAATTATTTTTATTAAGTATTGAATTATTCGCAATCGCCTTTTTAGCCTCTACTTGGTATGACTTCGCCGCTCCTTCAAGTTGCTTACCTACTTGGTTAAAATCAGCTTTGAATGCTTTAATATATTCAGGAGATTTTCCCGTTGGAGTGAACTCATACACCTCGTTCGCTACCTCTGAGTAGGCTTCATAAAGTAGTTTAAATGAGTTTACGATACCAACTCCAGACCCTACTGCTTGTACTTCGTTTGCTTGTTCAGTTAACTTTGTTAGGAGACTAAGTTTTTGCTTCTGAAGGTTAGCAAATTTCTCAGGTGGAAACTCAAATTTAATCAACCTCAATTGATTATAGGTAATTTCCATATTTTTAATCTTTAGGCTCGCGAAATAGTCCAAACCACGCATTGAGATCGTGTCATTAGATTTTTTTGCGCGATAATATGAATTCCATAAAATGCTATTAAACTGTTTAACTTTATCTGTATTATTAAATCGAGCGTGTACAGCAATAAGGTTTAATAGATCATCAATAATTTTATTGTATACCCCATTGGCATCTTTTAGTTTTAATACATAATATTCATAGCGGTTCCAGTTTCTCTGTTGAAAGTATTCACGCATAATTTCATACTCAACTTCGGCCAGATAAGAACTAGGGACCTTACATTTTTGCCCTAACCGCACCAAATTTTCAGTTTCTTTTACATGTCCATCAGCAAGGTAAATAAAAGCAGCGTTTTTAAAAGCTGTATTTTTCCTTCTAGTTTTACGGCCACATAGTTTTACTACCAAAGTTTCCGAAAGCTCTGACGACTTCTTGAACTCTAAAGAACTAAAAAGAAAATTCGCCATAGTTACAAAAGAAGTAGAAAATTTATAAACATCTTTTGAGTCCATCTCTAGTAATGCCGATTTTGCCCACTTTGCTGTGGCATCAGTATCACCAAGTTCAAAATATAATGCCGCTAAATTGTACTTTGCATTCACTTTGCTTTTTTTCGTGGCGTATGGGTCATCCAAGATTTTTAAATATCCCACTAAAGCTGACTTCTTATCACCTTTAGCTAGCTGCCCTTGAACGTCATCAATTTGGATCGCGGTCAACAATTCTTGTAATTTCTTTCTGTAAGTTGCACTAACCTTATACTTTCCACCTTCAATATCGTTAATCCAAGCTCGAATCGTGGTATAGTCTTTTTCTTGACGACTTACTTCCATAAGATCTGCAATCATCCCTTCTTGAACAGGATCATTTGGATAGTTTTTAACAAAACGATCTAGAACTAAACTTGCACTTTTATAGTCCTTTTTCGCCTTATAATTATTGAATAGCCTTACATAAGCATCTTTAGATTTCTTTCCTCTGGGATAGATTTTTAAATATTCCTCAAAAACATAAATATTTTCTTTAACCGATGGAGTTTTAAATTTTCCCAGGGTCAATATCATGGCATCTAATGACTTAAGTCTAAAAGGAGAACTTACTCTATTTTTACTCGTGTACTCGTAAGTGTCTTTATAATGTTCATATGCTCTATTGTAGCGATATAAAGCAAAAGCTGTTTCCGCTTGTAAGTATCGATACTCATCTGTTTTGGATTTATCTAATACTGCTAGCATTCCGAAGTATTCCAAAGCTTGGTCTGCCTTCTTGTTTCTTACCTTAACGACCCTTCTATAAGTTTTACCTACGACTTGTCTTTGAAGTATTGCGGAAACCTTCGCCATTTGGAAGGTATATTGAGACATTTGATCTGAGCTCAATTTACCTTTAACCGCCAACGGATAAAGTTTTTTAGAGACAAAAAGGTGCTCATCAAACTTGGCATATTTTTCAAATAGCACCAATTTTTCAATATAAATGAGAATTAGTTTATCTTCACTCTTCTCGTATTTTTCAGCTTGGTTTAAAACTTTTTGAGCAAAAGTATATTTTCCCTGCTCTTTCAAGCTAATAGCTATAGTCAGCAATTGACTGGTAAAATTAATACCTAAGTTTTTATAGAAACGAACTCCTTCATCAATTCGATTGGCAGTGGCATAGAAAAGACCAATATCTCTCTCAACTTGCGAGCGCATATCAATATATTTTGAGCTTTTAGACTTTTGATGAATGGTCTCCATGGTAGAGATGGCTTTCGAGTATGAGTTGACTCGAAAATAGCACCACGCGAGGTTAAATGAGTCTTTAGTCCACCATCGATCATCAACTTTACGAAGGGCATCTTCATACAGAGGAATCGCTTTAGCGTATTCTTTCTCGTTATAATAGACCTCTGCTAATGAGATTTGTGTTTTTGTTTTTGTTTTAGGATCGCGAGAAGATCTTGTGGCCAGACTAAGGTATTTGCTTGCCGCTCTACTGTTATTGGCCTCTTTAGCATTAAAACCTAAAATATAATAAGCCTCTCCAAGTCGATTATAGGATTTAAATCTTTTAGCTATTTTAAGAGCGATACGATTGGCTTCTGCGAAATAGCTAGATGACTTTGAAAAAAAACTCTTTTGGCTAACTTTTCTTCTTTTGTCCGCCGGAATATCTAAAAAATCTTTATTCTCTTTATCTCTGTATAGTTTAGCTTTCTCTAAATTTAATTCTGCCATTCGAAGTAGAAGATCAGGATTTTTCTCTCCCGTCTGTTTATTCAGTCTTTCAACTTCGCTAAGCTCCTCATTAATAATAGAGATAATTTGGTTTCGTCTCTTTTCAACATCGTCTGCCAAAGTGCAGAAACTTATAAAGATGATAAATATCGCAATAATCAGTTTTTTCATCATTAACACTCAGATTTTAGAGCGAAGACATAGTCTCCTAACTCATCGGCCCAAAACTCACCGTTAAAATTCCAAAAATATTGTTTTTCATTTCGTTGAATGTACTTGATATCGCCTCTACTTCTCTCTTTTTTATCGAATGAATAAAGGAGAGCTTTTTTCTGGGCAAGAACCTCAAGTTTTATATAGCTCATTCCTTCAAAGGCACGATAAAGTTCAGCATAATGCGAAACCAGCTTAGACCTTATAAAAGAACCTAAGATCTTTTTGTGTGACTCGATTGCTTCTTGTAAATTTTGAATGACAAATCTCTTAAACCTATCATCTCTCTGTCCCTTGATCTTACGGTACTCAATAACTGCACCTTTGATTTGAGATTTTATATCTAAGTAAACTTGCTCTCTGGATATACTCTTAAAGAGAGTTTTCATTAAATCTGTAGGTGCATATTTTGTTTGTTCATATTTCGACACAAGGTCGTAATAGTACTCATAGTTTGACTTATACCTTAATAGGTAGTTTCGTAGGTCTTTGGCATCTCTGTAATACTGATCATAGAACTTATCTGAAATTTGTTTGGCATCCTGATATAAGCATAGCTTTAAATACGTCAGCGCATTCAGAACATCAATCTCTGGATTAAAAATATGATCAAATACAGGAGCTTTATAAGTAACAAGTTTTCCTAAAGATCGATTATAGTTTCCTTGATAGTAACTATTCCACGCTTCTTCAAAAAGAAGTTCCGGCCACACTGGAGATGATTTTGGTAGATCCAAGTACAAAAGGTCACTCTCGTTATAACTTCCCTCACCAAATTTATTACGGGCAAGTCCTGCCAAACAATAATCTCTATTAAGCTTTAGGCGTTCACTGCTGTTGTTATTAATTCTTGCATTGGAAACACTTACGCAATCGTTAAAGGCGACACTCGCTGAAGCATAATTTTTCTCAGCAGAGTAAAGTGTTGCCAACATATTTTGTGCATAAGGGAAAATAGGATGATTTCGACTGATACTTTTAAGCAGGCGTATCGCCTCTCCATTTTTCTGCTCACGCATTAACTTTTTGGCACTAATGTATTTTATATTATGAGAATTCGATAGGTTTAAATAACGATCTGGAAGTGTTTCAAACTGTTTAATACCAACCGTCGCAATAATTTTTGAAAGAGCTTTCTCCATCGAAAGATCAAGCGAAGAGCGCTGGCTAGCTAAGTACTCTTTCATCAAAGGCATGGCACTGTAATAGTATCCACCATCAGTTAGTTCAATGACCAAATCACGAACTTTATTACGCGAATTTGAGTTGAAAACTTTATCTGCCTGTCCCCAACCTGCTAGCGCAAGAGAGGGAATCAGTCCTAATGTAAAAATAATCTTCTTTGGGAACATCCTGTTCTCCTCCTAACTAGAAAGCGTAATTAATTCCAACATTAAAGTTATAATAATTATTCCAACGCTTTTCAGTATCAGTTTCACCAGTAATTGCGGAGTCTGCATTAACATGCGTCCCCTTAAAATCGATCCTAGCACTCCAATGCTGAGTGATATAAAATCTTAGGGCCGTCATCCAAGCAACACCCGATAAGTCTTCCTCAACCAATTGATTTGAGTCTGACCCTCCAGAGAATTCTTTTCTGTTATCGCTTGTTGAGACATTTGCAAATCCAAGTCCAAACATCCAATCGTAATAGAAAATTTTATTAAACGTATTTATCTTCGAATAGAATGGTGACCACATTAACATTGCTGAAGTGGCGGTCTCAATCTGCCTGAAGAACGCAACTGATCCCTGAGCAGAAACAGCATCGTAAGTTTTGTTTTTACTACCTTGAGCACCGGTATAACTTAATTCAATTCCCCAATCTTCTGAGAAGAAGAATCCCGCAATCAAATTATATTCTGAGCTATCAACAAAAGCTCCCGAAACAGAACGCCCGTAAGTCCCTCCCAGATAGAGAGTTCCCTTCTTTCTAAATTTCCTATTTTGAAGTACATAGACTTCTTTTTCTTGATCTAACCAAGAAAAATCATAAACATTACTTTCAGCTGCTAATCCCGTCGTGGAAAAAACGATCATTCCAATAAGTGATAAAATTCGTTTCATAAACATCCTTGTTTAATACTAACTACTTAAATTTTAACAGTTTTTGTATCTGGTGCAATAAGGAGATACTATTGCTTACAAATTGTTTTATAGGGGCAATACTCGCATTGGTCAGTTTCTGTTACCCATGGTGTCTGAGTTTTTGCCAAACTTATATCTAGGTACTTTTCAACATCTGATCTAAAAACAGTCTTCTCAACTATTCTTTGTTCATCTACAAAGCACAAGACAAGTTTGATCGGACTATTTGTCTTAACTTTATTCAATCGATATAAACCTTGAGCATAACTAAATAGCTGGAACCAGTAAGGAGGAAGCTTATCTTCAGAGTATTTTCCTGTTTTAAAATCCCAAATTTGTGCGGACTCAGAGTTTTTATCCAAACAAAAAAGATCTGGTATACCTGAAACCATATAATTAAATATTTCAAACTTAATTTGTTTTTCAGAGTATAGATCGAAGTTTTCCCCTAATTCTTGCACCTTTTCAACGGCCCACTCAACAGATTTCAGATCTCTACCTTTAAGTTTTATCTCTTCAGGCAAATAATCCCCTTTAATTAGTTGAGATATAAGCTCATGAATTGCGGTTCCTCTTTCAGCTGATGAAGCAAGTACATGCTCATACTCATGAACATCTTCAACCTCTTGTGAGTCGACGATTATATTCTTCTCTAAGAGCAAAAGTTCATCTTCTGAAATCTTACAGATGTTACTCAAATAAAACCTTCTTGGACAAATTTCTACCAGTGATAGTTTTGTAACAGAAAGTTCAGGTAACAGCATAGAATGACTTGATTCTTTCTTTGCTAAAACTCCACCTCCACTTTCGTGAAACATAGGTGGTGTATTTCTCAATAGAGACAAGTCTATTTGTATATTTAAATCGACTTGTTCCATTTCAACTGGATAATTTACTTCAGATAAAACAGCCTCTATTCCTTGCTGCCAACAACTTGATTGAGATCGATCCCTCTTTCGATCGTTAAAATCAATATCAATCCAACTCAAACTATTTACTGCTCTTGTATTAGCAACATAAAACAGTCGCTTTGTTTCGGAAAATTCTTTATTTTTCGTTTGTAGCTCTTCTAGTAAAAGATGCGGAGTTTTATATCGTTTTTTGCCGTGAATAGTCTCAGTCCATTTGAAGCTAGAAGGTATCTTTCCTATTAATGATTGGTCCGGCATATTTGAATCGTTTGTGTATATACCACCTAAAATAACATGATCAAATTCAAGCCCTTTAGAAGCATGTGCCGTCATAATTTTAATACGATCAGGATTTTCTCCGTATTTAAACTCAACAGAATTCGCCTCCGAAGATTCGCTACTTAAACGAATAAAAATACTCTCCATAGAAATTTCTAGGTTTATAAGGTCTGCAATATAAACCAAATTGTTATTATAATTTGTATTTACTAGAGATAAATCCCCTAGAAATTTCTCAAACGCTTCTTTGAGTCCATAATATTTTCTATTGAGGTCAAAACGCTCTAAAAGGTTTCCATCTAAAAGAATGTTCTCACAACCTAATAGTCCCAAATATTCTTGAATGAGAAAAAGAGCAAGTTCATCTTTTGTTTCAGTTGCTCTATTTAATGCTCTTTCCAATAAAACATAAAACAAACCAATGACTGGGTCTTCGCCAAAAGGAACTTTCACCTGTGCACTGAACCCAATATTTTGTCCCATTAAATTGCGGATCAAAATATTACTTGGCTTTAAACGGCTATAGAGGACTACCACATCCTCATCAGCAGGAAGACTTTTAATTTTCTCTGCTGTTGCAGAGGCTTCAATATAGTTCAGTTCAAGGTTAGATAGTTTTTCTTCTGAATTTGGTGCCAAAGCAACAACTCGTTTAATTGAACCTTTTAATGTCGTCGTTTCAGGAACATCCTGAGACTCAAAAGGAACTACGTGATGGTCGCGTCCAGAAAACCCACGCCCCATTCGAAACATACTTTCAAAAAATGCATTATTAAATTCAATAACACTTTGAGAGGACCTATAGTTATTTTTTAAAGAGAGGTTTTGCCTTATATTTTTTGAACACTCTAAGAAGACTCCTAACTCTCCCCCCCTAAATCCATAAATAGCCTGCTTAACATCACCGACACAAAAAAGACGATTATGATCATTTTCACTTAAGTACTTTAAAATCTGATACTGAATATAGGAAGTGTCTTGAAATTCATCGACAATAAAATACTTGTATTGATCAGCCACTCTAGCACGAGTTTCTTTGTGCTGTAGACCTTTCAGGACGTAATATTCAAGATCAGAAAAAGTAAAGCCATCTTGCTTTTGATATTCTGTTTCAATATGGGTGACCATTTCTTTAATTTTATTAAACCAGGGAAGGACTCTTGCTTCTTTCAATTCAAAGAATTTATAGAAATCCTCTCCGTTTTCTTTACAAAAATCCTTAAGATCTTTTATCCGTGTCCAGTACGAAATAACCTCTTCAGAAACGGTTTTACCTCGAGGAGTGGCAGGAATTTTAAAATCTTTGGTTTTAAAAAAGTCATAGGCTTCTAAAAGTCCAGCGGTATTTGGTGAAAATTTCTCATTAACCGAAAGATACTCTTCCAGAAATTTATACCAAGTCTTTTTTGCATGCTCGTCATGCGTACCTAAATGAAATCCTTCGTGACAATTACTAATATCATACTCGTCAAACAACTCTCTAACTATTTCATCAACCCTAGCTGCTGATAATTCATTAGCAGTGGCTTCATCCCAACTGAGTCTTAAGGAAGGATCTCCCAGAATTGTTTTAAGAGAGAGCAGTAAGTTCTTATGATTTTTATAGAAAAGCTCTGCTAATTCATCCCCTGAGTTCTCAGCTAACCAATTATCAAACAGCCTTTGCACGACAAAATTAATTTCGCTGGTGCTAAGAATTTTTTGTCCGGCCGGAATTTTAGGAAAAAAGCCCTGAGAGATCAATTTCAAACAAAAGCTATGAATCGTCCCTACAGTCAAAGCATTAATTTCTAGAAAAGCCTGATTCCACCTTTCATTAGTTTCAGCTCTTGATTCAAAAGCTCTTTGTATCCTCAACTCTAATTCACCCGCAGCTTTTCGAGTAAAGGTCATCACCACAACTGCTTTAAACTTCTTTTTAATGTAGGACGAGAAATCATCTACAGAAACCTCTGGCCGGTATTCATCAATCCATTTTTGAGTCAGGTATATAATATGATTTTCTAATACAAATGTTTTACCTGAGCCCGCACCAGCACTTAATAGGACACCTCCAGAATGTTCAATGGCAAGTTTCTGCTCGGAATTAGGACTAACCATGAAGAACTCCCCTTGAGCACGTCGTAGCTAAAAAGCAAAAACTACACACCTTATGATCTATCGGCAGTGGATTAAACTCTTTTTCACCTTTCAAACGCTCAATATTTTCAGCTTCAAATTCACTATAAGCGTCCATATGCGCTTTCACATCTTCTATTTTGCTCGAACGAGATCGGCCAAAAATTTCTTTGAACTCTGTTAGGTACTCTCGTGATGGTGAAAATAATAATGAATTTGAAACATCTGATAAATCTACATAGCCAAAAATCATTGGTTTATCTAAATCTAACTGCCCAGAATCAACTAACCTTTTTAAATAAAACCACAATTGGTTTTTACCAAACTCCAAAATTTCCGTGATAGTGCTAAAGCTATATCCACTACGTTTAAAGTCTAGAAGAATTTGAAGGTCGTTAGCTCCCCTTCCAAAACAGTCAATACTCCCAGTGAATTCAATATCGGTTTTAAAGAAAAACTCTTTTTCGAACTCAAACTTAACGTTATATTGATTTTTGATTGTGAGAAGAATTTGAATAATTGAAAGTGTATAGGCCCTGACTTCTACATATAAGCCGTCCAAGTCCATTTCATCTTTTCCTGATAGGTATTTTGCCACGACCTTTTCAATCGTTTTTTGGAAACTGTCTTCATCAAAGGTTGGATATGATTTTAAATAAACCTCTATTACCTCATGTTGAATTTGTCCTCTTTCAGCCGCATCAACCTCTCCTTGTAGTTTTATATCCGGAGAGATTTTCTCTATATAAGAATAGTAAAATTTCCGAGGACAATCACTAAACATCTGAAGTTTTGAGGATGAAAGCCGTTTTAATTCAAATGATTTTTTTTCATGCTGAACATATTTAGTTTTGCGGTCCAGCTTAAGCGGTAGTTTTTCACTTTCAAATTCAAAATGGTCTAAAATTCTCTTCCACTGCTTATCTGCCTTCAATAGTCCTTGCTCAATATAAAAGTCCAATTCATTCAAAAGGTTCAACTCAATTAATCGAGACAAATAGATATTGTATTCAAACTCTGCCCTTCGAATGGGGCCAATTGCAGTAAGATATTTTTCAATACTATCTGTATACATGCTCTCCGAAAAACTTAGACGTTGATATTGGGTTGAAATAATAACGGAGACTTTTTTGTCTTTAATACCCTCAATCTGTGAAAGAGCTGTTATTTCTTTATTTCCACGGGGATTAAACTTATTTATTCTGGGAAGATCCAGTTCAGTTGAATCTTTTATGATCGAGAGATCAAATTGCGAGATCTTACCATTTGAATCTGACAATCCCTCCCAATGGTTAATTTTATTAATAACTAGCAAACAAACTTTTAAACCTAAAAAATCTTCTCTCTTTACTAGTATCTCCCCCAAGTCTTTCAATTCTTCTCTTAAATCAGTTAATTTTCCAGAGAAATCTCCAATCCATTCCCATACCATTTGATAACTTTGAGAAAAAATATCTACACTTTGTTTATACTGACTATTAAAAGGAAGTTCTTGAATATTTTGAAACTCAGACTTCTTCGTGCCTAAAACGTATATATCACTTTCGTCTCGAATTGAGTGAGCCAAATAGCCCGGGGAAAACTCAAAGGAGTTATTTGTTTTTTGCATTTCATAGCGAGCTTCAACTTGAATTGTTTCTTCGGGTTTAAGCCATCCCACCCAATCAAGGTCGGTCGAATTCTCTACAACATTTTGATAAAGCAATAAACTTAAGTCTGTTCTGGTTGCTAGAATTTTGAGTAGGTCTAATTGAGAGGCAGTCAAAAATTCGAAACCATAGAGAACTATTTCTTTGGGCAAATTATATTCAACAGGGAGATCTCCCTCCCTAAGTCTTTGAGTTAAAACATTATATGAACCATGCTCATCAATAATCCCCATATCAGTAACTAGTTTTTGAAAAAGAGTAACTATTTGAGCTAGCTCTTCATCGTAAAATTCCAACGCGCCTTCGATGACTGGAGTTTCAACACTATAACTTCGAAGTTCTGTGAAAATATTGAAAGCGTTAACGAATGCTAAGTAATCAGGATTGGTTTTAAGTTTTTTCCAGACGGCTCCTAAAAAAAGAATCAACTCTGATTTATTTTTAGCATTTGCCATAGTCTCTTCCGGCAAAAGAGATTTTATCTGGTCTTTCATAAATTTAGAGATCGTAATACATTCAACTTCCTTACCAACTGAGTCAAAACGTAAACGCGCCTCATCTGCTTTAAAGGGATTAGGGCAAACTACGAGTGGCCGTTCAACAAATTGTGAGGCCTGATCAAAAAAATCTTGTGAGGTTTGGTATTGAATATATCTAAGCATCTTTAAAAGTTATGAAAAAAGTTGTAAGAAGAGCATACTCTAATAAGGACAGAAAAAGAACGGAAAAACCCTCATGGAAAAATGCAGACAATACCACTTTCTAAATAATATCAACGGCTTCAGCTTCAGCTTAATTAAAGGAGCTCCATTAATTGCTCAAATCGATGAAATTCACAATATTGGACCTCACGCGAAAGATTTTTACAATAGAACCGTTCTGTCTTCAATGCAGATGGTTAATTTTTTAAAGCCACAAGAATCGCTTGGATTTTATATTGATTCAGAGGAGCCTTATTATCGATTTAAAGTTGAAATGTCTTCCGAAGGGACTATGCGGACTCTTCTACTTCCGGAGGAATTCAGCGATTTTCCAACGACCTTCAGTGGAAAGTGTCGCCTGCATAAAACTATTGTAGGAAAATCACCGTACACGTCAGTACTTGAGTTTCAAAACCTTGATTTAGACCAAGTCATTAATCAAGTTATGGAGCAGTCTTATCAGACCCAATCAAAAATACTTATGTCTGGTGATAAACAAAGCTCTCTCATGCTTACCCTATTGCCACCAACTAATGTTGACCAAAAATTTGAAGAGCTAGATCCTCTAACTTTAGAAAAGGCACAAGAGCGAAACGCTGATTTTTTTAACAAGATTTTAAATGAAGATATTGAGCTTCCTGAACTTGAGGAATTGGCAAAAGAAAATGGCTGTCAATACCTAGGATCAAAAGAAATGAATTTTCATTGCCCTTGTTCTAGAGAGAGAATGGTTGAAAACCTCTTTACGTTAACTGAAGAAGATAGAAAGCATATTTTTGAAGAACAAAACCCTGTTGAAATCAGATGCGACTATTGCAATACCGTTTATCAAATTCGAGAGGAAGAAGTTCAAAACCCGATACAGTAATTTAATCGAATGGATTAATAATTGAAAATTCTAAGCCTTGTTGTTTAGCACCACTAAAGATACGGCTTAGAATTTGGCTTTGATCATAAATACCACAAAAATTTTCGGCCCTTGCGCCTGTAGCATATAGAGTTGAAAGTAGTTTTGAACGTCTCGACACAAGGTACTTGCCTCTTTTTTCATACTTTTGCCACTCTGGTCCACTTCTTGGAAAGTCCACTGCGACAGACTTGGCAGAACTTACGAGTACTAGCATATCAGGATTTTTCTCTGATAATTTTTGGAAATACGAAAGAACATTATTGATTTCATTTAGCTCTGCTTTTGCCTTTAATACATCTTTATTCTCTATATATTTTGCAAATTGAAAATTTCGAACGATGTAGAGAAAGTTTTTAGAACTTCTACTAAATGAATTGAAAGTCTCTTCAATATTTCTCGATATTGTTGAAAAACATTCTTTGCCCGCACATGATTTATCATAGTAAACAGTGTTTTTACGATATTTTTTATTTTCATTCGCATGGAAAGTATTATCGCCAGCAGGCTTGGCCATTTTCCAAAAAATCGTTCCATCCAAGAAGTCTGCTGATTCATCCACACAAGATTTAGAGTTTAGTAAACTCTCATTTTTTGCCGTCTCTCCTTCAAAAATACCAACAGAATAGTTCTGTGTATTTAGATAGCTCCAGATAGGTCGAAGTTTATAATCATCACAGGAGTTTTTAATATTTTTTTTACCTGTTAGTTGACCAAGAAATCCAGCATGGGCATTCGGTCTTAGATTATATAAGTCGTACTCCCAAGTATTACCAATACACAATGACTTTTCAAAAGCGGTGGTGGTATTTCGAGACGGATAAGAATATTTCAATAACACTAAATGTTCAGGTGCTAGTCCGGCCACTTGAATCCATACGATCTGAGTCGGAATTCTCCCAAACTGGTGTTTTCTAAGATTGAGGCTCGTAACTTGAGCACAGCCAGCAATAAATAGAGCTGCAATTATTAATGAGACTAAGATTTTATGCTTTTTCATTTTCATCCAATAGGTTACTTGCAAATATCATATTGTGAAATACATTTGTCGCAAGCACATAGATTAAAAGCCCAATATTTAATATCCACAAATCTTGAAAATTCATAAAAACAAAAAACGGGAGACTAAAGAGCACTGGATATAATTTTTTAGTGGCGTAGCGCAGCCTTGGTCTATTTTGGTAACCTACATAAAGCGCGATAGCGGTAAACCCTATTCCTAAATATCCGACAAAATTGATTTTCAACATCAAACCAGCTAAAGCCGCAACAACTGGAGTTTTCCACAAAGTCGTGAGTTTTTTTGTTGTTAACTCTTGAATCGAGAGCAACGAAAACTGCATGGTAAGCAGTCCGAATGCCCACGACAGCGCAAAGCACAACACCATCTCGAAGATCGCTAAATTCAATTTATTTAAATGAAGCAAAATTTCACCAATAACAATCGCACTCATAGCAATATGGCCGGAAAGGATAGACATCGTTTTACCGTTCCAGTTTTTGTTTTTTGAGAAAAATTTAGCGCTTAAAATAATATTAATAAGGGCTAGGCAAATTAAACTAATCTTATCTATGTCCATGACTTAAACTACTGATTATTGTACTATAGATGACAAAATATAATTAATATTCGTCTCTGACAAATTTAAGGAGTAAAAATGGAGTTGGCTACCCGTGAAGTCTTTTGGCAGATCCCGATTTATTTTAAGGTGATCATGTACGTAACCATGTTTCTAGCAATGGGAATCATGGCCCAAGGACTATTAAAAAAGATTAAATTCGCAACAGGAACTGCTGGCATAAAGTCTCTGCTTCCAGAAAACCTCAATTGGAAGAATTTTGTCGAAACGATTTTCTTCACTGGAAAAGTCGCAAGAGATAGTAAGGTTGGAATTTTTCACAGTCTTATCTATTACGGTTTCGTGATTCTTCTTATTGCAACTGAACTTGTTGCCATTCACGCCGACTCTCCTTTTAAAGTTTATCAGGGAAAAACTTATATTATTATTTCTTTTCTTGCTGACTTTGCAGGTCTAGCGATCCTAATTGGTTTAGGATTAGCTTTTAAAAGAAGATACATCAATAAGCCAGATCACCTAGCTGCGACTCAACCGAAAAGAGAATTATTCATGTATGGAATGATTTTTGCTCTTGTGGTTGTTGGGTATCTTTTAGAGGGAATGAGAATTGTTGGTGCTGGAATGCCTATCAATGAACAAATCTGGTCTCCAATTGGTTGGATCATGGCCGGTCTTTTCTCTGGAATGGGAGATGGTGCTCTGGTCACAACATATCAAGCAGTATGGATTTTTCATATGCTTAACACGATGGTTTTTATCGCATCGGTGGGGCATAGTAAATTTTCACATATTGTAATGCTTCCACTTGCTGCACTTATCACTCCAAGAAGACGCGGTGGAGTAATGAAGCCGATGGATTTTACAGACGAAACAGCGGAGACTTTTGGTCTGGGTAAAACGAGCGAACTTACGGCAAAACAAAAATTCGACACTCTTACTTGTGTTGAATGCGGGCGCTGTACTAATGTTTGTCCAGCCAACTTATCTGAAAGACCTCTAAACCCAAAAACAATCATCACAAAAATGCGAGATACAATGGCGGCCAATCCAGGAGAGGACGTCGATCTTTGGGAAAAAGAAGTTTACTCATCAGTTGAACTTGATTCATGTACGACTTGTGGAGCTTGTATGGAGGAATGTCCTGCCAATATTGAGCACGTACAAACAATCATGGACCTAAAGCGCTACAAAGCACTTACACTTGGTGATATTCCACCAGCCGCTGCGACTTCAGTTAACAATATTCGAATCAATGGTAACCCTTGGGGTGTTTCACAAGACGAGCGTTTTGCATGGGCAGATGGCATGGATGTACCTGTCATTGAAGCTGGAAAGAAAGTTGATTACTTATACTACGTTGGTTGTGCTGGATCTTATGACGACGGTAACAAAAAAGTTGTTCAAGATACGATCGGGCTTCTGAAAAAAGCTGGAGTAGATTTCGCTGTTATGGGTAAAACTGAGAAGTGTAACGGTGATCCGATTAGACGTTTTGGTGATGAGTATTCTTTTTACGAAGTCGCGATTGAGAATATTGCGAATATGAATCAATATGACTTTGGAAAAGTTGTCACTCACTGCCCTCACTGTCTTCACACAATCGGTAAGGAATACGCTAAGTTCGAAGATGGTGAATTTGAAACGATTCACCACACAGAGCTTTTAGCTGACCTGATTAAACAAGGTAAGTTAACCCCTAAGAAAGAAGTAAAAGAAGAACTAACTTTTCATGACCCTTGTTATTTAGGTCGTCACCATGGTGAATATGATGCACCAAGAAATATTCTTGAATCTATTCCTGGTGTAGAGCTAAAAGAAATGGTGAAAAATAAAGACAAGGCCCTATGCTGTGGAATGGGTGGTGGAAACATGTGGTACGAGATTCACGAAGGAAATGACCTAGTTGAAAACCGTTTAAAGCATGTTGGTGAAAAGAAAGTGTATAAACTAGCTACATCTTGTTCATTTTGTTTGATAAACTTTAACTCAGGAAAAGGTAAAGTTAAGGAAACAGAAGAGCTAGTAGTAGAAGATGTTGCAAGTATTCTTTCAAAATCTATTGAATAATATAATTAAGGGGAAGACTCTTCTTCCCCTTATCCTCTTTTATAGTTTTAATTCTTTCGCTCAAAATTCTCCAGGACTATTCCAACGATTTACCGAATTACTTTCAGAACAAAAAAAAATTTATAACAAACTTGAGGCCAGGGCCCAAAAAAATTCTTTTTCAATTAACGATATAGAATCGTTTGATGACGTAAACCTCCATTTTGACTATATCAATTTAATACTTTTTAACACTCCTCTGCGCTACCACTACTTCTTAAAAAAAGATGCATGTGCTATTTATGATCTGCTCGTGACTGACTTGACTGAGATGCCCGACTATTTTAAGGATCAAGTTTTTTTCATATATAAAAACAAAAAAGGAAAACATCTGCGAGCTTCCATGCCCAAAGCGAAGTTCATCAAAGAAATTGTAAGCCAAAAATGCCCGGGAGTTATCAAAATTGGACAGAATTTTGAGACTACAAGTCTCAGGAATACATTGAGCCAACTTAAAATTAATTACCCAGAGAAAAAGCCTCAATGCGAGGAGTATTTCAAAGAATTTAGAAAAGCTGTCACCTCACCTTATCTATGTCATATCGTTGAAAATATTGAGAATTTAAAAAAATGGAATTTCGAATATAATGATTTTGAAAACAAAAATAATATCGCATTAAGAAAAAAACTGAAACAAAGAATCGATCGAGCAAAAATATATCAATCAATTCTAAATGAAGAATCATTCAATAAGCTCTCAAAAACTTGCAAATATTTAGACGACTCCGAGCGAGGCTGTTCAGAGTTATTTCTGGAAAATTACTGGGTATTTCTCTATAAAGAGAAACCTACCAGTGCTATTCTAAAAACTTACTGTGGAGACAAAGTAGACCAGCAATGTATAAACACCTTAAGCACATCGACCTATGCATGCATGGAGAGAATCCATCAAACCTCCAGTCTAGGTCCTGCGGCTAATTGCTCTCAAATACAGCAATCAATCAAAAACAGTAGGCTTAAGTCCGAATATATCGACTGCCCTGGTAAGTCTGGAGATGAAACGATAACTACGTTCTCTAGAATTCTTCGTCATTTTGATTTTTATAACACCGAGGCCGTTTCAGATTGTAGCATGAATTCAACTCATCCAACCGCCGATTTTCTCAAAGAGTATACTGAGCTCGACACATGGGGATTGAATATTTGTTATGATGATAAGATTCAAAAAAAGGAAGTTTGCTATCCGGTTCTTTTCGGTGATGTTAAAGATCGAGAGTACTCCCTATCGACGGTAATAGGAAAAGTTGCGAATAAACTCCGAGGATTTCCATATCAGGAAAGTCCTTGCGAATTGATTTCGAAAGATGACTATAAGCCGGCTCTTCTCAGATTTAAAAATGGGTGTTTTATAATTAAAAATGATCAACAATGTAGTGCAACCAATTGTGATATCAAAGTCATTATTTCTGAGAGGGAATTTAATAATTTCAAAATAAAAAGAGAAATCACGCAGAATCTTTATCCCTATAATTATATAAAAGAAAATCTTGCTCTCATAAAATTATTAGAAAGGCATAAAAAATTGAAGCTTAGAGAAATTCAAAATATCTCTTCATTTAAAGCGGTTTATGAGAGTCATCCGGAAGCTATATTTGTGGGCGTAGGATGTGCTGAAGACTTAATGCCACTAAACTTCCAAAGAACCAAGCTGAATCAATGTCGGCCAGTACCTTTTATTGTAGACTACTTAATTGAATCAGGAGGTTCCTTTTCAATGCAAGTGAGGACATCTCTAGACCATATCCATGCACCACGAATTGTCCCTTGGAATTATGTTTTCAGTAGTCTCAAAGAGTATCAGGCAGTTCACCCAATCAACCTATGGAGTTTCAATGCGATTTATAAGTAAAATTGTTTCTCTATTTCTAGTTGTCAATGTTTGGGCGCTTCCAGAACTAAAAACGAAGCAGTCAGTGAAAAATATTCGCTATATTTCACAAGATGGTAAAGTTACCTACTATCAAAAAAATTCAGGGCAGCTTCAATACTCGACCAATTATGACTTTATAAGTGTTATGGAAAAACCTAAGAACACGATTTACGAACTCACTGTTTCTGAGGGATTAAAAAAAGTAGCTATTGAAGTAATAGATAATCCTTTTGCAAAGGGACAATGGAAGTCAGACAACGAAATCTACCTTGTAGACTATATAAGTAAGCAAACACCTAAATTGATTGGTCAAGGCACGTCTCCAAAGCTGCATGAGAAGTACAATGTATTGAGCTATTTCAGCACAGAAAAGAATTCTATCGTTATCCGCAAAGGTGATTTTGAGCAAGAAATAAAATTAGTTAATAAATCAAATCCTTATTTTATTCCCATGATAGAGGTGCTTAGCCCTAACGAAATAGTTTTTACTGATATAAATAAAGAGGGATTTCAGGCCATCTTGCTATATTCCCTGGCAGACAAAACGTTTGAAGTTCTCTACAAAGTAAAATCACCGGGTCTTAGTATAGAACTGTGTAGAACAGATGAATTTTTAATCGCAGGAACATTTCCCAACTCTAGTTATTATTCAGGATCAAAAATACTTATGACTCCTCTTTTTAGGGGGTCAATGACAAAGTCATGGAAATCAATTTACGAAAATGCGTTTCCTGATATCGGAAACATGGTATGCAAGGACAACCATGTTTATTTTCTGCATGCAAATATTTATAAAGCGCAGTTAAACGAGAGAGAAACAACTATACATAAAGTTAAATTAGATTACGACAACCCTACAACTTCAAAACAAATCACTGACTTCACAGACGCTAATCAGCTTTTTAAGCTAGGTGATATGATTATTACTTCAAAATTTGGAAAGTATTATATTGTCGAAGGTAGTTCACCCGTGGAGTCTGATGCCCTATGAAACTAAGCCTATTCCTTCTCTTTTTTCTAAGTAATCACGTTTTTTCAGCTGCTTATCTCGACAATTTATCAATCAATGAATCTCGTAACTCATATATGTTATCTAGCCTATTATCACATCTAAAAGACCACGCAAAAACTCCTGAACAACAAGTGGAAATCCTCAGTTACCTAAAAACTCTTAATGAAAATCTCGCAAGTATACCCTACGGAAATTTTTTGCTCTTTATAGATACCGAGCTAACCAAAAGTGTCCTGAACTTTTCCAACACAGGAGATGAGTTGGACTTATCTGGCAACCAAATCACTAACGCTCAAAATAATTTTAACCAGAAACGTGAACAACTCTCTGACTACACCCAGTTTATATTTGAAAGAATACTTACAGATTTCAGTCCATATGTCAGAACGAGATTAGTTTTTAATTATAAAAATCCCAAATACTTAACCGCCGAAAATAGGCCAAAAATTCGTCAGATAAAGCTATTGAACAAGTATTTAGGGTCTAAATTGAATTACTTAAATTCTATTAATGTGCAAAAAATACACTGGTATATGACCAAGATGGGAATAGATTCTTTGAGAAGACTTGCCATCTCCAGCTATGCTTTAAAATATGCGAGCAACTCACTGCAAAAATCACATACTATAGTTAATGGAGTGGAAAAAGCTATCGAACTTAGTAATCAGAAAAGCCAATCAAACACCTTAGAAATTACGCCAAAAGAAATTATCGAAAAAATCGATGTAAAACCCGATCCCACAGATAAAATCGATGAACTTATTGAGGATGTTGCACCCAATAAAAATTAACAATTTGAACTATATTTGTTAAAACCGAATGAAATATCTCAAAGGTAATACGCATGGCATTAAACAAAAAACCATATCGCGGTTGTCGTGATTTTTTCCCTGAAAACATGAGGGTTCGCGAGTTTCTTTTCAACCAAATGAAAAAAAGCGCTGAACAATTTGGTTACCAACCATATGATGGGCCTCTACTTGAAGAAGTAGAACTATATAAAGCAAAGTCAGGCGAAGAGCTGATAAACGACCAAATTTATTCTTTCACAGATCGTGGAGAAAGGTTTGTTGCTATCCGCCCAGAGATGACGCCTACCCTAGCAAGAATGATTGCCAATATTCACCGCCAAGAATCAAAACCCATCAGATGGTATTCAATTCCAAATCTCATGCGTTATGAAAAACCACAAAGAGGAAGAGTTCGTGAGCACTGGCAATACAATGTTGACATCTTTGGGGCTCCAGAGGCTAAGGGCGAGCTAGAGATTTTGAGTTTAATCAAAAGTTTCCTCTGTTCTTTTGGTGCTGACCACAGCATGTTCGCTATTAGAATAAATGACCGTGCTATTGTCGATCACCTCATGAATAAAATGCTAAGCCTAAGTGAGGAACAAGCGTATAAGCTTTATAAGATCATCGATAGATCGACAAAAGTAACTGCCGATAAATTACAAGTCATGATTGCTGAAGTTTTAAGTGAAGCTACTGAGCAAGAAATACTACAATCGTACCTTAAGCTTAAAGATTTTTCAGAACTTGAAGCATTTGTTATGGAGAACCAAATCCCCGCTACTAACTTTATCCAAATCATCCAAGGAGCAAAGGAGCTCGGGCTAGCAGATTATCTCCAATATGATCCCGCAATCGTTAGAGGGCTAGATTATTATACTGGAATGGTTTTTGAAATTTTTGATAAGCACCCAGACAATAACAGGGCCATCGCAGGTGGTGGAGCCTATGCCAACCTATTGAAGATTTTTAATGAAGAACCGCTCCCAGGAATAGGTTTTGGACTTGGAGATGTCACCCTACGCGACTTTCTGGAGTCTCATAAATTACTCGCTGATTTCTCAACACAAGAAAATGATTTATTTCTTGTGACGACTGAAACTGAATATGAGCTAAAAAGTCTTGCGATGGCCAATCAACTAAGAGAGCTTGGTGCTAGAGTAGAAACAAATTTAGAAAAATTAAAATTCAATAAAATCTTCAAACTGGCAGAACAGAAAGGTCATTCTAAAGTTGGTATCCTAGAAAACCGTGATGGTGCCCTGCAAGTTCAAGTTAAAGATCTGAGCTCAAGAGAGATCAATATTTTTAAACCAGAAGAAATTGAAAATATTTATAAAGCGATTAAAGGATAAACATGCAAGAAATTTCGAAAACATATGATCCAAACGGCGTTGAGGACAAATGGTATAAAGTTTGGGAAGAGAAAGGTTGTTTTAAACCAGTGGCGAGAGACAAGACCAAGCCCCCATACGTTATATTAATGCCACCTCCAAATGTAACTGGAAAGCTTCATATGGGTCATGCTCTTGACCATACAGTTCAAGATATACTTATTCGTTTTAAAAGAATGCAAGGTCATGAGACTTTGTGGATTCCAGGACAAGACCATGCAGGAATTGCAACTCAGGCCAAAGTTGAACAAAAAATATTTGCAGAGCAAGGTAAGTCTAAGCATGATCTTGGTCGAGACAAATTTTTAGAAGAAGTCTGGGCCTGGAAAGAAGAGTATGGTGGGCATATACTTAACCAATTTAAAAAACTTGGTGATTCGTGTGACTGGGATTATTTTACCTTTACAATGGATGACGGCCCTAGTGCAGCAGTAAAAAGATTCTTTGTAGATCTATTCAATGAAGGTTTAATTTATCAATCTGATTACATCATCAACTGGGATCCTGTTCTTCAGTCTGCCATTTCAGATGCAGAAGTTGAGCACAAAGAGGCCCAAGGTAAATTTTATCATATCCACTACCGGGTAAAAGACTCTAATCAAGTTCTGGAAATAGCCACGACTAGACCAGAAACTCTTTTCGGAGACACAGCTGTTGCTGTTAACCCTAATGATGATCGTTTTGAACACCTAATTGGCAAATCTGCGATCATTCCTCTATCAGGTCGTGAAGTTCCTATTATCGCTGATCCACATGTTGATATGGAAGTTGGTACTGGTTGTCTAAAAGTTACTCCTGGCCACGATTTCAATGATTATGAAATTGGAAAACGTTGTGAACTTCCAATCATCAATATACTCAATAAAGATGGAACACTTAACGATAATGCTCCTCAAGTAGAAGGCTTATCTACGAAAGAAGCAAGAAAGAAAACTGTTCAATTACTCGAAGAAGCTAATCAATTAGTAAAAGTTGAAGACCACACTCACCAAGTGGGTCATTCTCAAAGATCAGGCGCTGTTGTTGAACCAATGGTTTCAAAGCAATGGTTTATCAATACAGATGAAATGGCAAAAAGATCAGTTTCAGATGTTGAAACTGAAGCAATGAAGTTTGTTCCAAAGGGATGGGAAAATACCTATTTCTCATACCAAAAAAATCCAAGACCTTGGTGTATCTCACGCCAGCTGTGGTGGGGACATCAAATTCCAGTTTTTACTTGTAACTCTTGTGATCACCAATTTGCTTCAGAAGAAGAAACACCAGTATGTGTAAAATGTAATCACAAAGAAGTCACTCAAGATCCAGATGTATTAGACACTTGGTTTTCATCAGGACTTTTTCCACTATCAACTCTAGGATGGCCTAATCCAGAGAAAATGAAAGAAAAAGGCTTTGACCGTTTCTACCCTTCTAATGTTCTCGTTACTGGATTTGATATTATCTTTTTCTGGGTTGCCAGAATGATGATGATGGGTGTGAAAGTAACAGATAAGGTTCCATTTAACGACACTTATATCCACGCGATTGTAAGAGATAAAGATGGTAAAAAAATGTCTAAATCTCTAGGAAATGTAATCGACCCATTGGAGCTTATTAAGGAGACTGGTTGTGATGCTATGAGGTTTACACTGGCAGTAAGCTCTGGTTACAACAGAAACATCAACCTTGATCCAGCTAAGATTGAAGGTTATAGAAATTTCGTTAATAAAATTTGGAACGCATTCAGATTTATCTCTCCATACCTTGAGAATGCAACAGATGAAGCAATTGATGTAGCTGACCTTCATCACCATGAAAAATGGATTTTGAGTGAACTCAATGATGTCGTGAAGTCTGTCACTGAGAAATTTGATGACTATCGATTTGATGAAGCGTGTAGCACGATCTATCAATTTGTTTACGAGAAGTACTGCTCTTGGTTTATTGAATTATCAAAAGGAGTTTTAAACTCAAACAATGAAAGTTTAAAAGCTCAAAGAGCTAATGTTCTTAGATATTGTTTCCGTCAGATTGTGAAACTTCTACACCCTGTAACGCCATTTATAACAGAAGAGTTGTGGCAGTTTTTGAAAAGAGAAGACGAAGATCTAATTGTGATTCAAGAATATCCAAAATTTAACACTGAACATGTTTTTAATTCAGATGTACAAAACATGGAGAAATTCATTGAGATTGTAACTTCGATAAGAAACTTAAAAAATACAGTAAATATTTCTCCGAAAGAAGAAATTGAAGTAAGGCTTTTCACTGATGATGAGGGACTTGCAAAATACTTCTATCAATCGAGAGGATTTTTAAAAGAGCTGGCAAAAGTAAAAGCAGGAAAAATTAAAGACAAATCAATTGAGCGTCCTGCAAAATCAGTTATGAAGGCCACAACTCATACTGAAATTTTTCTACCACTCGATGGTGTGATTGATATCAATGTTTTTGTCGAAAAATTAAAAAGAGATAAAGAAAAAACAGAAAAAGAATTTCAAAAAGTAGATAAAAAACTTAAAAACCCTAAGTTCATGGAAAATGCTCCTGATGATATCGTCGAAAAAGTTAGGGCCGAGGCATCTGAATTTGAAGAGAAATTAAAGTCTATTGAAAATAGCTTAGAGAATTTTCAGTGAAATTAGCTAGTTTAATTTTGAGCTACTTTGTGGCGATCCAGCATATAGGTTTTCTTGTGCTGGAGATGTTTCTTTGGAATACTCCGACTGGGCACAAAGTATTTAAGCTAAAACCAGACTTCGCTGAGCAAACCGCAACACTTGCCGCCAATCAAGGACTCTATAACGGTTTTCTAGCAATTGGTCTTATCTGGGCTTTAATTACTGGTCAGCAGCAAGTCCAAGTTTATTTTTTAGGCTGTGTTGTCGTGGCCGGTCTTTATGGCGCTTACAGTGCAAGTATGAATATACTTTTTATTCAGGCTCTACCAGCTGCGTTCGCATTAGCTTTTACATTATTAAAAAAATAAAAAAGGCCTCTTTGGGGGAGGCCTTCTTTATTAACACCCGTATATTAAACCCTATCTTTCAACAAAGTCTAATTGCATTTTCTTCATCATTTGACGTCTTAACTTTCTAGCAAGTCTTCTTTTCTTTGAACGGCTAACATACTCAGTTCTCCACTCAAAAACTTCTGGCCCCATTTTGACTGTTTCTTCCCAGATACCACCGATTGTAGCAAAAATCGCTAAACCAGTTTTACCAGGGGTTTCAGAAGCAAAAATCCCTGCCATAACATCAACTCCGTTGAAATCGAATCTTGGAAATACACCAACTTCACCGACTCCAAGCTCGTCAATTTGCTTGATAGAAGCGGCAAGACCAACTAATGTTGTTCCATTCGCTACGGCAAGATAGATTTTTCCGTTAATTTTTTCGATTGGAACTTCAATTACTCCAACACCATTTGTATCAACAGGAATCCCTTGACCGTTTGGAAGAGTCGCTACTCCACCAGGTAAACCTAAAATCTCTGAAAGGTTTAAATCAAGACCTAAATAATTCTCACCGTTTAATCTCCAAGATCTAAAATACCCGTAATCTCTAGTAAGAGGAATCGTTAAATCTGGAAGCTCATTTTCTCCGATATCAAGTTTGATATCTGATACAATCCACTTTTGATCATCCTGATCAGCAGTAGCATAATTAAAATCTTTAACCCATTGTTTACTGTCTTTCCCGCAACTCACTGTGATAGCAAGTAATGAGACTAATAATAGATATCTCATAGCATCCTCCAATTGAAGCTTTTGATTTATTTTTATTTTAGGTGTTTTTGGAGGCTTTTAAAGAAGCGGAAAAAAGGTGCTAATTTTGACTTAGCAATCTATCGAATACCTTAGAGTATTGGTCAGAGGAAGAGTTTTTCACCTCTATAAATTCACACTCACCCCTAAAATACTTAGGCCCATGAGACTCCAGGGTGTTCTTTGGTCCGATAAGTATATTATTTGCCCCTACATAACTCGCCAGAAGAGATAACGCCCGATTGGCCGTGACAAAACTTTTAGAGTGAGCACTTACGCGAGCAAATTCTATATTAGATTGATACAAAAAGAATTTAAATTGATGCTTATCTGGTAGTTCTTTAATAAATTCATTCACTTGATCTTTTTGTTCAACTTCACTTAAATCACTGCCCATCAAAACAAATTTTGAGGCGGGAGCAAGTTCAAAAAACTCTTTCCAAATTGGATCTAGTTTATCCTTTGGTGAAGCTATGTCGATCAAGGTGTACGAACCTTCAGGCCAGTCTGAGTAAGGAGGTTTAACAGAACGGGCATAAGCATTGATCATTTGCTTAGGATAAGGTTCTATAACTTTTATCAAGGGAAATAGTTGGTCCGAGTAATTCACTTCATTACTACGCTCTATTTTATCCGTTAAAAAAATTTTATTTTTTGAAATCGCAAACCCAGCCTTTCTTGGAATATTTAAATTTTTACCTATACTTGCATCCACAAATGACTCTGTAGTGGAGATAAAAATTTCTGGTTTTTCGATCTTAAGTTCCACCACTCCCCTGTGAATGGTAAATATCGATTTTAGATCTTCAGGATCGATCTCGTGGTAGTAAGCATTAAAAGGAAGAAGATATAAAACATCGATATGTTCTTTACTCGCTAAAAGGTGAAGGTTTATCACTTCATCTTCTTCAAGTCTCAATTCACAATTTTGATACAACGAGTGTAAAAAAGGAAAACTTAAAATTCTCTCGTCTAATTTATTGGGTAATTTGATAACGATGTTCATTATTTTTCACCCAAAGCACTGTAAAAAAGCTAGTCCCCCATGATGGAACCAAAATTCCTATCAAAGGTATTGCAATTAAAAGTAAAAAGAAAGCTCCACCTAATGAATAGCTAAACCAATTTGTCTTCAAACTGGTCTTACACTCTCTAAATGGTAGGTCTAATCTTGACCATGAAAAATCTAAAAACTCAGATGCAATCACCAATGCTCCAATAAAAAAACTAATCGGTGCTAAAATAGGAAACAAACCTATAATGAAAGCTAAAAGAGAAAGTCCCAATATAAATGAGACTTTTTTTATTTCGTTAAAAATTGTGAAAAGTAATTTTTTAAGTGAACCACCAATTGCACCTGAAAGCTCTGGCGGCTCTTGTCCTAGTACTAGCTTCTCAATTCTTGCCGATAATAGATCATTAAATGGACTCGCAAGAATCGAAATAACCAAAACAAAAGTCCAATTAACGATAAAATAAAGAAGAATTGCAATGAGAGCAGAGACAATATAACTGACAACTTCTCCCGTCGAATCGTTTGGAATATACTGCTCGATTAACCTGAGCCCATAATCACTCATTCCGTTGAAAAAAGCTGTTCCAGCAAAATAATATAAGAGGATACCAATGATAATTGGGATCAAAGCCAATACCAAAGAAACTTTATCTTTTAGCAGCAATTGGTAAGAAGGTTTAAAAGCACTTAGAGCATTACGCACTAAAAGCCTCCTAAAATACTTAGTCCACTATCAACATAAAGCACTTGTCCAGTTACACCTTTACTTAAATCGCTGGCCAAATAAACAGCAGTTCCACCTACGTCTTCAGGAGTAACATTCGCTCTCATTGGCGCCATTTCTTCCACTTTACTTAGAAGGTCCCTAAAGCCAGAGATACCTGAAGCTGCCAGAGTTTTAATTGGTCCAGCAGAAATACAGTTCACTCTAATTCCGTGCTTACCCATATCATTCGCAAGGTACCTAGAACTTGCTTCAAGAGCTGCTTTGGCTACTCCCATAACATTATAATTGGTAATAACTTTTTGTGACCCATAATAAGTCATGGCCATAATTGAGCCATCTTTTTTCATCAGTGGTTTCAATTGCTGAGAAAGTCCTACTAGTGAGAAGGCTGAAATATCACACGCAAGTTTAAATCCCTCTCTCGAAGTTTCTACAAACTCGCCTTTCAAATCAGTTCTATCCGCAAAGGCAAGTGAATGAACCAAAATATCAAACTCTCCCCATTTCTCTTTTACAATATCTGCAACTCTCGCATAATGATCATCGTTGGTGACATCCATTTCGAAAATGAAGTCAGCTTCTAAACTTTCAGCAAGAGGTTCCACTCTTTTTTTAAGAGCATCATTTAGATAAGAGAGGGCCACTTGAGCACCTTGTTTTTTAAATTCTTGAGCAACTCCCCAAGCTATTGACCTGTCGTTTGCCACACCAAAAATAAGGGCCTTTTTACCTTTTAATAAACTCATATCTTCTACTCCTAATTTAGTGTCGTTATTCTCTAAAAATCGCATTCTATTTGCAAACTTTTTTATTATGACACCTTGACTCAATCCCAAATCGTTCCCATATATATAAGTGAAAGGTGAAGCATAACACCCCGGGAAATCTTGCTTCTCTCTTATTTAATACCTTAAATATGGGAGGTCGGTATGAATGCACATGTCTCATTTCACAATGTAGATCACAGTGATGCGCTACAGAAGTTTATCGAAGAAAAATCAATCAAATTAGCTAGAAAAATCAGAAAGTCTGAAAACTTTAGCTGGGTAGTTGATCGTGATGCTAAAGCTTTCCGGCCGATTTTGAAACTTAAACTAGTTGATGGGATCAAGCCCGTTAGTGCGAAGTCCCATAATGCTTTTAAAGCAGTGAATATTGTTTTTGATAAGGCGATGAAGCTGATTCAAAAGTCTCACCAAAAACACTCTTAGTTATTTCCTCTCTGTGGGGGGTTGAGCTGGATGCTCTTCCCCTCCCTTCCACTAGGGTACGCCGGTTCTAATCCAGCCTGACACCCCGCCAAAAAGTCGTTAGATTTAGGTGTACCCGATACTCTTCTAAGCTTGATAAACCACCTTAAATTATCATAGGTTATAGGCACAGAATTAAAGGATATAACACGATGCAAAGAAAGCTAATTCCAGATTACTTGGAGAAGTTACAAGTCTACCAAGCAGGAAAACCAATTCACGAAGTGGCTCGTGAAAAAGGCCTTACTCATATTTCAAAGCTGGCCTCAAATGAAAATCCATTAGGACCAAGTCCTTTTGCAATCAGAGAAATGACAAATGCCCTATGGGATGTTCACCGCTACCCTGATATGCACGCCACAGATTTAAAGACGGCATTAGCTGATCTTTATAAAGTAAAAAAAGAGAATATTATCCTTGGTAATGGTTCAGAGGGAATCATGGGCTATATCGCTCGTGCATTTATTCAACCAGGTGAAGAAGTCCTTACCGCAGAAAAAACTTTTATTGGGTTTCATATTCTCGCAACAGCTGCTGGTGCTAAAGTTGTAACTGTTCCTAGAACTCCGGATATGCGTTATGACGTAAAAGAACTCGCTAAGGCTGTTAACGAAAATACCAAAGTTCTCTACATCGCTAACCCTGATAATCCAACAGGAACTTATATTACCGAACATGAATTTGATTATCTTATGCAATTCGTGCCAAAGCACACTATCGTTATTTTAGATGAAGCTTATTTTGAGTTCGCCCAAAGTACTTGGGACTACCCAGACTCGATGAAGTACAGATACGACAACGTGATTACTTTGAGAACTTTTTCAAAAGCCTACGGACTAGGCGGCGTTCGAGTGGGCTACGGTTTTGCCAATGAAGAATTTATCGCAGCTCTTCACAAGGTAAAACTTCCATTTGAACCAAGTTTAATTGCTCAAAAGGGCGCAGTTGGTGCTCTTAAAGATTATCCGCATCTTGAGAGAACAATCAGAAATAACACTAAAAGATATTACGAGACTCTAAAGTTTCTTGATCAAAGAAATTTTAGACCAATTCGTTCTATTACAAACTTTATCAGCTTTAGGACAGGATCTGTGGAAGCTAGCGACTATCTTTTCAATGAACTGCTAAATCGCGGGGTAATTATAAGACCTCTTAAAGCAAACCAACTTCCTGACTGGGTAAGAGTATCGGTTGGTCTTAAAGAAGAAATGAAACACTTCTTTGAAGCAATGGATGATCTTCTTCCGGAGTATGATGAAAAATTTGGAAGGCCTAGCCAAGGATAGTTTATGAAAATTTGTATGTTTCAACGTTCTTCCTTTTTAGGAAATATCGAAAGATTGGGTGTGTTTTTTAATGAGTCGACTATTATCGATGTTAAGTTTGTATGGCTTACCGTTTTCGAGCAGCGTGGAAAATACAATGCAATTGAACTGGCTGGTCATAAAGCACCTTCAAGCCTTGCTGCGGTATTAAAAATCTACCAAGAGCATTCCATTGATTTTTTCAAAGAAACAATCGAACACTACAGATCTTTAATGAGTAAAGGAATTTTAAAAACCAGCTTTGGTGGAGAGCTAGCTTTCGATCTTAAAGATGATAAAACGGCTAAACTGAATTGCCCTATTGATAAGATAAATTGCTACCGCGACTTTTATGCCCATGAAAAACATGTGGCAAAAGGATTCGAAAAAAGAGGTGAACCTATTCCCCCAGCTTGGTACGAAATACCTGCATACTATAAAGGTGCCACAGCAGGATTTATTGGAAATGAAGATACAGTCCCTTGGCCGTCCTATACAGAAAAGCTAGATTACGAATTAGAGTTTGGAATTTTAATTGGTAAAGACGGTAAAAATATTAAAGCGGAAAATGCGCTTGATCATATATTTGGATATACCATTTTCAATGATATTTCAGCTAGAGATATACAAAAAAAAGAAATGGCCATTAGACTGGGTCCAGCCAAAGGAAAGGATTTTTGCTCTATTGTCGGTCCTGTCATTGTTACTGCCGATGAATTCAAAGGTAAAGAACCCAACCTCAAAATGACGGCAACAGTTAACGGTGAATTATGGTCGGAAGGTTTCACTGGAGATTCCCATTACACTTGGGCACAGATGATCGAGCATGCCAGCCGAGAAGAATGGGTTCTCGCCACTGACTTTATGGGAAGTGGAACTGTCGGGACCGGTTGTGGACTAGAAATTGATAAATGGATTCAACCAGGTGACATCATCGAACTTGAGATTGAACAAATTGGAAGATTAAAAAATATTATAGGAATACCAGCGAGGTCATGATGGAAAGCTTTAAAGCATCAGGAACATACACGAAGCAAGCTCACGTTAAAATCCCAGAAGGATTGTATGAGGAAGAGCACGGAAGAAATGGTTTTTTTGGAAGAGTAAGTCACCTCTACCACGAAAACCAACTAACTGGTTGGACAAATATTGAAGGTAACTTAAAACCGCGCGCCGTACCACCTAGTTTTTCTCAGCCCATGATGAAAAATCGTTTCCTACCTTATTTATACAATAATGACTGTATCGTCTCCCTTGGAAACTATACAGAGAATTTCACTAATTTTTATAGAAACGCTGACTTTGATGAACTTTATTTTATCCACGAAGGACTAGGACGAATTGAAACGATCTATGGCCACTTAGAGTACACTAAAGGCGACTATATTATTATCCCAAGAGGTACGACTTATAAGCTGTACTTAAATACAGAAACGAAGATTTTGAAAGTAGAATCAGCAAGTGAATTTGAACAGCCATCACGTGGACTTTTGGGTCCTAATGCTCTTTATGACCAGACAGCGATCGTTACGCCAGAGGCTGCTGTCGGTACTGAGCAAGATAAAAAAGAATACAAAGTTGATATTAAGCGTGAGGGAGAAATTACAACGGTTACTTACCCACATAATCCACTCGACGTTAGAGGCTGGAAAGGATCAGTATATCCTTGGAAGCTAAGTATTTATGACTATTGCCCAGTTACTTCTCACCGCTATCATATTCCACCAAGTGGACACACCACTCTTGTGTGCAGAAATTTTGTAGTTTGCTCATTTGTTGCAAGACCGCTAGAGCATACAAGTGAAGGCGTACTAAAGGTTCCTTTCTACCACTCTAATATCGATTTTGATGAAGTTCTATTTTACCACCAAGGAAACTTCTTTAGCCGTGACAATATAGATGCGGGGGCAATAACTTTTCATCCTCAAGGGATACATCACGGCCCACATAAAAATGCTTTTGCCACAGCAAACGATAAAGAATGGACAGATGAATTTGCTGTCATGATTGATACGAAAAACCCACTAAAACTCACAGAGTTTTTTAAACAAACTGAAAACCAAGACTATTGGAAATCCTGGATGTCATAATGCTAAGTTTTAATACAGATACAGATTATTCTCAAAACTATAAATTTCTTATAGGCTCAATCGTACCAAGACCAATCGCGGTTGTTTCAACTCTAAATGAAAATGGAACTCATAACCTTGCTCCATTTTCTTTTTTTAATGGTTTTTCGGCTAAACCATTTATTGTAGGGTTTGCGCCAATTAGAAGACCAAATACCGGAGAAAAAAAAGATACCCTTATCAATATTGAGCGTGAAAAAGAGTTCGTCATAAATTTTGTTACAGAACAAAATGCTGACCTCATCAATATGGCCTCAACGGAACTTCCATATGGTGAAAGTGAATTTGACTTCACCGGACTAAATTACTTACAATCTGAAGTGGTTAAGGCCGTTAGGTTAAAAGAGAGTCCGATTCATTTTGAATGTGTTCTAAGAGATCTTATCTCATATGGCGACTCTCCTGGAGCGGGTACACTGATCACAGGTGAAGTGAAGAAGGTTCATGTAGCCGACGATATCTATGACAACGGAAGAATTATAACTGAGCGCTGGAATCCAATGGGACGTGGTGCTGGAAATGATTGGTTTAAAACTGATTCAGTAGTTGAGAAGACTCGTTTGACTAAGGCTCAAATCCAGAAATAAGTTGAACCACATTAGATATGTCTTATAATCATAAATGTATGATTAAATTACTGTTATTTATATTTCTGCTTTTTAGCTGTTCTAAGTTTCACGAAGTGGAAAGAAAGAATGGGATTTACTACATTAAGGGCGTTTATTCTGAAATTGATTCTGCCAAAAATGTTGAATGGAAAGTGGGAAGACAAAGAGAATCTATTGTCTCAAAGGGTATAAGATTCAGCTTTACCATTCCAAAGGTCGATAGCAGTGGAAGAACAATTTTAAAAAAGAAACACGGAATTGACTCTTGGGTTTTTAGAGTTTCAAGACAGCGTCGATCCCATGATTCCTCGATCGGATATTTTTACTATCCTTTTAGTGGGATGACTGAATCCACTCGCAATTACACAGTTAACCTTTACTATCACGCGGCGTCTGTAAGTAAGAGATTTAGAATGTTTCACTGCCCAGCTTTTGATCATAGGTATAATATTGAAGAAATGAATATTGTAGACAGGCCTCTTTCTGATGCAGCTGATATTTTTGCCAGAGATTATTCAAAAATTCCTGCCAAGGTTTCTCGAATTCATATCAACCCTATGATTTTTTCTGGAGGGAGAAGTTTAGAGGGAAAATACTTTGTTGATTTTGCACTCTACAATTCCGAAACCAAGCAACGCTTTAGTGAATGGAAAAAAGTTGATAAGACAATCGTTGTCTCAAGAGAAAACAGTAAATCTGTAGCAAGTTGTACCGGAGTTAGAGAGGAAATTAATCCACTCCCAGAAAGCAGAATGCCAGACATTAGAGATTTAGAAATAAAATGAAATCCCCTTTCTATTATGAGAATTTAAAATACAAACTTCTCCAAGCCATTAGAGGTGAGCATTCTCAGATGAGCTTAAGTAAGAGTTTGGGTTATACATTTAATCAATATCACAAGTGGGAAACAGGATTAAAAACGATTAACCTGGAAGAATTTTTTGAGCTGTGTAAAATCTTAGACATTGATATTTTTCGATTTTTTGAAACCATCACATTACTAGATTTTACTCACTTCAAACCAGAGGAATATTTTGAAAAGCTCTACTTAAAACTAGGGCCTAATAATAAAGCTGAACTCTCTCAAATGCTGAGGGTTAATCCATCCACATTATATAGATGGATTAATGGGAGTTCTTCGCCGGATTTATCTGTGATTCTTTTATGGTTTGACCAACAAACCCAATATTTAAACGACTTCCTCCTACTTGTTCTGGGTAGAAAGAAATTTGAAGAGATGTTTGAATCGAATTCATCACTTATTGAAAGAAGAAAAAACTATTCACAAGCTCCCTACTCTCCGGCGATTCAATATTTTTTTGAAACCACTCCCTACCTCAATTTGAAAGAGCATAGTGACGAGTTCGTTTGTGAACATTTGAACTTAACTATGGAAGAAGTAAGGAATGGAATTGAGCTACTACTAGATATGAATTGCATTAAACTTCAAAATAAGATTTATCGTAATAATATTCTTCGCACTGATATTGGACCTATGTACGCTGAAGAGTCTGCAATTATAGGTCGATACTGGACTGAAAAAGCATTAAATAGATTTGAAACCGCCAACGTTGTTCCCAACCACACAGGCGAGATGGGAAATATGTGGAGCTATAGAATTATTCCCGTGGCAAAATCAATCGAGCCTAAAATCAAAGAGAGATTATCTTTGGCCATATCTGATATTCAGCGCATGATTGAAGATTGTGACGATGAACCAAGTGAGCTAAAAATCTTCGTAACGCACTATTTCAATGCTAAGGACACCCCATAGCTAATTTTGCAATGAATTTTGCAAGAATAGTAATTATTAGCGATGCCCTATTCTAGTTTCCTATACTAATATCATGAATGGTGCTCAATCGAATCTGTTACTTTCTAATCAACCAATCACAGAGCTATCGCAAGCGTCTGTTGATGCCTCAAGGGAGCTTGTATATATTTATGATCTACATCCTCCAAAGGAATTTGAAGAACTTTGGAATGAGTGTTTCGACAGAACTCAGGTGGCCGTATCATTACAAAATTTCTGGCCTGAATTTTCAAAGATAGATTCACCTCAAACATACAATGATGTGTTTACGCATTTATTTAAAGAACTTAACTTACAAAACCCAATAATTATTTCTAAGGGGGATCATTTTGTATTTCTCCTCTCTTATTTACAAAATAACATCGCCCCAGTGAGGGAATTAGTTGTTGTGAATACTAGCTGTATGATCACTCCGAGGGCAAATTATTCCCAGTCATTTATTAATATGTATCCGGAGATAAGTGCACTCAAGTTTAAACTTTTTGCAGTTTGTGATAAACTCAATGCGAAAGAGAGAAATGATTATAAACTGTACAGCTCAAGCGATAATATTGTAGACGAAGAAAATCTAAGTACCCTCATTCAAAAGCTGTCCAAAAAGGAAGATTAATGGATTACTCTTACGAGCGAGCTTTTTCAAGAAACCTAGGCTGGGTCAACGATATAGAACAAGAAAAAATACGTAACACTGTTGTCGGTATTCCTGGCCTTGGTGGAGTTGGTGGACACCATGTCCATGCCTTAGCTAGACTTGGTTTCTCTAAATTTAAAATTGCCGACTTTGATGATTTTGATCTTCATAATTTTAACCGCCAGATTGGCGCTAATATGGACACGATTGGAAAAACCAAAATAGAAGTCACAGAGAAGATGATCAAAAGTATAAACCCTGAAGCAGAGGTGACACTTTTTGATAAAGGAATTAATGCAGATAATGCTGAAGAGTTTCTTGCGGGAACAGACTTAATTTTAGACTCAATAGATCTCTATGTTTTGGATCTTCGGGAGCTTCTATATGGTAGAGCACATCAATTAGGTATACCTGTTGTGACAGCGGCACCACTTGGGATGGGAACCTCCGTATTAGCATTTGTCCCTGGTAAGATGGGATTCAATGAATATTTCAATCTAAAAAAAGACGATGATAGTCTAACAAAAGTCGCAAAGTTTTTAGCTGGTGTCGCTCCACGACCTTATCACCTGAGATACTTAAAGTATCGTGAGTATGTGAATATTAATGAAAGAAAAGTGCCATCTCTACACGTTGGGGTTACAACTTCAACGAGTGCCATCACTGCGGTATGCTTAAAGCTAGTATTGAACAGAGGAAAAGTAATCGCTGCACCTAGAGGTTATCATGTGGATTTTTACTTAAACAAATGGAAGAACTTCTACATCCCCTTTGGTAATAAGAACCCTATTCAAAAAATTATTATTTGGATCTTACTAAATAAATATTTTAAGCAGCCATAATATCATTAAAATGAGCTGAAACTTTTTCAAAATAGTTATACCAATCAGTAGCTTCCTGAGTTATAGCAAGGCCGTAAAAACCATTATCATTGGTTCTTACGCGTGCTCGAATTGAGATATTTCTAAACTTGTGTACCGATATACTACATTCGATAAGGTCTCCAACTTTAAAGTTATGATTAGATTTTATTTGTAATCCGTTAAGGCTTACCTTTAAAACTTGCCCTAACTTGTAATGACCTGTGGAAACGTCTTTAACTCGGCAAGCATAATTGGAATTTACACGAGTAAAACGTCTTTGTGGCATATTAAATAATACCGTTCCAAAAAACTGATGAAGACCTGCATATTTTTCAGAAGAATAAATATTAACGAAAATAGCTTTTTGCCTTTCAGTAAGGTTTTTCAAAAGGTCTGGTTGATTGCTAAGATAGAAAGCCATCTCATCTGGTGAGATTAAATTTAGATTTGAGCCCGCATCTTCAGTTAAAGACTCTTCAAAATACTTTAAATAATTGAAGAGATCTTTTTTCTTATCAAAATAGTAATGATTCAGTTTTCTTCCAGCAGCTGCAAAATCTAAAATTTGAAAAACTGCAGGCGCACCGTTAGCAGATTCATAACTATCGTCAAAAGCATCAATCTTTTCAAATTGAAAAACTTGTTGATAGAAAACTTCCCATTTTGGATCATGAGCAATAACGGTGTGAGTATAATTCAATTCGTTTTCAATAAAATTCCAAAGCCGCTTTAGTAATGGCATTAACACATGATTGGCCTTCGAGCGATGCTCTTTTGCTATAGCAAGGGAACCAATTTCACCGATCCGTTTTTCTGGGGACCTCAAATGTGGGTACTTATTTAAAACTGGTGTTCCAAAATCACTGTCTTGAATGAAGCTAATTCCACCAATAACCTCTCCTCGGAACTTCACCACAAGAATAGCTGTCGTGGGAAGTAAATGATAAGGAGTCACCTTAAAATTTGATGCTTCTTCATCGCAAAATCCTTCAGCTCGATAGCTTTCATATAGAATTTTGAATGCAGCTTGTCTCTCTTCCCAACAATCAGCAATTTTATATTCGAAGTCGTCCTCAGAAGGAGCGAAGTCGAAATTTTTAGTGATAAGTGAACGGCATACAGAGTTAGCTCCTAACTTATGAAGTAACCCGACAGTTAAGAATTTTAATTTTTTTCCCATAAATACTAATCGACCTACAACTAAAAAGCCTGAGTAAAAAGATCGCTTTATTTGAAATTACGGGAACTTAGGGGTTAAGAAAAATAAAGCTCCACCCAAAAACGCAGGTGGAGCTCTATGGAATTAGTAATTGATTAGTTTTTTCATGGCCTGATATACATCTTCGACCTGAGGAAGAATAACATCCTCTAGACCTGGGTTATAAGCTACGTGAACATCTTTAGAAGCCACTCTTAAGATTGGAGCATCTAAATCTTCGAAGCACTCTTCGTTAACTCTTGCAGAGATCTCACCCGCGTATCCTGAAGTTTTATGTTCTTCATGACAGATAAGAAGTCTATTTGTTTTCTTTAGAGACTCTTTAACTGCATCCATATCAAATGGAGCAATTGTTCTTGGGTCAATAATCTCAATCGTTTTTCCAGTTTCTTCTTCAATTTTCTTGGCAGCTTCAACTGATTTTTGAACGAGAGCACCCCATGCAACTACCGTTGCATCTTTCCCAGCTTTAACGATACGAGCTTTACCAAAAGGAATCATATAGTTTTCACCTGGATCAGCAGTTCTATTATATCCTTGATAGTATAAATGTTTATGCTCTAAGAACATTACTGGGTCATCTGACCTAATAGCAGTCCTTAAAAGTCCTGCCGCATCCGCAGCGTTAGATGGATACACAACTCTAATACCTGGACAGTGAGTGTAAAGTGACTCACCTGATTGAGAGTGATACATCGCTCCTCCTTTCAAGTAACCACCAATTGGCACACGCACAACCATTGGACATTTAAACTCTCCACCAGAACGGTAGCGAGTTGTCGCCATCTCATTTTTAAGTTGCATATAAGCTGTCCAGATATAATCAAAAAATTGGATTTCAACAACTGGCTTGATTCCTCTCATCGCCATACCAATTGCACGTCCAATAATATTGGCCTCAGCAAGTGGAGAATTGAAAACTTGTCCCTCTTTAGAAACACGCTGACAACCGGCGGTAACTTTAAAAACCCCACCTTTACCAGCAAGAGTTTCATCATTAAGTTTATGTAGTTCAGAAAAATCAGCTACGTCTTCTCCAAAGATTCTCATCATTGGATTGTTTTTAATTTCATTTTTTAAAACAGCATTAATTGCACCGGCCATTGGAATATCAGGCTTTCCAGAAAATTCACCCTCAGTTGCAAAGTCATCACCAGTTGGATCTACATCTTCCGAATAAAGGTGATCCATATAAGTATCTGGAGATGGCCATTCTGTTTCAATTGCTTCTTTCATCGCCTGCTTAACTTCACCATTAACTTCTGACTCTATTGCCGCTTTTTCTTCTTCAGTTAGAATTCCAGCTTTCATTAAGAACTCTGGATATGTTCTTAAAGTATCGATCGCTGCTTCTTGCTCAAGTTCAGATTGAGTTCTATAGAATTTATGATCATCTGAAAGAGAGTGAGAATATGGACGGGTAACATGAGCGTGAACTAGAACTGGTCCCTTCCCTGCACGCAGATGCTTTTCAGCTTTCTTAAAAGTATCATATGAGTCAATTGGACAAGTTCCATCACACTCAAAAACAGTCAGTCCAGGAATGTCTGACAAACATTTTGAAATACTTCCACCTGGTGTTTGAACAAAAGTTGGAACTGAAATAGCAAAGCCATTATCTTCAACACAGAAAAGAACTGGAAGTTTATTTACACAAGCCGTAGTCATAGCTTCCCAAAACTCACCCTGAGAAGTTGTACCATCTCCAGTTGAAACCCAAACAATTTCATCTTTATGATATTTATGACCGTGATCAACACCGTCTTTGCTCATCTTATCAAAAAACTTACCGGCTTCTGCAACACCAACAGCTTGTAGGAACTGAGTACCAGTACAACTTGATCTTGAAACAATATTTAATTTTTTATTGGCAAAGTGAGATGGCATCTGACGACCATGAGTAGCTGTATCTCCAATATTACCGTTTGCTTGGCATAGCATTTCATATGGAGTAACTCCAAGGCCTAAACAAAGAGCTCTATCTCTATAATAAGTAAGGAAGTAATCGTAGCTTGGTTTTAAAACTTTAGCTGCTGCAGAAAGAACACCCTCATGACCTGCACCACTGATTTGAAAAAATGCTTTTGATTGTTTCTTCATTGTGATCTCAGCATCATCAACCTTTCTAGAAAGATAAGAGTTGCGATACATGCTTAAAAGATCATCTTTTGAGAGCTTATGTTTTTCAATCAATTCGAGTTTAGCTTTAAACGCTTTTTGTGCTTTAGTCACACCGTGAGTTTGTTCCGTTGCCATTCTTGATTTCCTTTTGCTAATTTGGCGACCAATCTACCGAAATCATATGACTTTGCCTAGGTGAGTCGCAATATTTTAACCCACCTAAGCTATTGAAATAACGAAACTATTTTATGACACTCTCAACTTTTATCGGTTTTTCAACCTTTATCCCAAGCCCCTCTAGTCCAAGCTTTAGGTCACTTGGTCGAATTGAGGTACCAGAGTCGACACAGGCACGAATAATAAAGCCATCATTCTTACAAGGCGAGACCTCATCTATTACGTCCGCTATATCAGGTGTCACCGGAAGTTTACCGATATCAAAAGAGTTAATTTTAGGTTTGATATCTTTATCGCGATAAGCTTTCAGTTTTTTCACAAAGCTTTTTACGATAATGGCCTCGGCATTTTCTAGAGCTTGCAAGGCCTCAATTTTATTTTGCTCATCTTTAAATGGAACAAAATAAGCAAACTCTTTAACTGCCTCTTGAATCGACTTATCCTTTTTTTCAATTTCTTTGATTGATTTAAAGATAATACCTTTTTCACTATGACTTCGAAGCTGCTCTAGAACTGCTTCTCTATCTACCCACTCCACTGGAACACGAATATCAAAAAATTCAGATAGAGAGCTTATTCCAAGAGTTAAAGCGGGTCCAAAAGACATTAGTGGTCTTTGTTTGAAACCTTCACTATGAAGAACTTCAATATCGGCTCGCTTAAAAATTCTCATCATAATTTTTTGTAAATCAAGATGCGAAATAAAACTTAGAGAACCAATTTTAGAAAACTCAATACGATATTTGTACCCTAAGAACTGACCACGTTTCTCCCTAAGATCAACAATCTTTTTTCGCTCTTTAGGCCTCTCATATGGGACTTCTTCAGTTGCATTCATACGCTCGAGATAATCGCGTCTTTCATCCACCATCTCTTTTAGATCACAGGCAACACCGCAGTGATAACAAACAAGCTTCTTCTTATCGATATCAAAAGTTTTCTCAAGAGCTTCTAAGTTTGAGTGGTGAACGATCATTCCGGCAACCTTTCCACATGGAGGGGAAAGTCTATTTTTAGTCGCCTTAGTCCATTCTCTTTTTAAGAATTTTTCTTCCAAACCTACATCGATATGATCCCAAGGAAGTTTAGCATCCATTGGAATCGTGTTGAGGTAAATCGCCTGATCGATCCCAGATTCTTCTACCGCCTCAATCCATTTTTCATGATCAAAGGTTTCATTCCAACCATCAAAACGGCATCCTTTTTCCCAAGCGAGATAAATCGCTTGCCCAACTCGACGGTCTCCTCTACTTACAATTCCTTCCAAGTGAGAAATTTTAGACCAATGTTTTCTAAAATTTAGGCCAAATTTAACAGCGTAATCTTTAAGAAGGTTTTGTTTCCTAATAATTTCTTCCAATGGAATCATTTGCGCCCACTGAAAAGGAGTATGTGGTTTAGGAACATAGCTTGAAACACTTATAGTGATGTTTGGATTTCCAACACCACATTGCCGTTGAGCTACCTGCTTCGCTTTTTTACCTGTTTCCATGATCTCAATAACATCTTCATCTTGTTCAGTAGGAAGTCCGATCATGAAATATAATTTCATTTTTTTCCAACCTCTAGAAAAAACATTGTATGCAGTTTTCATCATGTCTTCTTCAGAGATATTTTTATTAATAACTTTTCTCATTCTTTCACTTCCTGCTTCAGGAGCAAAAGTCAAAGAAGAATTTTTTACTTCAGCAAGCTTATCAAAGACTCGCTCATCTAATCCGTAGGCCCTCAAACTAGAAATACCTAGAGTAGACTTATCCTTGGATAGTTTATCTAATAGCTCGATTACAAGTGGAGTAACAGCTGAGTAGTCTGCTGTAGATAAACAAGTAAGTGATGCTTCATCAAAACCACCAGCCTTGATTCCATCCATTACAAGTTGAACAACATCGTCAGGCTTACGCTCTCTTACCGGACGATAAATCATTCCAGCTTGGCAAAAACGACAGCCCTCAGTACAACCTCTACTTAGCTCAACTGAAAATCTGTCAAAAATAGCCGTCATATGAGGAATCGGAGACTGAGTTGGAAATGGATAATCCTTTAAGCTATCAACAAAAAAGCGCTCAACTCTTGGAGAAATTTCTCCGTCAAATTCAGGCTTTGGCCCGGTTACATATTGAAGACCAGAGGACTCGCAAATATCAGTGTCATAAAAAGAAGGAACATAAATTCCTTTTTGTTTGGCTAATTCAAAAAGGATATGGTCTCTTTTCATTCCCTCTTTTCTAGCTCTTCCTATGAAGCGAGCAATTTTTGCAAAAATTTGCTCACCATCACCAACAACGACAAAGTCTACAAATGGAGCAAGAGGTTCAGGGTGAGTCGCACATGGCCCTCCAACGATAACAAAAGGCTCTTCTTCACGACGATCTTTTTGATGGATAGTTATTCCACCTAGATCGAGCATATTGATAATATTGGTATAACTCATTTCATACTGAAGCGAAAAACCAACAACATCAAACTCACTAAGCGGTTTAAAATTTTCAAGAGTAACGAGGGGGATATCTAGAGTGCGCATTCTCTCTTCCATATCGATCCATGGACAAAAAGCTCTTTCGGCACATAACTCAGGGTCTTTATTTAGCTCTTCATAAAGAATCTTGAAGCCTAGGTGACTCATTCCAATTTCGTAAACATCAGGAAAACAAAGTGCGACTTTGCCTGTTAATTCTTCCCAATTCTTTTTAATGATAAAATGTTCACCGCCGATATAGCGCGCAGGTTTTTCTAACTGATCCAGAAAGGATGCATAAGGATTTTTCATCCAGCTAACTCCAGGTTTATTTCCATTGAAAATGGGAGGGAATCAAACCCTCTGATTTAACCTGAATTTCTAGCAGGAGTTACTTAGTCTGGCCAGAGTCGTTGTAATTTTGTCTACTCGTATTCTTCGTTTAAACTCTCAAGAAAAGGCACCAAGGAGTGGATTTCATGGTGAAAAAGCTTCAAGCTTTTAAGCCTCACATCTCCATTACGTAACTCACCTTTTCTCATTAAGTCAGAAGCCCTCTTATACTGATGTAGAAGGTGATACAAATGAGGAGATGAACCGTTGTGAAAATAAGGGGCAGAATGATTAAGATTTCGAAGACTTGGCGTCTTAAACTTTGCAATCATTAGCGGAAGTACTTTATCATTAGTACATTTTTCAAAGAGGCTGCAGTTCTGACCGCGCATATGCTTAGTGATTTCAGGTTTTCGGTCAAAGAAATTCCAAACGCCTAGATCAACAGCACTCGGGTCCTCTTTAACAGGAGATCGAAGAAAAGTCGTTTCACCTCTCGTTGCATGGTCAGGAATAACTAGCTTATTGAAACTTCCCTCCCCATGAACTTTATCGTACTCCATTTGGGCAACACCAACATTATGAAACTGATAATCAGTAAACATTGGAGGTTTATGGCAACTCAGGCACATACCTTGATTTAAAGATCCATCTGGTTTTGGAAGATTAAAAAACACTTTTAAACCTTCCCATTCCTGAGGACCAAACCCAAACTCCCTTCCATGAGTGGCAAAATGAGTTTTTGCAACAAATTGGGGACTTTCTAGTTTGGCAAGACCGCTTCTTAACTCAATCATATACTGATGAATCGTTTGTCCTTTGGCAGGAGCAGTTGGAAGGTTATTTTTGATCAAAAATTTATCATAAGGAGAACCAATATACTGATCGTTCTCGTCTCGCTCAAAATCAAGATCATCAATATAGGCTGTTACCGCATCGACAACGAGGTTAATAATCTGTTCATTAGAGGCTTTTAGAACGTCTACTCGGTCTGAAGCTTTGAGCCTCAGTTCTTCTGGCAAAGAAGGATCTACTCCAAGAAAAACTCTCTCATAACTTCCCCCGAATTCTTGAGCAAGCTCAGAGCTTCCATTATCTTTTTTAATTACGTTAACTATATTTTGAAGTGCCTCAGTTTTTTCATTCGCAAGCCAGCCAGTATTTCTTCCTGCAAAATTTCCAAGTACAGTTTCTGAGTGATCTGCGAACTCACCATCCCAGTGAGAAAACCTAGCTTCCGCATAGGGAGAGCCGATCCCCACTAGCGGGGGTGTATTTCTTAGAGTTGTCACAATTTTATCTTCAAGTCTTAATGGAACTGGGGTTTTAGCTGTATTGTCAGAATAGGTATGCATACCTAGACCTGTAGTTGGATCAAACTCACTATCTACCTTGTGGCAATCAATACAAGAGGTGCCTTTAGCAGTATTGTCATTCACGTCCGAGGCGTTTAGAACAAACTCCTTAGAGAAACGAGGATCATTAAAGAGTCTCTCTCCTAAACTTATTTTTGCGTCATAATCAGCTAAAGCTGTACTAGAAAGTGCTAATAAAAGAATGATTTTCATAATTTGATAACTACCAAACAGAAGTTTGACTCGTCAAACTAATTTATATCACCCTATATTAAATACCACCTGAAATTGAGAGAACAGTTCTTCGGTCTTCTTCTTCACGATAACCATCATCTGACGCTTCAATAGCATAAGTAGTTAAATCGAATGCAAACTCTTTATTTCTGACACCAATACCACCGGAGCCCCAACCGTCGCCAAAACCTAACCTAAAGAACATCTTCCTCATATAGTCGAATTCAATGCCCCCCATAGTTTTTCTACTGGTGGGAACTGTATCGTATTGGTCTCCAATATCTTTTCTTGCTACTTCCATATGCATTCGGAAGGTTCTTCCAAGATTCGGAGTTACCGAAAATGAAAAATCATTTGTTTGGGGTATATCATCTGGTGCTCCACTGAAATCTCCATCATAAAATGAAGCATCTGAGGAGTTTCTAGAAACGAGGGAGAATGTTGGAAGCCAAGCAATAGGAAGAGTGATCCTTGTGGCAGCAGTTAAATGAGTCATTGTACCTTTTTTATAATCCGCCTGAGTATCAACTGAAACCGCATCTCCGGAAGCAAAGTCTTTTTGTAATTGCTTTCGAGTAAGAAGTATTCCCGTTACACCAAATTTTACCACTCCTCCAAAGAGACTCGCACTTAAGGCCATCACTGGCCCGGTATCAATTCTTTCCGCTATTTCAAAATCATCAGTTAAACTTCTTAGCCTTGCTCTATTTTGTTGAACATACATATAACCCAGAGTGATTCCTCTATAAGTCATATTAGGAAACAGTTGAAATCTTGCATGTGAAACATTACCTGGATTATCAGCGTGTAAAGTTCTTAATGCCGTTGGATCAAACGCGTCTTGATAATTTTGTATCGCTTCTGTGAATGGTCCTTTACCAGCTACATTAAAAAAGCCATCATTCACTTCCATATGAATATTGGATAAATGAAATTGTAATCCTCTAACTGTTCCTAGTCCTGCTGGGTTATAAAAAGCGGACCAACCATCATCAACTTTTGATGCGTATGCATTCCCCATAGCAAGAGCTCTTGCACTTGTGACAAGTTCTGGACTTACAGCATCTTCGAAAGGAAGAATTGCAAAAGCATTAAATGAAAGTAGAAATAAAAATAAATATTTCATTTACTCCTTTAAATTCCCTAAGCCTATTTTATCAAGTAAAAGAGATTTATGGGTGAAGCGGAAAAGGCTACCCCTACCAGCCCCCAGAAAGGCTTACTGCAAACTGTTGAAACGTTTTTTTCTCGGTATTTTCCCACTCAATTACCTGAGCTGCAGCCTCTACTGTTAAATTCAAGTCATGTGCCCCAAGAATAACTCCTCCGAATGCACCCAGAATATTTTTAGCCGAGTAATCAATATTATTAGAGTTTAATCCCGTGGCACCTTTAACTTTTCCCTGAAACCTAAAATTGGTTAACGAGACTCCATCATACAAAAGAAGCAGCGGACTCATTCTGTACCCATGAAGAAAAGCGTAATCACGAACATCTGATTTCAAATCTATTGTAAATACATCCTCAAATTCATCGCGCTCACTTCCCATCGCGAGAGTGAAAGCAAGACTATGTCCGGCAGCATTCGCTTTTGCAGGGGCTCCCATAATTTGAACTTTTAAGCCAATTAGCGATGACGATTCTTCGGGAACACGAATAAAGAGATCTGCTTCTTGTGAAATCCCAAGCCCCATATAAAATTCATTGTCTTGAGTGGTGCTCATTAACAATGGATTATCAGTGTCATTATTTGTAAATTGTAAGATCCCTTGCGAGTAACCCGTTTTACGATAAGAAACCTTTGCCCCCCTACCAATGGCCTCAGGAGACATCATTCTGTTCACCGGGACCTTGATCCTTTGTGAGCAAGATTGCAGAAATATAAATAAAAAGAACACGAAAAGCTTCACAAAAATATTATAGCAATCTGTAATTCTAAATACTTGCGGGCAATTTTTAACCTCTCTGCCAACCTGGCTTGGCGCTCAATCGAATTATGGAGATTTATTCATAATTAAGCCCTTCTAAAGTTAGGTTAAGTTACCGTTTTTATTCTAATTTTTCGAAAGAATTTAACCGATATGAAGTGGCAATGCATTGAGTTAAAATAAAGCGTAAAAGGATATTTAATACTAATGCGAAAAACTAGCTGGCTCTTATATTTACTATTATCACTAGTCTTAACGTCTTGTTTCGATAGTGGCTCAGAGGAGTCAAATGGTGGGGGTCTATTTTCAGGCCATAAAGAGATTCAAGATGCATTTGTACTAAAAGTTCCTTCGAACCAAGTTTTCACGACTGGAAACAATATTGACCTCATAGTAACTCATCCTGCAAATGTTTCTGTTACTGGAACTCCTAGGCTCGTTCTCGATATGGGTGGCAACACTGTCTATGCAAACTACCTAACTGGTAGTGGCACGCAAAATCTAACTTTTCGCTATACTGTTCAAGCTGGAGATGATGACTCTGATGGTATTGAGGTGACGCCAAATATTGATACTAATGGTGGAAGCATCAAGTTCTCACTAGCAGGAGTTTCAACTAATGCAAATACAGAGATTGTATCTGCACCTTCAACTTCTGGTCTGAAAGTTGATACCACCAGCCCAAGTTTAACTGTAGTAACACCTCCTAATCCTGATACTTATTTCTTTGGAGAGCAAGTTACATTTATTGCTATTTTTGACGACACTGTTTATGTAACGGGAAAGCCAATAATCGCACTAAATTTAAATAGTGGAAACGTAAACGTAGAATACGCAACTGGTTCTGGAACGAACACTCTTTTATTTAAGTATACTGTAACAGGATCTGACTACGATATTGATGGGATCACTTATTCCTCTCCTGTTAGCCTTAGTGGTGGCACCATCAAAGATAAAAATGGAAATAGCGCTTCGTTAACTTTCACCCCGATTCCAGGCCCCACAACCTATATCGATGGAGATTCGCCAAGAGTACTTTCTTATAACTATCCATCTCAAAAAACTTACGGTCTTGGTGAAACAATTAGCTTTGATTTAGTTTTTAGTGAAGCGGTTGATGTCGCTGGGGGAACACCTACAGTTGACCTTGATATCGGTGGAATAACAACTCAAGCGAGCTATGCTAGTGGGACAGGTACAGATACTCTCACCTTCTCTTATATTGTCGGCCAGGGATTACAAGATACAAACGGAATAGAAATCCAAGATTCGATTGCACTTAATGGTGCTACGATAAGAGATAGTGGAGCATTAGATGCTGATCTCAGTATCGCACCTTCTCTGACTCCAAATGTTCTAGTTGATTCAAGAGTTCCCGATGTTACAGCGATCACAGCTCCAGCGGATGGTAACTATTTGACCGGCCAGAACCTAGATTTTGTCTTTCAATTTGATGAAGACGTTGTTGTCACAAACTCTCCGAGAGTCGAAATTCAATTAGGCAGTGGAAATATTTACGCAGACTATCTAAGCGGATCGGGAACAAATTTTTTAACCTTTAGGTACACAGTGCAAGCGAGTGATAGTGATGAAGATGGAATAAGTTTTGCCACAAGCTCAATTGACCTAAACACAACCGGTACAATTTCCAGTCTTTTAACGGGCTATAGTGCTAGTTTGAGTTTTTCCGGTCTTGAGCCTGTTATGACTGGTATACTAGTTAACTCTAATCCTGTAACTCAAATGGCAATTACAGTCCAGCCTGTTGATAGTTATAAAGATCAGACCATCACTCCAGCTGTACAGGTTGAACTTAGAGATGCCTCAAACAATATAGTCACTACAGCAACAAATAGTGTGACCGTTTCCCTCGGGACAGATCCATCAAGTGGTGCGGCCACCCTAGGTGGAACCTTAACCGTATCAGCAGTTGCAGGGGTGGCAACTTTTAGTGATTTAACATTAGATGATATTCAAAATGGATACACATTGAGTTTTGCTAGTGGAGCCCTTACCCCTGTGGTTTCAACTAGCTTTAATATAACCCAAGCTCCAGCGACACAAGTGGTTTTCACACAAGATCCTACCGATGCCCTAGCCGGCGATATTTTAAACCCTGCAATTACAGTTGAATTAAGAGATGCTGCTGGCAACCTAGTCACGAGTGAGACTTCAAATGTAACTCTGGGGATTGGAACTGATCCATCTAGTGGCAATGCAACTCTTGGTGGAACAATAACTGTTGCCGCAGTAGCAGGTATTGCAACTTTTAATGATATAACTGTTGATAAAGCTTTCTCTGGTTATACGCTGACTGCTTCTAGTGGAGCTTTAACTCCAGGAAACTCAAATTCATTCAATATTACACCTAATATAAAAACCCAATTAGCCTTTTCAGTAGAGCCTACAGATGCCGATGTTGATACAAATATATCACCTTCGATTGAAGTTCAAATTCAAGATGCTTATGGTAACGTAACGACAGATACTGACTCTATAACACTTGCCATAAATAATAATGCTGGTCCTGGTGGAACTCTTTCTGGAACACTAACTGTTGCCGCAACCGCAGGAACTGCAAGCTTTAATGATATCAATATAGACATTGCTGGTGTTGGATACACTCTCGATGCGACTGCTGCAGGTCTTACAACTGCGACTTCAAGTGCATTTAATATCTCTCAAGTTCCAACTCAATTGATTATTACTCAACAGCCAGTTGATACTGAATACAATCAAAGTATTACTCCAGCAATAACTGTAGAAATTCAAGATGCATCAGGAAATCTTGTAAGTGCGTCAACTGATAATGTTACGGTAAGCTTTGGGACCGATCCTTCATTAGGTACTGCCACACTTGGTGGGACCCTCACCGTTGCTGCAGTTGGAGGTATCGCGACTTTTAGTGATATCAATATTGATACTGTAAATACTGGATACACCTTAAGCTTTTCAAGCGGATCGCTTACAGCTGCCACTTCAAACACTTTCGATATTTTAACTGGAACCGCAACTCAGCTAGTATTCACTCAGGAGCCAACTGATGCTTTAGCTGGTGATAATATTAATCCAGCGATCACCATAGAGCTAAGAGATGCTTCAAATAATATTGTATCGACAGAAACGTCTAACGTTACACTCGCAGTTGGAACTGATCCATCAAGTGGGTCAGCAACCCTTGGAGGAACCCTCACCGTTGCTGCTGTTGGCGGAGTTGCAACATTTAGTGACATCAATATTGATAAGGCGTTTACAGGCTATACCTTAACTGCATCAAGCGGAGCTCTTACTCCGGGAACTTCAAACAGCTTTAATATTTCTCCAAATATAAAGTCGCAACTTGCGTTCTCAGTTGAGCCTACAGATGCTGAAGTTGATGCGAATATTTCACCATCTATTGAAGTTGAGATACAGGATGCCTATGGTAATAAAACAGTTGATACTGATACCGTTACGTTAGCGATAAATAATAATGCAGGCCCTGGTGGAGCTCTTAGCGGTACGTTGACTGTAGCTGCTGTAAATGGTGTCGCGAGTTTTAATGATATTAATATTGATATCGCAGGAATAGGCTATACTCTTGATGCCACTGCAGCTGGACTGACAACGGCAACTTCTAGTGCATTCAATATTTCTCAAGTTCCTACTCAATTAATAATTACTCAACAACCGACTGATGCCTTTAATAATCTTGCAATTGCACCTGCGATTACGGTCGAGATTCGGGATGCATCTAATAATCTTGTGAGTGCTTCAACTGATAATGTAACAGTTTCATTTGGCACAGACCCTTCTGCTGGTTCTGCAACTCTTGGAGGGACCTTAACTGTCGCAGCGGTTGGTGGGATTGCAACTTTTAGTGACCTTGATATTGATACAGTTAATAATGGCTACACCTTAAGCTTTTCAAGTGGATCGCTGACAGGTGCAACTTCTAATACATTTAATATCACCCAAGCTCCGGCCACCCAATTAGCTTTTATTCAAGAGCCAACTGATGCAGTGGCGGGAGTAAATATCTCACCTTCGATAACTGTTGAGTTTCAAGATGCCGCTGGAAACATCGTTCCAACAGAGACTTCTAATGTCACTCTTGCTTTCTCTACCGATCCATCAGCAGGAGCTGCCACTCTTAGTGGGACTTTGACGGTAGCTGCAGTTAACGGTGTTGCAACTTTTAATGATATCAATATAGATAAGGCGAATGCAGGCTACACCTTAAGTGCTTCGAGTGGTGCTTTGACTCCAGCAACTTCGGCCAGCTTCACAATAAGTCCATCTACAGCAACTCAGCTAGCTTTTAGCGTAGAACCTTCAGATGCAGCTCAGGACGTAGCCATTAACCCTTCAATTGAGGTGCAGATTCAAGATGCATATGGAAACGTTACTACTGATACAAATACTATAACTCTTGCAATAAATAATAACGCTGGTCCTGGTGGTACTCTTAGCGGTACTTTGGCTTTAGCCGCTGTAGCTGGAACTGCAAGCTTTAATGATATTAATATCGACGTTGCGGGATCTGGTTATACTCTCGATGCGACTGCGGGAGGTTTAACTACTGCAACCTCAATTGGCTTTAATATCACTCAAGTACCGACCCAATTGGTTATTACTCAACAACCAACTGATGCCTTTAATAGTGTTGCCATTTCCCCGGCCATTACTGTTGAAATTCAAGATGCTGGTGGAACATTGGTCTCCTCTGCACCAGATAATGTCACTGTTACTTTTGGAACAGACCCTTCTGCTGGTTCAGCCACTCTAGGTGGGACTCTCACAGTTGCTGCAGTTGGTGGGATTGCAACTTTTAGTGACCTTGATATTGATACAGTTAATAATGGCTACTCCTTAAGCTTTTCAAGTGGATCGCTGACAGGTGCCTCCTCTAATACATTTAATATTACCCAGGCCCCGGCGACCCAGTTAGTTTTTACTCAAGAGCCTACAAGTACAACGGCGGGTACTTTTATTAACCCTGCCATCACCGTTGAAATTCAAGATGCAAATGGAAACTTAGTATCTACAGCTACAGATATTATTACGCTGAGCTTAGGAACAGATCCATCTGCGGGCTCAGCAACGCTAGCGGGGACCTTGAGTGTTGCGGCAACGGCTGGGATTGCTACTTTCAATGATATTAACTTAGATATCGCAAACTCAGGTTATGGGTTAACAGCAAGTGCCGCTGGTCTAACAGATGCAACATCAAACCTCTTCAATATTTCTGCAGGGACAAAAACTCAGCTCGCATTTAGTGTTGAGCCTACCGATGTTGATGCAAATGCAAACATCTCTCCGAGTATCGAAGTTGAAATCCATGATGCCTACGGTAATAAAACTACTGATACCGATACGATAACTTTATCGATCAATAATAACGCTGGACCTGGTGGAACTCTTTCTGGAACAACCAGTATTTCAGCTGTTAATGGTACTGCAAGTTTTAGTGATATAAATATCGACATTCCTGGAGTTGGTTATACCATTGATGCTACAGCAGGTGGTTTAACAACAGCAACTTCTACAAGCTTTAATGTTAACTCCCTTGCGACTCAATTGGTAATTACAACTCAACCTAGTGATGCAGTGGTAGATGCTAGCATAGCACCTGCAATAACTGTCGAGATGCGTGATGCTTCAAATAATTTAGTTACTGGCAATACTGATAATGTAACAGTGGCCATTTCTAATGACCCGACGGCAGGTGCCGCCAGCTTAGCCGGAACCCTAACTGTTGCCGCTGTCGGAGGTGTTGCGACTTTTAGTGATCTTGCTATCGATACCAACGCTAGTGGATATACTTTGCTATTTAGCTCTGGCTCACTTACGAGTGCAACCAGCAATAGTTTTGATATAAACCTTCCGGCCAGTTTGGATTTTCAGGATAATACTCTTTACGACTTTGGACAGAAGTCTCTTGGAAGTAGTACGGACTTAACTGTCGTAGTTGAGCATTCAGGTTCAGGTACAGCAACTGTGACGTCTTCAGCTAATCCTAGTGCAGACTTTATCTATAAAGGTGGAAGTTTTCCTGGAACAGGAGGAACCTGTACCAGCACAATTTCCTCAAACTGTATTGTTGTTTTAAGTTATGCTCCAACATCGGCAGCAGTACATAGTGCTACTTTAAGTATTTCATATAATAACGGTGGAAGCATAGAGACAATTACCAAAGACCTAACAGGAGAAGGTATTAGTGACCCTCCAACAAGACTTGAGGTTCTTGGTACTTCTGGTGTTATAACTGGTGACTGTATACCTTTTACAATTCGAAGTGTTACTGACGCATATAATGCTTCCAATGTTTCCAGCAATGAGAATATTTCTCTTGTAGTTAATAATGGTACAGGAACATTTTATTCAGATGCTGCTTGTACCACTAGCACAACAACTACTAGCATTGCATCAGGTACATCCTCTCAAATGATTTATTTTAGTACTTCTACCGCTGGTCAAAGTCTGACTTTGATTTTTAATGCGGCAACCTTAGCCAACACTTCAAAATTAGTAATCTCTGCAAATGAGCCAATAGATATATTTGCAAGTGCTTCTCCAGAAGTAGAGCTAGGTGCATGTTCTGCGATAGAGGTAAGCTTACTTGATGCGAGTGGAACAAAAACAGGTTCCAGCTCAGCCCAGCAGGTAAACCTAAGTTTATCTGGTAGTGCTCAATTTTTTAATGATTCTTTTTGTACCGGTAGCATTAGCTCAGTAAATTTTAGTGCATATGAAAGTACCAAATACATTTATGTTCTAAACAATACTGCAGAACAAGACACAATTACTTTCTCTGATAATGCGGCAACACTGACTTCAACCACCGCGACAATTGATTTTGTTCCAACTCTCACATGGTGGGACAATAGTTGGCTTAAGCGTAAGAAAATTACGCTCAATAATATTGATCAAGCAACTGCTTTCTCGAATATGCCTGTACTCATTAAGTTAAACACAGCAAGAATTAATTACAATGATCTTAAAGTAGATGGAAGCGATATTCGTTTTACGCTTGATGATCACTCTACCGTTTTAAGCCATAATATTGAACATTGGAACGCGAGTGGCGAAAGTTTTATTTGGGTAAAACTTCCTACTATTGCTGCTAGTTCAGAAGTTAATATTTATATGTACTATGATAATTCTGCTGCCGCCGATGCAGACGATGCCAATGGTGTTTTTAGCAATTATAGTGGTGTTTGGAATATGAATAAAAGTGGAGCGAGCTATATTGACTCTACAGGTTCTGGAAAAGACGGAACAAGTGTTGGATCTCTCGCGGATGTAGCTGGACCAACTGGTATGGCCGTTGATTTTGATGGAGCTTCAGAGCTTGATACTGGTTTTGGACTTCAAAAAATTATAGGGAAGACTTCGACTCTTTCTTTATGGGTTAAAACAAGTCAAACAGGGAATAATACTAACTGGCAAGCACCTGGGATTACCGGAGTTGAAGAAGCTGGCGGAGGTGATGATATCTTCTTTGGTTTTTTACGAGCTGATGGTTCTATTGCGGTTAATGCTGGTAATGCTGGAGTGGCAGCTTCTAATTTTGTTATCAACGATAATAACTGGCGACACATCACAATTCAAAGAGATCAAACAAATGGAGACGTCAGGTTCTATGTAAACGGTGTTCTTAACGGTTCAGGAACTTCGGAATCTGGCTACAAGAAAACTGCCTTTACTAGTTTTGGAGTCATTGCAGATACTGGTGGAACTCCAAACTATTTCATAGGACAAATGGATGGGATCAGGTTGACCACAGGATACTCAGATCCTGAAGTCGTAAAAGGTGAGTTCAAATTTCAAGCTGACACTCATGTGAGCTTCGGAACACAAGAGGACCTATAGAAAAAGGAGCCTATTGCTAGGCTCCCTTGTATATTAAAACGCTTTCTGCCAACCTAAAGTTAGTATTGAATCAACACTCATTTGAGGACCAGAAACATTATAGCTAACAGGTATCCCATACTCCAGCGCAAGTCGATGCCCAGATGAGTGGAGGTAGTTTAAACCTACAAAGGCTGTAGAACGTTGCCCGTGATAAGTCGTAGAATTTAAAACAGGAGACATTGAACCCATTTCTTCATCCTCACCTTTAATTGGATCGCGCACAAGGTGTTCTAAACGAAGTGACGTAGAGATGCTCTCTGAGATTAAATACGATCCCCACAGATTTAAAAGGTACTCGTTTCCTCGCGTATACTCTTCTGAATTTTCACCCAAGAAAGCTTTTAGCTTAAATTGAATTCCATAGGAAGTTGAATCTTGATAGCGGCTATAAACGACTGATGGAACAAATGCATAGCTCCCCGCCCCTGTTTGCATAGCATAACCAAGCCTCGCATCATTATCATCTTGAGTTGTACTTCCCGTTGGAAGTTGAAGTCCTAAGTTTAAATACAAACGAGTTTTATCCATATCGATAACTTCATACATACCAGTTAAAGTGATATCGCCAACTCCGCTTGAATTCGCTTCTACATCGTCACCACCCATTTTTCTCTCCATAGTCATTTCGCTTTGAAGATAGGGAATCATTGCCATCAATGTCCATTTATCGGCGATCCCATACATTGCGCCTAACATAGTCATAGACATATACATCTTTTTTGGTGACATCATATAGCTTGTGTCATCAAACACATCAGTCTCTGATGAATCATCCCACATATTATTCATCTGCATTTGCATATAACGAGCGGAGAACATTAGGTCTCCCTTAGCGTGACCGTGATCTCCCATTACTCCGATTGGGGCATGCCCATCGGCACGGTGATTAACATGCGCGTATGCGTTTGCGCACAATAAGATTGCGATTAAAAATTTCATTTTATTTCCTTTTATAATTTAAATTTTGAATTGAATGTTCTTAAGAATTTAAATTAAAAGGAGGCGCGCGAGCTTTGTTATAAACAAGACTCTTTTTTAGTAATTTTGATTTAGATTGAATAAAATACGTATCATTGAGATGATGTAATTTTAAAATTATCGAATCAGCAATCGCCAAAAATTTTTTATATGGTTGCTCTGCTCCTGGAATTAAAAATAAGTTTAAATCATTTTGAATCTGAGCCTGACTTGAAACTAATGTGGGATGAAAATCACAAACAAGATCTGAAGCAATTGATTTATCTTTCAGCTCAATTGCATAGAAGTTAAGTCCTATGTTGAGGAGAAGAGCGAGTTGAAAAAATCGGTTCTTTAATATGAACAATAGAAAATCTAACATGTGCAAACAATTATAGTCAGTTAGCCCATTTTTAGAAGAATAAACCTCTATTTCAAAATAAAATCGACTGAATAAACACTTGAAATCACATCTTTGTATATAGAACCTCAAATATCAGCCGAAATTCATCAAGTAAATGTTAAAATATTAATAGTTACCAATACTTAGACCGATAAGTGGAGTGTAGGAGATCTATATTATTAGACAGATTTTTAGCCTCTTCATTCTCTTTTTTCTGTATGGCTGTTTCGACAGTGGAGGTAGCGATGAGTCTAGTGGCGGGGGGCTTTTTGTTGGCCATAAAGAAGTGGAAAATATTTTTCTCATCACTCCTGCTCAAAATAAAACTTATGTTGAAAGTGAAAACTTAGATTTTGTGCTCACTCATCCCTATCAAATTTCAGTAACGGGAAGCCCCAGACTAGAACTAACGATAGGAAGCTCAACTGTTTTTGCTGACTATCTAACAGGAAGTGGTACCAGAAATATTTCTTTTCGTTATTCGGTTCAAGCGGGTGACCTTGATACAGATGGCATTGAAATTAATTCGACAATAGATCTGAATGGGGGAGCACTAACCTATTCATCTGCAGGTTCAACGAGTAATGCTACAACTGAAATCAGCAATTCACCAAACACTGCAAGTATTAAAGTCGATACCATTGGCCCAACTTTAAGCTTAGTCATTCCCCCTCAACTTAAAACTTATTATCTCGGTGAACAGATTGATTTCATCGCAACTTTCAATGAGATAACCTACGCTACAGGAACACCTCGCATTCCAATTAATATCGGAGGCGCTTCGGTTTATGCAGACTACGTCTCTGGCTCAGGAAGTACGACTCTAATTTTTCGCTATATTGTTCAGGCTTCAGATTTCGACAATGACGGCATTGATGTTAGTTCTCCATTAGAACTAAATTCAGGTTCGCTAAAAGATGCTGCTGGAAATAATTCAAGTCTAAGCTTCATAGACGGAACCCTTCCTGGTTTAAATGTAGACGGTGATTCTCCTTTTGTTACAAGTTACACTCTTCCATCAAACAAAACCTACCTAGAGGGAGAGCTAATTGTTTTAGATCTTATATTTTCAGAAGCTGTTACTATAGCTGGAGGAACCCCTCATTTGGATACAGTAGTGGGAAGTTCAAATATAAATTTTGGCTATCTATCCGGTTCAGGTACAAATACCCTGAGATTTAGATGGCTTGTAACTCAGAATCAATATGACAATAACGGAATTGTTTTTGGAAATTCAATAACACTTAACGGTGCAACCATCCAAGATGGAACAGGTAATGATGCAAGATTAGACTTAAGCCTACCATTAACTCCGAATGTTCTAGTTGATTCACGTGTTCCCACTGTCACTTCAATCACTCCGCCCACTGATGGGACATATACTGACGGTCAAAACCTGGACTTTATATTTCAGTTTAGTGAAGCTGTAGGTATAGGAACAATACCTCGACTTGCAATCGAACTCGACTCGGGAACAGTTTACGCTGATTACTTGAGTGGTTCAGGTTCTGACTCAATTACTTTTCGCTACACTATTCAGGCCGGTGACTATGATGCTGATGGCATTGCTTTTAATTCTACCAGTATCGATTTAAATGGTGGAACGATTATAGGACTAGTCAGTACCAATACTGCAGAACTAGATTTCTCCTCACAGGTTCCAGCAGATATGAGTGGGATCAAAGTCAATAACGGTGCGACTCAATTAGTAATTACACAAGGGCCCTCAACGACACAGGCAGGCGTCAATATATCTCCCAGTATCACGGTTGAAATCAGGGATGGAAGTAATACACTTGTTACAAGTGAGACTTCTAATATTACAGTGGCGATTGCAACAGACCCATCAGCTGGAACTGCAACTCTAAGTGGCACGACAACTGTGGCAGCTATTGGCGGGGTAGCAACTTTTAGTGATTTAAATATTGATAAAGCCTATGATAACTACACCCTAACCTTTACTTCTGGAAGCTTAACATCAGCAACATCTAGTTCATTTAATATTACCCCTGGAGTAAAAGCAGCTCTAGCTTTTTCAGTTCAACCTTCTAATGCCGACATGAACGTGGCGATTTCGCCTTCCGTTGAAGTTGAAATTCAAGATGCTTATGGAAATAAAACCACTGACACTGACTCTATAACCCTTGCCTTAAATAATGATCCTAGTGGTTCTGCAACTTTAGGGGGAACACTATCGGTAGCTGCTGTGAATGGAACAGCAAGTTTTTCGGATATCACTCTAGATTACGCAGGCGTTGGTTTTACTTTGGATGCCACAGCAACAGGTTTAACTACTGCGACTTCTAGTGCCTTTAATATCAATCAAGTTGCAACTCAGCTAGCTATAAGCGTACAACCAACAAACACTGATGCTGAAGTCACGATTACTCCTGCAATTCAAATTGAAGTTCAGGATGCAAATGGTATTGTCGTCACGAGTGCAACGGACAATATAACGGTCGCATTCAACAACGACCCAAGTGCAGGAACAGCTACCCTTGGTGGGACAACAACCGTTGCAGCAAGTAGTGGTGTGGCCAGTTTTTCAGATTTAACTATAGATATAGCAAACTCAGGCTATACCTTCGATTTTACTGCTACAGGACTTACCACTGTAACTTCAAATAGCTTTGATATTAACGCTCCAGTGCCAACGGTAACAATAGATACACTTTCGACTGCTAACTTAGCCAATTATACGAGCTATACAATAACAGGAACCTGCTCAGAAGATACAAGAACAGTCACCGTTGATATCGGCGGTATAAGTGCCACTCCGACTTGTAGTTCGGGAACTTATACGACTGGACCTATTAACCTTACTTCAATTGCAGATACAACAACCTTAAATATTACTGCCGATCATGATAATGCTTCTGCGACACCAGCAGTGCAAGCAACTCAAACAATTATTAAAGATACTAGTGCTCCAACCATTAGTTCTGTAACAATTGCCGCCAATACTTATTCTATTGGTGAAGTGATTAATATTTCAGTTGGTTTTGATCAAAATGTAACAGTAACAGGTTCTCCAAGAATTGAAGTGATGTTTGAGTCCCAGGCCAGTGCAAATCTTTATGCCAATTACAATTCTGGAAGTGGTAGCTCAACTCTAATTTTTCAATACACAGTTCAAGCTGGAGATGCAGATGCAAATGGGATTGATCTCGCAAGCACTATTGATCTTAACTCCGGAACACTTCTGGATAACAATGCCAACCCATCAGATCTGAATTTATCGACAACTAATTTTGGTTCAGTACTAGTTGATTCTGCCGTTCCAAGTATTACAGAATTTATTGAACCCGTTAACGGTACCTACCCTGATGGAGTTGGGCTTTTATTTCAAGTGAATTTCAATGAAGCAGTTAATGTTACTGGCTCACCGAGAGTTCTCATTGATGTGGGTGGTGTGACTAAATATGCTACTTATAAAACTGGTACTGGTACTTCAGGTCTAGAATTTGAATATATTGTTCAACCGGGAGATACCGATGCAGATGGAATTAGTTTTGTCTCAACTGTTATTGACTTAAACTCTGGAACGGTTAAAGGTCTAGATACAGACGATGCTGTACTGGATTTTTCGCTATATGATGATGATATGTCAGGTGTATTAGTTGATACCGCATCAGGTATCACTCCTCCTGATCAAGTGACAGGTCTTACCACTGCACCCACAACTTCAAACACTGAATTAGCACTCTCTTGGGCCATACCTGCAGACAATGGAACGGCAATTACAAGCTATGCAGTTCAATACAGAGAACAAGGTCAGTCGACTTGGATCACTCAAAGCCCAGCAACAACTACCAATTCAACGACGATAACTGGACTTAGTGCTGGAGTAATTTACGAATTCAGAGTTGCTGCCAATAATGGTCTACTTGGGCCATTCTCAGCAACCGCCACAGCAGAAATTTTTGATATACTTTCACTTGATCCTATTGCTTGGTTAGATGCCACCAATGTTAATGGTAACGGTTCATCTCCTGCAGACGGGCAAAAGGTTGCCAGCTGGGCTGACCTTACAGGAGCGGCCTCTAATGCCACGGAAGCAAATACAGCCAATCAACCAGTAATGGCCTACAACGCCCAAAACGGTCTACCTGCCGTTCGTTTTGATAATCAAGCTGTGGGGTTAGAAGGGTCATTCGTTAGAAATATAGGAACGGACTTAACGTTTGTCATCGTAGGCCAGTTTGATACGGGCTATTCTGATAAATGTCTTTTCGAATTTAGAAATGGTGGTGGGAATGCCAGAGGCTTTTTTATTGATCGAAGATATGCATCGAATACCATTTATAACCCTACGCTCACTCAAGGAAGCTTTCAGTTATGGAGAATAGAAAACGATGGTCCTAATGCAACAGTAATAGAAAATAGCTCCACCACTCTGTTCTCTGGTGGAATTGATTTTGGTACAGATTTCACAGGGACAGGAAATTATGTTCTTGGGGATGATACTACCGGTGGAAATAGAATGTATGGGTATATTGCTGAGTTTTTAGTTTTTGATAGAGCGCTTACTGCTCAAGAAATTTCTACTCTCGAGCAGTATCTAAAAAATAAGTGGGGAACTCCTTAGAGCCATTTTAAATTAAAATACTTCATCACTTTTTGCAGGTCATCTAACTTGTGAACTTTATTGTAGATGATCAGCTCATAAATATTTCCGGAAAAATTCATCCCATCACCATTGAATGCTCCATCTCCGAAATAACTATCATTTTTAACAGCACCAATTGCAATATCACCACTATGAGGATGTAGCCTCGAAGTTGTATCTATTGTTCCAATCGTTTGTGAATTGACAAAACACTCCACTCTTCCTTCTGTAGAATTTTTATCTTGAAAATGGGAATAATCAAACTGTAACACAATATTGTAATTTTTTTCAGTTTCTACTTCGGTTTCAACAGAACTCCAAGCTTGCGCTCCATCTCCGTCATTAACTATATTCCAAAAGCCACAAATTAATTTGTCATCTTCAATATAAATATTGATTCCTCGTGCAGATCCACCTTCTTCATAGATTACTTGCCTTCCTGAGTTATTAATACCTGTACGAATGGATGTCACGATAGTTCGCTGACTGACAATACCCAAATTCAAATCAGCATGGTCAGCTACGGTTAAGTGGCTATTGGCGAAGCTAAGCCCACCGTAAACTAAATCAAATTGGGGCGCAGAACTGGTCTTAGTGCTGTAAAAGTCATGCTGGTTTGCAGACTCAGAGCGATCTAACCACTTGCTGACTAATTGATTAAAGTTGGCATCATCACCAGGAAGATTATTATTATCGATAAGAGATGATTTATCTGAAGAATCAAGCCTTAATACAAGATGAGAAAGAGACTTTACATCCCATGGACTAAATTTCTTAGAGTATTTTGGAGTAGATATGTTTCCTTTTTTATCAACTGCTCTTACACTCACATAATATTTTTGAGTGTAATCTAAATTAAGCTGGGTGTACTTGAAGTTTAGTTCTTGTCCGATATTTTGATATTGGGATACATCAACACTTCCCGGTTTTGTCCCAAGTCCTATTTCATAATGTGAAAGTTCACAATCATCATAAGCTTCAGACCAAGAAATCTCAGGACTATTTAATTGAGATGCCTCCCCTTTTATCTCAAGTTGACCTTGCATGCTTGGGGCAGAGCTATCTAATGTAACACAGTCTTGTACGGGCTGAGTCTCCCTTACTGTGTCTTCAAGTTTGCTAACTGCTTGCTCATCTTCACAGCCATAAAAGAGTGTTAAAAAACTAAGAAAAATCCATTTATTCATATTTAAACTTCCTGTTTAAGCAACTTACAGTATAAGTCCTAACCTATATGATGCAATATTAGGTCCAATTTTCCGGCTGTAAAAACAATAACTTAAAGTAGATTCTTAAGAATTTTAGTCAATTTGACCTCAATTGCGCGATAGCTTAATTCAGAGATCAATAAAACTAAGACCAAATAGACACCAAGACCAAGTATCTGCTCTGAAAAACTAAACTGAGAAATTCGGATTCCAAAAATCTTTACACATATAAACATCCCAAAGAATTGCACTATTGCATGAATCATATAAAGAGAATACGAGCGACTTCCCAGATAGAGAAAAATCGAATTATTGAGGATTGATTTTCCTTCGGCATTATAAGCAGCATAGACAAGAAGAACAAAAGAAATGATCATTATTGAATCAATTGGAATGAAATGAAGACCCAAAATTACGCCCAATAAAACTAGAGCAGCTGGTATTTTTGTGGGTGGTAATTTATAGATGACAACACCAAAAGTCATTCCGATAAAACACCTAGCTAATCCGATGACAGAAGCAAAATCTAAATCTCCCAGACTCAATTCTACAAAAAAATAAAGACAAGCTAAGCCCATAAAAGCAGAAACCACTAATGGCTTCATACTCCAATTAGCAAATCTAAAAATAAAAGGGAGAAAAAGATAGCCTATCCATTCAACGCTGATTGACCACGAAGGGTAATTCCAGCTTGTGCAATTGAAACAGCCTTGGTCCAACAGTCCTGAGGAATGAAGAAGCATGGCATTTAATAGCAACGTCGTTTTATTTGTTAGTATCGACATCTCACCTTCTAATTTAAAGTCCAGCCCCCAAAATAAGATAACTAAAAGGCAAAGAGTTACTAAGTGTAGTGGATAAATTCTTAAAAATCGTTTTTTTAAGAATGATCTTACCCTCGCGACAGAGAGCTTTTGAAAGTCCTCGAAATAATTTAAAGCAAGTACAAGTCCACTTAAAATAAAGAACATGTCCACAAAGAGGTAGGCTCTTCCTAAAGCGGGAGTCATTTCGTTGATCTTCCCCCCCACCATAGGGAACAAATAACTGGTAGCATGCAGTAACACAATTAAAAAAGCCGCAACTCCCCTGAGGGAGTCGAGCTCATATTTGTAATTTTGTTTGGGATTTTTGTTCACTATTTCAGAATATTAGTTGTGCTTCTCAGTAACACCATTTTCTTTGCAGTGTGAAATGCAATTAAAAGATTTAAAATAATTGAATCTTTAAGGGCAATATACATCATATCGAAATGAAGCTTTTGGGTGGCGGTTGCGTCATATTTACAGGCAATTTGAGCGAGCCCAGTAATCCCAGGTTTTACAATGTGTCTATCAGAGTAACCTCTTACTGTTTTATCATAGATTTTTGTAAACTCTGGTCTTTCAGGTCGCGGACCAATAAAAAACATGTCACCTTTAATAATATTGATTAACTGTGGAAGCTCATCTAGATGAGATTTTCTAAGAAAATTTCCGAGTTTCGTTACTCTTGGATCGCCTTCCCAACTTAGGGTATGACCGGTTTGCTCCTCTGCATCTTCAACCATCGAGCGAAATTTTATGACATCAAAAAGCTTACCATCACGGCCGACTCTGACTTGCCGGTAAAAAACTTTACCTGGCATGCAAAGTTTAATGGCTGTTGCAATGATGAGAAAAACTGGAGAGAGAGCAAGGAGTAAAATAAGGGCCAGCAATCGAGAAGACGCCTCACTCATATAATCGACTCTCTGAACCTGTGATTTAGTTTTTGCCATCCGAAAATAAAGTTTAAATACTGGATCGGCCCATGGTGTCTCTTCTTCAAATTCTCTAAAATTTCTAAGATACTGACCATGAGAAGTTTCAGAATAAATACTGTCTAAAAATGTAAATTTCATAGCGCGTGAACCCCTTCAGTGCTTGAGAGGGGTTATACTGCGTTTTGGGCATATGCGCTATAATAATCGGGACCTTAACGAAATTATTACATATTTCTAACGCTGCTTTAGCGCTGACCTTAAAATAGAATCTAAAGTTGTGTAAAAATTACCATCTTCGAGGCTAGCCGTTCGCTCTAAATAAGCTTTAATTGGAATATATTTATCTTTTCTTAAGTTGTTCAACCAAACGAGAGATTGGGCATCAAGCTTTCCCGCTTGCTCCAACTCATCGAGTTTTAAAAGCTTCTTATAAACTTCGATTCCATTCTTAAAAGCCTTAAACCTAGGAGTTTCAAAGACCTCTCCCTTTTTATTGGTCTTTAAAAAGCTAATGTCAGCTTCTCTACCATCAAGGTCAAAATAGGGATAGTTTTGCGAACTATTTAGATGCCATTCTAAAAAATACTTCACTCCATCACGAGACAATAAGTACAAAAGTTTACCATAACAGGTGACAAGATCAGCATCTAACTCAGCACAAAGATTATATAATCCCCAAAGCTTGTGCCTTTTATTGTTTTTTGCAATATACTCTTTTGAAGGCAAATCCGCATAGAATCCCACATCCCATAAATCATAAAGCGACTTGGCCCCTTTGTTTTTTTCGTCAAAAAGATTTCCAAAACCGCCTAACTTAAATCCAGGTAGTTGTTTTTTTAATTCGTAATAGCGCTTTGTATCCTCTTTAACGGCATCTCTATAACCTGTTGGTTCATCACTATAGAGATAAATATAGTCTCGATCTTTATTTAAAAGAGTTAAGGCCCTACGTAAATTTTCGTCATAGAGATCTTTAGACTGAGCCGCATTTCTTTGGATTCCTGAAAGAATTGATTTCAACTCGGTCGCTGAATAAACAAATCGCTCTTTGCCTTTAAAGAACCTAGAGTATAAGGGGTCTGTGCTCAAGGTGAAATAATCATTACTCTTGTTGTAGCTAAAGCCTAGAGAAAATGAATCGGTTAAAAAATCAACTTCCGACTTTAGTATTTCAAATGAATTCTCAGAGTTTTTAGTAATCCATTTATCTTTACCTTTACCTTCAAAATAAGTTTCACCTACTAGAGAAGCTCCAAAGAATCCCACCTTAATTGGCTTTTCAGGAAAAAGAACTTCTATAAACTCATAGCTAAATTTTTTTCTAATTTTGTCAGCGGCCAAAACAATTTCAGATTGGCCTATAGTCGGAGTAAAAACTAACTCCCATACCTCGTCATTACTTGAGACATAGCGTTTTTTATTTTTTTCAAAATGACTGATGCCCTCAGCATAACTTTCGTGATTTAAGTCTTGAGCAGTATAAGCCGCAACAGACGAATGAATTTCTAAATCCCTTGCATCTTTAACCTCAACTCGTATTCTCTTTCCCTTTAGATTTTTTAATCTAAAACTCAAACGTGCTTTGGCATTTTTTTCAATAAATACTAAGTTGGAGTATTGATTTTCCCTAGTGATTGCAACTGAATCAACCTTATCTTTTTCAAGCTTTCGATAAAAAGCATTAAATTCGTCTTCAAAGTATTTCAAAATATTATTATAGTCTTTTTTAGCATTGCTACGATCTGCAGTAGGGTATATCCACAAAGAATTTAGACTCGCACCGGAGGGATCTCCCTCAATATCAAAAGTAAGAACTCCACCCTTGTGATTTATTTCAAACTCCACTGGTTTAAAAATTCTATTTTTAAGTTGCTCAAAACTATTTTCTAAACTTGGAGGATAAAACGAAAAGTAATCCTCTAGATAGTCATTCCAGCTACTTCTGGTCTCAATCACTTTTGGTTTTCCGTTGACAACTATCTTTCGCATTTTCCAAAAAGGTGGCTCCCAATATCCCAATTCATTCCAGTTCAGAATGAACTTATACCTATTCTTAGCTAGGTTAAATTTCAAACTGGCTTTTTTCACCCCGATTGACTCACTCCAAGCTTTGGGAGCTATTTTTGCATCCCTAATTTGCCACAGATCAAGCCTAGTAAATCCATTTTCTTTTGAACTCAAATCCACGAGATTAGAACCTATATAGTCTGCAAATTCATAATCCTTGGTTTTCTTATCGGAAAACAAGAAGAATTTTCCTTTGCTATTTAAAATGATTTTTTTTCTTTTTGTGAATTTAATCTCTTTAATAACTATAGATTCATCCGTGCTCTCTATATCTGGATTGAAAACAATAAAAATTTTAGTAATCTTTTCTTTGTCTATTTTTCTTTCATATTTTTGCGATGACCTCTCTCCCACGTTTCGATCAAGATCGATATTTAAATAATTAGTCCCTGGTTTTAGATTCGTTTTAAAAGTGAACTGCCCCCAGTAGTCTTTGGTTGCAGTATCCTTGATTCCAAAATAAAACTCCTTCCTAGCACTACCTTCATTTTCAACAATGATTGAAATATAATCATTTTCTTTTAAGGCTTCGACGACGTCATTTCGAGACTCAAGATTTAAATAGCTATCTTCATTAAGTTTTTTAGATAAACTGATTGTTTTAGCAAATACCTGGTAGCTACAAAGAAGTGAGAATACGATTAACCAGAGATGGCAATTCTTCAATCTCAACAAATTGCTCATGATTACCCTCGAGTTCATAATATTTAAAGTCATGGGTCAAAATTCCTTTCCATCCTAGCCAAGGATCTTTATAGCAGGTTCCCTCATTAATTGGAGCCCTTAGTAGATCTACCCGACCATGGTATTCCTTTACCCGGTACTTATGAAGTAGACGATAGTTTCGAACCTCCAAATCAAAGTACCTATATTTATGAGGTAATTTTACCTCAATTAGTTTAAAAAATAAGGCAATAAAAGATGTGACAATTTTACGGTAGCGCCAAGAAATAGCATTGCGAATTCTTTTAAAAATGTTAGTCTCCTGCCTTTTACTGACGTCAATATTGGGACCAAAAGTATCAAACATAATAACAGAAGCTACACTATATCCTCTCCTCTTAAGCTGAGTGGCCACCTCTAAAGCGATGATTCCTCCCATCGAGCCTCCAGCTAAATAGAAAACTCCTGAGTCTTGAACTGTTAAAATCTCGTTTACATAACGCTCGCACATCTCTTCTAAACTTTGTGGGAGATTAATTTCACCGTTCACGCCATAGGATTGGATCCCATAGACGTTAAAACCATCACAACGGCCAGCTAAAACTCTATAATTAAGGATATTGCCACCAACACCGTGAAAGCAGAACAGATTTTTGGACCTTGATTTTACATCGATATGAACAAGGCAGCTCGTTTGCTTACCTTCTTTTTGGCCACTAACAAGCTGGAGGATATCACCAAAATTGGCTCTATTAACCAATTCTGCGAGTGAAAGTTCAATGGAAAATTCTTGCTCCAATCGAGTGAACAACTCAACAGCAAGCATGGAGTGTCCACCCACTTCAAAAAAATTATCCTCTAGACCAGGTTTAAGCTCTCCCAATAAATCAAACCATATTTTTTCAAGTTTTCCACGGGCATCAACTGAAAAGTCTGTTGCTGGTGAATCAACCTTTTCAGCTTTAAAACTCTTAAGAAAATTTGCACTGAGAGTTTTTTTATCTATTTTTTCATTTAAAGTAAGTGGAAACTCATCTAAAAACACAAAATGATTCGGAATCATGTAGGCCGGTAATTTGGCGGCTAAAAATTCTCGTAGTTTCTCTTCTGTTACGCCAGTTGTCCTCCGATAAAAAGCCACAAGGCGCTGATCGACTTCGTCTAAACTAACTGCAACAACAGCGACCTCAGCTCCTTCCTTATAAATCGATAGTCTATTTTCTATTTCACCTAATTCGATTCGATACCCTCTAATCTTAACTTGAGAATCATTCCGGCCCAAGCACTCAAAGTCTACATCACTTAGTTTTCGTCCTAAGTCACCTGTTTTATAAATCCTTCCAAATTCCGGATGAAAAACAAACGAGTTTAATGTTTGTTTTGAGTTTTTATAATATCCTTTGGCTAGTCCTTCTCCACCAATACATATTTCTCCAACCTCCCCAACTGCAGTAGGATTGAGATCTGAGTCCAAAATATAGACTTCAGTATTATGAATCGGCGCACCAATTGAAATTTTATCAAGAGGTAGCTGCAACTTTTTCATAAGAGACCAAACAGTAGTTTCTGTTGGTCCATACATATTCCAAACATTTAAATCTTTTTTGAGCAAAGAAATAGCTAAATCGAGTGGAAAGGGTTCGCCTCCGCACAACACTGTAAACTGAGAACTGAACTGATGCCCAACTCCGAGGAGCAGTCTCCAAGTGGTTGGAGTCGCTTGCATGATATTGATTTTTTCTTTCGTAATCAACTGTGAAAGAGACTCGCCATCAACAGCATCAAATTTATCGGCAAGAACAAGTGTGCCGCCACAGATAAGAGGAAGATAAAGTTCCAAAACAGCAATATCAAAACTAAGAGTTGTAACCGCCAATAACTTGATATCTCGATCTAATTTTAGCTTTCTTTGCATGGAAGCAAGAAAATTTTTTACTGAGCGCCAACCAAGCTCAACTCCCTTAGGAGTTCCTGTACTTCCCGATGTGTAAATAACATATAATGTATTGTTCTCATCATGAGATTTTTCATAAGTCGTTTGATCTGAATTCTTTAGATCTGAAAAGCCAATCGGCTCTAGGTTTAAGGAAGCAAACCGAGACTTCATATGATCATTACATATGAGAGTTTTTATTTCAGAATGCTCTATCATATAGAACAATCTTTCATCTGGGAAAAAAGGGTCAAGAGGAACATACCCTGCTCCAAGTTTCATCAATGCAAGGAGAGATATAATTAAGTTCTCATCCCTATTTGAACAGACTCCAACCAAGTCAGCCTGTCTTATTCCTTTTGCATATAATGCCCCGGCATAGTCATCAGCCAATTGATTTAATTCTGAATAACTAAGAGACTTTCCATTTACTCTAATAGCTACCTTATTGGGAGAAATCTGGGCAAACTCCTCCACGAAGCAGTGAATGGGTTTAGTGAAGTCAAAGTTATCATCAGGTTGTTCGATTTTCTTTGCCTGATTTCTAGCGATCGATCTAAGCTCCGATAAAAATTTTGAGTATAACTCCGAAATTCTTTCTTCTTTAAATAAGTCCGCCCGATACTCTATGGCCCCTTCTATTTTTTGTTTGCCAACTTTCACCCACATATCGAGATCCGTGTGAGTTGAGGCCTTTGAAATATTTATTTGGGAGTAATTCAAATGAGAAAAGGTTCCATCTCTATTTGTTACATCCTGAAAAGAAAAAAAATGCTGAAACAAAGCAGTATAAGAAGGATTTCTTTGAATTCCAAGAGCTTCAATCAATTTTTCTAAAGGAATATTCTCGTATTCAACCGTGGTTAATATGGACTCTTGAGTGGTCTTTAAAAAATCCAAATCATCTTGCTTATTTATGATTTTAACTGGAAGTGAATTAACAAAATAACCAATGGTATTACGGTCACTCCCTTCTGGTCTTGCCCGCAGCGGTGTTCCAATTAGTATTTCATTCGTACCAATTTCCTTCATTAAACAGCGGGAAAAGGATGACAAAAAGATATTAAACAGCGAAACACCGTTATTTTGAGAAAAGGATTTTAAAGAGTCAAATAGATCTGAATCAATAGTAAAGTTCAATGTCTTTGCAAAATGATTAATCTTACTGGAACGTTCGAAATCACATGGCAATAGATTTACTTTGGATGATGACTCAAAATACGTTTTTAACTTTTCTAATTTCGATTTAAATTCGTCTGTTGCAAGTAAAGCTTTTTGCTCATCAACATAATGTTGATAGCTTCGTTCTTCAATCAGGCTATTTTCACCTAGGTATAGTTTATTAAGCTGAGAAAAGAAAATATCAAAACTCCAGCCGTCAAAAATAAGGTGATGAAAATTATTAAACAAGATATAATCAGCTTTTGATAATTTATATATTTTCACTCTGAATAATGGAGTATCTTTAATACCTATTGGTTTTTCGGCAAGTTGCTCCATATGATGAACAGCCGTTTCCAGGTCACACTCATAGACATCAAAATCAAGACCTGAGAATACTTTATCGATAGATTCTATCGCCTGCTTGGGACCTTTGATAATCTTTGTTCTAAGCTGGGGATGAAATTTTAAAATTTTAAAATAAGCTGACTTTAATTTCTCAATGTCTAGCTCTACGGGGACTCTAATTGCACTTGGCAGACTAAACATTGTTGAATTAGGATTTATTTCTTGAAGATACCAAGCCTGTTTCTGTGCAAGATTTAAATCAAATTCGCTCTTCAATATTTTTGCTTCTTGTAACTCATTGCCTTTCTTTTCAATTGGACCGATTGCTTGGCAAAGTTTTTCGGGCGTTGGGTTCATCATCACCAATTTAACAGTCAGTAGGTTTTGATAGTGTTTTTTGAAATAATGAACTAGATCCATGGCCAAAAGGGAATGACCACCGACTTCAAAAAAATTAGAATCCTTAGAAATATTTTGATTTTTTAGAATATCTTTCCATGCGGACAACATAACTTCCAGATCTTCTTTTCGAATACCCGCGCTTGATGTTTCGCTAGCATTATCAGCTGATAATTTAGTCTCCCGTTTTAAATACTCTAGTCCGAAGTTTAAATCTTCAATAGGTTGATTTGGCATTCTAGTGATTTGAATCAGCCAATTTTCAAACTCAACCATCCATCGACTTATCGTCTCTCTATAAAAAAGGTTCTTGTTAAACTGACACTCAAGGATACAGTATTTTCCCAAAGTAGTCGCGTTGATAAAAATTTCAAAATTTTCAAAAAACCGAGGTATCGAATCATAATGAGCTTTGATTGTCTTAAACTCAAAGCCTTGTCCTTCATACTGCTGATCAACATTGAAAATGATATTCATTAAAGGGATCTGGCTTGGAACTCTTTCAATTTTTAAATTCTGGACTATTTCACCAAATGTAACCCGTGAATGATCCACGGCATTTAACATTTCGGTTTTAATAAGTTTTGAAAATTCAATTATATCGATTGAAGGGTCTATCTTCATTCTTATAGGAAGCATTTGAACGAGATGACCTACAAGATCATAGGCACCATAATTCGATTGAAGCGCACTACTTATACCGATAACTTGGTCAGTTGAATTTGTTAAACGACCAATAAAAGCCTGAAAAGCTCCAAATAGAATATGGTAAAAACTTAGTCGATTTTTTGCAGCTAATAACTGCAGATTTTCAACGAGAGTTTCATCTAATTTATAGTCAAAGCGCTCACTTTCATAGGTGCGAAAAGCGGGTCTAATTTTATCAAGGGGTAGGTCAATATTTGAGGGAGCGTTTTCTAGCTTGTTTTTCCAATAATTAAGATCCGCTTCTTTGGATTCTTTTTCAAATTGTAATGAGAATGGAACAAACTGATGAGCAGGCTCTAGTTTTTGACCTTCATAGATCTTACTTATTTCGTTTACCAGAACGGCCATAGACCATCCGTCACATATTAAGTGGTGGGCCACGATGATTAACTCAAAATGCCCTTCAGAAATTTTTACGAGATGAAAATGGTATAATGGACCCTGCACGAGATCGAATTCAATAAGAGTTGAACTGTTTTTTAATTCTTCAAATTTTTGAGGATCAACACTTAGGTCGCTGTACTTGAAATTGCATTCGGTATTTCTATAGACAATTATATTTCGCCCATCAGGGGTAAAACAGCTACGAAAGCTATCATGTCTCTCAATAAAACCTTGTAGAGAGTTTTTAAGTTTTGCTATTTCTAAGTGGCCACTAATTTTTACGACAATTGATTCATTAAAACAAAGCGTAGCGTTTTCATCAATTTGGATACTGGCCCAAATTTCTCTTTGTGCAGCAGAAGTTGGCGCACTCAATTCTATCTCCCCTACAGATAGGGGGGCAAAACGACTCTCAGCTTTTACAAGGTTCATGACTATAGTTTAACCTCAACACTATTTTCATCAAACCATTTTGGAAAACCTTGCTCATCTCGACCAAGAGTTAGACCTGAGCGCGGAGGCAGATCAGAATGCATGACTTCTTTACTTTGGTATATTGACCCACCCTGCATTAGGCCAACTTCTTGCATCTTGGCCACACTGCTTTTAATCTTGCGACTAACTTCTAGTAATTGGGCATCTGTATGAGCGAGGTTAATAAACCATGGAAAACCATCATAGCAGTGGATGCCATTCATTCTAAGATGTGCAAAGAAAATATCAGTGTACTTAAATTCTTGATCCCATTTAGGCTTCATCAAAGCACCAAAATTAGCAAATCGAAGAGGAGAATTTACTTGCAAACAGAAAGAGTTTATATCCTGAACGAACTTATCAGCTTTTCTGTTAAGCTCATTCAACCCCTCATTTCCGATTTCTTTTAATACTTCAAGAGCACCTTTTGCTGCTGCTAACGCAAGTGGATGCCTAACAAATGTACCTGCAAAATAAGTGACTCCTACAGTTGGAACAGAGTCATCACCATACTGCCAATGTCCCCCATCCAAAGCATCCATAAATTTAGCTTTTCCACTCACCACTCCAATAGGCATACCGCCACCTACGATTTTTCCGTAAGTACACAAATCAGCTCGAATACCAAAAAATTCTTGAGCTCCACCAAGAGCAATTCTAAATCCTGTAATGACTTCGTCGAAAATTAAGCAAACATCATTGGCCAAAGTGAGTTCTCTCACTTTCTTTAAAAATTCTTTAGGATGAAAATCACTTCTTCTACTTTGCACCGGCTCTACAATAACCGCTGCAACATCACCTTTTGCTATCAACTCAGATAAGGTTTGAAATGAACTATCCTCGCCATACTCTAGTACGATCATATTTGAAACAGCATCTTTATTGATTCCAGGAGCAGCCGGAAAGGTATCACCTTTTTTAGATCCTCTAATTATAACTTCGTCGTTAATCCCATGGTAAGAGCCATTAAAAGAAATAATTTTTTTCTTTCCACTTATAGTTCTTGCAATCCGCATGGCACCAAGTACCGCCTCTGAACCTGTATTACAAAAAGCAGTTCGTTCATTACCAGTCATATCGTTTATCATTCCACTCACTTCTTTTGTAAGTGGATGCTGAGGACCTATTTCATACCCAAGATCCATTTGTTCTTGAATCCTCATTTGAATATGTTTGTTTCTATTTCCAAAAAAGTTAGAGCCAAAACCGCATAACATATCAATATAGCGATTATCATCAAGGTCAATCAGCTCTTGATCTTTTGATGCCTTCACAACTATTGGATATACGATTTCTTTATGTTCTGGTTTAAAACCTGTTACTGCACGTGGATCTGCATGGTCCTTTCGGGAGTCCTGAGTGAAGTTCTTCGACTGAATGGTTTGAGCATTATAGTTTTCAATAAACTTCTCAATAAATTCGTTTTTTATTGAAACTTGCTTTTGAGTTTCAATCCTGGCAATTGCACCAAAAGCTTGTTTTGTGTTATTAAGCTCTGCTTTTAGGTTATACGCTTCCTCTGTGTTCTCTTCTAATTGTACTTCAACCCGTTGTTTTGTCTGCGGGACAGATTGCTGTTTTGGTTGTGACTGAATTGCAGCCTGAGAAATATGACTCTGACCTGAAAGTAGTGATAGTTGGGTTTGCATTATTTGCAATTGAGCTTGCACTATTCCTTCAATTCCTCCAGCAGTAATATTTATTGGGTTTACCATCGCTGGGCCGGAAAAAACTGGATCGGGGGCCACTTCTTTCGTGGAAACGTCTTCGATATAAATATCCTGATAAAACTGGCTTAAACTATTAAGATCAGCTAACTCTTCAGTTAACTGCCTAAAGCTGATTTCCTTATTAAACTCAGTCTTAAGTTTTAATGCCACCTGAGTGAGAAATAATGAATCCATACCCATTTCAAAGAAACAAGTATCTGGTGAATACTCCGAAATATCAATTCCAGAGGCATCTTCAAAAATTTCGATAATCTTTTTTTGTAGTCCTGCCTGAGACGACGTTTTCATCTTTTTAAACCCTTTATTATCATTTATATCTAACCAATGTTCTGTGCTTTTGAACTTGGTGAGTGCTTTCAAACTATTTTTTGGTCCAGTTAAAAATCTATCTAGAGATAAACTAGTTCCAAGAGTTACAAGGCTTGCAAGAGCCTTAAGAAAGTTATTTTTTTCCTGAGTAAAATCTCTTCCACTTACCGATATGGATGAAATATTCTTATCGATTCTTTTAGCAAGCGAACTCAAAGTGGTACGAGGTCCCACCTCAAGCAAAGTCATTTCCTCAGAGAATGTTTTTATAAGAGTATCCAATGCTGGAAAAAATTTAACTGTAGCCGCCACATGATTCGCCCAATAACTGGGTGTTGCAAATAGTTCACTCTCAAATTTTCCTGTGACAGTACTGACAAAAGAACGCTTGGGAACATTTAGCGAAAGTGTCGACATAAAATTTTCAAACTCTTTGATCATTGGATTCATCATTGATGAATGGAAAGCATGAGAAGTATGCAATCGTTTGAAAGCTATATTTTTTCTGATTAAATTATCCTCTAAGGATTGAGCTGCTGAGAAATCTCCTGCAACTACAATTGAATTAGGTGCATTAATCGCCGCGACTTGTATATTCTCGGGTAAAATTTGCTGAATCGTTTCAAGAGTTGAAGCGATGCTTACCATAACTCCTCGATCGAGCCTACTCATCAATTCACTTCTTTTACAGATAGCTTTAATCGCATCTTCGATTGAAAACACTCCATTTAGTGTTGCCGCGACGAATTCTCCAACCGAGTGACCTATAAATGAATCTGCATTAACATCAAGGGATTCTAAGAGTTTTGCCAATGCATACTCATAGATAAAAATTGCTGGCTGAGTATAATACGTGTCATTAATAATATCACCATCGACACCATATAGAACATCTCTTAAGTCTAGCTCTAAATACTTAGCTGCAAGATCAAAGCAATCATCCGTAGTCTTCAAAAATAGACTGCTCCAATCACGCAATTCTTTTCCCATCGCCAAAAACTGAGAGCCTTGACCAGGAAAAGCAAAAATTAGTTTTTGATTTTTCTTGATGTTATTAATGACCCAATCACTGGCACCATTAAATTTAGCAGCACATACAGATCCCATAGGTCTCGAAGCGAGGGCCAAAGATGAGCCTTCCAGATCATAAGCAGAAGCTAAAGTCAGTTCAAGGTTTTCTTGGGAAGGGCCGGAGAGAATAAAAATTTCATCTTCAATTTTTCTATGATCTTTATTTTCATAATTGCTTAAAACAATATGAGCATTGGTTCCACCAATTCCAAATGAAGAAACACCAGCATAAATCTTTTCCTTTTTGAGAGGTTGATTAGAGCTTGCAACTTCAAACACAGAATTTTCTAGACCTAGCTTCGGATTCACATCTGTACAAAATAGTGATTGGTAAATAACTCTATGGTGCAAACTTAAACAAGTTTTTATTAAACCAGCAACACCTGCTGCTGAAGTGGTATGCCCAATATTTGTTTTTAAACTTCCAATTTTTATCTTTTCAGAGGGAAGCTCCCCTAACTGAGCGTAAGCATTTTGTAGCGCAGAAACTTCAATGGGATCTCCGATTGGAGTTCCGGTACCGTGGGCTTCCACGAAACTCAGATCTTTAGGTTGGATTCCTGCATCGAGCATCGCCTCCATAATAACTTTTGATTGTCCCGAAGGACTTGGAGCGCTAAAACTTAATTTATCACTACCATCATTGTTGATTCCAACTCCTTTAATGACAGAATAAATATAGTCACCGTCTTCAATTGCTTTTTCTAATGGTTTCAGAACAACGACGCCAACACCCTCAGTAAAAATTGTTCCCGTAGCGTTCTTATCAAAAGCTCGGCAAAAGCCATCTTTAGAGCGAATGGAGTCTTTTTGGTGCAGATACCCTAAGTTTCTTTGTCCATTTATCGATACTCCTCCGGCAAGTGCTAGGTCGGCCTGCCCTGTACGCAAAGCATTTACAGCTTGAATGATTGCGACAAGAGATGTTGAACAACCAGTGTTTAAACTTACTGCTGGTCCATTGAGAGAAAGTTTATAAGCTGTTTTTGTCGCCAGGTAATCTTTTTCATTAAGAATCATGACGTTAAAATCGCCGTACTGATCAACTTTATCAGGAAAATCACGTAGGTTATTTTGATAGGTATTATTTGCGGAGCCTGCAAAAACACCAATTTTCAAATTTTCTCTTTGTTTTAGATAACCCGCCCCTTCCAAGGCATTATAACTGCACTCAAGAAACTTTCTTTGCTGAGGATCCATTAACTCTGCTTCTCTTGGAGTCATATGGAAAAACTTATGATCAAAGGCTTTAGCACTTTTAATTTCGCCTTTAACGAATACAAAACCATCTCGTTTAGACATATCTGTCTGACTTGGATGAAGTTCATCTTTGGAAATTTTTTGTAGTCCACAGTCTGCATTTTCTAAAATTTTTTTGAATTCATTTAGATCACTAGCTCCAGGAAATTCGCCTGTCATGGCAATAATTGCTATATCTTGATGATAGTGTCTTTCCGTCACTAACTTTTTAACTTGAACTTTCTCAGTCAAAAATTTTGCCTGTTTTCTTATCGTACTTAAACTAAATAGATCAAATATAGTAAGTTTTTTAAGACCAAGTTGATTCAGTTCTTCAAGCACTGTCATCGCACCAAGGGAAGTTCCACCTAGGTCAAAAAATGGATCGTCGACTCCAATAACATCTAATCCGAGTACTTTTTTCCAAATATTCTCAATATCACTTTCCAACTTTGAACCAACAGCTTCAAATTGTTGAATAAGCTCAGGTCTTCGCAAAGTTGGAATTGGAAGTCTCTTTTTATCGACCTTCCCTGAGGGAGTCATAGGGAGAGCGTCTATTTTTTCAAAATACCTAGGAACCATATACTCGGGAAGAGAATTAGAGAGTTTCAGCCTAAGCTCTCTTTCACAAAATTCACCTTGAATATAGGCGCATATATAGTTTTCAATATTTTCTTGTTCGATGATTGTTGCCGTAACATCGACATTAGCAAGTAAAGAGCTGATGGCGGTTTCTATTTCTCCAAGCTCAACTCTATAGCCACGAATTTTAATTTGATTATCTTTCCTGCGAACAAATATTAACTCATCACCAACAAGCTCGACAATATCACCTGTTCGGTAGAAGCGTACTCCATTTTCGACAAAGAATTTCTCTGCAGTTTGCTCTGGCTTTCCTAGATAACCGAGACCAACAGACTTACCACCGACGATAAGTTCTTTCTCTCCATTTTCTACACTCTCTAATCTGGCCATACAGTTAGGCAAGATTGAGCCAATTGCTGGAAGATGAGGCCATTCCTGTGGATTACCCGAAAGCACTTTTGAGGTCACGACATGAGTTTCGCTTGGACCATAGTGGTTATATAAAACTGCTTTTGTCTGCGTAAAAAAGCTTCTGATTTCATTGGTGATTTTCAGTTGCTCTCCTGCCGTTGTCACAAATTTGAGCTTTGATGGATACAACGAATTTTTAACGCTAACTTGAGACAATTTATTTAAAGCAACAAACGGAAGAAAAATTCTCTCCACTTCAGTTTTTATAATTTTATTAAGTAATTCACTAAAATCTAAACGTGTTAACTCATCTACAAGTACTAGCATTCCTCCAGTAGTAAGAGTCGAGAAAATTTCTTGAAAGTGCACATCAAAACTTATTGGTGTAAATTGAAGGGTCCGACAATTTCTGTTTTCAGTGGCCTGAAATGCGAGAAGATTTTCAAGTGCACTATGGTCAAGACAAACACCTTTAGGTTTACCAGTACTCCCAGAGGTATAGATAACATAAGCAAGTTCTCCCTCAAGAGAAATATCTCCCGCATAACAGTTTGAAAAGATATTGCTTGGAGAAACTATTTTTGTACTCGTAATATCTGTCGCATCACTTATGACCAAAGATGTATTAGAATCATCAACCATATACTGCAAACGTTCGAGTGGGTATTGTTTATCCAGAGGTAAATAGGCACATCCAGCTTTTAAGATCCCGATCAATGTTGCAATTAATTCAAAGCCTCTATCCATGTGAACACCAACAATGGAACCTTTTTGAATTTCATTTTGAACGAGATAATTAGCAATTTGATTACTTAGCGAATTTAGTTTTGAATAAGACAAAGTTTTGCCGTTGAACTCTATTGCGGGCTCATCTGGTGTTAATTTTACCTGTTTTTCAAAAAGCTGGTGAATCATCATAAACCATTAAAAATTTTACGTTTTGCTTACTTAAATAATCTTAAATCCAAGCATGGCACAGCGCAACAAAACTAGTGATTCATGAATTTTTTACAGTCTACCCAATGGGAATATACGTCACTACTTCGGTTTGGATTGTCTGATAAAACCCTGTAATTACGTTAGTAAACTTTGAAAATGGCCCATCTGAGCGCAAAAGCTTAACTTGAAACTCACCGCTATCAATTTGGAGAATTTCAGCATCTTTAAAACCGAAGAACTGTTTTACAGATGGATATAGCGCTTTAAATAGCGACTCCTTAGCACTGAATATAATGGTTCCATTTAAAGAAGAATCCTGAAGAAATTTCTGCTCATTTTCGCTAATGAATTGCCCACCAATTTTTTCAAGGCGATCCAATTGAATAGAATCTTCAATATCGACACCAACACCGACAAGAGAATTTGATACAACTGCGATTGCGCGTTTCTTAGAATGGGAAATACTCCCACATACTCCGCTCGGCCATAATGGTTCGCGATTGGCACCGATTGGTATCGTTTCAGGTGGCTCAATATTTAATTTACTGATTGCCTCTAGGGCACAAAGCCTTCCAGCGATAAACTCTTGCTTCCTCTTCTCTGCGTAGCGTTCAGATCCCGTTGGTAGCAGATGAATATTTTTTTGGATTTCGACTGAAGCTTCATCAAATTCTTTAAAGATATAACTAGAGCCTTTAAAAAAATCATCCCAGTTTTTCATATTGATAAGATGAGTAGAATAGAAGTTAAAATACTAAGAACCTGAATCGAACGGTCAAAGATTCTATCTCCTCTATTTCTATTATCTCCTTGCAGAATAATCGTATCATGAGCCTCGATATGAGGAAGAGAATTAGCATCAGTAATATCAAAACGAATTTCTTTTAATCCCTCACTCGTTTTTCTCATAATTAGCGCTCTATCAACTGCTAAATTAGAAATAACTCCACCGGATTTGCCTAAATAGTAAAATAAGCTGGCTTGATCTTTGTACAAAACCTTACCTGGAGAATTGACACCACCTAATACCGTCACAATCGGGATAGATTCCGCCATCTCATTTTCATCTTGTTCAGAAATAAAAATTGAATCTCCTCCTGTCCATGTGAAAGCATTTGAATAGAAATTGTTCTGGAAGTATTGATTTAAACTAATCACATAAGATTCGTTTTGTTGCCGAATAGAAGCTTTGAAAAAACCTTCTTTAAGGTCTCCATTTAAACCTCCGGCCCTATCGATTACTTTATCGATCCCTTCAGATTGTGCTACTAGATAGCGCCCAGACTTTTTCACATATCCACGAACTTCTACATAATAGTCTCGATACAAGAGTTTAAACTGCATATTTTCAACGCCACGTTGGAAAAACTTCCCATAAGCTTGATAGACTTTCTCTCGAAGTTCTTTAAAACTAAGACCTTTTACATCTATTCGAACACCGTAAGGAAGTGCAAGAACACCATTAAAGTCAGCACGATACTTACCTTTTATTTTTTCATCTGAAGGATGATTGATATAAAATAGGTGACCAGGGGCCATGCTAGATTTGAGCTGTTTAAACTTCGGTATCTCATTTAAATTTGAAATAAACGTTGTGTTTGACTTAGCTTTTCGGAACTCGTCTTGAGCGGAGTTATAAGTTTTATACTCACTGACAGAAGTTAACTGGGAACAGGATGTCAAAAGTCCTAAAGCTATTAAAAATAAAATTTTCATCTAAAAACCTTTTAATTTTACCCCTTATAGCATTTTTCACTATTTTTTGGGGATTCCTATTACCTTTTTACAATACTTTAAATCAAAATAAATTCTTCCCTAAATTATGGTAAATAGAGGCATGCGAATTCTACATTTGTGCCAATTTTTAGGAGTGGGAGGCCTTGAGCAGGTCTTATTTTTGCTTTGCAAAGAGCAGATAAACTCTGGCCATAAAGTTAGCTTATTCGTCTACGACCATGACCAGCGATGGACTGAAAAATTTAAAAATGTCGGTGTTCAAATCATCAATAATTACCAAAAAAAAGACGGCCTTGATTTATGCCTTGTGAGTATTGTTGAAGATATGGCAGGGGAATTTGATATTATTCATTCTCATGACCTAAACCCTGGAATCTACCTCAGCCTGTTAAAACTTAAAAATCTGCTAAAATTTAGAAACTTTAAATTTGTTCACACAACTCATGGTATGGAGCATATCGAATTACAACCAAAAACAAGGATTTATGAAGCTCTTCTTGGTCTTATGGCATCAACAATTTTCACAGTCAGTCCCAAATTTAGAGATTACTATTCGAATCAAATTTTAACTAAGAAAACTAAAATCAAATTATTGGAAAATGGAACAGAAGTTACTCCTTCAGCTCCGAAAGTTGATGCGAGAACGCTTAAAAACAAGCTTGGGTTAACGAACAACCACCTAATAGGGATTTATGTCGCAAGAGTTGTTCCACTTAAGGGGCAACTAGAACTCATCCAAAGATTTAACCATCTCCCTATTGCGCTTCTATTGGTGGGACCAAGTGGCGACCAAAAATACTTTCAAAAATGTAAAGATTTAGCAGGCGAAAATATAAAAGTCTTGGGCAGTAGAGACGATATCGTAGATCTTCTGAATCTAAGTGATTTCTATATTTCCCATTCGCTTCATGAAGGGCTCCCCATTTCTGTTTTGGAGGCTGGAGTGGCCCGAAAACCTTGCTTACTCTATGATATTCCCGGCCATAGCCAATTTAATACCGAATTAAAGTCGGTCGAACTTTTTAAAAATATTTCCGAATTAACCTTTGAGCGGATTGAATCCCTCACAAAAAATATAGAAATAGTCGATAATTTTGAAACGCTAATCTCCAGAAAATATTCCATCAAAAAAATGTCTTCTGATATTGAAAAAATTTATCAGGAGCTACAATGTTAGGAAAGCTCAAGCAAGGACATTGGCCGATCTTCATCCTCTCTAGCGTTTCTGCAATTGCCAATATGTTTCTTCCTATCATTCTTACGAGAATTCTTACTCCTCAAGATATTGGAATATATAAAATATTTTTTCTCTATCTAGGCTTACTTCCCTTTCTCTTTCTCACTGGTGGTCCCCTCCATTCCGTATACTACTGGGTAGGAAAAGGAAAAGATCAGGATAAATACATTACAGCTGCGTTTCAGCTGACATTCATCCTTTCTCTTGCAATTATAGTCATCGGTTTACCACTAATCGAACCTGTGGCAAGTTTTTTTGAACTCAGTGTAACGACGACCCAGATACTTCTTTTAAGTGCTTTTTTATGGGTACCATCAAGCTTTTACAAAGAGTTTATTTTAGCCAAAGGATATGTGGCCTGGGGAAGTATTTTTGGCGTTTTAATGGAATTAATAAAAGTATCCCTTTTTCTCGCTCTTGCTTTTTGGGGATATAAACTTAATGTCATTTTCAAGGCATTTCTAATTTTCTTAGCCTTTAAAATGCTATTAACCGGGGCATTACTACTTAAACAAAAACTCCCTCTATTTAAAATAGAGAAAAATCACTTGAGCAGTGTTTGGAATTATTGCCTCCCAATTGCAAGTGCAGGGCTTCTAGGTTTTGTAGTCGATAAAATTGATCAAATAGTTCTAACTAAATACCTTGCAAAAGATGATTTCGCCTTTTACACCATGGGATGCTTGATGATCCCTCCTCTATACATGTTAGAGATGAGTATTATTAAAGTCCTCATTCCGAAGCTTTCGACCCTTTCTGAAAAAGAGCCTCTTATCGCACTTCAATATTTTAGAAAAGCAATTAGTGACTCTGCTCTTCTGATGATACCAGCAGCAGTGGGACTTTTTACATTCTCTGATTCAATAGTCGAACTCCTTTATACAAAAACCTATTTAGAATCTAGCATTTATTTAAAGCTTTTTAGCTTCAGCTATCTAGCGCTCATCCTACCTTACGACTCTGTTCCCAGGGCCACAGGTCAGACAAAATGGATCTTTAAGATTAGTTTAATCTTATCCCCTTTAACTTTGATTGCCGTGTTACTCGCAGCAAACTGGGCTAGTGCAGTAATGGTTTTATCTGTATCAATATTTTTTAAGTTTCTCTATCGATTAGCAGGAATAATTTACTCTTGCTCCCTAATGAACTGGAAAATTCGGGATATTTTCCCTTTCAAAAGGCTCTTTATATTCACTATCATAAGTGTACTTCTAGGACTCTCTTCTTTGTACTCTCGAGCATTATTTGATAACAACTTGATCTGGTTTTTCACTAGTGGTTCAATCTTTTTTACCTTATACTTTATTGCACTAATTATTCCTTATAAAAAAGGCTATTTTGTTGAATCCTAAAACCGTTTTTCTTTTCTCCCCTGGTCCTTTTGGAGGTGCAGAAAAACTAATCTTAGAAAGTGCAAATATACTAGACGTTGAAGTTCTAATCATCAAAGAAACAAGGGCGCCTCAATATAGTGAAGAGTTCATAACACTACTTAAAGAAAAAAATATTTCTTATTATTGTTTTGAAAGTAAAAAAAGATTTGATAAACCCCTCATTAAAAACATTCAAACATATATAAATCTATCCAAGATCGAGATTGTTCACTCTCATGGCATGAAAGCTAATTTCATTAATTCATTTTTACAGACGAAGAGAGTTGGTACTCAGCACGGACTTACCTCACACAGCTTTAAAACTATTTTGATGGAGTTTGTAGAACAAATACGTCTTCGCAAAATGGAAAAACTCGTATGCGTTTCAACTGCAATCTACAATACCTACCCTCATCCCAATAAAATTTTAATTGAAAATTTCATCCCTCCAATTGAACATCAAGGGGAAAATCAATTCAGACATGATTTAAAAGGTAGAATTAAATTCATGTTCGCAGGTAGATTCTCCCCCGAAAAAGGGATCTCTTTTCTATTGGAACTGGCCAAAGAGTTTCCTCAAATAGATTTTCATCTATACGGCAAAGGTGCGATGGAGCACATTATTACTCAACAGGCATTAAAGAATGTTTTTCTTGAAGGTTTTGTTCCAAAGATATCAAAAGAGTTTCACAAATATCATGCTTTGATTATTCCGTCCCAAAGAGAAGGACTTCCACTGATAGCTTTAGAAGCTGCCGCTGCAAACCTTCCCATACTGGCAAGCTATGTTGGTGGGCTTCCAGACCTATTAATGAATAGCAATTTTCTTTTTCAAAAAGAGGATCTTGAGGACGCAAAATATAAAATTAATAACTTTGTTGAGAACCCAGTAGAACTATCAAAGCAGTTTGAACAAATTTCTTATCGAGTAAAAGAGTATTATTCTATAGATCGTTGGAAAGACAAGACTCAGTCTTTATACAGAAGTTTGTGATGTAATTTAGAAGCGACTGCTTTTTCATCATATTTCTCTTTGAGAATTTCATGAGCATTTTTTAGGTATGTATCAGCTTTTTCCGATGAAAAAGTATTTATAACTTCTAGCCATTCTTCAGCTGATTCAGCACCAATATAATCGATATTCTTTTTTAACGATGATCCAAGAGCACCCATCTCTGTTGATATAAAAGGAGTCTTTCTAGCGACTGACTCGATTAATTTGATGCGCGTTCCTGAGCCATAAAAAATAGGAACAATGGAGCAGTCCACTTGAGTATAAAGCTCAGTAACATCTTCAACAAATCCCAAAAATTCAATATTATCAAAATCCTCATAGGCCTCTAACCATTCACTATTCCCGCTACCAGCGATAACCAGTTTATGATTATCAGACTCAACCTTAGACCAGACATTATCTAAAAACCAAATCAACCCATCTTTATTTGGTCCCCAATCTAACCGACCTAAAAATAAAAATTTTATTTCTGACCCTATTTTCTCTTGCTTCCAAGGGGTACTAGTAAAATCCATACCAATTGGTATTGTTTCATAAGTTGCACACGGATTCGATAACTCAAAGGCTTCTCGGTCATCATCAGAAATTGGAAAAACATAGTGGCTATGCCTTACGACCTTACCTTCGAAATTTTTCATAGCGAAAAATTGAATGGTAAAAAATACCTTCAACATTGGATTTTTTGCTTTTATTCCGGCCCTTTTCCAAATATCACTTTCTACATTATGAGATCTATAAACAATAGGAACACCAGAACTTAAAAAAGGAAGAGTGCAGTGAAGCCCATCAGCTACGACATAGTCATATTTTTCATTCTTTAGGATTGAATCGACTTTCTTTTCAATTTTTGTGGACTTAAAGCTTGCAATAGTTAGAGGCATTGTTGGTTTAAATACAAAACTCAGGCCATAGTAGAAGATCTTCTCGAAAATAGTTTTGGGAAGAGACCTTTTAACCCAATATACATTTTCTACGGGTAGTTCTTTTTTTAATACCTGCTCATCTTCAATATCATCTGGATGAGAAATCGAAAAATAATCTATAATGAGATCTTTATGCCCAAGATTCTTCAGTAATTGATATGTAGCAACTCTAGCACCGTCATTAGCCGGCAAAGTCCATTTAGGAGTAACCCATAGAATACGCATTATTTTTCAAGCTCGTATATAACTGTCCCACCCAGACGTTTTACAAAAGGAAACATCTTCATGATTAAATAATCTAACTTTTCAAGAAAAGACGGCTTAGGGTCAGCCCCTTCTCTAAAGAATTTATCAAATCTGGCAAAAAGAAAATAGTAGTGTTTTTTTACTTTAGGAAATACTGATCGAATTGTTCTTTCATCTTTCCAATTTAATTTTCGTTCATCTTCGGTGATATGTTTTTCAAAAGATACATTTTTTGGGAAAAACCTTTTCACAATATTTGATTCTCTAATGCGATCTAAAAATGGAACTTCAACAGGCTCTCTGAAAAAAGCTTTACCGCCGTATTTTAGAACTCTATAGCACTCTCTAATACTATGAGAAATATCAACATGATGAAGAATATCGATACCAACGATGAGATCAAATGAATCATCTTCGTAAGGAAGATACTCAGCAAAGCTCACCTGAAATTCGCCTTTGAGTCCGGTTTTTTGAAAAAGGTCTCTAGCGATTTCGATATTTTGTTCACTAATATCAAATCCCTCAATCTCGTAACCTATTTTCGCAAAACGAAGTGCATTTTCTCCAGGACCAGTTCCAAAATCAAGTAATCTTTTTCCTTCACTATAATGATTTATCGCAAATTGATAAATGGCCCAGTAGCTGTTCCAAGGTCTTTGCTCTGTTTTTTCGATAACTTTTGTTACCGGTGAAAGGTCTATACTTTCAATACTTGGAGTATGTAATTTTGCATACTGATTGTAATAGTCACGTTCTCTTTGCTGTCTTTCAGTTAGGTTAAGAGATGTCATGTAAGTTTCCTCTGTGGTTCCCAAGTCGCTTCAAGTTTACTTGTAGAAAATTTAACCAAGGCTTGTAGTGCTGCCAAATTGACTACGAATAAATACTGAAACAGACTGATAAATGGTATCTTAATTTGTAATTTCCCCATAATAAAGCTCAAGGCAGTCAACGAGTAAAACAAGACCTGCAGTCCAAATATAATTTGGCTCAAGACAGTTTGAGTTATAATCAAATCGATCGCACTTGAAATAAATGCTAATATAGCAAAAACTGGCACGAGCCAACGAATGACCTTATGACTCACAAGCTGGAAGCTAGCAGCAGGATAAATTAATGGATTCAGGACACTTCTCGCATACAATAAGCCGGTCAATCCACCACGAATCACGCGTACTCTCATGGAAAATTCTTCTTTGGCCATTTGGGTAGTTTTTTCGAAACATTGTGCTTCGGACTCATAGACCACCCTAAAACCTTTTTGAATAAACATAAGAGGCTCGGTGAAATCCTCGATTATATTTGAAGGTAGATCTGTATAATATGACTTCCTAAAAGCCGTCATACAACCAAGAGAGCCGGTTAATGTACCGAGTTTTGTTTGGCACTTCTTAATTTTGTTTTCGTATTTCCAAAATATTTTTTGCCCGAATCCCATCTCAGACCCGTTAGGATCTATGTATTTTAATCTACCAGCAACCATTCCGACTTTTCTATCTGAAAAGTTTCGCACTAACATTTTCAAGGAGTTTTTAGCATAAATAGTTGTGGCATCAGAAAAGACTATGATTTCAGAGTCTATTTTTTTAAGGGCCTGATTTCTTGCCTCTGTTTTGCCCACTCGTCCCTCAATTCTTATGAGTTCAACTCCTCTAGTTTGAAATCTAGAAACGATCGAGTCAGTTTTATCAGTAGAGCCATCACTAACAACTATAATTTTTAAATTTTCTTTTGGATAATCTAGCTCGAGTGAATTCAAAATCTTTGACTCTATATCCTGCTCTTCATTATATGCGGCAATCACAAGTGCAAGGTTTGGATAAATCTCCGCTTTTTCCACCTTTTTGTCCACAAATATTGAAAGAGCAAAAACTAAAATAAAATAGCCCAAATAAGCATAAAGTATCATACCAATTAGGAGGAGGCTTATCTCAAGCATAAGCACCTCTTAAATCACTTAGTAGAATTACAGATTCATCTTCATCGTTTCTCAGAGAACTTTGTGTTATGGCCAAAGCACATAAAATATAAGGAAAGAGTAAATATGCATGTGACAAAAAGGTGATCGTAATTCCATAACCAACTAAGCTCATGAAGTATTCGGGTTCAGCTCTTCTTATTTCAAAAGATCTTTTCAATGCATAAATCCATAGCCCCATAAATAGGAATAGGCCCATAAACCCAGTTTCAGCAAGTACTTGGACCCAAGAACTATGAGCCGTCATATGGGTACCTTCCGACCCGGTGTCTCCGTCGATTGCATAGGATGCAAAGTTCTCATTGAATCCCCAAAAACCGATTCCAAAAACCGGGTTTCTAACGGCCATATTCACGCCAGCTTTCCAAAAAATAATTCTATTACTGGTTGAACCTTCTAAATCTTCTGCTTTTCTTTGCATGAGTGCGAAAGAACCTAAGGCAGCAACCAAAGCAAGAACTAAGACTAAAGCAATATGTTTTTTTGATCTAACCTGCAGAAAAAAGTAGCTAGCAAAAGTCCCCATAAGAGCAAGCATGGCACCTCGAGATTGTGATTTCCACACGAGGTAAGACATGATCCCACCTACTAAAAAAGCTGTTAACCAACTAAAGGGTTTCAATTTTGTTTTTAAAAGGAAAAAGAGAGTAAAGGGAATCGCCAAAATAAAAATGGCTGCTATATCGTTTGAGTTAGACAAAATCCCAACACTTTCTAATCTTTGATATTCATCTTCAATACTAAGAGACTGTATACTCGCTAAGTAGGTCTGATAGAAACTAATAATACTCTTCTCCAAAATAGCGAGCACAACTGTAAGCTTTGCCACCTTCAAGTCTCGCCCCTGATCGAAACCATTTTGAATCAAAAGAAATACAATTACGCCTTTTGAAAAAATCTCTGCGTATTTAGAAATAGCATCCGTTTGAAACGGACTAAAAAAAGCAGAGAAGAAGACCCAAACAGAAAATGCTAATACAATCACAGTTCCCACATTGAGTCTAAAATAAAATCTTTTATTAACAATTTTTGAAGCTACGACAACCAATGCTGTTAGATAGAATAAGTCTCTTGGCATCGACTCCATTAACTGATTATCAAAAATCTCCCATGGTCTTGAGAGAAGCATATAAATAAAGAAACTTACTGCGTATTTCGGTCCAACTAGACACATCACTATCAACAGAGCAAATTCAACAGCATAAATGATACCAACTTCTCCAAAGCCATCATAAAAATTAAACGCTAGCCCTATGGTCGTAACAATTAAAACGAGAGTCATAAAAACACGAGACTCTTTAGGTAGACTTTCTCTAAATTTCTCACGATCTTGTAAGATAAAAAAAGCGAATGACGCTGCTAACAGCGCCAAAAATACTTGTTGAATGTTAAGAATAAAAACATTCAAATTATCCATTTTGCAACGAATCTCCTGCTAGATCAATTTTGTTTGCCGATTTAAAATCAGTACTGCTTAGCTGCCCAAGGTAAAGAGTCTCCAATTCCGCCGCTTCTGCCAATAGAAGCTCTCTACGGCCTGGAACCATGATCTCTTTTACAAATATATAAATAAACGAAATAACCAAAGCCAATAGAAAACCAACAGCAGCAAATAATCTCTTCTTTGGCCACATTGGATTAGTTGGTAGTTGTGGCTTTTGTATAACACCAATATAAGACTCTAGTGACTGCTTCTCAATATCAAGTGCCATATTAAAATCATGATATTTAGTATAAAACTTGCTCGTAATCTGTTCACTAATCACTTTTTCTGTAGGCATTGAAATCGTTGCAAGTTCATTAGCTGAAAATGCGTTTTGACCAAATTCTTCAAGCCAAACTTCAATGGTCTGTTTACGACTGACTAGTTCCTGCATTTTAGGGTGAGAACGATTATACTGCTTAGACATGGCTGAAATATTTGTTTCAATTTTTTTAAGTTCTGCTCTTAAGACATCTGGAGATTTAGACGCTAGGGCTTTTTCTGAACCTTTCGTTGAGATTTTTTGAGTGGCGCTAAACGCTTGTAGACGATTTAACATCATCTGTTTAACCATTTCAATTGTTGCTATACGACTATCAACAAATTGTGATTTAACTTTTGCTAGAGTCTTCTCAGCTACTTTTTTAGCTGTATACGGATCACTATCAGTGAAGGTTACTTTATAACTTTGTCCACCAGTAGAAAAAACTGAAAAGCGATCTCTAAGAATTTGTCTATTTTTAGCTAGTGTTACCTCGTCTGTATCCAATTTGTAAAAGTTGAACTCTGAAGCAATTGAGTCAACAAACTCTTCACTGATGGCTTCTTTTACCATTGAATCTATAGTAAACCGCATCTCTGGAATATTATAAACTCCAGGTATAATTTCCGAAATAAGCGGGTTCTTAAAGTATTTAGAATAAACATTTATTTCAAACTCTGACTTATACTGCTTAGTTAAAAAATTCGTCAACTGAACTGAAAAACCAATTGTAAGTACGAAAATAACTGCAACAGCAAGGGAGTATTTTTTTAAAACGAGAATGAAATCTCTGATCATGATTTTTTCACTATTCATTTTAAGCTTCCCTATAGAATAGACCCGCAATATCAACTTGGGAGTCAGTAAGAGATTTTGTCATAACCCTGCTGGCAACAGGAGAAACAGATTTTTTTGTTCTCATAAGAAAAGAAGAATCTAGCTTTAGATTAGGAATCTCAGTCCGATCTAAATTCATTTTTATATGGGGAAGAACAAAAATATAATCGTAATGATTAAGGCATTCAGCGGTGTAAATATTTAATCCATTCGGATCTTCTGTTGATAGAAAATCAATTGAATGTATATTTTGATATTGAGTCGCACCAGAGCTTCTCGTTGGATCAAAATCTAAAATGAGGATTTTATGTCTATAAACATCTGCTAAGTTTTGAACTAGGTATTCAGCCGTTTCCAAAAGTGGCTCTTTGGGATACTCGCAGCCCAGGAGATAAATTTTTGCGGCTTTTGATCGCAAGACGAAATCGATGTTTTTTACGACCTCTAAATCACTGAAATTACTATACATACTCATAATAAACCCTTTGAGGTATTTTACTATCGCAAAGCGTTAAGTTTAAGTAATTATGAAGGTTTTGTAATATTTACAAAGAATACTCAACTGAAAGCTTTTCAGCTACGGTACCAGCTCCAGTTACGGTATCGGTTAGGTTCCGATTTAACACATATATCATCGCTCCAACTCTACCTTGAATGCGAAAAAATCAAGCTTAAAAATCCAGTTCGAGATCAACTTTTGAGAGCTTCGCTTAGTATTGCACTCAATATAACCGAGGGCAGTGGCAGACAATCGCCGAAAGATCAGAAGCGCTTTTACAGTATAGCTATGGGCTCTCTAAGAGAAACTCAAACACTTATCAAAATAGTACAAAATAAGAATTTAGCAGAAAAATATGATCAATTAGGAGCACTAGTTTACGGACTGGTTCGGAAGGTCTGACATCAGCTATCTTATCTCTGAAGTCAGACCTAGTTTTTATAAATTATTTCGCGTCAAATAGAACCGGTGTTACAGATCCATTCGTTGTTGAGAAAGTATTTCCAGTCCATTTATTTTGACCATCTACTACTCTCAATGACATCACTAGCTTAACTTGATTTCTATATGTCACCGATAAAACACCATTTTTCTTAAAGAACTTACCAACAAAGTCCATTACGATCAGGCCATTATTGGCAGCAAAGTGAACTGAGTAAACACCAGGAGAAAAACTTCTGATGCTCATGGTTCCTGGAATCCCAAGAATTGATCCATTCATTTCACCTACAATTGAATCCTCATCAAGTTCAGCTGCCACTTCGCCTGCAAAAACAGAACTAGCTGAGAAGTTTTGAGTTCCGCTGAATTCTATCGGAGTTGATTGAGTCGTTTGAATTGTACCTGAAATTGCACCTGAGCTTCTGTCGTATTCTAGCTCAACTGTTGAACTTAAACTTGCATTAGATACCATTTTTCCAGAGATTTTAGACCCGACAATTTTAGCGTTACTGTATTCGTAAGCTACCTTATTGTATTTAGAGTTAATGAATTTCACCACAAGGTTTTTCTCTGAAGTTGAATCGAGAATAACAACTTTATCAAATCCCATTTTATTTGACTGAGCATTTGTAATATTCACTGAATAAACTCCTTCATGTGCAGGATCTAAGTCAGTCAATTTAATTGTGATTTGTGAAGCAAGTGAATTTGCTGCCCTTGGAACCCAGTCCTCATCACCTTTACTAGCTGAAATATTTGCTGCTTGAGAAGCGAATGCAACAAGTTCGGATAAATCACTAATATTTTCAATTTCACTAACAGCGTTTTGCCAATAAGAAATGACTTCATATCTTTTTGTTTGGTTATCTAGTTGAGCAAAAAGTTGAATTAAATTTGCTGCATCCACGTCAGAATACTTCGCGAGATTGAAAATTGAATTGTTCAAAAGAGTGCTTGCTTCTCTAACAACCCAATCAGCATCTCCTGCTACTGTTGTTAATTCTTTGATAGCATTGGCGGCACTAACAAGATTCTCTAGTGTATTAATATCAGCTGAGTCCTTATAACTGCTTACCAGCATATTAGTATAGTTATAACGTTTATTCTCATCTAATTCACTTAGAGCTGAAGTTGTAGCTTCTAAACTACAAACTGGAACCCCACAAACATCGCTACCGTCTTCTAATGGTCCAGAACCGGCCATAGCAAGGGATGCAAATGCAAGCTGTGCTATTAATAAATTCTTCAAGTTAAACATTTTGTGCTCCTATTATTCTTCAACCCTAATTGTTTTGTTAATTACGTCCCCAGATTTCAAGATGATTTGCATCTTAACATCCATCGGAAACTTTACTTTTCGTTGTGAAATTTTAACGAAAAAATCATTCTGTTTTCTAAAACTCTTAATTGGATTTAATCGACTAGACCCAAAAGAGTAGACGACACTTTCAACTTCAGAGATCTTATTTGCACGATCTACAATTGAGAAGTAGACCGAGCCTCTTTTAAACTCTGCGGCTAGAGAAAAATCTGATGCACTCAATTCATCTTCAGCCTGAGTTTTAACTAGCGATATCTCTGATTCATTTATATTTCCAAGAATGACTCGCTCTAGATCGTCTAATCTTGTAAGTGCACTATAATGAGCTTGAAGCATCTCGCGGTAATCTCTCAGAAAGTAAAGCTCAGTTTCAATCAGATCTGAAAGCGGTAATACTCCAGCTTTAAAAGCTTCTAGCTGAGCTTCAACATAGGACTTAGTTGTATCACTTACCATCTTTTCTGCTTCAAAAAATCTGATTGAGTTTTGCAGATTATTTTTACGAGAATAGGTATTATTATAAATATTGTTTTTAATCGCCGATAATCTAAGTTTTGACTCTTCAATCTTAGATCCTTCCATTCTGATTTTAGAAAAATAGCCAAATCCAATTCCTGAAAAACTTAAAATTGACCACTGCGCAGATCTTTTGGAGTCAAATGCTGCTTGCACGACTTGTTCTGCCGCTTTAATTTCATAAGACCTAGAGGTAGCAAGTTGGGCTAAATTTTCAGCATCAACATCATAGTCATTTAGAGTCATAAAGTTAGCAGCTGGCTGGAGCTCTACCACTGCATTATAAGGAATATCCAAAAGCATTTTGAAAGCTGCTTTTTCTTCGGCCAGATAGGCTTCGAATTTTAGAAGTTCATCTCGAAGACTTAGAATTCTATAATTTAGCTTTCTTACTTCATCTGCTGAGGCCAACCCAACAGAGACTTCAGCTTGTCTTGCGGTGAGAAGTTCTTCCATCAAATTCAATTCATATCCAGCAAGTTTCACCATGCTCTCTTCTTTTAGAATATTAAAATAGATTAGAGCAGTTTGATTCTTTATGTTTTCTCTAAGTGCTTTTGAACTCCAAGACTCAGCATTTCTTAAATGCTGCTCTTTGGCCATTGCATACCACTTAGTAGGAATTGAAGTAATTAATTCTACCAATATTAAAGCAGAGAATGAGTTGGTAAAATAAATGAGACCTACATCCCCTAGGCCATAGGGAAAAAATTGAGCTCTAGCGAGACTAATTTTTCTTTGAGCCTGCAATAATCGTTCATAAGCGATTTGCACTTCTATATTTTCACCCACGGCCATAAGCTTTGCTTGCTCGAGATTTATAGCCGATTCCTTTTGCGCAAGAACTCCCTCAGTCTGTTTAAAAATCTGAGTAGCATACTCATTAGCAATTGCCTGAGAAGCGAGAGTGAATGTTAGAAAACTTAATAAAAGCTTTTTCATTTCCCTCTCCTAAAGAATAATTACTTTTTCAATTTCTAGCGTTTGACCATCAATGAAGGTTATCGTTGCTACAATAACTTGTTCTCCGCTGAGACCTTTCACTTTTTTGTAAAGGCTATAATTACCGCTGGAGTTATCAAATCTGTAGTCAAAAATGTCTCCAGAATACTGAACACTCGCTACCTTGGTAGAAATATTCGCTGGAATCGAAAGATTTACAGCTACCTTTTTGCTTCTAAATGAACTTGAAGTATTTGCTATTATTTCGATGCTATTCATTTCATCGGCAGAAACTTCGGATCCACTTGCATTAGTACCGATGAGTCTTTTCACCTCATTGATTTGAATTTCTTTTTCCATTTTCAGAGTCGCTAGCCTTCTTTCTTCCGAAAGTGCACTATTTTGCGCAACAATTAGTTCTGCAAGTGTAACTTGTCCTAATTCATAGAGTTCAGAAACACGTTGAAGCTCGTTATTGGCTGCAATCAAAATTTCATTTTGCGTATCAATTCTTTGGTCTAGATTATTTATTTTAAAATAAGCTAAATCTAACTGGTTAGCGATTTGATTCGCTAATTTTTGACCTTCAAGTTGAATTTCTCTTAATTTAGAGTTCTCGATAGCAACTGTCGCAGGATAACCAAATCCAATTCCACTGAAACTAACAAAAGACCATCTTGCAGATCTAGTCATATACTGGGCAGCTTGTTGCATAAAGAAGTTTGCTTTTAGCTCAGGAGAATTCACTAATGCCATGTCTATAGCTTGCTCTACCGTAGCTGGAATATCAGTTATAGATTGCGCATCAAAGTCAGCAAGCTCAATTTCTTCACCTGGGTGACGATTTAAAGAAATAGCAAGAGCCTCTTTGTGAGCAGCAATTACGGTTTCCAGTGCTAAAATATCATTTTGGTGTTGAAGTAGAGATCTTAGGGCGGTAAAAGTATTGGATGAGCTACCCATGCCGACTGTTTCAAGTGCTTGTGCTCTGGCGTATGCATCTTGAAGAGAAGCTTCTTCTTTTTTCATTGAGGCCATCATCAATTCTTGATGCTTAATACTAATATAGGTATTGGTAAGATCTCTTAATATATTTAGTTTGATCGATTCAGTTATATACTTTTCAGCTATCGCTAATTCTTTACTGGCTTGATAGTTAAACCAGTTCGAAGGAGTAGGAACAACTGAATAGAGCACTCCGTATGTGGAATTAAAATAAATAAGCTGAATATTTAAATTAGGAAGAAATTCGCCTAACTTAACTCCAATATTTTGCTGAGCTTGATAGTATTTTTCATATTGAATTTTAATATCAATATTCTCATCTAATACTTCTTCTCTAAGTTGATTAATCGTGATTTCTTCAACAGCAAAAACATTGAGAGATATTACTCCCAATAGTGCCGTTATAATAAGGCCCCTTAAAAATGAAAACTTCATGTATGCTCCTACTTACTTTTAACTCTAATTACTACCTTTAAAGGCTCTACGATTAAAGTAAGAAGGATTTAGTAAGTAAAAAATACAAGGGTAAACTAGTTCGTTCTCGGTGAATAAAGAGTGTTAAGAAAGTTCCAATAACCTTGGAATTTCACAGGTTTTTGGGTCCATATGAAATCTGGGCGAAGCTCACTAAGCCACTTTCCCCCAATGATATTACCGTATTGGTCTAAGTCCAATAAATAGGAATAGTTGTTTTCTACATAATAGCCTTGTTCAAGACCAATTACCGGTTCGAAAAATGGAGCTATGGCTGCTGCATAACTGAGAGCAGCCCCAACCCAAACAACTTTAGCTGTTCCTGGAGTCGCTCCTTCACGAGTTTCGTACTCTTCGTAGACGTCATAATAATAGCTTTTAGGTACATGATTCCAAACTTCAGCCAAAGGATCTATGTCTACTATGAAGGTCTTATTTCTAAGCCCTATAAAATTTGTAAAAATGATATGAAATGCTCCCGGATTTAAGTCCTCACATTTATCTTTAGTTAAAGGAGTCACCTCATCCCATGAACCTACATTACATCGGTTTCCTAAAAATTTAATTGGTGAAGACCAGATCTTTGCATATTGATAACTTAAAAGAGCTTTTACATCACTTGAATAGAAATTGAGTTTAATTCCATCTCTTGTGACTACCGTTCTATTTTTTGGCTCAGCATGGTTAAGAGAGGCTGGAGCAACTCCATGGCATATTCCAAACCAGCTAATATCATGAGGTGAATTGTCATTCCATTCACGCCTTACAGTCGGATAATCAAATCGTCTCATTAAAATGTCATATTTTTCAGCTGGAGAGAGCTCATCAATAAAGCGCTGCTCTAAATTTTTAAGCTCTAACAATGAGTATGGCTTGTAAGTGAAATTTTGTGGGTTTCCGGCACTCCAGCGATGAGCTATCCCCCCTAAATGACTGGCCCAATGGCTTCCAGGCCATGCGATAAAATTTTCTTCAATTTCACCCTTTTGAGGAAGGCTGTCAAATCTGGTCATCAGCCTTCTTTCAAAGCGAAAAGGATTGTTTCCTTCAGGCCACGCATAAGCGTATACATCAATAAAAAAAAGGCTTATCAAGATTAATTTCATAAAGCTTTATTTAGTGAGCAATAAATACTCTTTCAAGTTGATTCGGTTGAAAGGGTAGATTTTTCGCACTAAAATAGAGCCTTATGTCTTTAAAGTTATGTGTACTCTGTTTTTTAGATCGCTTGGGTTTAAACAGGTTGGCTTATTTTATTTATCGAAATTGTGGCGTAATTCTATGTTATCATGGCATTTCAATTGATGATGAACATGATTTTTTGCCGGCCAACTATATCCGACTTGAGACGTTCAAAAATAAAATTGAGTGGATGCTCCAAAAGGGATACAAATTTATTTCGCTTCAGGAGTTACTGGAAAGAAAAGCAACAGGTTCATTAAGCTGGAATGAAGCTGTGTTAACAATAGATGATGGCTTCCGATCTTCTATAGAATTTATGCTACCTTTTTTAGAAGAAAAAAAAATTCCATCGACTCTATATCTAACGACTAAAAATGCTGAATCACCTTATCCTATCTTTAGACTCATTTTTTCCTACGTTATATGGAAGTTTCAAATAGATAAATTTTCTTCTGAAGACTTTGGTACGAAACTTGGAGTCAATTCCATTATAGAAACTTCTGATAAAGAAAAAATGTGGGGCTTTATAAAGCATATAGAAAACAACTATACCCCTCAACAACGCGAAGATCTTTTTAAAAATTTTCTCTCTCAAAAAAATCTCACTCTAGACAATAAGATCTATGCTTCTTTTATTTTGAGCTCCAGAGACGAAATAGCAAAGCACGGTTTTGAATATGTTGATATTCAACTTCATACCCATTCGCACGATATGAGCTTTCCTTTAGACAAATTAAAAGAAGATATTCTAATCAATGAGGAACTAATTTCTGTCTTTAGCGACTCAGATAAAAAACATTTCTGCTATCCCAGTGGAGCTTATGAAGAGAAACATATTCCAATGCTTGAAAGTATGAATATTGAATCAGCTACCACCTGCCAGTATGGCCTGATAAAAATCGATACTCCAAACTTAGAATTACCTAGAATATTAGATGCAGAAAATATACCGTTGATTCTTTTTAAGGCTAAACTATCTGGACTTTTTCAAATTCTAATCAGAATAAAAAATATTTTCGTCCCATAAAAACTGGCACTACCCAATTTCAATTATGAAGATATATTCATAAACAATTTCTAAATATTTGAATTCACACTTTTAACTTTTTCTTAATTTTTTCAGTAATATTAAGGTGTTAACATTTAACCAATGGTAACCGATAAATTGGGTATGAAATTGTCCTACCTACTAATATTCACCCTACTTCTGCTGAATTCATGTGCAAATGAAAGTGGTTCAGGCTCGTCTGGTGGAGGACTTTTTCAAAGTAAAACAATTTCAAATAAATTTGTCATCGATCTTCCTGCAGACCAAACGTTTAGCGATGGTGATCATATTGATATTGGTCTTGATCATTCGCAAATAATTACTGTAACTGGTTCACCAAGATTGGTTCTCACCATTGGGACAGAAACTAAGTACGCCGAACTTTTAACTGGTAGCGGAACAAGAACTCTCGTTTTTCGTTATACAGTTAATAGCTCCGATGAAGATTTAGATGGGATTGCTATTCAAAATCAAATTGATTTGAACGGAGCCTCATTAACTTATTCTTATCAAGGAAAAATCGAAAATGCACAAGTGGCATTTTCAGATAGATCAAGTTCGGGATTATTAGTGCAAACGATTATTCCGGGACCTGAAATTACCAATTTCATAGAGCCTGTTAATGCTACTTATGCAGATGGTTCTGAAATACTTTTTCAAGTTGATTTTGAAGAAGATGTTCTTGTTAGTGGAACTCCTCGTTTAGTTTTAAACATAGGAGGATCAACCAAATACGCTAATTACCAATCAGGTGATAATTCTTCTTCACTCGTTTTTTCTTATACCGTTCAAAGTGGCGATAATGATAATGATGGTATAGGGCTTAGCTCTTCAATTGATTTAAACTCAGGAACAATAAAAGCGGCATCAGATACTCTTTCAGCAAGTACTAATTTCTCGTCATTCCTTTCTTCCTTGTCAGGTGTAATTGTAAATACGAGTTCAGGAATTACGGCTCCTGATCAAATAACCTCTCTTTCCACTGCGCCTACGACTTCTAATTCTACGCTAGCACTATCATGGAATGTGCCTAATAATAATGGGACTTCAATTTCTCATTATACTGTTCAATACCGTGAGCAAGGTGTTTTAAGTTGGAATAACCTATCACCTAGCCCTTCAACCAACTCAGCTGCAGTTTCAGGCCTAACTGAAGGAGTAACCTACGAGTTTAGAGTGGCCGCAGATAATGGACTCCTTGGTCCTTGGTCCAGTACTGCCACAGCAGAAATTTTCTCTATTAGTTCTCTTAATCCGATTGCTTGGTTAAGTGCCACCGATATTACAAATGGTGGAACTGAACCAAGCGATGGTGATAAGATTTCTAGTTGGTCAGACTTAAGTGGAGTAGCGAGCCCAGCTACTGAATCTGATCCCAACAATCAACCTCTCTATGAGGCAAACGTTCAAAATGGTTTACCCGCTGTGCGCTTCAATGGACTCACGAGATCTCTGGAAGGAACTTTTACTCGGGTTAACAACGGTGGGCTCACTGTATTTCTTGTTGGGAAAATGGATCAAAATAATTCTAGAAAATGTTTTTTTGAATTTTACTCTACAACAATTACCCGAAGAGGTTTTTTCTTCAATTACGGATTCAACGAGGCGAGTACGAATTACCACCTAGATGATACCGGCTTTAATGTTTGGAGCGCTTATGATGATGGAAGTAAAACTAATCTATGGGAAAATGGCTCGGTAGTTTATACCAACAATACTAACTGGGGTAATACCAGCTTTACTGGTTCAGGTGCCTACGTCCTTGGAGATGATCAAACTTCAGGAGACCAGATCAACGGATATATTGGTGAGTTTTTAATTTTTGATAAACAGCTTTCAGCCGCTGAAATTCTTAAGATTGAAACCTACCTCAAGAATAAATGGGGAACGCCATAAAATTTTTGCAGAAATTGAGAAATATATAATAAAGACAGTTTTAAAATGGCCTAACTATTTGATTTTACAATCGGAAAAACCTTCCGATCTAATCGTTTTATAATAGTTCAAGGGACTTAGCACCGATTAATAAAGTGGAGAATCGTTTTTGATTAAAATACTTTTGCTATTATTCACACTTAATTTACTAACGGCTTGTTTTGATAGCGGTGGTGGAGATGATAGTAGCGGTGGTGGATTATTTAATAATCATAAACTAGTCGAGAATACTTTCATCCTTATCCCCCCATCTAGAAAGACATATCTGGAAGGTGAAAATATTGATCTGGTTCTTCGCCACTCTTACCAAATAAATGTAACAGGTTCGCCGAGGCTTATTATTGATATAGGCGGGAACACGGTTTACGCTAATTACTTAACAGGATCTGGAACCTCAAATCTAACTTTTCGTTATACCGTTGTTGCAGGTGATGATGATTCTGATGGCATAGAAGTTGACTCTTCAATTGACCTCAACGGCGGGCAGCTGCAGTTTTCACAAGCAGGTGTGCTCACAGATGCAAATACTAATTTTGAAAGTCTTTCAACACAAGATTTAAAAGTAGATACCACAGCTCCTACCCTGGGGTTGATTACTCCACCGACAGCAAAAACTTATTACTACAATCAACAAATAGCTTTCATTGGTTTATTTGATGACGCTGTTAAAGTTACGGGAACACCTAGACTGCAATTAGATATTGGTGGAAATACTGCCTACGCAAATTACAGCGCTGGAAGTAATAGTACCACTTTAATTTTTCGCTATACTGTCCAAGGAACTGATGTCGACCTAGATGGAATAACGATGGCCTCTCCATTAGATCTCAATGGCGGATCAATTAAAGATGAAAACGGTAATGATGCATCATTAAGTTTTTTCGCAATTCCTATGCCTACCACTTTCGTTGATGGCGATACTCCCTATGTAACGAGCTTAACCAAGCCGCTAGATGATACCTACCTGGCCCTCGAATTCATGGACGTAAAAGTCAATTTTACAGAAGCGATTAATGTGTCAGGTGTTCCAAGAATTGCAGCAACTATTGGAGCTGACACGCGCTACTTCACCTATGTCTCTGGAAGTGGGACTAATACTTTAACTTTTCGCTACCTGATTCAAGAGGGTGATGAAGATACTGATGGTGTAATGTTTGATAATACAATAGATCTAAACGGTGGAACTCTCAGAGATGCAACTTCAGTCGATGCAGATCTAAATTTAGCTCCGCCTCTCATGCCTAATGTTTTAGTCGACGCAGGTAGAGCGGAAGTCACCTCCATCACAAAACCATCAGATAAAACATATTTAGCGAATGAAGAGATGTTTTTCGCACTAAATTTTGATAGGCCAGTAAGCGTCTCAGGTAATCCTCGTCTCATCATGAATCTGACCTCTGGAACAGCTTATGCCAGCTATGTATCTGGCTCTGACACAAATCGACTCGTCTTTAGGCACCAAGTGGTTTTAGGTGAACTTGACCTTGATGGAGTGGAGCTGGGTAACTCTATTGACCTAAACTCAGGTGAGATCAAAGGTTCAAATGAAATTAACGCCAATCTTGATATGACAACAGCCGTTTCCGCAATAGATTTATCAGCTGTATTAATTGATGCAGCTCCAGCAAGTATCACGGCGCTTGCAGTTCCTGCTGACAATATGTATGTGACTGGTAACGATTTAGATTTCAACATCACATTTTCTAGGTCAGTGAATATTACCGGAACTCCTCGCCTACAAATTGATCTAGGTGGTAATACCGTATTTGCGACCTATCAAAGTGGCACAGGAACTAATAGCCTGCTTTTTAGATACACCGTTCAGGCCGTAGACAACGATAACGATGGAATTATCTTTACTAGTAATTCAATTGGTTTGAATGGGGGAACTATAAATGATTCAAATGGATCAAGTGCCAATTTAGATTTTACAAGTTTTATCCCTGATTTAACTGGAGTCACAGTAAATGTCGCGACCGTTGTAATTAATTCGATCACCCCTCCTGCAGACAACACTTATATTGAAACTAATAATATCGATTTTGTTGCCAACATCTCCGAATTAGTAAATGTAACTGGTAGCCCTAGGCTCCAAATTAATATTGGAGGAGTTACCAAGTATGCAGATTATCTTTCTGGAACCGGCACTGCCGCTTTGACTTTCAGGTATATTGTTGAATCAGGCTTAACAGATAGTGATGGAATAGTCTTGAACTCCCCTCTTGATCTTAATGGCGGAACAATTCAAAATGGATCACTTCAAAATTTAGATACAAGTTTTGTGGCTCCTTCGATGCCAAATGTCCTAGTCGATACCACGGCTCCTGTTGTTGCTATCACAACTCCTATAGATAACTCATATATAAACTTGGCCAACAACTCTTCTACTTTTGCAGTTAGTGGAACTTGTAATGAGTCCGGGCAAACAGTTAATATTCAAGTTGATGCATCCAATGCAAATTCACAAGTTGGATTTGTATGTGACGGAACTAATTTTTCAGGAACTATTGATACCAACGGTATCTCTCAAGGTGCATTCGTGATGACGGCGGTCTTGCAAGACCAAGGCGGTAATGAAGCCACAAGTACCGGTATCAATTTAACGAAAGATACGATTGCTCCTTTAGTTGCTCTTTCAACACCTGCTGATAATAGCTCTATTAATTCAGCAAACGACTCCGCGACTTTTTCAGTTACGGGGACTTGCGATGAAAATTTAGCAACTATTATTATTGAAATTGATGCTGTCGCTGCGAGTTCTCCCGTGGGGTTCAGCTGTAATGGAACTAATTTCACAGGAACTATTGATACCACCGCTCTTGCAGATGCTACTTATAGCTTTACCGCGAAAATCACTGATGCCGCAGGAAATGAAGTGACCTCTGTCGCTCATACTGTTGTTAAAGATAGAGTCGATCCAACCGTATCAATACTTTCACCTACAGATTCTAGTTATATCAATATTGCAAATAATTCCACCACCTTTGCGGTATCTGGAAATTGTAGTGAGGCCTCACAAACTGTAAGCATTGAAGTTGATGGAGGTGCGCCAGCTAGCCCTGTTGGATTTGTATGTAATGGCGCAACTTACGCTGGAACAATAGATACGACTGCTCTGGCAGAAGGAGCACATACTCTTCAAGCAAAGATCTTAGATACTGGATTAAATGAAGGTGTAAGCAGTGTTATCAATTTAACCAAAGATACAGTGGCACCTATAATTAGTCTAACGACGCCTGCCGATCTATCAACAATTTCTTCAGCTAATGACTCTACCACTTTTGCTGTAGATGGAACCTGTGATGAAAATGGAATTACTGTCGATATTAAAGTTGATGGAGTGAGCGCATCTTCTCAGGTAGGTTTTGTATGTGATGGTACAAATTTCACAGGCACCATAGATTCAACTGTACTTGCCGACGCAAGCCTAGCTTTTACAGCAGAGCTTATCGATGCAGCAGGAAATAGCACAACATCTAATACTAACACTATTACAAAGGATGCGACTCTCCCAACCGTGTCCATCTCCGCCCCGCTTGATAATTCATATATTAATATTGCAAATGATTCTGTAACATTTCCGATCAGCGGAACTTGTAGTGAGGCAGGACAAACAGTTACAATTGAAGTAGATGGAGGAGCGGCTCCAGGCCCTATTGGTTTTAGCTGCGACGGTACGAGTTTCGCAGGCACAATTGACTCTACATCACTAACAGAGGCAGCGCATACGTTACAAGCCAAGATTCAAGACACTTCATCAAATGAGGGAGTTAGTGCTATCATCACCGTCACACGCGATGTTTCTGCGCCAACAGTAACTTTGGTTAATCCAGCAGATTTAAGCACAATCAACAATGGAAATAATTCAACAACTTTTGCAGTCGACGGGTCTTGTAGTGAAGCCTCCCAAACTGTAAACATTCAAATAGATGGTGTGGATGCACCTTCGCAGGTTGGCTTCAATTGTAACGGAACCAATTTTTCAGGGACAATTAATACCACTGCTCTTGCAGATACTAGTTTTTCTTTCACCGCAGTTATTTCGGATGCGGCAGGAAATGAAACAACGTCCACCATAAATACGGTCACTAAAGATTTAACAGCTCCAACAGTAAGCATTACATCTCCTCTTGATAGTTCTTATATAAATATTGCGAACGACTCTGCAAGCTTTAGTGTTAGTGGTACTTGTAATGAAGCTGGTCAGACTGTTGTCATTAAAGTGAATAGCCTGGCGGCAGCGACACCTGTTGGATTTAATTGTGATGGAGCAAATTTTACTGGAACTATTAGTACGTCAGCAATTGCTCAAGGAGCAGTAACCATGCAAGCAGAATTATCTGACGGGGGTGGAAATACTGGAACTAGCGCTATTATAAACCTAGTTAAGGACACCGTTGCACCTACAATTGCCCTCACAACACCTGCTAATTCATCGGCAATTACACCTGCAAACGATTCTGCAACTTTTAGTGTTGATGGAACATGTAATGAAAATGGAAAGACCGTTCTTATAAAGATTGACGGTGCGAATGCCACATCTCCGGTTGGATTTGTATGTGACGGAACTAATTTTTCAGGAACAATTGACACCACAGGATTAGCAGATACAACTTTATCGTTTACTGCAGAAATCACTGATGATGCAGGAAATACGACAGTGACTGCGGCCAATTCGGTAACAAAAGATACGACTGTTCCAACCGTTTCCATCACAAGTCCTTTTGATAGTAGCTATATTAATATCACAAATGTTTCAACTAGCTTTAATATCACTGGAAACTGTAATGAAGTTGGCTTAACTGTCGCCATCGAAGTTGATGGTGGTGCAGCAACAAGCCCAGTTGGCTTTAGTTGTAATGGTACAACATATTCTGGAACAATCGATGTCACCGGGCTATCAGAAGGTGCTCATACCCTTCAAGCCAAACTAACAGATGCTGCTCTTAATGAGGGAACCAGTGCACTTATAAATATCACGAAAGACACCGTTGCACCTACAATCGCCCTTATTTCTCCTGCGGATAGTTCAACAATTACCTCCGGAAACGATTCCACTACTTTTGCAGTAAATGGTTCCTGTGATGAATCAGGATTGACAGCATCAATAGAAGTAGATGGAGTAGCCGCTTCTTCTCAGGTTGGCTTTAACTGTGACGGCTCTAATTTTTCGGGAACAATTGATTCAACTTCTTTAGCTGAAGGAACATTGTCTTTTACCGCCGTCATTACTGACTTAGCAGGAAATGAAACGACCTCAGCTTCACATTCAGTTACCAGAGATGTTACAGCTCCAACTGTGGCAATAACTTCTCCTCTAAATGCTAGTTATATCAATGCTTCAAATAACTCATCAACCTTTACTGTGTCTGGAACATGTAATGAAGCCTCTCAAACTGTAACAATAGAAGTGGATGGTGGGGCTGCTGCAAGTCCTATCGGTTTTAGCTGTAATGGGACTAGTTTTACTGGAACTATCGACACGACAGCTCTCTCTGAGGCTGCCCATAGCTTAGTCGCAAAATTAAGTGATGGAATCAACGAGGGTATAAGTGGAACAATTAATATTACAAAAGATTCGGTAGTGCCGTTAGTTAATTCTATCACACCACCTAATCCCAACTACTATCTTGAGTCAGATGATGTTAATTTCACTTTAAACACAAGTGAAAATGTTGTTGTATCTGGAAGTCCCCGTATCCAACTTGATGTTGGCGGTTTTACCCTTTATGCAACATACGCTTCAGGCTCTAACTCATCAAGCTTAGTATTTACTTATACCGTTCAAGCTGGGGATCAAGATTCTAATGGAATTGGTTTCGGTTCAAGTTTAATTGCTCTAAATTCAGGCACGATTTTCGACTCAGCCCAAAACCCTATCAATTTAAATTTAGATGCGGTTGCCGCTCTTCCAAACTTATCAAGCGTGCTTGTTGATGGTGTCCTTCCTACAGTGAGTATCACTGATGCGGTTGATATTAACGCTGCAAACGAAACAACATACTCTGTTTCTGGTACCTGTTCAGAAAATGGAAGAACCGTAACAGTTTCCATTGGCGGTATTTCTGCGACACCAACCTGTTCGTCAAATGCCTGGACCAGTGGTGCTATCGATGTCTCAAGTCTTGCAGACACAGGTGCATTAAGTATCACCGCCGATCATCAAGCAACTTCTGGTAATAACGCCGTTCAGGCCCAAGTTAATGTCGTAAAAAATTCTGCCGTTCCTCAAGTTGCAATTACTTTTGCCCAAGATGTAACTTCTGCAAATGCTACTGGATATGCTGTTAGTGGAACCTGTACAGAAAATGGTAGAATTGTAGATGTTTTTATTGGATCACTTAATTTTCAACCAAATTGTTCGGGGGGAAGCTGGACTACAGGATATGTTGATGTTTCGAGTTTAGCGGACAACCCAAGTCTTCTCATTACAGCAGATCACTCAGACGGTGTTACTTCTGCCACTCAAGCAACGCGAACTGTAGATAAAAATACAACTGGTCCGGTAGTAACAATATCCAGTGCACCAAATATCAATATTGGAAATGAAACTAACTATATCGTTTCTGGTACTTGTTCAGAAAATGGCCAAATTGTAGACGTTTATATCGATTCTATTAATATTACTCCAACTTGCTCTAGTGGAACTTGGACCACGGGTTCTCAAGATGTATCTAGTATTCCAGACGGAAGTGGAATAAACGTGACTGCTGATCATCAGACTTCAGGAGGGACTCCAGCAACTCAAGCAATCGCAACTATAAATAAGGACTCTGGCTCGCCAACTGTAGCGGATCTATCAGTTCCTACAACTCTAAAAGATAGCGCAGATCTAGACTGGAATTTAAATGACCCAGGTGGATACACGATAAATGATTATGAAGTGAACTACCGAGTTAAAGGATCTAGTACATGGCTAAGTTTTAGCGATGGAGTTAGCTTAAATACTTACACAACTGTCACGGGACTACTTGCTTCTACAACTTACCAGTTTAGAGTAAGGGTGCAGTATGACGGCGCGACTTATTCTTCTTGGACAACAACTGCCGAGGGTACAACAAAGCCAGATGATCCTCTTTTCGATTCTCCTTACAAGGCCATGAACGTAGGAGGCTCAACAGATACTAATGTCGTAGCCTATTACGACAATACACGTGTCTACATAAATGGAGTTGAAATTGCTTCCTCTCCTCTCTCTGCAGGGCAAGTCGTTAACCTTTCTCAGGCACCTGATAGTATCACTACGTCTCAATACGATGTTGTTGATGCTGACAAACCGATTTATGTTGCTGGTAGAAAAGGAAGTGGGGGTAATACCGCCAAAGGAAATATCGTCTGGCAACCAACAGCCTGGGCCGGAAAATCTTTTAGTTTTAACTCCATTAGAGATAACCCTCAACAACTCTTTGTTTATGCAACTGAGAACTCTACAATTGAAGTAAAACAAGGCTCAACAGTTTTGGCTTCGACTACAATTTCCGCTGGAAGTGGAGCAAATCTTTCATGGAGTGTGTATGGCTCTTATCAAATTACCTCGACAGGAACAATTCTTGCGTACCACTCATCAGGAACGATAGGTTCTAGGCTTGTTGACCCTAAGCCTCTACTTCCAAGTCACACAGAGTTGATTGGTTTCCCATCAAATTCGATGAGGTTAACTGCTGATCTAGACGGAACAAACTATAATATTATTCACTCTAACTCCACGACAGCTTCTGGAAGCCTTAATAAAGCTGATGTGATTCAAATTAATCCACAGGGTGGACCGACTGCTCTTTTTCAATCTGAGTCACTACTAATTAGTTCTGATAAAAAAACTTCGGGTGCTAGTTTTGCAGATAGTAATGGTAACAAAGCGTCTCCATTTCTCCCTACCAACCAATTAAAGAAACGCTATGCTATAAATAACTCTGCTGATTTTGTTGCTTTCGCATCTAAAGCAGCAGGTACTATTGATGTATACTCACCGGGGCAAACTATTGGAGTAGACCCACCTGTTCAAACCCTTACCTTAACTAATTCAGGCGGTGGTGCTAACGCTCCTTATAAAGCAAGAGTAGGCACAACCCCTACAGGTTATCGATTTATATCAACAGTTCCAATGGCGGGATGGTATCAGCCTGATAATGACACAGGCTCTGCGGATCAAGATGAAACCATTCTTTATGGGACTGATGAATTGCCTTAAAAAAGACTAATTTCATTGGCATTTTTCCCAAATAATCTCTATAGCTTAACCGGTCCCGATTATCTAAATATCTGATTTTACTTAAATATTTCAATTCATCCAATAAATATTAAGAAATACCTTACAATAAAAGTTGGAAATGCCGATAAAGACGTAGAGGGTTATCTAATTTGAATAAGTTGCTACTATTAACATTTGTTATCATCTTGGCAGCCTGTGGGGATTCAGGTTCTGACTCACAATCTGGTGGTGGACTCTTTCAAGCTGGTGGTGGCCAGAATAAAAACTTTTTTAATATTCAACTTAATAGCGCTAAAACTTTTATTGAATCAGAGTCGATCGATATCACCCTTACTCATAGTTCAGTTTTAAAAGTAACCGGCTCTCCAAGAGTTCCTATCACAATTGGTAGCACAACTGTTTATGCAAGTTATCTCTCTGGTGACAACACAAGAACTCTAATCTTTCGCTACACAGTTCAAGCTGGTGACGAAGACCTTAACGGCATTGAATTGAGTCGTTCAATTGATTTGAATGGTGGAACAATCCAATACACGGTTGACGGTGTTGTTGAGGATGCAACCACAGAACTTCCAAATAAAAATACTTCAAGCTATTACGTCGATACCGTCTCCCCTAAAATCGAAGCTATCACCATTCCAAATGCTGGTTATTATAAAGCAGGTCAGGTTCTTTCTTTTGTCATTGATTTTAACGAGCCAGTAACAGTTGTAGGATCTTCAAAACTTGAATTAAATATAAATGGCTCTACTATAAATGCAGCACTTGCTAATCATAGTAATGATAAACTGACCTACAGCTATACGATACAAAATGGAGATGATGATAGTGATGGCATTGCATTTGATAACACGTCATTAGTCATCAACAGCGGAAGTATAGTTGATGGTGCAGGAAATCTTGCAAACCTTGCTTTAAATTCATTGATTACTCCACCGTCACTTACAAATATTTATATAGATACAACTGTTCCAACAGTCTCTATTGATTCTGCTCCAAGTATAACTCTTGGAAATGCTTCTGCTTATACATTCTCTGGTAGCTGTTCTGAAGAAGGTGTTGATGTAGACCTCACACTTGAAAATACTTCAGTTACAGTTAGCTGTAGCTCTGGCTCTTGGAGTTCTGGAGCTATCGATATAAGTGGTGAGGCAGATACAACTAATTTTGATCTTACCGCAACTCACTCAGACCTTGCTGGCAACGCTGCAAGTGCAACAACTACGGTAGTAAAAGATACATCTGTTTCTACAGTTACTATTAACTCACCAGCAGTTATAAATAGTAATAATGTTTCAAGTTACTCACTTTCAGGTACATGCTCTGAAGACACTGTAATGGTAGACATCTTTATTGGTGCCCTAAACTTTCAACCAACTTGTAGCTCAAATACTTGGTCTTTATCAGGTATAGATATAACTAGTGAATCCGACTCAGCAAGCTTGGCCATCACTGCAGATCACTCAAGCGCCACCCAAGCAACTGCTACAGTAGTTAAAGATACGACTTCTCCTGAAGTGACTTCTATTTCTGCCCCTACTAATGGTTACTACAAATCAGGAGATGTTCTAAACTTCACTATTGGGTTTAATGAAAACGTCACAGCATCAGCCGTTACATCCTATATTGAAATTGGCTTAGGACTTGGAACAAAGCAAGCTTCTTATGTATCTGGTAGCGGAACAAGTAGTCTCGTTTTCACCTACACAGTTCAAAATGGAGACAACGATGCAGATGGAATAAGTATTTCTAATTCTAATATCGTACTTAGTTCTGGAGACTTTGAAGATACCTATGGTAACTCGATTGACCTTGCCCTTGATAAAAATATAAGCCTACCAAATCTCGGTAGTGTGATTGTAGACACAACGGTGCCAACCGTGACATTGGACTCTCTACCAAATATCACAGCGGCCAATGTATCAAATTACTCTGTAACCGGAGCTTGTAGTGAAAATTCTCAAACTGTTAATATAATGTTGGGATCAACGTCTGCCACAGCTACATGTAATTCAGGAACATACTCGGCTACTAGTATTGATTTAACAGGTGAAGCAGATACTGCAACTTTTAATATTACCGCAGACTTGGATGACCTTGCCGGAAATTCAGCCATTCAAGCGACTACAACAGTCGATAAGAATACAACTCTACCGACAGTAACCATCTCGGTATCTCCAGATATTGATCAAACTAATGTATCTTCTTATTCTGCGAGTGGTACTTGTAGTGAAAATGGTCAGATTGTAGATATAAATATTGGAAGCGTGAATATTCAACCCAATTGTAGTTCAGGGAACTGGAGTTTTACTAACCTAGACCTGAGCTCACTTTCGGATGGAAGCATTAGCTTTACGGCTGATCACCAGAGTGCTGCTCTTGTTTCTGCAACCCAGGCATCAACGACAGTAACCAAAAATACTACAGGACCGACTGTCACTATTTCAAGCGCTGCTCATATCAACTCTTCAAATGAAACTGCCTATAAAGTTACTGGTACATGTTCTGAAACCGGAAGAGTTGTCGAAGTATATATCGACTCAATTTATTTGACTCCTAATTGTAACGGTGGAGCATGGAATACTGGTAATCAAGATGTCTCAAGTCTTGCGGATTCCTCTACTGTTTTAATTACTGCTGACCACAGCAATGCTTCGGCTCAAGCTGCAACCCAGGCAACGATCACGGTAGTTAAAAATACCAGCGGTCCAAGCATGACCTCGCTTTCATCTCCGACAACTCTAAAGAATGCTGTTAACTTAAGTTGGACCTTTGTTAATCCAAGTGCTGCAACAATTGATGATTTTATTGTGAACTATAGAGTAAAAGGTACTAGCTCGTGGATAGCTTTTGCTGATGGTGTAAACACTAATACCTATGCCCAAGTATCTGGGCTCAACCCGAGCACGACTTATGAGTTTCAAGTAGCGGTAAAATATGACTCAACAGAACAGTCAGCTTTTTCACAGCTGACTGAGGCCCAGACTCAACCAGACAGTGATCTCTTCGCCGGAGATTATATTTTTATGAATCTTGGAGGAGCAATTACAACTAATGTTGTGGCAATGGAAGATAATACCCGTGTATTTTTGAACGACTCTGAAATCGCTTCGTCCCCTTTAAGTGCTGGGCAAGTTGTAACAATAGCATCTACTCAATATGATAAACTTGAAGGTGATAAACCAATTTACGCAGCCGGAATCGCTACAAATGGTGGAAATGCAGCCCAGGATAAAGGTAATGTCGTGTGGGTTCCAACTAGTTGGGCCGGAAAAAATTTCAATTTTAATGCGACTAGAAACAACCCACAAATTGTTTATATCTATGCAGTAGAAAATGCGACAATTACAGCGAAAGAGGGCTCGACCCTTCTTGACTCTGCCACCTTAACAGCTGGTCAGACAACTTACCTAGAATGGAATAACTACGGAAGTTTTCAGATCACATCAACAGGAACTATTTTGGCATTTTCAAATTCAGGTGGAATCAACAAATATTATGATGTTAAACCACTTCTTCCTTCATCAAATGAGATTATTGGTTTCCCATCCAGTAGTATGACTTTAACTACTGATAAAGATAACACCAATTATACCTATATTCATTCTAACTCTGTGTCTGCTTCAAATGTGTTAGATAAAGCAGGTAATCAAAAAATTAACCCACAAGGAACGAGTTCGCTATACCAGTCACACTCTCTGCTAATTACAGCTGATCAGAAAATTGCAGGCGCAAGTTATGCTGACTCAAACGGATACTGTGCTTCACCATTTCTACCGACATCTATGATGAAGAAAAAGTATATGATCAACACCAATTCTGACTATGTTGCATTTGCTTCAAAAGAAGCTGGAACAATTGATGTATACTCCCCTGGACAGATTGTTGGAGTCGACACTCCTGTACAATCAGTAACTCTAACAAGGTCCGGTGCAAACGCAAACGCACCATTTAAGGTGCGTTTAGCTAATCAAAATTCAGGTTATCGTTATATTTCCACTGTTAATATGGCCGGTTGGTATCAACCTAATAATGACTCAGGTGCTGCAGACGAAGATGAAACTATCCTCGTCGGCTTTGATTAATAAACTATCGACCTAATAGCCATCTCACTAGTCGATCCCAGAAACTTAGAGGCTCTTCATCTGGTTCTGCTGCAGGTGGAGCTGGTTGTTCTGGTTGCTCAGGCTCACTTGGCTGCTCCGGTTGCTCGGGCTCACTCGGTTGTTCCGGCTGCTCAGGCTCACTCGGTTGCTCCGGTTGAACTTCAAGGCCCTCTACCATTGCAATCAATGTGACGTCTTCACCTCTTCCGCTGTTATTGGCCACAATATTTGATTCGCGACAACCCTTCTCACTATTATAAACATAGTCCTGCTCACCGCGAACTAAGATACCTTCAATGATTCCCGTATCAGAATTAAAAACAGCGGAACCAGAATTCCCCCCGTACGTATCAAGATTTGCAGTAAGGTAAACATCATTAATTTTTCTCACGTTGGCACCGTCAGTGATTTTAGTTGGTAGTCCTGATGGATGTCCAATGACCACGAGGGGATCACCAACTTTAGGCTTACCCGCAGTTCGAAACTTTAAAGGTTCTCTACCTACAACATCTCGATCTAATTCAATTAGTGCGTAATCATTTTCATTAGTACTATCAAGTTTTTGAGAGACAATACTCACGCATTTGTAAACGGAGGTCTTATCCAAAATAAATTCTTTCTGTGTTGGATAATCGGCTTTGTAATCAAATACCCAAGAAGAATTACTACAGTCAGACTGCGACCTAATACAATGTCCTGCAGTGACAAGCTTATTAGGAGCGACTAAAAAACCTGAACAATTTCCAACGGCTAATTGTTGTGAGAATCTTTCCGACTCACACATACCGTTTTGTTGTAAAGTTCTTCCAACTAGCTCTACCTGCATATTGTTCAACTCTTTAATTTTATGATTTGAAATCATAGCAGCAGTTGATTCAGCTAGCCTTAAATACATTGGATTTGTAGAGTCGTTAACATCGGCTCTGTTGTCATCACCATAGATGACTTTTGTTTGCGCTGATTTGGCAAAACTACTGGTTGAAATTAATAAGAGTGATAGTAATAAAGATTTTTCCATGAATTCCCCTTCCTTTGAAATTCCCCACAATCAATATGCCTGATGTAAGTTTTTGCGGCAACTCATACTTCCTTACAACAAAAAGCTCAAAAAAGGCTCTAGAAGCCATCCTTAAAGAGCCATAATGACACCGGGAATTTCACTTTTGTAAGAAAGCTAGAAAAGCTCTCCTATATATTGGCAGATTTCTTCGAACTTTTTTTGATCTTCTTCACTAAATGCTGCATGCTTTTCACTGTCTAGATCGAGTACGGCGAGAACAGCACCATTTTTTATAACGGGGACAACCAACTCTGAATTTGTTTTAGCTGAGCAAGCAATGTGCCCAGAAAAACTATGTACATCATCTACTCTTAAAGATTTTTTTTGCTCCCACGAACTTCCACATACTCCTTTACCAAATGGAATCCTTGTACATGCAAGTGGCCCTTGAAATGGTCCAAGTACTAACTGGTCGCCTTCAACGAGATAAAATCCTGTCCAATGATATGACTTTTCCTCTTGAATTATAGCAGTGATATTAGCAAGGTTAGCAATAAGATTTGGTTCTGATTCCGTTACGGACTTAATTACTTGAAGCATTGTTTTTCCTCAAAAAAAAAGCCTATCCGAAGATAGGCTATTCCAATCTATAATTTATTATGTCTAACTTTAGATCCAGGAAATCTATGATCCGATCCACGTCCGAGATAAGTAGTTTGAATCTTTCTCATGGAGTCTAATCTTCTTTCTGCAAGAACATCTGCTGCTTTATTTACAGGGATATTCTGCTCATCTGAAATTTTGTAAATATTTAAAGTCGTATCGTAAATGGTATCAACCATTCTTCTAGACTTAGCATCATTCCAACCTTCAAATTCAATTGAAACGTTCATTAATCCACCAGCATTAATTAGATAATCTGGCGAATATAAAATCCCTCTTTCTTTAAGGATTTCACCATGACGATCTTCTTTAAGCTGGTTATTTGCAGCGCCGTTTATCAATTTACATTTTAATTGAGGAATTGTTTCATCGTTTACAGTCGCACCAAGTGCACAAGGAGCATATACATCCATATCCGCAGAGTAGAAAGCTTCTGGAGAAATAAACTCAGCATGAGGAACTTTCTTTTTGATTTTTTGAATATTGTCTTCGTTAATATCTGTAAATAGAATTCTTGCTCCAGCTTCATTTAGGAGTTTCGCAAGCTCACGCCCTACAGAACCAACACCCTGAATCCCAACAATTTTATCTTTTAAGCTTCTTGCGCCCCAAATTTTAGTTGCACCAGCTTCCATTCCTCTGAATGTTCCTAGAGCAGTATAAGGAGCAGGGTTACCTGAACCACCGCTTGCTTTTGCAACACCGCAAACATAATTAGTTTCAGTGTAAACATTGTCGATATCTTGAACTGAGATATTTACATCTTCAGCAGTAATATAACGACCATTTAGAGACTCAATGAAACGCCCATAAGCTCTAAATAGTGCTTCTGATTTATCTTTCTTAGGATCACCAATAATAACAGCTTTACCACCACCTAGGTTTAAGCCCGAAACAGCAGCTTTATAAGTCATACCTCTAGATAATCTTAATACATCCTCGATCGCTTCTTCTTCAGTCGCATATGGCCACATTCTAGTCCCACCTAAAGCTGGTCCTAAAGTTGTGTCATGAATAGCAATGATTGCTTTTAATCCGCAAGATGGCTCGCTGAAAAAGATAACTTCTTCATGGCCCATGGAGTATAGTTTTTCAAAAGTAAGCATCAGGTATCTCCTTGATTATATACATGCATAAAGTAGAATAAATTCTTAGTTTTAATAGACTTGAAGAGGTAAAAGTACCATGCCCACTGTGTCATTTGAGGAAGAAACAGAGAAATTTCAAGTAAATAGCGGCGAAACTATTTACGATGCACTACATGGCCACGGTCGAGAACTCCCCCATGGATGCCTCGCTGGATCATGTGGTGCCTGTAGGATCATAATCACTGAAGGGCATAAAAATCTAGCGCCGGCTTCTCCAGTAGAGCAAGATACAATCAACTCAGTTCTATTAAATTATCAAAGGCTCAAAGGTGAAAAATATCTGAAAGGAGAAACTTTACGTCTCTCCTGTCGGGCTAAAATATTGGGTGATATAACAATTAAACTTTTAGGTTAGCTGGACTTAATGAAGTCGGGTCGAGTTCATCCTCTTCCTCATCTTCTCTTCTGTCTGCAAGGTGGCGTTCACCATCAGTACTTTCGATTTTTACTTCTTCAATCTCATTATCAGTAACTCTAACTAACTCAAATGAAAGTCCCTGCCAAAATAGGATATTTCCTTCTTTAGGAAAATTATTTCCAAGCATATCTAATAGAAAACCTCTAAGAGTACTATAATTATCGTTGAGGGGAATTTTTATATCAAATTCGGAGTCTAGATCCCTTAGCGATATTGAACCAGGAAGAGTGATTCCATTCTCAAGCGTTTCTTCGAGATTCTTCACAATGATGTCATCTTCATCATCATGCTCATCTTGAATCTCTCCAAAAATTTCTTCCATAATATCTTCAAGCGTAATGATTCCAACGACTAGTCCATTTTCATCTTTAACTAAGGCCAAATGAACTTTTTTCCTATTCATATGATCAAAAACTGCTTGAATTTTCATATGCTCGTACACGAAAAAAGGCTCGTTGGTATATTTTCTTAAATCGAGATTTTCTTTTTCAGCTTCTGAGGCGAATACAAGATCTTTAACGTGAATAAAACCAAAAGTAGAATCGAGATCATCCTCAACCACTGGGTAACGCGAATGTTGCACGTCATTCACAAGGGCAACAATCTCACTAAAGGCAGATTCGGCTTTAATCATATGAACTTCTGACCTTGGGGTCATGATGTCTTTTACCTTAATTGTAGGAAACTCTAGGATTGATGTAAGTAGATCAATCTGTTTCGAGTCAATTGACCTATCACGCTCAGCTTCACCAACCATGAATTCGATATCATCCTTAGTAATCATTTTCTCTTGCAATGAAGCGTGCTCACCCAATACAGACTTAATAATAAACATAAAGATTTTTACCACCGGCCAAAGCATATAGTAGCAAAGCTGCAATATTCTGGTGATTGGAATTAGCATTGATTCTGAATGATTTCTCATAAAAGTTTTAGGAATAATCTCACCAAAAATCAAAATCAAAAATGTTGTAATCCCAACAGAGTATGAAAGGGCATCACTATCAAAATATCTCTGAGCGATGGTTGTCGCCAAGGACGCAACAAAGATATTAATAAAATTGTTACCGATTAGAATCGTAGTTAAAAGCTCACTCGGACGATCCTGTAAAAACAAAAGAGGGCCTTTGCTTTTTGGGTGTTCTTCTAGCAGCTGTTTAACTCTTTTAGTAGGAACACTAATAATAGCCGCTTCTGATCCTGAAAAAAAAGCAGATAAAATCACACCTAAAATAAAAATTGTTAAATCTTGAACTTCTGGGCTCATTAGTAACCGCTCCCAGAGATATAAATTTGATTTAAATGTCTAAATGAATCGTATTGAAAATTATAAGAAGGGGGCTCTATTTTCGTTCTCCCAAATAAGGTTAATAAAATACTGGTGGAGATAACTCCGCTTTCCATTATACATGAGGAATTAGATTCTTGTCTACGCGCCTAGGTATCATCTTTAGAATATTTTAGAGGGGTAAGTTATTGAAATCTTTTAAAAATATCATTTAAAATTAGCAAATTATTAGGAGGTATTTGATTTTTCATCTGGACAAGCTCCCGCCCACGGAAATAGCCGGCTTGACCAAATATCCCTAACCTATCGTCAAACAGATAAACATATATTAAAAGCTTACCAAAGGGATATTGTCCAAATCGAGTTATTTCACCAGAGTCGACTTTAATAGAGGTTTCTTCAAGCACCTCTCTCACAGCAGCTTCTGCAGGAGACTCTCCAACTTCAACCTTTCCACCAGGGAATTCAAAAGTTCCCTTTAGTTCGTCATCAGAATTTCTAACCTGGGTCCAAAGCATAAGTCCTTCGCCTGTTTTTTTAAATGGAATTAGAATTGAAACTGGTTTTAGTTCTGACAAAGCTTATCGTCGCTATCTAATGAACATACAAGTTCAGCATACACTGATGCATCATCTGGATTTTCAACGGCTTCACTTGCAATGGCTCGAACTTCTTTTACTTTTTTCATTTCTTTTTTAATAGCTGCAATTTCAGTTTCTTGCGCTTGAGTAACAAGTTCAGGATATTTTTCAACGTAACTTTGAAGCGCTTGCTTTGACTCTGAACTTAGAGCCGCTACACTAATTGCTTTACGCCCTGGAAATTCGATTGCTGTGAGTTGTCCATTACTATCAACACTGTAACTCGATATCTCGATAGGTTCATTAATGTCTTTTTTCTCTACCTTCAAAAACAACTGGTTATCTTTTAATGAAATATTGAAATCACCTGATTTTATAAACTCACTTGGGTTATCTATAATATTTCTAACTAATGATAGGTTACCTAAGATATTCGCTGCTGCTTGAGATGCAGTTGGAGTAGGATTAACCATGGAGGAAACAAAACCATTATTTCTTCCAGAGGCAGTTATAACAGGTCCTGATGTAGCAGCGCCACTTCCCGATTTAGTAGAGGCAGGAGTTCGCCCCTGAGCAGACTTTCTTGATCTGGCTTCACCACTTTCAAGTTCCTTAATTCTGTTTTCAAGCTCGGCTATATATTCATCTGAAGAGTCTTTCACTGACTTAGCATCACCCTTTCTTTTGGCAGCTGCAATTTCAGCTTTAAGCTGTTCAATCTCAGCAAGTAATTGGGCATTTGATTTTTCTGAGCCAAGTTCACTCTGTAATGAATCTTCTGATCCCGCCAAAGCATTCACCAGTTTATTATTAGCCTCACTCTCTGAAACTCCTGTAGCCTTTGCTACTTTATCTCTTAGTTCATCAAAAGACTCTTGAATTTCAGGTTCAGTTGATACCGCAGAGGCAACATCTGAGGGATTAAGTGAACTATCATTTAAAATATTTTCACGAGCTCCGGAGTAACGCTGTTTTGTTCTCTCATACATGGCTGAAGCACGCTGCGATTCTTGCATCAAACGATCCATACTACTAAGACCATCGCTCTCTGGCATTGAGTAAACAGTATCATCAACTTCTGCTGTTTGAACCTTCGCCTGTTCAGCAATATCTCTACCTGTAAGGCCAGTACCAGCAACAACCGTTTCACTCCGTGAACTTGAAACCCCACCAATGCCTGAAGATCTCCCTCCATACATATTTCCAAGTTTTCCAGAGGAGATATTTAGACGTGTTTCATTTCGAGACTCAGTTAATTTTTCATCGTCTACAACTGCAGTGTGGGTCATATTGGCAGCTGCAAGATCAGCGATCTCATCGATCATATCAACCTCCGATGTATCGGAGGATGACTTAACACCAATAATTTTACCTTCGTAATTCATTTTTGATAAAGCATAACTTTCATCACCGCTTATATCTTGATAAAACCTTGCTATATCTTTTGAGAGATTAATCCCATCACATTTACCGCTAGCCTCATTAAAAGCTGCAGTGTTAAATAAATCGTAATTATCAAGCGCACTCAGAAGTGCTGGCCTATCCCCTCTTATATCTACCATTAAATTAACTCGACTTGAATATTCTTTGTCTTTAAAAAATATGTTTCCATCAGAGTCAGGTGTATAGGGAGAACTGAGATAAATTTTAGAGTTTAAGCCAATTAAAACATCAGTATTCGATGGTTCCAACTGGCCACCTTTTTCACAAACAATACTATTTAAGAGTAAGTTCTTCTCAGTATCCCCAATCCCATTAGGATTATAATTGTCTCTTATAAAGCTTACCGCATCTTCAATCTGGCCTTTACCGGCGATATCCGTTTGAGCAGGATTACAAATATTATCTACTAGACTTTCATAAAGTGGAGCACAATTTTTTGTCGCGGCTTTAGCCATTTCAAATAAATTGTATGGAGAAGTTTCAGGCTTATAGATATTTTCAAAGACTGAGCGGCTATCAAGACTAGGATTTTTCATTCTTGGATTTACATAGTGGTCACAAAAAGCCACTTTACTATTTAGCATAAGGTTCAATGTTGGTTCTCTATAAACAGCTATTGCGAAATTTTGCTGAACCTCTTCTACAATTTTAGATTTTTCATCCTCGGAAGTTGTCTCAGGGATTGAAGCAACGAGCCTTTCATGTAGCAAAGCAACTGGTAGACGAATATCCTTTTCAGAACTTTGGCAATAATCGTTAATACTTCCACCATCATTAAGATCTTCTCTTGGAACCAACTCATCTAACTTATTAAAGACGAGATCAGAAATTGACTCTGCTCTTTCTTTCCCTTCTGAATCAATATCAGCTTTGCTGTAGAATCTCGCTGCAAGGTAACGTCCATGCATAGTTCGGGTTGTGCAGGAATTTTCAGTCCTAAGATGACCTTTATTAAAATTTTGCAAGTAATCAGACAACATGCTTTCAAATGTGTTACCAGCCGATGCATTTTTACCAATTGAATTTTTGAACCAATCAGTTTGGGAATTTATATAAGCTTCAAAATCAGAAGAATTTTTAAAAGAGTTTATCGTTTCTTTACAGGCTCCATTTGGATCTTTAATCTTTTGCATAATCGTATCTGCATCAGAACACGTTAGCAGTGACAAAGCTTCTGTTTTATCAAGCCCCATAGTTGCGAAATCTAATTTGTCAGCATGTAGTCCATAAAACCTGAAGAGTGAATCATTATAAGAGTGCAATGCCTGAAAAGCTTTAGTAACTTGTTGCTTAGCGATTCTCACATTCATGGCGTCTTCGAGAGTTTTTCTCTCAGAATTAAAGTCTTTACTACTTTCGGATACTTCAAATGCTTTGGCATAACAGCTTTGACACGCATTTTTTATATTTGGGATAGGTATGGCCTGTTCTTTATGACCCTTAGCGATTAAGTCTATTAATTTTGAAACATCGGAATCAACAGAGCTAACTATTGCCCCAGGGAATGCAGAACAAACATCTTTTGGTGCACATAGGGGGTTAGACTCCGCCTCTGGACCAGTACAACAAGTTGGCTTATCTTGAAGTGATCCTGAAAGACCGAATCTATTTAAACTTTCAAGGGCTCCATCCCTTAAAAATACAGGACCCATCATAATACCAGTTGACCTGATATTTGAAAATCGTTCGGAAGAAGTAGTTGACACAAGTGTACCGCCAGAACTGGGAACTACAGAAAGCTGGCTCTCTAACTCTCCGATGCCATATGCATTACCCACGGCAAACAAAATAAGAAAGAATAAGTGCTTACTTCTCATTAAAAATATCTCCAGTTTACTAATCGGTAATTCCTGAAGATATTTTAAGGTTATTCAATCTAATTAATTGAAAATTAATTAAATTAGTTCTAAGGCATTGAAAATATGATACTCAATCCAAAGATTAGTGCCTCCAAAAAATGACTATTTAATTGTGGCTTTTATAGCTGATAGATCCGAGCGCAAAGCTCTCACTAAATAAGTCAATTTGGTAAAGCTCCATTAAAAAAGCCACACAGCGTGTGGCTTTTATGTCTGATAGATCCGAGCGCAAAGCTCTCACTAACTAAGTCAATTTGGTAAAGCTCGGATCTATTTAGCGATTCCGACTGCTTTTGTTTCTCTAATAACTGAAACTTTAATCGTTCCAGGGTATGACATCTCTTCTTCAATCTTTTTAGCGATATCACGAGATAGCATAACTGTTTGATCATCATTAACTTTATCGTTTTCAACGATAACTCTAATCTCACGCCCAGCTGAAATAGCATAACTTTTCTGGACACCTTCAAAGCTATTAGCAATATTTTCAATATCTGTAACACGGCTAACATAAGACTCTTTAAGAAACTTACGCACACCTGGTCTAGCACCAGAAAGTGCATCAGCGGCCATAACTAAGTGAGCAAGTATCGTCTCAGGCTTAACGTCCTCGTGGTGAGCACGAACTGCGTGAACAATATCTGGATCCTCTCCATACTTTTTAATAAAGTCTGCACCAACAACCGCGTGAGATCCTTCAGCAGAAGCATCAATCGCCTTTCCAATATCGTGAAGTAAACCAGCTCTTCTAGCTTGCTTAACGTTTAGTCCGAGCTCCGCCGCCATAGCTCCACATAGGAAACCTACTTCTAGAGAGTGTTGATATTGGTTTTGCATGTAAGATGTTCTGTAGTTAAGAGCTCCAAGCATCTTCAGAATTTCAGGATGCATACCGTGAATTCCAATTTCCATTTGAGCTTTTTCACCCATTTCTCTAAGTCTTTGCTCTAATTCATGCTTAGACTTATCATGAAATTCTTCAATCTTAGCTGGATGAATTCTTCCATCAGCAATTAGCTTTTCAATTGTCATTTTAGCAACTTGCTTTCTCACAACATTGAATGAAGAGATAACAACCATTCCCGGAGTATCATCGATGATTAAATCAACACCACAAATTTGTTCAAACGCTCTAATATTTCTACCTTCACGTCCAATTAAACGACCTTTGATTTCATCCGAAGGCAATTCAACAGAACTGATAGTCTGCTCTGCAACAAACTCTCCAGCAAATCTTTGCATCGCGATTGCGAGAATTCTCTTTGCTTTTTTCTCTGCTTCTTCTTGAGTTTCTTCTTCAATTCTCTTGATCATCTTAGCAGCATCAACTCTGGCTTCTTCTTCCATAATTGAGATAAGTTCCGCCTTTGCCTCTTCTTGAGTCATAGCCGCTACTTTTTCTAATTTTTCTGAAATATCTTTCTGACGCTCGATAAGTTTCCCACGCTCTAGCTGAGTTTGGCTTCTTTCTTTATCAAGTTCTTCTTCTCTTCTTTTAATATGCTCAAGATCTCTTTCTTTAGCTTCAATTTTTTGGTCTAAGCTAATTTCTTTTTTAGTAAGTGATCTTTCTTGATCTGCGATGGACTGAAGCTTTTTGTTGTACTCTTTTTCAAGCTCTTTCTTTTCTTCTTGAACAATTTCCTTAGCTTCTTGTTTTGCACTTCTGCGAATATCTTCAGCAGCTCTTTCAGCTTTTGAAACAACTTCGTCAGCCTCTTTTTGTTTTTCCTCTTTTAAGCTTTTAACTCTTGATAGTGAAAAAACATATGCAATTACTCCCCCCACAATCAAGCCAACTAATAAGCCTAATATCAATTGTGTAGTCATGCTATTTATTCTCCTTCAATATATAATTTTTTTATCTGTAACAATATAATCTAATTTCATATCGTGGGGTTCGACCTCAAAAGCTTTACGCTCTTGCTCCGAATAAAAGATTCCTATTTTCGGTCCTGAGAAATTTTGCAAGAACCGATCATAGTATCCTCCACCTCTTCCTAACCTGTTCTTATTGCTATCAAACGCAACACCAGGAACTAGAAGAGCATCCGGAACTGCTGGCCGTAACAAAACCTCCTCACTCAACTTCAATCCAAGTTTTTCTTCTCTATAATCAGAGATTTCTACCCGATGAAAGCTTAAGGTTTTATCATCATGCATATGCACTGCGAGCCAATCAAACTCCTCCCCAGAAAAGCTGTGCCACCATAACGGCTCATCTCTCAAAGGGGAAAACCCACCTAGTCTAGTAACTGAATGTTCGGAACGAATTTCATTTAGAAGCACTGAGAGCTTAAGTGAAATTAATCTACTTTTATTCTCTCGTAACTCAGGAGTAAATTTTAGAATCTCTTGCCTAATTTCTAAGCGAAGCGTTTCTTTATTCACTTTAATGAGTCGACGTCTTAGTTGCCGGGCCACCAGGAGAAACTTGCTCAATAAATTCCATAGCATCCTCCATTCCAAGTTTCAGATTTTGCACACTTTCTTTAAAGTCTGCTTCAACATCTTGAAGTTTAGTAGCTATTCTTAAAGCGCTCATTACTGCAAGATCAATATCTCGCATTCCTGGTTTTTGCTCACGCAAAGCCATTATTTCTTCACGAAGAAGATTTACCGAAGCTAGTGCCTTCGCATTATTATCTGCATCCGCTGAAATACGGATGTTACAGCCAAGTATATTGTGTTCCGAACTTTGGTTTACTGACATATATAAAGAGTACGAGAGATCCGTCTTTAAGTCAATCTAAGCCGGTTTAGGGCCGATCCCCAACAACGCGTCAAGATAGGAGTCCAAGTCAAAAATATTCAGATCTTCAACATTTTCACCAACCCCAATATAGATAATTGGCACACCGAGATTTTGAACGATACTGACCGCACTTCCTGCTTTTGCAGAACCATCACATTTTGTAAAAATCAGACCTGACAAGGCCAGTGATTTATTAAACTCTTCTGCTTGCCGCAATGCATTTTGCCCCGTGATTGCATCGATCACCAATAGAGTTTCGTGAGGAGCATCAGGAATAACTTTTGACATCACTCTTTTAGTTTTTGCCAACTCATCCATCAGATTTGATTTAGTATGTAATCTTCCAGCAGTATCAATGATACAATAATCAGCATTGATTTCCTTGGCTCTAGCAACTGCGTCAAAAGCTACTCCACTAGGATCTGCTCCCTCAGCAGCTCTAACCATCTCAACTCCAGCTCGCTTACACCAAACTTCAAGCTGCTCAACCGCCGCCGCGCGGAAAGTATCACAAGCACCAACAACCACACTGGCACCCTGCTGTTTATACTTTGTTGCAAGCTTTCCAATAGTTGTGGTTTTACCTGCACCATTAACTCCAACAATCATAATAACTTTTGGTTTTTTCATCTCTGGGCTATATTCATAAAATTCTTTTTTTACTTTAGCCTGTGCGTCAGAGATTTTAGACTTCATGAAAATTTTAATTTTTGAGAGATAATCCCCCTCTTCGCTGGCCATCTGCTGCAACTCATCCAAAAGTTCATCGACCATTGCCGGTGAAAGATCAGCTGTAAAAAGAATTTCTTCCAATTCTTCTCTAGCATCATCATCTAGAGTATTTCCAGACATTAAATTAGTTACTCGCTTCCAAACATCGTTTCTGGTTTTTGCCATTCCCTTAAATAGACGGGAATTCCAAGACTCTATTGGCTTAGGCTCTACAGGGATAACTTCGGCAGGCTTTGACTCAACAGTTTTCGTTTCGGTTTTTTCTGGCTCGACTGTTTCTGACTTTGCAGGGGCTTCAAGCTTTTCTTGCTTTGGTGTCTCTTTATGGGCGACGATTAAATTTCCAAAAGTAACAACAACAAATCCAAAAATGGCTGCGATAGAAATAAAATCGATTGATGTATATGCGGACATAGGTTCTCCTAAAATTTTACAGGAATTTATCATCAAGATTAGGATTTTTAAAGAAGTTCAAGATCATTTTAGCGCTTGCCCCCCACAGAGTATACGGTGCATTATCATTTTGCTGCCAATAATGACTAAACTCATCAAGAAGTGGGAAAAAGAATACTTCATAAGCTCCCGCTAGCGAATTTGCCTTCCCTTTAGTCCACAAAGTTTTTTCCCTAAGAGCATCTAGTTTCACAAAAACCAAATTATCCCATTCTCCATTAGAGCGAACCTGAACTTTGAACTCCTCTAATGTACCTTCATAACGACACAAAGCAGGAATAATCATTCTGGCCCTAGAGGTTTTCACAGGTTCATGGAGGCCAAAATACTGGATTTTATTCAAGTTAATTTCTGATTCCTCAGCCAACTCACGCTTTGCAGTCTCTAATGGTTCCGTTTCATCCGGGTTTTTATGCCCTCCAAAAAAAGCTATCTGACCTCGGTGAGAGGGCATCGTATTACTGCGCTTAATTAAAACCACTCTATCTTCGACAAAAAGAAAATTGACCGCCCCCGACCATTGCGCTAAATCATCCAAACCAAGCCGGTTTTTATAATCTTCAAAAGTTTTTGGGAGTTTTAAGTTGCTTAATTCCACAGCGATAAAATATCAAGTTCAAACAATCGAGGCCATCAGAAAGTTTTTTGCCTCAGAAAACTTTAACGAAGTCATTACCCCGCCCATGGTACAAAACCCTGGAATGGAAACCCATATTCATCCATTTGAGGTTTACAGTAAAATAAGCGCTCAATCTAAAGGAATGTTTCTACACACATCACCAGAGTTTGAGTTAAAACAAGTGCTCACACAGATAGAAGAATTTCAAAATATCTACAATATCAGCTATTGCTTTCGAGATGAGCCCAACTCTCCTCACCATCGTCATCAGTTTTTGATGCTAGAATGGTATAGAAAAAATCATCGCTACGAAAAAATTATGGAAGATTTAAAAAATCTCGTCTCTCATTGCTTTGAAAGCCTCAGATGCAAAGTCCCTGAAAAGTTTGAGTACAAAACAGTGTCCGAACTGTTTCATGAATATGCTGGCTTTGAAATTCTAGATTTTTTAGATGCTAAAAGACTTCGGGAAAAAATACTTAAAGACTTACCAACGGTACCAATCCCCGATCAAGAATGTAGCTTTGATGATTATTTCTTTTTGGTCTTTTTGAATCTGATAGAACCTAAACTGGTAGAATATCCATTTCTCATTATTGATAAATATCCTGCTCCGCTAGCAGCCCTTTCAACTATCTCAGAAGACGATCCCAGAGTTTGTGAGAGGTTTGAGCTTTATATAAATGGGATTGAGATTGCTAACTGCTTCAACGAGCTAACAGACTTCAGCATTCAAGAGCAAAGATTTATTGAACAAAAAGAAGAAAAAAAATACCTTTATAAATATGAACTACCTTATCCAGAGCAGTTTATGAATGCTCTTGCCAAAGGCTATCCCAAGTCTGCTGGAATTGCCTTAGGAGTTGAGAGGCTAATGGGAGCCATAACTAAAATTGAAAACCCATTTTATCGTTAAAACTATTTTTCTTGAAGATAGTTAAAAATTTTATGAAGCTTAATAATAACCTCAGACTTTAAGTGTTGAAAAGGTACTGATTTCGCCCACTTTATATGAGTCTCCGGATCTTCACTTCTTCTAATAGAATTTGTCCAAACAGCATAACGAGATGCTAGCTCAAATGACATCAATCCATACCACATATATAAATCTTTTCCATCTTTTGGAAATGCATCCACCAAATCAAGAGTCCTTTCTACAAATACTCTTTTAAGCGTCCAAATATTCAAGCGCTGCATATCTTCTTTGCCGTAACTTACTCCAAGATATCGTTCTCCAAAATCATGAGCAAAATCGACAGCAGCCTTACTTATTGGTTGTTGATAAAGTTCAAGATTTTTATAGTCCCCCCCTACGACGAGCGAGCGATAAATTCCTTCGCGATTTCCACCTTGATCTAGAACATTTAAATAATTTGTTAATTCTTGATCAGTAGCCTCTGCTCCGCGAACAACTGAAATAATTTCTTTTAAAAAAATATATTGGTACTTTCGTTTGCGATTCTTTGGTAGATCGTTAAAGGCTTTGCCTGTTTCAAATACTGCGCCTTCTTTATTATAAACATCAGTTGATTTCGCATCCTTAACAATTTTAGGCAGATTAGGAATTACATACTGGATCCCTTTTTTTTCTTCTTTTCCTAACAATGAGTTCACTTCGATTTTGGCACTCTCTATTAGTTTATCAAAATCCAGGGCATAACAGGAAAAGCTCGCTCCTAAAATCATTAAAACCATTGCCTTTTTCATTTCTAACCTTTTGAAATCATATTAACTGCAGAAATTTCTACCCTAGATTTATATTCTAACATTCTGATATGATCAGACAAAGAGGTAAAAATGCTCAAATACCTATTCAACGAAAAATTCTTAAATCAACTGGCCCAAAGGATCTCAACCGTAATCTCCAGTCAACTAAGTGAAGTTGAATCAAACTTATCTAAAGATTTAAACCGTATTCGTTTTGACCTCAAACGAATTGAAGACCAAATGATGAAGCATCAGCTAAAAAACACTCAAGACTACGGCATGCTCAAGTATCAAATACAGAACATTGAAAAAACGATTTCACCTAAAGAAGAGAAATCTGCTCAAGGACATTAATTCCCCACTTCATAAAAAGCAGATCATTTATAAAATAGAATTATCCATAAAATCACAGGGAGAATTCTATGAGAAAACTATTATTAGTGGCAGTTATTACTTTATCTTTTAACGTGTTTGCTAATAGCAATTATGATTTTTTTCAAACGGCTGGTTGGAATGCCATCTCCAACCTCAACGAAATAGATCGTTTAACCTTAGACAGAAACGGTCTCTATAATTCAAGAAACCTTTGTACCTATATTGGTTCAGCTCAAGCAAATATCAAACTTTCTATGCAAGCAGGGATGAAGTACTTTCTAAAAGAAGGAAGAGAAGATAATTATCATCTAGCAGTAGGATACTTTAACAAGTCAAACGACCTATTACCTCTTTGCCACAAAAATTTAAATGAATCTTCAAGAACGGAAATTAGAAATTTCGTGAACACTTTTATAACTGAACTAAAGTCTCTTTTATAAAACGAACAAGGCCTCACTCAGTGGGGCCATTATTTCTACTATTCGACTATAGCACCAACTAAATCATAATCTAAAACATCTGTAATTTTAACTTTTACGATCTCACCGGCTTTGGCCATCCCGTCGTTAATAATGACCTTACCATCGATATCAGGTGCTTGACCTTTGTGGCGTCCTTGTAAAAGAAGTTCTGTTTCTTCATGAGCTCCTTCAACTAGTACTTCTAAGACTTGCCCCAAATATTGTTGGTTCAACTCACGGGCAATTTCTTTTTGCACTTCGTAAATTTTTTGGAAACGCTCTTCGATCACTTCTTCAGGGACTTTATCTTTTAACCTAACTGCAGGAGTTCCCTCTTCATCAGAATATTTAAAAACACCAAGGTGATTAAAGCGGCACTCAGTGATACCTTGTAGAAGAGTTTCAAAATCTTCTTCTGTCTCTCCTGGAAATCCAACGATCACAGATGTTCTCAGTACGATATTAGGAATTTTTTCTCTTAATGTTTTAATCTTACTCAGTATAAGTTCATTCGTCGCTCGTCTATTCATACGACGAAGAACCTTACTTGAGAAATGTTGAATCGGCATGTCTAGATAGCTACAAATTCTATCTGAGCTGGCGATAACATCCATCACATCATCAGTGAGGTCATCTGGATAAAAATAGAATACTCTAATCCAGTCTGCCCCACTTTGATCATTTAGATTCTTCAGTAGTTCATAGATAACAGGGTTTTTATTATCCACTCTCTCAAACCCTTCAAAATCAGAACCGTAATCTGAAAAATCTTGCGAGATCAAGTTTAACTCTTTAACTCCTTGAGAAACTAAATTCTTAGCCTCTGTTACAAGTGAATCAACTGATCTTGATCTCAATCTCCCCCTCAACGTTGGAATAATACAAAAAGTACAATTCCTGTTACATCCTTCGCTTATTTTTAACCATGCCATGTAACCTGGCGATGTATTAATTCTTGGATCAAATTCGGTGTGAATGAATTTTGGAATTTCAACAAATGATTTTTTCTCTAACTCTCCATCCTTGAATGCATTCAATAATGGAACGATTTTATGGTATTCACCTGTTCCGATAAAAAGGTCCACCTCAGGCATTTCTTTTTCAAGCTCTTGAGAATACCTTTGGGCCATACAACCACTCATCACAAGTGCTTTACAGTTTCCAACTTCTGGATCTTTAAAATCTGCTAAATCTAGTACAGTCTCAATTGACTCGGCTTTAGCCGCTTCAATAAATGAACACGTATTTACAATTATAACTTCTGCATTTTCAGGTTCTTGCGCGATAGTGAAACCATCTAGTCCCAGATGCCCAAGCATAACTTGAGAATCCACTAGGTTTTTAGAGCAGCCAAGGCTGGTGAAATAAAGGGACTTTTCAACAAATTCAGGTGTAGTTGTGTTCATAAGAGCTCAAAATAATGCCCTAGACACCATTAGGCTAGCTGAGATGTAACAATTACTCATTTATTTTCATGGAAATGTCCACATGAGGGGCATTATAGGTCAGTGAGCCCGAACTAATGCAATCAATTCCTATGAGATTGTAATTTCCAATATTTTCCAAGCTGATACCGCCGGAGAGCTCATAAGTATTTCCAGGTTTCTTAATTTTTGAAGCCCGCTCGATATCGGCTTGAGTGAAGTTATCTAATAAGAAATGTTTAATACCTAAATCTTGGGCCGGCCCTATTTCAGCAACATCATGAATCTCTAAAACTATCGGCTGATAAAAGCCACTGATGCTCTGAAAATGCTTAATCGCTTTTTCAACTCCACCAAAAAAGTTTTTATGATTATCCTTGATCATCCAAATATCAGTTTGAGAAAGCCTATGATTTTGACCGCCTCCAATCTTAACTGCATACTTTTCCACAAATCTTAATCCGGGAGTAGTCTTTCTCGTATCGAGAACTGTGACTTCCCCTGCACTTTTAGTGAGCTTATTTGTATAAGTGGCAATCGCACTTGCCCTTTGTAAAAGATTTAATGCAAGACGCTCTCCGGTCAGCGCAATATTAAACGGGAGACTAAACTCTGCTTGCATGCCAGCAGCTTTTTGCACATGGACGCCTTCAAACTTATCTAAACCCGAGAAATCAAATTCAGAGCGACCCAAACGATTAAAGACTGCTTTAAAAAAAGGAATTCCGGCCACCATTAAGTCATCTTTAAATTTCAAATGACATTGAACCTCGGTTGATGGCAATGAGAGAATATATTGAGCTGATCTTTCTAATTCATCTTCTCTTAAAAAGAAGTCTATTTGCTCTTGATAAATAGTCGAAAGATTCATAACAATTGTCCTTTTTTTCATATGGCCACAAGGGAATACTATAAAATCAGCTAGATAGAATTTACTACCACCAGCGCCTTTTGAATAAAAGAGATCGTGCAGCATTATCTATTAGTATTTTTCACTCTAATTTTAATCTACTTTAATCAAGTAACGATCTCAAAGGAACCGAAGACTTATATCCCTTTGAAATTATCTAAAGACAACAAGCAAGGAGGTCTTTACCAGGCAACAATAACCGGCAATAAAAAATTTATTTCTAACCACACGAAAACAGAACTAAAAAAGCTTGGATTGCTCCACTTATTTACTCCGTCAGGACTTCATCTATCCAGTTTATTTTTCCTGCGATTTCTTCCACTAGGAGTTCTAATATTAATCCTAAGCCTTATTTTTTTATATATTTCAGACTTCAACACCTACCATTCAATGGAGAGAGTGATCCTCTTTAAAGTCATTCATTACCTAGGAAATTTGAAGCTAGAGAAGTGCTTTCTTCTGACTTTTGTAGTTAGCCTTTTTTTTGGTCATCTCTCAAATCCTTTAAGTTATCTATTCAGTTTTATTTTTTGGGGTACCATTCTCATATACCGAGATAACCCAGTTAAATGTAGTTTCTATCTTAGTATGCATAATATTCTGATTAGCTCACTACTATCTCAACCAATAAATTTACTCATTTTTATTTTGAACCCCCTTGTTACATTAGCGGTTAGTTCATTATTTCCATTTCTATTTTTGAACTCACTTTTACCTGAAGAATATGAAGTTTCCATGTCATGGTTTTTTAATATGATTGAAAATACTGTGATCAGTTCAAACTCGATTCTAACGGTTAATATTTCTTTCTCAATTGCTGTGTTATTTTTTATCTTATCTAAGACTCGGAACAAATATTTACTCGCTGCTTACATGTTCATACCGACAAATCTTGGTGGAGTGTTTCAACCGTCAGAATTCAGTAACCAAGTCATTAACCTTTCAAGAAAAGAAGAAATAATAAAAACATCAAAAACAAAAATTGATTTTATCGATAGATCTTGTAGCTTGAATTACAAATGTAGATTAAAAGAAATTTGGTGGGGAGGGATAAAAATTTAGGCTCCCAAAAAGGGAGCCCAATAAGATTATTTAACTTTCATATCAGAAATTAATTTATCAAAAGTTTTTTCCTCTCTAATAGCATACATAATGTTTTGCTTAATATTTTCGTTAGAGCTGTAGTAACCTTTGATTTGATCTTTCTCCATTCCAGACTGAGAAGCCATTTCGTCGATTTTTGCATTAAAATCTTCTTCAGTTGCTTCAATTCCGTACTTAGTAGAAATTTTATCAAGAATTAAACCAGATCTTACTTGGAACTCAGCTTTTTGAGTAATGTCTTCATCCCATTTTTGGAAATATTGAGCTGTCATTGCCTCATCAAATCCTTGTTGACGTAGATTTCCACCAAGCTCTTGTCTTACAGATTCTTTTTGTTGATCTACAAGAGCAGAAGGAATATCAAACGGATTTTCTTCAACTAATTTTTTCAGGATTGCTTCGTTAAGCTCCATATTTACTTCACGTTTCTTTTGAAGCTCTAGTCTTTCTTTGTTTTTTGCATTGAAATCATCAACAGACTCAAAGCCAAATTCTTTTGCAAGCTCATCAGTTAGCTCTGGAGTTTTTCTTTCTTTGATCTCTAAAAGTTCAACATGAAACTTAACACCCATGTCTCTTAGTTCTGGCTCGTGGTACTCACTTGGAAAAGTCACCTCAATAGTTTTCTTCTCACCTTTTTTAAGTCCAACCATTCCTTCTTCGAAACCAGGGATAAATTGTCCTGATCCAATTTCAAGTAGAAACTCTTCTGCCTTCATATTTTCAGGTTTAGTTCCATCTGGCTTTTCACCTTCAAAATTAAAGACTGCAAATTGACCATTTTCTAATTTTGCTTTCTCGTCAGTTACTTCTACCATTTCAGCTTTTGGAGCAAGGTATCTATTTTTTAGGTCCTCAAAGTCTTTTTCAGTAACTTTTTCGTCACCTTTTTTGAATTCATATGAAGAATAATCTTTAACTTCTACTTCTGGAAAAATTTCAACTGTAGCTTCAAAGCTTACGTTATCATTTTCAAATTTAGTTTCACCAAAATTAGGGTAACCAACTGCTCTTAGATCTTCTTCTTGAATTGCTTTATAAAATTCTTGAGAAACAAATCTATATAGGGCATCGTTCTCAGCTTGAGCACCATAAACTTGTTTTACAAAATTCATTGGAGCTTTACCTTTACGGAAACCTTTTAAGTTAGATGTTTTTTGCTTTTCTTTTAAAGCTTGTTCGATTTGAGTAGATAGGTCGACACCTTCAAAATTAAACGTAAGTTTTTTGGTACAACCATTGATGTTTTCTACTGAGTAAGACATTTAAACCTCTTTATGCGACATGTTAATAGATTTATTTAATGCCTGAAATTAACCAATTAGGCTCGTAATGTCAAAGATTTAAGGACGTTTAATAGCGAACTAAAGCCTTACATAATCCCTCTGGCGGGGCGCATGCAGCGATATGTTTTCCGTCTGCAAGCTTTAACGATTTTTCAATATCTTGTGATGTAAGTTTTCCTCTTCCTACCTCAATAATTGCACCTACAATGAGTCGTACCATTTGTTTTAAAAATCCAGTAGCTTCAATTTCAAAACAGTAGTGCTCTGGAAATAGGCCGTAGAAAGTCTCAGTGTTTTTAGTAAGCTGCACATCAAAAATTTCTCTTACAGTCGTACTAGGACTACTGCCTGCCGTCATAAAAGATCTAAAGTCATGTGTTCCTTTAAATGCTTCGCAGGCTTCGCGCATCGCCTCAAAGTCTAGAGTGTATTTAAAATGTGCCATATAGTTTCGTTGGAAAGGAGTTTCATTTTCTTGAGTAGAAAAGAGATACCTATACCTTCTCGATTTAGCGTCTGAAGTGGGCATTAGATCTTTATTTAAAATTTCGCAATCCACACACCTTATCTCAACTGGAAGGTGAGAATTCAACCCTTTCATAAGCCCAGATGGCTCAATAAAATAGGGTGCATCGAAAACAACATGTTGGTTTAGTGAATGAACTTTTGCATCAGTCCTACCAGATCCTACCGTGGATATTTCTATTTTGAAGATTCCCGCTAGAGCCTTTTCAACTTTCTCCTGAACGGTTTCGGTAGTGTTTGTTTGCCGCTGCCATCCATGGAAGCTACTTCCATCATAAATGAGGACAATTTTATACTTTGTCTTCATCCTCGTCCCAGTCAAAGATATTTGCAAATTTCTTTCTATGCGTAAGTAGATAGATAATGCTTAACAAAACATAGAGAGTAATAACTGCAAACAACATGACTTCGTGATAACTCAATATCGCAATTGAACCTACAAGCAATATAAAAAGAGTCGTTCTCTTATGCTTTCTTATCCATGCTGAATTCTTAAACGAAGAAAATGGAATATTCGAAACCATCAAAAACGCATAGAAGAAAATATAAGGAACAGCAATATAAGTGTCGTTTAAATACTGAGGAAACACATCTGATAGATAAATATAGCCAATGATTGCACTGGCCGCACCAGGAATTGGCATTCCCTGGAAATAATCACTTTTAACTTTATTTATATTTGCATTAAAACGCGCCAACCTCAAAGCACCACAGAGAAGAAAGAAAAATGACACTACCATTCCAACTCTTCCTGTTCCGATTAGGAATTTATTATAAAAAATTAAACTCGGTGCCATACCAAATGTAATCAAATCACTCAGAGAATCATATTGTTCGCCAAAACTTGACTGTGCTCCAACAAGTCTTGCTACTCTCCCATCGACCGAATCAAAAACTGCACCAAGCACAATCAAAAAACATGCCTTAGTAAAATCTTGTTGTACTGAATAAAGTATCGCGATAAATCCACATGCAATATTTAATGAGGTGAAAATATTTGGTAGAAAAAATACTAACTTATCTGTCTTTTTTTTGTTTTCCATAGTTTTCCTAAATTGAAGCAAGAATAGTTTGGCTTGAAAGAAGTTTATCTCCAGGCTTAACTAGAACTTCACATCCTTTGGGGATTTCAACCGACACTTTGCCGCCCAAAGTTTGATAGCCAATATACGCACTTGAGCTAGCTTTGTCCCCTGCGCGAATAAATATCTGCTTTCTGCCTATGACGGCTTTATTTAAATTAATTTTTGTAAATTCAATTTTTTTAGAAGCCACTTCAAATTCCTCATCTCCAGACTCTAGCAGATTATAGTTAACTACTTCACCTTGAAATGGCATCATAATTCCATAATCATCAAAAATTCCGGTCTTTATCTGAAGTGTTTGTGACTCATCACTCGTTTTGATATCAACCAACTTGCCAGAAATCGGGCTTAAAATTAAATTATCATCTAGTGCTCTTCTGGATGTAAAGTTTATCTGTTTTCTATAAACTAAGAAAAGAAATACTGCATTTGCAGCGAGCCATCCCAAAATAAACCACCAAGGCATAAAATATAATACTAAAAATAAAACGAGAATTAATCTAAAACGAGTCTCTCTAGAAATATAAAACCAATTAAGCATTTGGTACCTTGAATTCTTGCTCAAGAGGACGATAATAAAAAAGCTCCTCTTTTATCTTATTTTCAACAATATACTTAAAAAGAAAAGAGTCGTTCTCTCTAATTAGTATTTGAGTCGACTTAATTTTTTCCTGTCCGGCCATCTCGCCTCGAGTAAAGATATTGTCACCCAACTCTTCTAATTTCATAGTTTCGTCTTTCACTAGTTCTGTAGAGTTTTCATCGCCATTCCATTTATAAATAAATGTTTCTCCTTTAAAAGCACTCGCGATCCAAGAGCCACTCTGAATATTCAGAATTTTAGGAACTTTAAAATGGTAGAACGAATAAACTGGAATTTTCTGCCACTGACAAATATCTACGAAACCTTGCCCTACCCTCATCCCAGTGTAAGAGCCCGGCCCGGCACAATAAATAATTCCCTGCAAATCCTTCACTTCGAGGTTTCTCTCTTTAAGGAGTTCAAAAAGAGTAGATTGAAGAATTAGTGAAGTCTTCTTAGACTTAATATCCAAAAATTTAAGGGCCTTATAATTTTCATCATAAAGCCCTATATTTAAATCTTCTGTGGTGTCTAAGTATAAATACATCTATAGAAGAAAACGCTTAATATCATTAAAGATAGCTACAAAAATTAACAAAAACAAAAGAGACATACCAAGCTGTTGTGCATACATAAGCTTCTTTCGAGATAAAGGTCCTCTATTAAATATCTCAAATATAATGAAAACAATATGCCCACCATCCAGCACTGGTATTGGAAATAAGTTAATGACAGCCAAATTGATCGAGATTAGGGCCATCAATCTAAGGAACATCGATAGTCCCATATTAAAATAATCATTAGCAGCTTTTCCAATTGCTATTGGACCACCCAAATTATTTACTGAAACTTCGCCAAAAATAAGTTTTTTGAACATGCCCACGACATTAGCCGTTCCATCAACAGTTCGCTTATAAGCTAATGCTATGGATTCAACAAAGCCATCAGCACTAAATTCAACCATTCTTCCATAACCTACAATTCCAGACTCAATGCCTACCATCAAAACTTGTTGTCCGTTATGCTCAGTCATTTTAGGAGTCAAAGTTACTGAGCGAAGTCCCTCTTTATTCAAAACTGATAGTCCAATAGGCTTTTCTTCTTTAAGCGACTGTACTTTATCTCTAAACTGAACGAAAGAATTGATATCAGCTCCATCTACAGCTACGATCAAGTCGCCCTTTTTAAGCTCTGCTTCACCTGCAGCTGAACCGAGAGAAACATTGTTAATCATAAGCTCAACTGGATATAGACCTCTCTCTTGCCTTAAGACTTCAAGAAGCTCACTACCTTTTGTTGTAACCTCAGTCGACTCTCCATATTTTAATGGTCGATTTTCAGGATCCCAAACTCCTAGGCCACTGATATTGTAATCTACTTCCGTTAGCTTAAAATTCGTTTCATTTTCGAACGCTCTGACTTCCTCTAAAGAAATAATTTTTCCCTCTGGAGTTTGCACAACAAAAATATTTCCGTTCTTATCAGCAAAAAGCGGAGCTTTCAGTTGAGTCACTGAGCCCATCAATTCTTTTTGAAATTCTTCAGTCGTAAAATCAGATTTTAATTCTACTGGCTCACCTGCTCTATTAACTGTTATTGAACTTACTTTTGAATCAGCGATATTCACATCATCAAAATTAAAAATATCTTTTCCATTGATTTTCGCTAATACATCACCTGTTCTAACCCCAACTGAATAGAACTGAGAGTCCGCATTGATAACACCAAGTTTTGGCTCAGGAACTTTCTCTCCCCCCATGGCCAAAAAGAAATATAAAGCAAATGCCAATACAAAGTTTGCTAATGGCCCACCAAATACGATCCAAAACCTCGCCCACTTACTTTTGTGTGTGTAGGCAACTTTCTTTTCCTCGTCAGATAATTCTTCAGTTGAAAGTGGATCATCTCCAAACATCTTCACGTACCCACCAAGAGGAATTAACGAAAAAGCATAAGTCGTATCGCCTCTTTTCCATTTAAATAATTTGGGACCAAAACCAATTGAAAAAGTTTCAACTCGCACTCCCGCAAGTCTTGCAAAGAAAAAATGTCCCAACTCATGAAAGAAAACGAGTGGACCTAAAAAAAGAAAAAATATCAAAATACCAGAAATCACATCTGCTCCTTTAAAAAAATTTAAATACTCAAAAGCTCGATGTCACAAAGTTAGCTCTAGAGCAAATCTCTGACCATAACCGCGAAAAAAGGCGCTATAAAGACCAGCGAATCTATTCTATCATAAATTCCACCATGTCCGGGAATCAAGTTAGAACTATCTTTTACCTCTAGTTGACGCTTTATTTTTGACTCAATTAAATCGCCTATTTGAGCCAAAAGGCCCAAAGCGATCAATGAAAAGAATATGGGAAAGTTCAAATTTCCAAACGCCAGATAGATAAAAATACCTGACAAAACAACTGAGGAACTGACTCCGCCTATAAGACCAAAACGTGTTTTATTGGGGCTTATTTTTGGCCAAAGCTTTTTCTCACCAAAGTTCTTTCCAAAAAACCAAGCTCCAATATCAACACTTGAGTTTAACAGTAAGATTAAAAACAAATAGATCATCCAGTGCTTCTGATGAATCAAGACGGAAAAACATAGAATAGGAATTAATACATAAAAACCTGTTAAGTAGGCGTTCTTTCTCATCGTGTTAACAAAAAACTTTGACTCCATTTTCTCCATGAAAAGATAAAGAACTAGAACAGAACTCAATGTCATACCAGCGTTCAAAATGAGTGCTTCATAAACATTAAACTCATCAATAAAATTAAAAAACACATATCCAGCAAGATAGCTTGCAACTGAGACGTAATAACTAAAATGAGATCGTGAAATTTTAAGCATTGAGTGGTTGATCTCATCAACCAATATTATCCCAGTAAGTCCCACAAGAAATAACATGCCCATTTTTCCTAGCAACATGCATATTAAAAATAACGCTAATAAGGCCACAGCCGACACGATTCTTTGCTGAGTATTTGTCATTAGTTTAACTTCCCTTTTATCCCTTGAGGACTCATGCTCTTTTCAGCAGAGTAGTTTTCAAGAGATCCAAATCGTCTATCTCTAGTCCCAGTAAGTGAAATAATTCTCTCAAACTCTCCAGCAGAAAAATCTGGCCATTTCAGCTGGCTGAAAAATAATTCAGCGTAACTAATTTGCCATAGTAGAAAATTAGAAACTCTAATATCTCCGGCCGTACGAATAAGAAGATCGATTTCATTTAATTCAGGGTTATATAAGTGCTTAACAAAATCTTCTTCAGTAATCTCTTTAGTTTGATTCGTTTTTAGAAAAGAGTTAACCGCGTCTATAATTTCTGCCCTACCACCATAGTTAACCGCTAAATTTAACATTAAACCTGCAGCGTCTTTTGTGTCGTCTTGAAGATCCTCTATTAAAGAGACGATTTCTGAATCTAAGACAGAATAGTTCCCAATAACTCTGAATTTAATATTATTTTCGAGAATTAACTTTCGCTCATTCCTCAGGAATTTTTTAAGTAACTTAAAAAGTGTAGAGACCTCGTCACGAGGTCTCGTCCAATTTTCAGTTGAAAACGCATAAAGTGTCAGCGAGCGAAGATTCATCTCGCATGCTTTGGTCACGACTGATCTTACAGTCTGTGCACCTCGAACATGGCCCCACACACGAGGTCTTCCCCTCTCCTGTGCCCAGCGGCCATTGCCGTCCATAATGATTGCGACGTTTTTAATCGAGTGCTGCATAAATTAAACAGTGAGCAGTTCTTTTTCCTTAGCCTCAATTACCTTGTCTACATCTGCAATGTATTTATCAGTAATCTTTTGGATCTCATCTAGGAATTTTTTCACATCATCTTCTGTTATTTCTTTAGCTTTCTCAGCTTTTTTAACGTTATCATTTTGATCGCGTCTTACATTCCTAATAGCAATCTTAGCATCCTCGCCCATTTTCTTTACCTGCTTAACAAGATCTTTCCTCTTGTCTTCAGTCAAAGCCGGAAACTGAATCCTAATGAAGTTTCCATCGTTGGAAGGATTTAAACCTAGATTAGCATTGATAATTGATTTCTCGATTTCACTAATAATTGATTTATCAAATGGCTGAATTTGCAATAAACGAGCTTCTGGAGTTGAGATCTGACCAACTTGCTTAAGAGGCGTTGGACTTCCATAATAATCTACATTTATACCATCTAAAACCGCAGCACTTGCCCTACCAGTTCTAACTTTCACCAGCTGACTTTGAAGCGACTTAACAGATTTTGTCATTGAATCTTCTAAAATATTTTTTATATTATCAATCATAACTTTCCCCTATGAATTTTTACTAGTCACTAAAGTCCCAATTTTTTTACCTTGAACGACTTTATTAATATTTCCGCTTTCAAACATATCAAAAACGATAATATCCATATTATTATCCATACAAAGACTGATCGCCGTTGAGTCCATGACTTTTAATCCTTGGCTTAGAACATCAATGTAGGATATTTGATCATACTTAATAGCATCACTGTGTAGAGCTGGGTCTTTATCATAAACACCATCCACCTTAGTCGCCTTCATAATTACATCAGCATTAATTTCATTAGCCCTCAACGCTGCAGTAGTATCAGTTGTAAAATAAGGGTTTCCAGTACCAGCAGCAAAAATCACGACTCTCTTTTTCTCAAGATGCCTCATAGCTCGTCTTCTAATATAATTTTCCGCAACTTCTTTCATTTCAATTGCAGATAAAACTCTTGTATAAACGCCTTTTCTTTCAAGTGTGTCTTGCAAGGCCAAACAATTTATAACCGTAGCAATCATCCCCATATAATCAGATGTTGAACGATCCATTCCTGTCGTTGCCCCAGAAACACCTCGGTGTATATTTCCTGCACCAACAACAACCGCAATCTCTACTCCTAAATTATGTATATCAGAAATTTCAGATGCGATTTTTTCAATCATATCGTTATCAATTCCGAAAGAACGATCTCCAGCTAAGGCTTCTCCGGAAAGTTTAAGTAAAATTCTTTTGTATTTCATCAGGCTCCCTAATACGAAAAAAGAGGGCCGAGGCCCCCTTTCTATAACTTAGGCTTGTGTCATTTTTGCGACTTCTTCAGCAAGGTTATCTTCTTTTTTCTCGATTCCCTCACCTAGATTCATTTTGTTAAATCCAACCACAGTAATCTTACCACCAGTCGCAGACTCAACATCAGAAATTAGCTTACTGATAGACATGTCTGGATCTTTCACGAATTTTTGATCCATTAAACAAACTTCAGTAGCAAGCTTATTTAATTTCCCTTTAACAATATTTGGAATCATATTGTCTGGCTTACCTTGCTCTTTTAATTGAGCTTCGTAAACTTTTGCTTCTCTATCTTTAAAATCTTGGTCGATATCATCAGAAGTTAAAAATTTTGGATCAGCAGCAGCTACGTGTAAACAAAGGTCACTTACAAGTGCCTTGAACTCATCTTTACCTGCAGTTGCAGCTGAGTCAGCAGTAACTTCAACTAGAACACCAATTTTTCCAGAGTGAACATAAGATCCAATTCTTCCTTCACCATTGATTGTTCTTTTATCAAATCTTCTAATATCGATTTTTTCACCAATTTTTAGAGTCAGTTCTTGGATAGTTTCTTGAACTGTTCTTTCACCCATTTTCTCTTCTTTAAGAGCTGCAACATCAGATGCAGAAGAAGATACTAAATGGTTTGCAACTTTGGTTACAAAGTTTTTGAAATCTTCGTTTTTCGCAACAAAGTCAGTTTCACAGTTGATTTCAACCACTGCACCAACATTACCCTCAACAACAGCTCCAATTAAACCTTCAGCAGCAACTCTTGTTGCCTTCTTAGCAGCTGCGGCCAAACCTTTTTGTCTTAAAAAATCTACTGCAGCATTAATATCACCGTTATTCTCTGTAAGAGCTTTCTTACAGTCCATCATTCCGGCACCAGTTTTTTCTCTTAATTCTTTTACGTCTTTTGCTGTAAATGACATTTCAAAATCCTTATCTCTTTATAGGGTTTATTTTATTCTTCTAACTTTAGCTCTGGATCTTTCGCGTATTTCTCAAGGATTTCTTTCTCAAGATTAACGTCTCTAACATCACCAGCTTCTCTCTTCACACCTGAGCTTCCTTCAGCAACTGCATTTCCGAAATAGCTTGTAAAAAGAGTGATAGACTTGATTGCATCATCATTTCCTGGAACGATAAAATCAACACCTTCTGGATCACAGTTTGTATCTGTAATTGCAACTACAGGAATACCAAGTAAGTTTGCTTCTTTAACTGCAATTCTTTCATTGTTAGGATCAACAACAAAGATAGCTCCTGGAAGCTTTCTCATGTTCTTGATTCCACCTAAGTTTTTCTCTAACTTAGATACTTCTTTTTCAACTTTAGATTGTTCTTTTTTAGTAAGAAGTTTAAAGTCACCAGTCTCTTTCATTTTTTCAACTTTTCTAAGTTTATCAATTGATTGAGCGATAGTTTTATAGTTAGTTAACATTCCACCTAGCCATCTAGAAGTTACGTGAAAAGCTCCACAGTTATCTGCAGCTTCTCTAACAACATTTGATGCTTGTCTTTTTGTTCCAACAAAAAGAACTGACTTACCACTAGCAGCAGTGCTTTTAATAAAGTCATAAGCTTTTTTCGCCATTGGAATTGTTTGTTCTAGATCGATTACGTAAACACCGTTTCTTTCACCATATACGTATGGTTTCATTTTCGGGTTCCATTTGTGAGTTTGATGACCGAAGTGTGCTCCAGCCTCTAATAGGTCTTTTAGTTCTAAAGAATTAGCCATGAATGTCTCCTTGGTGGTTAATTCGAATCGCCTCAGCCCCAAAAGAGGACCATCCAAGTGAAGCGATTATTGTTAATCTGACGCTTATGCGTAATGGCAGCATTTTTAACATATACTGCCTATCTCTGGCAAGAGTTTAAGCTATTTGCCTAGCCCGCCTTAATGACTTTTCTTGGTTTGGAGCCTTGCGCAGGCCCTACCACGCCGTTACGCTCCATCTCTTCAACGATATTGGCAGCTCGGTTGTACCCAACTCGTAGTCGGCGCTGCAACATCGACGCGGAAGCACTACCAGCTTCCATTACAACCTCAAGTGCCTGTTGATACATCGGATCATCAGAGGTACCTGATGTAAAGCTTGCGGCCACTGTATCTGAGTCATCCATCTCTTCTCCACCGTTTTCCAGAAAATCTAATGCGTTTTCATCAAAAACCTGTGGAAGCGTTTCCAGTTTTTGAATCATTCCTTCAATTTCACTTTCATCAACAAATGAAGAGTGAAGCCTCAATAAATCAACCCCATGCTTATAAAGCATATCTCCTTTTCCTAAAAGCTTCTCTGATCCATACTGATCCAGAATAGTTTTACTATCGTGTCCAGTAGAAACTCTGAATGATACCCTAGTTGGAAAATTCGCTTTAATGATACCTGTAACAACATCTGTAGAAGGTCTTTGTGTCGCAACTACCAAATGAATCCCAGCAGCTCTAGCCTTGGCTGCTAGTCTATTAACGTTTGTTTCAATTTCTTTCCCCATTTTAGAAAGAATTAAATCTGCAAACTCATCAATTACGATAACAATGTATGGAAGTTTGTAACCTTCATGGTGATCTGCATAGTATTCATTTATTTTAAACAATATTGATTCGTCGCAAGTTGCAATTTTCTTATTGAAGCCTTCAATATTCTTGACCCCCATCTCACGTAAAATGGTGTACCTTCGCTCCATTTCTTCTACTGCCCACAATAGTGCTACAGCTGAATTTTTTGGTTGTGTTAGTACTGGTAACATCAGGTGTGGAAGGTTTGCAAACAAGGCCAATTCTAACTGCTTTGGATCGATCAGAATTAATTTTAGATCTTGAGGGGATTTTTTAATAATTAAGGATACTAACAATGTGTTAACAAATACCGACTTACCAGCACCTGTTGCACCGGCAACGAGCATATGTGGCATTCCCGCAAGATCTACAACTTTTACTGCACCAAAAGCATCTTTCCCCATAGCAATAGGTAATCTTTGTTGAGAATCATTAAATGCTTTGGACTTAAGAACTTCATCAAGCAAAATATAATCCCTAGGATTTCTTGGCACTTCAATACCAATTGTTGATTTACCTCGCATAGGATACACAAGTCTAATAGGTGCACCATTCAGAGCAAGTCCAATATCATCACTCAATCCCGTAACTTTCGAAACTTTAACCCCTGAACCAAGCTCTAATTCAAAAGTATCAACAACTGGCCCTTTAAGGATATTGATAATTTTTCCATCGACCTTAAATTCGGCTAGCTTGGTTTCAATTGCATCCGTGATAGTTTGGAAATACTTAGCACTAGGCCCATCACCGTTTGTATGGCTACTATTTTGAGCAATACAGTCGATAAGCTCTTTGGAGTCAAAGAATCGAGTTTTAACCTTCCTCTTCTTCTTAACCACTTTCTTAGTCTGGCCATCTTCACCGACAATTTCCTTAACTTCATTTTCAAAACTCGGAAGAAATTCTTCTTGCTCTTCAACTCCACTTGCTACAACTTCAGCTTCAGCATTTTCATTCTCAACTTGGCTACCACCAACACCTTGACTTGTATCTGCTAGTACTTCCTCAACAACTTCGTATTCCTCATATTCATCACTCGCTGAAGAACCAATTGTGTTTTGTGACTTCTTAAAAATCATCTCAAGCTTAACTTTCATATTGGTAATTTTCGAACGAACTCCTCCCATCAGTCTTGGTGGTTGATAGCCGATCAACTTAACTCGGTGAGCTTTCTGTAATATTTTTAAACCAAATGTTTCAAGTCGGATTTGTATGCGTTTCAACAATACAAAAAATGCACCTCTTAACGTTAGATAGCTAACCAAAACAACCATTCCTAAGAATGAAAAAAAGGAAATATATGCAGTAATATATTTTTGCGAAATAAGATTTAAACCTCGTCCCAAATATTGTGGAGCGACCATAAAAGTTAAAAAATAAAAAGTGATAACTAAGCACGCCGCTACAAAAGCATCCGTTTTTCTCTCTCTACGAATTAAGATAAATTTGTATACAGCAAGGTATAGTAATGTTGGAATCAATAACCATGGACCGATATAGTAAGCTATTTCTGCAATGAAAGAAGATAGATAATAAGTGAGTGCAAAATAACTATCACTTGAACTCGATATCGAGAACGAGTGATCCGGAAGTGCATCTGCTAGCAAAAAATGTGCTATACAAAAAAGAGATAATAGGGATAAGGACACAAGTTCTATGGTTAAAATTTTTCGTAACATATTAAAATTTTAAATGCCCTTAAAGACTTTAGCAACTTGTGTTAGCTCTCAAAGTATTTTACTCAAGTAAGGGGGCTAATTCTGGAAATACTTTCTGAAACTCTTCACCCCGTATTTGATCCAATTTAATGGTTCGATCTTTAAATTCTTTCAAAAGGTCATTATGGTCTTCCTTCATCATAAATTTTATTTGATTTGAGATTGCAATCGATAAGTATCCCCAATCCACCTCAGGAAAAAGTCGGGGTAAATTCTTCAAATACATTAATAATTTAAATCGAACTTTCTTTTTTATATTCAAAGGCAATACCTGCATTCGATAACATTCAGGTGTAACAAGAGTATTTAGAACAAACCCTTTCTCATCAATGAATTTATTACTGAATAAAAACTCATGAATTTCGGCCAGCCTATTAATATTAAAGAGACTAACTGTGCAATTAATTAAAATTTTCGCATGAGGCAGCTGCTCCTTAATTTTGGACAAATTTTCAACAAACTTTGTCCATTCAAGACCGGATCGAAAATATTCTCCTCTTTCCTCTATTTCATCTAGGCTAACTATCAATTGAACAGACTTAAATTTTTTCCATAAATCGATCAAATCGTACTTTTTAAAACGCAGTACACTTAAATTTGTACTATAGCTTAAAGAAACATCCACCAAATTATGCTCAATCAGATACTCTAAACAATCGTAATGTTCTTGCATCATCAATGGCTCACCACCAGCAAAGTAGGCAGTTTTCACATTTTTAAGCTGTTCAAATAATTCTGTTTTAATTTGAGGATTTTCAGCAATATCATTAATAAGTTTTTGTTCTTCTGATTTAAAATCCCATAATTTTTGATGATCTTCATACCAAGAGGTACTCAAAGTAGGTGAACATCCCCTACACTTAAAATTACATCTATTAGAAAATCTGAAGTCTAAGTACCTTAGCTTTAGATCTTTTACACTTCCATCTCCCTCAGTATTTTTAACAATTTCAAAATTATCACGATAGTTTTCATTAAACTGCTTTCGCATAGAAGTAATTCCGCTCTCTTCCAGAGTGTAGCAATAATTGCAGTTTTCTACTGGCTGATCGTTCAGCATAGAAAGTCGTGTTTCTTTAAACTTCTGAGAGTTCCAGGTGTTTTGGATGGTTCCCTCTTTAAGAGAACCGAAAGAATCTTCGTGAGGTGAAACACAACAGGGTAAAGTGTTTAAATTTGGCAAGATATATAGATGCACCCATGGAGCCATACAAAAATGCTTGCTCGAATCAAGTTTATCTAAATTGTTTATTATTTTATCCATTGAATATAGTTTTAAAATAAAGCGGCGCTATTTCAAGGATTATTTAAAAAGGGCCCTCAATTGAGGGCCTATAAATTAAACTCTACTCATTAAATTATCAATAGTCTGAATATGGGTCTTTTGATTTGGAATGAAAGTTGAACGAATTTGGCTTTTTAGATTTTCTGGAATATTTTTATCTAAAGCGCTCTCGTACTGCTTTAGTCCATGCTCTTCGCCCTCTTTAAGAGCCTTAAGTGCAGCTTTTTCACCAAATGTTTTAGCAACTCCAGTCACTAAGCTTGCCCAGCTTCCCCAAGCTCCACTAGAATCTGGTGTATCTGTCTGAAGACTCTCTCCATGACTAAGTAGTTCTCTTACGGCTGCTTTATGATCTGCAGAAAAACCTCTAAGCTCATCTAATGTGCTATCAGTTCCATATTTTTCAAATACCTGGCGATAAGTTTCGACTGCTGATCTTTCGCCTTTAATTAAATCTTTTACTTCTGATTTATCAATCTTCTCCATTTTTAACTCCTTTAATTAGATTTTAAAATTACTTTCTATTACTCAGAGTATTCTTGTCTCTCGTTACGAGCCTCAAGTGCATCGTCAAAATCTACGTCTAGTTCATCTAATGTTTCCGAATTAAGACGACCTGTTTGCACTAGATCATTATCTTTTTGAAATTTTTTGATCGCAACTTCTGTTTCACTATCAAATTTTCCATCGATATTCGAAATCTTAAATCCCTTATTAGAAAGCGCTCTTTCAGCATCTTGAATTACTCTTGCCGGAATATTTCCACCATCTACTGCTTTTTTACTGTCAGCCATTGCGTGAGTTCTATCTGCAGAACTTGCGGCTGCTGGCCCGTTAACATTCTCCATAGTTGCTTTTGGTGGTTCTGAAGTAACTGTTTTAGCTTTTGTCTTCATATCTTCAGCGTTAGCTGATAGTGCTACGAAACAAGAAATCGCTAATCCTGAAATTACCTTTTTACTTTTAGTACTCATAACTACTCCTTCTACATGTTGCATTATTCGAAATTAGCATTAATTCGAATTGATTAAAGCTAACATCGAGAATATTAGTTTTCATGTAGAGGGGTTTTAGTAAATTTGTAGATTAGTCCATAACTTTTGAGAGAAGCAACACCCACCAATCAATATGTTTTTTAACTATTTGATTAGTAATCTCTTCATTTGGTAGCTCAAAAGTAAAAGTAGGAACAGAATATTTATCAGACATATAGTCTTTTAAAGTCCCTGTAAACTCCTGGCCAAATAGCTCACCAGCAGATGAACTATCAACCGCCACATTAATTGCTTGTTGTGCATAAGCTACTGACTTCTGAATTACAATTTCATTTACTTTTTTATTTGGAAGTAACCTATTCCCACAGCAATGATAATCCACTGCTATCACAGTTCCTGAGAAGTTTTCAACTTGACTACTAAGACTTGTAACTAAAAGGCTAGCTTCTTGATTCACTAAAAGCTTATCTGAAAAGTCTCGATTTAAATCGCGCCCCAAACTAGTAAATCTTCTCTTATAAACGATTCCATCAGGATTGATTTTTGGATAAAAAACTATTTCGGCACTAAAATCTAACTTTTCTAGTTTAGCTTTTAGATAAGTTGCTAATTCCGATTTACCTAAAACTTTAGTAAGAATACCAAAATACTCATTGCCATGAGCACCCTCGAATAAAACTAGTTTTTTTATTCTTCCATTATGTTTATCGTTTGATATTTTTCCAGCGACTAACAAACGTCCTTCGAAACTTTTACCGTAAGTAAAAAGTTTTTTATCCGCATACAAATTCGAACTAAATACAATTAGCAGAACTGAGAATATAAATTTTTGGATGTGCTTATACACAGAAATATTTTAACAGAATTAGATTTAATATTCTCAAATGACAGCAACTTTGAGTTTTTTAATGCCAAAATCGCCTGTAAATTAGACTTTTCCGAACTACTTTACACAAAATGGATGCTCAACTTGAATTTTAGGCAAAAAAAAAGCTCTGATAACTCAGAGCTTTTAAATATATAATGGGTGCATCTTGGCTTCTTACTTAGAACTGACATTTAGTCAGTTCACGCTTCGGCGCTCTACGAATAGCTTCGATGCCACAAATAAAA
>CAXRIU010000020.1:0-102703 GCA_964231135.1 Bacteriovoracaceae bacterium
ACTCGAATAATTTTAAAAGTAATAACCGATCCAAAATCTTGGGAAGCTTACTGGGATAATAAAATGAAATTAAGTGGAAATATCAAGTTAAGTTTTGAAGGAGTAAGTTAGGAGCGCACTACAGTTTTGGGACAATATCAAAAATTAATGGTTTTTTAATAACCGTTGTTCATAAATTCATTTTTTTAATACAAGAAAAAGTTAACACAAAACAATGCGCCGCACACAACATTCAATCAACTCATGTAGTATTTATATGTAAATTGTTTAGTCAGCGACTATATTTTTCAAATAGATACAGAATTGAAAAGAAATTGAAAGTTCAAATGTCATGATAAAAGAGGCCAAATTCAAAAAAGTATCGCAAAAAGTATCGCATGCGATAGTTTAAAGTATCGCGCGGCTGCGATAGTTTTTCTACTCTCAAGACCACGTTTTTCCAGCATTTTAGGGTCATTTTGTCTTTAGGTTTTCTAAAGACCTGAAATTATTACATATCCAATTTGCGTTTTGTCGTAAACAAAGATTGTATTACCCTCTGTGTCGTGCTTTAAAAACTGGCATGGGTGTTGCTCATTAGCTTTTGTAAAAAGGCTTTTGGCCATTGGGGGAAATTTGAAAAGGTTTATACTCGCCACGACATTTTTATCATTAGCAAGTTTGGGTGTCTTTTATCACCAAGAAACTTCTATTCCTACAGACCATGTAGAAAAGACTTATGTTAAGGCTGTATTCTCGTTACCAGTTACATATGACCCGGCCCAAATGAATGATGGTGCATCTTTAATTTTCTCAGAGTTAGTTTATGAAGGACTGCTTAGGTTTACAGATAACTTTGGTCTACAAGCTGGAATCGCTCAGTCATGGAAAACAAGTGAAGACGGGAAGACCATCACATTTATTCTGAATAAAAAAGCGCAGTTTCATAATGGTGATCTAGTTACTACTAATGATGTTGTTGTCTCTCTTACTAGATATCTAGCTCCAGAAAGTAAGATTTATAAATATTATGACATGATTGAAGGTGCTGAGGAATACCACTCTGGGAAGAAACCTTACCTCAGTGGGATAAAATCAATTGGTAATCATACTGTTCAAATTAAACTTAAAAGTCCTTTTCCACCAATCTTATATGTATTGGCCGGAGGAACTGCAAAGATACTTCCAGCAAAATTACTTAAAGCTAAAGATTTCTTTAAAAGTCCAGTTGGAGTAGGGCCATTCAAAATTGATTCAATATCTAAAGATACTATTAGGCTTTCAATCCATAGAAGTTATCATGGAGCTGTACCTAAAATAAAAAAGCTTTCACTTCTGGCTTTAAATCAAGGAACTGCAATGAAAAAGGCATTATCTGGAAATGTTCATGACCTATCTAGCTTTCCTTTATCTGGAATGGAAGATGTTTTTAAAGGAGGACAAGATATCAGTACCGTTATTGCTGATACATGGATAATTGGATTCAACTCAAGAAAAGCTCCATTTGATAATTTAAAAGTACGAAGAGCCTTTAAGGCTTCTATAGATAACGAAGCTTTCAGGCAAAATTTTTATCCAAATGCAGCGAAAGCAAGTGGTTATATCCCACAGGGATTTCCAGGCCATGTGGCTAAAGAAGTTAAAAACACTTCGTTAGAAGTCCCTAAGCACTCTCCTATCACTATAACAATTCCTAAAGAGCTGGATAAGGCCAAAGAAATAGCAAAGTTTTTTGAGTCTGATCTAAAACGTAAGGGTTGGAAGATTAAAACTAAACTTATGCCTTGGGGCGAGATGATGAAAGGATATGAAGAAAAGACTCTTCAAAGCTTCTTAGTCGCCATGAATGTTGATTACCCAGATACAGAGTTTTTGTTGAATAACTTTGCTTCCAACAATCCAGATAATTTTAGTGGAATCAAAGACAATATAATTGACTCACTTCTAGAAAAAGCTAGAGGCTTACAAGATAGAATCAAAAGACACGAAGTCTATAAAAAATTAGCAGCAAGAGTAAATGATTTAGCTCTTACAGCAAACCTATTTCATTCAAGACCTCATTATTGGATTCACAAATGTGTTAGGGATTTTAAACCAAATCTACTTGCAGTTGCTTATATAGACTATAGAAATGTTAGATTTGATCCAAGCTGCCTTGAGGAGGAAAAAAGTGAGTAAAGAAACTTTATCCTTCAAGGAGTTCTTATCAAAAAAGCTGTTACCCTATAGAATTGCATTTCCTTTGATTCTATCGGTACTAACAGCCATTATCACTGCATATAGTTCACTTGTTTTTTACTCATCAAGTGATCAGTCTTTTATAAAGGCCATTGCTCCACATATTTCAACACTAATTGAAACTCAGGATAGACCAGAGCTACAAAGATTTATCAATTCGGTAGCTAAAGAGAAGTCTGTAAGAATAGATATCACACAACAAGATTCGATCATTGCAACTAGCGGTGACACTACCAATATAGGGAAAAACTTAAATACTCATGGATATTCAATTGTTGGAATAGATAGTCAGCTTTCAATTACTGATCTAATTAGCAAAGAAGTCGTAAGAAGAGAAAATGGACCACAAAACTTGAAGGCTAAAGTTATTCTTTATAACTCAACTTCTACTCTATTGATTCTTGTTATTGCAATTAGCGTCTTGGTATTTATTTTGATCTTTTTGATATTAAATATTTTTGCCTCCAGAATTATCCAAACGGCACAAAAATCAATTGAACCAATTCAAGAGCTTGAAAAGAGTATTTACGGTCTTAATAAATTTGGTGACCTAGGAATTCAATGCCATCAAAAAATAAGAGAACTAGAAAATATTCATAACGCTATTATTAACACTAATGCAAAACTAAAAGATAACAATGAGAAGCTTGCTGAATCTAAGGCGAAAGAGCTGACTATTAATGCATATAAAAAGCTAATTCATGATCTTCATACACCAGTTGCAGCTTTAAAACAGATGACTAAGATCATCAACAAAGACAATATTCCACAAAATAAGAAAGATTTTGCAAAAACTAGAGTATCTGAAATTGCAGAGCAAATTCTTTATCAAGTAAAGGCCTCAAAAGGAAACTTAAAAGTGGAAGTCAAAACAGAAGACTTCGACCTTAAAGAGTCTGTAACAAGGGCAACAGGCCAGGCTCAAATGGCCATGGCCGATTATGAAAATATCGAAGTAATTGAGAAGTTTGACTCAACTATAAAGGAACTTGCTCACGATAACATGATGCTAGGTCGGGCCATAAGTAATTTAGTGGTAAATGCTATTGAAGAGGCCAAAAGTATAGTTGAGGTTGCGGTCAACAAAATAGGGAAAGAAGTCTCTATTACTGTTTCAGATGATGGGAAAGGAATAAAGGAAGAGATGGTTTCTCTCTATCTGCAAGGTAGAGGTAAATCTAATAAGAAAAATGGTTTAGGGATTGGTCTATCAAGTGCCAATCACATAGTAAGGCTCCATGGCGGAAGTATTACCTATCGAAATTCACATTTAGGTGGAGCTTGCTTTGATATAAGGCTACAGGGGTAAAAACTATGGAAAGAGGATTAATTTTATTAGTTGATGATGATAAAGGGATTCTAGAAAGTAGTGAAATACTACTATCTGATGAGTTCGATATACTGACAGCATCAACAGTCAAAGAGGCCAAAGAAGTTTTAAAATCAAATAAGATTGATCTCTTAGTAGTTGATCTTAATTTTGAAGGACATGAGCTTGATGGCCTTTCTTTAATTGATCATATTACTAGTGAATTTGATAATTTTCCCTTTGTTGTTCTTAGTGGAGATAGTGAAACTAAACGAGTTGTAGAAGCTATGAAAAGACCTCTCATTGAGTTTATACCGAAAGACGGGGATCATGATGAAAAACTAAGACTGGCAATAAGAAAAGGCCTTTTAAAGAAGAAAGAAAATGAAACAAAAAATTTAAAAGCTTTTGAATTTAAAACTAAATCACCTGAAATCAAGGCCATGTTTAGAACTGTGGATAAGCTTTTATCAAGTAATAGTAATGCCTCGATTCTAATTAATGGTGAATCTGGTACTGGTAAAGAATATATGGCCAAATATATTTCTGGATACCTTGGTAAAAGACTAGTTGCTGCTAATATGGCAAGTATTCCAAAAGAAACTGCTGAATCAGAGTTATTTGGTCATATTAAAGGTGCATTTACAGGTGCGACCGCTAATAAGATTGGACTACTGGAGCAAGCTCATAATGGAGTATTCTTTTTAGATGAAATCGGTGATTGCTCTCCAGAGATTCAAGCCAAACTCTTAAGAGCCATACAAGAACAAGAGATTTTGCCAGTAGGTGCTACTGTTCCGAAAAAAATAAACTTAAGGTTTGTAGCAGCGACTCACCATAATTTAGATAAACTTGTTGAAGAAGGAAAATTTAGGCTCGATTTACAGCAAAGATTAAGTACTTTTGTTTTCAAGTTGCCAGCATTAAGAAATAGACCAAGAGATATTGAGTATTATGCAACAATGTTTGTAAATGAACTCTCTCAAGGAGAATACTATAGCCTACTCCCATCAGCGGTAGAAGCTCTAAAAGAATATAACTGGCCCGGTAACGTTCGAGAACTAAGAAATACTATTGAAAGAGCAATGATTTTCACCCATAGAAAGACAATTGATGATTCTGTAATCTACAAATCTTTGAACATCCAAGAAAAGGTACTAGAAGATAAAGTTGCGACAGAAACGAAGATTAATTTTGAAAAGCTCCATGATATAGAACAAAAAAACTTAATTATTGATGTTCTTGAAAAAGTTCAGGGAAACAAGAAACAAGCTGCAAAACAACTAGGTATGCATTTTTCTACTCTTCACAGAAGAATCAAAAAGCTTAACATTGAAGATATCATTCCTCAAGGAAAGAACGGAAGACCGAGTTTAGTTAAAACTCAAAGCATTGAAGGAAGTATTTAATGAAATGTTTTATAAACAAGGATGCAAAATTTAATTTAGTTTTTATTCCTGGAGGGCCGGGACTAAGTTCAATTTCATTTTCCCCACTAGAAGAGTTGAAAAAGAGTTTTGGACTATATCTCTTTGATCCAATGGGGACAACGACATCACTTAAAGCAACACCCACTTATGAGGCTCTCCTATCCGAGTTAAAAGATAGTATCAGTGAAATAGAAAATATTATCCTTTGTGGTCATTCATTTGGTGGTATTCAGGCTATTGATTTAGCTTCGCAAGAGTTACCAAATATAAAAGGGGTTATTGCGATAGGCTCTCCTGTTTCATCTCATGCTTTTGAAATCATTGGAAAGAATTTTGATGTTGAATTAAATGAAGATCAAAAAAGACTAGCTGATCTTCTTGCTAATGATCCAACTGATGAAATCTACAAAGAATGGATGATCGCGTATAAGGACTTTTATTTCAATCCTAAGACCTCCGATATAGGAGTTGAAGCGATCAGACAAGATTCACTATGTGTAAGAAGCTATAAAGAAGCAATAAATGAAAGCACAACAAAAGAAGAGAAGCTCATAAGTTTAAAATATAAGGATATTTTTAAGCTTTATATTTCAGGAGCAGAAGAAAAGATCCTTCCTCCAGATTCAGCAAAACATGAAGCTGCTCTTGGTGGATTTGACTTAGAAATTATTAATAACGGTGGTCACTTTGTTCATTATGAGTGCCCACAAGAAACGATGGATATAATTAAAAATTATCTTAACCAATAAGGGGGAGAAAATGAAAACAACCTTAAAAGTAATCGCTCTAGTTCTAGCAATAAGTGCAACTGCTCAAAGCGTAATGAGTTATGCAGAAGAAATGGCTAACTTACCAGAACTTATTCAAGAGCAAGAAGCAGTATTAACAAGCCTTTTATCAGAAGATAAAAACTCACTACTATCTGAAAATGAAAGAGTATTAACTGATGTTGAAAGAAAAGAATTAATCATCAAAAATATGGTTCACTATATTAGGTTGATTGAAGGCCAAGAAACTCTACTTGAAGAGTTAAAAAATCAGCATTTTCCTGATTTAGATATCAATAGAATCTTAACTGGAAGACAAAGCCCTACAATCTAGGATTAACGATGCTAAAAGCTGAAGCAATTAAAATTGATTATCGTAAATACCTAGGAAGTTTTATCATGCTTTCTTTTGCTGGCATTGCTCTCACAAGATGGAGTCAGTCAAAAGAGCTATTCTTCTTATTACTAGCATTTCGAGATTTAATTGCTTCATTTTTCCTAGCAAAAAGAGAAAATGCACAAATAGAAGGAAGCAAAGTCATGGCTATAGTAGCATATCTATCTAGTGGCCTACCTCTACTCTATCTATCTGCTCCTCTTGGAATGGAAACAAGACTGAACTCACTAATAGCAGACCTATTTACTATCGTAGGCTTTCTCATTGTCACTTGGGCCACAATTGATCTTGGAACAAAATTAGGGGTGTCTCCTGCTAAACGTGGCAGGAAAGTCACAAAAGGCCTTTATCGTTTTGTGAGCCACCCTATGTATCTTGGTTATGCAATAGCTCAGGTTGGGTGGCTGGTGTTAAATTCGGCTAATTTCTATCTGTATATCTTGAGTGTGTCCCTATTCTTGATGAGAATTAAGGCTGAGAACAAGATTCTGGGGTAAATGCAACCCCGACACAGCGTATTGACAATTGGAACTTATTTCTTGATTATTTTTAATCTTTGAAGATCTACTTTAACCTCATTAAAAAAGTAAGCTAACGCTTCTGATCATTAGACAGTTATTGAAGGAGTTATGTAGAGGCTGCCAAACAAAATCCTTTAACTTTCTTTATAAATATAATAGTCTTTTGGGTAAATTGTATTAAGACTTTTTATAAAGAGGATATTAAATGAAATTCGTACTCCAGTTTGTTATGGTTATTGTTTCTGTACCAACTTTGGCATTCTCAAGCACTCCTATGAACTGTTTTGACTTTAGTGTTCAATCTGGGACAATTTTAAAATACCGTGGAGGATCAAGTTGTCCAAAAGATGTGATTATACCTCGTGCAATAAATGGCACTCCTGTCACAACAATTGGCGAACGTGCCTTTAATGGACATTACTTAACATCTGTAAGAATACCAAACACAGTAAAGCATATTCGAAATGTTGCTTTCCATCTTAATGAATTGACCTCAGTTCATATTCCAGATTCTGTCCGCACAATTGGAGAATTCGCCTTTGCTAGGAATCAGCTAAGATCAGTCACTATTCCCGACTCAGTAGAAATTATCGAATATAAAGCATTTTTTGAAAATCGATTGATTTCTGTAGACCTTCCAAGTTCTACCAAGTCTATTGAAGATGGAGCCTTCTTTAATAACCAATTGACAGAAGTCATAATACCATCTTCAGTTTGGTCTATTGGGAATTATGCCTTTTCACATAATCAACTTTCAACAGTAATTATTCCTGATTCTGTTGTCAGTGTAGGAAGAGGTGCATTTCGTAGAAATAGACTGTCTACTGTAGAAATACCAAATACTTTAACAGCTATTGCAGCCTATGCATTTTCTGAAAATCAGCTAGTGGCAATTGAATTACCAAACACCATAACGACAATTAAAGAGAAGGCTTTTTATAAAAATAAACTCACACATATAACCCTACCTGAAAGCATGACTTATATCGGAAAATTTGCATTTTCAGAGAATGAACTAGCAACGGTAGAAATACCAAACAAGGTCTCTACTATTGGAGACTATGCATTTTCTTCCAATAACTTAACGTCAGCTAAATTACCAAACTCAATCACAATGATTGAAAGAGGAGTTTTTGCTGGAAATCAGCTGCAGAATATTGAAATACCAGAATCTGTGAGAGAAATTAGGGGGTGGGCCTTCAACCAAAACAAACTTTCATCAATTCTTATACCTAAAAATGTCACAATTATTTGGAATAAGGCTTTTCAACTAAATCAGCTAACAACAGTTAGAATCCCAAACTCTGTAATAAGTATTGGGCATTCTGCATTTGCACATAATCAAATTTCGTCTTTAGAAATACCAAATTCTGTATCAATTATTGATAGAGCTGCATTTTATGGCAACAAACTGACATCAGTGGTGTTACCAAATTCAATCAAAGAGATAAGACCCTTTGTATTTGCTAATAATAATATTACATCAATTGAAATCCCATCTTCTGTTACACATTTATATAATGATGCATTTACAATTAATCTCATTCGAAGAGTAGTAATACCTGACTCCGTAACTTATATGGGGCCAAGTGCATTCGATGAAGAAGTCACAATTATTCTGGAATAATCACTCAATAGAATTAATACTCACAAATAGAAGTATTTGGACATTCATTCAAAAACCAGACAACAAAAAAACTATCGCAACCATGCAATACTTTAAACTATCGCGCGATACTTTAGTGCGATAGTTTATTTCTTCAAAGCTTCTACCTAAAACCATAAACTATCAAAATTATTCAAACATACTCATTTTCAAAAGTTGGCACGTAATCCGCAATATATAAAACCAGAAACGAACTGAAATTAATCAGGGGGATTAAATGGTTTTATCAAAATTAAAAATTTTATCTTTTTTTAAATCAATATCTTTTAAAGCAAAAAGAATATGGGGCCATATCAATAAGCCTATCAATGATCAACGCTTTAAAGAAATTGAAGAACAAAAAAGAAGAATTCACTTTTACACGGATTTTAAACTTTAAAAGTAAGGAGGATGCCAAATGAAAACAAGTGTAGTTACAAGTATTAAACAAACGGTTAGAGAATGGTTTGGTCTATTGTCAGTTGAAGAGATCATTTCTAATCGAAACTTAAGTCACATCTTTGAAAACATTGAAACTCTCCTAGCAAGAATGGAAGAAGCAAGTACAAAGGGTCTTAGTTATGAAAAATGCCCTTGCTAGAGAAATCACTAAACTATTAGAAGAAGTCTCAAAAGAAGAATTAAGAAGAAACAATCAACTCAAAGGAAAAACAAAAAAGTTAAAAGAGCTAGTAAAGAAATTGTTAGTAAATAAAGGGGAAAAATAATGAATAAATTTGAAATCGTATCAGGAAATATTTTTGAAGGAAGTTTACATGGGTCTAAATATGCTGGTGTTGCTCACTACAAAAAAGAAAAAGAGTATTACAAAATGCATCTCAATATCTTTCCAAATATTACCTACTTTGTAAGAAAGAATAGAAATTCATCTAGCTATACTATCTTTTCTAAAATGGTGAATACAAATGATGGTGTAAAGTTTAACAATCCAGTTGGTCATGCAAAGATTTTAGATAATCTTAAAACCCATATGTCCGTTAGATTTGATGTATTAAACATTTCGCTATTTATGAGTTTATTCCCAACTGAGTAAACTCATCCATTAAATAGATTAAGACTCCTAGAGCCTGAAGATCAGGACAAAAGAATTTTAAAACTCAAAAGGAGTCTTTTTTATGAAATTTTCAAAATATATTGTGCCAAGTTTATTTCTATTCAGTTTGTTCATCATCCCAGATATGACCATGGCAAGTGTTGAATCATCGTTAAATGCCATTCAACAAAAGTTTATTGGTACTCTCTTACCCTTATTAGCTGTTATTGGTCTTGTGATCGCTGGTTTCAGTTTCCTTACAGGTAGTCAAAATGCAAGGAGTCACCTTGTTTTAGCAATTGTGGGTGCAGTTGTTGGTTTTGGTGCCCCTTCGATTGTTAGCTTTATCCAAAGCCTTATTAACTAAGAGAGGTCTTCATGAGCATAAAATGTACTCCAGTAAGTAAATGCCTTGATAAGAAAACTCTCCTATGGGGATTTGAGATGGCCGATCTCATAATTGTCTTTATGTTTTTGGCCATATTAAATTTCTTATTTGGTCAAACTGATCAAAAACTTTTATTAGTTTGGTCACCACCACTAATCGTGGCACTAGTTTTGAAGTATGGCAAAAAAGGCAAGCCTGATAACTACCTAGTACACTGGGTTAGGTTTCAGCTAAAGAACGGAATCTTTAGTGCCTTTAAACTTCCAAACAACGAGAAGATACCTCCTAGAATCAATAAGGAGGTTATCTAATGTCAGCAGCATTAAGTGATCAACTACAAATTTGGGGAGTCGAAGAAGATACTATCATCTATACAGATGGTAGTATCGGATTTGGACTTGAACTCTCTCCTATTGATGTAAGCTGTATTGATGGGCATGGTGCAAGTGATATTCACGACAATCTATCTAAGTTTCTAAACTCTCTTCCATCTGGAATAGATATTCAGTTTATTCAGGAGATATCAGAAGGTAACGAAGCTGTAATATCTGAAAATGAGCGATTATGTGATTTATCAAAATCTGAACTTATCAAAAGGCTAAATCTAAAAAAAGTAAAAACCTTAAGAGAACTTGATTCTTATGGTCTCCTTCCAGTTCATAAGCTTAAACTAGTCATCAGAAAACCACTAACAAGATCAATCCTAACTAAGAAAAGTATTTTCTCAAATGACAGGTTATTTCCTGAAATTTCAGAACGAAACCTAAATTTAGAAGTTAGGACTCTTAAAAAGTTAAAATCTGAAATAAAGGGACAACTTGAAAAGTTTAATCTTAAAGTTTCAGATATCCCAACACAAAGAATTGTTTCAGAAGTTTACGATCAATGGAATCCAACACGATCTTTTAAAAACAAAGTAAAACTAGAGAATTATGATCCTAGTGACATTCGATCATCTGTTACTTTTACAGATGTTGTTCTCGATCAAGCAGGATTTACTCTTGGTGATATCCATCACAAAGTCATATCTTTAAAAGTGTTACCAAGCCAAACCTTTGCCACCATGGCCAGTGTGTTAAGAAGTCTTCCATTTAACTCTAAGCTTTACTTATCAATTAAAATTCCTGACCAGCAAAAAGAACTTGAAAATCTTCAAACTCAAAGGAGAATGGTCTTTTCTATGGTCTATGGCAAACAAAGTGGAGTTAGTGACCTTGAAAGTGAGGCTAAATTTCAAGATTTAGAAGAGCTTCTCGCCCAACTTGTAACAAGCGGCGAAAAAGTATTTCATTTTGGTCTAAATATACTTTTAAGATCAGATTCAAAAGATGTATTAGATGATCAGGTATCTCAAACGCTTTTACTTCTAAGAGAACTAGAGGGAGCTGAAGGTCTAGAAGAAACAATTGCTAGCTTTGATATCTATAAAGACTTTTCTTTTCCAAACGCTAGAGTAAATGAAAGAACGAGAAGAATTAAAACTTCAAACTTAGCCGATCTTCTACCAATCTATGGCCCATGGACGGGGCATTTAGAGCCAAAAGTATTACTTCGCTCAAGAATGGGAAATCTTTTTAAGTTTAATCCTTTTTCTAGTGAACTAACAAACCCTAATCAGATTATTTCGGGAAGCAGTGGTTCAGGGAAAAGTTTTTTAACAAACCTATTATTGATTCAGATGCTAAAGGAAAATCCACAAATATTTATCGTAGATATTGGTGGTTCTTACAAAAAGGTATGTGATAATCTGTCTGGTCAATATATTCCTCTCGGTGTTGATTCAGGAATATCAATTAACCCTTTTGACCTAGCTCCAAATGAAAAGACTCCTAGTAATGAGAAGATTAAATTTCTCTTGGCCCTCATTGAAAGCATGACCAAAGAAGAAACAGATACAGGGCTAAAAAAGCTTGAGAGATCAGAAATTGAAGAAGCAATTCTCTATCTTTATGAGAAGTATCAAAGTCCTAAACTAAGTAATCTTAAAGAGCTACTCTTAAACCACAAGGAACCTACACTTCAAACTATTGGTAAGATTCTTAAATCATGGTGTGGCAATACCCCTTATGGAAGATTCCTAGATAGTGAGACTAATGTTGATATTCATAAAGATACAGTATGTTTTGATTTAAAAGGGCTTGAACTTTACCCAGATTTACAAAGTTCATGCCTTTTAATGATTTCTGATTTAGTCCTTAGAAAAGGCCAGATTGATAAATCTCGTATGAAGTATCTTGTATTCGATGAATGCTGGTCATTACTTCAAGGTGAAGGTGCGAACTTCATTGGCTCTATCTTTAGAACATGTCGAAAGTATTTTATGAGCTGTATAGCAATTTCACAAAATATTGATGACTTCGCTAAAAGTAAGGCCTCATCAGCGATTATGACAAATTCCTCTATCAAGTGGCTTCTTATTCAAAGAGGTGCAGATAAAGAACGATTAAAAGAAGTACTTGAATTAAATGATACAGAAGTTTCATTAATTTCTTCCTTGTCTCAAGTTCAAGGAAGTTACTCGGAAGCATTTTTAATGTGTGAGAGTAAAAGAAGTGTTGTTGTTATAGAAAGTACACCTCATGAATATTGGCTTGCGACCACAGCACCAAAAGATATCACTTTAATGGAAGAAGAAAATAGACTTCATCCTAACTTTTCAGAAACGGAATTGATTTTCCATTTAGCAGAAAAATATCCAAATGGTGCTGCGGCGAAAAGATCGGAGGTATAAATGGTGAAATTCTTAAAGAATATAATACTTCTTGTTGCATTATGCTTACCACTAAAGTCTTTTGCCTTTTGGGGAAATCCTGCAGATACAGCCTATCTAGCAAAGATTCTATTTAATGCAGTAAAGCAGCTTAATGAAATGCGAAGGGTTGTAAATTCAACAAAAGATACCGTTAGAATTGCTCGTGATTTAAACAGAGGAATCAACAATGCCCTTAATCTTTTAAAGACTGCTTATCCTGAAAGTGAATTAGGTCTTTACAAGGATTGGGACAACTTTCAAGAGGCATTAAGAAATGTAGAAGAAATTTATGGCCATAGTGTTAGGTCAAAAGATTCAGCATCTCAAGGTGATCTTGATAGGAGTATTGCAGAAGCTATTCTAATGTATAACAAAATCACAAAACACGCTAAAAGAGTTGATGGTATTGGTGAAAGTATTAGTTCACAGAGTAGAAATGCTTCCCCTAAAGGTGCAGCGAGACTTGGTGCTCAGGCCAATGCCGTTGGACTTCACGTTCAAAATCAAAGTCTTAGGACTCATAGTGCCATACTTAAACTTGATGCTCAAAATAGTGCAATAAGAAATAAAAAAGACAAAGATGAGACTCGATTCTTTTTAGATTCAGCTAAGAAACTAAAGAAGGCCATGAAAAATCATGAACCAACCTATAAGACACCGAGGTTTTAAATGTTAGATTTTAACTGGCTCGCAGCGGAAGCAAGAACCATTCATTACCTATTTAGTAATCTATTTTACTCAATGATTACATTTTGCTTACTGGCAGGTGTTTTCATGGAGTTCTTTAAGATTCCATCAGGAGGCTTACCTAGTTTTGTACCACTTCTAGGACGCGCCCTAATAGCAGCTATGATGCTCTCATCATTTCCAGAGTTCCTTAACTTGGTTGGAGATTTAACAGATGGTTTAGCTGAAAAAATAGGGGCCTTAAATGAATTTAAGTATGTGCTGGCTAAAATGGGAGATCAACTTGATAAACTTACTTGGTCTTGGACATCAGTTAAACAAATGACCATTGTGGTAATATCATTTTTAGCATTTTTTATACTTTATATCTCAGTGTATGTCTCAGAAGCCATCTATTTTTACTCGTGGACTTTATTATATATCTTCTCTCCTATTTGCTTTGCTCTCTATGTGATTCCACAAACACAAGGTGCTGCACTAGGTGTTTACAGATCAATAATTAAAGTTGCATCTTGGAAAATCATATGGGCCGTATTGGCAACACTTCTATGGAGTGCAGCTCTTAGTGATCTTGAAAAGCTTGGAGATAGTGCAAATTTTTTAACTGTCATCCTTTTTAACCTAATGCTTGCAGGCTCACTTTTATTTACACCCTTTATTGCAAATCTTCTTTTTAGTGGGAACTTCGCGCAAGCTGCTACAAAAGCAGGAAGCTTTGCTGTTGGTTCTGCAATGATGGGTGCTGGAAAGGTGATGAATACAAAGGCGATGAAATCATTATCTCAATCAACAAAGAGCATACCCAAAAATGGTTTTGATTCTGCCAAAAGCTATATGAATACAAGAAGAGATCAGAAAGCCATTGAAAGGAATCCAAGTTTAAGACAAACTCCTGAGAAACTACCTAGTCACCTTTCTGAAATGAACAAGCAAAAAAAGTCTTACCAGAAACTAGATAATGCAGCGATAAAGAAAAGTCCTTATCTAAAGCATATGCCTGAAAGACTACCTAGTTCAATAAAAAGGCTCGAATCAGCAGAGAAAAAAGAAAGACTCCTACAAAGACGAGACCGTCTTGAAAAAGCACAAATTAAAAGGAGAAATGAGCAATGAAATTTACCGAAGCATGGGCAGAAATTGTAAAACAAAATCAACATTTAAAAATATCACTTCTAGTAAGTGTATTCACATCAATTGTATTGGCAATTTGTACTATCCATTTCAGTATGAAAAAGCCACTTATTTTTGAAAGATCATGTTTTACTAAAGTTTCAAAAAATCAAAATTTAAGACATACAGCATTAGAATACGAAAACTTTCTAAAAGACTCAATCAAACAAAGATTTAATACAACAGAAGAAATCATTGAAGGCTTCTTATCCATTAAAGAAAAGAAAAACAAAATAAAGGAACAAAGTGATCTCGCTAAAAACGGACTTATACAGTTTATCCTAATTAGAAAGATTAGCGTAAAAGATGACTACTTTATCATTGATGCAGATAGGCTCTACTCTATCAAAGATATAAGATCAACTTTACCAATAAAACTTAAAGCAATTGTTCAGTCTAAGAAAAGAACGGCCACAAATCCTTACGGTCTAATTCTGACAAAGACAGAAGAGATTAAGGAAGAGAAAAAGCAAAAACGAGGTGATCATGATAAAAAATAGAATATTCTTACTATCACTACTCGGAACTCTTTGCACAAATACTGCTTTTGCAAAAGCAAGATATATAACTTGTCCACAGAAGTATCCTGCAACAATTCGAGTACCACTTGGTGATGCGATGATCATGGAGTTTCCAGAAAAGGCTAAACATTCTTTAGCTGGTAAAAACTCATTTAATTTTCAGTATATCGGTAAAGACATCGGAATTAAGTCACTAAGGGCGGGAGCGAAAGCTAATCTGTTTGTTTACCTTGGTAAGAAACGATGTGCATTTAAACTAATTTCAACTAACCAAAGGCCTGATGACATTGTCGTTATCAAGTACCCAAAGGAAAAGCTCATTGAGGTGAAATATGTTAAATGAGCAAGCTGAAGTTAAAGTTGAAAAGGATGATGGTCTTCAGAAAAGATGGGCACAGGGAGTCTTTTATCGTCGTGAAGGGAATAAGCTAAGAATCAAGTCTGATTTATTAAAGGGTTTATTTATCGGTTCTACAGTCATTGTTGTCATTGTATTTTTATTTGCACCAGCTCCAAAAACAAGAGAACAAGACACATCAATAGATACACCAAGTTCTATATCATCATATAACGAGGAAATCGTTGTAGAAAGTTACTCAGATATTGAAGATAATGAAAAAAAGAAACCAAAAAAGAAACAGTACAAGATAGAGCCTTTAAAAATCGTATCAAGAAATTTAGAAAGCTCTATTCCTCTCGGTCTTTCAGCTACTGCCAAGCTTTTAACTGGAGGTACAAATGGCCCAGTTAAAGCCAAATTACTTGAAGACGTTGCGCTGAATGGTGAAGTTTATATCAAAGAAGGATCAACTCTTTGGGGGCAGGGTTCTTCAACAGATGAGAGATTAATAGTCACCTTCGTTAAATATGTAGACTCAGATGGAAAATCTCACAAAATCAAGGCAAATGCTTATGACTATAGTGATCAAATCCTAGGTCTAAAAGGTTCAGTCATCGGAAGAACATCAAAGAAGATTTTAGCGGGTGCAGGATTAGGTGTAGCTGGAGCGTTACAAACAATGCAACAAGCAGAAAATATGGGAGGTGTAGCTGTTGTTAAACCAAATCTAAAAAATGCTCTTTTAAATGGTGCATCTAGTGCCACGTTAGGAATTGCAGAGCAAGAGTTAGAAGAATTAAAAAACAAGCAAACCATAATTGAAGTGCCTAAAGGAACTGAGATTGTCGTTGTTTTTGGAGAAGCTCAATGATGCAACCTGATAAAAAAACAAAGAACCAAGAGATCGACATTGATAAGCTCATTAAGAACCTTAAACTTTTAGTTCTTCAACCAACTATTGAAATTTTTCAAGGTATGAAAACCAAACGAATACCTATTGAAGCTTGTTTAGGAACAATTCTTTTTATCATTGGGTTTGTTTATTTTGGTTTTGATTATTACCTCTTAAAAAAGATAGGGCTTGAAATTCTTTATCCTAAAAGTTGGGTATGGTTTATCTATAAACTTATGCTAGTAGCTCTTCCATTTTATCTATGGGGAGTTTATCAGACAGGTTTAAGGATCAAGGTTAAAAGAAAGCTCACTAAAGTATTTACAGAAGCAGGTTTAAAGTCTGCACTGAATAGACTTCCTGCTTATGTTGGGGATGAACCACTTGATAAGGATTCAAGAAAACTGACCATAAAACTCAAGGGCCAAACGCTAAAGCAAATTCAAGGACAGAAGGATGCAATTCAAGAATCCTTAAGAGTTCATATTGATGATATCAAGCCTGAACGATCAAAAGGAATTGTGGACATAATCTATTCATACGAAGAGCTTGAAGACAACTTCTCAGTTAAATCATTTGATATAAACGAAAAGTCTTACATAGTTGGAAAAAGTCGATCACAGGTTATCGAAGGTGATCTCTCAGATATTCCACATCTACTTGTTGCTGGTCAAACTGGTATGGGGAAATCTACTTTTCTAAGGCAGTTCATTACGTCACTTTACTTAAAGAATAAATCTTACACATTCGAGCTAATTGATCTTAAGCAAGGACTTGAATTTCAAATTTTTCATAATCTTCCTAGAGTAAGTGTAAAGTCTGATGTTCACTCTGCCATAAAGATATTAGAAAGGCTTTCAACGATAGCAATACAAGAGCGAAGTAAGCTATTCCTTCATAACAAGTGTAAAGACATTGATACATTTTTAAATATTAAACCAGAAGATAGAAAATACCCTAAAGGGATAAACTCTAGCATTAACCTTAACAGGCACATCATTGTCATTGATGAAGCTTTTGATTTATTCATGACAGGAATTGCAAGTGCTGATGAGGTTACTAAATCAAGACGAGCGGCTAGTAAAATAGCTGCTCAAGGTCGTGCTGTTGGTATTCACGTTGTCATTGCAACCCAAAGGCCTGATAGATATGCAGTTGATCCACAGATGAAGGCCAATCTAACTGGTAAGGTCTGCTTCAGAGTTGCAAACATTGCTACAAGTAATACGATTCTTGATTCAAAAATTGCAGCAGAAATCCCAAATATTAAGGGTAGGGCCATCTGGCAATCATCTAAGGACACTATTCAAATTCAGACTCCTAATTTAACTGAGGATCATGCAAAACTGCTTCTATCTAACTACTACATAGAACAAGATAAAAGTTTTGACTCTTCAAAGGCAGCACACAATGCATAGAAATAATAAACGTGATTTACAGGTATTAAAATTCTTATGGAAGTTTAAAATAGCAACCACAGCAATGTTATATGAACGGTACTTTTCTAATGTATCCCACAGAACTGCTTACGACTGTATTAAGAGATTACAAAGAGAAAAATTGATTTCATTAAAAACAACGACTAAAGGGACTTGCCCAGTGTGGGAACTATCTAAGAATGGTTTAGAAGAAATAAGAAATGAAATTCCTGAACTTACTTCCAAAGTAACAAAGTCAGAGAATCACGTTCATGACCTTATTTGTAATTCTATTCACCTCGGCCCTACTATTAATAAATCAAACAAAGGAATATCTTGTATAACTGAGCAAATGCTAAGATCAGTTGATGAAAGTATTTTACCTGACATAATACCGTTATCGAAAGAACATAGACCAGATGGATTTTGGATTCTCCCATATGGAGATAAAATCAAGCTAATGGCTTTAGAAGTTGAGTTGGTTCAAAAGTCTAAAAAAAGATATTCTGATCTCTCATATTATTACGGTGATTTTAGTAGAAGTACAAAATGTATTTGGATTGTCAAAAGTAAATCAATGGCAACTACAATCATTAGGTGTCTTTATAAGACAAAGCCAGAATACTATATTCACAACTTCATTCTCTTAAAGGACATTTTTAAATATGGATGGCTAGCTCCGATCTTTTTAGGGCCAAATAAAGATTCAAACATCCTTGAATTAGTTAATGCTAATAATCCACACAAGTTACCCACAGACTCCTCACATATGTTTATAAAGTATCTACTTGATAACCGCCTATCATATGAGAATCATTCGATATTAAGCCCGGAAAAACTTCGCTCCAGAATTGATTGTATTGGGGTATCACTATGAAAAACGATAACATCCTAACTGCCCCTAAATCATATTGGCTAAATACAACTCATAATACTCCTACTTATATAAATGGCTGTGGAGGACAAGGGATAACCTCTTCAATTATTCCAGATTCTTTATTTGGTCTCAATATAAATGAAGCATGTAATATTCATGATCATATGTATGAGCAAGGAATAGATAAATTAGACTCTGATAATACATTTCTAAAAAATATGAACACATTAATAGATCAAGACTCATCTTCAAATATTTTAAAGTATCTAAGAAAGGCCAAAGCTTATCTATATTTCTTAGGTGTAAAAGTGTTTGGAAATATTTTCTTTAAATCAAAAAATAAAAGGGAGTCATAATAATGAGAAAGATATTTATATTTAGTTTAATCGCAAGCTTAATGACAGGTTGTGCAAGCATGAAAGAAAGTTTAATTACTGGTGTTTCCGTAGGTGCTGTAAGTGGAGCGGCCCTTGGAAATGCTCATGGTAGTGGAAGAAGCCGAGATAAAAGTACAAGAAACGGAGCCATCATTGGTGCATTATTAGGAGCTGGATTTAGCTATCTTGCTCACAAGGACAAGAAAGCAAAGCAACATAAAGTACAACAAACTAGAATTGGTAACAAAAATGACGTTCCTCTCCTAACACAACCTAAAGTAAAACGTGTTTGGGTTGAGGATAAGGTAAATGGAAAAAGGTTTATCAAAGGACATTGGGAATACATCATCGAAGAACAGAGTTCATGGAGTCAAAAATGATTGAGTCTCCAATTAAGAAGAAAAGAACCCAAGACTCTAATAGATTAACTTTGTCACCGAAAGCACAGGAGAAAGCCAGAAATTGGCTTTCTCAAATTAATAATCAATTTAATGGCATGTTAAGTCTTAAGAGAAATGATCTACTTAATTTTTTACTAGAAGAAATGGATGCACAGCTTTCACAAATATTAATGGACAGAATTAAAGATCAAAAATTAACTGACAAAGAAAAGGCAAAGTGGATTTATCAAAGATTTTTAGATGCTGAAAAGCAAGGCCTAGAATTGGATTTTAACGAGATTGTAAAAGCAGCGCAGGGGAACTCTAAAAAGACTAGAAAACCGCGTAAAGCTAAAAATACAAGCTTACAAACACAAGAAAATATCGACTCCGAGAAGCAAGCTCAAGACACTCGAAAAGCTAATAATATTATATAGTTAGCTTGCTATTTTTACTTGATTTTGAGGGTAAAATGGACGATATTATAAATAGAGTTGATCGTCGAAACGTCGATCACAACGTGCTCTTTGACAATTTAATATGGACGATAGATGAAGTATGTCAGTTCACGACATACAAGAGAGGGACGATCTACAACTTAGTAAGTAACGGATCAATCCCATATAGAAAATGCGGAAGAAAGCTCTTTTTTGTTCCTAATGAAATCCTTTGTTGGATCAAAGGAGAACGAAAATGAGTATAAAAGGTTATAAAAAACTACAAGGCGTTGCTGGTATATATAAACATGAAGCTACAGGTAACTTCATGGCCAGAAAAAAGATTAATGGTAAAGTAGTTCAAGATACTTTTACATCCCTATTTGAAGCAAAGAAATGGAGAAAAAACTTTAATGGTGTTTCTCTTGATGTAGAGTCTTCAGATTATTCAACTTTAAAACACGTTTGGGAAACAATGCAAAAGTTTCACTTTCCCACATTGGCCACAAGTACAAAGGCCATATGGAATAGAAGATATGAACCTTGGAAAAGATTAGAACATTTACCAATGGATCAAATCACTCCATCGCGTGTTACTTCTTGGGTGAATAATTTAGTTGAACACTTTAAATCTGAGTATTATCAAGAATCAGGACGAGGTAAAGCAGGACGTTGCAACCTCAACAATGAACTTAATCTTTTTGTAACTATCTTTAACTGGTATAAAGAAAGTGAGCAGTTTGAAAAAGAAGCTGTTTTGCTAACTAACCCAATAAAGAAGAAACACAGAAAGTTAGGTTTTATAAAGCCTGTTCCTGATAAGAAAAAGCAAATTAATCTCGAAGACGCTTTTTTATTTTTTGAATATCTGAAACCCTTATATAAAGAATTAGCAATGATGCAGTTTTATACTGCCGGTCGTGTTGGTGAAATTGCTGGCCTTCAATGGTCTAATATTGATCTAAAAAACCGTAGGATGTTAATAAAGCACACATGTATTTGGGACATGACTAATAAAACATTTTTGGAGCTAAAACCATTTCCTAAAAATAAAGAACCAAGAGTTTGTTATATTACAGATGAAATCATGGAAATACTTTTACAAAGGAAAGCTTTTAAAATTGATAAAAATGATTTTGTTTTTCATGTTGAAGGTAATCCAATCAATTACTGCACAGTACAGTTGAACTATAGAAATGCTCAAAGAAAAAGCGGTGTCCCTTATACTGGTACCCATATACTGAGGCATGGAATGGCAAAACTTGCTAGAAAAGTTGGAGGTGGCCTAGATGCAGTTATTGCTATGACAGGACATAAGGATTTAAAGCTTGCTGACCACTACTCTAAATGTGATGAAGATGATCAAAAAGAAGTTTCTTTGAAAGTCATGAACTACATTAGAGAGCAAAAGAAAGGTGAGCATGACGCAGCTAATGTTGTGTCGCTATTTCGCTATAAAAGTGGTAGTTAGTATCAAAAAGGTGAGCATGGGTGAGTATTTGCCCACTCACCTATAAAAACATTAATAATATCATAAGGTTATAAAGAAGTGCCTGAACTACCAGAAGTAAAAACCATTCAAGACCAGCTAAATAAAATCACACCCTTCAAAATATTAAAGCGTGAACTCTCCCCTGTCTCAAACTCAATCGTTCACACTAAAATGGATAAACTTGGAGGCAAGACTATTTTGGCGGTTAACCGAAGAGGTAAAATGCTCGACTTTCTACTAGATGATGGGCGCCATATATTATCGCATTTAGGAATGACTGGAACTTGGTTAATTTCTAAAAATAAAATCAAAGAAAAACATACTCATGTTCAACTAACTGGAGAAGAGTTCTATCTGGCCTATGTAGACCCTAGAAGATTTGGGCATATGTATTTACTGGATGAACCTAGTGCGAATATAAAATTAAACGAACTAGGAATGGATCTACTCGATCCCAACTTCACTTTAGAGTATTTTAAAGAAAACCTTCTTCGCTATCCCGAACGCTTTATTAAAGTCACCCTCCTTGATCAAAAGCTTTTTGCTGGAACAGGAAACTATATCGCTAATGAAATTTGTGCTCACGCAGGAGTCAGACCAGATAGACTGGTTAAAACCCTCACATCTAAAGAGATCAAAAAACTCTACTTAGGAGTTTTTAAAGTTTTGGACCCTACGATTAATTCAGGCGGCACAACCTTTGCTGGCGGATACCGAGATACCACAGGAGAAAAAGGTGCGGGTGTAAACCACCTCGTAGTCTTCTATCAAAAGACCTGTCAGCTTTGTAAAAAAGCTGCTATAAAAAAAATCACCCTCGCCCAAAGAGGAACCTACTACTGTCCGGAGTGCCAGAAATGAAAATACTAGATTGCGAACTTGATAATTATGATGCCATTTTTTTTGACCTAGATGGAACACTTATAAACTCTATGCCACTTCACAATCAAGCATGGATTGATACCTTCAAAGAAAATAATGTAGAAGTGCCTTTACAGTTTTTCTTTGAGACCGCAGGGATGTCGAGTCTTCGAATAGTTGAAATCATTAATGAGCGCCACGGTCTTCAATTAAACCCTGAGGAAGTATCGAGAGTTAAACGAGATAAGTATTTAATTCACCTAAACCGGGTCGAAGTCGTAGAAAAAGTCGTAGCAATTGCAAAAGAATATCATGGAAAACGTCCTCTAGGTATCATTACAGGTGGAAGCCATGAGGTTGTCGATCAACTCCTACCTAAGCTTGGGATCGATAAGTACTTTGATACAGTGATTTGCTCCGATGATACAAAAATAGGAAAAGATGGCAAAGAGCCTTATCAACTCGCAACAAAAAACTTAAACGTCACTCCTGAAAGGTCTCTATTTTTTGATGATGGTGACGTAGGTCTAAAAGGTGCATTAAGCACCGGCATGGATGTCATCCATGTTGACGTGGAAGATAAAAAAGTTTTTATGGATTTTAAAAAGGCCCGCGACTAAAACGCCGCAGGCCAAATTTTTATAAGTTAGGTCTAACTAAATAAAGTGTCCCGTTAATTCCAGCTACGGCCACTGTTCCTGATTTAAAATAAGGGAAGATAGACCACACACCTTCAAACTCAGCAGAGTCATCATTTGGCATAATATCTAAACTTCCTACTTCAGTTAGCTTTCCTTTATGAACATCTTTAAGATCAAGAATTCTAAGTCCAGCAGTATAGTTCGCTTGATAAACGTATCCATCCTTAACATACATATTGTGATCAATTGCAGCTGTTTGGTGGTGATGAGTTGCAAAATGCTTAGGGTTTTTAAGATCAGAAAAATCCCAAATAAATGTTTTCGTATTTACCCCGTAGCGTTGCTCATCTAGTTCATCTCCTAGAAGAAAATAATGATGATCTTCCGTTAGCCAACCTTGGTGCGTATACTTTACTCCTTGGTAGCTTGCAACTGAAATTTGATAAGGTTTTGTTTTATCTGTTACGTCGACAATATTAACTGTGTCTTCATTTGAAGAAATACAAATCTCTTTTCCTAAAAATCTTGCATCCGGCCCATTGTAAACCACACATTGAACATCGTGAGTATAAGCATCACCGTGTTTATTATTTCGTGGAAGCTCATATACTCCACGTCCGACACAGTTTACAAATTTTGGATTTTTAGGATCTTGAATATTCATTATATGAAGTCCACCATCACAAGTTGAAGTTCCAACTCCATAAGCGTAACCAGTGTCCTCATTGATCGCGATATTATGGGCATTTCCAAATTTAGCGTAATGAACATCAGGCTTTAGCACTTCAACAGTTTTTCCTGTCATACCTCTTAGCCTCGTCAGATCAAAAACCTGCATACCATGACGAAAAGCCTCCGAAACGATAAAAGCATGATCCTTATATACTTTCATATCACGCCAAGTTGATGACCAAGTTTGCGTTTTAATATCAGCGATATGAATTGGTTGAGATGGATCAGTGACATCAACGATTGAAGACTTATTATTTAATCCCATGATGGCGTATTCTTTCCCAGTAAGAGAATCAGTCCATCCCCAAATATCGTTTCCTCTTTTTGAACTAACACCAGATTTATTAAGATCTATGCTACCGGTTAGCATTACATTGGTTGCTCTTGGAACTCCGTATTCAGCAAAAGCACTAAGTGACAATAAGGCTGCCAACGCCCCGATTAGTTTTTTCACATTCACTCCTTTGAATTAGTTCTTATATTTTCTAGTGAGAAAGACAGCTTTTCAAGTATGTAAGACGATGTAAGGAGGCTCCAAGTTGTCAGTCAATTCCCACATCTCTACACTATTCTTTTAAGGAGCAAAAAATGAAAATACTTATCCTGCTTGCGACTATTTTAGTCGGAATTAATTCTCATGCGCAGATGTATGATGATGTGAAAGCTCATTTCAGAATCAATGCAAAAGACACTAATATGCTTATGCCAAATAAACCCACCACGGTTGAAGTTTGGTTTACCGACTCCCAGTCCGGTGAAGTGATAAAAGACTATAAAGAAATGCATGGAAAGCTCATGCATATGGTTCTTATTAAAAAAGACCTCTCAGTATTTAAACATATTCATCCCTATTTTGAGCCAGTGACCGGTAGGTTTGCGATCACGCTAAATATGCCACTGTCTGATCCGGATAATTTTCACTTAAAAGATGCTCTGACTGAGCCAGGAATGTATATGCTAATGGCCGATGTGGAGCCTCGTGGTTATGGTATGCGAATGGCGCATAAAATGATTATGGCCCATGGAAATCAAATCGTTAAACCTCTTGAAATCGATCCAGCGGTTGGAAATAAATCAATTAAAACTTTTTCTCAGTATGGTAATGAATATAAACTAGAGCTTGAGCAGTGGAATACTCCTGGTTGTAGTGGTCACCTTGTTGAGTTTATGACAACTTTATATGAAAAAAATGATCAGGGTGTATTCGAGCCAGCTACAGATATCGAGCCATGGCTTGGTGCTGGTGCTCACTCAGTTTGGGTGAGTGAAAACATGATGGGACATCATCACCAAATGCATTACGCACATATGCACTCAAAAATTCCTGAAGAAGGTTCAAGCCATTTTTTTAATTTTCACGACCTGAAAATAATGAAACCAGGTCTGCAAAAAATTTGGATACAAATTAAGCAAAAAGGGAATGTTTTAACTATCCCAGTAGTTTTTGATTATCAGTTGTCGACAGAGGACTCTAATTGCAAATAAGAAACTTCTGTATCATTACGATGGGAAGAACCGGCTCTAGCTGGGTCTGTGACTTATTAAACTCTCATGATCAAATTGAGTGCTTTTATGAGCGACTAAAAGACCAAGTACATCTCACCGATGAAGAGAAGTACAATTATTTTATTGATTGTTTTAAAGGTACTGACAAAATAAATCTGGCCAAGATTCTTTTTTATCAGCTTCCTGAAAAACAACTGGCGAGACTTTTCAAAGAAGACCTACAGTTTATTATAATAAGAAGAAACCCATTAGACCGCTTTATTTCATTGAAACTTGCTGAAGCCACTGGACTTTGGCATTTAGATAATCTAATTACTGAAGAAGCCTTGACGATGGGTATTGCGGATATTCTTAGGGGAAAATATTCACTCTCCCAAATTTCAAATAGAATCATAGAAGCAGGTAAATCCTATTACGATAAATGGACTTATAAACCTGTTAAAATCGAGTTAAACCAAAATGAACTCATTGAAAGTATTGAATACGAAAACAAAATGATCAAATGGGTTGAAGATCATTGCACTGAAAAATGTAAAACCCTGCATGTATTCAATTACGATGAATTGTTTTTAATGGAGCCTCCTAAAAGAGATGAACTTCTTTTGCAAACCCTAGGACTTCCCTACAAGGAATTATTCTCAAGCCGAGGAAAAATTGATTTTCATACGCAGGCTGAGCGCGTAAGTAATTATTTGGATTTAAAAAAGGCCCTTGAATCAGGGCCGTATCATCAGTTTTTTAAAGTATAAAGATAGGCATCCCAACGGTATTTGTTTTTCTCATCAACTTCTTGGGAGCGCACTATTTCTTTGTTGAATTTTGACTCATCGAACTTAGGAAAATAAACATCACCCTCTTCAGAGTAATCCACTTCCGTTAGATAAATTCTTTGAACTCTATCAATCATTTCCTTATAGATCTGACCACCACCAGTGATGAAGGCTTCTGTTTCACCGTGGTCTTTAGCGTACTTAATGGCTTCATCGAGTGAGTTCACCACCACGCAATCTGCAGCTTTATACTCATCTTGTCTGGTTACTATAATATTCGTGCGATTAGGAAGTGGTCTTCCTATGGCCTCAAAGTTTTTACGGCCTAAGATAATACAATGCCCGCTAGTCACATCTTTAAAATACTGGAACTCACGAGGAAGATGCCACATCATTTGGTTGTCTTTACCAATAACTCGATTCTTCCCCATAGCAGCGATCATTGATAGAATCATACTGCAACGATTCCTTTGATATGAGGATGTGCCTCATACCCAACAAGCTCTATATCTTCAAATGAAAATTGATCAATATCCTTAATCTCAGGGTTTAACTTCAATGTAGGAAGCTTCATTGGCTCTCTAGACATTTGAAGTTTACACTGCTCCATATGATTAGAATAAATATGAGCGTCGCCAAGAGTATGAACAAATTCTCCTACTTCTAGTCCACAAACTTGAGCTATCATATGGGTTAAAAGTGCGTAACTTCCAATATTGAATGGCACACCTAAAAAGATATCAGCTGATCTTTGATAAAGCTGACATGAAAGCTTTCCATCTCCCACATAGAATTGGAAAAACATATGACAAGGTGGAAGCGCCATATGTTCTAGCTCACCCACGTTCCATGCGTTTACAATTAATCTTCTCGAATGTGGATTAATTTTAATTTGCTCGATTACGTTTTTGATTTGATCGTGAGTCTTTCCGTCGGCACCTTGCCACGAGCGCCATTGAACACCATAAACAGGACCAAGGTCACCATTTTCATCCGCCCACTCGTTCCAAATTCTAACGCCATTATCTTGTAGGTACTTTACGTTCCCCGTTCCTTTTAAAAACCATAATAATTCGTGAACGATCGATTTAAAGTGGAGTTTTTTAGTTGTCACCATTGGAAAACCGTCTTGCAGGTTAAAGCGCATTTGGTGACCGAAAACGGATTTAATCCCAGTTCCAGTTCTATCTTCCTTATAGAGTCCGGTATCATAGGCACGTTTCATGAGATCTAAATATTGTTGCATGTGTCCCTCCGTGTCATTGCTGTGTTAGTGTAGAATAATACTAACAATAAGTTTAGAATCTGTAACGTGAAAGGAAAGCGAATGCCATCAAAAATTCTTACAGGAGTCGCAAGGCTAAGAGATGAACAGGCCTTGAGTAAACAATTTAGCGGTAATGTGGGACTTTTATGTCACAGTGCGAGTATAGACGAGAATTATCGTCATAGCGTTGAGATATTTATTGATCTATTTGGCGAGCGATTCAAAAAAATTTATGGACCCCAACATGGTTTTGTCACTGATGTGCAAGACAATATGATTGAGACCAAAGATTTTGTTCATCCGCATTTTAAGCGACCGGTTTACTCCCTTTACTCTCACACCAGAATACCAACTGACGAAATGCTTGAAGGAATTGATCACCTCTTTGTTGATCTTCAAGACGTTGGTACAAGGATTTATACATATATCTACACCATGACTCTTTTACTGGAGAAATGTGCAGGTAAAAATATCGAAGTCATTATCTTAGATAGACCTAACCCAATTGGTCTAACTGAGATTGAAGGAAATATTCTTGAGCCAAAGTTTGCTAGCTTTGTTGGCCGTCATCCGATGCCAGTAAGACACGGGCTTACCATGGCCGAGGTTGCAAAAATGCATCAAGAATTTTGGTGTGATAAAAAAGCTAATCTTAAAATCATAGAAATGAAAGGTCTGACCCGTGAGATGAATTTCTACGACACTCAACTTCCCTACGTTAATCCATCTCCAAACCTTCCAACAATTGAAGGTTGTTACACTTTCGTGGGAACTGTTTTATTAGAAGGGACATCTTTATCAGAAGGACGCGGAACCACAAGACCGTTAGAGGTTATTGGCCATCCCAAATTTGATGGATGGAAACAACAGGAACATTTCAATAAGCTATTCAAAACTCTTGAGCTAGAAGGCTTTATCCTAAGACCAACCACAATTCACCCGATGTTTCAAAAACACGAGCATCAAACTTGTGGCGGATTTTTTATTCATATTACTGATCATAAAAAATTTAAGCCTTGGCGAGTCACACAGATTCTTATTAAGGAATTTAAACGAATTTTAGGAGATCAATTTCATTACAAAACAGATCCATACGAATATGAGTTTGAAAAAAATCCCATGGATTTAATTAATGGAACCGACCGCATCCGTAATTGGTATGATCAAAACCTAAACTATAAATTTTTAGATGAAATTGAAGCAGAGCAAATGGATGATTTTATGGCCAAGAGAGCTAGTATTTTACTGTATAAGTAACCGTAATTAAAGAAGCTTGGCCACAACTTTTTCACTCAAGTATTATTCTGATTATGACGATAAGTCTCCTGTTAAGGGAGGCTTTTATTTTTAAAGCTTTATTGTTATTTACTATTTTTTGGACTCAAATCGTCTGGGCGGCTTCCCAGTGGACAAGTATTCGTCCACTGCCTCATTGTTCCCTGCTTACCATTGAATATCAGTATGTTGGTGATAAATATCGAGTCCGCTATAGAAAGCAGGCCACAGACTTAACTTATACTGTCGAAAAGAAATTACTAGAAAATATTAATGACCTCTCAAGTTTGACTGATGAACTTATTGAAGCCGCATACAGTTATTGTCCATTTGAGATGAATATAGATGAAATTGAAAGGCTTTGTGCGGACGTGAACCCAACGAGTCCTTTTGACCAAGAATATGTCGATTTTCTTCGTGAGTTTGTCGTACAAATTGATAAAGAAGGTAATAACTGTGATGACGTAATTCCATACATGCGTCTGCAAAGCACTGTTTCTGCTTTGAAACAAGAAGAACTTATAAAATTTGATCGATCAAAAAATATTTTAAAGCTCTTTACCGGTAGTGATACAGATAAACTTATAGATCAAGTGCGCGAATGTGGAGGATCAACAGAAGGAACAAGACAGTTCATACAAAATATCATTCTTATTGAGGCCAGAAATGCTTGTATTTTCCCAAGCTATTTAAGCTTTGAGGAAGCCACTGCAATAGCGAAGAAAGTATCTGAAAAATATCCAGGAATGGGTCTATTAGGACTTAATAGCGCTAAGGAAAGAATTACTCGCGATACGATTAAGGCCATGGTTGAACCGATACTAGATAAGCAAATCAAGGCCATTGCTGGAAATGAAATTGATACCTCAAAAATCATTACCGGCCTTCCGAGTGTTAAAAAGATAGATACTATCTCTGATAGCCGTCTCCAGGATTACACTAGTTTAGTTCTAGGCCCTGATATTCCTTTTGAAATTGTCGATTCACTCCTTCCAACGGTAGTGGAAAAAAGCTTTTCTCCGATGTTAGAAGAACTTTCATCTACTGATAGAAATAGGTTTTTACAAGAAAGTTTACTTGAGCCAATTCAAAATGATTACGCAAATTGTGTGGGCCAGTATAAAGATCGTCTTAGGTTTCACGACAAAGGACTTTCCGACAAGAATATTATTCGTCACCGAAAAAACCTACGAGACCAATTTTGTGAGCAAAACCCTGAATCCTGCAATGCTGTAGGCTGCGACGCTAAAACCAATTTTCTAACTTTGCGAGATGACATCAACGATCAGTCACTTATACAGTCGTGTTTATATCAGTCGATTAATGAAAGAATTCCATCAATCATAGAACTAAATCTAGGTCAGCAACTTGATAACCTCCCCCAACTTGATCATTATAAATCGAGTATTATTAACTCATTGACTCACGATGCATCAACCGAAATAAAAAGATGCTTTGAAAATACCAGTATTGAAGTGACTCAAAAACCTTATACGAGTCAAACTAAAGGGCATCCGGAGGCACTATTACATCTGTCTGCCGACCAATATAAGGACACCCTGCTCGATTGCGCAAAAAAAATTGAAATGGATATAACAACTGAAATTGCATCTCTCTTGGTGGCAGATACTGAGCCATTTAGAAAATTATTTCCAGAAAATGGCCTAATAGAAAATCATGGTGTGCCGTTAAACAAACTCGCATATGATCAAGCAAAATCAGTTGTTACTGGTGCGACTAACCAATGCTTTAAATCTCAATTGAGGACAAAAAAGTTACAAGAAATAGATTCTGGGATCTGTATACCTTTAATAGAGATGCGTGCAGGTCAAACAATTATTACCTCACAAATTAGTTCTATGTTAAAAGAGCATGATATTGCGAAAAGAGACATTAATTCCCTAAGCTTTAACTACCAATTATGTGCCGATGAAGCTTTTGAACGGGCGCTCAATCAAATTAAAAGCTCGGAACAGGCACAGGTTTTTCTAGATAATGATCAAGCATTCCTTAACTGTGTGAATAATACAATCTTAGATGCGGTTGATTTAGTTTCTGAAAATTCCTATAAAAAGATTCTTAAAGAACAAAGTGATGGTTTGGATACCTTGTTTGCCAACACACTAACGCCTGAAATAAAAAAGGCGGTTCATCAATGCTTTAAGGATGGACTTGAAACAAACAACAATTGGAATCAATTTATCGCCTTTAACGAGCAAGGCGGTATAAAAAAACTTCAAAACGATTGTACTGAAGTTGCAGAAAATTATGCTCTACCAAGGCTCATTAAGCATGAGCTATCACTGCAATTAGGTAATCTTCAAGATACTAATGCTGTTAATATTCCAATTGAAAATTTCATAAAGAGCCTTGCCTCTGACAAAGACGTTAAAAGCGATGGCCACGAAATCCTACTAGGACTATATCTTGAATATAAAGACAAAAACCAAAAAAGTGATATCGAAGGCTTTATTAACGAGTTTAAACAAATAGCGCAAGAAAAAGCGATAGAAGAAATTCATAAGCATATTCTTCAAGAGTTAGTAGAAAGAAACAAAATTGGTTTCCCCCTATATAAAGATCTCGTAGAAATTCTCACTCCAAAATGTATGAATGATTTATACTCTCTTCACAAAGAAAACGTGGCGCTATTAATTAAAAGAATTGCAGCACAAGAACCAAAACCTGAAGAACAAGTAGATATCCAAAAAATCTTTATTGAAATATTAGAAAAAGGACTTTTTCAAGCTCTGGTCACTGGCCAATACAAGAAGCTCCTCGATACTGCTAAGAAAATGTGTGAAGGCCCGCAGGATTTTGCAACCTTGCAATCCTTAGCAGACTCACAGGTTGGAGATGATTTTATTGCTGCAATAGTTAGAGAAAAGCTGATTGAAGCATTTAATCAGACTGCGGTTTCTCAATGTGAAGAAGACATGAATAAAATGAAAATTCCAAGTGATGTAGCAATGAATTTTTGTGATCCAAACACAAAGTCCAAACAAGAATTTAATACATTAGCAGAGAGAATTAACTCTCTTTTTGGAGATCCCAAAATTACTTCTAATCTACGCTTTATTTGGGAGAGAAAAGTACAAACAGTAGAACAAGCAGGTAGGCACTTTAGACAAAGAGAAACCTTGGAACTTTTTATAAAAGATAGAACAGTATTAGACTTTATTTATAAAAATTTCTCCGATGTTGTCACACATGAACCTAAGGTCAACACAGAACTTACCAGAATAGTTGTAGATAAGATTTTTAAAGACCATACCAAGGGAAAATTTGCTGAAGAGTTTATAGAGCTTCAATTAGTTTCTGCAATTGGAATAAAAGGATATGAAAAAGCTCACAGCACAATGTTATCTAAGATTGAAGAAATGACAGGACCACTCAAAAGTCGTGATTTTGTCAAACAACGTGCACGCGAATTTGGTCCCAAACTTTTTCCTTCGGTTTGGAGCTATTCAGGAGTGCAAAAGCATTTTAATTGGGAAAATTTGCAGCAACCTGAACGTGATGAATTGATAAATGCAGTTTATAAACTAAATATCGCCCCAAGATTTCAGTCGGACAATAATAAACAAGAGCTTGAAGATTATGGGAGAAAGTTGGAGTCAATTGTCTATGATCACATCGAAAATCATCGATCGATTCCCAATCCGAATTATGTACCTGCCAAAAAAGTACCAATTTATACCAGAGGTTCAGGCAGCGTTAATTTTGTTGAATTTAAAGAAGTTGGTCCAAAGGATTTTACTTTTGCGGAAAGTCTGGCCGAGGACCTCACCCAGAGGATTACTATTGCTGTTGAAAATGATATCTATGAAGATATTGGTGAAAAAATTAAAAATTCAATTCTTAAATGGCCACATCTCTAAAACTTAAATAACTTGGGCTCTTTAAGTCCCTCATTAACTTCGTTTTTTGTTTTAAAGTCAGCTGCCCGATCGATCAACTTAAATTCTCCCCTCTCACAAATTTGCCCCGTACCAATGACTTTAGCATTGCGAGTATTTCGATCAAAGATAACGATTTGCTCCCCGGCTATAAGAGGATAGACATCATTTTCGAATTCAACATAAGCAGAACTATTATTTTTAAAATAGAGTGTACAACTTAAATAATCTCGCGAATATTTATTTTTAATGAAACAATTCATAGGTCTAGTTCTATCTAACCCACTCGAGAAGTGAAGATCAATAATTTGACATCCTTTAAAAGTAAGATGCGATTCATCCCCAATCTCTATCACACCTTTTGAAAAATCATATCCAACGATTTGAACTGACTTATCATTAGGATTCACACCTGAAAATGGGAGATTTGTTTCTGTGACATAATGATTATAAACTCCTTTATGCTCACCATGAACAAGCTCTGTATCGATATTCTGCACCTGACCTTCTTTCTTTAAAGACTTAGGAATTCGAGCTTCCAACATCTTTAAATACATCTCAGGCTCACGATAGCAAAAAAGCTCTCGCTCTACCGAAGGTTCAAGAGGAAGATTGAATTTTTTTGCGATTGTGTTAACTTCCGTCTCACGCAACTCTCCCAATGGAAGAACTAAATGCTTTAAGTATTTTTCGTTTACTGCTGATAAAAGATAAGATTGGTCAGACTCAAGATCATTATTTGCATGAATAGAATAGATATCGGCGTTCAAATTTTTATGAATTTTACAAAAATGCCCTGTGGAAATATAGTCTGCCCCTAGTTTTTTCATTTTCTGATATAGGATTTCAACCCTGAGAGCTGTGCAATTAAAACAAGTGGTATTGGCCTTAGCCGTTAGCTTATTTGTGGTAAAAGGATCAAGAACACGATCTTCAAACTCGCGTTTTCCATCGGTAGCATAAAAAGGTATTCCTAAGTAATCACAAAAATTCTTTATCTTATCTAGATTATAAATATGACATTTTGGTGCCGTTTCTGGGTCTTCAAATGCATCTTGGGAATTGTTTAAAATTGAAACACCAATGACCTGAAAGCCTTGCTTCTTAAGAAGAAAAGCCGTTACCCCCGATGCAACTCTACCTGTAAGGCCTACAACAACCTTTTTACCTGAATAATCCACTCTAGTACCCCTAAAATTTTACCTACTTCCATTATAGCTTAATTTAAAATTTAAAAAAATACCGTTCTAGTCGATAAAGCAGATGTGAACATATTTATATTTGAAAATTCCAGTTTATCTCATAATAGCCTCAAAGACTTTTTGTACTACCTCAAGTACATGGGACAACGTGGAGTCATTGACTTCAGTTACGCAAACGAAACCGATTCAATGCATTTAAATTTGAGCATCAAAGAAAATTTAATCCTGGATTCTGTTCCAACTTCACTGATCAAAGATAACGAAGTTAACTTGAGTGAATTTATCAGCAATATTAAGAACCCTGATCTGGTTGAACTTCTATCCCAACTTGGGGATTTGAATCGACCAGTCTCCAGTCTATGCCCTCGCTTTTTGAAACTTACCTCATTAGTAAAAGCTCTACTCTCAAAAAGGGAAATGATCTTTCTCGTTGATCCTCATAAAAATTTAATTAAAGAAGATATCGTTTTACTTAAGAGATGTCTTTTCTTTGAGTCCATCGAGAATCACAGGAAAGTCTACATTCAGTCTGTTGATACTAATTGTTGGTTAGATGTAGCAAACAAGATAATCACAAGAGATGAATATTTAAATTTTGAAGAGAAATCAAATCCATTTCTAGAGACACCGCAATTTGATCACCTTAAACTTGTGGCCTAAAATTAACTGCACTATTTATTTTATAGGCCTTTGTCGTAAATAAATTCATGGGCTTTATTCTTAGGTGTAGCTCCAATTGATCTAATGTCAAAATCACTGAACTTCTTTTATGCTCAATATTTTTTAATTGCCCTAAATTTTGATTGCTCTTTATTTTGACTTCTTTGAGCTCGTATTCTTTTTGGTAATAGCAGACAACTTGCACTAGTTCTTTTTGACTCAAACCAGTTAATGGTAGAAGTGCTTCGGTAAAGTCCGCGGTACTTGAGAGTGTTTCGATATTTTTACATAATTTCTGAGCAATAACCTCATAATATTGCTTCAAACGCTCGGATGCTTCTGTATTAAGCTGTCCAGGAAGCTCAGGAAGTTTATTTATTCTCCAGTTTTTGAAACCTGGTTGATAATCAATCTCCATTATCTCATGCAGATCACGGGCCATTTCTTCAAAACGCAAATCGATAAATTTATTAAATTCATTTTGCATTTCAGGATTTGAAAAATTCTTTTCGAAAAAAGAAAGTACACCACTACTTTTGGTGTTCGTAGCGATACCATATTTTGCAAGTTTCAATGAAATACTTAAATTAACATCGCGACCTTCAATACGGATATCTTCCTCTGAGAATGAATGATCCTGCAAAGACGTATTTTGTTTGCCTACAATTATAACATTGTTAACATCAATATCTTTTATATTGTTAAAGATACTTTCGGCAGTCGCCTTGGCCAAATCAGGAAGTTTTACGAGGAGATCAGGAAATTGATTACGAACAAAACTTTCTTGTTGAGAAAGCATTTCAAAATCACTCTCCCTTAGGACTGCTTCAATCGCCGAGAGCTTATACATACGGCGCAACTCTTTAGTGACAAGAAACTCAAACAAATACCCCTTGTATTCATTTAAAAGAGCATTCTTGGCCTTATCCACCTACTTACTCCAATAACCATCTTCTAGAGAGTCTTCACGCTCTGGAAGTCCTTTATATAGTCTTGGTGAAGATTGCGAAAGCACCTCAAAACTAACTCTATTGGCGTACTTACTTATTTGAGAGATAGAAGAGTAAGTTAGGTAAGTCGCATCGTGCTTTGGTGAGTTTGGAATCTGACTCTTATGGTGATCGTTTGCTGAAATATCATGAAGAAGTGCGGCTAATGCAGCATCTCCCGCTCCGTTTGTATTTTTAATTGTTAAAGGACCGCCATTAAATGGATTGATATGCGTATAGATTTTTAATGGCATTTTACAATCACGCTTTCTCATCGCTCTCGAGTATTCAAATTCATTATAATTAACGAGAGATTTAGTAACCAATGGTTCTTTGGTGCGGCGTTTTACATCTTCATCCGTATAGGAAGCTAAATATAAACCTTTCTTTCCTACCGTTACCAGTGCAAGATCAACAAGCTCTAATGCAGCCTCAGCAGCGAGTAGAGAATCTTCACACTCGGTTAACTCAAATGCTTCTTCTGCATTCATAGCAAGCGCTGTCACATATTTAGAGGAGAAATCTTTTAAAAATTCTCTTTTATCTCTTACTAGATGACTAGTACCTAGTGACATGACAACAGGAACCCCACGAGACTTTGCTACTTCACAGGCCTTCATGGTTGCTTTAAACACTGTATCGTTTTCATCTCTTAGAGTATAAGCGGACACAAGCAATGCTGCTGCATTAGCAATGACTTCTTCTGGGATAAATTCCTCTGAGTAATCATTCATACACCCTTTAGAAATCGCAAAAGTTCTTTCTAAATCAGGTGTGATAAAGCACAGTGCTCTACCCATCGGCTTTTCTGCTGGCTGAAGATAACTCATATCCACTAGGCCTGAAGTCTTACAAAGGTAGCGGTAGGCATAGTCACCAACTTCAATCTGCTTTTTAATTGCACCAAGTGCGTAACATGGATTCTCGGAAAGAACTGAGTAATTATGAAGTGTATTTCCTATAGCACCACCAGGAAATTCACCGCGGATAAGCTTTTTTGCTTTTGCTTCTCGGTAGATGTCTTCACAAAGTTCATCATCAATAATAAAACTTTGGCCCTTAGCAAAATTATTTGCCTCTAAGAACTCATCAGTTGTTTCAATTTCGATATCAACTAGTAACTGATCAAGTCCTACAATGTATACGGAAGAACTTTGGTGGATGGTATCTCCAACGGCTGCTCTACCCTTCTCAGTTACAGGAAAGTAATGTTTTGTTTTTCGTCTACCAGGAAATTTCATATCGCCGCATCTTAGCAATGATAAGCCCATTTGGACAACAAACTATTTTTTATGTTATTTTTTACATACTATGAAAATTGAAACAAACCCTATTTTTGACTATTACCCACCGAACAAAAAATTTATTGGAGTTCTCTCAATTCCACATTCAGGTATGGACTTGCCCGAAGAGTTTACTCCCTATCTCTCTAATAATTCTAAAGACTTGGCTCAAGATGTTGACTGGAAAGTCCACGAATTAATAGATATTGGCGCCATTCAAAAGGCTGGAATTGCCGTCATTAAAGCTCATATCATTAGAACGGCCGTGGATTTAAATAGATCTAGGGAGCTAGCACTACTCAATTGGAAGAAAAACTCTAAAGGGATAGAAGTTGTTTTGAAAGACCCTGATGAGGCCACTGCGCAAAGACTCCTTGGAAAGTATTATGATCCCTATTATGAAATGATGAGAACTCTAATGGAGGAGTTAAAGAATTATACGAAGGTACCTAATTTTGTGGATCTTCATAGCATGCCCTCTAAGGCAGAAGAATATCATCTAAAAATTAATCCTAACCAACCAATCGAGCGGCCGGATTTTTGCTTGAGTGATCAACACGGAAAGACCTGCGAAGAAGCTTATATAAAGTTCTTTCAAACCGAACTTATGAAAGGTTATAAAAATGTGGCGATTAACTCTCCTTATGTAGGGGGACATATCACTCAGCATGTTGGGAAACATTGGCCGGAAGGAAATAATATTCAAATCGAGATTTCACGTGGAATCTACATGAACGAAGAAGTAAAGGCCCTTAACTCTGAGCAGGTTGAATATTTAAAACCTAGGCTTACAGAAGCGATTATAAACGGATTTGAAACTCAGTTTAGAGCTTAATCAAAGCGCAATTTACCTTTCTCCGTTTTAGAAGACTTCTTGGTTTTTTGAATGAGTTGTTTAAACTCATCCTCTACTGACAACTCTCGAATTGGTGGCTCCGGAGTTTTTTGCGCCTCTAAAAGTTCTTTTTTCATGGCCTCACGATTGGCCTTCTCCACATTTTTTTGCAGCATTAGATTCGATTCTAATTGAAGGTTAGGTACATCAATGACTGAATAGAACTGTTTATAGCGCTCAAAATAAAATACATACAGAGGTTCAAGCTGAATCAAATTAGGTGCACGGTAGTCTCTCTCGGCATTTGATGATCCTCTATTTTTTAACCATTGTGCTCGCCCACCTTTTTCCAAGTGATAGATAGCGTTCTTCAACACCTCCACTCTCTCGGGATTGTGACTCCAGGCCGACAAAAGATAGATCATTCCCGTAGCGGCAACTTGCCTTTCATAACTTAAATTCTTAAACTCTCTAAAAATAATATCAGTGAGACTTGGCGTAGATTCTAAAAACTCTATTTTATTCAATAGATAATTTCGGACTCTGGTCGCTCCATTATCATTGCGCCGAGTTTGTAACATATAGGTAAATAGTCTGCTGCCTCTTTTTTCAAAAACAATCTCCGCATCAAAATCATTATCCTCTGACCTAACTTTCATCACTGCTTTCAGTGAATCTTTAATAAGATAAAAGTCTGTACTTTGAGGGAGGATAAATCTAGATCGAAAATTCAAAAGGTAGAGATTATAAAACATCTCTTTTAATTGGATATCCCATGCAGAAATATCTTTGGTAAATAAATCTTTCCAAACTTTATCACTATCTTTTTCTAGTATTGCATTTCGAACGATAGGCAGATCAAAAAGTTTTTGATCGGTTAAATAGTCTGGAAATGGTCCATAAGGGAGAGGAACAATTTTGTTATAAACTTTTCCGTTCACATTTGTGATCCCTAATGAAAATTGAGTATGACCACTCTTTTCTGAAAAAGAAAAATTGGGAACTACAGTATAATAAGGATTTTTACTTGGATCTGGCAGAGGAATTAAAAGGTCTCCAAAATGAAACTTTTGCCAAGACTCCGGATTTTTCAACTCCTCATAATTTTCTTCTCTCGCGCTATGACCAGTTACAAATTCTTTTTGATAACGGCCGAGATAGTACCAAGATGACTTAGCATTCAAATTAACAATCTGGTTGTAATGGTAGTACGGAAAGGAAATTGCAAATAGGGCACCACCCACAAGTATTGTGGCAACAATTAGAAGTCCTATTAAGATGCTTTTCATGTTTTACCTATCGTGATTTTGGGCATTTAACTTAAATATATCAAAACTATTTAAGCTTTGAGAATAAATTACCGATAATAATAGTATGAAAGGATTAATAACGTTGTCCCTATTTTTATTGATACAAGCCTGTGATGCTCCTCAGCGGACCCGTAATCCGTATGGATCTGTTAGTACCAGCGGTACAACAACGACCGACGGAGGAACATCAAGTGTTACTGACGATAGCACAACTGGTACAAGCGATGATGGACTCGAGGACTCCACCCCTACAGTGATTCCAGGTTTTGAAGATTGTAATCTTGAATATCGCTACTACGCCAACAATATTGGATATATTGGTCTATGCCAAAATGACAATTCAGAAAACCGATTTAAACTCAGAATCGATCGATCAGACATACAGTACGGAACATGCTTTGTTCCTGTTCACGCGCAAATTAACTCTCAAGGAAAGCGTACATCTTTCAAACTTGGTATCGCAGAATGTGTGAGAAACCAAAAAGATAAAGAATATACAATGACTCTAACAAAACAGAGATCAGAGGATATCAATGGAGTTATGGTAGTTAAGGCGACAGCAGTTAATGCATATTTACAATGTATGTCTGCTAAGGTCGATTTCCTGTCAGCATACCCAGGCTGTCAATATGATCCTTCGTGTTTACAAGCCGCAGATAATTATGCGAGCTCAGTATGTAATCAATTCGTTACTACCTATCCGAATGACTACAAAGAAATCTATCCTTTAGACTAATTTTTTAATTTATTGATAATTTTATTCCCCACTGCATAGTGGGGATATATTTTTTTATCTACTGAAGGAAAGCTGATAATGGGAATGACCATAGATTCTTCGGCCTCGAAATAGAGTCCGACCACGATATAAAAAAACGACTCATCCCCCATTTTAAAAGACTTAATATAGGTATGAATGGGATCACCGTCTTCGTCATTTTTTTCAAATACTTCGTCTGGATCTTCTAGAGTCTTTTGAAAATATTCTTCATATGACGGAAAATCCTCAAAAGCGATGTCATGCATGCTTCTACTAGTCAACATTTCTGCTAAAAGCGTGGACTTTTTTAGTTCTATTGTCTCAAAAATTTCAGATGGGACATTCGCAGTCACCTGAACTTCTCCAGACTCTTCTTTATACGGTGTCTGTCTCTGATATTTTTTCACTAGCTCTATATGCTGAGTGCACATCCGATAAAAAACAAAGGCGGCTTCTTGCTCTACATAAGAACAAACAAGCACGAAATAAATATTTTTTTGCTTGTGCTGAACTTTTAAAATATGAGTATAGAAATTTTGATCTAAATCATTGGTAGTGATCCAAATTTCGCTGGGTCTTTTTAGAGCTTGCTGCAAGTAATTTTGAGAGGAAGTAATCTCAAGGTAGGGATCTTCATTTTCAATATTTAGGCCCTGTCTAAACTCTAATTCTTCTGCTTCTAATGCATCTAAAAATGGTCTATAAAAGTCCATAATACACTTATCCGAGCAAAAACCTCGGTCTGAATTTTCTTCAACATAGTGAATTTCGGTGACTTCCGTGATTCTCTTACGACAACATTCACAGAAATAAAGTGATTCTAACAAGATAACCTCCATCACCATTATATCACTATTCATATTCTTGATCATAAAAAGGAGGAAAATTCTGTCATCTCGAATTAATTTTATGAAAATTATAAAATTAGAGGGTACGGAGGAAGTATGAGCGAGAAAGCGCCTAAAGTTGATTTTAAAAATTACCTAGAAATGGCCAAATATGGTCACTACCCACTTTTTTTCGAAGAGTGGTTATCGGAATCATTTGTAGATGGGACGCCAACAATTTCTCGCAAAGCAACTCATAATGTAAGGCATGTATTCAACCTACTTTCTAGGCACAATACTGTAGAGAAAAAAAAGACGGCTTTAATTTCCATGGATAAGGTATCTCGCCAAGAATTTATTCGTTCGTTTTTTAAGATTGTTGAGGATGATATTCTCAAGGAGAACAGAACATTACAATAGCTAGAACAGCACTATTTTTATGTTTAATTTTCACTCAGGTTGCTTTGGCCGAGTACCGCGTGTATCAATACATTGTTAAAAATAAAATTACTGAACCCAACGATCAACCAGTTGGGGTTATTAAGGAAAGCACACTCGACCCTGTGAGCTACCTAGCCTATCATGGTGGCAGCAGTTTAATTAAGATCGACCTTTTGAGAACATGGATTTGCCCAGGACACACAGCTAAAAGAACTATCTGCGCTTCACCTTATGCAGAAATAACCGAAGGAGATCTCCTGTGAGTTCAATTGGTGAAAATTCCCTCCGCTCTGAGCGCATGCGCCACAAGAATGAATTAAAAAACATGGTGGCGGAACACACTAACGAAGTGAATAAAATTAAAAATGAGCATGAAAAACAGAAAGCTGTTTTAAAGCTTCAAAATACCGTTGAAATTAACAACACCATGACTGAAAATGAAAGAAAGCTTCTTCAGGTCACGGACAAAAATGAAAATACCCTCCGAAATCTTCAAGAGTCGATCGAACTCTCCAAAGAAAGGGCCAGGCTTGAGCAAGAAAGAATTGAGAGTCAGCTCAATAGTAAAAAAGAAAACCAAAAATTGGCCTATGAAAATCATGTGGCAAAAACGAAAGAAAATTACAAATATCAATTAGAAGACCTTGAACACCAAGCTCAAATTGAGATGAGTCGTTTAAGTAATAAGATGAAAAACGATAAATCAGAGCTTGTAGATACTTCTAGACAAGAACTCGCTACGCTTCGAGCAACTAATACGAGTAAAGAAGAAATGACCAAAGACCTCTATGCAACTAAAAGACTGCAAAACGAGGAAAAATATCACAAAGCTCTCAACAGACAGAAAAAGCAACACGTGCAAACTGTGGCCAAGGCGGAGAGAACTCACCAAAAAAGACTGTTGAAAAAGCAAGACTCTATTCAACAGGAAATGAATAGGGCCACTAAAGACGGTCAAAGTAGAGTTCAAGACCTACAGAAAAAACACGAATCAAATTATCAAAAAAATTACAATCGTGTACAAAAAGAAACCCAAAATCTACTCACCCAAAAAGAAAAGATCATCCAACGCTTTAAGCAAAAAGTACGCCAAGAAGCTTCCCTGCAAGTGAATAAAAATGATGATCCATTTTATCAATTTAAAGAAATTCCTGCACGAGTAGAAAAGCAGATGGACTCTTATATCGTTAAAATAAAAGTCCCTGAACATGAAGTGCCTAATGTTCGACTAAATGCTGACAAGAAAATGATCACTATCAATATGGATAGAAAACTTAATGAACAAAAAAATTACAACGATGGCTCACAGACTCGATTAAATAAAGTTGAAACTCTGACTACAAGGTTAAATGTAGACGATTTCCTAGACGGTAAGAAAGTGGTTCAAAATTACCAAGAAGGAGTATTGAGCTTTAAGATTGCAAAGGCCTAAAAAAATCTCAGATTCAGCTAGAACTTGATATCAAAACTATCAAAAGTGTATTCATCAATATTTTGAATAACTTCTTCGATCTCGCGCACCTGTGACTTAGCTGAGCCCTCTGCTGCGAATCGGCGCACATCCTTCAGAGCTTCGATACTTCCTTGCGCCACGATCTCCACACAGCCATTTGGCATATTATAAACATACCCACGAACTATTGTTTGGTTAGATTCTATCTGCTCGATAATACTATAGCGATATCCTACACCTTGAACTCTACCGTGCACCACTAATTTCATTTCTAGCATACAAAACCTACCCACAATTAAAACTTTGAGTTAAAATCTTAGCATGATAAGACCCTATCTCGCTAGTTTTTCCGCTATTATCTCTAATGACCAGTTATCCATTAGGGCCATTGTTACTGCAACTTACTCACACACTAAAGATAGCTTAAAAACTCCCATCTCTCACCTAGCACTTCTCTCAAAAAATAATTATCGAATTAGAATTCGTGGTTTTAACGAGGGACAAGTAGAAATCCTATCCCGAGAATATGACTCAGATAACTTTGGTAATTTTGAGCTTCGCATTCCTGCGTTGGTTGATGTAAATAATATTGAAAAGCTCTCAGTTTACGAGACATCAATGCTTACCGGTGTAGAGATCCACTTAGGTTCCTATTACCCAATCCGCATCAAAGAACCTAAAAAGCTCGTCATCTCAGACTTTGACAAAACCTTGGTAGATACAAAATACTCAACCCCTAAAGAGATGTATTATTCTCTTAATCGTCCACTTGCTTATTTCCCATCAGTGGAACCCAGCATTGCTTTATTAAAAAGCTATATGGAAAGAGATTTTCAGCCCTTTATTCTATCCGCTTCTCCCCATTTTTATGAAGCTCCTATTAGAGACTGGCTCTATCAGCACGAATTATTCGTCAGTGATATTTTTCTTAAAGACTATCGAGACTTCTTCTCTATATTTGACGGAAGACTCTCAACTAAAGACTTAAAGAAACAAGGCTTCTACAAGCTAAATCAACTGATTGATATACTACTTATGACAGGTATACCAGATGAGCTCGCATTGATGGGAGATGGATTTGAATCCGATCCATTTATCTACATGGTTCTAAAAAACCTGCTAACCAATAATAGCGATCCTTGGAAGAACTGGAAGGCCATAAAAAATAATGCCATTTTCAACCTAACGAGTAAGCAAGATTCATATTTTCTTACTAAATTCTATCAATTATCAGAGCTAGCTAAAAAGAAACCTAATGTTAAAATTCATATCCATATTAGGGCCACCAATAACAATGTCGAAAGTTTAAAAACGAAAAAATACGAACAAATTAGCTATCAAAAAGCTAACGAGACAATTGATTACTATTTAGCTTAACAGTATTTCAGGCGCAAATAAGACGACATAACCTAGGCTGATATAGAGACCATACTTATGTATTTTTTCTCCCTGAGCGGGAAATTTCTTAGCAAGTGGAAACTCAGCAAAGTTCACTCCTGCAATCTCTAAATAAATTCTGAATGAAGCTAGTAGCATACAAATTAAAATCAAAGTTCTATCTTCTAAAAAGGATTGTAACACTCTAGGACTCCTCATATAATGAATACATGGAAAATCAACTCTCCCATATTCATCTCTTCGGTGATCCTGAAGAAAACTTTTTTGCTCTCGGAAAAAAAGACAAAAATTCCTACGCTGAAACCTTCCAACAGATTTCCATGTTATGTGCTAGAAATACTTTTTTTGCTCAAATTCTTAAGCTGAGTACTGAATACCTCGCTAAGAAGAAAAAAATAGACCAAGGTGATCAACTAAAACTCATCAATGCTTATGCACAAGGTTTAGAGCGACCTGTAGAAAATGTAGTATTTGGCTTCCTATTACCTGAGTTAGTTGCTTCATTTAATAAATGGTCGCCTCAATTGATTCAATACATACCTGGATGTTCATCACTCTTATATTTAGACCAGACGACAGACACCCCTATCCATACTCGAATTCTTGATTACGCTTTAGCTGGTCCTTTTGAGAAAAATGAACGTGCCATAACCTACGATTTTAAAAATCAGCATAAAACAGTTGGATTTTCAACTTCAGGCATGCCTTTTGCTTCCTTAACTGGGTTTAATGAAAAAGGTCTAAGCCTAGCGCTTCACTATAAGCATGGAGACTATTTTAATTTTGATGGAGAAAGCATTTTTCTCATCACGAGAGATGTTCTCAATCAATGTAGCGATATTAGAGAGGCCATAAGATTTTTAAAGACGAAAAAAAGCCTAAGCTATTGGGGAATAATCCTCAGTGATGCAAATGGCGAGGCTGCTTGCGTGGATATCAATGGCAGCGATTATTATCAAGAAAAGTTTGATCTGTATGATCATGAGTACTTATATTTTAACAACCGTCCGCTTCTTTATAAGAAGCCTATGGATCATCTTCAACCGTATGGAAATCATATACAGTGTCAAATGAGACGTGATCGAGTTGAAGAGCAGATGAAAAAAGTCAAAAAACGTGACGCAATAACTGGCCTAGAAGTCCTAGGGCAAATGAATAACTCGAAGTCTTTAAAAAACTGGAAGCTAGCTCCAACCACACCTTCAAGCATCCAACTTGTTAGTATGGAAGCAAAAAATCAAACAGCTAAATTTGTAGTAGGTGAAGCTCCAAAATTATTTAAAGGCCATTATGTTGAATTAAAAAATGTTTTTACAAACTTTACTCAAACAGAAAGTAAAAACAAAAAAAAGAATACAAAATTAGAAAGAGCTTACAAACGATGGTCTCGCTTTCAAAGCTATATTGATTTAGGTGATATTTCTAAAGCCTATCATGAGATACAGATGGCAGAACTAGAAATGGAAGGCTATCCGGAACAGCATATTTCGCAATTTTACTTTCTTGTAACTGAATACATTTTTGAGTCTGACAAAAGAGACTTAATCTATCTTCTGCGTGACTTTGAATCTCTAATTGGTAAACTTCCTGAATATTTAGAAGATCATTGTCACCTATTTATTTTAAGGCTAACAAAATTAGTTGGACTGAAGATTGATGAGCTTAAACCAAATATAAAAAATATCAAATTAAAAGAGATTTATAATCGAGAAAAAAACCTCAACGGACTTGCACTCAAAGGTTTTAAAAAACTTATTTTTCCTAGAATTGAAATCCTAGATATTATTTACGCTTATTAGTATTCGTAAGTGATGGCCACACTTGTACCAATACTGTTTATAAGTGGATTGATACTCGTCCCGTAATAGGCATTATCCGGTAGATTCATCTCTAAAACTTTCATAATGGAATAAGAGCCATCAATATTAAATGACCAGGCACCGGGAAGATCGAATTTCATATCAACTCCAGCTTGTGCGCCAAAACCTGTTCCAGTAATTTCAAATAAGTCTTCGACCTTATAAGCGACATAAGGCGCCACTGATCCACCAACAAAAAACATCATATCGTATAGTTTCGATGTTAATGCTGGCCAAGTGTAATCTACACTTATTCCGACCCATGACAATTCCTCGTCATCTTTAGATCCAGTATGATAATTTAAAGAGGACCGAAGACCAGTCTTATCTCCAAGTTTTCTATAGTAGCCACGAAAACCTAAATTAACCATCAGAGTACTATATGACTGCTCATTTCGTTCAGCAGTCTCAAAGTCGAAATTGGAATAATTAGTTCCGAAATAAATCGCTATTTTTTTCTCATCAACTTTTTCTTCCATCTTCGATTGAATTCTTTTCGTTGCGCTGTAAATCGCATCTTTATTCGCACTAATAGCAATATCATCCACTTGAATATAAGCGATTTTTTTATTGATGATTACTGGCAGCAGTCTCCCTCGATTTTTAGGAACCTCCCCAACCCTGATTTTTTTCCCACGACTTATAAAACCAATCACTGATGACATTTGAACATCAGAAAACACCGTGGCCTTCTCAACAGTCACAACTGCCCACTGAGCGGCGAATCCATCCCAAACCAGACAAAAAAACATGGCAAGCGAGTAAAAAATCTTAGAAAAATTGTTTTCCATATTATTATTGTAGCAAGAAAATTCAAAAAAAATACTTATAATTTCAAATGCTTAGATTTCGAACCGCTATAACCTATTAAGATTACGTTAATAACCGATGTTATAATACCGGTTAAATATTCCACATTTAGTGCCGATATGAAGACTAGGAAGAATTAAAAATAGGGTAAATTATGAAGTACTTACTTTTAACCACTTTAATCACGCTAGCATCTTGTACTGAAGAGATTAGTAATGAAGTAAAGAATTCATCAAGTTCTGATAACAAGACAGTTACAGAGACTCAGAAATTCAAAAACAAATCTATTCGACTTGTACACAAAATGGATGAACAACTTAGCTATGTTATGCATAAATATGGCGATGCAAGCAAACCTTGTGAGGTAAATGCTCCCGCATTAGGTTTCAAAGTTGGAGATTACAGTAAGAAAAACAAAAACTACGCTGTCGATTGTGTCCTTGATGTAGAAGAACTTGACCTTCAATATAATGGTGCAAAAGTTGAGCTACAAGTTGACGAGTTTCTATGTGAATATGTTGAATATAAACCATACAGCTTCGTTAACCACCTCATAGGTTCATCCAGAAATGCCACTTTCAAAGTAGAATGTGATGAGATTTGTGAAAAAGGAACTAGCTCTTACGCTAGTCTATGTGGGCAGCATTTTAATTCACTAACTCTAGACAATGGGACAGGAACACCTGTTTCTGTCACGACACCAAGTACGACTCTTTTATCCATGGCATCTATGCCGGCCAATATTGAATTTAGACAGCCATTTGTTGGTGATAAAGGAAATGTTTGTCTGTATGATTATGAAAGCGCTAATTGTGACTTGGGTTACTATAAGACATACACCTTCAATTTATCTTCTGTCGATCACGATGATGATGCTGAGACCGAAAATATTTGTATCACAACTGACCATACTCTAGAGGTAACAGGTGGTGAAGCAGAAAGTTGTGGTGGAGATGTTACTCAATGTTTAGGTGGACCTGGAGTTGAAAGATATAAAACCAAGGATAGTTCCACTAATACTTCTGATGTTAAGTACAAATTTGTTGAATCAACGACAACGATTTTTAACAATGAAGACCTAGAAAAATTCGAGCAAGAATTTACTTATGATGCTCCTTTTAACAAAGAAGGAAATCACAATTTATATTTAGCAAACTACAGCAGAATTTGTGCTAACGTAGAACAAACAAAGACAACGGCACTAGGTTATGAGGACTACTCAAGAGTCGGACTAAAAGGATATAATATTGAAGAAATTAATTCTTCAAAAGTAAACGAAGTAACCGGAGCTAGACAACATCCATTTCTATCAAGCCTTACCGACATCACCACTGATAGCACTTGGGGCTGGGAGAGTAATCTAAGAGATGACGATGCGGACGTATACACCTCAGTTGGATTTGGAGAGATTATCGGTTATGACCATGCTCACCACCCTCTTCATGCAAAATTTGGGGTTCAACCTTATTACTCTTTCAAATGCTTAGATAAAGCACGCGACACAAAAGCACAAATCAGGCTGTTCATTAGAGAATGGGATAAATATTACCAAAAGAGTAATCAATACCTAAGTTACTCTTCGGATGTCGACTCCACAGGAACCAAATACATGGACCTTTCAAACGAAGCACAAGACGGTACAGAATTCTGGAACGATTATGACGATCTAGATGACTTCTTTACCAATGTTGGCTCTGAAATCTTTCAAGATAACGGAGAGAAATGTACCTTATCTGATAACTCAGATGAAAACGGCGATGGCTTTTTTGACGCCAATAATGAGCGCCATAAAACATCAAACTTCCCTCGTTTTAGAGGCGTTAAATAAAAAAAGGGAGCTTACGCTCCCTTCTCCATATAATCTTTCATTTGATAATTTTTTGCGATCCAAGCAAATACTAAACCAAAAACGGCCATAAGAGCAGCAAAGAACATAAAGAAATTCCCACCTTCAAAGACGTTGATTTTGGCGATATAAGCAGTAATCATATTTCCAAAAAATACAGTAAGTAGCCACATACTCATAATAGTAGATTTCATTGATCTCGGCGCTTGAGTATAAGCGAATTCAAGTCCTGTAATTGAAATCATAACCTCTGCCATCGTAATGACTAAGAATGGAATGACTTGCCATAAAACTGAAATTTGATTTCCGTCATCTAGCATATACTGATAAACAGCCACGAAAACAAAAGAAGCGGCTGCAACAAACATCCCTATTCCCATTCTACGCAGTGGAGTCATCTCATAACCAATAACTTTTTCAATTCCAGGATAAACAACGAAAGTAAAAAATGGAATTAAGATCATAACCATAATTGGGTTAAGCGCTGGAATTTGAGAAGGAAGTAACTGGTCAATACCAAAGTACCCAAAGCTCAAGTCCATCTCTTTTGCTTGAAGAACCCAACTTGAACCATGCTGATCAAACAAGGCCCAAAAAATAGTTACTGCAATAAAAATCTTTCCAACACTGAACGCAGCTTTTACATCCTCTACTGCTTGTTCAGGGTGATCCGCTTTCGCACCTTCCAAGAAACCTTTTCCACTTTTCATATTCTTGAAAGCAGACATGATAACTCTTCCTGTGCCGTGTGGATTTTTACCTGTTGGAGGAACATGAACATAGTCATTACGTCCCATCCAGAAAACAATAGTAGCAATAAACATCAATATCCCTGGGATACCGAATGCTACTGCCGGCCCATATGCTGATAAAGTCCATGGAGTAATCATTGTTGAAAAGAATGAACCAAAATTAATCATAAAATAAAAGAGATCAAAAACTTTTTTCAATTCTTTTTTCTGAGAAGGCTTAAACTGGTCACCAACGTGAGCAGAGACACATGGCTTAATCCCACCTGAACCAAGAGCTATTAGACCTAGCCCCCAATAGAAACCTGTTTGGCTGTCTTCAAATAGGGCCAAAAATAAATGCCCCAGACAGTAAACTAAAGATAAGGTAATAATGGTTTTGTATTTTCCCCAAAATCTATCGGAGATATACGCCCCAAGTAGTGGGAACAAATAGCATGCACCCGCAAAAATATGATAATCTGCCGTTGCCTGACTTTTTGAAAGCAATAAGTATTGCACTAAAAAGATAACAAGGATTGATCTCATACCATAGTAAGAGTATCTCTCACAGGCCTCATTCCAAACAATATACTGAATTTGTCTTGGAAACTTTTCGACTTTCGTTTGCACAATCTTCTCCCCATTTGAAGATTCAACATCTGCTGTTGTCGTATTCATATTCTACTCCTCGGTTTTAAAAGCTTTAGGTCTTCTAAAACCTCCCTGTTTCGGTTCCCTAGCTTTTGTTTCTTCCATTCTTTGTTCTTTAAGCTCATCTTGCTGCTGCTTATTTCTTCTAATCACCTTCGTTTGTTGAGGTGCCTTATGAGCAGAAAGATCAATTTTTATATCTCCCATAACCAATGTTTGGCATGAAAGTCTCTCTTTAGTTATATGAAAAACATTTCCTAATAATTGACGCTCTTCAAAGCTGAATTCATTTAGGTATTCCTCGCCTTCCAATACTACAACTGCACATAAACCGCAGCTGGCACAGCCACCGCAAGTGGATTTTACATAGATATCGTTTTTAACGAGTTCGTCGCGAAGGTTTGCTCCTTCTTCGACCTCAATAGTTTTATTTTGTGGATGTAAATGAATTCTTGCCATAATTTATATATGCTTCTTTAATTGTTTTTCTAAGCTTCCCAATATTTGCCCACGAAGTGGCTTTAATAAAAATGATAATTTCAAATCAACAGTGCATTTATCTTCTAAAGTTTTTAAAACAAGATCAAAACCTTTTCCTGAAGCTACGATTTCGTCATCAAGATACTTCAGCTCAGCTTTTACCTGAAATTTTTCAAGCATCGGTCCCACTTCTTCTTTGATAGTGTTATATACTTCATCTTTATCCGATAAATTGTTGTAAGGTACTACTAAATCCATGTTGTCTCCTATTTAATTTTTTCCTGTTGACCCAAATCCACCGGCGCCTCTTTGAGTTTCAGAGAGATCTTTTGCCTCACTAAAACTGGCCTGAATGACTGGAGCAATTACTAACTGGGCCACACGGTCTCCATGATTAATAATTTCTTCACTTTCACCGAAATTTCCTAAAATGATTTTAACTTCACCTCTGTAGTCTGCATCGATAGTTCCAGGCGAATTAACAACGAGAAGATTTGTCTTAAGAGAAAGTCCTGAACGAGGTCTTACCTGTACTTCAAAACCTCTTGGAATTTCAAATGCTAAACCAGTTGGAACCAAAACCCTTTTACCAGGAGGAATAATCATCTGATCTTTATTTTCAAGGCAGGCCCTAATATCGGCACCAGCTGCTTGTTCTGTTTCATAACTAGGCAAAGCAAAAGTTTCATCGAAATGGGCAAGTTTTTTAATTTTTAGATCTATTTTTTGCACGACACTATTTTCCTGCACTGCTTCCCCTTGGTTGTAACTTTAACAAAGTGTAGGGATCGGTATATAACTTTTTACAGAGTTTTTGAATAGTTTTTCCTGACACTTGCGCTAGTTTTTTACTAAATGTGTTAAAGTTATAGTCTTCAAGTTGATAGATCTCATTATCCTGCAAAAGTTCAACCCTATCATCTAAACCATCTAAGCCAAGATGCCAGCCATCGAGCAATTTTTCTTTGGAAAAATCCAACCTCTTTTCATCAATTCCATTATCAGCAATATCTTTTATCACTTCCATAACACCATGCTCTATTGAGTCCAAATGCTTTTTTTGAGTATTAAAGACCATGATATAGTTTCCGGTACTAGCAAAGGGATTTAAACTTGAACCTAGACCGTACACAAATGCGTTCTCTTCTCGAAATTTTTTAAAATACTCAGAAGACAGTCCCTCAAATAAAAGGTCATCCAGAATGACATAATCATAATAGCTTTCTGAATTAATTGAAGGTCCATCAAAGGAATAAAAAAGAATTGAAGACTCTATATTCTTAGACAAAGTTTTTTGAAAATGTGTCAGTCTCTTTGATTTTTTTTGTGCCTTTAACCTGTATGGTGTGGCCTCTTTATCACCTAAGAGCTCTGACACCTTGGTTGCAATTAAACGCTCAAGACCATCATCTTCGTAAGAACTTACGATGGTAATGATCATACGAGATGGCTTAAAGAACTTTCTAAAGTGGGAGGCAATCTCTTTTTTAGTGAGACCTGATACAGACTTAATCGTTCCTGCAATAGGATGCCCAAGACCAGCTGGAAAATTTTTCTCAAAGATCATCTCAAGACCTAGAGTTTCGTGATCATCTAGGTCTTCACGAAGCTCCTGTATCACTACTTTCTTTTCTTTCTCAAATTGATCATCTGTAAAATCCAACTGACAAATCAATTCTAAAAAATCAGGAATGAGCATCGGTAATTTTGAACTTAATGCCGCCATTTCAAAGCAAATATTTTCTTTAAAAGTATAGGCATTAATTCCAGCACCAAGTTGCTCAATTTTTTTGAGTTTTTCGGTTTTAGATTCCTTAAAAATCAAATGTTCTAAGAGATGGGCCACACCAAAATGCTCTTCTTTTTCAAAGATCGATCCGGCCAGGAAATTAACATTCACTCGCGCGCCTGAAAAATTCTTTGCAGTATGGTGAATGACCACAAGCCCATTACTAAAAAGAGACCTACGAATAGGTCCCTTTTGAAAATCTATGAGATTTTTTTGTTCTACTAAATTAGGCATTTTTCTTAGTTAGCGGTTTTACTGCTTTTGCAGAAAGCTTAACTTTTCCAAAACGATCTACGTCCACAACTTTTACATCTACGATGTCACCAACTTCTAAGTATTCATTAACGTCTTTAACTCTTTCATCAGCAATTTCTGACACGTGAACTAGACCTGAAACTCCATCAGCTAGATCAACAAATGCTCCATATTCTTTTAAAGTTACAACTTTTGCAGAGTATACAGATTCAATTTTTGGACCAGTAATTTGAAGATCGATAAGTGCAATAACATCTTTAAGAACTTTTTGATCAGTACCAAGAACTTTAACAAGACCTTCTTCAGTAATTTCAATTGAAACACTGTATTTTTCTTGAATAGCTTTGATGTTTTTTCCACCAGGTCCGATCAATGCACCTATTTTATCTGGCTTAATTTGAGTTGTTTCAATAGTTGGAACACCATCTTTGAAGCTAGGTCTAGCAGTAGAGATCGTTTTTGCCATTTCACCTAAGATATGAAGACGACCCTCTTTTGCTTGGGCCATTGCTTTCTTAAAAATTTCGTTTGTAATACCAGTAATCTTGATATCCATTTGGATTGCTGTAATCCCTTCAGTTGTTCCAGCAACTTTGAAATCCATATCACCTAAATGATCTTCGTCACCAAGGATATCTGTTAGAATCTTGAAATCATCGCCTTCTTTAATAAGTCCCATTGCAACACCTGCAACTGGCTTTTTAAGAGGAATACCTGCATCCATAAGCGCCATAGAACCAGAACATACAGATCCCATAGAACTAGAACCGTTAGACTCAGTTACTTCACACGTAATTCTTACTGTGTATGGGAAGTTCTCTGGCATCATCTTTTTGATGGCCCTTTCAGCTAAATTTCCATGTCCAACTTCACGACGACCTACACCTCTATAACCTCTTGCTTCACCTACAGAATAAGGAGCAAAGGTATAGTGTAGATAGAAATTATCATAAGAAATACCGTGAATAGAATCACGCATTTGCTCACCATCTTTACCACCGATAGTTGCAGTAGCAAGAACTTGAGTTTCACCTCTAGTAAAAAGTGATGAACCGTGTGGAGCTTTAAGTACAGAAACTTCAGTTTCAATCTCACGAACCTCAGTCATTCCACGACCTGCAATTCTTTTATCTTCTTTCATGATGTCATTTCTCATCATTTTATAAAGAAGTTCATCCACACCTTTGTAAGCTTCTTTTCCAGCTTCGTCTGCACTTTCAAGTCCAAATGCTGAATGGTTGGCTTTAATATCTTCTTTAACTTTTTTGGTCAGTTGGCTAATGGCAAGACTTCTTTCTTGTTTTGCATTGATGCTAAGAACTGATCTTGCTTCCGCAGAATAGTCTTCCATTTTCTTCATTAGCGTTTCATTAGGAGCGGCAGTATTCCACTCTCTTTTAGTTTTCCCAACTTCCGCTTTCATTTTAGAAACTACAGTGCAGAACTCTTTGATATTGTCATGCCCATATTGAAGTGCCTCAAGCATTAACTCTTCAGATACTTCATTAGCTTCACCTTCAACCATCATGATCGCATCAGGAGATGCTGCTAGAACTAATTCAATTTCAGACTCTGCCCATTGACCGTGGTGTGGATTAAGAACAAACTCTCCATTAATTCTTCCCACTTTACAGAATCCAAGAGGTCCAGCGAAAGGAATATCTGAGATTTCGATGGCAGCACTTGTACCAAGACCTGCAAGAACTTCAGGATCAACTTCAGGGTCATAAGAAATTACTTGTGCCATAACGATTGTTTCGGCCATATAACCTTCCGGAAATAATGGTCTTAATGGTCTATCAATCATTCTCATAAGAAGGATTTCAGCATTTGAAGGTCTCCCTTCTCTTTTCATGAATCCACCAAGAAATTTCCCTGCAGCAGTAAATTTTTCTTTGTAATCAACCATTAAAGGAAAGAAGTCTTGACCGTCATTAACTTCTCTTGCAGATACTACAGTTACTAGTACCTGTGATGAGCCACAAGTTACAAGAACAGAACCATCAGCTTGCTTAGCCAGCCTTCCTGTTTCAAGAATAACTTCTTTTCCACCATAATTAAATTTAAACTCTTTTTTGTTGTTTAACATGTAAACTCCTCACAATACGACAGCTACCTGATTATCACAGATGTGCCGCTAATATTTATATTTGAGAAGCCCAAGGAAGCGTTTAAAGAATAAATCAAAAAACAAATTAGCTCGTTTGCTTTTTCATTTATCCTCTAAAACAAATCCGTGAACCTCGACTAAAGTTTAATAAAAATATTTAACTTTATAAAACAAAAAATGAAATAAAAAAGGGAGCTTAAAAGCTCCCCTTTTTGTTATGAAATTACTTTCTTAAACCAAGTTCTTTAATTACTGATTGGTAACGCTCTGGTGACTTCTCGTTGATATACTTAAGTAGTCTACGTCTTTTACCAATAAGCTTCATCAAACCTCTTTTAGAGTGGTGATCAAGCTTGTGATCAGCAAAGTGACCAGTTAGTTCGTTGATACGAGCAGTCATGATTGCAACCTGAACTTCTGCTGCACCTGAGTTTTTTTCATTTCCACCAAACTTTGCTACTAGTTCAGCTTTTGTCTGTTTATTTAACATTTTTTCTCCTTCGATCAAGACCAAGTATGGATCTTCCATCCAAACCTAGTACAAGATTATTTTTGTGCAATCTATTTATCTGATAAACTCGGACATGTAAACCTTTAATTTTTCGAGAAGTCGGGCCTCAATTTGGCGAATTCTCTCACGGCTTACTCCATAATCATCGGCAATACTTTGAAGCGAAGGCGGAACCTCGCTAAGTAGTCGTTTTTTAAAGATTTCCTTATCTCTTGGTTTTAGATCTTTGATAAAGTCATCCAAATGACTCTCAAGAATCTCAAGCCCCTGCTGCTGAGCCAACGCATCCTCGAGTTGCTGCTCATCATCATCAGTGAGAATATCCGCAACACTACTAGTACTACCGTCTGAACCAATCGGGGTGTCGAGTGACATCTCTGCCCCACGCGAAGATAGCCTCATATCCATTTCGATAACAGCTTCTTCTGAAACTCCAAGGTTTTGAGAGATAAGTTTAGGCTCAGGCTCTATTCCTTGGTTCATCAAACGCTCTTTCTCGCGCATTAAATTATAAAAAAGCTTTTTCTGCTCTGCAGTTGTCCCGACTTTAATTAGCCTAAAATTATCAAGGATGAACTTCAGTATGTACGATTTAATCCACCAACTAGCATAGTAAGAGAGTTTGGCTCCTTTATCCGGATTGTACTTGGAAACCGCTTTCATCAAACCGATATTTCCCTCCTGAATAAGGTCCATCACGTTTTTGTATGCACTACGGTACTCCATTGCGATCTTCACAACCAAACGTAAATTGGCCACCACCAGCGCTTTTGCTGCCTCTAGGTCACCGGTGTCTTGTAGCTTTTGAACCAGCTCTTTCTCCTCCTCGAGGCTTAAGAGTTTATATCTACTTATTTCACGTATATATTGTTTTAGTGGGTCTAGATCTCCGTCGTTACTCGGAACCAAACCTGCGTTTGTGGCAACAGGCAGAAGCTCTTTTAGTATTTCCAATTCAGACTTGCCTTCAATTGAGATATCTATAATATCTTCTTTTTTAGGCTTTTTAGGTTCCGTTGTTGGCTTTTCGGCATCTAGGATTTCAATGTTCGTTTCGTCTTTTTTAGTCACTAGTATAAGATGGTCTCTATTATTTAAAAGTCAAGACCTCTTTCCTGTCGTATAGAAATTTTTGATGAATATATTGTAATGCAAAGAGTCCATATTCAAATTCAACTGGAACTATGATGCGAGATTCATCCAATCGTTGCAATTTACTTCCATCATAATTATTGAGTTGAGCAATAAGTTCTTCTGCCACAATTTTTGCGAAATCTTCACGTGATAGCTTTACTTTGAAATATTTATCCTTATCTTTAATTTTTTCCAATACCTTAGCTTCCAGTGCATTACGAATACGTGCCTTATTTATAAAGTCACCGCGGTTATGGTAAAAAATTAAACGATCCTTCACATAAGAAAGGTATCGAGATTCAAAATCTAAGTTAAAATAACTATCGATTTTATCTACACCAACTAAAACTTTATCAATTTCACTTAGCCCAACTTGAAAGTGAATCTTGAATTCACCTCGGCGTATCTCTGGCGTCATAGCTTTAGAAACAAGCTCTAACTCAAGAGGTTCTTCATAAAGCTGTCCAACTTGAATTTTTTTAACTCTATTAGCTGCCCATTGGTCCCATCTCTCTTGGATAGCACCTTTTATTACCTCTCCAACTTGCCCAAAATTTTCAACGCCAAAAAGTGGATCAGCTATTCCGGTAAGAAGTGCAATCAAACTTCTAACTTCCATATGACTTTGGTAGGGAGTCATTTCTTTAAACCAAGTTTTAATAGGATCTATTGAAGTTTCTTTATTGTAACGAGCATTTTGATATTCATTACAGTACAAACCATAGAGATCATCTTTTAGTCTAGTGCTTCCAATCATTCTCGGAAATAATTTTTTAAACTGATAATTAGTTCTCTTTCGACAAATAAGATCTTCACATGCCACCTTTACTGTATCTTTGTCTCTTTTTAAGAGTGTCAGTTTTTTTCTTAAATTAATTTCAATTTTACGACCCAATAAATTATTGAAAACATGACTCATAATGACTGGACTTCTGAGGTAGGGAACCAACATGCGATAGTCTCCTTCATCCCCTCCCCAAGAACAAAGCGCCCTAAAATTTAATAGCGCGTAATGAAACTGAAGTCTGTTCGACTCATAAGTGTTAAGTCTTGTTTTGGTATGCTCAGAAAAAAATGGTGAGTTATTCAAAGATGGTAGCTTATATTTCGAATCGTTTTTAAAATAATACTTAAGATTGTCTCTAATTGTTTTATGAGAATACACTGTAAAATTTGGGCTACATGAATTTGCCACAAGATTTTCACTCAACTGAAAAAACTCGTCTTCTTTCATTTCTAATAGCTTAGCAAACTCTGCTATCGACCGCGTGACAATATCCATCCCAACAAACTGTAAGGTACCTACAATTGAGCGTGAAGCTGTTTGTTCCTGCCAAGGATCACTGTATCTAAGCTTGGGAAGTTCCTCGCAAAACAACTGAAGATCTCTCCCCTGTTCATGAAGTGCTTTATAATTCAAAAGCGTCACTAACTCCATTTCGTTAGCAGACTCAGGCTTAAACTTATAACTAAGTAGACCTTTAAACTTGTCGTTCACCTGACTAGGTTGCAACTCTCCGAAAATAATCCCTTCTAGAGGAACTAGTGCACTTGAATCTGGTGTATTCAGAAAAAAGAGGAAAGAAATGACCATCAATAATTTCATATTTAGTTAATCGTCCAAAAAATTCGATAGGTTAAGTATGAAAAACCTTTTGGTCATAATTTGCCTGTCTACAACCTTTTTGGCGCAAGCTAAAACAGGTCAACGTTTTGACTATAGCTACCCTAATTCGCAGTTTAAGATTGCGGAAGAAAATCTACAAACTAAAAGTTTTGAGGCCACTAAAAAAATCGATCTTTTGGAAAAAATTAAATACCTCATAGTTAGAGGAAATTTGGATTACGCCAAAGTTCTACTAAAAGAGGCAGATATTTCGACTGACTTCACTAAGGCCACTCAACTCCGGTACTTGGCCATAATTTATTTTGTAGAGGGAAACTATAAACTTGCTCTAGATACAGTGTCCAGAAAAGAACTCAAATCATTCCAAGCTGAACCAAGAGTATGCTTTATCAAAGTATTATCTCTAATGATCACTGAGAGAACCAACGAGGCCACTAATGCTTGGCAAACTTGTTATGATGCCACTGTTTCTTATTCACCTACAAACTTACTATGGATGAGAATCTTAGTTGACCTCAAAACCACCAGCAACAAGAATTATGTAGAAGACATATTCAAAGAAATCTCCGTAGAAAACCTTGATAAAAACTATTTGAGAATCTATCTGAAACTAGCTCTTTATCTCAATAAACAGGATAAGGTAATCCCTAGATTTAAATTCTTCAGCGAGGAAGTTTTAAATGATACCAGCTTACGGGAACTCATTGGCTTTAACTATTTTCGAGCAGGCGATGTTCAGATGGCCTATAACACCATTGAAAGTCTGAATACGGCCAATTCAGAAACTTTTAAAGGAAACCTATACAGCTTTCAAGGACAATATAATCAAGCATATGCCCAATACAAACTTGCCTTGCAACTAAAAAATAATTCCCAAAATGCTATCGATAGGCTTATCCCTCTATCTTGGATGCTCGGCCAGTACAAAGAGGGAGTTAACTTTCTTCAAAAAAATTTGGTTTCTCAGGATAACCTTGTCCAACAAAACACCCTTCTTGCGGCATTTCTCACAATGAACGAGAAGCACCAAAGTTCTGCACAAATCCTTGATCGAATTATCGAGTACACCAACCGAGGAGAGCCTCTAGAGGTGTCACAATTATTGGTTTACAATGCCTACAGTTTGGGAGATCAGGATAAAATTGAATTATTCTCTGCCAACAGTTGCGAAAAATACGATGGTCTTAATTGTTGGGTGAAATCACTTTATTACAATTGGCCGAATGCCCTTGATATAACTAAAAAACAAGAAAAGATTCACCCTACGAGCTCATTTCAACAGGAAAAACTAGTTCAATTAAAATTTAATACAAGTATTGAGGAAAGTAACCCAGTCGATCAGAAGAAAATTGAAGAGTTAGACAATAACCTGATTAATTTACTCCCTCAATTTTAGTTACTTCGGATTTCTTTCCTATACCCAACCAGTTTGTTTTCCTGCTAGAATAAAACGGTGAAAGAGCAAGCGGAATTTCAACATTACCTGAGTGAAACTACTGTTTTTGTAAATGGAGAACAAGTCTCACCTGACAAGGCCAGTATTTCAATTTTTGATAGAGGTTTTCTATTTGGCGATTCTATCTACGAGGTATGCTATGGACAAGATGGAGCATTACTTTTTTTTGAAGACCATATGCAAAGGCTGGTTAACTCTGCTCAACTCTTAAAAATTCATTTTTATCTCTCCCTAGATGAAATTAAAGATCAAATTTTCGCAACCCTTAGGGCAAGTGGTCTTAAAGATGCAATGATTAGGATTATACTCACACGAGGAGAATCCATTATTAGTCTTGATCCCAACAAAAGTTTCAAAAATAACCTCGTAACTATTGCCAGACCAAGACCGCATTATAGTGATGAGTATTATCAAAAAGGTGTCTTTTTATGGTTGGGAGATATCTTAAGAAACGACAAACGATCCGTAGACCCTAACGCAAAATCCGGAAACTACCTCAATAACGTAATGGCACTTGAGCAAGCAAAAGAGATGGGCGCGTATGATGCCATCATGCTAAACAAAGAAGGCAAAGTGACAGAGGGTACAACCTTCAATATTTGGATTGTTAAAAATAAAACGATCATCACTCCTCCTATCTCTAGCGGTTTACTCGCAGGTATAACGAGGGCGAATATTTTAAAACTGTGTCAGAGCCAATTAAAACAAGTTGAGATCAAAGATATTTCCATAGACGATTTAAAAGCTGCGGATGAAGTTTTCATAACTTCTTCCACTCGAAAAATCATTCCAGTTAATAAAATAAATGATATCGTCTATGGAGATTCAATTGAAAACTGGCCAATTACAAAGGGCCTTATGCTGGACTTTGATAATCTTGTTAAACAACAACCAAAAGAGTACAAATATCTATGATGAAAATTCTCTTTTTTCTTTTATTTAGCTTCAAGGCCCTAGCCGTTTCATCATGGTCAGTGGGTAGTTATGTACCCTACTTCAACCAAGTTCAAACAAGCACTAGCGGAAGCACCCAGAAATTCACGATTAATCCCTACCTTGGAATTGGAACGCAACTTCACTTGGCAGGGGGGAATTATTTCATGCCTGAACTGGGCTATAGTTACTTCATGGACACTGGTACCAATTATAAAAAAGACACCATCTTCCTTCATTATAATTTCGCTTATGTCATCACAAATTCATTTATAGCACGTTATGGTATTAGTAATCATTGGTATCGCATTATGGGCCAGGGTGGAACTCAAAGACTTAGTAACGGGAATGGAAGCACCACTTTTCCTTCACCAGATAAAACAGTCATCAGTCATTTCAACACCATGAATATTGGAGTGGAAAATTTTATCATAGGAAAAAAATATTCGATTCGATTTGATTTAGAAATAATGAACTCTAGAGATTTAGATCAAAGAGGTTATAACTATTTAGTAACGGTGAATATATACTAATGAAAAAATTAATTATAGCGACACTTTTACTCACTCAATTTAATTGCTTTGCTTTCACGCTAAATCCTAATACTGGTAAAGGCTTTAAAGATACAGAAGTAAATATTTATATCGCAGACACAGATTGTTCTGGAGCTGGTTTTACAACCGCTCAATATAGAACTTTAATAAAAGAAGCAGTTAATAAATTCTGGAATGCTGTCCCTACATCCTCTCTTAGACTTGATGTTAAAGAAATTCGATCGGATATTGATATCGATGGGGATGACCATGAAGCTGCGATTCAAAAAGCACCAATGAACTCTATCCTTGCTGGCTGTAACGACTCTGCAGAGGATTTTGACGACTCAAGCATACTGGGTTCAGCCTTGATGAGTTGTTCAGGAAATAATTGCCAAGCGGTACTTATCTTAAACGCGCATCCCAACTCTTCATTGCCAGACAAGTCTAGTTCAACCATCGAAGCTATCATTGCGCATGAGTTGGGGCATGCCTTTGGTCTGGGACACTCAGAATTTAAGCATAATCTTATGTACTATAGTATTTCAGGAAAATTTCAGGAATGGCTAGGTCAAGATGATATCGATGGGGTCACTTATCTCTACCCTCACGACCCTGAGCTTGAAATTCTCGGTATCTCTGCGATGGGAAGTTGTGCAACCCTGAGTTTTGATGGAGAAGAAGCTCCATCGCATTTTCTCAAATCGTTTTTTTCAGGTTTATTTTTCTTCTTAGTTTTGTACCGAGTAAGAAGAAGATGGCGTTTGAGAGAAAGTTAAGTCTAGCGCTTCTTCAATCGAGTATTTTGGTTCATAGCCAAAATCTTTTTTTGCCTTTTCATGCGAAAAATAATGAGATTTAGCTAATTGCATGGCCACAAATCTCGTCATAGGTGGTTCTGGATGATAGATTCCAACGAACTTAAAAACTTTTTCTAACAAAAACCCAACAAAATACGCCGCTTTATAAGAGATAGAGCTCTCAAGTGGTCTGATATTTTTCCGGCGTAGAATATCATTAATAAAATCCCAAAGTCTAACCGGCCTTTCCTGCCCGACGAAATAACAATTACCTGAAAGCTCTGGTTTTTCTAATAGCGCTTGGTAGGCCATCAGATGCGCAAGTGCCGCATTTTTAACATAGATGATATCAACCAGGTTATCACCTTCTCCTACTATTTTTAATTTACCCGTTCTCGCTTTTTCTAAAATCCTTGGAATTAGGTGTGGATCCCCTCCTCCCCAAATAAGATGTGGTCTGATGCTAATTGTTCGAAAGCTCTCTGAACTTTTAGATCTTACATATTTTTCGGCCATCGATTTTGTTCTAGCATAATCGGTATAATACTTTTCAGGATAGTCGAGGGACTCGTCACCGGCTATAATATCATCTTTTCCAAAAACTACTGAGGGAGTTGAAGTATAAATAAAATGCTTAATATTGCTCTCAATTGCGCGGTCTACTAGATTTTTTGTTCCCAGAAAATTCACATTATAAAAATCTGATGCCTTTCCCCAGACTCCTGCAATCGCTGCAACATGAAAAATACCTTCTACATCAGTTAAGTCAATCTGTGACACTTGCTCTTTATTTGAAATATCGCACTTAATTGTTTCAACACCAATTTCATCTAGCTTCACATGATGTGTTCTTGAAATATTTATGACTTTTAAATTTTTATTCTCTGTTAATAGCTTTGCTATTTCAAATCCTAAAAATCCACCTGCTCCAGTGACAAGAATTTTTTTCATGCACTAACATCTTTTGAAAGAAGCTCTCTATCTATCTTTATATTATGTCTTACATCCACTGGTAAATCCGCCCTGGCCTCAAAAAGGCTTAACTTTTTAGTTACTTCATGAGTCTTCGCCAAATTCTTTAAATCCATTAATAACATAGGTTCTAGTTCTGGTTTATTATCTTTTCTTTGAACGATAACAACTGGCTGCTTCGTTTCCAAATTTTGTACAAGAGCCGATCTTTTCACTTTTGAATGTTTATTAAATATGGCCTCTATTTGAGAAGGGTAGAAAAAATCCTTCCCATCAAAAACAACATGCTTCATACGACCGCAAAACCAAATTTTTCCGTCTTTATCCAAAAACCCGACATCACCCATTCTATGCCAAACCTTACCTTGATCTGAAATTTTAGCTAATTCAGTAGCTTCAGGTTTTCCATAATACTTTTGAGTCACATTTTTGGAATGAACAACAATTTCGCCTATCTCCCCCTCTGAAAGTTCATGAGTTTGAGACATATCTAGTACTGGTTGATCCAACATGGGAATAATTTTAACTTCAACACCACGTATTGGCTGCCCAACACAAATACCTCTGCCATCGAGAAAATCCCTTTTGTGAAATTTTAAAATTTCTCTGCCAGAGATACAGGCAACGGGGAGACACTCTGTAGCACCATATGGTGTGTAGGTCGTCCCCTCGGTTAAAATTTGAGCAAACTTTTCATGAAGTTTAATATCTACTGGTGCCCCGAACATAACTACATGTTTAACTGAATCAAGCTTCAGTCTGTTTTGCAGACAATAGTCAGCGAGCCTATCCCAGATTGCTGGAGAACCGGCCAAAAAGCTTGCATTAGATTGTTTTATGTCCGCAAATAAAGCTTCGGGATCTACCAGTGAAGGTTTACTCACATCAATCCTTGGGACATGACTCCTCATCCCTATGGCCAAGGAGAAAAATGAAAACAAAGCAAAACCAGGAATATCTGTATCGGACTCAGAGAGTGAAAATGTCTCCCGCAACATATTCGTTTGATTGATAAAGATATCATGGGTATATTCAACTCCCTTAGGAGCGCCCGTTCCCCCAGAAGTGTAAAGTATAGCTGCGAGTTCACCCGCTTTTGGCTGATATGCTTCATAATTTTTTGGAAGTTTTTTTAGTCCCTTATACAAACTCTCAGCTAAAAATGGAACTTTGCCGACTTGAATAAAAATTCTAATATTTGAAAAATAATGAGCTTTCATTTTTGTTAAAAAATGAACTTTTGGAATTCCAACCAACACATCCGGTTTTACTTCTTCAATCGCATTTAAAAAATACTCTCTTTTCATACCAGGGTCGATAAAAACAGTGATAGCACCCAGCCTAAAAAGAGCAAATGTTATCGCCGCAAAATCTAAATTTGGTTTTACAAAAAATAAAACTTTATCTTGAGGTTTAACTCCAAGCTCTTTAAATTTATGACAGAATTGATTTATCTTCTCATCCAGCTCTAAAAAATTATAACTACGTGATTCAAACGAGATCGATGTTTTCTTAGGGAATTTCTTCGCGTTTTCCTGAATAAACTCAGATACATTTTTCATGAAACAAAAAACCTTTCAATCTCACCGATTGTTCCAGCACTTTTATCTTCAAATAAATAATGACCGGCATCTTCATACTCTACAATTCTTGACTCAGGATAAATACCTTTCCATCTATTGAGGAAATAATCATTAAAACAGAAATCCTTCTTTCCCCATAATATGAGCTTTTCTGAGTCTAGATCTTTAAGTCTGTGTTCAATCTCTTTTAAAGTTTTGTAACTTTTATGCTCTTTGGACATTGGTATATCCTGAACAAATTGATTAATGGCCACTCTATCACTAATTTTTTTATACGGCATCAGATACGCTTGTTTAACGAAGCGGGGAAGTTTTTTTACCGTCGTCATAAAAGTGGCCGGCCAGCAAAACCCATTGAAATATTTTACCAAAAAAGGACCTAATGGCTTTTTCTTAACAATATTAATTTGCCAAGGGATATAATCGCTAGTGAAAGCTGCCGTGTTAGTAATAACAATTTTATCTGCTTTCATATCAGTTAAAGTAGCGAGACCAAAACCAATCGCCCCGCCCCAATCATGTACAATAAGCTTAAAACGTTCTACACCCAAAAACCTCAAAAGTTTTTCTACATCTGAGACTCTACGATTAAGACTGTAATTATAATCCTGTGGTTTATCAGAAAGTCCACATCCCATATGATCGGGTACAATCACTCGGTGAGTTTTAGAAAAATGCTGTATCAGGTTTCTATAATAAAATGACCATGTGGGATTACCATGAAGCATAACAATCACTTCTCCAGCTCCCTCATCAATATAGTGAAGATTATGACCATCAATAATAAAATACTGAGAGCTAAAGTCGTAACCTAGTTTTTTTAAATCCATCTCATCTCCATCGCCGTGGTATGCAATCCACTACCGATTCCTAATAGAGCTATTTTATCCCCTGCTTTAAATTTGGGGATTGCTTTTAACAATGTTAAAGGAAGCGCTGCTGAGCCAGTGTTTCCATACTTATCAAAAGTAGTTGTATCCTTATCCATGTCAAGTCCAAGACTATCATAGAGAAAATTTCGGTGATGAATCCCTACTTGATGACATATATAATGGTCAAAAGTCTCGCTAGCAAAGGGCTCCCAAGTCTTTCGAGCAAGCTTGATCCCCTCCTGCATAAGAAGCTCACTATCTGTCTCCATTGTCAGCTCTTCAGTACTTCCTCCACCTTGGCATAATTCATAAGTCGAAGTATTTGAAAGAGCATTATATTTTTTTAATTCAGCAATTCCCTTCTCACTAGAAATAACTAGAGCAACTCCAGCGCTACCAATCGTAAAATTGGCAAAAAATTTCTTAATAGTTTTTCTCGTTAACGTTTCGTCATCCTTAATAACCGATAGCGTCTTCTTCAAGAGTGGATAAGAATTTTCACCTGTCACGAGGAGAATATTCTTATATTTTCCAGTCTCAAGCATATTCGCCGCAAATGTCATTGCGTTTACGACCCCCAAACAAGCATTACTTAAATCAAAAGAAGCACAGTCAGGCCTTAAGCCGAGTTTATAATGTATTGAACTGGCGGTAGAGGGTTCTAAATAATCTCGGCAGACACCACAATAAATCAGTAAGTCAATTTCTTCAGAAACTATCTCATTTTCAGAAAAAAGATTTTTTGCTGCACCGATTGCGATCTGGCTAGGAAGCGCATCTGGATAAACACCTCGAGTTTGAACCCCAGTTTGCATCTCAATTCTTCCAAAAGGAAGCTTCAATTTTTCATACACAACTCTTAAGTCATTTTCTATATCGTCAGAAGATATAAAGCTCTCGGGCTCAACCATTGAAATTGCTCTGAGAAAACTATTTTGAAATTCAATCATTCATTAATCCATGTAAATTTGCCATAGAGATACCACTGAGCATTGCCCCGACTATTCCTAAAAATCCTTGATCTGTTCCTATGATATAAAGACCCTCGACTGATGTTTTACCGTTTTTATTTTTCTGAGTAGAACCATAAACAGTGCCCTCAAAGTGATTCGTATATTTTTTAATTGTTCTAGGAGTAAAAACATCTTCCAGCAAAATTTCAGGTCGTGTCCCCATCAAAAATGAACTCAAATCTTTTGCATCTTGAGCAAGCTTTTGCTTAAATTCTTTGTATAAGGGCTCATCTTTATTTATCCACTGAGCATAATCGGCCATATAGGTTACTCTTATGGTACCGTATCCAGATCTTGAATCTCTTTCATAATTATCGGGAAGACAAAAAACGGCAGAGGAATTATCATAAATATTTTCTGGTTTGCGATAAAGATATTTGTCGGTTTTATTGAAAAACACAATTGTATCCTCAATTGAATTTAAATGAGATTTATCTTTCGTCACAAAAATCGATTCGCAAAAAGAAAGTTTACCCACAGGAGCAGATAAATTACTCTCTAGGGCCTGATAAGTTTCAGGAAGACCCATTGAAGAGAAAACTTTATCAGCAGCGATAAATTCGCCTTTTGAAGTAAGAATTCCCTGCACACGATCCGAAGTCTCAATTTTTTCAACTTGAGTTCTATACCTTAACTCTCCACCTAACTGTTCATACCTATCAGTTAAAAGTTTTAAAATCGTTCGCACCCCCCCTACAGGTCTTGAAAACCCCTCCACGTAGAGTGCTTTATACATAATTACGAATTGAGAAAAATCCATATCATGCTCCCAAGCCGAGCCGTATATGAGTAAAGGAGCGATGAGCATTTCTTTAAGAAGATCTTCCCTGAAATATTGATCAAGGATACTTCTTGCTGAGATATACTCAGCATTTAAATCCGTTTCATTATAGTCCAATACAAATTGGTGGAATTTTCTAAAAGAATCAATTTCTTTAGGAAAAGTCTTTTCAATTTCAGACAAAAAGAAATCCGCCTCATTGGAAAATCTCAAGCTTGCAGATGCGAATTGAATTTTTGAGGTCGTTTGCTGTTTTAATTCAAAGGCGTCGTAGGGAATTCTTAGCTGCTTTAAAAGTTTTGTAAATGGTCTTCCTTTCTCGGCTCTATGTGCGAAATTCGTGAGAGCGTGTAAACCGACATCAAACTCCACAAGTTCCTTAGTACTAGGTATGCGTCTGCGATAATAGGAATTTAAACCACCCGGAATCGAGTGTTTTTCTACAATAAGAACTTTTTTATCAAACATCGCAAGTCGGATGCCAGCGGCAAGCCCTGACATCCCTGCGCCGATGATGATAGCATCATATTTCATTAAGCAAATTTTGGACTTAAGTACTCAACACAACTATTCAAAGTTGCCAGTCTTGGATAATCTTCAGAAGGCACTTCAACCTTATGTCTTTTTCTAAGTTCCATAACGATATCTAAAAAATCCATAGAATCTAGGTCTAATTGGTCTCTTAAACTTACCGCACCATCAAGATCTGCTAAATCCTCATCAGGTGCAACGTCTGCAATAATGTCTAAAACAATTTGTTTTACGTCTTGTTCGCTCATTTTTTTTCCTTAATATTTTTTAATAATAACTGTTGAGTTTATACCTAACATCCCAAATGAGTTGTTGAGGATGGTTTGAACTTTTTGATTTTCTCTTGGTTGATTGATAACCAAATTATCCATAGCACATTCAGGGTCTAGTTCCTCGACATTGATCCCAGCATGAATCATTCCGTCTTCAAAGCTTGGCAGGTTACCTGCAAGCTCTAGCGCACCGGCTGCTCCCATACAATGACCAATATGTCCTTTGGTAAAATTCACGGCCGTGTTTTCACTTTGACCAAACACTTCTCTAACTGCACCAACTTCATTGATATCCCCCATAACTGTTCCGGTAGCATGTAGGTTTACGATATCAATATCTGAGGCTGCTAGCTCGGCCCTAGAAAGCGCTTTGTGCATACATTCAATTTGTCTTTGCGTGTTTGGTAGAACAAAGTCAGAAGCATCAGAGTTATAAGCATAAGCTACTACTTCGCCATAAATCTTTGCGTTTCTTTTTTCTGCACTCTCAAGAGTTTCAATATGAAAGATGCACCCACCTTCACTAATGGCAATTCCGTTACGTGTTTTACATAAAGGACGTGATGCTTTGCTCACATCTTCGTGAGATCCTAGTGCTCCCTGGGCATTGAAAGCTGCAAAGATTCCGAAAGTTTGGGAAGATTCCGAAATCCCACCGCAAAGTGCAGAGTCAACTTCCCCCAAAAGGATTTGCTGAACTCCGTTGATTAGTCCCATATTACCACCAGCACAAGCTGAACCAACAGTATAGTGAGGGCCTGTAATTCCCAGGTTTAAAGTAACTTCACCCGCACAAGAGTTTGCAACTGTTCGAGGGTTATGATGAATTGACCAAAGATTATAATCTAAATCATTTTGGTGCATTTGATAAACTTCTTCTTCCGTCTCAACATTACCGTGTTCGGTAATTCCAAGAAAAACTCCATAACGAGACTTATCAACTGCTGCCCAATCAACACCGGCATCGCTCAAGGCTTCATTGGCACAATAGATCGAGATTGACCCGGCCCTCGTTCCTCTTCTTCTAGCTTTTTTCTTCTGATATTTCTCTTCATCGAAATCGCAAAAGCCAGCGGGACGTTTCCCCATATAACGAATTTCGTTTTCAGTGATTCCACTTTTTCCTTCCAATAGGTTTTTACGCATTTCAGCTAAATTATTACCTACCGGAGAAGTCAGTCCTACACCTGTAATAACGATTCTCTTTGACATAGTATCCTCAAAAATTAATTGGTTTATTAAACAATAAACTTAATAAAAGTTAAATAGCTTTTTATCCCCTAAGACTTTTTCGCAATTCGGTATAAATAAGAAGCTATGGCCAAAAATGCTACTACAGACAAGATTTCTTGTAGCATCGGGTTTAATTTCAACGCGAGTGCATCACCTGCAGTATATAATACAATCGCAATAACAACGCCCATAATTGCTTCACCAGCAATAAAACCTGAGCCTAGTAGCACGCCTTTATCTTTACTTTCATCTTCAACCTGACGAGATCTTTCAACCACATAACGAATGATCCCTCCTAAAAAAATCGGAACGGCCAAAGTAACTGGGAGATAGATCCCTACCGCTAATGGCATTAAGTGGAGTCTGAATGATTTATTTCTTAAGAATAGATTATCAACCAATATCACAGCTGCACCAAAAACTGCACCATACATAACCATATGGACAGGGAGATCACCTTCTCCAAAAAGACCTTTCGTAATAGACGCAAATAGCATGGCTTGTGGCGCCTTCAGACCTTCCCCGATTACGTATGCTTCGTGCAAAAGAGTTAACACAGGAGCGATAACAAATGCAGGAATGATGACTCCAATAAATTGAGCTAATTGTTGATATTTTGGAGTCGCTCCAATCAAGTAGCCAGTTTTTAAATCTTGTGAGCAATCACCGGCCGTACAGGCAGCGCAACACACAACTGCAGCAACCCCTAGCGTTGCTAAAATTGCTGAGTCACCTTTATACCCAAGTGCTAAAAATAAAGCCGCAGAAACTAAAAGTGCAGAGATAGTCATACCTGAAACTGGATTGTTTGAACTTCCAACAAGTCCAACGATATAGCTAGAAACAGCGACAAAAATAAAAGCACAAATAATCATCAGCACTGTTGTAAAGACTGTGATCCCCATGTCGTTTATCATTTGAGAATAAAGACCAAACATAATTCCAAAGCAAACCAGCATAATGATACCAATTCCCATTAAAGGAAAATCGGTATCTTCTCTCTTAGTTTCTCCCGAGTTATTCCCCATTTGCTTAAGACCTAAAAGACCTGCAACAATTCCCTTTCTCACTGAAACAATAGACCAAAGTCCACCTACGATCATGGCACCAACACCAAGATATCTTACTTGAGTTGACCATAACTGCCAGGCTAGATCAATTGCACTTGCATCTTCCATTCCAAGAGGAGTCCCTAGTAAAGGAATGGCCACAAAAAAACCAAGAGCACCACCGATAAAAACAAGCGAGGCCACGTGAATATTTACGATATAACCAACGGCCAAAAGCGCTGGAGAAACATCAAATCCAAAAAATGCTGTACTCCCACCAAGTTTTTTAGCAACCTCAAAAGATCCGACAAAAAGCTTTAATCCACTACCTACAAACTTAAAGAGCGCTCCAACAGTCAAACCTTTAATGATAGTGATGAAACCTTCTTTACCTGATTTTGCATCACCAGAATTTAAAACAGCTGCACAAGCAACACCCTCTGGATAAGTTAATTCTTTTTCGTTTTGAATAAGTGCCTTACGAAGGGGAATCATAAAGACCACACCAAGAAGACCCCCTGAGATGGCAATCAAAGTTGTAGGCCAGAATTCAAAATTCTTCCAAGCACCTATAAGAACTAAAGCGGGCAAAGTAAAAATGATACCTGCAGCAAGTGATTCTCCTGCAGAGGCCATGGTTTGAACAATATTTGATTGATGAACAGAGTCTGTTTTTAAGATACCTTTATATACACCCATTGCAATAACGGCTGCTGGTATAGAAGCTGAAACAGTCATTCCAGCATAAAGCCCCAAATAAACATTGGCCGCAGTCATTACAATACCAATGATGACACCTAACAATAATGAGGTCGGGGTGAACTCTTTGATCTTTTCCATTCATGTCTCCTTAAAATCAGAGCATTATGGTAAAACTCTTTAAATGTCTTGTGAAGTGTCAGTTATTCCTTAATACGCTTAGATACTTGAAAAAATTGTCAATGACTCTGTATTGCTGCTGTGCCCACAAAGTCATCAGACAATTTTTTGTTTCTTTCGCACTAAGTTAATTATGATTTTCCTAAATACCGAAGCTCATCCCCTCTTCTCTCGGGTCTGAAACTCCAAGCAAAGTGCCATCTTTTTGTTTTTGGATGGCCTGGATCTTACACCCAAGAGACTTATGGTTAATTTTATGTCCCATAGCTTTTAGTTTTTCTTCTACTTCCGTTGAAAAGTACGGAGGTCCAATTCTAATTTCCTCTGGAGACCACTGATGATGGTAACGAGTGGCAGCGACAGCTTCCCACAAAGGCATATCATGTTCAAGAACGTTTAAGACAGTTTGCATAACACAAGTAAGTATTCTCGTTCCACTTGGTGTACCTAAGGCCATAAATGGTTTACCTTCTTTATCAAAAACAATTGTTGGACTCATTGAACTCAAAGGCCTCTTTCTAGGTTCAACCAAATTATTTTTACCTCCAACAGCTCCAAAAAGATTGACTCCTCCTACGTGAGAAGCGAAGTCGTCCATTTCATTATTCATAACGATTCCAGTTCCCTCTGCAACAACACTTGAACCGAACCAACCATTAATTGTTTGAGTTGAAGTTACAATATTTCCTTGCCCATCCATGATAGTGAAATGAGTGGTGTGATCACTCTCTGGCATCAATTCTTTAAACGGGATTGGAAAATCTTTACTGCTTAAAGCTTTATCCAGAGTAATTCTTTCTCTCAATTTTTTGGCATACTCTTTTGAAACAAGAGTGGAAACTGGAACTTTTTTAAAGTCTGAATCCCCCATATATTCGGCTCTATCAGCGAAGGCAATTTGCATAGCTGAAGAAGTGAGATGAATCGCCTCTGCACTTTGGGCACCTAAAGCTTTTATGTCAAAACCTTCCAAGATATTAAGAATTTGAATAACATGAGTTCCACCAGAGCTTGGAGGCGGCATTGAAACAATCTTATAGCCTTTATAAGTTCCTTCAACTGGAGTTCTTTTTTTAACAAGATAATTTTTTAAATCTGACAAGGTCATTAGACCGCCATTTCTTTTTTGAGAAGCAACAATTTTTTTAGCAACCTCACCTTTGTAAAAGCCATCTCTCTTTTTCTTGGCGATAGTTTTTAGAGTATTGGCTAGATCAGTTTGGACTAAGAGCTCACCTGCATTTAAGCCTTCGCAATTTTTCTTAAGGAATATTTTCTTCGATGCTCTAAACTGGCAGAGCTTGTCAGCTTTTGCTTTAATGGCTTCAGCAAGTGCTGGATAAACAGGAAAGCCTTTCTCAGCTAATTCAATCGCTGGCTCCATCACAGTCGCAAGATCGAGTTTTCCGTATTTTTTATGAACTTCTAAAACTCCAGCAACAAGGCCTGGAGTTCCAGATGCAAGACCTCCAGTTAATGACCTTTCAGTCACCTGTTTTCCAGCTTTATCTAAAAACATTTTTGAGTGAGCAGCTTTTGGTGCCATTTCACGAAAATCAAATGCCTCATTCATGGCATCTTTCGCATGGTGAATAACCATAAAACCACCGCCACCTAAGCCAGTTGAATGCGGTCTTTCTACTGATATGGCAAATGATGCTGCGACAGCGGCATCAAAAATATTTCCACCTTTATCAAAGACAAATTTAGCGGCCTTGGTGGTCGCTTCACCTTGAGTAGAAATCATATATTGATTTCCTCTCGCTTCGTATTGGGAACGTGATTTATTTGGCAGCAGTTCTGCCTGTTGAAAATTCTTTGCACTACATGATATCAGTGCGACTAAAAGTGATAATCGATAGACTAATTTCATTAAAACATCCTTGTTAAAAACATCTTAAAAAAAACAATTCAAATCGGCCATGAAAATACTGCCTGATTTAAGCAGCTTAACGTTAAGTGTAAAATGGTAATAAGAATTAAATTAGGGAGGATTTAATGCAAAAGATTTTCATGACGACAGCTTTAGGCCTTAGCGTTTTATCTTGTGCCCATATAAAGCCAGTGAACAGAGCGTATCCTGAAACTTCGTTAAAATCAGCAACACCTCCTACTCATAATCTTCAACCAAAAAGCAAAGCTAATGGCCATGTAAAATATCCAATAACGCAATTGGAGAAGAAGCCTATTTTTAAAAAATCTGAAAATGATTTTTTGGAAAAAAGACCATCTAAAAAAGTCGACTTCTGGATAAAATATTTCGCTGTTCAAAACAAAGACCGACTAGAACGCTTTGTTGCGAATGGAGAGAAATACCGAAAGATTGTAGAAGAAACTTTTGAGCGTTATGGACTGCCTAAAGAATTGTTCTTTGTTGGGATAATCGAAAGCGGTTACTATAATGCCAGCAAAAGTCATGCAGGGGCGGTAGGTCCTTGGCAATTCATGCCGGCGACTGCAAGAAGGTACGGGCTCAGAGTGAGTCGCTCACTGGATGAAAGGCAAAACATATTTAAAGCAACTGAGGCAGCAGCGCTTTATTTTCAAGATCTATACAATATTTTTGGCTCATGGGAGCTGGCATTGGCGGCTTATAATAAAGGTGAAAATGGTATCATCCGCCGTATTAGAGGAGCTAATACTAGAGACTTTTATGAACTTAGTGCAAAGGGAGTTATTCCTAAAGAGACTCGTCACTATGTTCCTAAAGTTTTGGCGGTAATGGAAATTTTAAATAACAAAGATAAATACAATATCCAAACAAAAAAATGGGTTGATAACCCTTTCGAAGATGTTGTGACTATGGAAATTGACAGAAGTGTTAGTGTCGCAGCTCTAGCGAGTAAACTGAGAATTAGTTCAGACTTAGTAAGAAAATTAAACCCTGATATTAAACAAGCTCATATTCCTCACCCAGGAAGAAAAAAGCTCGAAATTTATCTCCCTAAAGATTCTCAAAAGGCCATGAAAAGCTTCAAAAGATATATGGCCAGCTTAAGCACCCATTCAAAAAGTCACACCAAAAAATCTGAGCATATCGAATATCACCGGGTGAGAAAAAATGAGTCTTTGTACTCAATTGCCAAAAGATATGACACTAATATTAAAGACCTAAAAGCTCTAAACAACTTAAGACGAAATACAATTTTTGTTGGTCAAAGAATTAAAGTGAAAACTGAATCACAAAGTAAAGTTCTTTACTCCTATATTGTGAAGCAAGGTGATAATTTATCTAAAATTGCCAGGCTCTTCAATACGAAAAGTTCTCACCTTAAAAAACTCAACAGAAAAAACAACTCGAAAATTTTAGTAGGTGAAAAGTTGCAAGTCCCTCCCCATAAGATAAAAATTCATAAAGTCAGCGCCGGTGACTACTTAGGAAAAATTGCAAAAGTAAACAATAAGACTTTATCGGAAATACTTGAACTCAATGGTGGTGTAAAAAGAATTTATCCTGGCCAAGAAATTATTGTCGATATTGAAAAAATTTAAGCTTTAGACTCATAGATTTTTTGCTATAATAAATCCAAAGGTAGATTTAGATGGAAAAAGATTATCTTCTTATTGTTGATAAAGAAGAAGGACTAAGAGATCAACTAAAAAGTGAGCTCTCTGACCTAGTTTCGATGGTTATTGTTCTGGCTGCAGATGGAGTTCAAGCTTATCAAAAGACGAGAAATCAAAAATTTAAAGTTGTATTAACTGACTATGATCTTCCTAAAATTAGTGGTGGTCAATTGATTGCGGCCCTCAGAGAAACGAATCACAATGCTCACACACCTATTCTTTTTTATACCGAGGATGTTGAGACCGCAAAACAAAATACTCGAGGACAGAAAAATATTGAGTACATGGAAAAGCCTCAAAACTATCAAGTTATTGCTGATAAGATTAACGAGCTCTCAAAATTAGACCCCAACAAAAAAAGATTTAAACTTGATGTGGATTTTATCAATCCTTTCATTGATTCAGCAATGAAAACCTTGAACGGGCTTTGTGGTGTAGAAAATATTGAAGCACAAAAGCCATATCTCTTAGGTTCCGATGTTATTAATATTGATATCAGTGGGACGCTTGCCATTACCTCGCCTTATTTCAGAGGAAATATTGCGATTTCTTTTGAAGAAAGTATTTATAAAAAAATTATAAGTAAGATGTTAGAAGAAAATGTTGCTGAACTTGATCCAAATAATGAAGACGGTGCAGCCGAGATTATCAATATCATTTTTGGTCAAACCAAAGCCGTTTTAAACACAAGGGGATATTCTCTTGATAGGGCAATCCCTTCCGTTATCAGAGGAAAGGGTCATAAAGTTTATAAAGACAGTAAAATTCCTGTACTGTTAGTTCCTTTTAATTCGGACCTTGGGGAATTTTGGATACAGATTTGTGTTAAAGCTATTTAGTATTTATCTTGTTCTATTATCTCACCTAAGTTTTGCGGATAATTTCATCGACACCAGTGAACTTCCCGTTGGTGAAAACAGGCAAAATATCACTAAAAACGATATTAAAATTATCATCCCCAATGCCAAAGAATATGGAATTAGCGCAAGAATTGATGAGAGCTCCATCATCTGGAACAGATTCAATGAAATTTTACTTATCCCTAGGGCCAGGCTTAAGATTAGAGTGAAAAAACTTCCGCCTGCTAGTTTCATATCATATAAGAATCGAACTATTAATTTCCAACACTCTAAGAAATATTCATTTGCGGAATTGAATGTGTCCCTTTACGAAAAGCATCCCATTTTAATTAAAGGGGCTGATATTGAATATTCTGCTATCAAACTAAAATTAAAATCAGATAAAAAGCCAAAAATTCTCATAGACTACACTTGTTCACGAAATAATATTACCGTGGAAGGTCTAAAAGATGAGCATTTCACTATCGGCTGTAGAACAAGAAGAATTGGAAAATTTGGGAAAGAAAAGCCTATGTTAGAAGTCAGCTGGCTTTCTCCAGAGCTTAGAATTAAATCAAGTGAATACCTCCCTTACAATGCTGCATTTATAAGTGACCGTCCAGTTCAAGCTGAGGTTCAAAATATTTATACCGGTGAAACTAAGATCATAACAATTAAGGCCAGCATTCCAAAAAGGCTTCACAGACTATTCACAGCCTATGGTTTCGGTCCCTATGCTTTTGAAACTGAATATACTAACGATGAGGGCGTAACTGAAGAAAAATCAGTTCCCATGGCACCCGCTTTGATGTTTTATATAAATTACAAAATTTCAGATACTTCTTCTGTTCGAGGCTTTGAAGCAGCAGTCTTTAAAGACTCGGTTTTTAATAATGCAGGAATTTATTTAGGCTCTGACTTTGGTTTTAGTTTAGACAATAAGCTCTATTTTTCGACACTAATTGGCGTACAGCATCTTTATTTTAAATTTGATGAAGATAGTGAAGTCATAAGTGAACCGATTTTTCCGCAAGGAATAGAGTTCATGTACCGCCACGCTTTTGACATTCCAAACTATATTATCTCCGGAGGAATCTTTTTGAGTCCCTCTGAGTCCGTTGACTACACTAATGCTTGGGTTCGATGGGGAAAAAATTATTTTTGGGAACTCAATTTAATTTCTTGGGGAAAAGATGATTTTAAGGCCACAACTTACGGGGTATCTGTTGGTTTCCCTTTTAAGGGTTTTCTCTAATTGTTTTTTGCTAATGAAAATAATAGGCCAGTTAAAATTAAAATTGAACAGATTGCCATCCTAAAAGTAACAGGTTCTTCTAAAAAGATATAACCAATCACCCCTGCCACGACTGGCTGTAAATAAATAAAAATAGCTACATGCCCCGAAGCAGCTCGTTTTAGTGCCCAGTTATTTAAAAAATAAGTAAGTAATGTTGCCCCAATGATAGAGTATGCTGCAGCCCCAAGAAAGATACCATCATAAGTTTGACCTGTTAATTCACCAAGCTTGGTAATATTAGGAACAAGCATGGCCACACCTGAAATAAGAAACATCCAAGTAGTTGTCCACATATTATCAAATTTCATAAAATATTTTTTCCCAAAGCTTATATAGAGAGCAAAACAGAAGGCTCCACCAAGAACCAAAAAATCACCTAGAAGAGTTTCGCCACCCATTTTGAAGTCACTTACATTACGCATAAGAAGTACTCCAAAAAAAGACAAGACAAAACCAATAAACTTATTGAATGTCAGATCTTCTTGTTTTCTTAAAACAACCACCATCAATGTTAAAATAGGAATCATAGTTAGGATAATCGCTGAATTAATGGATGTAGTGTATTTTAAACCAACTAAAAAAAGTCCCTGCCCTAAGGCCATACCTAAAATTGATAAAATACTAATTGGAATGAAAAAGTCTTTTGTTATTGGGGGGTGCGGTCTTCGCATGATTAATGTAACTATTAACATGATTATACCTGCCAATAGAAACCTCACATCTGACCAAAGTATTGGATTCATTTTTGCGACTATAATTTTACTTGCCGCAAAGTTTATTCCAAACAAGATCTGAATGCAGACCAATACAAATAAAACAAATTTTTTACTATTTATCATCTTCCCTAATTTATACTTCTTTTAGTGTCCTACTATATTAATTGACCAACTATTTAAAGTTCCTGTCGTACCCGACTTGCCGTCAATTACCCTTATAGTCCAATCTCCTACTGCATTCTCTCCATAAAATGCATGAGAAGCTAAGACAATATTCAGATTTTTATCGTCTCCCAGCAGAAGACTGTTATTTATGTTTAGTAAGATACTTTTAGTGCGCTTGGAAGCAGTTTCTGGCCCCAGCAATTCGACACCTATCTCGCCAGGGGAATGATGAGAAATATTCACTTTAATTTGAACCGATTCCACAGTTAGATTATTTGTCACACTAATTGTATCTGTAACACCATCTTTATTATGATCAGGAATAGAACTTCCTGGTGAGGATCTAAAACTTGAACTATCAAAATCACCATTTAACTCTTGCAGTGTCCCCAGACTAGAGACATAACTGGAAGCTGCATTAACAGCCGCTTTTGCATCAATGAGACCAAAGCCATAGAAATTATTATACCAATAACCTGCTCGGTTCTGAACCCAACCTTGCTCGTACTCATAGTTATCTAAACTTAATGAACTACATCCTCCTAAAATTTCTGATGGATGTACTTTCCCAAAATAATTATCATCGTGGTCTGGGTCAATTCGTTCAGAAGTATTGGCAAGAATATGTTTGATATCTCTCTGAGTAAGATTAGGATTCGCTTCAAGCATAAGAGCAATAACTCCAGTCACAACTGGAGTTGCTGAACTGGTACCGTTCATTGTTGATGTATAATGACATTTCGAATTCAGCGGATGTTGGTATTCGAAATCATTATAAGGATCACCAGTAGCTTTAGAAAAACCCTTGAAACAAGTTGGTAGGTCCGTCGACATAATAGCTGGATAAGAAATTCCATACTCTCCTCCTGGTGCAACCACCCAGAGGTTAGAGCCAGCATTTGAGTATGTTGTCTTTCCTCCGCTTGCATTTATAGCACCTACTACGATTAAATAAGGAGACTCATTTTCATAAGGCATATTGGCATTATGAGGGGCACATGTATTCCCATCGGCCAATAAGAATTCATTTCCGGCTGCTTTAACAAAAACTTTTTGTTCGTTTAGGGTTTGGTCTTTTATATGGTCAAGATAGTCTTGGTCCGACTGAGTGTCCTCATACAAAACATCCCCATATGAATAATTAAAAATATCAAAATCACCTGTAGCTTGGGAGATCAAGACACTGGTGGCCTGAGTGGAATCTAAAAATTGAAAAACAGCTGTTTTCGCTTTTGGTGCGACACCAATACTACCGTGGTTATTCCAGCCTCTTGCATTAACAATACCGGCAACAGCAGTCCCATGGGCATTTGTTGGTACGGGATCTCCAATATAAGGTGAGTGCAAAGAATAGTCTCTATGTTCACCTGAGAGCATATTTTGATAGAGGTCATCATGATTTATTTCGGCACCAGAATCTGAAATTGCAATTCTAACTCCTTCTCCGAAAACCTCATCTTTAAATACATCGTAGACATTTATGTCATATCCTGCTGTACCAGATGCAATGGCAAAATTTTTCTGCCCTGTATTTTTTAAATGCCAGGCATAAGGTCTAAGGGGGTCTCCATTAACAGCTATGGATATTTTTTTTGACTGCTTTGAAGAGTCTGATGTTTTTGTGGCGATAATTTCAATTTCTTCAAATAACCCACTTTCTTCAGGCTCACCAGTTAGCTCTCCCGTAGTTGCATCAATACTTAAAAACCCTGGTGCGTTTTTAAAACTAAAAGTATATCCCGAACTCACATCCGACGAGAATTTGTCCGTAGGATCAAAACTAAACTCCATTCCCTCAAAGGCTTCAAAGTCGCCAGTAAAAGTGATGGGTGCCGAAGGAGTATAGGGTCCTTCATCTCCTTTAGGAGTACCTGTGGCCGTTTCTTCAACACCGCATGAAACTAGAATGAATAGTATGAGAAATAGTCTTATCAACATCTTAAGTTATTTTACGACAGTTTCGAGCGTGAGCTTAAACATGAATTAAGTAACGGTATTATGCGGAATTGTATGCCTCTAAATAAGTTTTAATAAAGTAAAATGCCACTTAAAATGGGCAGGTGACTATTGATTGATTCGAGCACCTTTCAGGATTTCGATAGTAACTCGGCGTACTCTTGGGTCTTTTTTAGCAATATTATACGCCTGGTTCAACACGTCTAAGTCCTCAAATCGGTATAGGACAACTGAGATATTTTCAAAAGACTCTTGAATCTGGTGAGGTAAATTAAAAAGGTAATTCATATCTTCAAACCTTTTTAGCTTCACCTTAAGTACTTTAGTGAGAATGGCGTATTTAGAGCTCTCCTTGTGAATAAGAACTGGAAAAGAATCACTTGGCGCCGAATCGGCAGCAAGTAAATAATGACCTAAGAATTCACCTCTTATTCTAGGATCATTCTGATCAAATCCCCTTTTATCTACCGCAAACATGTTCTTTGAAATTAAATACTCTTCGTCTTCGATCCAAAAAGGTTTCGGATCCACATCTTGCCAGTGATTGGCCTCTTTTGATGATTGAGCCGCTATACTTCTACTATCCAGTGGCCTGAGTTGATGATAATTAACTTTCTTTTTGTTTCTTTCTTGTGTTGCTTGTGCCTCACCCGTGGAAGAACTCAATTTTTCTTTTTGCTTTTCTATACCTGAAGATTTCTCTGGATCAATATTCTTTGCTGCGGGAGTTCTATTTCTCCACTGATATTGGGAAAATCGATCTTCATCAGATTGGACAAGGTAAAATCCAATAGCGATTAAGACAATAATAAAAGGGATGGCCAGCCTTTTCATAGTCTATTTATCGGTTCACATTTCTAGCAGTTTTAATTTGATGCCTTCTTAGAGAATTTTATTCCAAATTAATTCGCTCAAGTAAAATTATAAAGTATCCGACAAGACATTATGGAAAAAGCAATCGCAAGACTAACTAAAGAAAATCACTTAAACACTCTTATAGACGGGCTTCCTCTTTTAACAACTATTTATGGAATAAACTGTTTGATGGCCCATTACTTGATTGAAGGAATTGATATTGGTAGCTTCTCTCTTGGTCTAGGTGTTTTACTCGTTAGCTTTATTTCGGCTTTGTTTATCTATGACAAATACCACCATGTACTACTTTACCGGGATCATATGCTAATTTATTTTCAACCACTGGGTCACGCAAGAAAAATACACTATCAAGATATTCATGAAGTCATCACGGTTGAAGAAGAAGTTCAATTTTCATCTCTTTTAATTAAAATGAAAGATAGGTCTAATATTGCAGTACATTTTATCGATCATCCTCAAGCAGCTAAAAAATTTCTCGATGAAATAAAGAAAAATAAGCTTAGAGAAGACATCGCTGCATAAAAAGTGCCCAGCTTTGAATAACGGTCATAGGGATTTCATGTTGACCTTGAAACTCATGAAACTCAACCGCAAAGCCTGAGTCTTTAAGAAGTTTTTCTAATCTTAATGCACCATTAAAACCTAAAATTGGATCACGCGTTCCATGCGACTGATAAATGGCAACTTCTTTATTTTTAGCTTCTGCGAGTTTTTTGGCTAAACTGGGTTCACTAATCAAATTACCCGAAAAAAGAACACAGCCCTTGAGCCTAGAATCTAACTCCCCTAATAAATGCGAACTTAGCATTGCCCCTTGAGAAAAGCCACCGATAACAACACTTTCATAGCCAAGACTTTTAATAAAAGCTCCGGTTAATTCTACATTTTCTTCCAAACCTTCTGGGTGTTCTTGTGATAAATCTCTGTGAGTTCCTTGCATCATAGCGGCTTGAAGTGCTTGTTCATTTATCGGAAACCACGCTCTAGACATATTCCCCATCAACTCCATGGTGCCTTGAGGAAAATACCAGTCATATTGAGTTGAAATTTGATTCAGATCATAAAGATCCTGCATCGAAGCTCCATACCCATGAAATAGGATGATGGCTTGTTTTTGATTATTGTTTTTTACAAGATAATCTAGGTTTTTATTGTTAGAATGTCTGAACGTATGAATTTGCATACAGCATTTATAAGGGAAATCATAAGAGCATGTCAAAAGGTGTTCTCTATATATTAATTGCAAGTTTTTTCTTTGCCATCATCAACGGGCTTGTAAAATTTCTGGATGGTATTCCTGCAATAGAAATCGTTTTCTTTCGCTCCTTAGTCACCTTAATTCTTTCAGGGACAATGGTGTTAAAACTAAAAACCACAATATTTCCCAAGGAAACTCCACTGCTGTTGGCGCGAGGTGCAGCAGGAGGAATCGCATTAATTTTATATTTTAATTCTATCCATATAATGCCTCTTGCGACTGCCGTCACTATTCTCTATCTTGCACCTATATTTACATTAATTTTTTCAATTTTTCTCCTTAAAGAAAGTCCAAACCCTAAGCAGTGGCCTTTTGTTTTTTTGTGTTTTATTGGCATTATTCTCATGAAAAATTTTGACGAGCGAGTTCCCATCAGTGGAGTTATCATGGCCACAGTTGCAGCAATGTTTGCAGGCCTGGCATATAATATTATTAGAAAATTAAAAGGAAAGGCGGATCCCCAGCTAGTTATTTTTTATTTTCCCTTGGTTACAATTCCGTTGTGTCTGCCTTGGCTAATTGAAAGCTGGATAACACCTGATCCTAAAAACCTCGTACTCCTCATACTTGTGGGTGTCTTTACACAACTAGCGCAAATTTTTATGACGAAAGCCTATATGCTTGAGCCCATGGCAAAAATATCTCACTTTAATTACCTCACAAGCCTTTATGCTTGGTTAACAGGAATCATCTTTTTTGACGAATACCTCAACCCCATAAGTGTTATGGGACTCGGTTTAGTCTTTGTGGGAATATACTTTTCTTCTCGCTTTGCAAATCGTTAATTACTCCTTCTTTTTTGGAATGGATTTGGCCACAAATTCATTGATATGTTTTTTAATCATCTGCACCTCCCCTTTTACAGTAGGTGCTTTGGCATTAATTCTTTGAAGCATCTGAGTGATCTGATGATCAAGAACTTTTGCGTTTGAAACATATTCAATGAGGTAGTTTTTTTCGGCTTCTGCAACGGCGACTTTGAGATCGGCTTGATGCTCGATCTGACGCATTCGCTCTTGTAGGGCCTTTATTTCAGCTTTTAGCTCTTGTACATCATCAGAGTAGTCTTGACTTGGCGTAGGCTTAACTTGGCCCTGAGGTCGTACTTGAGGTCTAGCTTTAAGGTTTTTTGCTTGGTTAATATCGGCGACATTATTATTCGGATTGCCTGGCGCAGGCTTTGGTCTAGGTTTTTGGCGTGCCTTATCGATCACTCCTCCCTGAGGAGAGTCTGGCGAAGCAGAAAAGGTCAGGTCGACGTCAACGTCGAGCGCATCACCTTTTTTCTCTTCTTCTTCGTCCTCGAACTCGAGGTCTAAGTCTTCTATTGCCATTAAATAACCTACGCCTATGAATAGTATTTACTATCCTAACGTCTAATCGGTCAGTTAGGAGAAAAACTTAAAAATTTATTGAGTGCCAAACTCGGATTTCTTAAGACATATTGTAATATCAACAATTTAGGGTAAAATATCTTCATGCAAGATGAAGATGAAGATAAGCCAACTGTCGTAATAGACTTTGAAGCGATGAAAGAAGAGCTCAAAAACGAAGAAAACCTTACCTGTGCCGATATCCTTTTCAGCGTCACTGACTCAAATGCTGAAGCTATTTCTGATGAAGGAAATGGAAATAAGTCATATGACTTTAATATATATTTATTTGATTTCAATACGGACTATTTCCAAAAAAATTATACGCTTCTAAATATATCTGATGGCCTTGGCATTTTAACCACCCTACCTGAACTCAATCAAACCCTGACTAATGATCCAGCTTCATTGGTAGTGTTTTATTACAACGGTCACCCTAAGGCAGTTAACCAGCTCTGCGCTCAAATTAGGGCCAAATTTAGCCAGGCTAGAACACTTATAGTTGCCGAGAAACTTTCCCCACAGAAGGCTCAGGCTCATGCTAAGACTAAGTACCGAGCAGACACCTACCTTAGCACCCCACTGACATCCTCAGCCTTTGAGAGTGCTATTGAGAAAATTGATTGGAATTGAAATTTAGGCAAAAAAAAACCAGTAATAAACGCTCTCAAAAGAAATTGTTTATTACTGGGAGGAAGTAGGGGCTTAAAGCAACAAATCCCCTACAAGAGAAGTTATACCGCTAATTCGGATAGAAATAAATCGACAAAAATTAGAGAATTTAAAAAAAGAGGAAATTCAGTCATTTAATGTAAGTTGACTTCACGTATCGGGAATACTTTAATTTCCCTACTATGAAGAATAAACTATTGAAAATCCAATTATTGTCTATTTTATTTGTTTACCCCCTTACGCTAAGCGCCACAGATTGGAGTGACCAAGCAACTCTCCCAGGAGAAGTCCAATGTGAGATGAGCCACGGCCATGAAATCTGCTTTTCAGATGGGAACCGAAAGAATATTTGGGGTGTTTCTGAAGATGAGCACGAAAAGCTAGTTAAAAAAGGTGCATACCATGCCCTCAATTACCCTGTAGAAGTAACAAGACTCCAATTGCCAAAAACTTCAATGGACAAATTTTTTAACTCCGATTCTTCTTCACCTCTTCGAAGATTTATATTTTCTATCGCAAAAAAACTAACTCAATTTAAGAGTTTCGAGTCTATTTACAAATGGCTGGGACTACATGAATTTCCAGAAACGATTGAAGAATACGGCCCTAATTATATTCCGCCATTTGAGGGAGTACAAAGAGAGGCAATGGGAGTCTCTGCTTTTGACCATAATGGTTACTTAGGCTTATCTTTTAGCTGTGCCGCTTGCCATGCTTCAAATCTTTTTGGAACGAAGGTTATGGGTTTAACTAATAGATTTCCTAGAGCAAATGAAGCTTTCATTATGGGAAAAAATATACTCTCAAAGACTCCAGCTTTTATGTTTCAAACAATCGTTAACCCTCCCGCCGCAGATGTAAAAATCTTTAAAGAAGCTAAGGATGCAATGAAATACGTTGAGGTAAAACAACCTCTGGCACTGGGTCTCGATACGTCTCTTGCCCAAGTTGGACTATCTTTAGCACTGAGAAAAGAAGATGCGTATGCAAGCTTCCCAACAAGAAGATTCAGACCACGAAATAATCCCTTAAAGAAGGTACCTGCTGATTCTAAGCCTGCTGTATGGTGGAATTTAAAATACAAGACAAAATGGTTATCTGACGCTTCTATCCAGTCTGGGAATCCTGTTCACACCAACTTTCTTTGGAATGAAATTGGAAGAGGTGCAAACCTAAGACAACTTGAACAGTGGTTTAAAACAAACCAGCAAAAAGTTAAAGAATTAACTGCCTATGTTTTTAATACAGAAGCCCCTAAATACAATGACTACTTCCCTGGTCAAATTGATATTGAAAAGGCCAAGAGAGGGGAAATCTTATTTATTCAAAATTGTCGAGGCTGTCATGGTGAATATCAAAAAGGCTGGGACGAATTGCACCTCAACTACGAAGAGCAAATCGCCACAACAAATATTAAATACCACGCAAAAACAATTGTAAAAGATGTGGGGACAGATGAATACCGTCACCAAGGGATGAATTATTTTGCTAAAGATCTTAATCGCCTACAAATTTCAAAAACGATCGGAACTGTAGTGACGCCTCAAAAAGGGTACGTCCCACCTCCCTTAGTAGGTATTTGGGCCAGGTATCCATACTTTCACAATAATTCTGTACCTACCCTTTATGATGTACTAACTCCTGACATAAAAAGACCTGTTTCATATAAAGCCGTACCTGCTGAAAATAAAGAAACTGACTTTGACTCGGAAAAAGTTGGTTATCCAAGAGAGGTTAGAGAACCTTTTGCAAGCGATGCCGAATACAATTTCAACACGAGAAAACTTGGTATGTCGAATAAAGGTCATACTAAAATGATGCTTACTGAGGAAGGTCAGGAAAAATTCAGTCACGAGGAAAAACTTGAAATAATCGAGTTTCTAAAAACTCTCTAGTTGAGGATTGATTCTGTACTTAATTTTTGTGCCTGAGAACTGAAAAGATCTAACTTACTTTTCCAAAAGTACCTTAAGTTTGTTGTATTTTCCTCTGTATCAAGTTCTATTGCTTTTACAGTCGGTATTTTTATTACCGAAAATATTTTACCATTTTTGTGACTCACAAATGCGATCTCTTTTGCCGTTGGAATTTCTACAGCGCGGGTGAAGAGATCATGTTCTAGGCCTATCGCAATCGTCATATTCAGAGACATCTCCCCTAAAGTCATCTGGTCGTCAACATAGCCCTTGCTTTTAAATTGAGACCAATTTAGTTTTCTTCTTTGGTTGGCCACTCGATACAGTTGTGAAACCGTTCTAATTTCTTTTGGCGGATAATACTCATTATACTTTGGAAGATATGCTTCAAAAGCTTTTGAAGTGTCCATTACAATCCAAAGTATATCATCTTTAAGAAGTGCACCGTCTGATGGACTGAGCATGACTTGTTTGAGATCTCTACAAAATTGATCAACCTCACCTTGATTACACTTTAGTTCTTTCATTATCTTTTCATATTTTTGTAACTGAGTCTTGGAAATAAAACTTTCTGCAAAATTAGAATCAAATTGAGCAAACTCAGAAGTACCTATCTGTGCGATCAAATTTTCAATACCATTTGTAAGGTTGGAGTTGACGACGCCTTTGATTTTTAATTCAACTTCGCTTTTTCTCAATTGGTTTAATTTCAGACTATCTTGCCCAAACGCTAAATAATTCACAATCTGATACTGACCATTAGACCTTTTTTCGAATCCGTAGATATAAACTCTATCAACCTTTAAATCCTTAAGTTTTTGTTGCACTGAAGAGTCCAAAAACAATTTATAGGCCATCAAATGAAACATATATTTTAATGCCTTATCGGCCATGAGGGGATCTGTCGTAACATAAGAGTTATTTTTAAATTCTTCAAAATCGACAATACCTTTATAATTATCTTTTATTAACTCCTCGAGTTCAGCAATTTCCTTTTCGCTATACTCGAACTTTTCTTTCAACCCTGTAATCGATGTCAGCTGAACAAAAAGCTCTAATTGCTGGGAATTTAGCTGAAGTGATTCACCCTCAAGAAAAACTCTATTATCTCTAACAAGTGAACAAAGGTCAGTGCTTTCCTGACAACCAATACGTTGAAACTTGCTCTCCAAAACTACATGATTATCTTTTAAAAAAGGTATATCTGATGGGGTTAACTGAAGCCTTGGATTAATTTTCTGGTTTGAATTATTTACCGCGACGGTAGGAGTTACAGTCGTGGTAGTTATATTTGAAAAATGCTTTTTGTATACTATAAAAGCTGCAATAATCAGTAAAAAACCGATAACCCCCACAGAACCTAAACTTACTTTTTGTTTATTACTCGAAGTTTCAACTTTACTAAGCTTACGTTGACGCCGTTTTTTACTGCTAATTTTAACTTTTCTGGTCCCAACTTTTTTCGAAAGATTCGCAGGGCGCTCTTTTTTGAGCTGTGCAGAGCTAAGCTTAAAGGTACCGGTTTTGTTATGACCTTCATAAAGATTAGGTTTAAACTTATCTCTATTCCCTACTTCATTTTCATTATCTTCTGTTGCAATTTGATCATCATCACTAAAATCCAGGATTTGAGGACTTGTTTCGGCCATTCCCAGCGAAATAAGTACACCTCCGACGTCCACAGGAAAAAAGCTAGTAAACTTAATAGCGGTTCCAGGTTTCATTTGTTTGGAATTAACTCTGGTAGGAAAGCCTGATTTGAGATCAAGAACGAAAAATTCTTCATTCTTTTCAATAATCTTTAAATGTCTATCGCCAATACCTTCGTAATTTAGAACAATGTCGCAAACGGCGTCACTACCTACAGTAACTTGCTTTTTTGCAAACTCAAAATTTTGCTCATCTTCACCAATAGTAACCGTAATATGCATAGGAATATTTTAATATAAACCTCTGATATATCATAGGTATATATTATTAACACTGGCATTTCCTGATTGTTACAATCCAGTATTTATGCTGCCTTACTTATTAAAGTATCTTCAATTGATTTCCTAAAGCTAGGAAGAAGCTTTTTATAATTACCATGATTAAAACGCTCTGCCAGCTGATTCAATAATGTTGGAATCTTGTTTTCGTCAAAATTGATCTTATATAACCCAACACTAAATTCATGAGATAAAATAAAAAGACAAAAAACAAGGTTTGTTTCCATGGCCGATATTTTTCTTGGGTATGCATTTTTTTCATCGACGGCGTGATGAAACTCCACCATTTTTACCACATCTGGATGAACATCTTTTGCTTCTTTTAGAAAAGTCGCAAACCTAGTGGAATGTCCTAATATATCTTCTTGCTCGTCGGCACTTAATTTTCTAATACTTCCTAAAGTCATTGCATCTTTAATGGCATTGTCCTTATTTTTCAAACCCAGGTCATGCATGATACTTCCTAAGTATATTTTTTCTCTGTTTTCATAATTCATCCAACTAAAATGATCAGCTGCTCCTAATCCAATGACTGAGGTTAAAAAACTATGATTATACAAATAGGAGCCTTCCATGTTTTTGAATCTTCCCAAAAGCTTTTTCATGTATTTATCTGTGTAGCGTTTCTCAACGCCTTCATGTAGAGATTTTGTCATGGAAATAACTTTAGGATCAAAACCTAATTCGCTTACAAAATCGTGCATGGCCTCCACTGCATTGACTTCAACTTTGTGACAAAAAATCGCTTCAACCTCACGGTGAGAATTGATAAATTCCATTAATAACGGATATTCATTCTTGCTTACATAAAGTTTTTCGATTTTATTGGCTTTAATTTTTTCAATAATTGCACCATTAACTAGTAAACCTTTTTTTAGAATTAATGCATAAGTGTCATCAGCTTTTTTTACAAAAAAATCACAAGGATTTTGTTGGTCTAAAACCAGCTTATCTACTTTAATAGATACGTATTCAACTTCTACATGATTCTCGCTTATATAATCCAAAACATGCGTGGCTATTGCTATTAGTATTTGAGATCGATTAATATAAACGAGATTACCATCTACTTCGGATTCCACTTCATCTACGAGCAATACCTTGCCAAACAAATCGATATCAACATTATCATCTTCAAGCTCCTGAAAGCAGCTATAGTCAGTTATTATCAAATCTCTTTTTTGTTCAGGTAAATCGAGTAACTGCCTAGCATCAACCACTTTATGGACAAAAATTGATTCCCCCAAGTTTTCGAGAATTGCAGCAACCTTCCCTACCATCAATGGATCTAAAAAAAAGACATAACAGTTAAGCATAAATACTCCGATCATTTATTAATCGGAAAAAAATGAGAGAGAATTAGTTGATCTTAACCTGACAATCGACTTTCACAAAAAATTAAGTGTTTTTTATTCCTAATTATTATACTCAAGATATTTACTATTAAGAATGCTCTAAATTTTAATCTTAGCTTGTGGGGCGGTTCTAAAAGAGCATAAAGCCTAATGTCACAGCTAGAACCAAAAGAGCCCCCTGAATATTCGGCGGAGCTGGAAGCGGTAGATCAAAATAACGACAAATGGCCCCAATACTAAACGCCATCACAATACCTATCACTTCATTCATTTCTTATTCTCCAAGTATTTATCAACTACGAGATAGCCCACAGTCATGGATAACACCATCAAGGCTCCTAGTAGGATTGGTGGCGAAGGCAGAGGAAGGTTCCAGAATTTACAAGCACCACCTAAGCAAAAAGCGATAAGTACACTCAGTAAGTATTTTAAATTGAAATTTTGCATCCAAATAGCCTACTAAGTTTTTTTTGACTTGTCAGTCTTTTAATATTTCAGTATTTTATAAGCTCAATTTGAGGGGCCGTAGCTCAGTTGGGAGAGCGTTACACTGGCAGTGTAAAGGTCGTCGGTTCGATCCCGATCGGCTCCACCATTTAAAATTCTACACGCACTAAAAACGACAAAGAATCAAAACCCAAAAAAGAGTCACCACCCAATAAGAAGAAGAGTTTCTAGTGCTGGCCCGCCCTTACTTTATTTTGAGTGACATCATTTTTATTCAAATTTAAGATAATGCTATGATGATTGACCAGGTTAATAGCAACATAAAAATCGAAAAGAAAGGCGATCATTTAGCGATTGTCTTCCCTACGTTTTCTGAGCTGCGAGCGGCCCTTAAAAAGCTGAAGAAAAAGCACAATTTCAGAGGTACTTGGAAGAATCTCGTTTTGTTTTATCTACCTCTTTTTGATGACTACTATAAAGAATATTTTATCGATGATGTTCTGTTTCAAATTGAAACTGATGGACACACTTGGATGGAAGGATTGGCATTAGTAACAAAAAAAGCAAATGATACTGTCTTTGACGAAATAATAAAAACTCTTAACCACTAATGCCCGACAACCGCACCTTTTCCTTTGGGAAGCAATTCTTTATAATTACTAAAGAAATAGGAAGGCTTATGAATAAACATCATGAAACAATTATTATCGGTGCTGGATTTGGCGGTTTGAATGCGGCCATAAAACTAGGGAAAAAGAAAAAACAGGCGCTGATTATAGACAGGATGAATCATCATCTATTTCAACCACTACTCTACCAAGTGGCCACAGCTGCTCTATCCCCTGCCGATATTGCAACCCCTATAAGAGAGATTCTTAAAAAGTACTCTTCACTTTCAGTCATCATGGATGAGGTTGTGTCGATTGATAAAGAGAGCAAATTGCTCACAACTAAATGTGATCAAAAACTGACCTATGACAATTTAATTATTGCCGTGGGAGCCAGACATTCCTATTTTGGTAATGACCAATGGGAGTCATTTGCTCCTGGACTCAAAAGTTTAGATGATGCTCTTTTAATTCGAGAAAAAATCCTCAATAGTTATGAACTAAGTGAGCTAAATTCAGATCCAAAAGAAATCAAGGCCCTCACAACCTTTGTGGTAATTGGCGGGGGTCCAACCGGCGTAGAAATGGCAGGTGCAATAGCTGAAATTGCTTCCAATACACTCTCAAAAAATTTCACTCATATTGATCCCAAAAAAACCAAGGTCTATTTACTAGAAGGTGGTGATCGCCTCCTAAGTGCATTTCATAAAAGTCTCTCAGAAAAGACCAAGTCTGACTTAGAAAAACTTGGTGTCACGGTTAAACTAAATACCATGGTGGATAAGTTAACAGAAGACGGTGTCTATTATGGAGATGAATTTATCCCCTCAAAAAATATCGTATGGGCTGCAGGCAATGTTGCCAATCCACTTTTAAAAGAACTTAATGTAGAGCTCGATAAAATGGGACGCGCCATCGTTGAAAACGACTGCAGTATAGACGGAAACCCTCATATCTTTGTCATTGGCGATGCTTGTGCTTTTAAAGCTGATAATTCCTACCTACCCGGACTGGCACCTGTAGCTGCTCAACAGGGCAAATATATCGCAGATATTATCATTAAAAACCTTCCCAAAGGTAAACGCGACCCTTTTCATTATTTTGATAAAGGAATTATGGCCACGATAGGTAAGAAAAAAGCGGTATTGGAAGCGGGAAAATTGCGAATGTCAGGTCTTCTTGCTTGGCTCGCTTGGTCTCTAGTTCATGTTTTATTTTTAGTATTATTTCGCAATAAAGTCTCAATATTACTGAGCTGGATATATAATTATATAACGGAACAAAGAGGAGCTAGGCTTATCAAAGGTCAAAGAAAATAGAGTTCTGTCAAAGAAACTGACACCGTTTGTAATCTCTACCAATTAGATAGAATCCAATCTTGAAAGCTGCCATAGTTTTAATATAAAAAACTTAATTTTTAATAGCGATCAAGGAATAATATGAAGAAGTCTATTTTGTGTTTATCAGCGGCTCTAATTTGGTCAACTACCGCAACCGCCAATATTATAACAGAACTTAGAGACGTGGTTGAGCAAATTGAATCAACCAAGAATATCCATATCGTTGTCTACAAATCCACAAACAGAAATAATTCTTTAAACGGTTTAAAGAAACTTCTGCAAGTTAAACTTGACCACAAATGTAAAATTCATTTACTTGGAATGGTTGAATCCCCAACAAAAATTTCTCCGGATGAACTAGGCGATATAGAAATGGACTACAAACTATCGGTTGAACAAATGCAAACTATTTTACAAGAAACCTGTGACAAGAAAGCCAAGCTAGCTCCTCTTGAAACACAAGCACGAAAAACCTTAGACGCCTATATATCGTCTGATAAAAAAATGTCTTTTGAAGAATATGAAATGGGGCTAAATAAGATTATTAATCTACCTGAACTTAGCGGGTGTTTTGATATAATTAAATTCGACTATAAAAATTCTAGTGTTCGCCATAATCTTGACTCCGATTACAATTCAACAACACATATATCTGTTGATTTTAATCAATCTCTTGAGGAGATGGAAGAGCATTTGATAAATGAGTGTTCTATATAGAGAACTAATACCGATCAAAATGAATATAAATGCTGGACTTAGAATTACGTCCATAAAAAATGAACTCTCCGGTCGTGTCATAAGGTAGTACACCCGTATTCACACACCAACCGACTTGAAAGCTAATTGATTCACCAACTTTAACTTTGCCCTTTTTAACTTTTGAAATAGTAAATTTAAATATGGCAAAGTCCTTGTATAGAGGCTCACCTTTTTTATCATGAACCACATCAGAAATTTTTCCAACCGCCAGGCTTGTGCATGAAAAAAACAAGTAATTTCAATAATAACCTAATCATGCTGCTCATCCTCACAGGCCAGACTAGAGCCCTCTTCAGGCTCAAATTCCACCGTGGAAAACTTTACACCGAGCTCTTTTAAATAATTTTTTATTTTTTTCCTCATCACATCAATTTCAGCCACCGTTGTGTCTCCCGGCACTTGCACATGAAACCTTAGGTAAAAATTCGAGTCATCCACCGACCATCCTTTAAAAGCATGTACATCACTAATACCAAGCTCTCGAAGCAGGTCTGATTTAATTTTATCGCGATCAAGGCTTTCAGGAAATTTCTGTAAAAAAATAACTGAAACCTTTTTAAAATTCCCAATCACTCCCTTTAGAATAACGAGAGAGATTAATATCGATAAAACTGAATCTAAAAAATACCACGGCTTAAAAAGCAGAATTATACTCACCGCAAGCACGGCCACCCAACCAAAAAGATCTTCTAGCAAATGGTACATAACCATTTTTGCATTCATTCCATCATCTTTTGAAAGCCTGAAGGCAGCTATTGCATTAACTGCAATACCCAAAATAGCAAGCCCAATCATCCCCTCTGGCTTAAGCTCCTGTGGGTCATATAAACGACTGACGGCTTCATAGATAACAAATATGCTCCCACCAATAAGTATTACACCATTAATAATTGCCGAGAGCAGGGAAAAGCGTCGATAGCCAAACGTATATTTTCGATCAGATTCCTTCTGACTAATTTTTTCCGCAAAATATGAAAATAGCAAGGCCAGGCTATCTCCAAAATCATGAAGCGCATCCGAGTAGATCGCCACACTATTAGTGAAATACCCACCAATAAGCTCAATAACTGCAAAACTTGCATTAAGGAAGAAAGCTATCAATATATTTTTACTTCCGCCGGAAGCATGATGATGATGGTGGTGATGATGATGTCCTGACATACTTTAATACTAAATCTATTTAGGCAAAATTGTCTAAATTTTTAACAGTATAAATCATTTTTACTGACGCTCTAGTTTTTGCCTCAATATACCGTATTATTTAAAGATCATAGGAGTTTATATGTCCAAAAATATAGCACTTGCTTTGAGTCTAATAGCATCTCAGGCCTTCGCAGTTCTACCAGAGTACGATAACGAAATCGCGGATTTTACTTCCGACGGCTGTTCTATGATATATGACAGCCCGGCCTATATTGATTGCTGTAAGATACATGACTACGCTTACTGGCAAGGTGGGCCAGAAGTTTTGAAAGAAAAAGCTGATTCTGATTTTGCAGCTTGTGTTGAAAAAGGCACTCGGAGTTCGCAACTTGCTGGTCTTTTCCAGCGAGGAGTTGAAATAGGAGGTCATCCACAATGGAATAGAAGTTTTAGATGGGGCTATGGTTGGAAATACAATAAAGGTTTCGCACCACTATCCAAAAGAGAACAAGATTTAGTTACAAGTAAAGCTTTAACTGAAGATCAAGTTCTAGCTACTCCTATAACAGATGATAAAAATAAGGCCCTTGCCTACCCATCAATTAATAATGACTATTGTGTAGACGAAGCAGTACTACTACTAAAAAAACATCTTGGAGCTAGTAAGAGTCCAATTCAAGCTTATACCTACAATGCCTCAGAGTTCTATTACACACCTATTAACAGTAGGTATTATGAACTAACTCATTCTAGTTGCGAGACAGCGGTGAAATTTGTCGTTGGGAAACATAAGCAAAATCATTGTAAAAGAATGAGTGCGAAAGTCATGCAAGATTCTATATTTATTAAAGAAATTATTGGTTTAGAAAACTGCCGTCAATAATGAAAAAGACCCAGCTTAGGCTGGGTCTTCTTTCTCTACTCTCTCAATCGCTTCATTTTCTCTTTATATTCTGTTTGGCGAAGCTGTCGTCTCATTCCAAAGGCAAAATAATTAGTTCTACCAGAGGCAAAGACACCAAACTTATCTTTCACTAATACATCGGCACCCGAAGCAACTAAATGTGAAACTACTTTTCCATTATTCATAAAGGCAGCTCTATGAAGTGGAGTTTCTCCATTGAAGTTTTGATGATCTAAATTTGCTCCCGCTTTAATAAGAGCAACTGCAATTTCAGACTCTCCTTTATCTATCGCGACATGAAGAGCGGTGTTAAAGTCTTCATCTACCATATCTAGATCAGAAATTTCTTTAACTAATTTAATGGCTTCATCTTGTTTGCTATCTTGGATAAAGCTAAATAGTCTATTGCGATTTCCAAGAGCTTTTATATCTGTAATCCTTGAGACTGACTCTCCAAGGGCTGGCTGTCCTTCGATATCCTGAGGAGCATTATTTACACGGATACATTTTCCATCTTTTACGTAGTCTTTAGCTCCACGAACTAAGATACCTTCAATTATTCCCGACTGTGCATTAAAAACTGCCGAACCAGAGTTACCACCAAAAGTATCTAGGTTTGTTTCAAAGTATCCTGGCGCTGTGTTGTCAAAAACTTTTGCCTCATTTGCCACTTTGGTAGGAAGACCTGAAGGATGACCAATTACAAATAATTCTTGAGCTTCAGAAATCTTTCCTGCCGTTCTAAACTTCAAAGGTTTTCTATCAGTCACAGGTCTATCAAGCCTAATCAAAGCATAATCTTTCTTATCATCAGTTAGATTTTCTAGTTTAGCTTCTATGACATGAGCACATTTATAAATTTTATCATTAGGTATCATGACATCAGCTCTATTAGTGTCTTTTTTCACGTGGTAATCAAATACCCAAGACATTTCTTCGCATCGCTTTTGGTTAGGAATACAATGACCGGCAGTTACGAGAAGATCCGGTGCCACCAGAAAGCCTGAGCAGATAACAGCACTAGGTTGATCTACAAAACGTTCTTCTTTACATAGCCCCATATCCATTTGAATCGTCGAAGGAGGAAGCACAGAGTAAGCTCCATCTTTAACAACTTTGATACTTTGAATCATACCTGCCGTAGATTTCGATAGCTGTCTTTGCAGTGCACTGGCTTCAAAAGGCTCTACCCTATTATCAACACCATAAATGATTCTCGCATCACGAACTTCTGCTATGGCCGAAGTTGCTGTCATCAAGATTAAAAAGCTAATTTTTTTCATATTTTTCCCCTATCAGACGTAGATATGCTCTATTTCACGCTTAGGAAAACCCCCTTGTAAGATTTGCAGGCAATTTCATTGACGGTTTGTGACCAAATTAGTTAAATCATTGATAAAAGGTGGAATATTATGGCCATATACGTAAATAGAGTACTCAACATGAAGCATATCAAAGTCATTGGATTTGATATGGATCACACCCTCGTTCGCTATCACAGCGACAAATTTGAGGAACTAACTTTTAATCTCTCTATTGAAAGACTTATAAAAGATAAAGATTATCCTGAAGAAATAAAGAATTTTAAGTTTGATTTCCATAAAGCGATTAGAGGTTTAATCGTAGATAAAGTTAACGGAAATATTTTAAAGGTTTCTCAGTTCAATAAAATTAAAAATAGCTATCACGGAACAAAAGTTCTTTCATACAAAGAACAAAGAAAAATCTATCAAGGATCCTCTGTTGATTTAAGTGATCCGATGTATATGAGTTTAGATACATTTTTCTCTATCGCTCACACTTCTCTTTTTTCTCAGCTTGTAGATCTTAAAGATGAAAGACCGGAACTTAACCTCCCAGAATATGCCAATATGGCAGATGATGTGACCTACGCGGTAGACATTATTCACCGTGATGACTCATTAAAGTCAATTGTAAAAAGTAATCTTGAAGACTATGTCATAAAAGATGGCACAATGGTTGAAGCGCTTGAGCGTTTTGTGAAGTATGGCAAGAAGTTATGGGTAATCACTAATTCGGACTATACATATACTAAAGCTCTATTAGATTACACTATCAACCCTTTTTTAAAAGATCATAAGCATTGGTCAGAGCTTTTCGAAGTGACAATTACCCTTGCCTTCAAACCAAGATTTTTTACCGAAAAAAATATTATGCTTAAAGTTGATCCTGCTAATGGATTAATGGAGAATTTTGACAAAAAAATTGTTCCAGGAATCTATCAAGGAGGTCACGCCACGAGACTTCAAAATGATTTTGGACTGGCGGGCGATGAGATTCTCTATCTTGGAGACCATATCTACGGTGATATTGTAAAACTAAAAAAGGCATGTGGTTGGAGAACTGCTCTTGTTATTGAAGAACTTGATTTTGAAGTAGATTCTTACAAATCAACTAAGAATATCAGTATTGAAATCGATGATCTCATGGCGCAAAAAGTGGATCTTGAAAGTGAGGTAGATGAATTATATGCCAAAGAATTTGAATTCGGAGAGGAAGTTCCCAAGGAACAAGTTTATTCTAAATTCGATCAAATCGAGAAAATCGATAAAAAGATCGGCGCGCTTATAAAACAATACGAAGCCTGCTTTAATGATAACTGGGGTGAAGTAATGCGTGCGGGAGTTGAGCCTAGTTTTTTCGCTTCTCAAATTGAAAGGTATGCTTGTATCTATATGACTAAAGTCAGTGACTTTAATGAGTATTCACCGCGAAAATACTATCGTCCGGTAAAATTAAAGCTCGCTCACGAAAAATAAGTAGACCTAATACTCAAAATTTCAGGAAAATCATCCATATTCTGGTGCTTTTGATAACCATTTAAAAGCACCCGAGTTTTTTTAGCTAAGACCTTCAGGCAAGCTTCCCTTTGCTCTGAATTGAGTTCCCTGTTTCGAAGTACCCAATCAATAGACTTAATTCTCCAATAATCCATAGCAAAAAAATTTCGGGATAACTGATCCTCATGCCCGCCATATTTTTTTATAAGCGGAGTATCGATAAAATCAATTTCATACAAGCTCGTCAACTTGAGCCAAAGATCATAATCTTCACATACAGGATAATCTTCTCGGAACATACCAATCTCATCAAAAACTTCCCGCTTTAAAAGTACACTTGAAGGCGAGATTAAACACAAACTTAGAGAAGGAACAAATTGATCTCCTCCCCCTTTTTTATGCTTTTTCATTTGATTGACTCGCACTCCATCTCGAATCCAAATTTCTTCAGTATGACAACAGATACTTTGTTTTGCTATTTGTAGTTCCAATTTTTTAGGAAGCCATTCATCGTCTGAATCCAGTAGAGCGATATACTCCCCCCTAGCTTTTTCGATACCACGATTTCTAGCGTGAGAGACACCGTGATTACTTTGAGAGATAATTTCAACAGGAAATTTTTTTGCAAGAGAGAGAGTTTTATCAGTTGAGCCGTCATCGATTACAATGACTTCGAAATCTTTATAAGTTTGATTAAAAACAGATTCGAGAGCTCGCTCAATGGTCTCTTCGCGGTTAAAAACAGGTATGATCACACTAATCATAAAAAAGGCTCCCAGAATATGGGAGCCTATCATAGGTAGGAAAATTTTAAAAGTTAACTAGTTTATTCTTTCTCTGCTTCAGAAGAAATTTGTCTTTTCTGTTTTTCTTCTTCAGGGATTTCGCCTTTTGCTGACTCGATTAAATCTGAAGCGGCTACTCCCATCATATTACATGAAGCTATATCAGCACATAGATTTGAACCTGTACCACCGCCAGCTTTCATCGCTTGCGCGATTTTTTCATTCACATAAAGACCCACTGGTGTTTTATCAATCGTAGTCATAACTTGAGCTTTGATTTCTGCTAAAGCTTGATTCTCAGAGATAAGATCACTTTTTAATGCTCCAGTAAGACTATCTAAATTAGAGAACATAAACTCAGCTCTAAATTGCTTATTATCAGCATCATTTAGTGTGTTTTTAATCGCCAATGCCATTCTTTGAAGAGCTGCATTACCAGCATGCCTAGACTCTTCGTCTTGAAGCTGATTAATAGTTGCAGCACTATTAGAGATATTTCCAACCACATCCTGTAGTGCTTGCTTCTTTCTTGCCATCTCGGCTACCTTAGCTGCATGATCAGTTTCGGCATCATTTTGGTACCCTTCAAGCAGACGAAGTTTTCTTTCGTTTTCCCTAATTGATCTGTCTAGATCTGACAGACTCTCTTTTTGTCTACGGGAAAGCTCTACCCCAGTTACAGTAATATCCTCACTACTTAGGCGCTGTACAGCGGCTTCTGCTTCCCTCAATTCTGATTGAGCTTCAGCAATGGTTTCTGATTCGAGCGTATTTAAATCCCTAGAGATTGTTCCCATTTCATTACATGGACTACCAAAAACACCGTCTCCAAATTCGCTAGTCCCACTTTTATATTGCTGACACTCACCTTCTTTTTGCTTTAAGAGTGCTCTTTTCGTTTGGATTTCTGCTTTAACTTTCTCAAGATCGGCTTTTTCATCAGCAAGGGTTTCCTTGGCGTCTTCCAGTCGTCTAGCTCTATTTTTTTCCAGCATCTCAGCTGCCTTGGCATCTCTTCTACTTTGAACTTGAGCGAGAAGACTTTTTCTATCCTCAATCTTTCCTTTGTATTTCTCTGCGTCAGCACTGAAATCTGCTTTTGATTCTTCAATATCTGATAAAGCTTTTTCTAGATCGATTCTCTGCTTTTCTAGGTCTTTCAAAGCTTTTCTGGCAGCTTCTAGTTGCTCTTTATTCTGTGCTTGAAGGGCAGATGCTGCTACTTTTTTCTCTGCATCTTTATAGTACTCACGAAGAGCCTCTGAAGCAGAATCAGGCCCACCAAAAGCGTAAGTGCTAAGTGATGCCGTAATTAAAAATGTTGTTATAAGAATTTTCATAAATTCCTCCCTAGTCTTCTTTTAGTATCGACGCAAATCTAAAATCACTGGAGATATTTCTTGAGTTTTTCTATCAAGAATCTAATTAAAACAATATCTTATCAAGCCAAAATTGATTAAAAATTAAATAATATTTTTTAAGTTTGCCAAAGATTATGGGCGAAATTTGGAAAAATATTTCTGAGCGTCTAGTATGTGCTCCGAATCTAAATTTAAATATGACAACCTAATAATTTCACCCAGCTGTTCTGTATTTTTGATCCCCACGAGGGTCATATCCATATTCTGTAGGGAAAAATGAAGCGCAAGACTTTTTATATTTGTGAAATCCCTAAACTCCTCAACATACTGAACTTTCTCTTTCCACCCCGATTTTTTCCACCATGGAGCCCAGCTGCGGCAGTCGTGTTTAGAGAATTTGCGGTCTGCCTTTACAGTTCCCGCTAATATCCCTTTATCAAAAGTTCCCCAACCCATTTTTTGAAAATCCCCAACAGGAAGATCACTAAAACCATCATTAAAAAAATTAAATTCACTTTGCACAAACTCTATATTCGCCATCTCAGAAGATAGCTCTAAATCAAGAGTATTTGTATTACAAAGACCAATCGAATGGATCTTGCCCTGTATCTGGGCTTTCAATAGCACCTCTAGCGGATAGCGTATATCTACATTCCTATCTGGCCAGTGAATCATATAAATATCTATATAATCAGATTGAAGCCTTCTTAGACTGTCTTCTAGCATTTTTAGCACTAGCTTGGGCTCATTGGACATATTTACGCGCCCGTTATCGTGCCAACCGACACCGGCCTTACTGATAATCTTCACTTTTTCACGATTTTTTAAAAAGGCTTCTCCAAGTACTCTTTCTGATTCGCCAAAACCGTAGATGGGAGCGGTATCATAGGTCGTGATTCCAAGATCAAAAGCATTTTCTAATAACCCAAAAGGGTCATCTATTTCACCAAAACCGTATCCGCCACCTTTTGAACTAAGAGCAGCTCCTCCAAAAACTATCATATGCCCTAATCTATTAGAAAACCTTTACAGAGTCAGGCCATCCTTTTACATATAGGTATGGATTTATGTGTTCTAGCCCATCGCGGCGAAGCTCAAATATTTATTAAGGGTCTTAAAAATATTTCCCCAAATTTCTACCAAGGTGAAGACTATGCTGTTCTTATTTGTGGGGAGGGTGTATTCGAGGCTTCAAAACTGGGGGCCTACGTTCAAGACTTCGATCGCGTTTTAAATTTTGGTATCGCTGGCGCCCTTGAGGGAGCTCTAGAGCTTGAAAAAATTTATCCGATCAGAACCCACTATCTCCACGAAAACGATAGGCCGCAATTTAAAAGCTTTACTAGCCTCATCGGTGAACTCGATTGTATCACTTCTTTCAATAGAGTATTTGATGACGAATTTGCAAATGAGCTCTCCATGTACGCTCAAATTGTTGATAGAGAAGCATGGCTCATGGCCAAAATCTGCTCGGATCATAATAAAGAATTTCAAAGTTATAAATTAATTTCAGATTATGCCGGATCTCTTACTCAGTGTTTTGACATCAAGGATAAAGCACTAGATTACTCACAGGCGCTATTTGATTTTTATCACAGCATAGAATCAAAATCTTCCGAAAATAAGATTGATTTGGAACTGCCCGGAAGCTTTACTCAGCAAAAAAGAATTGAAAAACTTTTAAAAAGTCTCGCATCCAAACAAGATAAAACTGTTGAAGAGCTGGCCCAGGATATTCCAAAGCTTAAAACGAAAACAGAAGTGACAGAGCTAATCATTGAGCTTGAAAAAAAAGTTAATCCCCTGCAGGCAAATATCCAAAAGCAGATCCAAAAGTTCCAGACTCCGTTTACCCAAATTGGGGCACAACTTCTTTTTGACCCGAAACTAGAGAAAAAGAAATTTAAACTGCAAATGGAAATCAATGACCCAAAGAATATTGAAAACCTTATTGAGGTCTTACAAAAATTTAAATTTTCTGAGCTAGAAAAATTTTGGAACGGCGATGTTTAGAAATGTTTTTATCGAGCATGAATTCAAAAATCACCATCGAACAGAATTCATATTAAATAAGATTAAATATCAAAGCATTAAGGAAATTGACCAGATCGAAAATTATTGGGGCCGTGTAAAAAAGCCTTACCTCCAAAAACGCGAAACACTTGATCTTTATATTGGAGCAAAGAGAGGCCAGCTGGTTAAAGAAGCTCCTCCTGCTTATGGCCATGGCAGCGAAAAACATTTTTATTTTATTCATGCCTATAACTGTATTTACGAATGTGAGTACTGTTACTTGCAAGGCCATTTTAATACACCTGATATAGTATTCTTCATTAACCACGAAGAAATACTCCAAGAAATGCACAAGACGACTATAGAAACCCCTGACTGTTGGTTTCATGCGGGAGAGTTTTCTGATTCACTTGCTTTATCGCATATAACGAATGAGCTTCCTCTTTATTTTGATTTTTTTAAAGATCACCCAGAAGCGAAACTTGAGATCCGAACGAAGTCAGTAAATATAAAACCGCTTCTTAGCTTAACCCCATTAAAAAACATAATTGTAAGCTTCTCCTTATCTTCTGAGTTTTCGGCAAAAAATTTTGATCTAAAATGCCCATCAATAAAACACCGGCTCAATGCTATCTCCAAATTAGTAGCAGCTGGTTTTATGATCGGATTACATTTTGATCCTATTATTTACGAAGATGATTTTGTGAATAACTATGAAGCAATCATTGAGAGACTTAAAGACGTTCTTCCGGATCAACACCTTGCCTATGTCTCCATTGGTGTCGTTCGCTTCACAAAGGATGTGTACGCACAGATGCTCTCAAACTATCCTGATTCAGTCTTATCCAATGAAGTATTTACAAAAAGTTTTGATGGTAAGATGAGGTATAATCATCCTATGAGAAAATGGATTTTAAATAAAGTAAGGGAGAAACTTCTCCCTTACTATCGTTCAGAAAAGATCTACTTCTGCATGGAAGATTAAGCGACCAGCAGTAGAGAATCTATCCAATCTTTGTAATAAGCAAGATTAATCACATATGTGCACTCTCCTGCTTCTTTAGTGGAGTGAATGCCCACGAGCTTTCTTATCCCTCCATCGTTCAAATAAATTGGGCCACCAGAATCTCCAATAAAACTATAGCGATCTGCCAATTTTATCGCGCGTTTATTAAAGTTAAGGCTTAAAAACTTGGGATTCGTCCAAGTTCTCTTATTGGTATTTGACCTATTCCCAAAACCAATTCTCTCTAAGATAGAGAGTTCACTTAACTCAATATTTTCATCTATTTCATCAAAGATTAGATTTTTATTAAGTGGCTCCTTTAGAAACAACAAAGCTATATCGTTATCAAACAGTGAAACTGATGGATTATATTCTGGATGAATATAACAACGTTCAACATTATAGGTTTCAGTGATGAAATTATAATCATGAGTGAGGATAATCTTAATCTCATCAGCACAATCAATACTATGAGCTGCCGTAAGGAGAGCATGATTATTGATTAGAACACCAGTTGAAGTAAATTTACGATCAGCTCTTTTTACTTCAACAATGACAGTTGTCATAAAACTATCCCAGTTTAAATTATTTGTTAGGTTCGTATTTTTTGATAAAACTTGCATGTAAAACTCCTTCTTTATCGGGTTGTCACCACCCTTTGACTCGCCTAGAATAGGCGATGTTTTAAATTCCCGCTAGAGACAGTGTGGCCCCGCGGATAAGTGCTTAAATATGCTTGAAAAAGACAATAACATTTTTACCAAGTGCCAAGATGACCTTGAAACCCAAGGGTATTGTTTGGTCAAAATGAAACTACCAGAGGCAGTCAAAAAGCTTGCATCCAGTCAAAACTGGAGCGAACTAGACGCTGAAACTTTCAAATTAACAGCAAAAGATGGCCTGATTTTTCAAACCTTACACATTTTTCGCGATTTTCAATCTATTGAATTTATCATTTCCTTGCGAGATGCAAATAATGAATGGGAAGAAGATGGTATCTGGCATGATGATGGTTCTCGTTTGTTGGCATTTTCTCTATCCCTTACTCTAAACTCACCAAAAGGTGGTGTGTTAGAGATCAGAAAAAAAGGCGAAAGTAACTCCAACAAAATTCCCACTCCTGACTATGGTCAAATGATCGTCTTTAAAACCGGAGTAGAAGGATATGAACACAAGATTAATCAAGTGACGGAGGGCCAGCGACTAATCATCGCCGGCTGGTGTAGTTAAGAATTAGAACCGCCCCACTAAAGTGGGCGGAATACTATGACTTCAACGGTGAACTTATGGAATTCGCCTTCTGATTTTTTCTCAAGAAATTCAATCAGTTACTATATGCTGTTTTGATATTTCATTGCATTGATCAGAGGCATGAAACGTAACTGCCCAAAAAAATCATGTCATTCAGATCAAATTATTAAAAACGGATTCTACTACCGAAAAAATGATGCTCGTAAAATTCAGCGTTTTAAGTGTTTAAAATGCACCACTAAATTTAGCGCTGCTACCGGAACTTTGGAGTTTGGGCATAAAAAAAGAAGGGTTAACTTCTTACTGCTAAAGCTTTTTTGCTCCAAAGTCTCACAAAGAAGAGCCGCAAAAATTGCTGGAGTTAATAAAAACACAGTGGCTCGTAAATTTGATTATTGGGCGAAGAAAGCTGAGCTAAAA
>CAXRIU010000021.1:0-448619 GCA_964231135.1 Bacteriovoracaceae bacterium
TCACCATTTTACCAAACATACTCAAAGCACATTAAGTGCATGGTGAGTTACCATCCAAAGAACAATGCCTAAGCATTGTTCTAGTCACCATTTTACCAAACATACTCAAAGCACAATAAGCGCATGGTGAGTTACCATCCAAAGAACAATGAACTATGAAGATTTCTACACAAGACAATTAAGCTCTCCTTTGTTAGCCTTTAGTTAAAAAGATCGACCAAAGAGGAATCTATGAAATCAATTAATCCTGCAAATCTTAAAGTCATTAAAGAGTATACTGAGCACTCAAAAGAGGAAGTTGTCGAGATTATATCAAAGGTGGATGGAACATTTCATTCATGGAAAACAACCGACATTCAAAAACGTGCCATCCTTCAGAATAAACTTGCTGATCTGCTAGAAGAAAGAAAACAAGAGTTAGGTGAATTGATTACTAGTGAGATGGGAAAACCACTAAATCAGGCGATCGCAGAAGTTGAAAAATGTGTTTGGGTATGTCGTTACTATGCTGAACATGCAAAGGATTTTCTAAAGCTTGAGACTTTCGAAAACGATAATTTTAGAGAAGCTTTAGTCTCATATGAGCCGATTGGAATCGTTTTAGCTGTAATGCCTTGGAATTTTCCTTTGTGGCAAGTCTTTCGTTTTTCTGCTCCTAATTTAATGGCCGGAAATGTAGGGCTTCTTAAACATGCTTCAAATGTTTCTGGATGTGCCCTCGCAATAGAAAAACTCTATAGGGATGCTGGTTATCCTCCGCATGTTTTTCGAGCGGTCTTAGTCCCGGGGAATCGTGTGGAGTCTATAATTGCAGATAAAAGAGTCAGAGCTGTAACATTAACTGGAAGTTCAGGAGCGGGTAGTGCTGTTGCCGCTGCCGCCGGAAAATATTTAAAGAAATCAGTTTTAGAATTAGGTGGTAATGACGCTTATATCGTTCTAGCTGATGCTAATATTGAGCAAGCAGTTGAAGCCTGTTTCAATGGCAGGGTTCAGAATGCAGGGCAAAGTTGTATCGCCGCGAAGAGGTTTATTCTACATAAAGATATCTATCAGGATTTTCGTCAAAAACTTCAAAAGAAGATTGAAGAAACGAAGGTTGGTGATCCAATGGAGAAGGAAACTCAAATGGGTCCTTTATCCAGTGAATCTATTCGTGATGAGTTGATTCAGCAGATTGAGGAGAGTGTAAAAGCCGGAGCTAAAAAAACGATCGTAGGTGAGGTACCAAAAGAAAAGGGTGCTTTCTATCCAATTACGGTTTTAGAGAATATTAGTCCAGGAATGCCTGCCTTTGATGATGAATTATTTGGGCCAGTTTTTTCTTTAATTGAGGCATCATCAGATGATGAGGCCATTGAGTTAGGAAATCAGTCAGAATTTGGTCTTGGGGGAGCGATCTTTTCTAGCAATACTGATTATGCGCGAAGTTTGGCCCTTGAAAGATTTGAAAGTGGGTCTTGTTTCGTAAATGATTTCGTAAAATCTGATCCTCGTCTACCTTTTGGTGGAATTAAGAATAGTGGATATGGGCGAGAGCTATCTCACTACGGATTTTACGAGTTTTTAAATATCAAAACTGTCTGTATCAAGTAGAGTAAGATGACTAGAACTTGTTAACTCGTAGTCTCTCTAATCCTTTCACTCGATTTGGACGCACACTTTTAACTCTCATCATAGACTTTTGAGGCCTTAATGATTTAGTAGGTGCAACATTAAGTTGAACCGGCTTGTGCTCTACTTTTTTCTCTGAATTTTTTAGTGATAGATTCTCATTAGTGTTCATAACATTTCTCCTTTTTCGTTTCAGTCTTTTCTTTGATTTCGAGACCGATCGGAGATGTTACAAATCAACGAATCAATGGTTGGTCTTTACTCTCAAAACGCGAAAGTTGTCCAATAACGACTCCTCGTGTTTTGTTGTAGGTGTAAATACTCGGCATTAATGGCCTAAAGCTTAAGCCTTTCTTAAAATTACTATACCACAAAAGCAAGAATATTGCGAAACAGTATGAAAAGAGGGTGTTAAGTTTGCCTAGAATTAGCAAAAAATCAGAATTACCTTAAAATGAGTACGAGATTTCAAATATTTACTGGAGTAAACTAAATGCGCTTTTTACCTCTATTTTTGGTGATGACAACTTTTGTTGGCTGTTCACTTGTTAATAAAACCGCTCTACGAACCACTGCGAATGTCATTAGGGAGGGGAGTGACGAATCTTTTACTGAGGGAAATTGGGCATTTTTCAAAGAGGCGATGCCTGGAAATATTAAACTTCTAGAGGGGCTATGGTTTGCAGATCAATCTAATGAAAACTTACTTGGATTACTTATTAAAGCTCACGCAGCTTACGCGTTTGTCGTTCATGAAACGCAAGCATTAGAAGCCATTATAACTGATGACTATAATAGCACTGCAAAGGAACAAGCTATTTTACATTATGAAAAGGCCATTTTTTATGCAGTAAAACTTTTAGAAGAAAACGGAATTTCTCAAGAGGAATTTTTCAGTAAAGAGTTTAGTTTAAAACTACCAAAAGTATTTGAAGATAAGTTTGATGACTCACACCTCTCAGGACTTTTTTATTTTGCCCAAGCCTTAGGTAGTTCCATTAACTTACAAAGAAATAATGTCGTGAAGATGAGTTATCTGAGTCATGTAAAGTCTATGCTCAGCTGGGTATGTATGAGAGATAGAGATATAGAGAATGGAAGTTGCGGATTGTTTCAGTCGGTTATTGAGGCAAGTACTCCAACCATGCTTGGTGGTAGCCAAGAGAAAGCCAAAAAACAATTTCTAGATGTTATTGCAAAGCAACCTTATAACCTTATGGCCCGTCTTAGTTTGATACAGTATCATTTAATACCAATGTTGGAGGAAGATGAGTTTGATAAAGAAATGGCCTTGTTGAAAAGGGATATAAACTCTTGGTATAAAGGCATAAAAGATAGCTCTCAGGCGGAAAAGAAATATTCATCTCATCGAGAGTTTAATTTATTCAATGCGATGGCAAAAGAGCGTTTTCAAGTAATTAAAAAAATCAAAAAGGAAATATTTTAATGAAGTGGTCAGTTCTCTTAGTAATTTTTGTTCTCAATATTCATTCTGTTTCAGCAGCGAAAATTAAGCTTGCAACTTTAGTTCCAAAAGGAACAAATTGGGCAAAAACATTAAAAGAAATGTCGGATGAAATTAAGTCATCAACCAAAGGTGATGTTAAATTTCAAATATACTATGGTGGAGTTCAAGGGGATGAGCCAGATGTTCTTCGTAAAACTCGTGTCGGACAAATTCACGGCGGTATTTTCACAGGTAAAACTTTAGGTGATATTTCATCTGACGTGAGAGCGATTGAAGTACCTTTTAATTTTTACGATGATGAAAAGAAAGCGATGAGTGTACTTGAAAATAACTCGGACTATTTCAATAAAAAATTAGAAGCTAAGGGGTTTGTAAATCTTGGCTTCTATGGAATTGGTAAAGTTTACGTTGTTTCCACTAAAAAGATTCAGAACCTAGAGCAAATGAAAGGTGTAAAAATGTGGGCCTGGGAAGGTGATAAAGTTATTCAAGCGTTGATGGAGTCAATTGGGCTTGTTTCTGTTCCACTTGCTCTTCCTGATGTGATGTCATCTCTTTCTACTGGAATGATCGAATCTGCTTATGCACCTCCGCTAGGTATTTTGGCACTTCAATGGCAAAGCAAAGTCAAATATTTAATCGATTTTCCTACTGCATACACTATAGGTGCGTTGTTAATTGAGCAAAAACAGTGGAATAAAATTAAACCTGAAAATCAAAAGCTCGTGCGTGAGATCGCTGCAAAACATATAAAGGCAGCTAACGATTATGCGATAGCTGATAATGCAAAATCACTTGAAACTCTAAAATCTATGGGAGTTGAGTTTTTAAAGTTTGATAAAAAAGACTTAGATCAAGCGGAAAAAATTAGAAATCAAGTGATTGCAAAATTGAAAGGAAAAGTCCTTTCCCCAGAAATTTTAAAAAAGTTGGAGAGCAGTAGGTGATAAAAGCTTTCGATCAAATCCTAGAGAATGTGGCCAAGGTGGCCATCGTCATTTGTGTCATGTTGATGTTAGGCTTAAGTGTTCTTTCAATTGTGCTGCGTTGGTTTGAAGTTTCTCTATTATGGATCGAACCTTTAGTAAGGCATTTGGTTTTTCTTGCCGCTTTTATTGGTGGCTCGCTTGCTACAGGCGCCAATCAACATATAAAAATTGATTTACTGTCTAGGGTTCTTGAGAAAGTTGAAAAACCCCTAATGAAAAAGATTATCGAATCACTTGTGCTACTAATCACTTTAGTTGCCTGTGCCATTCTCGTGAAAGCGTCCTATGATTTGGCACTAATTGAGTTTGAGTACGGTAAACCTCAGTTTCTAGGAATTCACTCTGGATACTTATTAAGTATAGTCCCGGCGGGCATGGGCTTTATCGCGTTAAGGGTGATCACTCAGCTATTTTTAAGAGTGGGGGCCAAGTAGTGGAATTAGGTCTATATTTTCTCATTCTCATCGCAGCTTTAATTGGTAGTCCGATTTTTGTTATTATGACATTAATCTCAGCAGTGGCCTTCACTTTCGCTGATGAACAACTTAGTGTCATTGCAGTTGAAATATATAGGATGGCTTCAGCTCCAACCTTATTGACTATTCCTCTGTTTACTTTTGCCGGCTACCTGATGGCCGAGTCCAAATCTCCAGAGCGACTACTCAAGTTGGCCAATGGCGCTCTAGGGTGGCTTCCCGGGGGAGTGGCCATTGTATCTTTGGTTATCTGTGCTTTTTTCACGGCTTTTACAGGTGCAAGTGGAGTTACTATTATTGCATTAGGTGGCCTTTTATACCCAATGCTTATTAAAGAAAAATATCCCGAAGATTTTACTCTAGGGTTAATTACAACTTCTGGTTCTTTAGGGCTTCTCTTTCCACCAAGTTTACCAATTATCCTTTATGGAATCGTAGCTAAAGTCGATATCGATAAACTATTTTTGGCCGGGCTTCTACCTGGTCTTTTATTAATTGTTGTTCTTTCAGGGTACTCGATTTTTAAAGGTACAGATATAAAGCTCAAAAAATTTAATCCTCAAGAATTCTGGGAAGGAATAAAAGCGGCTCGTTACGAGATTCCGCTTCCTTTTATTGTCTTGGGAGGAATTTACTCTGGGGCGATTACACCAACAGAGGCGTCTGCACTTTGCGCTTTTTATGTTTTGATTATGGAATGCTTTTTATACAAGGATATTAATCTTCTTAAAGATGTACCTAGGATTACCAAAGACTGTATGAGCTTGGTGGGAGCGATTCTTCTCATTTTAAGTTGTGCTCTAGGACTCACGAGTTATCTCGTAGATGAAGAAATACCTCTAAAAATTCTTGAGATGATGCAGTCTCTGATTTCAGATAAACTTGTATTTTTACTCTTTTTAAACGTATTCCTACTTCTTGTAGGGGCCATGATGGATATCTTTAGTGCCATCATCGTTGTTGTTCCGTTGATACTTCCTATTGCAGAAGAATTTGGAGTTAATCCGATACATTTAGCAATTATTTTTCTCACAAATTTAGAGATTGGTTATATCACTCCACCGGTAGGTATTAACTTGTTTATTTCTAGCTTTAGATTTAAAAAGTCGGTATTGCATCTGTATAAAGTGGCAATTCCGTATTTCTTATTAATGTTATTTGCGTTGATCATTATAACGTATGTGCCTTGGTTATCTTTATTATGGTTTCAAGACTAGTTCTATTTATTCTTTTAGCACCCGTTTTGTCGATGGCACAAACCGGCAGTTCCGGAGAACTCGATTTTGACTTATATTTTGGACCTAATGACCCTGGGTTTGAAAAAGACGAAAGTCAGAACATCATTTTTGACGATGAAAAAATTGAGGAAAATTTTATCGATCAAAAGCTACAAATAGAAATTTTTGAATTAGGAAATTTTTTGCGAGGAGAGTTTGCACAGGCGGTAACTTGTCCAAATGAGAAGTTTCTGGAGCATTATGATTATCTGTATTACCTCTCACGGTTAATGAGCATAAGCTATTTATTTGAGGCTGTTAGATCGTATCAGTATCGAGCCAATCAAATAGGAGCTAAATCTCTCTGTCTGCCAGATTGGCAATTAGTCTTTTCTCAATGCCAGCCAAAATCTAATGAGATGAAGTATTTTCTGAAAAATACAAAATTTGCTCTTAATAAACTTGAACCCATCTTTGTACCTTTAGAAGAATCTAAAAAGTCTTCAGTGAACCAATGGGTAGATCAAATTTTGAAGCGTCCAAAAGATTTAACCTCTAGAAGAATTAGGCAATACTGTGAAAAGCATAAATGCAGCTTTAGAACCACTGATGAAGTTGGTAAGGCCATCACTAAAATCTGTAGCGAAGATATTGGACTGATTAAATCGATCTGCAGTGAAGAAGATAATCTGTATGGGGTTTCAAACGCTCCAGAGTTGTATCCGTTACTCTTACGTTCAAATGCAATTAGGATCTTTGAAACTCCCGAATTAGCTGCAGGCTGCTTAAGGAGATTTATTGATTCAGGAAAAAAATACGAATGGACTAAACCACAACTAACTCCTATTTTTTCGGTGCTATATTCAGAGGCAGTATTCAATGAATCCAGGTTTGAGAGGGGAAGGCTTTTTCCCATTGGCTCTCTTAGGGAGTTTAGAGAGAAAGGCCTGACGGATATTTTTGAAGAATTTGAAAAAGAGGTCAAGCAAAACAAAGTCGCAAAGGCTCCAAAACCTTTAGAGCAAATAGAATTCAAAAAGATTGAACTTCCTAAATTCGAAAAAAAGAAGAAAAAGAAAGTTGAAAAAGTTAGTAAGAAAACAGAAGAAAAGAAGGTTGAACCTAGAAAGTCGAGCTTTCTTGTGGCGTCGCTTTTTAGAGAAGAATATGGACTTTTAAATGTAAGTGTTGATATGAATAAGTTTCGATACGATTACGTATTCACTCTTGATCAACAAGAAAAATATAATCCTATAATCGAGAAAATGAGTTCAATTTCTTCTCTTAAAAAAATGAAAAAACAGGATAAAGTTGGAAGTAAGAAAGCTCCCTTTCCACTGCGTTTTTTAAAATTTATGGTTGATAAAGAGATGCACCAAAATCTTTTTAATGTGATTCAAGTTGTAGGGGATAAGTTTTTTGTGAAAAATGACATTGATAATGGTGTAGAAAAACTAGATTATATTCAATTAAAGAACGATGTCACTACTGGCTATAAATGGCAATTGGTTATTCTTGAACCAAATACCTAATTCTCAATACCAAAGAGCTCTTCGAACTCTGGCCCCACTACTTACAGCGGCAGCATGTCCAACATCTGAGTCTTCAAAAATAAGAACTTCATGGGAACTAGATTTCAAGAGGTCCATAGCATGTAAATAGGGTGCGGGGGAAGGCTTGTTTTCAGATGTGTCTTCTCTCGTAATAACATAGTCGAAAAACTTATCAAGCCCAGCTTTTTCAAGAAGGTATTCAGTGGTCATGCGCTCACTAGAAGTCACGACGGCTTGTTTATAGCCTTGTTCCTTTAAGCGAGTAAGAAAGAGTCTGATTTGAGGAGAGACGAGCTCATCATGAGTTTTAGTTGACACTAATTCTCTAAATTTAACCTCTTTAATTTCAAGAAATTCCTTCAAATCCATTGGGGGCATTAAATTTTCGATTTTTATACGGTCTAGAACTTCAGCATCTGTTTTGCCGTGGCAATATGTTTGAAACTCATTTAAATCCTTAGGTGGAGAAACAAGCTCTACTATTGAGGCAAAATGGATTGTTTCAGTATTCAAAATGGTGCCATCCATATCCCAAAGAACAGTGTTGATCTCTGGGGTTAGGTCCTCAAGGGTCTCGAAGATAGGGAAGTCGTTCAGGTCCAGCACAAATTACCTCATTTATGAGTTTCGTTATTTTTGATATATTTATAATGTATAGCATTAAAAAGGATTTCATGAAAATAGAAAATGCTCCAAAGCCTCAGGTTGCGAAAAAATTATCTAATGAAGATATAAAAGCGAAACTAAAAGAGAAGTTTGGAGACAAGATCAAGTCCACTAAGCCCAAGAAAATAGAGGATAAGGTCGAAATTCGTGAGCAAAGCCTAGATGTCCACCAAACCGCAACGGTAGGGAAAAACGACCCTAATAGCTCTGTAACTCGTGATAAATTAAAGGATATTCTAAAAACAGGAGCCTTTGATTTTAAGCCTCACGAGAGAAAGGCACTGGCCCAGATTCTTCAATAGCTAAGCTTTACCAACAGCTGAAATTAATGTATTTTCCCTGACTTATGAATAAGTCAAAAGATCTCATTTTTAGAATAGTCCAAGAAGCAAAATCCTACGATCGTCTAGAAGACATTGAAAAACTGGTTGAAGGCCAAACAAGTCTTGCTGTTATCCCAGTTCAGCCTCTTTATGTGGCAATCACAAGCGCTGGCTCGGACCAGGTAGCAGAAGTTCTCCCAAGGATGTCAAAACCTCAGCGACAGGCCATGCTCGATCTGGATTTATGGAAAAAGGATGAGGTTGATTATAATAGCTTTGATTTTTGGATTGAATCCTATGCTAAAGTAAAAGAGCCGGAGATAATTGAAGATTTTGTATCTGCTGAAGATTTTGCGCTTTATTTGAGGTCTAGGGTCAATGTTTACACTTTTGATGTTGAAGACCCAGAATACCCTGATCATGACTATTATTTTTTGACTGATGATTCTCTACTCTTGATTGAGTATGGGGAAGACTATCCTAATCCTAATGAACTTAAATACCTGATTCGCCATTTATACGACAAAATGGGGGTGGAAAAAGCCTATGCCCATTTATTTAAAATTGTTAACGACTCACACCTTGAACTTGAAGAGGCGCAGTATCAGGCAAAAAAGGAGCGTCTAAAAGACTACGGATTTGTGGACTATTTTGATGCGATGGAAAGTCTTGTGGATTTTCCAAGCTACCCCGCGATGGATCGGTTTATTAATGAACGCAAGGCCGTTACCGCAGAGGTGAGTAAACTTTCTCAAAATCAAAGTCTCCATCACTCAGCAGTAACAGGCTTTAATGAGGATCAAGATATTTTGATGGATGAGCTTGCAAAGGTAGAAGATGAAAAAAGGCAAGCCTATCTTCATTTCACATTTGTCAGGTTAGTGAACTCCGCCATAACCCTTAAGGATGCCCTGAAGGGAGGACGAATTGAACTTAATAGAGTGAGTAAATCGACTCGAATGTATCTCAATTTAGGTCTTGAATATATTCGAACAAAAAGAGAGGGAAGTCTTTTTGATGATTTTGATTTCTTTGATGTCTTTAGAGTTGGTCGTACATTAATTTCACTTGAACAAAGAAAACTTAAAAAGAATTTACGAATTCATCAATTTGATTCTGACGAGAATGAAGGCTTTTTAGGAACATGGTGGGGTAGTTTTGTTGATCAATCGCTAGGAGAATATCCTAAGGTTAAAAACTTTGGGGCAGCTCTCCACGCACAAGAAGTTAAAAATCTAAGCATTTATTATTTTTGGAAGTCATTAAATAAACAACTGGTAGACTCACTCCCATTTGCAGGGGAATTTTTTAAAGTTTTTACTAAGCTTAAAGAGGATGGACATCTTCACAATGATTTCTATCTTAACTACGATATCGAGCAAATTGATTTTGAAGCGATTATCTTATCTAGCTTTGTATCCTTTACCTTGAACCAAAACTTGGATGAAAGTACTATGAATAAGATGGGAATAACGATTTCTGAATTTAAGCAGTTTTTAGAAATCCTCTTTAAAAGAACCCAAGAAGAGTACTTCCTTTTAAATTTTGAAGATCAAAAAATGCAAGAATCTATCATAAGCTTTAATAGCAAATACGGTTTGGACAAAATTGATGGATTTGATAAGTATATCTATGGTCTTCTCACTGAGCATCTTGCGGGTTATAATTTTGATGAGCTAGAAGACGAGGAGTATAAGCATATTGGAGGCCCAATATTCTTAAATACCTTGGTGAAAAACTAATTTCTAAAATGCGTCCTTAGGATTTCATCGATATTTTTTTTGAGGCTTCTTCCTTCTTCAAAGAGCGAATTCGCAACTTTTTGGCGTTTCTCAAAAAGCTGTGCATTAGCTTTTTGACGGATTTGATTGTATTGCTCAAAATGCTTAAGCATAAATACTTTTTCTTCAAAGAAGTCTACGAGATTGCCCATACGAGCACTTTCTCTTTCTAGAAATGTGGCCATCTCATGACCGACTTGTCGTTTATCATTCACTGGTTTTTGCTTTGGTTCCTGATCAATAAAATCCCTGAAACCAATTAAGTCATCATCTGGCTTTTTAGTGCTCATTAGTATCCATCCCAAATTTCAAGCTCTGCAAATATATGATCAAGATAATCCATTTCACTTTGAATTTTTGCAAGCTCCCGGTGATTGTCTGCGTATTTAGAAATAGTTTCCAAGGCTTCAAACATATTTATATTGTGAAAGTTTTTTTGTTGCAGCTCTATTCTATTCATCAAATTTGTTTCTTTGTGATTGAGTGGCCTCTCTTTTACTTTAAAAAACTTTGGAAGTTGATCTTCACTGTTAATTAGACTGACTTCCTTGAAAGGTGAACTCTTAACCGTAGTAAGGACATAGGGCGGGTAAGGGAATAGCTTCTGAGGGTGATCCTGAAAATACTTTCCTATAATTTGGATGCAAGCTTCCTGTTGATTAGGTAGTTTATGAAGAGAGAGAATATGAGGTCTAGAGCGAAAGTCCAATTGATCTAGCTGAGCTATCAATAGATCAGGCTCACTTGAGTTCAGGGTAATTTTTTTAAAACTTGGAAACGCCATTTAATCACTTCTCTTTAGTCTCTATTATAGTTAAAATAGGTGAAGAGGTAAAATGAATGCTTGATAGGTATAGTTTACAAAGAGTGCCTGATCAAATCTCTCAACTGTGTAATGTTTGGGTTAAGGGAAAAAGACAGTCTTATTTAGAACTTTGTCAGATTTTGGAAAACGATGAGTTTCTAAGCATCTATTTGCGTAGGTTGTTTAAGGATCACCTCATTAAGGGGGGAACTATGGCCCTTATCAATTCATTGGGTTGGGAGGGAACTAGAAATCGTCTCGCAGAAGCTTTTTTACACCAATTTAAATACCGCAAATTTCCGCATAAAATCGATGAACTAGATCTCGTTCAAGATACTTTGGATTTTGAAAAACGTTTTAATTTTTTATTCTCTACAGGAAATCAGAGAGTGTTTTTGTTGGGGCAGTTTTTGAACCAAGCGAATCTTTTTCTGGAAGAACAAGAAGACTCAATTCTTATACCTCTAGAGGTTGATGATATCTTAGTGGCAAAAAATAATAAATCCAGCCAACCTGATTGGTTAATTATTATTGTTTGGGGACTTGTTGAGATGTTAGGTGCTGAACATGCCAAAGAAATTTTTCAACGATCTAAGGGACATTGGCGAGAAATTGAAAATGAATTGAATGAAATTCAAATAAAGAAATTGTTTTCTCATATGCTTGTTTATGGACACGCAATTGGGGATGAGAATTTCTTTTTAACGGAGAAAGTTTAAGTGGATAACTCTATTTGGAAACTATTGGAAGATTTGAAACCCAAAAAAGGTGTTACAGAAGTTATTATAAATGCTCCTGATAATGTGTATATTGAGAAAGAAGGCGATTTGATTCGGTTAAATGTAGAACTAAATGCCGATCATTTCGAACCTTTTTGCCAAGAAGTGGCCAAACAGAATCAAGTTCATTTTGGAATAGAAAATCCGATTGTAGATGGTTCTCTACCAGATGGTAGCCGTATCAATATTATCTCATCTCGTTACACGGACAAATTTCCCGCGATTACAATTAGAAAGTACTTAAAAAATATTAGAAATTTTGATGAGCTTGACGGTAAGTTTCTCATCTCTAATAAATGGATTAAATTATTTCGTGCTCTTGTAGAGTCGAGGTCGAATATTATCGTGTCTGGAGGCACAGGTGTTGGTAAAACAACATTTTTAAACCTCATGCTAAATGAGCTATCACCACTTGATAGGGTTATTACGATTGAAGATACAAAAGAATTGAGCTTCAAAAGTCCCAATACCGTTAGATTGTTTACCGCAAATATGAATACTGGGTTAGCAAATCCACTGCAAGTGCGTGACCTGGTGAAGAACACCTTAAGAATGAGACCGGACAGGATCATCATAGGGGAAGTAAGGGGAGCAGAAGCTTTCGATCTACTTCAAGCAATGAATACAGGCCATGATGGAAGTATGTGTACAGTTCATGCGAATTCTTCTGTTGAAGCTTTAAGTAGAATAGAAAATTTATTTTTGTTTGCAGGGTTTGAAGTTCCTCAAAAGGCTGTGCGAAAGCAAATTTCTACAGCTGTTGATTATATCATTCAGCTTGATCGCAATGAGCGAGGCGAGAGGATCGTTTCTGAGGTCGTGGAGATCACCAAAATGGAAGGGGAGATCATCACTAGTAATCGGATTGGGATTCGAGGTGATAACGGCCTAGAGTTCACAGGGGTAGTCCCTGTGAGCATGAAAAAGCTCATGCCCGCAGGAATCGCGCCTGATTTTTTTGTTGATATTTAGTATAGGAAATTATTGTGGATGTATTCAACAGCTTTACGTACATTTTCTTGAGGAGTGTGTTGAAGAACTCCGTGACCTAGTCCACAGATCCAGCGGCTAAGGTCCTGACCATCTAATTCTTGATAGAAATCTTGTAAATGTTTTTCAAGTTGATTCCAAGGTAAGTGCAACCAACAAGGGTCAAAATTTCCTTGGATATAATAATCTTTTCCAAACTCATTTAAGACTTCGGCAAGGTTATGTCTCCAATCAACTCCAATCACGTCGATATTATCATCTTGGATATTTCTCAAGTGCTCTTTGTGAGTGTTTCTTGAGTAGTACACGATTTTCTTATTAGGGTATCGTTTTTTGAATTCAGAAGTTAGAAATTTAATTTTAGGTACAGCAAAGGCTTTAAAGTCTTTAACAGTTAGTTCTCCTACAGCTGTGTCAAATAAGCAAATTGCGTCAGCTCCTCCTTCCGCCTGCAGTATCATCTCATCAAGAACATTTGGAAGTAATAGTTCACAAAAAGCCTCATAACGACCATCGTAGAGACCAGTCTTACTAGATACGAGTGCTCCCGCGTGACTTCCTTCTACTCCATAAGCATAGAGAGTGAATGGAGCACCAACAAAACCTAAAAGAGTTTTGTCACTTGGCAGGGCCACTTTTAAAAGTTCACAGGCCTCTTTTTGAAATTGGAAAAACTCCTTATTCGTATTCTTATCTAGAGCTTTAATATCTTCAAGGGTCGATAGTTTTTTTGTGAGGATAGGTCCCGGATTATAAGTCAGTCCCATATTAAGTTGCTCTAGTGGAAACAGTAGGTCCGAAAATAGGATTGCGGCATCAAATTTAAACTCATCGATAGGTCCCATGGTAACTTCACAGGCAAGCTTTGGGTCCTTACATAATGTCATGAAGTCATGAGTTTTCTTTAAGTTTTGATAGTGATCGTGATAACGGCCCGCTTGGCGCATAAACCAAACTGGCACTTGAGTTTTTCCATCTTTAGAGAGTCTATTTTCAAAAAGTCCCATTTTCTTTTCCTTATTCTTTTATTAGGAGTTGATAGCCAACTCCTCTTACTGATTTTATTTCCATAATTCCAGATGAATCTGTCTCCATCCACTTTCTAAGTCTTACGATATAGTTATCCACTGTCCGGTTGGAGGGAAAACTATCTTTGCCCCAAATTTCATCGATAATATGATCTCTGCTAACGACTTTATTTTTATTCTGAAATAGTAGCTCCAAAATACCACATTCCTTTTGGCCTAAATTAATTTCGAATCCTCCTGCAGAGACGACTTGGTAGGAGTCAAATCGAATTTTTAATTTTCCAATTGATATTTCTTTTTCATGCTCTTGCAAAAGCTTATGAGTCATTTGAGCTTTTTCAAGTCTCAGAGTGAGCTCTCTTAAGTCAAAGGGTTTCGTAATAAAATCCTCTGCTCCCATTTCTAGGCCTTGGAATTTCGTTTCAGGATCATTTTGCGCTGATAAAAATAACAAAATAAAGTTTTTCCTTATCGCTCTAAATTCTTTTGCGAGGTCAATCCCATCGCCATCTGGAAGTCCGATATCCATTAGAACGATACTCACTTCAGAATCAAATGCGACTCTTGCTTCAGAACAAGATTTAGCATGTTTGGCCTGAAAGCCTTTTGAACTCAGGTAGTCAACTAGGGTCAAACCTAGGTTTGTCTCATCTTCCACTATTAGTATCTGACTCATTCCGCTACCTTTTGGAAAAACAGGTCTATGACAAATTTTTCTTTAGTCTCGATTTGAAGATGACCTCGCATTTTAAACATAAGTCTTCTAACAAGGTAGAGACCGATCCCACTGCCTTTAGGAGAGTTGTGTTTATAAAATAAATCTCCTAACTGTTCTGAGCTACCTTTAAAATGAGAGCTTCCATCACAAAAACTTATTTGAATATTTGAATCGGTTGGTTTTATTGAAATAGTAATAACTTCATATTCTGGGTGATGAGTTCTCGTATTTTCAAATAAGTTTCTAAGGATTGTTTGAAGAGCATAGTCATCGGCCATAATCATTTGGCCTTCAGAAGGAGATATAATCTCTATCTTCATTTTGACTCTACGAGCTTCTTTCTTGATAAAATCTTCAATCTCAATAGGACGTAAATTGAGTGGGCTATCTCTTTCAACCCGGGAGAGCTGTAGGTGATTATCTAACTGATCTTCTAGTTGGATACTATCCGTTAGAAGTCTTTGAGTATATGTTTCAATTTTAGCTTTAGTTTTATCTTGAAGATCAGAACCTTCAATTAAATCACTTAGAACTTCAGTTTGAAGTTTCATACTGGCCAAGGGAGTTTTTAGTTCATGAGTAAGTGAGCTAAAAAATGCTTGGAGTGCTTTGGTTTTTCTCAGGTCTAATAAGTAGACATAGGTTAAGGTTATTGTAAGCACCAAAAGAAAAAGTAGAAAGGTAGCTCCTTCCCATTTTATCATGCTAATTAGATTTCCCTCTAGAGTGGGGTGATTAAGGGTGGAAAGTTTATTAGCGAGCTTAAACACAAGGTATAACCACCAAGTTCCCAAGGCCAGAAGCATAACGACTGATCCACTGATTAACCAGTAGAACCAATTGCGCTTTATTTCCATAGTCTCTCTTCGAGTTCCGCTTGTACCTTTGCGTCGTGAGCAATACTTACAAATCCTACCTCATAGGCATTTGGAGAAAGGTAAATTCCTTTATCAAGTAGCTCTTGAAATAACTTGTAAAACCTTTCGTTGATATTACTAGGAATTTGATCTGGGTTTCGAAGCTTATCTTTAGTCGGTACAGGCCAAAATAATGAGTTGAAAGAAGGGATAGAGTAGTCCTCATATCCTTTCGCCTGCATCCATTTTTCAAAAATTTCAATTATTTTGTCTGAGTAGCTATAAAGTTCCTTATAAAAGTTAGGCGTAAGTTGTTTTAAATTTGCTAGTCCTGCTGCCATGGCCACAGGGTTGGCGCTCAAGGTTCCTGCTTGATACACATCTCCAACTGGAGCTAGGCAATCCATGATTTCAGCTCTTGCAGCGACCGCACCTACCGGAAATCCACCACCGATAATTTTCCCATAGGTCACAATATCCGGTTTTACCTGAGTAGGGCAGCACATCCCACCAAATCCCACTCTAAAGCCTGCAATGACTTCATCGAAAACCAGTAGAACTTGATACTTATCACAAAGTGCGCGCAGTTGAGTATGAAACCCTTCTTCTTGCATTAAAAGACCATTATTAGCTGGAAGTGGTTCAACAAATACTGCTGCCACTTCATTTTTATTCTCACTCAAAATAGTCTCTAACTGAGCGAGATCACCTAGTTGGCAAATCAGAGTATCACTACTGATATGTTCTGATACACCTTTACTCGAAGCTGTGCTTGTTCCTGCAAGACCTGAACCAGCTTTGATTAACATCGAATCTGTATGCCCGTGGTAACAGCCATTAAATTTTACGATTTTGTCTTTTCCGGTGAAACCTCTGGCCAGTCTAATTGCTGTCATCACGGCCTCTGTCCCAGAATTCACGAAGCGAATTTTATCAATGAAGCAGATTTTATCAACGATGAACTCTGCAAGCTCTAAAGAGTATTTTTCACAGGCTCCATAACTCCAACCTCTTTCAAGAGATTTTTTAACCGCTTCCTCTACCAATGGATTTCTATGTCCCAGAATTAGAGGTCCAAATGACATACAAAAATCAATATAATCTTTTCCCTCTTCATCAAAAAGATAAGCACCATCTGCGCGGTTGATAAATCTTGGTGTGGTATGAAGTCCCTTGAAACTTCTCACCGGAGAATGAACTCCGCCTGGTACATATTTTAAAGATTTCTGAAACAATTCTTCAGAGTTCATGATCATCCTTTGTTAACTCTTTTAAATGAGTCATATCAATAACAGGAGTAACTTCAACTCCCATCTTCGTTAGTTTTTTAAATGTTTTACCCAGACCACAGGTATGAATTTTACTTTTTAGTTCAGGGTATTTTTGGGTATAGGTTTTATACTGAAAGTCACTAGACCAATAAATGACTTCTGCATCTAGTAATAGTTCAACTCTCTGATCGTTAACTTCTTTAATCTCTCTGGTATAGGCAGATTTACATGGACCAACTTCACTCTGAGCTTGGTCATGAGAGAGCACTTCCCACTTAGAATCTTTAAGAAAAATTTGAAGTAGTTTCGATTTTTGGAATTCAACTATTTCCTGATGACCAAATCCCTCTGATGATCCACAAACCCATAAACCTTTTGAAGCCAGTTTCTTCATCGTTCTATTACCTGCAGCCCATAGAGTATTGTAGTCTTCAACGCTGTTTATGCAGTGAGAACTCGTGACAAATATATTATTATCACCAGTTTTGTATTCAGTAGCTTTTTTCTCGACTAAAAAATCAAAGTCTCTAAATAAGTAATAAACAGATTTTCCTTTGAGAGGAGAGTAATCGATTCCTTCAAGTTTTTTTACACTTATTTGTTTGCCATCAACCTGGCCTCGGTGAAAATGAATAAAATAATTTTGAAGCTTTCTGACAAAGACACCAACCGCAAGGTGACATCCACCGCCATAGCTTTGGAATGCTTCACGCTCTCTTTGAATTTCTTCAATCGTAGTTTGATCAGAAATCTTTGAAAGTTCTTGTTGAAGAAAGCTGTTTTCTTCATGAGTTTCCAGCGCTAAGGCTCCTTGAGAAGCAGCGGGTGGGAACTCTTTTACTGGAAGAATCATAAAGGTTAGGTCTTTAACTAATTCTTCTAAAACTTTTTTAGAATCTTCTTTATGAGCAAGTCTCTCTAAGCCAGCAAAGGCAAGAGTAATAGCATGGTAATCATCGTTTAGAAGCTTCTCTATACGAGTGTTAACATTTCCACGTAGGTTTTTAGCTTCAACTTTACCGTGAAAATGGGGTAGGAACTCATGAAGTCCCGCCTCTAAATTGGTAATTCTTCTAGGAGAGCTAGTTCCCACAATAAATGTATCTAGGTTTGGAATCTTATTTACAGTCGATTTTTTGATGAGGAGGATATCATGAGGATAGAATCTTTTTGTAATACACCCTAGTTTTATACCTTCAGGTCTCTCTGAGCCTAAATCTTTATAAGAGTGAATGACAAGATCGATATTCTTTTCTAGAAGATTTGCATCTAATTCTTTGGTGAAAAAATCTTTACCCTCTAATTGCCATAGCGGCTTATCAGTAATGATATCACCTTGAGTTTTGATGGTCTTAATTTCAAATTTTAGGCCTGTTTCAGATTCAAGAAGATTTTTTGTGATTTCACTTTGAGTTACGGCGAGTAGACTGCCGCGCGTTCCGATTCTAAATGTTTGCTGTTTGCTCTTCTCCATGGGGTGCCGAACTTCTTTTCTTTAAATGTTTATCGCGAAGATAGGCTTTTCTTTTAACGACGAGATCTTTGATAGCAGATTGGGCTTGCTCAAGCTTTTCTCGCTTATTCTCCTCGTGAATCGCCCCTTCATTAAATATGTCGTCCAATCTTAGAACACCATCATCAGTTTTTAAATCAGTATTTATACAACTAGGTGATCCAAGATCGATGAATAACTTATTTTCATGCTGTGAAGCCCAAACATCGAAGAAGTCTGGTCCAAGGAGTTCTCCTTTAAAGCCTATTGTGTTGGCTATGTAAGGATGGTCTTTTAGTGAACTTAACTCGTCCCACTCAAGTATATTGCATCGCTCGATATTTTGTAATTCAGCAATTTTCTCAATATTTCTGGCACAAACAGTAATTTTACAATGTTTAACAAATTGGTTGATTAGATCTTGAGCCAATTGGCCTGAACCTAGAATTACAATTTCTTGTGCTCTCTGTTTTTGTACAAACTCTTTTCGTGTTAAGGACGCATATGTTTTTTGTGAGATTCCTGTTAAGTATTCACTTCTAATAGATTTAGCATCCCTAAATAATTTTTCTAGAATCAAGAGAAGCTCAGAATTCTTCTCTGTGCCTTGAACATAAGACTGGTAAGCCTTCTTAAACTGGGAGACAATTTCGTTCTCTCCAATAAGCCTACTTTTCATGCCGCAAATGACCTCAAGTAGGAACTGGTAGGCATCTTTGTCATTGAAGGGAGTGAACTCATCTAAGCTATCGATTTTATTTCCTTGAGAAAGGACCATTGTTCTTTGGCAAGTTGCTAGCACAAAATTACCGTCTAAGTCACTGTAATCACTTAGTTCAATCTGAGCCGGTAAGTTGTATAAATAGAGGTTAGCTAGCATAGGCTTACTATAATTCCTTTAGTGTATAAAAGTGTCATCGTAATGTAGAACCTAATAAATATCAGGTAGATATTTAGTCTAAAAAATAAAATTGTCAGTTATACAATGCCAACTTCTTAATATATAACATTGGGGAATCCTTCAAGGTATTTATATGGAAACGTTCAAAATTATCTACACAGTATTAGGTGGGCTCGGTATTTTCTTCTATGGTATGAAGACGATGAGTGATGCCCTTCAACAGGCGGCCAGTGATGTCATCACTAAGGTTATTAATTCTCTTACCACGAATCGTGTTCTTGCAGTAATTGTAGGTATGATCGTGACTATGATCGTGCAAAGTTCATCGGTGACAACTGTCATGGTTGTTGGGTTTGTAAACGCCGGACTGATGCAATTAACTCAAGCGATCGGAGTCATCTTCGGGTCAAATATCGGGACAACAATTACTGGATGGATCATTTCAATCAAGGTTGGGAAGTATGGCCTTCTAATGATCGGTCTTGGAATTTTTCCGGCACTCTTTAGTAAGAATGGAAAATTGCAAAATATCGGGAGAGTTCTTTTCGGAATAGGGATGGTCTTTTTAGGACTTGAACTTATGAGTGGAGCTTTTAAGCCACTTCGTTCTAACGAACAATTTTTAGAGATGATTAGTTATTTTGCTGGAAATGACTACGGTTCATTTTTTGCCTCTATATTAACAGGTTGTTTGCTAACAGTTGTTATACAGTCTTCAAGTGCAATGTTGGGTATTACTATTGCGCTAGCGACTTCAGGAGTCATTGAATTTCCAACAGCCGCAGCACTGGTTCTTGGTGAAAATATAGGGACAACTATTACAGCGCTACTTGCATCAGTTGGAACGACGACTAATGCTAAAAGAGCTGCTAGAGCGCATGCATTTTTTAACGTCTTTGGGGTTTTAGTTATTTTCGCTTTTCTCCCAATATATGTGAATTTTATTGAATGGCTGGTTCCTGGACTTGCTGATATGGTCGCTGAAGATGGAACACATCCGAATGTTGCTGCTCATATTGCAGCTTCTCACACTGTCTTTAATATTAGTGCGTCCATTCTATTTCTTCCTTTTCTAGGTTACCTGGCAGACTTCGTAACTTGGTTAACTCCTGAAAAAGAAGATGAGAAAAAGCATTTAGTACTAGTTGGGGATGCTCAAGATATCGTTCCTGCAACTGCCATTGTTCAAGCTGAATCCGAAGTAAAGAAAATGATGGACGTTATCGAACGCATGCAGTCTCAAACTCTGAGTTATTTAAATGAAGAAAATGCTGATGTAAAAGCTAAGGTCAGCTCCTACGAAAAAATCACAGATAATATGCAAAAAGAAGTGACAGTCTTCTTGTGTAAAGTGATGGAAAGACCATTAAGTGAAAGACAATCAATGAAGTCTCAAGCGATCATTAAAATGGTTGATGAGTTAGAGTCGATCGCAGACTATTTGGAGAGAATCGTCATCTATAAGTCTAGGCTAAGCCCTGATTTTCAAGGTCCAAGTGATCAAGAATACACTAAGTTTATGAAAGCCGTTTGGGAGTTCTATCAATTCTGTGCCGATGCTTATTTAAAGGCAGATGATGTAGTGAAGCTTGATCAAGTTGTGCAAAAAAGTGAAATGTTAAGGAAGTGGGCGGATGATATTCGAGATAAACATTTAGAGAGAATAGGACGTGGTGAATACGATGCGCTTTCTGCTTTAACTTACTCAGATATGGTCGTTGCTTTGAGAAAAATTAGGGCGCATGCCATGAACCTTGCCCAAGCTGTTTCCATGTATAAGAATCAGGAGGTCTAGGTGAGGAATGTTTTTTTAGAGGATCCTTCACTTATCTTTGAAATAAGGCAAGGGCTCGAGCGAGAAACTCTTAGAGTGGATCATAATGGTGTTGCCTCTCATAAAAATCATCCGGAAAAACTTGGTTCAAAATTGACTCATCCATCGATCACAACAGATTACTCTGAGAATCTTTTAGAATTCATAACAGATGTTTCAAAAGAGACAAATAACCTTCTTGATAAACTTACAAAACTTCATAGTTACACTCTTAAGAAGCTAGATAGTGAAATGTTTTGGCCATTTTCGATGCCAGCCATTTTACCGGAAGATGAAAATGATATTCCTCTCGCTTATTTTGGAGAGTCAAACGTCGGCAAGTTAAAAACTTTGTATCGAAAAGGCTTAGGTTATAGATACGGTCGATCTATGCAGTCGATTGCTGGGGTTCACTATAATTTTTCATTCTCTGATAATTTTTGGAATATGATCAAAGACTCTACGAAGTCCGATAAATCATTAGAGCAGATTAAGAGTGAAGGCTATTTTCATATTATTAGAAACTTTCAGCGCTATCGCTGGATGCTAATGTATTTTTTTGGGGCTTCACCAGCTGTTCATAAGTCCTTTCTAAAAGGGAAAGAGCATCGTCTGGAAAAGCTTGGTGATGATGCTTACATTACTCCTTTTGGTACCTCACTTCGCATGGGAGGACTTGGTTATACTAGTAATGCTCAAGCTTCGATCAAAATTTGCTATAACAAAGTTGAAACCTATATTGAGACTCTCGAAAAAGCGCGATTAACTCCTTTTGATAAATACGAAAAAATTGGCCTAAAAAAAGGTGATGAATACCTTCAATTGAACACTCATATCTTACAAATTGATAATGAGTTTTATACTAATATCCGTCCAAAAAATGTAGCTAGATCGAGGGAAAGTGCGCTTCAGGCACTCCACTTGAGAGGAGTCGAATATTTAGAAGTGAGGCTTTTAGATAACGATCCATTTAGTGCTGTGGGAATTTCAGAAGATACAATAAACTTTCTGCACTTGTTTTTAATTTGGTGTTACACCTCTGAATCACCGGAAATCGTTGGTTCTGAATGTGAAGAATTTGATCAGAAATTTGAAAAAATTGTCACACAAGGTAGGGCAAAAGATTTGGAGTTTATCTCTGGTGGCAAGCCAGTTCTCATGAGAGATGAGTTAACAAAAAACATGATGGCGATAGCTAAAATTGCCCGAGTGATCTCTCAAGTAGAGCCTTCATATCAGGAGAGCTTTGATCTTCAATTAGAGAAGGTTACGAATATAAATAAACTCCCATCAAGTAAAATTCTCAGCGAAATTGAGAAAAGAGGATATACCAATGCTGCTCTTAATATTGCAGAAAGGTTCTCATACCAGTTTCGTGAAAAAACTTATGACTTCAAAGAGCTAGAAGACTTGTCTAAAAGTTCATGGGAAGATGAGAAGAAAATTCGTGAAGAAGATACAAGAAGCTTTGACGAGTTTCTTAGTTATTATTTTGATAAAATTAAAATTTAATTATGGTTAGGTATTTAAAATATATAGTTTTGGTATTTGGGTCATTAGGATTAATGATTGGTAGCTTTTTCTTTTTCCAGAACAAAGAAGATATCTTACAAGCTTGGTCTGCATCGGAAAAAATTGACTATGCCTACCTCGCCCAGAATTGTGATGCGGAGAAATCCGCCATGTCCTGTTTAGAAAGAGAGTTCGCAGAATATGCAAAAAAGGTTTCTATCACTGGGATGGGGATAGGAATGAAGATGGTCTTTAATGTTATAGACCACGAGAAATTTAGTGTTCGTCCCCTTGAATCCGAAATTGAAAGTAAGATTTACTACTCGCTAGTTTATTTAAGAATAAACAACTCTGCTATAGCAAATGTTTATAAAAATTATAATGGTTTTCAGGTTTTCTATGCTGGGTTTATTGGCTCCCTTCCCAAGTTTTATGAAGATGCATTCGAATTTTCTGAAAACCTTTTAAACGGATTGCACGGACCCGACGGTATTGAGCAATTAGCTGATAGTGAAAAAAAACAACAGTATTTGTCCGAGTTAAAGGAAGTAGAGGACAACTATTTTCGTTTAAAGAGTACAGCTTTAGAGTTTATAGAAAATGAAACTAACAGATTAAGAAAGTTAGCAGGAGAGGAATAAAATGAGCTTAATGTTTGGATCAACAGAGATTACAGAGCGTAATAAAGGATTAACTTATGATGATGTATTATTAATGCCTCGTCACTGTGAGATAACTTCTCGCTCTATGCCAAGTTTGAAAACTCGACTGACAAAAAATAAAGAAATGGACCTTCCTTTTATTGCAGCCAATATGGATACTGTTTCAGAGTTTGCCATGGCCAAGAAGATGGCCGAAATTGGAGCTCACGCAATTCTTCATCGTTTTATGACTGTTGAAGAGCAAGTTAAACAAGTGAAAAATTTAATCGAGTTAAAGAAAGAGATTCCTTCCATTCATGTTTCTGCAAGTGTTGGTGTGAAAGAAGAGGGGATGCGAAGAGCGGACGCTTTAGTTGAAGCTGGAGCTGAAATTTTAACTCTTGATATTGCCCATGGTGATTCGGTAATGATGCTAGAGGTTTTAGAGTATCTAAAAAAGACTCATCCACATGTAGATGTAATTGCGGGAAATGTGGCGATGCCTGATGGAGTGGCAAGATTTATAAATGCAGGGGCAGATGCGGTAAAGGTAGGTATTGGACCTGGGTCGATGTGTACGACGAGAATTATTACTGGCTGTGGTGTTCCACAATTAACTGCTGTTGCTTTATGTGTGGCCGAAGCTAAAAAACATAATATTCCAGTTATTGCTGACGGTGGGATCAAAACTTCAGGCGACATCGTTAAGGCATTAAGTGCAGGAGCAGAAACTGTCATGCTTGGTTCGATGTTAGCTGGTTGTTTAGAAACTCCAGGTGAGATTCAAGGTGGAATGAAAAAATATCGTGGGATGGCCTCTAAAGATGCACAAGTCTCTTGGAGAGGTAATATGCAAAAAGGGATGGCAGCTGAAGGTGAATCTAGGCTTATTCCTTGTAAAGGTTCAGTTGAAAATGTCATCGACGAACTCGCAGGTGGAGTTCGCTCTGGGATGACTTATCTCAATGCAAATAATTTGAATGATATGGTTTCAAATTCACTCTTTATGGAAATGTCTAACTCAGGTATGGCCGAGTCTAGACCCCATGGAATGAATTAAAAGACGTAGCTATTGCCCTTGCTGTGGTTGTTGCGGCTGCTGCGGCTGAGTTCCATTTTGAGCCTCGGCAGGTGGCGCTAACCTTTGGTTGTGAGAACCTTGTTGGCTTTGAATAACATTTCCTTGTCTGCTGCCTTGGGCAAGTGGACGTTGTTGTTGCTGTTGACCAGCTTGTTGCATTTGTTGATTCATTTGCTGAGGATTGGCCATTGTGAACCCAATACTGGCAATGAGGTAAAAAGCGATTACATACTTCATATAGTCCCCTGAGAAGCGTTGTTGCTACGCATAATATCCGAGTTTTGAAAAAATACAGGCCCATATGAACTAATTACCCTAAATATTTAAGTGTTTGATATGACAAGGCTTTAGCGATATATTTCCTATACGAGGAGAAAAATTTGGCGGATTTATACGAGATTGCATGTTCTTACCCGAAGGTTCGTGACCATTTAAAAGAGAACCCTCAAGACAAAGCATTGATTCATAAACATATAGATGAAATTAAAGGTGCCTATAGCACTAGTGTATTATCGGCGATGGAAAAGTTTATGGATAAAACCTTCGTTAAACTCTACGATGGTTTTAATCTGCACTTGCCAGAGAGTTTTGACTTAAGAGAGACCTTAGAAAAATACCACGTCGTGCTCTGTCCAAATCATCAATCACACGCAGATTATATCGCTCTTCAATACATATTCTTTAAGCGTTTTAAAATACCTGTTTATATTGCGGCTGGTATCAATTTAAATATTTTTCCCATCGGTGATATTTTTAAAAAATGTGGAGCTTTTTTCATTAGAAGAAAGTTTGATGAACAGACCTATAAAATCGCTTTCCAAGGATACATTTATTACCTTTTAAAAACAGATAAAGTGGTGGAGTTCTTTTTTGAAGGAGGAAGAACACGAACTGGAAAGCTTCTATCACCTAAGTTTGGACTGTTTAGCATGATTCTAGACGCCCATGCTACTTTCGGTGAAGGGAAAAAACCGTTGATGTTTATTCCTGTGTCTATTGCCCATGAAATGATTCCTGAGGAAAGAGCGCATGCTAAGGAACTTAGTGGGGGACAAAAGAAGAAAGAAAAACCTACTCAATTATTAAAACTTTTTACGTTGTTTAATAAAAAATTGGGCACGGTACATGTAACTTTTTCACCAGGCGTTGTGGTTGAAGAAAATTTTGAATGCCTAAAAACTAAAACTCAAGAACTTGCGTTTGAAATTTTTAGAGGTGTCGGACATGGCATGCCGATTACTCCTTCGTCCTTATTATCCTTGATTCTTTTGGATGAGCCTTCAGGGGCACTTACTTGGAAGCAAATAATGAACCGGGCAAAAGATGTGAGGGATTATTGCCATTACATGGGAATCCCACTGACCGAGTCACTTGCCAACGAAAACTGGGAGCCAACTCTTAAAGTGGCCATGGATATGTTCTTAAACAATAAGAAGGTTGAGCTCATTAAAAGAGAAAAACTAAATCAAGTTTTCTATTCGATTCAAGAAGAGAGTAGGGTTAATCTTCTTTATCACAAAAATATGATCCTTCATCATTTTCTCGTTCCAGGCGTTATGAATGCGACTTGGTTTAATATCTTTAATGGAACAATTAAAACACCATCAGAGCTAAGACGATTCCTTCTTATAAAAAGAAAAGAACTTAAATATGAGTTTTATCTACCGAGAACCTCAGAGATGATAAGTGAGGGGATCAGAGTTGTTGAGTATGCCCTAGGACGTAAGTTAGATAATATAGATTCTATTTTAGACCTACCTATGGATGATCTGTATAAAGTTGCTTCAAAAGTGAGGCGATTTTCAACAGCTCTCAGTTATATTTATGAAGCTTATTATATTGCCGCTATTACGGTAAACTATCTTGTAAATGAAAAATTTAATATGGATAAATTTTTGCAAGTTTCGGCGGAACTTTTTCAGATGGAAAAGGATCATGGTCGAATCGTAAAATATACCGAGTCTTATACCGTTCCGAAAATGAAGGCCACGATCTCATACCTGGAAAATCTAGAAATCATTAAAATTGATGACCAAGGAATTATTGAAGTTGTTGAGCCGGATAAAGTCGGCTATCTTATTGAGAAATTTGCTAGAGATGTTAATGATCAGGTCTCAATCAATTTAAAGTTTAGTTATGAAAACAGTTAATCTCTATAATCGCCGCTTTATGGGAGTTGTATTAGACTCTGAGAGGACACCATTTCAGTCTCTAAAAAGAATCGACGATCTCATTTTTGATTCACTTCTTGTTGATGCCATTGACGAACAAGTGACCATTTACTTTGATCAAGGTCTGATGAAAATTGGACGCGAAGTGATCGGTTTTGATGGAGCTTTTAAAGCTTTAACAGATATTTCAGTTGAGGACTTTTCTCCCGTTGTGGCCACTAGAGAAGAGTTCATCCAAGAAGATTTCCAAGAAATTGTAACAAAGATTTCTCAACTTGAAAGAGGAAGGGCCGTGATTGATGTTTCCGGAAGAGTGAGCTTAGATCTTTTTTAATTTACAAAAATAAATCGGACCTATTCCAAATTGATGAGGAAGACTTATATTTCCAAATTTCGTTCTCTCAAAAAATTCTACATCATTAAGAATGACTTCTACTTGGTCACCTTTTTTATTTAATAATTTTTCAATGACTCCATCATTTTCAAGAGGTGATAGTGAACAAGTTGAATAAATGATTTCACCTCCAGATTTGCAGGCGAGAAGTGCAGAACACAGTAGCCCATACTGGATTCCTGCGAGCTTTTTTGTTCGTTTAGGTCCCCAGCTTTCTAGTTCTTTTGGATCTTTTAAAACATGCCTCTCACTTGAGCAGGGAGCATCCAGTAGGATTTTATCAAACTCTTCAGGAAAGTTTATTCCATACTTAAGACCATCCTTACCTTTAATGAAAACATGCTCACGGATATCCTTGGGGACGTAGTCTATGATGACTTGCTTTAAACGATCTCTTCTTGTTGGTGAGATTTCATTAGACCAAAGTTCCCCGTTTTCAATGCATTCTGCCAAAATAAGAGTTTTCCCTCCAGGTGCAGCACACATATCAAGTACTTTATCACCCGGAGAAATATTTAGCTGGGAGGCACATATAAAACTCGCTGGGTCCATGACGTAGTAATTTTTAAGATTTCTATTGTCTCGCTTATGTGGAAGTGAAGCTAGTTCAGCTGAAAACTTGGGAAAATCCAGTATTTTTTCAGAGGTCTTAGCTGCAGCTGCATCAAAGCAGGCCCTGATCATCTGATTCTCAGCAGCTAGTAGAGCGTCTTTCACTTCTTTCCAATTATCAGGATATATTTCAGAGTAATAATCATCAAAACTAAGTTTTTTGCTTTTTTGTTTCATTTTTGCGGTGCTTTATTCCAATTTTTCAATTGGATAACTTCTCAAAGGATGTTATTTAATTATAATAACTACTTAACTTAACCAGTGGAGGTTTACAATAGCTCAGTTTAATAGAGGCGGCGGAAAAGAAAGAGGGCCGAGAGTCAATGAGGCGATCAGGTCATCAGAGGTGAGATTAATTGCAGATGCAGGCGAACAACATGGTGTTGTGTCTTTGCAAAGGGCATTTGAAATTGCTGAGGAAGCTGGACTGGACTTAGTAGAAGTTTCTCCAAGTGCTAAACCACCTGTTGTTAAGTTAATTGATTACGGAAAATTCAAATATCAACAGCAGAAAAAAGCTGCGGAAGCTAAAAAGAAGCAAGTTACTATTCAAGTGAAAGAAATAAAGCTTCGTCCAGCAATTGATATTCACGACTTACAAGTAAAACTTAAAAATGTTTATAAGTTCCTTGAGTCAGGCGATAAAGTTAAAATGCTTATGCAGTTTAGAGGTCGTGAAATGGCTCACAAGGATATCGGACTAACTAAATTTAAAGAAATCCTGGCAAAAATTGTTGAGGATACAGACGCAGTTGTTGAATCTCCATTAAAAATGATGGGGAATCGAGCAATTGTAATGATTGCACCTTCTAAAAAGAAATAAACACCTAATTTGCATTTGTGCGTCGCGCACAAATGCATTTTCCTTTAAAAAATTCTTTGCCATTTGAGTCGGACATGATAAACGTATTTGTCTTAAATTTAAAAGAAATTGGAGCTAAATATGTCTAAAATGAAGACTAGAAGAGCAGTTGCTAAAAGAATCAGTGTTACTGCATCAGGAAAAGTAAAAATCAAAAAAGCAAACTTGAGACATATTCTTACTAAGAAGTCTCAGAAGAATAAAAGAAACGCGAGAAAAGCTGGATATCTTGTTCCTAAAGATGCTAGTAACATGAAGAAAGCTGCACCGTACCTATAAATAATAATAAGCTATTTGTTTGACCTAGGGTTTAAAAAGCGACGATGTCCCCCTACGATTCAAAAGGAGTAAAAGATGGCAAGAGTAAAACGTGGTTTTAAAGCCAGAAGAAGAAGAAACAAAATTTTAAAAATGGCGAAAGGATTTCATTTCGATAGAAGAACGAAATTCCGTCATGCTGCCCACACTGTTCTTAAAGCAATGCAGAACATGTACAAGGGGAGAAGATTACTTAAGCGTGATATGAGAAAGCTTTGGATTGTAAGAATCAATGCTGCTTGTAGAGAGCTTGGAACGTCTTACTCTCAACTTATGGGTGCTTTAAAGAAAAATAATATCGAACTTAATAGAAAGATGCTTTCAGAAATGGCTGCTAGAGATTTCGAAGGGTTCAAAGCACTTCATGCTTCATTAAAATAATCAAGTAATAAGCATAAAATACATAAGCTCCCGATTTTTTTCGCGAAAATCGGGAGTTTTTTTTTGCGTAAATTTATTTTTCTGATAACCTAATAATAAGAACTTAGCTAAATAGATCATGGAGGATTTAAATGAGCATCACTAAAGCGGACATTGTAGAGAGAGTTTACAAGGAAGCTGGCTTTTCCAAGAAGGAAGCCGCTGAGATGGTCGATCTTATTTTTAAAGTCATTAAAGATACTCTTGCCCGCGGTGAAAAAGTAAAAATCTCTGGATTTGGTAATTTCTCTATAAGAGATAAATCAACTAGGGTTGGACGAAATCCACAAACGGGTGATGCTATGCAAATCTCTGCTAGACGAGTTCTGACTTTTAAACCATCACAAATTTTGAGGGATGATATTACTGAAAGATATCGTCATAGAATCGACAAAGACGGTAAAGAGGATACTTCCTTGGCCCCGAAAGAAGGCAAGCCTAGAGCGCTTAGTTCTTTCCTGACGGGTGAAGAAGAAGATTAGAAATTAAAAATCCTTACCTGCGGGGATAGTATGCAATTTGAATCTCACTCAGTTAATGAGTATGCCTTTAAAGAATTATCAAGTTTAACCGGGATTAAGCCGTATGTTCTTCGTTTTTGGGAAAGCGAATTTGAGCAAATAGCACCAACTATGAGTGCAGATGGGCGGAAAGTTTATTCTGAAGAAGACAAACAATCTATTGAAACCATAAAAGAGCTTTTGTTTGGACAGAAGCTCTCCATTCAAGAAGCCAAGGCAGAGTTAGATAGGGCCTTGTCAGAAGCAGTTAATCAGCTTAAAGAAGAAATGAATTTAGAAGTTGCTATCGAAGCTCCAGTTGAATCTCCTGTTGAGGTTAATCTTTCTGTAGCAGTTGAAGAGTCAAAATTAGCTGAAGTTAAATCAGCAGACATTAAATCGATCGCTTCGGTGAAAAATAATCAGGTAAAAAACGCTGAAAATTTTGAACCTCGATCAGCTTTTGCTTTTGAAAGCTCTTTAGAGATGATGCAACAATCTCTTGGTGAAGATATAAAGCAAGCTAGTTTAAAGAACAGTATGGCAATCGATTATTCTGAGAAAGATATGCTGGCCCTTCTTCAGGCGAAAAGAAAATTAAAAATTCATCTGAATAAGATTGATGACCTCTATCAGAAGTACGGCTGGTAATCTAATTTTTTAGAAAATCCCATGAACTAGGCTCGAGTTTCGTTGCAATATGAATTTGGTCGCAGCCGGCGCTTAATTTTGATAAAATATTGCTGCTATAGATTTCAAAATAGTTTTGTAGGTTTACCAGTTTATGTTCTGCGAAGATCCTTTTAAGCTTAAGGTGATTTGCTTTTATTATTTTCATAACTTCATTCACAGGAAAATTAAGAAAAGGATTGGCATTAATTTCATGGCCTGAAACTTCATCGGTCAATTCACATAGGTCATCTAAAAGTTGAAAATTTATTCCAATAATATGTCCAACTTCCTTAATATCAGATCTTAGGTCTGGGCGATTTGATAAAATACAACAGCCTTCAAGGCTTAATTGCATTAATGCCGCAGTTTTATTTAAATGAATTTCCAGAATATCATCGAGACTTTTACTTTGAGCTTGCATATCAATTATTTGGCCTTTAATAAGGCCGTTTGCTCCGGTATAGTCCCCATAAATTTCTAGTATTTCTGGTAAATACTTGGCCGGAAGTTTAGCTAGAATTTGAAATGATAGATTTAAGAGTGCATCACCTGTAAGGATCGCTTCCCATTCTGAAAACTTCTTGTGTGATGAGAGCTTGCCACGGCGATAGTCATCATTATCCATAGCAGGAAGATCATCATGAATAAGTGTATAACAGTGATGAGTTTCAATTGAGCTGGCAAATTGATAATGCTCAGGATTCACTTCACCGAGATCTTTTGCAAGGTGAGTTATAAGAAGAGGTCGAAATAATTTACCTGCCGGAATCAATGAATAATGCATCATCTCTCGGATTTTATCCCAAGCTACGTAGTCTCTTAGAACTTCTTCGAGTTTTTTATTAATTTCATCTGTCCATATATCAAGCATTTTTACTCTTTGTTAGCGAGGTGATTTTGCAGTCAGCAGAGTACCTATATTTGCAGGTCCTTTCAATTGAATTTGATAAAAACCGTCTTTCTGATCAAATTTGCTTAATCCAAAATTCACGAGGAGGTCTCTTTGAGGAAAGCTTTCTGAAAGTTTCAGCTCACCCAGCAAATCAAGCTTTGTATTCTGAGGTCTTAAGAGTGATAGCCCCAATTTTCCTTTAAATTCAGATCTAATTGGAGATTGATCATCACCAATTGTAAGTCTTTCTAATTTAAATGTCGGATTCGTACCCGTTGATTCAAGCTCTCCGAGAATGAGAAAGTCATTAATTATTAAACTTTCTTTGATCGCAAAGGGAAAAGGCATACCAGGGGCACTGATCGTTTGAGAAGGGAAAATAAAGTTCTTAGAAACAATATTTACTGTAAGGATATCAATTTCTCTTAACTGATAGTCAGCTTTAAAGTGCAGGTTCGAAATAAAAAGATCACCCATTAAGGTTACTGGTAAAAAATCACTTAGAGTCGCTAAGTTTATTTTTTTGTTCTGATCTTCAAAAACACCATTTGTTGATTCATTTTCCATCACTATTGCAAAACCAGTGAAGCCTACTGCTATATCAACTTCGATTGGATTGTTAAGTAATTCTGTTTCAATATTAAAAGTCGGCCCAAAAGGGGAGAAGCTAAATCCAGAAAAACCGAGCTCTATCGTTTTGAAGGTTAGAGGCTGACCGCCTGTACAAGCAGCAGATAACTGCACATTATTGAGGACAATACCATTAAACTTGAAATTGTAATCATCGTAAGAGAGTGGGCAGGCAGAGTTTTGGATATAATTTTTACCGGCCGTTTTGGTTACAGGCGCAAAATCTAATTCAAATTGAAGGGCAAAGGTGATCACAAATAATATGAACAGCCCTAGTATCCATTGAGATTTGCGGAGAAAACTCAGTTTATATTCAGGCTCATTATGGTTTGTTTCACTCATTATATTTCCTGCTCATCTGGAAGCTTAGAAAATTGTGAAACTCCAAAACTTCCTTCAAGAAGATTATTTTTAGGATTTTTATTGATCAATATTTCTCTAAATTTGAATTTTGCTCTAAAGCTTAATTTGTTTAGATAATCATAAAGATCTTTGCTGGATATCTCTTTAAACTCAATGCTAGCTTGCATCTCACTAATCCCGTTGGCTTCAATAATATCAAAGCTGCCAGATGCGACTCGCATCTTGCTAGTATCAACTCCAAATGCAGAAAGTTTGGATTCTAATGCATTTTGATTGGGAATGGGGTATGGATTTAGAATATTACTAGATCTTCTGAGGTCAGCTCTACTTGCAATGATCTGATTCGCATTTTTAATAATATTTTCTTGTAGGACTAAGTCGTAGTTTGCACTGGAGTAGAAAAGGTAAAAGATAAAAGTAAAAATAAGAGGTATTAAAATGCTAAAAACCATCATGGCAAATTTAATAGCTTCTTGTTGCCAGTCTTCTAAACTAGAGTAGGTCTCGATTATTTGAGAATACGCAGGGGCATCTTTAAAGTCTTCTACTTGCTGTTTTAAAAATTCATCTATTCTTTGCATCGGGCTTATCATAAAGTTTCACCAAGTCCTTTTACAGAGAGTTCTTTTTTATTTTCATCCAGACTGACTTTCCAGCGGCGTCCACTTTGATTAAGTGTTTGAGAGATAACTTTCAGTTCGGAAAGACTTTCTGATTTTACGATGAAATCGATTTCATGTTTAAGATCTGAAGCGGCTTTTGTTTGTGAAAGATCTTCAATCGCTGAAAAATATATAATTTCAACTTTTCGACCTTGCAAGTACTTGATGATATCTTGCATATGCCTTAAAGCGTTCACCTTTAGTGAAGCTTGTATGCTTTTTACTTCTTGGTTAATATTCCTGTTCTCTCGCTCAAGGAGGGCAAGCACATCCTCAGGTCTTTTACCGGTTGTCTTTCCTATGCCCAAACTTGGATTCTTAAGAATGGCCATTGAACTTCTTTTTGCATCTTTTAAACGGTGATTGGTGATGAAATAGCTAGATAAAAAGAAAATACTTAATAAAACTGATGCTAGAACTGTTCGAGTGAAAATAAACGTGAAAGGTTCTATTGGTAACCCAAATTTATTGGTGAACATATAGTCACCCTTCAATAAATTTATTAGACCTGTTTTTTTCGACGAAACGACTGCGGTGGTAACAACTGGACTGAACTTATTTTTAACTTTTTCAGAGGTATCGATATTTTCTAATTCTAAGTAGCGGTAAGGATCAAAAGTCTCCACCGGAACTTGTAATTTCTCAGCTAAATAATTTTTCATATTTTTAATATTGGCGCTGGCACCAGTTAAGTAAATTTTCTTAATGGTTGAACCATATTTTACTCGATGGCCTATGTCCCAACGTTTAATTTCATTTATCAGTGGTTCAAGAACAACATCCATAATATGAGCAAACTCTTTTTGATTATCATTTACTTTGTCGTATTGACCATTAAGCAGTAGAAAAGAGTTTTGATGCTTGTATAAAACCGCTTCTTCTTCAGAGATTTCGTAGGACTTAGAAATCGCTTCCGTAATAGTTTGTCCAGCCGTAAAAGACTGGTGATTAGAAACTAAAAGACCATCCTGATAAATAAAACCATTGGTGATATTATGGCCTATATCTATGATTGCACATGATTGTTCAAAATCAGTCTCATGCATTTCAATAAACTGCGCATAGGCAGCAACATCAGTCGTGAGAATTGTGGGTTCCAGCCCTGATTCTTTAAGCACTTCATAAAACTCAGTAAATGTTTCGTGACGGACTATGGCCACGGTTGCATGCGTAAATTCTCCTTCAATTTTTAATCTATCCGCCCAATGTGCTTCGGCTAAACTGTAGGGAAGATCCTCTTCAATTTGAAAAGGAAGTAACTGATGAGCCTTCTTTTTATTTTTAACTGGCAGAGATAGAAATCTCGTGGTGACAAATTCAGAGGGCATACAAATAATTAACTGGTTTTCTGTGTGGATATTGTCGACATACTCTTTAATCAGGTTGAGCTTAGCTCGCCATAAAACCATGGGTTCTGTATCCTCATTGATACTCTCGTCATCGAGGGATAAATCTTCTGCAGAGAGCAGACAAATTTTCTTCTTTTCCTGACGATAACTTACGATTTTTACTGAGTAACTACCAATTTCTGCGACGATATTTAACATGCTAATATTGTATTGCAGCGCTCATGTTTTAAAAAGTAAAATTTTAGCCAACTATGATCTCTACAATCCGAGGCTCAAGTAGTTGAGTTTTTTGCTTTTGCGGTGTTGTGCTACCTGGTGTTGTAGGGGGCGTAGTCGTTGGCGGAGGGTCATCTCCAGGATCTGTTCCTGCGGGAGTTTGCGGAGGTACAGTTCCGCTAGGAGTTGTTGTAACCGGTCTAGGCTCTGGTTTTACCGGGATCGTGATATAAGCAACAAGATTGTAAACAGACTCTCTTACTTTGGCATTAATCACTACCTTAAAAAGTGTTGGTGACACTCCAAACTTTAGTCCTTGTTTCTGAAAATTATTGAACCGTTCATCAAATTTGCTTTCGGTCATAATATTGCCAATATTGACGATATAATTTTTGAAATCATCGAGGCTGTTGAAGTATTTTGGATCCTCTGGATTATTTTTATAGTCAAAAAACTCTTTGATATCTTCGGGAAGAATATCTGGAATCAAAAGCCTCATTAGGTTTTCCGTGATCTCATTGAGGTCGATCATCAAGGCACCGTGAACGGTAAATTCATTTTCGATCAGTTCTATAATCTCATCAGGCCAACTAGGTAGCGAGTAAACCTCGCTAAAAGATGTGATAGGTGCTCTTTTTGGTGTTAACTTAATTTCATCAAAGCTTCTATCAGCTCCTCCCGTGTCTTCAATGGCGTTGGGGTCACTAATATAATACTTAAGTTCATTGACCAGTGGTTGTACTTCGAGCCCATAAAATTTGGAATCAAATAGTTCATCATTTGCACTTTTTAGTTCAATACCTTGTTGTAAGGCTTTTACGAGCTGAGCTTCTGGGGTGAAGGTTAGTTCTTCTTCAGTTAACTCAGGAGGTTCTTCTTCTGGGTTTGCTTGAGCTGCTCGGTTTCTTGCTTGAGTCAGTAAAGATAAACGTAAAAGATTTAAGTTAATTTTGTTAGATACGTTATTAATTGATAGTTGAAAAGAGCCCTCCAAAAATGAGTTTTGCTCAAATTTTTTTAATGCATCTTTTTGAATGGCATTCATATCTTTAGTGACGGGGATAGGGTAGACAAAAGGGAAGTTCCAGATGAGGTCTAAGTTTTCTTGTTTTACGGCTTTAGCCGCGTCACCTTTATTTTGAAGAAAATTGAATGCTTCCTTGTAGAGTCTAAGTCTGGCCATGGCAAATTTTAGAGCTGACTCCGCTACTAGTCGCGCTTTTGCCCTCGACTCAATATTGTCCGCTCTAAAGCGGTTGATATAATTTTCTTCTGTAAATTTATAAACGAGGGGTACCGCAATCGCAATCGCGGCCATAATCATAAAAACTGCGACACCTTTTTGGTTCTTTAAAATATTCATTCTTCATCCCCTGGTTCGGTCGGTGCTGTGGTTGTGGTTGAACTGCCACCGTCATCACCACGAGTATTACCTGTTCGAGGTTTCTGTTTTAGAAATTTATAGACATCTTCCGCTTGAAAATCGGGAAACAATGGACGAAATATTCGCTCTGTGTACCTTTGTGCATTGAGGATATCAAAAAATGTGAGATTGACTTTTACCGCGTAAACTCTGTGGACTCCTTGAGTAATAGTTTGCAGGTTATCAGTCCATTTACTGGTTTTTGGATTCCAAAACTCAAAAACAAATCGGTCCACATTGCGCAGAAGAACTTGTGACTTTACATCACTCCAGGGAATGTCTTCAGGGCTAAAAATATCCTTATTATAAATTTGTCTAATAAGTACAGAACCACCTTTTCTTTCCGGCTCATCAGCATTTTTAAATTCCCCGACGGCTGCTTCATCACGAGTTCCCTCGTCGGGAGCTAGGCTATATCGTACCCAAGCAAAGCGAGACTGTTTGGTGTTAGCGATTTTTCTTCTATTAGAAGTTGTCAGAAAAATAAATTCGTCTTTTTCAGGATTTTCATAAATTGGAACAGGTAGTCCTTCATAACTTAACTGAGCAAAACGTTGATTTCTCTGATAGATATCAATGAGTTGATTATAGATTTCTCCCTCGTTAGGAGTCATCTGAGCAGGATTCATGAGAATATCAAACGCTAGGGGAGTATAGATTTGAGAAATATCCCACTCGAGTCTAGACATTGCCGTTTCGACTCTCAAGAAGTCTTTGTCTTCTGAGATCGTGCTTTCTGACGAATTAATGACAAAGTCTGAAAAACTAATGATTCCTAGAGACATAATCCCCATGATCGTAATAGAGATTAAAACTTCAATTAATGTAAAACCTTGGGAATTAGAAGCCAAAGTTTTTGTCAATTTGCGCATTCGACTTTTCAACCCAAGAGGTAAGTTCATAAATTATTCCATCAGGTGAGGTGACCTCTACACGTACCTGCCATACAATTTCTTCTAAATTCTTTTTTAAAAGCCCAAAGACTCTTTTTCTAATTTCTGTTTCTTGGGTCTCAACTCGATTGGCTTCGTCTTCTGTTTGTCCCATGACTGCAGATAAGTCGGGAAGTTCCATTTTTCTAATTTGAACCTTGTATTTAAAGTCTTTAAAACCCTCGATCTCGAAATTGCCAGTATCTTCGGAGTTATCGGTGGCATTAGTAAACTCTCGGTTACCGATGAGCACTTCGTTCATTTTAAATTCAGCAAGATTATGCATTTTTACATCATCGCGAGCGTACATAGAACTAGTGATATTGAAAGAGACTGTACTTATTAAAACAGTGGACATGACTGCAAAGATCGTCAGAGCGATCAATACTTCAATCAATGACATACCTGCCTGATTTATTCTCTTAACCATTGCCTGAAAACCTCGCGGGATCGCCCCTCTAAAGTGTCGTCAATATAATCCATTTCTGTCTGACTAAATTTATAATATTCATCATACAGTTTTTCTTCGAAAGGAGGAATTTTTAAAGAAACTAGCTCTTCGTCGGTATGTAAGAAAATGATCGCACTGTCTTTTTCTCCTGAGGGATAAAAATAGATACTTGCTTGCCCAGTAGTGACAATATTTTCTTGGTAGGAGGTACCTACGCCATAAACTAACACAGAATCTTTAAACTTTTTAGGACCGTCTTCAAAATAGCTAGTATTGGTGAAGCGGCCATCGAGTTTCTTTTGTCGGTTGGCTTCATCCTCGCGTTCTTTAATCGAAAGTTTATCTGAGTCTACCATTTCAGGGAGTACCATTTCAGTGCCCTCTCCATATTCGATAATATATTCAATGGGAGATGTATCTAGGTCTAAGCGAAGCCTGACTATAGAGTTTCGCATGATGGCTTCATTCGTGGCATACCTAAGGGAGCGATCGATTTCAAAAACCGTATCTTCTAAATCTTGGTGATCATTTGTTGAAAAGGATTGAACGGCTATAGCTGTTACCAAAGCAACTAAGGCAACAGCTATTAAAATCTCTAAAAGAGAAAAGCCCTTTTGAGCAGTCTTTTTAAGAAGAATAAAATTAAACGTCTTCGCTTGAGATATCTTTATCGAAATCTTCTCCACCTTCAAAACCATCGGCTCCTAGTGATCTAATAACGTAAGTTTTTCCATCTGATTCGTACTGGAATGGAGTATCCCAAGGGTCTAGAGGAAGTTTATCAATAATTGGTCTATATCTCTTACACTCTCTACCTGAAGTAGGGGCTTCAACTAGAGCTTCAAGTCCTTGTTCTGTTGTAGGATAGATTCCACATCTTCTTTTAAAGTCTTTTAATGCTCCACCTAAATTTTGGATTTGGATTTTTGCGGAGTCATATTTCCCTTCTTCAAGACTTGTTAAAACGTTCGTAGCAACAAAAGTACCAACTATACCTAGAAGAGTGATCGCGATTAAGATCTCGATTAAACTCATCCCTTTTTGAGAAGCTAATATTGGTGAATTCGACACTAACTGTTTTGACATGGAAACTCCTTTTCAATTTTTTGATTCTGTTTTTTAGTTTAACTGAGCTGGTTTAGTTTCATCATCGGCATCACAACTGCCGCTACAATAATAAGAACCATTAGTCCTAAAAACACAATCATTATAGGTTCTATGATGGCCGTTAGTCCATTTAATTTTGAGTTGACCTGACCTTCATAGTTGTTTGCTGCTGTTTGTAACATTTCTTCTAACTCACCAGTTCTCTCACCTAAAGAGATCATATGAGTTACCATCACCGGAAAATGTCCTGAAGCTCTCAGCGCTGGTGCCATTGAACTACCTTCTTGAACTGCGTTACTCGCCGACTCAATACTGCCTTGAATATGAACATTAGGGATAAGGTTTTTTACAATCTTTAATGAAACGAGGATTGGAACACCTGAGCTAAGTAGGGTGGCAAGTGCAGAACAAAATCGACTTACGTTAATCATCTGCACAATATTTCCAAATATTGGCGCCTTCAAAACGATATTATGCCAAGTTCTCTCACCTTTAGGTGAGCTTTTCCATCGGTTAAAAAGATACATTAAACTGAAAGCGATCATTGGTAGGCTCCACCAATAATCGAGCATAAAATCTGATACCGCGATACAAATTTTAGTTAGAGTTGGCAGTTCCATCTTAGAGCGTTCAAAAACTTTTGTAAGTTTAGGTATAACAAATACAAAGATAAAACTTACTAAAATAAAACCAACTATGACCATGATGATAGGATAGGTCATGGCTCCTTTTACTTTGTTCTTAAGTTCTAATTGTGCTTCAGTGAATTCCGCTAGACGTAGGAGAACAATATCTAAAGTTCCTGATTCTTCTCCGGCATCAACCATGTTGACATAAACATTATTAAAAACTTTTGGGTGCTTTTTTAGCGCATTGGCCATGGAAGCACCTTCGTTCACGTCTCGTTTCAACTCAGAAAGAACAACTCTTAAGTAATCATTTTCCACCTGCTCCTCTAGAGAGGCCAAGGCTTCAACGATTTGAAATCTAGCTTGAATTAAAGTGGCAAGCTGTCTCGTCATGATAGATAAGTCTTCAATTGCGACCTTAGATCCACCAAAACTTATGGAAGATTTTTTCTCTTTTGTCTTCTTTTCTTTAATGGATAAAAGCATGACCCCGTTTTGACGGAGTTTCTGTTTAGCCGAAATAATACTGTCAGCATTAACTTCAGCTTTGACTTCTTTTCCGGAAGAATTGAGACCTTTATAGAGATATAATGGCATTACTCAGAAACCTCTTCTTCATCAATATTTGATATGATCGCCCTTAGTACTTCTTCAACAGATGTTATTCCTCTAAAAATTTTATCTAAAGCGTCGGCAGAAAGTGTAATCATACCTTCTGATATTGCGGCTTTTTTAATTCGAGATGAATCAGCTTTTTGTAAAATAAGCTGGCGAATCTTATCAGTAACAACTAATAATTCTGCAACAACCGTCATCCCGCCATAGCCTGTGTGATTACATTTTTCACAACCTTTTTCATTAGGTTTAAATATAGTCGCCTTAGGAGGGACGGCATCTAAGTCTAACATCTGCATTTCATATTCGCTTAGATCTGTAGGAATTTTACAATTATTACAAAGTGTTCTTACAAGTCTTTGCGCTAGAACACCAACAAGTGATGATGAAATTAAAAATGGTTGCACCCCCATATCAATTAAACGAGTAGGGCATGATGAAGCATCATTGGTGTGAATTGTAGAGAGAACAAAGTGACCAGTAAGGGAAGCTTGAATCGCCATCTCAGCTGTTTCTTGATCCCTTGTTTCCCCAACCATAACAACATCAGGGTTTTGTCTTAGGATTGATCTAAGTGCTTTAGCGAAGGTAAGGTCAATTTTCGAGTTCACTTGAATTTGAGAAATACCTGGTATTTCATATTCAACTGGATCTTCAACGGTGATGATCATTCTATCAGGTGTATTCATTCGCTCTAAAACAGCAAATAGGGTTGTCGTTTTACCGTGACCAGTTGGACCTGAAACGTAAAGTACCCCATATTTTTTCGTCGACATATCTTTTAGGTTTTCTAATGTCTTTCCATAGAAACCTAATTTTTCTAGTTCTAGTACCGTATTGGTCTTCTCCAGAACCCTCATTACGATTCTTTCACCGTTTTGAACTGGTACAGTACTTAAACGAATATCGATATCTTTACCTGCAATCTTAATTTTAATTCTTCCATCCTGTGGAAGACGTTTTTCAGCGATATCTAGCTTTGCCATAACTTTAATACGGCTGGAAACAGCTGCATGAGTTTTCTTCGGCTGACGAAGAATCTCTTTCATCACTCGGTTTACCCTAAAGCGGTAAACAACATCTTTTTCGTAAGGCTCTATATGAATATCTGAGGCGCGCTCTTTTACGGCACGAAAAATAATACTGTTAACGAATCTAATAACAGGTGCTTCATCAGCAGAAGCATCAAGGATATCGATTGGTCCATCGAGGTCAAGATTTTCTTCGAATTCATCTTCAATTGAATCGACTAAATTACTATTAGCTTTTTCATAAACTCTATTGATGGCATCTTGAATTTTGAGCGGGGTAGAGACAACTATATCTACCTTCTTTTTAAAGATCCCACTCATATCATTGACGGCGTTAAAGTCAAAAGGATCACTCATTGCTAACGTCACAGAGTAATTTGAGACAAGAATGGGAAGAACCTCATGCTGTTTAGCATAGTTGATTGAAATGTCCGCTACATAACTTGGATCAATTTCTTCGACGTTGATTTCAGGTAGGTAGGGGATATCAATCTGGTGACACAAAACTTTAATGATATCGTGAGGATGAATATAATTTTTCTTTAAAAGTATGGAGCCTAAAAGCTCTCCGCTCTCTTTTTGCAGACCTAGTGCTTCGTCTAGTTGATCTTGAGTTAAAGCAGTGTGCTTAAGGAGAAGTTCTCCAATTCGCATCTTATTTTTTTCAACTTTACTTAAATGCTCATTACTGAGTTGCATTACTTCTTAGCCTCATCTGCAATTGCTTGGTAATCAGGGATATCGTCCGCATTTGCTTCCGGCCCAATACCTTCATCACTCATATTATTTTGCTTATAGATATTTGTATCTTTTCCTCTATCAAGTTGTTGCGCTTCGATTTTAGCTCTAAGTTCAGCTGCTTGCTCTTTGAATGGTTCAGGGTTTTCATCGTCAATAACGTCTTTTAAATTTTTAAGCCTATTATCAAGGACTCGCTTAGAGTTCTTTGATGCAACTTCCTCGTAAGGAGAAATAATTCTAGGAGTAAGAAAAAATAAAAGGTTAACTTTTTCAACAACTCTATTTTTACTTTTAAATAGCCATCCTAGCACTGGAATATCACCGAGTAGGGGGACCTTATTAAAAGTTGTTACTTCTTTGTCTCTCAGTAATCCACCCATCGCGATAGTATCACCATCTTTGGCCATTATTTCAGTATTGGCAGATCTAATTGTCGTTGCAAGACCTGTTCCATTAGTAGCAGAACTAGGGTCACCAATAAAATCATTAATAGACTGGTTAATCTTTAATGTAACATAACGAGAAACTTTATTGATTTGAGGAGTAATTTTTAAGCTTAATTTTGCTTCTTGTTTCCCCGTAGTTGTTTGAACAGTTCCATTGGTGGTATTAGTGTTAATAATAGGCACTGAAGCTCCAACTTCAAACTCTGCTTCTGTATTATCCATAGCTAGTAGCTGAGGAGTCGCAAGAACATTTGTTGCAGTATTATTAGCAATGGCCTTTATCAGTGCGTTTACTGAGTTGATTTTTATCTTGTTTCCACCAATTTCAAATTCAGTAGGGCTTTGATTTGGTCCACCGATACCGACAAAGAAATTGCTGATATTAACTGGGTTACCATCAGCTAGTAGAGTCCCAAGACCTTGACCAGAATTAAATCCACCAGTCTGAGCATTTCCTTTTCCGTATTTACCGACAAAATCAACTCCCCAAGCTCTAACTTTGTTGAGTGTGGTTTCCATAATTAAACCTTCAACATAAACTTGGTCTCTTGGGATATCTAATTTTTCAATAACATTTTTAATTGTAATCCAGTCCGTAGGAGAGGCAGTAACAACCAGAGCATTATTGTTTTTGTCTGCATTGATCTTTACTTCACCGTTAAATAATGTCGAGCCCGCGTCTCTTGTGACGAAACTTCTTGCAGTTCTACCGGTAGAGTTGGACCTAGTTGCACCAGATACTAGGTTTGATAGAGTTTTAGCTATTTCTTCTGAATTACCATAATTTAAATAAAGAACATGGATTTTATCTGAATTACTTGAACTAAATTTAACATCCAGCTTTTTGATTAAGTTTCTTAGCTCCTCTGCGCCAGTTGCATTTGCCATGGCGATGATTGAGTTTGTTCTAGGTTCTGCAATGATTTTTGAAATATTCTTTCCATCATCTGCACCAGCACTTGAGAACCTTTTTGATTTAGATCTAACACTCGTAGATCTTGAACTTCCTGAAGAACCACCTCGAAGAATTTCATCGAGAAGTTTAGCAATCTCAGAAGCAGAACTATTATAGACAGGGATAATTTGCAGAGACTCTTCGTATCCCGGCACATCTAAAAATTTAATTAGTTTTTCAAGCCTATTAATATTTGTCCCGGTATCAGAGATGATAATAGTATTAGTTTGTTTAAGATCGATTATCCTACCGTATCTAGACATAAAAGGACGAAAGTTTCTTGAAATCTCAGCAGCATCAACATGCTTTAATGCCATAACTTTCATGACATGCGCATCAGTTTCAGGCGTGAAAGATCCAGTGTAGATTTTGGTCGGAGAGTACCTTACATCTCTAGTGTTGATGACTTTATAAAAAGCACCAGATTTAACCAAGGTGAATCCCGCCATATCAAGCGAAGTTAAATAAGCTTTCCAAAAATCCCCTACAGTGATTGGAGTAGAGAAGGATATTGAAACCTTTCCTTTAACATCTTTATCTAAAATAAGATTGATTCCCGTTAGCTCTTGAATCTCACGCGTGATCTCCATTATATCTTTATCAACATAGTCCTTTGGCTCTACAATTTCTGGTCCGAAGGCTGTTTCTGGATTTAAGTTAACAAATGGGTTCGTTTCCTGTTTAGGAGCTTGAGTTCTATTTCCAAAGGCATCTGCATTTGCCTGAGAATCAACAAATCCATTCGAGTCAGAGTCATTATCTCTTTTTGTTCCTGGATTAAAGCGAGATTCGGTTTGATACTTATCTTTTTTAAATTGAGCCATTGAAGAGGAGCTCATCACCATCATGGTGGCCATAAAAAGAGCGTTCATTCCTTGAGCTTTCGTTTTCATAGATTCCTTTACTCTATATTGTAGTTTTGTGTCACATTATCTCCTTGGCGATCAAACCCAAGAGAGAGGTTATTAAGTGACGTAATCTTGCCAAATAATGACATGACTTCATTTATTTCTTTGATTGGCTCACCGTTAATCGAAGTAATAACGTCTCCGTTTTGTACTCCTAAGTAAGCAAAAATTCCTCCTGGATCTACGTCTACAATTTTAAAAGAAATTGTTCCGTCAGGATTTTTAATAGGGATACCTTTTGCTTCGGTGAGAATGGTGTTGATATCTGCAAGTTTGGTTTTCAGGAAATCTCTTTTGACTTTAAAAGTGTTTCCTTCCTGTTGAATACCATCTATTTTTTTAGCTTTTGCTCTAAACTCAGCAGCCTTGGTTTTGTTCATGGTTCTAATTCCACCACCAATACGCTTAGATCTTTTTGACTCTTTTTGTTCGATGTACTCACAGTCTTGGCTTTGAAGATTTCTAAAAATCATTCTCGACTTTTCAATTCTGCCAATCTTCATACTCTCAACAGTTTGACCTTCTCTTGCCATGAGTAGCTCTTTTTTAGAGTTGAGTTGGACACTCGCAATCGATTTAACTGAATCCTGTAAAACAATGGTATCGACGAGTTTTACATTAAGACTGGATTTTTTATTCGCACTTAAGCACTGTGTTTTAGGTATCTCTTTAGGTTTAGTATCTACCGGCTTCTCTTCTTCTTGTGTTTGAAAAAGATCGGCTTGAGAAATTTTATTAATATCTTTAGGAACTATCTTATTATCATCGTTAATTACAACTTGTGATTCCCGCCCAAGGTCATTATATTTTTTTGAGCCCCCCAATAGAGAGCCAGAGAGTTTCGCGATGGCAAAGGTCGTAAATACTAACATTCCCATCTGAAAATAACGGTGAACTTTTGGTTTATTTTCATCAGCAAAAAACTTACTTGGAAGTGAATTCCAATTGAAGCTGCTAGTTTTACCTTTTAGGTCTGCAAGATTAATTTTAGAGGTAAAATCTTGCAACTTATTAGCTGCCATGTCTTTTTTGTATGCTTTGTTGAGGTCTTTGGTATTTAAATTTCGGAATTTGTCTTTTACCCTGAGACTCATATGCTCCATACGGTCTTTAAGAGTCAAAGAACCTTCTTCTAGGTCAATTTCGTTGGTTACGTCTTCATCGTCGTATTCATCGACGTATCCATCGTCATTGATTCCACTTGTTAATTGAACTTCTCCTGTAGCATCTTGTTCAGCGGGCGGCATGCTTGATGGAGGTAGTTCACTAACGTCAATCTCACCAGTTAAATCTTCTGAAGCTGCAACAGTTTCAACTTCCTCATCATCCTCAAGGTAAGAATCAATATCAGGTTCATCAGGTATTTCAATATCCTCATCTTCTTCGAAGAGATCATCTTCATCGAGTTGTTCTTCTTCTAAAAAGATATCGTCTAAATCCTGAGAAGATTTCTTTTTTGATTTTATTTTATTAAATAAGTTACGAATTTTACTCATACTTTAATATTCTCATAAATCTTTTCCCATTGCGCAAGTAAAACTCCGGTCATATTTAAGTCAGATCTTAATCTTTGCACTACAACTATACTTGAATGAAATTATTTTCTATAATAACAGAAATGAAGATTTGGATCATGTCTATTTTTATTTCCCTAGTCGCTTGCTCAAGTAATGAGAAAGTTGTTGATCCGCTTGGGCCAGCAGGGGGAGCGATGGATGGTATTCCTGATGAGTTTCCTCAGGAAAATAAAGAAAACAATTTCTCTTTTGACGACAGAACAACAGAGTATGGGTTAGATGATATTGAGGCCTACAATTTTAATGTTGTCGATATTAACGGAGATTTTTACTCAGACTTAGTCATTATACCAAGTTTTTATTCCTATCCGAAGTTTTATTATTTCGATTTAGTCAGGCAAAAGTTCGTGCAAGGGGATTCACCTTTTAAGAACCCAGTGAAAGCCTCATTTATATTGTTTTACGATTTGGATAATGATCATGTGCTTGATGCTATTGTGGGGGTCCTTAATCAGAAAACAGAGCTTTCAAAAGAGCCGCTAAGAATATTTTATGGCAGCAAGGTGGATGGGAAAGTGGTTTTCGACAAGCCTTATGCTATCAATGTAAAAATTTCGAACTCAACCATAGGACTAATTGATTACAATTTGGATGGTAAGCTCGATTTGTTTATTGGTAATTGGTTTAAAATGATAAAGGATAATCCTTTTCCTGCTCCAGATTATTTATTCGAAAATAAAGGTCGTAAGTTTGAAGATGTGAGTAGTGTTTTAGTTGATGAAGCTAAAAAAGATCCATCAGGTGCTATGTTTATCAATGCGACACCTACTTATGGCGCGCAAATTTGCGATATTGATCAAAATGGCTATCCCGATATTCTCACCGTTTCAACCAACCGTTTTGATAACAAAATGTGGATGAACCGTTATAAATTCCGTGATCAAAAAAGATACTTTGAAGAGATTGGAAAATTTGCCGGATACTCAGCTGACTCAGAGGGCCTGAATAATAAGCAGGGTGGGGGGCGCAGTTTTGGTGTGGCCTGTGCGGACTATAATAATGACGGAATCATGGATATTTTTGTTGGAGAGTTGACTCATAATTATGATAGTAGTGACGTAGATAAATCGAGTGTTCTTACTGGGCGGACTTTTAAATATCCTCCAAAATATTTTAGAACAGAGTATTTTTTAGATTCTTTCGATCCTGGCTGGCATGAGGCAGATCGAAGAGGCATCTGGACAGATTTTAATAACGATGGTCTTTTGGATTTATTGGTAGATAACTCGGGCTATCCTCCTCATAGCAAACTGGTTCTTTTTGAACAGTTGTTTGATCACGCTTTTGAAAATCGAGCTGCGCAGATGGGTATTGATATTATGAACCCGATCTCAACAGTAGTTCTCGATATTAATCGCGATGGAAAGATGGATATCCTAACTGCACAATCTCAAATCAGAGATGAATCTTTGAAGCCAAAAATAAAACTCTTTGAAAATAATATTCAGACTAAGGGCCGTGGGGTTCGATTATTCTTGCGCGGAGATAAGTCGAATTTTCATGGGTTAAATGCAACGATTACCATCAGAGTTGAAAAAGAAGGGCGTATATTAAATAGGCTTCAAAATGTTGCTTACTCTTACGGAGCACTTCCACCGCAAAATGAGGAAGGTGTTCATTTTGGAATCGCTGAGGGAGAAAGAGTTGACTCGGTGATTGTTCGTTGGCCGTACTCGAATGCCCCTAATAATTCTAGAACAGCGATGGAAAAAATTTATAAACTTCCTAATGAATTTAGTGGAGTCCTAAGTATGACTCTTTGTGAAAACGGAAATATGCTAGTAGGTAGAAGAAACTGTCTATAAGTTTGTTTCTCTGAACTTAGGAGTCATTTCTTCATTTTTAAAGAATTTTCCGCGGTATAATTTTTCATTTTTATTTTCGAAGAAGAAACCTTCTTTATTACTATCTAAGTCAAATAAGTATTCAATTAGACCTTCTTTACAGTAATAAGCGGTGAAGGGATCAATATGTACGGTAATTCCATTTTTATGATAGATAAGGTCGTCTTGTTCTGGGGAAGTAAATCCTAGAGCATAAGTAAATCCATGACATTCTTTACCTTGAATCTTTAGTCTAAAAACTAGTCCTTCCAGCGTATAGTCATTTTCAAAAATAGTCTGAACCTGTTTGGCTGCTAAGTCGGAAATTTCAATATTTATCTGATCTAAACTAATATCTATCATGAGAACCTCTGTTTTTTATGTTATAACAAATTGATAGAAACAAAGGAAGACCGATGCAAGTAAAATACCTAGTAGAAATCACTGATCCTCAGACCCATATGGTCAAAGTAAGACTAACTGCGCCAAGAGAAAACCGCGACGAAGTTATTGTTTTTATGCCGAGTTGGTCACCCGGTTCTTACCTGATGCGTGAATATTCGAGAAATATTAGAACAATCAAAGCACTGACTTCACAAGGAGAATATCTAAACTTTAAGCAGGAAACAAAAAATACTTGGAAAATTGATTTCAAAAACTCAGAGATTAAAGGTAAAGCCGACGCTTTTGAAGTGGAGTACGAAGTTTTTTGTCACGAGTTAACCGTGAGAACTTCTCATGTCGATGAGTCTCATGCTTTTTTGCACGGGCCAAGTTATTTAGTGGGTATCGAAGGTGCATCTGAGAAACCAGAAATTGAGTTTAGATTTCCAGCGCTTTGGTCAAAATTGCATACAGGTCTAATTGATATTTCAGATAAAAGAGAAAAATTTATTTATACTGCTGAGACCTTTGATGACCTATTGGATTGTCCGGTGGAAATAGGTTGCCATGAATCAGACGGATTTATGGTTAATGGAAAAGAGCATCATTTAGTTTGGTATGGAGAGCAATATCCTCACGCTAATGATTTAAAAGCTGATATTAAAACAATTGTAGAAACTGTGAGCTCGCATTTTTCATCTATACCTTATGACAAGTATTTATTTATTACTCATTTCAAGCGCTCACTATACGGGGGACTTGAACATAAGAATTCAACAGCACTCCATTATGATGGGAGAGTGTTAGGTGACCGTGAAAGCTATATTAATTGGCTTGCACTAGTCGCTCACGAATACTTTCATACATGGAACGTGAAAAGAATTCGTCCAAAAGAACTCGAGCCTTTTGATTATTTAAATGAAAATTATACGAGAATGCATTGGCTTACTGAAGGTTTAACCAGTTTTATGGATGAAATTTTTGTCCTTCGTTCCGGGCTTTGTAACCTAGAAGAATATTTAAAGATGCAGGCTAAAAACTTACAGCGCTATTTTGATATTCCTGGAAAGAAGTTTCACTCATTAGAAGACTCTTCTTTTAACGCTTGGATAAAGTTGTATCGACCAGATGAAAATAGTAATAACTCTAGCATAAGCTACTACCTAAAAGGCGGTTTAGTTTTTAGCACCCTCCATTTTGATTTAGTAAAAGTGGGGAAAAGTATTAATGATTTATTGAATGCTCTTTGGCAGCGCTACCTTGATAATCCAGCTGTCGGTGTTGATCACGAAGAAGTGATGAAGATGGTAGAAAGTATCGGGGGTGAAGAAATTCGCAATCGTTTTGAACTGCGCCTATCAACAACTGAAGATATTGATTTTGAGACCTATTATAAAGAAATTGGTTGTGAATTTGAGTACGATGAGCCGACGAGAGCTGACCTCGGTGTGACTTATAGGTTTGAAGGGGATCGTGTCTTTTTATCAAGTGTGCTTATTGACGGAAGCGCTTATAAAGCGGGAATGAATGCTCAAGATGAGCTTATTGCAATCAATGGTCTAAGAGTCACAAAGGACGATCTTGATAGTCTATCTAAAATGATAACTCCGGGAAAAACTTATAGTTATACATGCTCAAGACTTGGGACTATTGTGACCGGAAAGATCCTTATGGATAAAGCTTCTAAAAAGCTAAGGGCCATAAAAGTTGTTGACTCGGAGAAAGCGTTAAAAGTCTTAAAAGCGTAATTCGTATAGAGAGTCATCGTACTTTGCTAAGTTTATTCGAATTTTTTTCAAAAGATATTTGAGCTGGGCCTGAATAATGGTCCAGTTTTCATCCGTAACAGGATCTGTTAATAGAATCTCTGTGAGTTGAGGGGTAAAACTAGCGCGAATACTGTCTACTGATCGAGTCAGCTCAAAACGCTCACCTTCAAGAAATCTTACGAGTAATAGATAACGGTACATAAGATTTAGAGATTTTATGTACTTCGAACCAATAAGCTCGTTTTTTTGCTTCAAAGATCTAAAACGCATAAATTGTGTCACGAGAAAGTGAATGCTTGCATGGATCAATTGCTCATACTCCACCATAAAAGGATATTCTCTACCTGAAACCGAGCGACCGATCGAGTTTCGCAGTAGTGGCTCAAGTGGAAAAGGGTACAATGATGTTTGGCCACTGACTTCAAAAAGTAAAGGTGTAGTAAACCTCACTCTGAACTTTAAAAAATTGGAGTTATTCTTCTTAATCTCTTTTTTTATTTTGATGAGTTCTTTTCTTTTTCCGCTAAAATTCTTATTTAATATAATGTCTACATACATCTTCCCCTGCCATCGGTCTGGATTGAATTGAATCATTGATGGAGTGACAAATATATCTTCAATAAAGGGTTTCTCTTTTATATCCTTTAAAAAATTTAACTGAGGATCATCAAAATCTGATCGTTCGGCATTTATTTCTAACATGTCCTCGAAATGGGTGAGTATTCGCCAACACTGAGTGATTAAGTTCTTTTTTAATACCGGCTTTAAGATAGGATACTTGATGAGAAGGTTGGCTTTTTTATTGAACTTTTCCAAGTCGGGAATCTTGTTCGGCTCATACTTTTTCAAGTTATTTAAACTTCTTTTGATATTCTTTATCTGAAGGCTAAAGTCTTGCTCGCTCTCTAATCTTAAAAAGTGCAGTGATAGGTTTTGAAAAGAGCTATATTTAATGGCAAATTCATTTTGGCGACCGAGATAAGTGACGTAATCTTTTTTCTTAATTAAGGACTTCCATTTTATAGTATCTCTTAAACTATTTCGAATGAGAAAGCCTCTTAGGAGGTCTAATCGAAACTCTTTTTCATTTAGCACGGGAATATAGTTCAAGTTAAAAATAATTCGGCTTAGGATATTCTTACGTAGTTTTTCACGAAACTGATTGAGAAATGCTTTGGGATGAACTTGTTGCTTTGTGACAATTAATAAAGTGAACTGACTTCGGCCAAAAACAAAATCAGGTAGGTGAGTCAGTAAAAGTATATCATCCACCTCATCATTATTTTTATACAATGCTTCTACATAATCTAATTGGCGCATATAGATATTTTCTAGCGAATACCTGATTAGTGGTAGGTACGAGCAAAAGAAAAACAGCTTTGATAAAAGTTTTTGCATGGAGTAAGTTTATCCTTATCTATATATTTATAGTGCAAAAGTTGACGAATGTTAAAAATACAATTACTTCTAAAAAAAGTTAGTTCTATTATAATATAGTTAAAACTCACAACTTAAAGCGTTATTTTTAGCGTTAATAATTTGAAAACTGGATTTTTCATGGATAAGTACCTCGTTATTGTTGAGTCTCCTACTAAAGCAAAGACAATCAGAAAATTTTTACCGAAAAACTATATTGTTGAAGCCAGTATGGGACATGTTCGCGACCTGCCTCAGTCTGCTACTGATATTCCGGCCAAGCTTAAAAAAGAAGAGTGGGCTAAATTGGGTGTGAATGTAGATAAAGGTTTTGAGCCACTCTATGTTGTCCCTAAGGGAAAATCTAAAATCGTTACTGCCCTCAGAAAGAAGATGAAGGAATGTAAAATGATCTATCTCGCAACCGATGAGGATCGCGAGGGAGAAAGTATTTCTTGGCATTTAATCGAGCTTCTAAAACCAAAAATTCCAGTAAAAAGAATGGTTTTTCACGAAATTACTAAGAAAGCGATTCAAAATGCTCTTGAAGACACGAGAGAATTAGATGAAAAACTGGTTAAAGCTCAAGAGGCTAGACGTGTTTTAGATAGATTATATGGGTACACGCTTTCTCCACTGATTTGGAAGAAGATTGCTTATGGTTTAAGTGCAGGTAGAGTTCAATCCGTCGGTCTGCGTTTTATTGTGGAGCGAGAAAGAGAAAGAAGACGTTTTGTTAAGTCTGAGTACTGGGACCTTAAAGCAACTCTTAATACTGGTAAAAACGATTTTGAAGCGAAGCTTACTTATGTTGATTCCAGAAGAATTGCGACCGGGAAAGATTTTGATCCTGAGACTGGGAAGTTAACGAAAAAAGATATCTTTCATATTGATGAAAAGACTGCGCAAGGCTTACAGGAGAAATTCAAAAAAGGTGACTGGAAAGTCCTTTCTATTGAAGAAAAAGAGTCTCAAACTCGTCCAACAAGACCATTCATTACTTCTAGCTTACAGATGGAAGGGGTTAGAAAGCTTGGAATGAGTGCTAGGCAGACAATGCGTACCGCTCAGAAACTCTACGAAGAAGGTTTGATTACTTATATGAGAACCGATTCTCCCAACCTCTCGCAAGAGGCAATTAATGGGGCAAGAGATTCTATTGAAGAATTATATGGAAAGGAATACCTTTCAGATAAACCAAGACAATTTAAGACTAAAGATAGTGCTGCTCAAGAGGCTCACGAGGCCATTAGACCTGCAGGTTCAAGTTTTAAACACCCTGATGAAACAGGTTTAACCGGCAAAGATAAGGCGTTATACGAGCTAATCTGGAAAAGAACACTTGCTTCTCAAATGAAGGAAGCTACTAAAAGTAATATGCAAGTTAAAATTGAGGTCGATGGAGCTCAGTTTAATGCAAACGGGTCTAGAATTATCTTCCCAGGATTTTTGAGAGTTTATGTTGAAGGTTCTGATGATCCTGAAGCGGCATTAGACGATAAAGAAGTGATTCTTCCTGAAATGAAAGAAGGTCAAACACTCAACTGTAAAGAACTTGAAAAACTAGGACACGAAACGAAACCGCCAGCACGCTTTACGGAAGCCAGTTTAGTTCAACGTCTTGAGAAAGAAGGTGTCGGTAGACCATCTACTTATGCCTCTATTATTGCGACCATTCAGGATAGAGGGTATGTGAGAAAAGAGGGAACAGCTCTGATTCCGTCTTTTACTGGAATGGCGGTTGTTCAGTTACTTGAAAATCATTTCCAACAGTTTGTTGATTATAGCTTTACTAGTGAAATGGAAGAAAAACTTGATTCTATTGCTGAGGGTAGTGAAGATCATTTGAAGTATTTAAAGAGCTTTTACTCAGGAAAAAAAGGTCTTAAAAATAAAGTCGAAGAAGAAGAAAAGTCGATCGTACCTGATGAGAGTAGAACGATTCATCTTGAAGGTGTGAATGGTAAAGTGGACGTAAAAGTTGGGCGTTATGGGCCTTATGTTATCGCTCACGGAAAAGGAAAGGATGAAGTACATGCATCTATTCCTGAAGATATTGCACCAGCTGACCTTAAAGATACTGATATCAATGAACTAATTGAGATGAGTAAGAGAGGTCCTGAGCCAATCGGACATCACCCAGAAACTGGAGAGGCAATTTTTTGCTTGGTCGGGCGTTATGGTCCATATCTTCAGCTGGGTGAAGCAACGGAAGAGAATCCAAAACCAAGAAGAGCAAGTCTCCCAAAAGAGTTCACTCCAAAAACGATTGAAATGTCTATGGCCGTAAAGCTTCTTTCGCTTCCAAGAGAGTTAGGTTTACACCCAGAGACGAAAAAAATGGTTGCCGCAAATATTGGAAAATTTGGTCCGTATGTCATGCATGACGGAGAGTTTAGATCTCTGAAAAAAGAAGATAATGTATACGAAGTAGGGCTTGCTCGTGCACTTGAGATCCTCGCTCAACCTAAGTTTGGTAGAGGGGGAACAGTCATTAAGGATTTCGGTAAGATAGAAGAACTTAAAAAATCGGTAAAAGTAGTTGATGGAAAATATGGTCTCTATATTAAGGCCGGAACCAAAAATTATGCGATGCCGGATGAGTGGAAAAATACCGAAACTGTAAAAAAATTGAAAGAGGCTGAAGTAGTTAAATTTATTAAGGAAAATAGTAAATAAACTAGTATTGACTTATTGTTTCGTAAATACTAAATTTCTTTGCCTAAGTTAGTAACATATTTTAAATAGGAAATAACAATGAAAAAAGACATCCATCCAGAATATCGTGAAGTTTTATTCCATGATATCGCAGCAGATTATAAGTTTGTTACAAGCTCAACAATCGAAGCAAAAGATACACTTGAGCATGAAGGGACAACTTACCCATACGTAAAGATTGAAATCTCTGCAGCTTCTCACCCTTTCTATACAGGAACTCAAAAAATCCTTGATACTGAAGGAAGAGTTGATAAATTTAACAAGAAATACTCTAGAAGAAGATCTTAAGTTAAAAAATAGACATATTTGTCAAAAGGCCCTCATTAGAGGGCTTTTTTTTTGTGCAAGCGACAGGGTTCTTGTTAGAATTTTCTAAACAATTCGAGAAAGGATTCTTATGAAGTTTATTTGCTTGCTCTTGCTAGTTAGTACATCCCTTTGGGCCAAGGACATTGGACCAAACTTCAGCTCCAACACTTGGGCAAACTCTAAAATCTGGGCTCCTATATCGAAGCTTATCTCGGAACAAAAATATAAAGCCGCAAAAGAAACTTTAGAAAAGAATAAAGAAGACTTTGTGACGAATGATAAAGATTGGACAATTTATATTATTCAAACACAAAGACTTACCATGGCCTTAGGGGAAGCTGAAAACTCGGTGGAAGCTTTTAAAGCGCAGGATTGGCCAAAGAGCATGAGTTCAAATTTATTGCTTGAGCTTTATTATGCGCAGTCACTGCTGAATTATTACGAGACCTATAGTTGGGAAATAAATAATAGAGAAAAGGTCGTTTCTGATAAAAAACTTGATTTAAAAAAATGGACAAAGGCCCAGATTTTTACGGAGATTCAAAAAAGTTTAAATAGTGTTTATAAAAAAAGAGCAGAGTTAGGAGAAACAAAAAACGATTTTTTTAACGCTTTCATTAGATCAGGAAATTACCCAGAGAATATTCGGGGGACCTTACGTGACACTCTTACTTACTTGTACGTTGATTTCCTTAAGAATTCGCAATTTTGGAGTGCTAAAGAAGAGAATGAAAAGACGCTTTTAAAGCTTAGTTCACTACTCAAAAAGTCCGCAGAAAAAAATGCTTTGAAAAATGGAGCCCATCCACTGCAAAGAATTAATACGATTTTAACTGATCTTGAAAATTGGCATTGGAAAAATGACCGGATTGGAGGTCTAATTGAGGCTCGACTTGAAATGGTAAGAGTGCTTAAGTCCCATTTTAATGAAGACCATTATAAGAAACAAATGTCAGAGTTTCTAAAAGACTATTTGCGAGACTACAAAATCGATTCATGGTGGAGTGAAGGTTATTACCTACGTTCTGAGTTGATTTCGGAAATGTCGGAACCGGAGGCATTAATAAAGGCCATTGCTATCGCTAAAGAAGCAGTCAAGGCTCATCCTAAGTCGATTGGTGCAAATAGAGCAAAGACTCTCATCAATAATATTTCTCAACCGCAAATGTCTCTGCAATTACTTCACTGGGACACTACTGGGAAGAAGACGATCACATTAAAGTATAAGAATTGGAAGAATGCTTACTTTAGAATTTATCCTTTCGATCCTGTAAAATTCTTTTTAAATGAGAAAAATGAAGTCTTACCGAACATGGGAAAAATGTATGAAGTTCTGAGGAATGAAAAAGCGGTGAGTGAATGGTCTGAAGAGCTAGAAGACCTTGGTGACTATCGTGAACATAAAAAGCATATCATTCCTAAAATTAGCAAAAATGGAACCTATATTATTTTTGCATCTGCTACCGAAAAATTTGAACAAAGAGAAAATCTGATTTCGATGGCCTTTCTTAACCTAACAAATCTCAATGTTATGGAAAAAGGCACTGAGAAAGGAAAGTTACTTAAGGTTGTCGATGCTATAACAGGAGCCCCTCTTAAAAATGTGGAGTTGGATCTTTACGAAAGAGTTTGGAATAAGGGAACGAAAAAAATTAAGACTCTAAAGTCTGATCAATTTGGAAAGATTGAGCTATCAACTGATCTAAAATCCAAAGATAATGGCTCCTTCTTTTACACCTTAAAAAAAGGAGATGACCTTCTTTTGCATGATAATACTTTTCGCTTATATACCAGCCGCGGTAGAAGTGGAGTGCGAGCGGATAAGAGTTTAGTTTTTACGGATAGAAGTGTATATCGCCCCGGACAGAAAATTGAGTTTAAGGTTATTGCATATACGGATAAATCTCAGGTCTTTCAGATGCCCAAACCACTAGTAAAACAACTGGTTGTGGTACGTCTAAAAGATGGAAATGGGCAATTGGTTGAGACAAAAAACCTTGAAAGTAACGAGTTTGGAACCGTATCAGGAGAGTTTGAAATTCCTAAAGGAAGATTTTTAGGACATTGGCGGATTGAGACTAGACCGAATGGTTCTGCAACCATCAAGGTGGAAGAATACAAAAGACCAACTTTTCTCGTAGAACTTGGAGATGCTTTAGAAGAAATCCGAATGAACAAGAAGGCGAGTTTTAAAGGTGAAGTGAAGTACTATTTTGGCCTTCCGGTAGATAATGCGAAAGTTCGCTATAAAATTACTCGGACTATTAATTACCCTTATTGGTATGGGTGGTGGTTTAGGCCACAAAATAATAGTGAGCAAATAGTTAAACTAGGAACCACCAAAACCGCAGGTGACGGAAGTTTTAAAGTTTCTTTTACTCCTCGAGCTGATAAGTCGATAAAGGGGCTGACCTACAACTATTCTGTTAGTGTGGAAGTTCTCAATGAGGGGGGTGAGACAGCTACAGACTCCAAGAATTTTATTATTGGTGATATCGCAATCAGTGCGATGATTTCACATAATGAAACGTTCTTTTCAGGAAAGAAAATAGAGGCATCTATTAGTCGTCAAGACCTTAACGGTAAGCCGCTTGCAGGTACTGGTGAGGCCATTTTATATCGATTAAGAGAACCAAATGAAACAGTCCTCCCGTCGGAGCAGGCGTTATTTTTTGGAAAAAATAAGCCAACAAAATTTAAGACTGAAGGGGACCTTACTCGTTCACGCTGGGAGCCTGAATTTGAGGCCAGCTCAATTTTAGAGACTTGGGAAAATGGCGAGAGAATCAAGTCTTTCGATTTAATTCATAATGATTCTGGAATGGCACGAATAGATATAAAAAATCTGACAACCGGAAGCTATAGAATTGTTTACAAATCTAAGGATAAGTTTGGCTCTGAATATGAAACTCATTCTAATTTTATGGTTTTAGGTAAAGATAATATGAAGCTTCCCATACTACTGGAAGTAAGCCAAAGTTCAGCTCAGATAGGGGATGTTGTCAAAATTTGGGTGAAGTCAGGATTAAAAAATCAGAAAGTATTTTTTGAGCTTTATATTAATGACAAAAGAATCATGAACGAAATTGTAAATGAACAAAAGCTTTTCAAATATAAAGTCGCAAAAAGAGATCTGGGTGGAATTTCAATAAGAGTCTATGGAGTTATTGATCACCAGTTCTTCCAAAAACAAAAACAAATTTATGTTCCTTATGTCTCAAAAGAACTTGAACTAAGCTGGCAAAGAATAAGAAAGGAAATATATCCAGGAGTTGAAGAACAGTGGAGCCTAAAAGTAAAAGCAAAAGATGATAAAGGTAAGATAAAAGAGTTAAATCAAGCAGCTGAAGTTTTGGTTTATATGTTTGATAAAAGCTTAGATAGTTATATGTCTCACTACTCTCAAAGCTTTTACGCTTACCCTCATGTCAGAATGGGGCATGGATATCACGCGAACAATTATTCTCGCTCCTTTTTATATGATCGCTTTGGTTGGAGCTCTTATGACGGTATTCCTGTTTTATATGGTTCAAGGCTATCTGTATTTGATGCATGGCCGATAGGGGGCTTTGGATATTTCCGTTCTCGTGGAGGTTATAGTGGTGGAATGATGTATTCCAAAGGAATGGTTGCCGAGGGAGATGTCATGGAGATGTCTGCGTCCAATATGGATATGGTGAAGTCTGCACCAATGAAAAAAATGAGGAATGCAGAATCCAAAGCTATCGCTCCTTCAATCTCTGCCAAAGCAAAAGAAGAGGGGATGGCCAACAGACAGTCCTCTGGAAATTCTGGCGAGGCACAATCACCTAAAACATTGCGCGAGAATTTTAATGAAACAGCTTTTTTTAAGCCTCATCTTCTTACCAATAAAAATGGAGAGGTAGAAGTAAAGTTTAAAGTTCCAGACAACCTAACATCTTATCATGTGATCTCAAATGCGTTCACTAAAGATTTATCCTTTGGGAGTTTAAGAGAGGTGGTAAAGGCCAAAAAAGATTTAATGACAAGAATTTATGCCCCGAGGTTTTTGCGTCAAGGTGATAAGGCAATCTTCAAAGTTGTTATAGATAATGCAAGTGAGGAGAACCTGACCGGAGATTTCAAATTTGAGTTAATGGATGAGGCAGGCGATAACGTGGCCGAAAAATTCAAACTAGGAAAAAACTTTATTGAAGGCGTAAAATGGGAGATCAAAGCAAAATCCTCTCAGAGTTTTAAGGTTCAAGTCGAAGTCCCTAAAAACAGTTTAGGGATATTAAAATATAAGGCCATGGCATCGACAGATAAATTCACTGACGGTGAGCTAAAAGAATTACCCATTTTACCGAGTAAGATACACTTGGCTCAATCACGCTTTGTGACCTTAAAAAATAAAGAATCGAGAACTTTAAAATTTGAAGATATGAAAAAGATCAATGCTGATCATGAAGCGCTAGTGGTGAAGCTCGATGCCCAGCTTTTTTATTCTGTTCTTTCTGCTCTTCCTTATATTGTTGACTATCCATATGAATGCTCAGAACAGACAGTAAATAAATATGTGACGACTGCAATCTTGTCACAAAGTTATAAAGAGTTTCCGGATATTGCAAAGATGGCACAAAAAATGTCTAAACGAGAGACTCAATTTGAAGCGTTTGATGGTGAAGATCCTAATCGAAAAATGACCCTAGAAGAAACTCCTTGGTTAAAAGAAGCAAAAGGTGAAGGCGCAGATCCAGAAGAACTTTTAAATATGCTTAAGCCAAAGATGGTTAAATATCAAAAAGATACTTCCCTTAGAAAAGTTTTAAAACTTCAAAACTCTGATGGGGGATTCAGTTGGTTTCAAGGTGGGGATTCATCAGTTTATATGACTCAGTATGTGCTACATAGCTTTGCTAAGGCATCTGAGTTTGGTGTTGACGTTCCTAAGTCAAATATTCAAAAGGGCTTTGGCTTTTTAAAGAAATATTACGATGAAGAGATCTCTCGTTGTTATGTTCGTCATGGATGCTGGGAATGGTTAGTGTATTTAAATTTTATACTTTCTACTTACCCTGATGATTCATATTACGCGGCAAGCTTTTCAAAAGCAGATCGAGATAAAATGTTAAATTATACTTTCGATCACTGGAAGAAAATTCAGCCCATGATGAAAGGAATGCTCGCCTTAACTTTAAAAAGAGAGAAAAGAGATAAAGATGCAGTTTTAGTACTTGAATCAGTAATGGATTCCGCTAAGGAAGAGAAGGATCTTGGTGTTTATTGGGCACCAGAAGATCGTTCATGGCTTTGGTACAACGATACGATCGAGACTCATGCCTTTGCTTTGATGGCGCTAATGGAAGTCATGCCTAACGATCAAAGAAAACATGGGCTAGTTCAATGGTTATTTTTAAATAAAAAACTAAATCATTGGAAATCTACGAAGGCCACATCAGAGGTGATGTATGCGCTATTGAAATATTTGAAAGCTGAGAATTTAGTTGGGTCTAAAGAGAGGGCGAATATTGAAGTTGGTGACATCAAAAAAGACTTTGAATTCGATCCTTCGGAATATACTGGAGCGAATAATTTCGTTGTAGTTGAAGGAAAGGACATTAAACCTGATAAAATGAGTGAAATTAAAGTCACTCAAGAAACGAAGGGGATGATGTTTGCGTCAGCTACTTGGCATTTTGCTACGGAGGAACTACCCAAAGAGTCGCGCGGAGACTTTTTTAAGGTAGAGAGAAAATACTATAAGCGCGTAGCTGGCAAGGAAGAGATGAAGCTTATGCCACTTGGTGAAGGTGCAAAATTTAATATTGGTGACCAGGTTGAAGTTCATATTTCAATTTCAGCTAAGCATGCCTCTCAATATGTTCATTTAAAAGATCCAAGGCCTGCTGGCTTTGAGCCTGAGAATCCAGTGAGTGGATATCGATGGGATCTTGGTTTGATTCGTTATCAGGAAGTTCGTGACTCAGGAGTTAACTTTTTCTTTGAAAGATTACCTGTTGGTGAATACACCTTAAAGCACAGATTGCGGGCCAATATTGCAGGACAATTTAGAACTCATCCAGCAATGCTTCAGTCGGTTTACGCGCCAGAGTTCGTTGGATATTCGACAGGGAAGGTTATTTCGATTGAATAAAGTTTATCGGGATTTAATGATGGCACGTACCGTGACGAACTTTAATGTTACGGTAATGTGCTGTGATTAAAAATAGAGATCCAAAACTTGTAAGGGTATGTGAAGCCCATTCAGGAATATCATGTAAAATCGCACCAGCAAGTACAAAACCTACTCCAATCAGTGCAATTAAAATTATATCTTTGTGTCCATGTCTCCTGCAGTGAGGATAAACTGCAATTAAAACAGTCACGACAACGATAGCTGCAAAAATATCATGAATAAGGTGGTGGTTTAAAAAATCCACATTAATAAATGGAAGCCCGATGATGAGTATTCCGGTTAAAACACAGTGAACCAAGCAAAGTGTTGAAGCACAAATACCTAGTTTATCGATTAATTCATTATTCTCTTTGATCTCGGACATCGGCAGAATATAAGCAAGTTTTAAGTAGTTGAAAAGGTTTTAATTAAGGGCGTAAAAAGATTTTACAAACTGTTATTTTTACGACGTTTCACCATTCTAAGTACTCGAAAACAGTAGAATTTAGTGGCACTGAAGTTGCAGCTTATATAGTGTGAAATATATTAGTCTATTATTTTTATTTAGTTTTAATCTATATGGAGCAGTCTGCTTAGAGCCCCATAATGCCCAGGTGTATTATTGCCAGCCGACTCAAGATAAAGAACAGGACCAATTATGCCAGGAGAAATTTGGCGAAACTTATTATTCATATTTCGAAAATCAGAATTGTAACCTCAAAATGGCAGCCGAAATGCGCGGAGAGGAATTTCAAGAAGAGCTACCAACTTTAGTGGAAGCGGCTTGTTTTACTCATGAAAAAGCAACGGAACTTGGTTGTGAGGAGTGGATTTTTGAACCTGCATTAGATTATTGCTCACAAGTTTTCAGCGCAAAATACATCCCTCATTACCCAAAAGGGAAATGTTCGGTGGAAAGAGCTGAGCAAGAGTTTGGATTCATAAGCGGGGATGAACTTGTTGACGGTTTGAAAGAGGAACTCGCCCAGGCCAATGCGATCTTAACTATGATTGACCGTGAGGGGGTGAAAGATTCTTTAGGAGGATTGATTTCTACTCGGCCGGCGATCGGAAATGAGTTCTATACTCCGGTAATGAAAGGTCTTTTGGCCAAAATGAATGAAGTTAAAAATCAGCTTGAGCATAGATCACAGCAAAAAATTAAATTTTCAGGTGCAAGAGTTAAAGAATTTCTCATCTCCATTTTAACTTATATTGATATAAGTAACCGCATCAATAAGGTTTATGCTTATGTCGCCCATAGAAATCACAAAAAACTAGAGACATACAAATTTGAAGACCTGTCTTTTCTTAACCTGCGCCTTGGTAAACCAATGGCAATGGAAGTCCTAAATCGAATTAATCTTAAGGCAAAAACTGTTGCAGATGAAGTCGTAGAGCTTTCACAGTCTGAGCAAAACAAGCAAATGTATGAGTATTTGGCCATTGCTGAGCCAGATACTGCTGTTGATTATGCCAAACTAATCAGCTTTTTAGGAATTAGAGAGAATACGACTAACTTATGGGCGTTAGATAGAATGTCTGAGAAAGATCTATTGAATAAACCTATCAGTTCTTGTGGACCATTTTTAAATTTTAATGAAAGAATGAAACCAAAACGTTGGGCAGGGATTAGCGAAAATATCCAGTATGACTACTTCGTAAACGATTATCTGAATCGACAAGAGGACTTGTCGGCAGCTCTACTAATGCATCAAGCCTTGGATAGAGATAATATTAGCTTAGTTCAGACGATGTATGAATCAGTTCCTGGCTTTAGAGTCGAAGTAGAGAATTACCATCAACGAAATGGACTAAATATAGAAGAGGGGATTAAGCAGTACTTTTTGGATGACCTGCAAACGATCATTAACGCAACCGAAAAGGACCGATTTGATTTTGTTGTGAATCAATTCAGATCGATTATTTTGCCAAGTGATAATATTTTAGATGTAGAACATATTAAAGAAACTTTGGCCGCAGCAATGGTTAAGCGACAAATTGTTGCTACGATTGATGGCTTCTATCAGATTTACCCGCTCTTGTCGGAAGCTGATCAAGAATTAGTGGAAGTGACAGTCAAAAATTATTTTCGCCAATTTGTAACTGAGCCTTATAAGTCACGTTTGAAGACTAGCTTATCTCAAGCCTTGGAGGGGTACGGGAAAAAATCTATTCAGGCGAAAATAAATAGGGAAGAAAAAATTGATCATACGCTTGAGACCGCAAAAAAATATGCGAAATATGCTAAATTATCTGTTCGTCTAAAAGGACATATTCAAGGATATAGCACGGAAGTTCAACCGACAGATATGCAGCAGCTTCTAGCAATTTTTGAGAATAAAACTGCTCAGGAGTTTCAAGACCTAAAACTTTCAACAGAAGTGAATCCTCATTTTGCAAAAACTTTGGAAAAATTTTTTGGAAAAGTGACTGAGAAATTTAACCAGTCTATTGATCAAGAATCTTTAGTTAATGAATTAGAAGACACTCGAACTGACACGGAAAAAACAGAAGCTCTTTATGTCGCATTGTTTGAAACGGCAAAAGAGTTTTATGCAGAAAATAAATTTGATATTATTGAAGAAGCTCTAGTCCCTGAGGCAACTCTACTCTCTCGAGATCAAGAAGAGCTATTGCGGAATCCATTTTTTATTCAGATTTATCGTGATGGTACTCCTGTCGTTTTACATGTTGACGATTTCTATAAGGCATTTGAAGAAAAAATAGTAGATTTCAAAGCACCTGTGGTTTCGAAGGTAAACAGCACGGCAAATTTACTTGGACTCTCTGCTATACAAGATAAAGGCAGTAGAGATCTTGAAGGGAAAAAAGTAGTCACGGCAGGATATTTTGGAATGCCAAAAAATTACTATGGTAGAAAAGGGACAGTTCTTCTTGATAGTGTTAGTTCAGAACTAGACCATAATGCACTTCACAGGCTATATAAGCAATCACTTGGACTTACGAGACAAGAAATTATCACTAATCATAATCTTAGAAAAGAACAGAATCTTGATAGGGAAGACTTACTTAAAGATGAAGAAATCATTCAGTCTACTCAGGAATTGTATGCCAGAGTTTTCGAATTATTTCGAATTCCAATGGCGGATATAGTTCGCGGAGATATTTCAGGTAAAAAAGAATTTGATCTCTCTCCTGATGACAAACGACATTTAGTTAAGGGTGAACTCTCAAAAGCTTATGGTGAGGCCATTTTGTTAAGTAACCACCTCGAAACGACAGAGATTGTGAAAAAGAAAGTTTGTACTGGAAGCTTCTATCCAACTTGTCGAATGAAAGAAAACGAAGAAGTCATTTCAAGACCATTGATAGAAAAAATTGCTGTGCATGCCTATGACTTAGAAGTAGATGAAGTAAAAGCAAAGGCGCTAATTGAAGATGTGATCAAACAAGCTGAAACAAATATTTCTGGTAAACTAGAATCATTCTGTTTAGCAGATTATATGAATTATAAAAAGAACGCGAATTTTAGGAAGGCATTTAAGAGTGCTGAGTTCCTAAGACGTACACTTAGGTCGGACTCTGGAACAACTATTAGCAATTCGAGAAAAATTCAACAGTTGGATAGTCAGGTCGCAAAAGAAATAAGAACGAAGTGGGAAGTCTGGAATGAAGATTATCTCGAACCCGTTCTATTTACCCTTGGAATGGTTACATTAGTCGCTGTCGGTGTGATGTTATCATTATCTAGCTTTGGAACAGCTGCACCCGCAGCGATTGGAAGTATTTCAGCTTATATTGGGATGTTGTTATCAGCTTCAAATTACGTTTTTCTACCATTAGTTATTGCAACTACTTACACGCGAGTCAATCACCAGTTTATAGAGGTGCCTGCACAATTGAAGTTCCAGACATCACTGGCCCATAGTCAGATAAGTGAAGCTAAAATTACTGATTATGAGCAAATTGAACAAATGAGAAGTGATAACAAGTTTCAACAAGTGATTACTGTAGGACTTCTCCCATTAGATTTGTTTTTTGGATATAGTGTCGTACAGCAAGTAAGAACTGGTCTTGGTGTCTCTGGAGTTAAATCTTTTAACAAACTCACTGGGGTTAGTCTTAAAGGATTTGCAAAACCAGCAGACGGGTTGACCCATACTAGTAGCTATGCTGATCTTCGACGCTCTCGAGGAAGAATGAGGTCAGCAATTGCCTACGCAGGTCAAAGAATTCAAAATGCAAAAATGTACCTACCAAGGTATCAGGCCGTACCTGAATCAATGATCCGCACTCAAGCGTTGAGGGTCGGTATCGCGAGAAAACTTAGAGAAATAGGTCTGGCCAAAAAACCTTGGGAGATTCTAGGTGATGTGAAGTCTTATACTCAGAGAATGCAAAGTCGCTTAAGCGAATATAAAACTTATGTGGAAGCTGAGGCTAAAGAAATAGCAAAGTTTCAGTTAAACTCTAGAATGCATATGGCAGAAGTTATGGAGTTTGGAGTTCAGAATACTAAATTTGGTTTTACTATTAAGTCTTTCTTTGCCGCAATTTTTAAAGGTAAGCTAAAATCATATCTTGATAACTACGGTGAATTGATCGTGGAACTAAAAAAATCACAAGGTGAATTTGTAAAGAATAAGATTCGTGTCACGGAAAATGCACTAGCAAAATTAGAAGAATTTCAAAAATTGCATGCTGGAAGTGCAGGCGATGACCTCGTTGATGATATGCTGAAATATTTATCTGATGATGAGTTATTAGCTCTTGAAAGAGTGGCGAAGAAGTCTGCTGGTCCTTTGAGGTCTTTAAAACCAGTATTTAAACAATATCAAAATCTAGTTCAGAGCTTGCGCCCTATTAGTTATTTGTATGGGCATAGTGGGCACGAGTTTTCTGAAAAATCTAAGCTTGCTTCTAATTTCTTGAGTGATGATAAAATCCATAATTACACCTACAACTCGGATAGTGAGGATATTGTTTTATTTTATGAAAGTATTCTGCGGCAAAATGCATTTATGGACGAAAGTTCTGAGGCATTGAGAAGACAGCTTGAAGAGAGAATTTCAAGACTATTTACTCTAGATGCGCAGGGAAATCGAATTTATATCGATTAGGGCTTGTACACTCCTAGAAAGCTAGCTGCTACAAAGAAGAGCACATAAAGACAGTTTAACTTGCTAGCATGCTGAGGAAGTTTTTTAGAAACGAAAAGTGGAAGTAGTCCGCCAACAATTAATAATCCAATTTTTGTCCAAATCCAAACAGGATATGAATCCAGTGCCAAGATCTGCAGTTGGTCCATGTTCATGGCACCTGAAATTCCCATCATAATAAGGGTAAATAGGTAGAAGAGTTTGGCCAGTTTGAGTTTGGGATTATAGGTCATCGTCATCAACGAAAAAATGATAACGATGACTAAAAGGTGATGTAGAAATTTAACATCAAAATAATTCATTAGTATAACTTACAAGGTTTTTTCTTTAAACGTGCTAATGCAGCTCTTGCTTCGTCATCTGTGTAGCCAACCACATCTCTGAATGATTGCACAGTGATATCATCAAGTTCTTGAGCAGTTAATCTTGAAGCCTCCGGAATTTCGTCGACACTTGCAAACTGTCTTCCAGCCTTTTGCACGGCTCTTTCTTCAACAAGTTGAGCTCGGTATAAATCGATATTGGCTTTGATTTCTAGAGTTTCCATTGAAGCTGTTTTACTAAATTGTTCACAACCTTCACCCATGGCCTTTAGTCCTGTCTTTTGAGTGATAAGGGCAGCACTTTCAACTATTTCTTGTCCATTGGCATGTATCGCTGGGTTTTGAGCTCCACGACTTTGCATCGAAGCTAGGTTTTTTCTGTAAACATCTTCAACTGAGCGGTTATTTATTTTTCTTATCGCATCCAAGATTCTCTGATCTTTTTCTGAAATAGACTGGATAGGAGAAAGAGTTTGTCTTCTCGATTGACGAGCGGTTCTAGAAGCATCTGATGAAATAGCGTAAGGATTAATAATTCCTTTTTTCTCTACTACAATACTTTGGTAAACGTCTGAGATTGTTCCTTTCGAAATTCTTGGATTGATCTTATCCATATTTTCCATGGCCCACTTTCTTACTTTTGGCATGAAGGGAAGGTTGTCATTTAAGCTTTTTATCTGTCCTGCCTGTTCTTCAGTAATACCCATGAGTTGGTAATTGTGGTGAGTATTATTGGTCCCTTTCTGTTTTATATAGGTAAGGATACTTCTTTCGATATCGTCAGAAGACATCTTGGCTTGTTGACTTAGGCTTCTTACGAATTTAGAGAAGACTTCTCCACTTGCAACTCCACGGGTCTGTGGCATGTGGCTACTGTAATGACTTTGACAAGATACTAAAAACAAAACTAATAAAATAACTCTCATAATTAACTCCATGGTTTATTATCGACCAATCTTATGTGAAACTTAATGGTGGAGAAAAAAACAATATGAATCCAGATCAAATAAATCAGCTATTTCAAGTTCAACGCAATAATCGCTATCAAGTAAGAAGATCAAGCGCTGCTCATCGTATTGAGAAGTTAAAGAAAATGAAAGGACTGATTTTAAAAAAGAAGTCCAAGATTGAGGCAGCCTTGACGGCGGACTTTGGTAAGTCTCCAGTTGAAACAGAGCTTACAGAAATTATGCCTGTTATTTCTATGATTAATTACACCTGTAAGCATTTAAAGAAATGGATGAAGCCTCATAAAGTAAGTGGAGGTCCATTATTTTTTGGAACAAAATGTATGGTGAGTTATGAGAGTAAAGGAAATGTCTTGGTTATATCACCCTGGAATTATCCTTTTCAGTTAGCTATGTACCCTTTGCTTACAGCTTATTCTGCAGGTAATACGGTTATTTTAAAACCGTCTGAATTTACTCCTGAGACCAATAAAATTTTGATTGAGCTTCTTGGTGAAGTGTTTACAACAGATGAGGTCGCCGTTGTAGAAGGAGAGGTCGAAGCCTCTCAGGCATTACTTGATCTTGCGTTTGATCATATCTTTTTCACTGGCAGCACACCTGTTGGTAAAATTGTAATGGAGAAAGCTTCCAAGCATTTAGCAGGGGTATCACTTGAATTAGGGGGGAAATCTCCGGCCATTATTGCTAAAGACTTTGATTTAAAAGTGGCAGCGCAGAGAATTGTCTGGGGAAAATTTGTTAATAGTGGACAGACTTGTGTTGCACCTGACTATGTGTTGGTTGAAAAATCACGAGAAGAAGAACTGGTTAAGTTAATAGTCGAAAATATAAAACTTTTTTATAATGAGCAATTTGAAATGAACCAGGATTATTGCCAGATTATTACACCTAGGCATGCAAAGAGACTACAAGAACTCATTGCTGATTCGAAATCAAGAGGTGCCAAAATAGTATTTGGAGGTCATCTTTTTGGAAATAATAAACACGAACCCACAATCATTCAAAACCTCGACTTTAACCATAAGATTATGCAAGAAGAGATTTTCGGACCGCTATTGCCAATAATCGCTGTTGATTCAAATAAAGATATGGTTAAGATCATAAATGATATGGATAATCCTTTAGCGATGTATCTTTTCACAAATAGCAAAGAGGTTCTAGAATACTTTCAAGCAAATACAACTAGTGGTGGCTTCAGTGTAAATGAGACACTTTTACATGTTGGGCATAGTGGACTTATTTTTGGAGGTGCTGGAAAAAGTGGGATCGGTCGCTATCACGGATTTGAGGGGTTTGCTGAATTATCCAATCAAAGGTCAGTTCTCATAAGAAAATTCGATACAAAAATGAGTTATTTTTATCCACCTTATACTGATAAGAAAAAGAAAATTATAGATTTTCTAATTGAAAAATTTCATTACTTATTTTGATAGAATTGCCATAACTCTTGCACTGATTTTAACTTGGTTCGTTGCAGGTCTTTTTCAATTTCTCCTGCAATATCTTTTAAGAGCTGTGGCCCTTGATAGACAAATGAAGAATATATTTGAACAAAACTGCCACCTTGTTGCCAAAACTCTTTAATCTCTTCGAAACTATCTATTCCGCCAACTCCAATGATAGTTTGATTGGGATCCTCACGGAGAAATTCACAGACTTTCATTCTTGTTTTGGTGGCCATTGGTTTAACGAATTTTCCAGAAAGGCCACCCTTACCAAAATCATGTTGAATCGTGGTGTTTGTGGCGATAACGCCGGAGAAATTTAGCTCCTTGGAGAGTTCACAAACGAGTTTGATATCCTGTTCTTCCATATCAGGTGATATTTTTATAAAGCAAGGTTTCGGCAACAAGCTTCTTTTATCGTTTACCGCTGTAAGAAGGGGAAGCAATTTGGACTTATCTTGAAACTGTCTCAGGCCAGGAGTGTTGGGAGATGAAATATTGATGGCAATATAGTCAGCAAATGGTGCAAAAAGCTCATAGAGAAATGCATACTCATCAGGAGTATCAGATTCAGATGTATCTTTATTTTTTCCTATATTTATTCCCAGGCTAAGTGATTTTTTAGCAGTGTTCTGTAAATTCTGCGTCATTTCTTTACTGCCACCATTGGGAAATCCCATGGAATTCTGTAGACTAAATATGTCGGGATGGCGCCAGATTCTAGGCTTTGGGTTTCCAATCTGTGGCTTTTTAGTAACGGTGCCAACTTCAACACTACCAAAACCTAGAGATTCAAAAAAGGAGATCGCTTTGGCATTTTTGTCAAAACCGGCTGCCAGACCTACCGGAAATTTCCAAGTCAATTCCCCTTGGGTCAAACTCATGTTTTCTCTCGGTGATAGAGGAGCAAAAAGACCAGTTAAACCACTCAGGTATGGGGAGGAATTTATGATCATGTTGTGCGCAACTTCTGGATCAATTTTAAAGGCAAGCTGTTTAAATACCGAATAAAGCATATACAACTTATATAATGGCCAGCCATGAGATTCAATTATAAAATGAACGGTGCAATGATTAAGATCTTTTTTCTACTTTTATTTTCTACCCAAATACTTGCTCAAGTAGATACTCCTAGTGCAAGTAATAATGATCTGAGATCGAATAACTTGATTTTCTCGCTTAAAGACAAGGCAAGAGAATGGAAACTAGAGTCGAGTGTTGCAGGCCAATACCATTTGGTTGAATTGAAAGGAAAAAAGATTATTAAAGTTTGGAAAGTTGACCCAAAGTCAGCTGAAGAACTTGACACCGATTTTGCGGATAAATTTCTCGCTATCAAATACGAAATGAAAGTCTCTAAAAATAAAAAATGTAAAGCAGGCTTTAATCTTTCAATGAGAGGTGAGTTAGAGAAAGTCTGTGATGAAGAAAAAGAAAAAATGTCATTGTTAAATGACTTTATGAAGCGTTTAAAAAAACAGTTTACTTAAATAAAAGGTTTAGATGATGAAAATGAATTTGTTTCTTGCACTACTACTTTTAGTTCCTATTTTGGGACTGACTCAAGAGGAAGTTGGTGGAAAAAAAGATGAAGAAAGACCAGGTGTTATTGGGGCTTTATTTACTCCAGATCCAGACAAGGTTTTAGGTGAGATTTTAAAGGGAATTCTTGAACGTTATCATTTAACTCAAAAAGAGTTAGACGATGATCTTTCTAAAAAAGCCTATGAAGTTTACTTAGAGCAAGTTGATTTTGGGAAACAATTTTTAACAAACAAAGATTTAAAAAGTCTAAGCAAATTAAAATATGAATTCGATGATCAATTAACCAGTGGTGATCTTTCTATCGTTAATAAAACGACTAAGATTATGGATGAGAGAATTCCTTTAATTGAAAAGCATGTGAAAGAGCTTTTGAAAAAGGATTTTGATTTTACAAAAAAAGAGAATTACGAGTCTGATCCGGAAAAAAGAAAGTTTGCTTCAGATGAGAAAGAGTTAAAAGAAAGATGGCGCAAGCTAATTAAGCTCGAGGTATTAATAGAGTATTTTGAAATTAAAGATGAGCAAGATGGTGTAGAGAAAATTGGCCATAAAAAAGATGACAAAAAAGATAAAAAGAAAAAAGTTGCCAAAGATAAGAAAGAGAAAAAATTAAACCAAAAAGAGATGTACGCCAAAGCTCGTGAGAAAGTGCAAAAAAGATACGATAGAATCTTTAAAAGACTTCTTGAGCAAAGAAGAGAAGATAGACTAGAAAAGTTCTATAACGCCATTACATTAGTATACGATCCACACACTAAGTATTTTCCACCTGAAGAAAAAGAAGATTTTGATATTGACATGAGCGGAAAGCTTGAAGGTATTGGAGCCTTACTTCGTGAGGAAGGATCATATATTAAAGTCGAGCGAATTATTCCTGGAAGTGCATCTTGGAAAGGAAAGGAATTAAAGGCAGAAGATACTATTCTTGCTGTTGGGCAAGAAGATGCAGACTTTGTTGACGTGGTTGATATGAGTATCCGTGATGCGGTTAAGCTTATTCGAGGTCCAAAGGGCACAGTTGTTAAACTAAAAGTAAAGAGACCTGATGGGGCACAACAGGTTATTTCTATTGTAAGAGATGAAGTTGTCCTAGAGGAAGCTTATGTAAAGACAACGATTCTTGAGCATAAAGATTTAGGCAAGAAAATTGGATATATCCACGTGCCTAAATTCTATAGAGATTTTCAAAATGCTGATGCTCCAAATAGTTCAGACGATGTGAAAAAGGCATTGATTGAACTAAAGAAGGCGAAAGTCGATGGTGTTATCTTAAATCTTAGAAATAATGGTGGTGGGGCCCTTACAGATGCCACTCTTATGGGAGGACTGTTCATTGATTCTGGACCGATAGTTCAGGTGAAAAGTAATGGAAAACCAGATGTTAAAAGAGATATAGACGGGAAAACTTATTGGGATAAGCCAGTCATCGTACTTGTAAATAGGTTTAGTGCCTCAGCTTCTGAAATTGTGGCGGGTGCTTTAAAAGATTATAAGCGTGCCCTTATTGTTGGTTCTTCAGACCAAACTCATGGAAAGGGGACTGTTCAAGCAATCTTAGATGTGAAGAGTTTCGTCAATCCATTTGGACTCCCTGCAAGTGTCAGAGAGAAGCTAGGTGCAATCAAAATCACAACAGATATGTTTTATCGAGTTAATGGAATGTCGACTCAGTTTAGAGGGGTTGAGCCAGATATTATTCTTCCTGACCAGTACGGATATTTAGAAACAGGGGAGAAGTCACTCGATTACGCGATTCCATATGATGAAACTGTTAAGCAGAATTACAAAGAATTTAAGCAAGACTACAATCTTGGTGACTTAAAAGTAAAGAGTAAGCAGCGTGTAGCTAAAAATGAAAAATTTCAAAAGATCATAAAGAGTGTTGCATGGTCGAAAGAGCGTCGTGAGTCCACTGAGAGATCTCTTGTTTACGAAGATATGGAAAAATACCGTAAAGAATCAAGAGAGATGAGTGAAAAATTTGAAATCGATCAAATAGAGGATAAGGTTCAGGTTATTTCAATTAAGAAGCTTAAAAATGATGTAGAAAAGGCGAGCTTTAACGATTTTAAAGAAGAATTACAGAAAGATCCGGTGATTGAGGAAACTCTACATATCTTTAGCGATATGTTGGCCGGAAAAGAAGTTGCCGCAAAGTAATCTATACTTTTGCGGTCTCTTTTGCTAGGATTGTGTGATCTCAGGAGACATTACAATGCTAGATAAAGCTAAGAAATCAACGAAAGCAACTGCGGATTTTGACAAATATTATTACTATGAGAAAAGTGTTCAAAATCCGCAAAATGAAGTGGAATTCTTTAACGAAAAATACGAAGAAATTCGAAATAAAAAGCCCCTTACCCTAAGAGAAGATTTTTGTGGAACAGGGGCCATAACCTGTGAATGGGTAAAACAAAGTAAAGATCATTTCGCATATGGAATTGATCTAGATCCTGAGCCGATTGGATATGGTAAGACTCATCATTACGCCAAGCTTACTCCTGAGCAGCAAAAAAGAGTTCAATATTTAGAGGACAATGTTCTAACGGCTAAAACACCGAAAGTTGATGTGGCGTTTGCATTTAATTTTTCCTATTTTATTTTTAAAGAAAGAAAATTACTTCTCGATTATTTCACCAAAGCAAGAGAAGCCTTGAAAGATGATGGAATCTTCTTCATCGATCTTTTCGGAGGGCCTGATAGTCAGACCGTTATGACTGATATTATGAAGCATGATGGGTTTAAGTACTATTGGGACTGCCAACATTTCAATCCTTTAAATAATCACTGTCGTTTTGCTATTCACTTCAAAAGAAAAGGTGAGAAGAAACGCAAAGATGTTTTTGTTTATGAGTGGCGTATGTGGGCCATGAGTGAGCTTAAAGACATTTTAATAGATGCTGGGTTTAGTAAATGCGTTTCCTATTGGGAAGGTGAGGATGAAGACGGTGATGGTGATGGAAACTTCTTTCAGACTGAAGAAGCTGAAAACTGTGATGCTTGGGTGACTTATATTGCTGCCGTTAAATAAGTTAAGCAGTAATTGTTTCTAATACATCTAATATTTTTTTAAATCTTTGCGTGGTGTATTTTTCGCGCATTTGTGCGACTTTAGTGCCGACACTGAAGTCGCGACCTCGTTCGATGATATCAGTGACAAAATCTTCCGCCAAAATCAAAACGATCGCCATAGGGGAGATATTTTGGGAGAAATGATCTGAAAATCCTACTCCATTAAGAGAGCCATGGTGCTGCTTGATAATTTGTTCTACCCCCATAGGAGCGTTTGGATATTGGGCCACAAGTGAAGCAGCTAGCAGAGCATGCTTTTTAACTAGCTCTTTTTTAGGAGCAGGGATATCTGACTTCATCAACTCCTCATTGCTGTGAATTCTGGCCTGTTCGTCGTTTTCAAGAGCAATATCATGGAAATAGGCGATGAATTGTAACTTCTCTTTTTGTTCTTCTGTTCCCCAGTCGAGGTGATCCATAAGATGTGCGGCCACAAACATCAGGACTTGAGTGTGTTTAAAATGGAAACCGCATTTATTCTTTAAAAGACGTTTAATAAATCGAAGGAGCGATGCTGTTTGCTTGGTGTTCTGTACCATCTCTTTAAGGTTCCTACTTGCGAGCTCAATATTTTCTTCTGTCACCCCAAATTTCTCTAAGTTTTCCCTCAATAAGTTTTGAGAAAGTTCCACTGCTTGAATTTTTTCATCCTTATTCAATTCAAGTAAGTTGAGTTTACTTGCAATAACTTCGTTAAAATTTGAGACAAACTTCAAACGGCTATTTCTTTTTACATAATAGTTTTGCGTTCCTGCCGCCACATCATTCTTGAGTTTTAGAGGATCAATCATTTCATCAGTGGCATAGATCTGCTCATTATTACCATCAAAGACCTCACAAATTAAAAAGGTGAGGTGGTTAAAATGTTGAATGGGAATAGCGAAGTGTTCTTCCACTTGTAGAGCTGCCATTGATTCAGCTGTTACACCCAAGCTCTTCGCCGCAGCTTTGACTATAAGCTTTATATCAATCCCAGAAGGAATATTTGCTTCACCTAAATCCTCAGTTGCGCCCAGAGTGATAATAGGGATGTTTAAATTATGTTCATCTAAGTAGTTTTGAATTGCGTCAAATGTTTTTTCTGTTTTAATATTAACGCGAGTTATTATCAAATTAATTTCACATGAGCGCTCTGCCAGCTCTTCTAATGCGAATTTTGCATTCGCGGCCCTAATAACTCCGGTGCCAACCCAAGTATAGAGGTTCAAATGATAAAAATCCTGCAATTGAATATTGTCTTCAACTATAAGCGTTAAATTCATCACTTTATTATAAATTAAGATCTAAGATAAATGTAATGAAAATAACTAAACTCATTAAAAAGACTGGATTAATTTGCTATGATAAAGGCCATGTAAGGAGAAAAATCAGTGCAAAATAATCATTTTGAAAAATGGCAGCAAGAACTCGTAAAAAGCTTCAAATTAGAAGACATGTCTCAGCTGCAAAAGAAGTTTGAAATCTATCGGCAAGATGCTCCCGCTTATAATGCTTTAATTGAAAATACCCCCAGCTATTTTTTAGAGAGTTTTCCTAAATCTTGTGAATTCTTTAGGATGAACGGGCGTCATAGTAGTGAAACTCATGAACATGGAGTGCACCGTTTCTTGAGCGATAATCCAGAAGATGATTGTGAACTGATCATCCGGGATTTGGAAACACAAGGCAAAGGTTGGGTCGATATTTTAACCGTTCTTGAAAATGTAAATTTTGATTGGAAGCGAATTAACGATTCAGGCATACTCTCAGGCAATGAAATTATTTTAGACTTGGCTTTGATTCAGCAAGCAGGTGCTAACCCTGTGATTGAATTGACGGCCATGCTCAAATTATTAAAATCATTTAAAGAAAACAATATTGAAAAAATCCATGTGCATTTTGCTCTAGATTCTCAAGTCTTTTTACAGGTTGCAAAGCTAAGAGCAGCTAGGGTTATGATAGAAACTCTTCAAAAAGATGTTGGCCTTGGAGCCGTAAAATTGATGTGTTCTCCATCAAAATCTTATTTCACACAATATGAAACCTCCACAAATATGCTTCGAAATGTGGCAGCTTGTAGTGCGGCCATGATGGGGGGAGCAGATATTATTGTGCTCGATAATCATATTGATGCCGGCGATGAAAACTTTTGGCGTCAAACGAGAAATACTTATCATGTCTTAAACGATGAATCAGCGCTGACCGCCGTTTCTGATCCGGCCAGAGGTAGTCTTTTGATGGAATCAGTTACGGACTATCTCTTACAAACTTCTTATCAAGAGTTCAAAAATGATTTAGCGACTAGCTTATCAGATTTTCTGCAAAAGGTATCTAGTGAATGTAATAAGCTGGCCAAAGCGAGACAAGAACTTGTCGAAACAGGTAAGCTAGTTCTTGTTGGTGTGAATAATTATGCCAATCCAAGCGATACTGTCGAAGAGAAACTTGAGTTTCATCAGACAGATTTGTTTCCTCTGCAAAAACCAAGTGTGAGACTTGAGAGTTTAAGGTCTGCTCTACAAGATAAACCATTGAGCCTTGGGCTATATAGTTTTGGTGAATTAAAATCTGTTTTTGAAAGAATCAATTTTGCACAAAACTTTTTTGAAATTTTAGGCAAGCCCGTTGAACATACTCATTTTAATGACTTTGAACTAAAGACAGGTCATGAAACCGCAATAATAATCTGCGCATTGGATGAGGACTATGAGAAATTAAAATCTCAGATTAGCGCTATTAAAAAACCAGTATTTATTATTTCGAGAGAAGCTCAGATCGATGACACTCATCTTGTTTATCGAGGAGTGAATATGATTGAGCTGTTTAAAAAATCTCTAAAAGTAGTTGAGGAAGTTCTATGAGTTGGGAAAATTTAAATTTTAGAGAAGTGAAGCCTAAGAGTACCAAAGAGGCAGTTAAAATTACTCCCGAAGGGATCGAACTCAAAGAGCGTTATGATGTTGACGAGTCAATCAAGCATCTTGGCTTGAAAGCGGGAATGGCGCCCTTTTTGGGGGGACCTTACGCAAGTATGTACATGACCAGACCTTGGACTATTCGTCAGTACGCTGGATTCTCAACTGCAGAAGAGTCAAATGCTTTCTATAGAAGAAATCTAGCTAAGGGGCAAAAAGGACTTTCTATAGCATTCGACCTGGCCACTCATAGAGGCTATGATTCCGATCATCCAAGAGTCGAGGGCGACGTTGGTATGGCCGGAGTTGCTATTGACTCAATTGAAGATATGCGGATCTTATTTGATGGAATTCCACTTGATAAGATGTCAGTATCCATGACCATGAACGGAGCCGTTCTTCCAATTCTTGCTCTTTACGTTATCGCGGGAGAAGAGCAGGGTGTACCTCCTGAAAAACTCAGCGGGACCATTCAAAATGATATTCTTAAAGAATTTATGGTGAGAAACACTTATATCTATCCACCTAAACCTTCTATGAAAATCATTGCAGATATCTTTGAATACACTTCGCAAAATATGCCAAAATTTAACTCCATTTCTATCTCTGGCTATCATATGCAGGAGGCGGGAGCTACTGCAGATTTAGAGTTAGCATATACCCTTGCAGATGGAATGGAGTATTTGAAGTCCGGTGTCGCAGCAGGGTTAGATGTTGATGCTTTTGCTCCTAGGCTTTCATTCTTCTGGGCGATAGGCATGAATTATTTTATGGAAGTTGCAAAAATGAGAGCAGCTCGTATGATGTGGTCTGAAATCGTAGGGAAGTTCAATCCCAAAAATGCGAAATCTAGAAGCCTAAGAACTCACAGCCAAACATCAGGTTGGTCACTTACCGCTAAAGATATTTATAATAACGTTACTAGAACATGCATAGAAGCCATGGCCGCAACTCATGGGCATACGCAATCTCTACATACAAATTCTTTGGATGAGGCACTTGCCCTTCCAACCGATTATAGTGCTCGCATTGCCAGAAACACCCAAATCTTTATTCAAAGTGAGACTGATACTTGTAAAACAATTGATCCTTGGGCCGGAAGCTTTTTTGTTGAAAAACTGACTGAAGAATTAATGGAAAAAGCTTGGAAGCATATAGAAGAGATTCAAAGTTATGGTGGTATGGCCGAAGCTATTGATGCTGGAATTCCTAAGATGAGAATTGAAGAAGCTGCGGCGAAAACTCAGGCCAGGATAGATTCAGGGAAGCAAATTCTCGTAGGAATTAATAAATTTAAATATGACGGCGAAGAAGATATTCCAGTTCTTAAAGTTGATAATAGCCAAGTTCGAGCCTCGCAAATCGAAAGGATTGCAAAACTGCGCCGCGAACGCGATGAGAGAGCTCTAGCTAAAGCACTGAGTGATCTAACTGAAGCAGCACAGACAGGAGAGGGGAATCTTCTAGATTTATGTATTAAGGCTGCAAGAGCGAAAGCAACTGTTGGAGAGATGAGTGATGCTCTGGAACGAGTTTATGGAAGGCATCAAGCTGAGATTAAGGCCATCAGTAATGTATATAAACAAAGTTTTGGAGACTATCCAGGAATGAAAAATCTAGAAGAACAAATGAATAAGTTTGAAGACAATTTTGGGAGACGCCCAAGAATTCTTTTGGCGAAAATGGGACAGGATGGTCACGATAGGGGACAAAAAGTTATCGCTACAGCTTTTGCTGATTTGGGATTTGATGTGGATATAGGTCCATTATTTCAAACACCAGAAGAATCGGCCAAACAAGCAGTCGAAAATGATGTCCATGTTATTGGTGTTAGTTCACTCGCGGCTGGCCACCTGACTTTAGTTCCAAAACTTCAGGCTGAGCTAAAAAAACATAAAAGAGAAGATATTTTAATTGTTGTGGGCGGAGTTATTCCTCCTCAAGATTATCAAACACTTCTTGATATGGGAGTTGCTGCAGTTTTTGGCCCAGGAACTGTGATTCCAGACGCGGCAACAGAGTTGATTGCAAAACTTAATAAGGAATTAAAGTGAGCTTGAGCGCAGAGCTAGTTGAGGGAATTAAAAACAAAGAGCGCTCTGCTCTTGCCCGTGCTATTACTTTGGTTGAGTCTAAGAAAGATGAACACCGCGCTCAAGCTAGAGAGCTTTTAAAACAGATTTATCCCCTCACTGGTAAAGCAAGAAGAATTGCCGTTTCTGGAACTCCGGGAGTAGGGAAGAGTACTTTCTTAGAAAACTACGGAATGCATTTAATTCAAAAAAATAAAAATGTTGCTGTTTTGGCAATTGACCCCACCAGCCAGATTACAGGGGGATCCATTCTAGGAGATAAAACACGAATGACTCATTTGTCCGCTCATGAGAATGCCTTTATCCGTCCTAGTCCTAATGGAGAAACTCTTGGTGGGATTGCTGCTAAAACTCGTGAGGCCATGCTTCTATGTGACGCTTTTGGCTTTGATTATATTTTTATAGAAACGGTTGGTGTGGGGCAAAGTGAACTAAGTGTATCTCATTTAGTCGATTTTTTTATTTTATTGATGCAACCTGGTTCGGGGGATGAGTTACAAGGAATTAAACGAGGTATTCTTGAGGTTAGTGATCTCGTTTTAATTCATAAAGCTGATGGTGCTAACAAAAAATTGGCGCAAGTTGCTCAACACGATTTTAAAAAATCCCTCAGTATATTACAGCATGAGAAAAAATGGATGACTCCAGTGATTCAATGTTCAAGTCTTGAAAAGACTGGATTTGATGATATTGATCAAAGCTTTGAAAGCTTCTATCAGCAATTTGATTTGTCGGTAAGAAGTAAACAATTAAAAATTTGGTTAAAGGAGATGGTTTTAGAAAAAGTGTCTCTTAAAGTGAATAAGTTAGATTTTGAGAAGTCCTTGGATAATGTAGAGAAAGGAAAAACTGATATTTTAACAGAGATAGATCAACTAATTAATGAGGTTTTAAAATGATTGACTACACTAAGTCTAAAAAGCTTAGGGCCCAGTATGTACTTAAAAAACTTGAGGAATACTATCCAACGACTCCAATACCTCTTGATCACACAGATGCATATACTTTATTGATTGCAGTTCTCCTCTCTGCTCAATGCACTGATGAGAGAGTGAACCAAGTGACACCGGCACTTTTTAGAAAGGCGAATACGCCACAAAAAATGGTGAAATTATCAGTAGAGGAAATAAAGGAGATCATTAGGCCATGTGGTCTCAGCCCTAGAAAATCAAAGGCCATTTGGGATCTTTCTCATATACTTATTAATGAACATGCAGGAGAAGTTCCGGAGAGTTTTGAGGAGTTAGAAAAACTTCCAGGAGTGGGGCATAAGACCGCATCAGTTGTCATGTCTCAAGCTTTTGGACATCCTGCATTTCCAGTTGATACCCATATTCACCGTTTAGCACAAAACTGGAAATTAACCGATGGTAAAAATGTTGAGCAAACAGAGAAAGACTTAAAACGACTTTTTCCGAAAGATTCATGGAATAAGCTTCATTTGCAGATAATATTTTACGGACGTGAATACTGTACAGCCCGTGGATGTAAAGGTTTAGTTTGTCCTATATGTAGAACCCTCTATCCGAATAGAAAAAAGGCGATAGAGAAAAAAGGCTAACATTTTATGCGCTTCTCATTTAAAATATTCCTATCATGGATGATTTTTTAGATGAAAAAACAAATGCGACCGCGTTAGGTATAGCTGGGGGCAAAGCGCTAAATCTTTATTTAATGCAGCAAGCAGGGGCACCTGTGCCAAAGTGGTTCGCTTTACCGGTGCACTACTTTAATCAAGTATATGCGGATCTTAAAGCCTCCATTTTAGCAGAAATTCAAAAAGTTTCTTTAAGTAATCTTGATTCTCTAAAAACTTGTGCTCAAAATATTGAAGAGCTATTTCTAAAGACTAAACTTTCACCCGAATTTAAGGCTGAAATCAAGGCTAGAATTTCCTCTGATAAGTCTTATGCTGTTCGTTCGTCTGCTGCAGGGGAAGACGGAGAGAAGAATTCTTATGCAGGTCAGTTGGCAAGTTTTCTTAATTGCAAAAATGATGAAATTTTTGAAGCCATCTTAAAAGTTTGGGCATCAATTTTTTCAGAAAGAAATATCCAGTATCGAATCTTGAATGAAATTCATTCAACTCCAGAAGTAGGTGTCGTCATTCAAGAACTCATTGAAGTGCAAAGTTCGGGAGTTATGTTTACTGCTCATCCCTTGCTTAAAGAAGGGTATCTCGATCAAGTTGTCATTAATGCAGGATATGGTTTAGGTGAAGGTGTCGTCACTGACCAAGTGGAAGTTGATAGTTATATTTACTCTAAATCGCAAAAAAAACTCATTGAGCATAAGCATGCGCTAAAAAAGCATATGATGGTTTCAAAGGCAACGGGACCTGGTCTTGAATTAATTGCAGTCGATTCCAGTAAGGAGAATATTAGTGTACTTAGTCATACCCAAATAAGTGAGTTAGTTTCTTTTGGATTAAGACTGGAAAAGTTTTATCAAGTGGAACAAGATATAGAATGGTGTGTGGATAAGAATGGGAAAATATATTTAACCCAAACAAGACCTATCACCACTCTTTTAAAGGGTACAAATAAACTCGATTTTCTTTTTGATAATAGTAATATCGTCGAGAGCTTTCCCGGAGTGAATACTCCGTGGACCTTAGGACAAGTTAAAGATATCTACCGAGTGGCCTTCAAAAGAACCTGTCTTCGATTGGGTTTTGGTCGTAGGCGAGTCAATGAAAACAACTTTCTCTTTGCTTCGCTACTAGGAATGTACCGTGGTCGGGTATATTTAAACCTCACTCATTGGTATGCTATGATGAGAATGATTCCTTATACAGATGGATATATTAAATCTTGGGAAGAGAGTCTCGGAGTTGAAATCAAAAATGAATCCAGTAGTACTAGCTCATTCCAAGATTTATTTCGAGCGATTAATGTATTTAGTAGAGGAGTATATTTTCTATTATCACTTGATTTTTATTTGAGAAAACTCGATCAAAGACTACAAGCAACGTTTCAAGAATTTTGGGAACAAGAGAAGTCCCATAAGGCATTGACACCAGCTGAAGCGATAAATGAACTAGAGGCATTTAAAGCAAAAATGTTTGAAGATTCTGAGTTTACACTTATTAATGATATCTTTGCTTTCGCCTTTACAAGTATAACGAAGAGGTTAATTCAGAAATGTACAGTCTTAGAACCTGATGAAACATTTAATCGGCTTCTTTTTGGTAGGCAGCAAATGGATTCCATTAAGCCTCTTTTAAGCCTTCAAAACTTAATCAAATTAGTAAACGAAAATGAAAAACTTAAATCCGCGCTTGCAGGGTTAGTTGAAGAAAAAGATTTTAAGATTGAACTGCTTCAAACGATTCCCAATTCTGGGCAATTCTTGAGAGAATTTAATGAACATTTAGACCTCTATGGTGACAGAGGGGTGAACGAATTAAAACTTGAAACAGTGACTTTCAGGGAGAATCCGAAACATTTAATAGAACTTATTCTAAGTTTTAAACAGCATGACAATGGTCAGGATCATACAAAAAATGAAGAGATAGGTGATATTCCTATAAACGGAAAGTTTAAGAAGTTGGTTTTTCAATTATGCTTAAAGCTTGCTATTCGCTCTATCGTTTATCGTGAAAATTTTAGACTGAATAGAACGAGAATGTACGGAGTTATTCGTAGGATGACTAATAATTTAGGACATAAGCTTAATGCATTAGGAGCAATTGATAATCCGCGAGACATTTATTTTTTGGATAAAGAAGATTTATATCAATTCTACTCAGGGCTTTCATTTGATTTTGATCTAAAGAGTATAGTTCTGCATAAGAAACAGCTGTTCTACCAATACCAGAAAGTTGAAGTGTTTAATCGGTATACTTTTAGGCAGGGAAAACTTACCGAAATTAAGCCCGAGTTCGTATCTTCGAAACATATTAAGGGCACCGGATGTGCTGCAGGTAGAGTTTCCGGCGAAGCTATTGTCATTCGGGAGTTAGGAGAGTTGGCAAAAGATGTAACCTTAGTGAAAGATAAAATATTGGTCGCCCAAATGACTGACCCTGGTTGGGTCTTTTTGATGGCAAATGCTAAGGGACTTTTGGTTGAAAAGGGGAGCCTTCTCTCCCATACTGCTATTATTGGAAGAGAATTAGGTATACCAACTATTGTTGGGGCAAGTAATGCAACGGAAATTATAAAGACTGGTGATCAGATAGAACTAGATGCCCATACGGGAGTGGTGAGGATTTTAAATGATTGATTATTTCAAAAGACTACAAATCTTTTTCAAAGAGCGATATCCATTGATGACGGGCTTTCTAAGCTCTACTATGGGGGTCTTGGGGCTTTATCTTGTTTGGACAAGAGTTTATAATTTGAAATTAAATCTAGGCTCCACTTATTTGTGGTCAGCGGCATTTTCTATGTTTATTCTCACTATGATTTTAAGGCTAAGTGATGAGATTAAAGATAGAGAAGCGGATAAAATTCACTTTCCGGAAAGATGCCTACCTTCCAAACAAGTTTTTTATCGCGATATTTTTTATCTGCTCATTTTTCTTTTAATCGTTTTTGTGGTGATGAATATTTGCTGGGGAGGAAATACCATTCTACTGGCGGGGTTACTGCTTTATGTCTTTTTATTTTATAAATATTTTTTCATGCCAAACATCATTTCTAAAAGTTTAATGCTTTCATTGATTACCCATAATCCATTGATCTTTGTGGCGATGTTATATGTGATTTCTGTTTTCAATAAGGAATTCAACTTATCTGTTTGGTCATGGGAGTCCTTCACCCTAGCTTTTGCTTTTTGGATGTCTTCATTTGGTTGGGAGACGGCTAGAAAGATTAGAACTCGCGAACAAGAAACAGAATATGAAACTTATTCGATGGTGCTAGGTACTAGGGCCGCTTGTCTTCTTCCTATGATGGCCTTTACGGCACAATATTATGCTTTTAGATTTGTATGTTTAAACTTCGCTTTCTATCAAGAGCTGAGAATATTTTTTGGGATCATTCTTGGGATGTATAATTTGTATTTTTTAATCTTTATGATTAAACAATCACCCAAGATGGCGGGAACTTTGCAAAAAGTTACTGAGGCCTATTTAGTGATCAGTAGTATCGTTATTGTGTGGATGAGCCTACTATCCCATGGCTTAGTTGTTGAAATTATTACCTTTTTTGGATTGAAAAATTTTCAGATAGGATAGGTTGAAATCCCATTGGGTGGTATTATTCACCCATGAGCCAAGCAGGAAGTCTAAGGCCAGAGCTAGTTTTTGGAGCTTTTTCATGGCTTAAAAACTATTTGGTCACATTTATTTTTCTCTACCTCGTGCCTTCTATAAAAGAAAAGCTTGGGTTAATTCAATGCTATTCACATATGGAGCCGGATTTAAAACGTTATGGAAAAGCTTCTATGTGGGCAATGGGTTTTGATGTTGAAATTATTAACCCTCATAATATTGACCTGACAAAAGACTATATCTTAGCTGCTAATCATCGTTCTTGGTTTGACCAGATTGCTTTACTTGCAAGCTTTCCCAAAGGGATACATTTTCTAGCAAAAGAAGAGTATTTTCAAATTCCTATTTACGGACGCTGCCTGAAAAATTTTAAAATGATTCCTGTTTCAAATAAGAGGCTGAGAAATGGGGCCAATGAGGTTTTAGAAAGCTGCCTTGAAAAAAATGAAAACGTCTGTTTTTTTGTTGAGGGAACTCGTGGCGCTGGAAGAGAGCTTCTCCCATTTAAAAAAGGTGCTTTTAGATATGCGGCAAAGTTTCAAAAAGATGTGCTTCCAATCTATATTTTAGGTGCAGAAAAATGCAGCTCAAAGGCCAGGCATCTCTTTGATGTAAAACCCGGAACTATTTCTATCGTGATTGGAAGACCTCAGAAATTTGATGACAATAATTTTGCTGCTCAGTTTGAAAATTTTGAGCAGAGGTTTCGTAGAGTTCATAATCAACTCTATACTGAGTTTGAAATCTTCTCGTCTCAAGTACCTGCTTACACGCGATTTCAGTCAAACTCAGTGGTTCAAGCTTAATTTCTCATTTGCCATAAAAGCTGAGAGATATAAGGTCTTCTTTCTTCTTTTGTTGCGACCATAAGAAGCTTAGTGATTTTAAGCATCTCAGGGTCAGTATATAAAATAATAAGAAGCTCTTGGATATAGTTCGTGTTCAGAGTGATATAGTTATCGGTTCCGATCCCTAGGTTCACTCCTTTTTTCTCCCACCAGGAAAACGGGTGATCTTTGTAGTCTGCAAATGATCCCGTTAGCTTTTTATTTGAAGAAGGTAGAGCAATTAATGATACCCCTTTATTAAGCATTCGGTTCAGAACATCGTGTTGGTAATGTTCAACTTCTCTTGCTGTATGAAACTTCACTTTTACAAAGAGGGTTTTTTCTTCCGGGGTTAATGCTTGTCCTGAGAATAGCTTTTGCTTGATATAATCATGTTCACGCCATTCCATTTCTTCTAGCTCATACCAAATTCTCGTATTTGCTGGAACTCCCTGACCTTGTTGATTGAGTTTTAAACAACGTTGGAAAAGAGAGTGGTAGTAGTAGTTCGGGTTAATCCCTAAACTTAAGCCGTGCTCGAGAGTGTCTATATGCCAAATATTCATTGCATTATCTACTGCTTGAACTCCCTTTTTCAGGGTATGCCAAGTTTCACCATGGTGAGAGCGAATAGAAAAACCTTTATAGTGAAGCTTTCTAAAACCAAGCTTCATATCTTGAAAATGTCCTTTACGGTACAGGTCTTTTTCATTTCCTACGGTATCAACATCAGTGAGGTAGGGACCAAGTTGTGGGTTTCTCTCTAGGATGCTGAGGATTTGATCAATTTGTTGGTTAAAATGTTCTCTTTTAGAATTGAAGCGACTTCCATCAAAGAAGTTAGATTCTTTTCTAAAACAAGGAGAGAGTACGAATTCAAATGATGGTACTTTGTTTTTAAACTCCATAAATCCATCATAGAGTCCTAGCACTACATCTTCTTCTGTTAGGCTATCAAGTCCTGGAATTTTTTCTGATTCATCATTAGTTGCACGAGAAAAAGTAAATTTAATTCGAACAGAGCCAACATTATAAGAGTGGTAAAGTTCAGATGCCATATGATAGGCAGCCTGACGGTGAGCATCTCTATCAGTTAAAATAAGTTTTGGTAGTAAAAGAATTTTTAAATAACGATCAAATTGCTCATCTTCTTTTAGCCTAAGTAATTCATCAACATCTTCAACTGATTCAATTTTTACTTTACCATATACTTCTTCAATCTTTCTCCAATAGAGGTCTTTATGTGGACCATTTAGAAGTACCTTCAACCTCGGATAAACAAATTCTGCAGTTAATGATCCTGTTAAGTGGATATGTTCTTCTTTGTAAGGTAGAGGAAATTTTTTGAAAAAATTTCTTAAAGCTTCTGAAACTGGATGATTCAGAAGTGTTTGAATATCTACTTCGTCTTGCTGAAAGCCACCAAGAAGTTTTAAAAACTCTTGCAGTGACTTTCTAACAGTAGCATTTTCTAATGCAAATTCACTGGCACATGCAAGCTCTAATGTTTCATGAATAGTAATACCATTTGTTTCACTGATGATTTCAGTCAGACAACGGGTGAGTTCTTTAATTGGTTTCGCCGCCATAATTTAAAATATTCCTAATTTATATCTGTAAAATTCTTACTTCACTTTCCAAGGGGAGAAAGTTTTTTCATAATGAAGACCTACCAAAAGCTTTATGGATGATTCGTCTGGCCATGGAAGGTCTATTTTTCCCTTAAAGTATTGTATAGTTCTCGGTTCCAATTGTCATTTCCTGAAACGACTTGGACGAGGGTATCAATCTCATCGTTACCCCAAAATAGCTCATTCTTATAGACTATACTTGGAACACCGAAGGCTCCATCTTCAATTGCAGATTTGATATTGGCCTTAAGTTCAGCTCTGGCTTCTTTGGAGAAGGAAAGCTCACAAATATCCTTTGAGATCGGGTTTAAAAGCTCTGCAATCAATTCTGGATCGTCTAAGACCATCGATTTCTCCCAGATGGCACTGAATAGGGTCGATACAACTTTTTCTTGGTGTTCCCCAGCGGCAGATTTTGTTGCCGCTCTTAAAACCGCAAGAGGATTGAAGGGAAAAATTGTTGGCGGATTGAGCTCTATTCCCGCTCTATGAGCATATCTAAAGCATTTCTTTAACTCATAATCCCTTTTAGCGGGGATTTCGCCAGGTCCAGGAAAATTATGATGGGAAAATAATTTCCCCATTGGAATTGGGTGTAGCTCGATAGTACTATCTGGAAAGGTTTTTCGCAGGTTCAGCCAAGCAAAAAAAGAAAAGGGGGATAAAAAATCAAAATAGAACTTCAAATTCATATTGCGGCCTTCGTTTTTTGGGGAGACAAGTGCTCAAAATTTTTGAACGTTTTAATTTTAATTTAAATCGGTATTGAATCCTTTGTAAAACCTGATAATATTTAATGCGTAGCGTTCCTTGCTACTCCAATCCAAAAATCATCAGCCAGTGGTACGTCAGTTGTTAGTGGTACGTTTGTTATTGATGCTTTTTCCAAAAAAATTACAATAGGAATCTTTATGACAAAAACACCCGTATTAAAAGCCCTTATGCTACTCACTCTAATGATTAGTTTTGTTTCATGTGGCTCCCAAGCTCCCATGGTTAAAAATTTAGATGTTCAAACCGTTCAACAAGATGGAGATGTCTTAGTTAAGTTATCAGCTGATCTAAGTATTGGTGGGTTGCAACTTCCATTTACTTCGCTTCCAATTATTATTCCGAAGCTTGGTAAGCAAGTGGGGCAGTTATCGCTACAAACTTCTGCTGAGGGTGCAAACCAACTTGTATTAGAAGTGAATATTTCAGAGGCAGCCAACTTGGAACTCGCTTCTGTTGTATTACCTAACGGACAAATGCTACCTATTATTGCCGATAACTCAGTGCTAGTTATCCCGGTTGGGAAGGTGCAAATTTATTTAAGCTTACTTGATGGGGCCCAGGCTATAGGTGTGGCCATTCCAGTAAAAACTTTTGATGCTATCGGTGCAAAAGTTGGAACAACAGCACTCATGCCAATCTTTAATAGTAATAATATTGTTGGCGCAGCAGGTGTATATACTTCAAAAGAAGAAGGGAAGAATGGTTTTGCACTTGTGGCCGATCTTTCTAATGTTATTAGCGTAAGCATTCCAAACGCATTTGCTAAGCAAGCTCAAAGCTCACTTGATCTAAGCTCTGCAAAACCTAGCAGAAGTAAAGAGCGAGTAATTAACAGAGAACTTCTCAAACTTAGTAGAAAGAGAGCAGTTTTAGAATTAAACTAGTTGAGTAATTAAGTTTTGTTCATGCAGAAATAGGGTGGTCTTTGACCACCTTTTTTTTCGTTAAGAATTCATTTAAAATTAAAGAGTGAAGTACTTCTTAATGCTAATCTTATTTATTCCTAGCTTCTCTTTTGCTCAGCAGTTTCGCTTTGGGTTTTCAGGCTCAATTTTATCAGACAAAATTATTGGAGTTGATAATGATACGAGAGAGGAAGGAAAACTTGTTTCCAACACAAATTTTCATTATGGAATTCATTTTGCTTATTTAATGGGATCTGGCTTTCAAATTCTATTAGACTACCAAAATAAGAGTTACGATTTTGACAATACCCAAGAGATCATCACTGGAGAGGAATCATTTAGCCTCGCAAAAACTTCCATTGGTATGCGCTGGATTGCCCATCCAAGAATTGCACTTCGTCTGCATTTAAATTTTGATGAGGACATCGTTTTTACTGTTGACGAGAATAACCAGGCCCTTATTGAGCCAGAAAAAATTATTTATCCAAGTATATTTTATGATCAAATTTTATTTTTAGGTGGGAGTATGTACTCCGGCTTTAAGGTAGGGTACGAACTTGGAGGGACAGGGGAGACTATTAAGAATAGGACTGCGCTTCAATATGGATTATTTGCGGTACTAAACGCTTTTGAAATAAATTATATGATAAAAAATATCACCAAAGAGAATGACACTCTCGAATTTACAGAAACTGAGAGTGCCTTGAATTTCATTTATCTTTTCAGATTTTGATTACTCGTTAAGGTCACAACTTCTAAGAACATCTCGGGCCGCTCTCCATCTTTGTAATTCGTCGGCCATGAAAAATTCATAGAACGATCCAGCTACTTGAGAAATATTGCTGTTAATTTCTGCAATAGTTTCTTCAACCATAACCGGAAGTGGCTTAATTTTTTGATAGATCTCAATTTGATCATCAGCTGATAAAGCATTGAACTGTTCAGGTGTGATTCCAAACTGGTCAAAACTTCCTGTGCTAAAAGACTCTCTCTCAATAGTCCTCTCTAGTGCAGCATAGCCTAAAACAACAGCATCTCTACAGGCAACAACTTCGCTCTCACTTGCAATTGCGACATTCACTAGAACCATTAAACTAACTAAAATTCTCATTTCTTTCCCCTTCGTAGGGTAACTTAATCAGAGCTGTGTCTTTGTGATAAGAGGGATATGAAATTTTTACAGGGTAGTTGCATAATAAAAACGGGGACTTAAGTCCCCGTTGTATAGCTGTTAGAATATTTGCAAGTTATTGTTAGATTTTAGATCTGAAACGAGAGCTTTTTGAGTTCGTTTTTCTGCGTCTTTTTTCTGCTGCTTCACGCTTCTCTTTAGCTTTGATAGAAGGCTTTTGGTAAGCTTGGTTGGCCCTATAGGTTTTAGTAATCCCATATGAATCGCAAAGTCTTTTAAACTTCCGAAGTGCTTTCTCTACAGGAAAACCTTCTCCAATACTAATTTTAAAATTTTCTTTGTTATTCTTAGACTCTGACACTTGCTCTCCTTTAAGCTAAATTTGCAGTCATTATACCCAAAACTCAGAACTAATCAAATCCGATTATTTTACCGGAACAATAGCAGCGATTTCAACTTTGTCTTTTGCTCCAACTCCAAGATATTTCAGGTCTTTCACTTGAAAATCAGCCAAACTAACTGAGAATTTAGCTAACATTTTTGAGCCAGAAACCTTGTAAGCGAACTGAATTTTTTTGGTGATCCCTTTGATTGTGATTTTACCAATACCTTTTCCGCCTTTTGCTTTAACGTCTGAAACGATAATGTTTTTATGCTTATCAGCTTCGATTCTTTTAAGCATATGGTCGTCACGTAATTCGATTCCAGTTTTAAGGTCTTTGGCCTTTACCCATAGTTTTTTGGCCATATAAACATCACCCTTTTTTTCGACTTTACCTTTTACTTTATCCGCCTGAATTTGAAATGAACCAGCAGGGGTTAGGTTAACGGTTACATCAAGTGCTTTCTTACCCTCAGCGAAAACTGATAGAGATAGTACTAATAAACTTAAAGAAATGAGCTTTAACATCTTTGAATCCTTTTATTGTGTAATTTAACTATTTAATTTTACAATAATTGGGTAGTGGTCACTAGGCTGCATCTTTTTTTCCTCTAGATTTCTAGGAAAAGACTCTCGGGGCTTACCATCAAAATCAAACACACCAGTCATTTGATCATCCAATTTCTTTGCTAGCTCAGAATCCATCAGGACATAGTCTAGCTGCATGGGGATGATTTCTGACTTTCTATTATAATAGAGGTAGGTGGCTCGTTCAAAAAACGGACGTTTTAGGTGTTCTAGCACATCAATGAAGCCCAAATTTTTGGCAAACAACGCCAATTCGGGTTCTGTTTCATCTTCGTATATTACACCGTTGAGGTCTCCTGCGATGATAACCTTATTACCTTGGGATTCTCTCTTTTGAGCAATTTTTAAAAGTCTAGCGACTTCTCTCGCCCTTTTGGACCTACCTTCGAAATCTTTTTTCTCTTTGTCGAGTTTTGATTTTAGGTGAGTAAGGAGCACACAAATAGGGGTAGAGTTAAAATTGAACCTCAGTTCATGAACTCCTCGAGCGAAAGCCTTGTCGTTATGAAAGCGGTCTCCGGTAATATCTAAGTCTTTTTTGTAGAGGATCGCTAGGTCGATCCCTCGGTCTGAGTTACTTGCGAAATGAGATACCTTATACGTATTTTTCAAAAAATAATGGTTAAAATTATGAATACTTTCAGGGCCACCAACTTCTGTAAATAGGCATATATCGGGCCTGTGCAGCTCAATAAATTCTGCCATTGCGTTCAAGTGTTTTTTCAACTTGTTAGGTTTGAAGCTGGATGAGGCTATTTGCCAGTGGGGCTCATCAAGTTCTAGTGGGTCTTGAGTGTCTTCGAGTTTGTCTAAGAAGACAAAAAAATCCTGTAAGTTCCAAAGAAGTAACTTCACAGTTCCTTACATGAAAGAAGAAATAATACCAATAGGAATGGCCACACCTGTTGCTACTGCTAAAAGAACTGCTATTCCCACAAGTAACGCTGCGATTGGTTTAAAAATATTAGACATATACACTTCCTAGTCATTAATATGTAGTATCTATTTTAGCAGGGAATAAGTTCAAAATCCAATAACAAGAGGATATTCCATGACAAAAATTTTATCTCTTTTTGCCATTATTTTATCAATGCAGCTATTTGCGGCTGATCAAGCCCCGAAAAAACTAGTCATCATAGGTGATTCCATAACGGAAGGGTATGGTCTTTCAAAAGAAAAGGCTTATCCGGCAGTTCTTGAGAAAATGATTCAAAAAAGTGGACATAATTATAAAGTGATTAATGGTGGTATTTCCGGCTCAACTACGTCATCAGCAATGAGTCGCTTGACTTGGTTTTTAAGAAGTAAACCAGATATGATCATTTTGGCCTTAGGCGCTAATGATGGTTTACGCGGGATCAAGGTCGATGTGAGTAAAGCGAATTTAGAAAAGTTTATTGAGAAGTGCCAGCAAGTAAAAGTAAAAGTTGTTATCGCAGGAATGCAAGTGCCGCCCAATTATGGGGAAGAGTATGGAAAAGCTTTTCGGCAAATGTATAAGGATATAATTTCAAAATATAAGATACCCAGCATTCCATTTTTAATTGAAGGAGTTGCAGGTAAAGCAGAACTCAATATCGAAGATGGAATTCACCCTAATGAAAAGGGACATGAAATCGTGGCCCAAAACGTCTACAAACATATTAAGGAATTCCTATGATTCAATTCAAAAATGTTTCAAAAATCTATCAGCAAGGATCAAAAAAAATTGAAGTTCTAAAAGACATGAATTTTGAATTAGAAGGCAAAGGTCTTATTGCTATTGTCGGTAAATCTGGAAGTGGAAAATCCACCTTCTTGTCTCTCCTCGGTGGGCTTGATGATCCAACGACAGGCGAAGTCGTTATAGATAATACTTCAATTAGTAATTTGGACGAGTCTGCTTTGACAAAATTTAGAGCACAGAATATTGGAATCATCTTTCAACATTTTCATTTAGTAGAAACTTTCAGTGCTCTAGAAAATGTTATGCTTCCGCTTGAGGTTATGGGCGATAAAGATCCAATAGGTAAAGCAAAAGAAGTTTTAAAGCTCGTAGGGCTGAGTGAAAGAGAAGACCATTTTCCAAACCAATTGTCCGGAGGGGAAAAGCAAAGAGTCGCGATCGCTAGAGCTTATGTGACAAACCCTAAAATCATTCTTGCTGATGAACCTTCTGGAAACCTTGATCCTGAAACTGGTGAAAAAGTTATGCAAACTCTTTTTCAAACAGCTAAAGAACTCAATCAAACACTCATCCTTGTAACACATGATCAAGACTTAGCTGCAAAATGCGATAAGATCTATGAACTTAAAGACCATCACTTGGAGCTTCAATGATAGCTTTAAGGCTTGCATGGCGAGAGCTTAAAAATAATTATCGCTATTGGCTTTTCTTCTCTTTAAATCTCATTGTTGGGTTGATTGGATTTACTTTTATTCTGCTTTTTAGAGACAATATTGCAGACTCTCTATCTCAAAGATCCACTCAGCTTTTATCAAGTGATATTGCCATTTCTGGGAGACGGGATATCACAGGCGACGAAGAGAAAAAAGTCATGTCGCTTATGAGTAGCTATCAAACGGACTACACTAGACTAGTTTCTCTTTATTCAATGGGAAAAGCTGATAACGAAAAAAGCCGTCTTCTTTTTGTGAAGTTTATAACTGGAAAATACCCTCTGCAAGGTAATATTGAAATTGATACCTTAGGTAGTGTCAATAAAAAGAAAATTGAATCTTTAAACTCTAAACCTTATGTGTGGATATCCCCTGAGGTTGCCCATCAGTTTAAGTTAGAAAATGGAAGTCTCTTAAAAATTGGTAAGGTTCAGTTTGAAGTTCAAGGCATTATAGAAACGGACACGACTTCATCAATGCGTGGTTTTAGTCTGGCCCCCAAAGTTTATGTCGGCCAAAACTTTTTAAAACAAACTGAACTGGTTAGCTTTGGTACGGTCGCGTGGAGGTCTCGTTTTTTTAATTTAAAAGACCCTACGAAAGCTGCAGAATTAAAAGAGGAGCTTGAAAAAATAATCACAGATCCAGCGATAGATGTGAGGACACCTGAGAATGCGAGTGAACAGCTAAGTCGAGTGATTGGATACCTCTCAGACTTTTTAGGACTTATTGGTGTCGTGGCCCTCCTGATGTCAGCAATTGGGATATTCTATTTATTTCAAAGTTATATTTTTGAGCGCCTAAAACATATCGGAATATTAAAGTCTTTAGGGGTGACCAACGGAAATATTCTTTTAAATTTTGCCCTGGTAATCACGGTTGTCGGAATTCTATCCAGTGGGGCGACTTTAATCCTAGCAAAATTATTTTTACCGCTTGGTATGGAGTACTTAAAAGAGTTTTACAAAGGGGACTTTAATGATGGGCTCACCTGGCAAGTATCAATTATTGTTCTTTGTTTAGGCTTAATCGTTAATCTTTTCACCTGCCTTCCTATTATAATCGTGCTTTTAAAACAAAAAACGACATCACTTTTAAGTTCCGAACTTCGAACAAAACCAAATATTCTTTTATACGTGCCAGGCGCAGTTTTCTTATGGGGGCTGTCAGTTTGGCAGGCCAGGTCTCTCATTATTGGAACCGTATTTTTTGTGGCCTTGCTAGTTGTCTTTTTGATTGTTACATTAGTGCTGCCGTTTATATTAAAGAGCATCAGTAAAAAACTAATTGGGAAACCTATCTCTCGTCCTGGAGGGTTGTGGCTTGGGTATGCGCTTCGGCTAATCTCCAGAAATAGGTACACGACATTACTATTAGTATTAAGTTTATCAATTGGTATTACGCTTATTAGTGTCATTGGGCAGTTGGATAAAAGCTTAAAGCAAGAGTTAACGAGCTCAAAAGAGCCTAAGCCTTCGTTGTTCTTATTTGATATTCAAGATGAACAGGTTGGTGAGTTAATTGAATTTGCAAAGAATAATGATATCCCTTTGGCCGAACCAACTCCAATGGTTAGAGCAAGACTTATCAAAAAAAATGGTGAAGAAGTAAAGAGGCAAGATAAAAAAGAAGGCTTTACCACTAGAGAAGAAGAACAGAGTCGAAGATTCAATAATAGAGGAGTTAATCTTAGCTATGCAAAAGGTCTTAACCCGTCAGAGAAATTAGTTGAGGGAAAAGAGTTTTCAGGAGTCTATTCAGGCGAAGGATTGGCAGAAGTTTCTCTAGAAAAAAGATACGCTCAAAGAATAGGGGTTAAAATTGGGGACACCCTTACTTATGAAGTTCTAGGGGTTGAAGTTCAGGCCAAAGTCGTTAATACTCGGCAAGTCAATTGGACCTCATTTAGACCAAATTTTTTCATCGTGTTTCAACCAGGGGTACTTGAAATTGCTCCGAAAACTTTTTTGGCAATAGTGAAAAAGATTGATTTTGAAAAACAACTTTTAATTCAAGATTTACTGGTAGATAAATTCAGCAATATATCAATCATCAACGTTACTGAACTTGTGACAAAAATTCTCACGTTATTTAAGGCCATGGCTTGGGCGATAGGAATCATGAGCTTATGCTGTATCGTTGTTGGTATTTTTGTTCTCTACTCAATTTTACAAAACCAACTATTGAAAAAGAAAAATGAAATGGCGTTACAAAAAATCATGGGTTTTGAGGGGAGATCCATTTTTGGTATTACACTTGTTGAGTATTCATTAACTTGTATCGTTGCTCTTGTGATTGGAACAACTATGGGGACAATAGTTGCCTATACAGTGAGTCAGATCTTTCTGGATGGCGTATTTGTATTCAATTACGAATTCGTTATAGGGCTAAATATTGTTTTATACCTTTTAACGGTTTTAACTATAGCTGTCACATATAGAATTCATCACTCTCAAAATATTAAAAGTCTTCTGTCAGACTAAATAAGTGCGAATAATGTCGAGAAAGTCGTTGGGTGTAAATGGCTTCTCGACAAATTTAACATTTTGAACTGTGAGTTTCTTTCGAAGTTCCTCATCAATATGAGCGGAGAGTACAATGACTGGAGTGTCCGGATTTTGCGTATCGCGTGTTCTAAGCGCAATAATAAATGCAGCACCAGTCATAAATGGCATCTTGTGGTCTGAGATGATCAAATCAAATTTAGTTTTCTGGCATTGGATAAAGCCATCAAGACCGTTAGTCGCTTTGGTAATATCGCATGCTGAGAGCTTATGCTCGATTAGACCTTCGAGGGTATCAAGTATATCTTCTTCATCATCAACGATTAAAATTTTATGCATTCAAAAAATCCTATTTTTTTATACAAATAAAATACTGTCTTTGATATATTGAATTGTCCAGCTTGGAGAGTTAATGAACGAAGTTGCAATAATTGATTTTTTTGCTCAGTATGCCTATCAGCCTTATTTGGTTTATACATTTATTGTAGCTTTTATGACGGCGAGCTCGTTTGGCCTACCTATTCCTGAAGAGATGACTCTCGTTAGTGCCGGCTTAGTCGCTTATATGGCCAGAAATCCTGCTGACTTCCCACCGCCCAGTAGTGATGCAGTGGGAGTGAACTTAGTTGTTTTATCTATTGTGTGTTATGTCGCCGTATTGGGAAGTGATCTGTTTATTTATTTTTTAGGAAAATACTTCGGACAAAAAATTATTCGGACTAAGTTTTTTAATAATAATATCGGGCAAGAGCGCTTCAATAAAATCAATAAAATTTTTAATAAATATAGCTACTGGGCATGTGGACTTTTTCGTTTTACTCCTGGTATTCGTTTTCCTGGTCATATGAGCTGCGGTCTTATGGGAATTCCCCTTTGGCAGTTCTTACTGGTAGATGGAATAGCTGCATTGATTTCAGTCCCAACTCAGGTTATTGCCGTAGCATTTTATGGTGAAGTTATCCTGGCAAAGCTCAGAGAGTTTAAATTGATTTTGGTTGCAGTTATCGGAGCTGTGGTTCTTATTTATCTTTTAAAACGCCTTTATAAATATATTCAGATAAAAAGAGTGAAATAGTCAGGTTTCTCTTCGTTTACAATTCAATCTGTTACTACTTATAATTCTCATAGAATAAGGGGTAAATAATGCGTTTATTTGAATATATCGAGCAAGGCGGCCCGATAATGTATGTGCTGCTGACTTTAAATATTATTGGTTTTGCTTTGTTGTTTTGGAAAACTTTTAGTTTATTTGATGCTAAGAAAAATTTTGATCAGACAGTTGAGGACTTAAAAAATAGGTTAAAGTCTTTAGTTAATTTAGATGATTCTGATGTAGCACTTAATATTCTTAAGGATGAAGTCCAAATCACGGTTCATAAATTAGAATCTGGTTTAAATACAATAAAAATCATCGCAAGTATTGCTCCTTTATTAGGGCTACTCGGAACCGTAATCGGGATTTTATCTGCTTTCCAGGTCATCTCTGATGCAGGCTTAAGTAACCCTTCAATGTTTGCCGGAGGAATAGCTATGGCGCTTCTAACTACTGTTGGTGGATTGATTGTCGCGATCCCTCATTTTGTCGGTTATAATTACTTGGTTGGAGCACTAGACGATTTTGAGATTCATCTAGAAAAAAAATTAGTGAAAGATATTTATGGCAAGAAAGAGTAGAAGAGAACAAATTACTCCAGAGCTCACGCCTTTAATCGATGTAGTTTTTCTACTTCTAATCTTTTTTATGGTGTCTTCTGTTTTTAAAAAGGACGAATTGGCCCTTCTTTTAAACTTACCCAAGTCCGAGACTGGTAAGTCTGAATCAGTAGAAAAAACTTATATTACGATCGAGTTAGCTGAAGATTCAATAGCATATGAAGGTGAAAAACTCAGTATGGAAGAATTGGCAGGAAAAGTTGAAGGTGTGGAAAAGAAAACGCTGATTAACTTACGTGTCGATGGCTCAGTTAAGTATGATCGTTTAGTAAAGGTCCTCGATTTATTACAAAAAAATAGTTTGGAAAATTTATCTTTGATTACCGTTAAAAAGGGAGAATAAACTTTGAAGGCAATTGTTGTAGTAGGGCTCACGATGGCCATTTGTAATGCTAGTCAGGCTGCACTTACAGCGAAAGTTCTCTTGGTAAAAGGTGATGTAACCAAACTTTCTCCTGGTGAAATGCAAGCTTCTGCAGTTAAAAAAGGTGACCTTTTAGTTGAGGACACTTCAATTGTAACTAAGGACAAAAGCTTTGTTCGATTGAAGTTTAGTGATCATTCAACTATGAATGTGGCTCCCAAAAGTATGGCCGTCATATCAAAACTTCCAAAAGAAAAAGCTAGTGTAGTTAAATTATTAAACGGAATTGTTAAAGCTCAAGTTGATAAGAACATAAAATTAAAAACCAAGACAAAACTGATTGTTAAAACTCCGAATGCTGTTCTTGGTGTTAGAGGGACTAAATTTCAATCAATTTTTAATCCAAAAAATAAAACAACTTCTCTGATTACTGTTGAAGGTGAAGTGGCGATGGCGAAGTCAAAAGCTGAGCCATTAAAAGAAGTAGAAGTAGATACCTTAGATAAAACCTTTGAAAATCCAAAAGAAGTTATTGAAGTTCCTGCTGGAAAGTACACAGGTGTTAGTGAGACTATCGAAAAGCCAATCGAGCCGGTAAAGATTGCTCCTGAACAGTATAATGCAATTGCAAAGTCCATGGGATCGAAGAAAACAGCAGAAGAAGTTATGAAGACTAGTGGTTCATCGGAAGTAGAGGCTGCTAAAAACAGCGCTATTAAGTCTGGTGGTTATGTTGATTTTAATACAGGTTTATACGTTCCACCTCCTGCATCAGCCAAACTAGATGAGAAGACGGGAACATATGAAGCCCCTAAGCTTGGAAAAATTGATAAAAATACGGGAGATTTTATTCCTCCAAAGGGTGTAAAGGTCGACGATAAAAAAGGTCTTATCATTGATAAAAAAGAATTTGCTAAAGTCGCCAGCTCTGCAGAAAAAGAAAAATTACTTGCAGCAGTGGTGGAAGTTAAGAAGTCCGAAAAAGCTGTGCCTTTAGTTGTTAATAAATCAAAAGCCCAGAAGAAACCATCAAAACCATTTTCTTGGGGACCTAAGAATCATCTGTTAACAGCGAAATTCGTTCCTTACTCAGAAGCATTAAAAATTAAGAACCGTAATAATGGTGCTGAAGCAAATGTATTTTCTGACAGGGCCAATACAATTATTTTTACTTGGCAGCATGATTGGAGTGAGAAGTTTTCTACTAGGCTAAGAATAGGAGATACGGAATATCATATTGATGAGGATGATGTTTCTGTCCAAAACTATGGAAATGATACTAATGGTGGGTATTTTTCTTTTGGTACGATTTATCGATTCAATGATCGCCTGGCGCTGAGTGCTGATATTGTAGATACGAGAGCTTTTTATGCCATCGCATCTAATCAAGGAGCAGGTAGTTCAAGTGTGAACTTTAGAAGTAACGATCTTCAGACTATCGAGTTTGGAGTTAAATATTTAATCACCAAGTATGAAAGTTTTAATTTGCATGCTCTTGGAAATATCGAGTTTGGTCTTGATCCAAATGTTCCAACAGAGTTCGATGATGCAGGTGGGGACCATTCTGGTATTTCTGCAGGACTTGAAATGCAGTGGATGTGGACTAAAACTTTAGGTGTCTTTCCTTCAGTTGTTTACCGTAGAACTGAAACAGATAACGATGATTATAAATTTTATCGTCAGTCACTTCATTACGGTCTAGATTTTATTTGGGATATTTAATGCGCTGTTCGGGGACAAAATGTCTCTGAACTTAACGCTATGAAAGATGCGATAAGACCTCGCGCACCACTAATGGCTTGCATCAAGCTGATGATTTTACGTCATTAAAATTGGCCGACTATTTGCTTACTATTTCTGCGTCAAGAACTATCAAAATTTCAGTATGAAATGAATGTAAGGGGGAATGCCATGGGGCGTTTATTTTTAAGTATGCTTGTGCTGTGCGCAGCGATTGCCTCTTCTTTCGCTCAAGATGATGTGCAATCAGAATTGCTCGACATTAGAGAGGAAGAAAGAGTTGTCAGGTACGGAGAGTACGCAGAAGTTGAGATTACCTCTACGAAATCAGTTTCGTTAGAGTTTGCAAATGAAGTTGTTCCTTATGGAATGGAGTTGGATCAAGTTGATGAGAAAACTTATGTTCTTTATGGACAGGTAGCTTTTTTAGGGAAGCTTTGTTTTTTAGTTGATGCTCAAGTTAATTCTGGAGAATCAACGACAGAGAGACTTTGTCTTTATGGAGATGAGAATGAAGATATTTCTTATCCAAAATTTACTACAGAGAGATTTTTAGACAGCGTTATAGAATCGAATATCTTTTCTAGGTCTGTAGAAGTTGAAGCTGATGTTGCTGTTAGGACTTTCAACGTAAGTGAGCTACCAGAAGGACTTGCTGTAGTTGAAACTCATAATGGTGCCGATATCTCAGGGAGACTAACTGCTGAAGGGCTTTATGAAATCGTTATTGCTGCTCAAGAAAAAGACTCGGAAGTAATTTCTTATAAGCAGTTTGTTATTGAAGCATTTCAAGAGACTCCAAGCTACCAATGTGCTCCTGGTTATTACTGGGATGAGTACCTACAATACTGTGTACAGGCAACGGGGAGACTTTGTGGAGAGTTAACATTTTATGATTACGAAACTGGTAGATGTGTTCCATATACTAGAGTGAGTTATTGTAGAGCTGGTACACAATACGATCACTTCCTAAATCGTTGTGTGAGAATTGGTGCGAGAAGATGTCCTCTAAATTATGAATATGATCACTACTATAATAGATGTGTTCGCTTACCTTATAGCTGTCATATTGGTTCAAGATATGACTATAGAAGAAGAACATGTGTTCCGGTAAGAAGAGTTTCTAGATGTGCTCCTAATTCTTACTACGATAGTTATAGAAATAGATGTCTTCCAAGATACCGTGCTTGTACACTAGGTTCCTATTTCAATGGAAGAATTTGTGTAAGGCATACAAGAACTTGTTCTGGCGGAAGATTCTTTGATCCAACTGTCGGTCGTTGTGTGACTAGAGTTGTAAGAAGAAACTGTGGACCAGGATCTGTTTTTGATCGCTACAGAAATACTTGTTCAAGAAGAGTTGTGAGTAGAACATGTGCAATTGGTTCAAGATACTCTTCAAGATCAGGCAGATGTGTTCGCCATGACGATGGAAGAATTAATAGGCGTCCAAATCGTCCACACCGTCCAGTTGTAACTAGACCTAATCGTCCAAATAGACCAGACCGTCCGACTACAAGACCTAATCGTCCAAACAGACCAGACCGTCCGACTACAAGACCAGATCGTCCAAACAGACCAGACCGTCCGACTACGAGACCAGATCGTCCAACAAGACCTTCTCGTCCTACAACAAGGCCAGATCGTCCAACTACGAGACCAGATCGTCCGACAAGACCTAGTCAACCAACAACTAGACCTGATAGACCTTCTAGACCTAGTCAACCAACTACGAGACCAGATCGTCCAACAAGACCATCTCGTCCGACAACAAGGCCAGATCGTCCAACAAGACCTTCTCGTCCGACAACAAGGCCTGACCGTCCGACTACCAGACCAGATCGTCCAACAAGACCTTCTCGTCCTACAACAAGGCCAGATCGTCCGACTACTAGGCCTGATAGACCTTCTAGACCTAGTCAACCGACTACGAGACCAGATCGTCCATCTAGACCAAGTCAGCCGACGACAAGACCTTCACGTCCATCAAGAAATAGTGGTGGATCGAGTAGTGGATCAAGTACAAGACCTTCTCGTCCGTCAAGAAGTAGCGGTGGTTCAAGCACCAGTCCTTCACGTCCATCAAGAAACAGTGGTGGATCAAGTACTAGACCAGATCGTCCATCAAGAAGTAGTGGTGGATCAAGCGGTAGCTCATGTCGCGGAAGAAGATGTGGTGGATAAAACTGTAGATTCTATTTAGTAATACTATAATTGAGGGCCCCAGTAATGGGGCTTTCTTTTTTTAGAAAAAGCATTTTTTTAGTTCCCGGTAAGTATTCACATACGCTTCAACCGTTAGATCAATTGGAACAGAATATCCACCACCTAATGCCATCGCCATTTTCATATTTCTCTTTTTTACAAATTCGAAAACTTGTTGATCACGCTGCCTTAAACCATCATGAGTTAAATTGAGTGTGCCAAACTTGTCTTCAGCCAGGGCATCAACTCCTGCTTGATAGAGTATGAGGTCGGCATTGGGCATTAATTTTAGCTGTCTTTCTAATTCTTCTAAATAGGGAGTATCTCCCGTTCCTTTTTCAAAACCGATATCAATATGAGAGTCTATTTTCCTGTAAGGATAGTTTTGCTGTCCATGAAAGCTCACGATATAAACATTTTTGTCATGCTTTAAGATTGAAGAATTTCCATTTCCCTGATGGACATCCAAGTCAAGAATGAGAATTTTCAATTTAGGATTTTTTCGATGTAATTTTCTTACTGTCACTGCAAAGTCATTAAAGAAGCAAAATCCTTCGCCTCTATCAGCATGAGCATGATGAGTACCGCCAGCAAGTGAACTCGAAATACCTTCAGTTAAGGATGTCTCAGCAGCACTCAGAAAACTAAAAAGAGACGCTCTTGCTCGTAAAACCATTTCAAAACTAAGTGGTAGTCCAATTGGTCTGGCAGCATTTCTCTCCAGGGATAAATCGAGTACTCGATCCACATACTCTTTGTTATGGGCCAGATACAAATCATCAATATCGCAGATATCAGACTCAATGAATTCAGCATCAATAATACTCTCTTCTATTAAGCGGGTACGAAGCTTCTCATACTTATCCATAGGAAATCTATGTTCATTAGGAAGAGGGACTTGGTAAGTATCGGAGTAAAATATTTTCATCTAGATCATTATAATTAAAGCATTGGCAAAATCCTAGATTGTCTATAGTTTATAAAAGATGAAATATAAAATCTTTGAACAGCAAGCTCTAGACTTTTTAACTCTTGATCCAAATTTCTGTGCCTCAAATGGGGTAGAAAAAAATCTAGGAGATTTACCTGATCCAGGAAAAAATCAAAGGCTTAAAACTCAAGGGAAATTGAAGATGTTCAATAAGCTGCTTAAGGAAGTTGAAGCGCAGGATAAACAGGAAGAACAAGATTTAAAATTGTGGGCGCTATATTTTGAGCAGATGAGGCTTGATCTGGAATTAGAAATTGATCAAATTCCCAAAATTATGAGGTTGCCACATGCCTTTGGGGAAATTGTTGATCCTATCTTTTTGTTTTTTATCAATGATCCAAGACCTGCGTCGGCTAGGATCATAAATATCATCTCTAGGCTTAATAAGTCGATGGGTTATATTCAAAGTTACGTGAAGAATTTAAGAACACCAGTGAAGAGATGGGTTGAAATTGAACTTGATGCTATCAGTGGATTTGATACTTTCGCGAACTCCTTGCGCGAATGGGCTGAAAAAGAAAATTTTCCAAAATTAAATCTTTTAGATGATGCTATCACAACCGCCAAGTCAGCTTTTCAATTTTATAAGCGATTTCTTGCAGACATTGATAAAACTGAGAACTTTTTTTTGGGTGAAGACCAAATGAAACAAGTGATCGCAGCAAGAGGCATTGAGCTTGATCCCGAAGAGATTCATCAAATTGCAAAAAAATTTCTCAAAGAGAATGCAGAAGAAGTTGAAAACCTTCGCTCTAAACTGGTAGAGAAATATTCTTTAAGTCGTGAAACTGATGCTGCTCAATTACAAGAGTTTTTATCGGAGAAGTTTGCCACTCCTTATAATGATTTTGAAGATATTATTGTTCGTTACCAAAAAGAGCAAAATAATATTTTAAAATGGTTAAGCGAGCGCAAATTATTTCCTATCTTCGAAAACCAGACTTTGGAGATCATGAGGACTCCTGAGTTCATGGAACCAAGTATCCCTGCTGGAGCTATGTTGTGTCCTCTTAGTCTAAGAGAGGGGATGAGAAAGAGTGTCATCTATTTAACTTTGAGAGAAGAACTTTTAGCTGAACATACAGAACTAAGCATACCAAATATGATGATTCATGAAGGTATTCCTGGTCATCATTTACACCTGGCCACGGCCACTAATCACTCAAGCGCTATCAGAAGATTTATGCCATGTAATGATCTTGCAGAAGGGTGGACGACGATGCTTGAAGACTACATGCTGGATCAGGGATATTGTAGTGAATTGGCTGACGAAGTTCGCTTTATCGCAAAAAGAGATATTGCAAGAATCGGTGCAAGGGTAGCGATTGACCTTTATTTTATGTCGGGGGATAAAAAGTATTTAGATGTGGGAGTTAAGGTGGACCTTTCAAGTGATGATCCTTTTGTTGCCGCAGGGAACCTTTTAGAGAAGGTTACTGGCTTCGTACCTGCAAGGGTGCAAGCCGAGCTCAATTGGTATTCACAAGAGTCCGGTTATCCCATGTCCTACCTTATTGGAAATCATCTTATGAAGCAGCTTAAGCGGGAATTTTTGGCAGAGCATAAAAGTGATGATTTTACTTTTCACTCTTATATATTGTCTCAAGGAAAAGCGCCATTGGCCTTCTTGAAGCTAAATAACTGATATTTAATAGTTGTGGAGTCTGTAAAATTTAAAATGTTCTAAAAATGTCTAATTTAAGTATTTAGGATCTGTTTTATTAATGTATACTATATCCGTATGAAAATAGTGGCTTTGCTTCTTCTATTCATAACTGTTTTTAATCTTGCGCTCGAGACGCAGGCGCATGCATTTGACTTTATCGAGATGAGCGAGTCTTCAGAAGTTATGGAAGAAATTGAAGTTGAAGAGGCGTTAGTTGAGCCGGCTATTATTAATACTAACACCGTTTCACATACGACAATTACCTATCCAGTTTCAGATGATTTTCTTCTGAGTGCGATGGCATTTGAAATTGTGACCCCCCCACCCGAAAATCTCTAATTTTCACATTTATTTTTTAAAAACATTCAAAAATTACATTTAAAACGCGGTTAATAACTTTATTAAAGGAGTCATTATGCATGCCTTAAACGGGTACAAAAAGTACGTCGAAAACCGACTAACAAGTCTAAAGCCAGAACTAGAAGGGATTCAGGAAGGTCAATCTCCGAAAATCCTATTTATCACTTGTTCAGATTCAAGAATTTGTCCAAATGAATTAACCAATACCAAGCAAGGTGAACTATTTGTGATTAGAAATGCGGGAAATACGATTCCACATTTTAATCAATCATCAGGTAATGCTGATGCAGCAACATTAGAATACGCAGTTAAGGCACTCGGAGTTGAGGAAATAGTTGTTTGTGGGCACTCTCATTGCGGGGCGATTGGAGCTCTAATGAGTGGCGTTGATGCTAATCAACTGGGAGTTATTGCAACTTATCTATCTCAATTAAATGATCTTAGAGAGTTAAGTCTTGAGAAAAAAATGTCAGGTGCAGAGACGATTGCAGAAAACGTTCGTCACCAAATGAAAAATATCGAATCTTACGGTTTTGTAAAAGACGCAATTTCAGCTGGAAAATTGAATATCTATGGCTGGGTTTACGGACTCGAAACCGGTGAAGTGGAAGTCTTAGACTAGGAATTAATTATGATAAAGAATTATAATAAAAACGATTTTATGCACGATTTTCTAGCATCGATGGTTGTATTTTTAGTAGCACTACCTCTATGTTTAGGGATTGCGCTTGCTTCAGGTGTTCCACCAATTGTTGGTCTTATGGCCGGGATTATCGGTGGGCTTGCGGTGGGAAGTTTCACCGGTTCACCTCTTCAGGTTTCAGGACCTGCAGCTGGTTTAGCGGTAATGGTATTTGAAGTGGTTGATTCTCATGGAATAGCTGCATTGGCCGTTGTTTGTTTTGTGGCAGGTATTTCTCAGTTAATCGGCTCATTTTTTAAAGTAGGGCAGCTTTTTAAAGCCGTTTCTCCAGCAGTTGTTAAAGGTATGCTTTCAGGAATTGGTTTGCTAATTTTTGCTTCTCAATTTCACGTTATGCTCGATCATAAGCCACGTTCAAGTGGAACAGAGAATCTTTTAACAATTCCTCAGGCGTTTATTGATATCTTTAGCCCTAAGTTTCCGGTGCAGCATGAACATGCGGCTACAATCGGGTTAATTACTCTATTATGCTTAGTAGGGTGGAATATGATTAAAGATAAGATCAAGCTTCCTGTTCCTGCTCCGCTGATTGCGATTGTCGTGGCATCTTTAATTGCTAACACAGCAGGACTTGGAATTAATTTCATCTCAATTCCAGAGAATCTTTTGGATGGATTAAGTTTTAATCTGATTGAAGGATTAAAAAATATTAATGGTGAACTCATCTTTGCTGGTATTGGTATGGGTCTAGTTGCAACGACTGAAACACTTCTGTGTGTTACGGCAGTTGACACTATGAAGCCAGATCATAAGTCAGATTATAACCAAGAGCTTATGGCCCAAGGTATTGGGAATACTCTTGCTGGTATAATCGGTGCGATGCCAATTACTGGGGTTATTGTTAGAAGTTCTGCTAACCTAGAATTCGGGGGAAGAACAAGAATGTCTACTATCCTTCATGGTGGTTGGTTAGTTCTTTTTCTATTCCTATTTTCCAATGTACTGTCCTATATCCCAACTTCAGCTCTTGCAGCGATCCTGGTTTTCACTGGGTATAAGCTATTTGATGTGAAGGCATTTAGAAAATTTAATCAAGAATTTGGAAAGTCAGAAGTCTTTATTTATGTGGCGACCATCGTGTGTATCGTCTCAATAAACCTTCTCTATGGGGTTATTATTGGTTACGGTCTTTCACTTCTTCAACTTGTTTACAAGTTAAATGACTTTAAAATTCAAACAAAACAAGAAAACGGAGTTCTAAAAGTAGAATTGCACGGTGCGATGACTTTTTTAACTTTACCTAAACTTTCAAAACAAATTGACGAAAAACTGGCGGTTCATAGCGGAAACGTCGAAGTAGACACGAGACAAGTAAGTTTCATGGATAGTGCGAGCCATGAATACCTTGACGTGTTGAATAAAAACGTCGGTGAAAAATTGAAGATGGTCAGACATTAAGACCATTTTCACTGTTGCTCGGGGAGTCGCAAGACTCCCTTTTTTTTTTGTTCTGCCTTCAAAACTCTTTGACACTAGAGGCATAAATAACTAATATTCTAGTCTTTTGGTACGTTAAATAACATCAAATATATAGGTGGTAAAAGAATGGAAAACACGGTTCTGTACTTAGTTCCCGCGCTTGGGATCTTTGGTTTAGTAGTCATGGCGGTAAAATCGTCATGGGTAGGTAAGCAATCTTCAGGTGATGAAAACATGGTTGAATTAGCAACCTACATCGCAGAAGGTGCAATGGCATTTTTAAAGGCTGAATGGAAAGTCTTATCTTATTTTGCAGTGATTGCAGCAATAGTACTGGGATGGTCAGGGACGTTAGTACCGACTTCTTCTCCAGTTATTGCCCTTTCATTTTTAATCGGTGCTGTATTTAGTGCAACTGCCGGTTATTTCGGAATGAATATTGCAACGAAAGCCAACGTAAGAACGACTCAAGCAGCAAGGTCAGACCTTAAATCAGCTCTAAAAGTTGCTTTTACAGGTGGAACAGTTATGGGGCTTGGAGTTGCTGGTCTAGCGGTTTTAGGACTTGGTGCTCTTTTTATCGTTTTCTATAATTTATATGTAGTTCAAGCTGGTGGTTCAGTTAACGGTGTAGAAATGGAAAAAGCAATTGAAGTTCTTGCTGGTTTCTCACTTGGAGCTGAGTCAATCGCTCTTTTTGCTCGTGTTGGTGGTGGTATTTATACAAAAGCTGCTGACGTTGGAGCTGACCTAGTAGGTAAAGTTGAAGCAGGGATTCCTGAAGATGACGTAAGAAACCCTGCTACTATTGCAGATAACGTTGGTGATAACGTAGGTGACGTTGCAGGTATGGGAGCAGACCTTTTTGGATCTTATGTTGCAACTATTCTTGCGACAATGGTTTTAGGAAGAGAAATTGCTGTAAGTGATAATTTTGGTGGTCTTTCTCCAATTCTTTTACCAATGGTAATTGCTGGTATCGGGATTGTTTTCTCAATTATCGGTTGTGCTATGGTTAGAATTTCTGATGAAAATGGTGACGTTCAAAAAGCACTTAACATCGGTAACTGGTCTTCAGTAATTTTAACAACTATTGCATGCTACTTCTTAGTAATGTGGATGCTTCCTGAAAATATGGTTCTTAGAGGTCATGAGTTCACTAATAAAGGTGTTTTTATGGCGATTTTAGTAGGATCAATCGTTGGTGCTTTAATGAGTATTGTTACTGAATTTTATACAGCAATGGGGAAAAGACCTGTTACATCTATTGTTCAACAGTCTGATACTGGAGCTGCTACAAATATTATCGGTGGTCTATCAGTTGGTATGGAGTCGACTTTAATTCCAACTATTATTCTTGCTGCTGGTATTTTTCTATCTCACCACTTTGCAGGTCTTTATGGAGTAGCTATTGCAGCTGCTGGTATGATGGCCACAACTGCAATGCAGTTAGCAATTGATGCCTTTGGACCGATCGCTGATAACGCTGGTGGAATTGCTGAGATGAGTGGACTTCCAAAAGAAGTTAGAGCAAGAACTGATATATTAGATGCGGTTGGAAATACAACTGCAGCTACAGGTAAAGGTTTCGCTATTGCTTCTGCTGCACTAACAGCGCTTGCATTATTTGCAGCATTTGTTGGTCTTGCTGGAATTAGCTCAATCGATATCTATAAAGCAGACGTACTTGCTGGTCTTTTTGTTGGTGGAATGATCCCATTTATCTTTTCTTCTCTTGCTATCGCTGCTGTTGGTAGAGCTGCTATGGAAATGGTTAAAGAAGTTAGAAGACAGTTTAAAGAAATTCCAGGAATTATGGAGCATAAAGCTAAGCCAGAGTACGACAAATGTGTTGCTATCTCTACGCAAGCTTCAATTAAAGAAATGATGCTTCCAGGAGCCATTGCACTTATTACTCCAGTAGTAGTAGGGTTTGCTTTTGGACCTGAAGTACTAGGTGGTCTACTTGCTGGTGTAACTGTTTCTGGTGTTCTTATGGGAATGTTCCAAAACAATGCTGGTGGTGCATGGGATAACGCTAAGAAGTCTTTCGAAGCTGGTGTTGAAATCAACGGAAAGATGGAATACAAGGGATCTGAAGCTCACAAAGCATCTGTTACAGGTGACACTGTTGGTGACCCGTTCAAAGATACTTCTGGACCTTCAATGAATATTCTAATCAAACTTATGAGTATCGTTGCACTAATTATCGCTCCTCATATTTCTGTGAATAACTCTCATGTTGATCACTCAGGACATAACCACGGTTATACTGAACCAGTGAAAGTTGAGAAAGTAATAACTTCCGAAAAAAAAGTTACAGAACACAAAATTGAAACTCACTAAAAAAAATGGCCCCAGTTATTGGGGCCTTTTTTTTTGCCTCAAAATAGCCCTAAATCTCATTTAGGGGAAATAGTATTTATTTGCATAATTGTTAGATAAAGATAGATAAGTATTTGATTCTATGGAGAAACAATCATTTGTTTCAAACAAATGTTTGATTTAATATTCACATCTGTTAATCTGTTTCAAACAAACGTTTAAATTGTTTTTGAATTAGAGAGGCATTCATGAAATACATTTTAAGTGGGCTCTTGCTGGTATCTTCTGCTTACGCGTCCGAGGTTGCGCTAACTGAAGATCTGGTGACTAAACTGAGCTTGGAATCAAACCCAAACCTGAATCAAATCGAAGCGACATTTTTAGACTCTAAAATTAGGGCAGAAGAGATGGCCGATAAATTTGGATTCGAGGCTTATGGTGGATACAATAATATTCAAACCAAAGAGCGAGCTACAATTCCTTTTATTCCTGTATTTAAAACGATTAATCAATACCAAGTCGGGGTTAAGAAATACACTAAATATGGTGTGGTTCTGGATGTGAATACATCAGTAGATAATCGTTCTGGAGATTCATCCACTACTACTTTTAAAGATGTCGTGACGACAAAATATGAATTTGGCGTACAAATGGATCTTTGGCGCGATTTTATGGGACGGATGACTCGTTCACAATTTGATAATCTACAAGATCTAAAGAAGAAGGACGAGTTACAAGCAGAGATTAGTAAAAGTGCATTCCTTACTAATACGAGAAAACTTTACTGGAACCTGGTCGCCAACCAAGAAAAGCTTGAGATCACAGAGCGTCTGGCACAAAAGGCTAATGCGCAAGCCGAAGATGCGAGAAGAAGAAGAAGAGATTCTGTTGCGGATAGAGCGGAAGTGGCCAGATTTGAATCACTGGTTCACCAACGAAAAGGGGCACTTATTAAGCTTCGTTATGAAAGAGAGATGCTACTTAAAAGCCTTCGAGAAACTTTTCCTGAGTTAAATGGAAAAGAGGTAAAACTGGCTAAGTATAATCCAGACAAAACTCTTTTTGATATTTTAGCCTGTACATCAAAAATCAATGAAGAGGCAGATGTTCCTTTTGATTCAACCTCATATGACGAAGTTATTTCGCTTTTAAGAAATGTTCAAAAGCGCCAAGGTAAGATTGATAAAACTTACGATGATATTGACGTGAAGTTTGATTTAAAACTTCGTCAGGTTGGGGTCGCTTCAGATTCTGAAGATAGTGGCTCAACTTATGAAGGAAGCTACTCGGAGTCAATTGATGATATTAACGACAATGATAGAAGTGGTATGGAAGCTGGTATTATGGTGAGTATACCTTTTGGAGAAGATCGAGCTAAGACCAGGTCAGTAAAGGAAGCCTACACAGAGAGATCATTCTCGGCAAATATTGATGCGATGGAATCTAAAGTAAGATCAACTCATCAGCAAACCAAACAAACTGTTAAATTGCTATCTGAGCTGATGAAGGAGCAAAGAGCAAACTCTAAGCAGCTTGCGATTCGAGTCAGTGAAATGAAAAAGAAGTACGCTCAAGCTCGTATACCGGAATACGCTCTCATTCAGGATGAAGATTCGTTACTTCAGTCAGACTTAGGAGTCGTTGATATCCAGCTAATGGTGGTTGAGACGATGTTAGATTATTTTGGTGTTTTCCATAATTATCCATGTGCTTTTAATAAGGTGGCCAAATGAATAACTTAGTAAAATTTTTCTTAGAAAACTACAAATTGACCTTAATCCTTTCACTTATGATGGTAGTGTTTGGAGTTATGGGGTTGTTCAAATTAAATGCAGAGTCATATCCAATGGTAAACTTTGCCATGGTTCAGATCGAAACCCGCTACGACGGTGCAACTGCTAAAGATGTAGAAACGAAGATAACGAAACCAATTGAAGATAAGATCAGAGAGGTGTCAGGGCTTAAAGATGTTAAGTCAGTTTCAAAATCAGGGTTATCGAGAATCTTTGTTAGAGTTGATATGGATAACGAAGATGAAGAAGAAGTACTAGATGAATTACAGAAGGCAGTTAAATCAGTAAATGATTTACCAGCGGATCTTAGAGATGATCCGGATTATATGGAGATTAATTCAGAGGAATTTCCAGCGATCGAGATTGCGATTGTTGGTAGTAATGAAGGTCGTGCTAGAGACAAAATGGTTGATCTTTTACAAGAAGAACTTGAGGACTCTAAGCGAGTTAAAGACGCTAGGCTTGTGGGCTTTAGAAAAAGACAGTTCAACGTAAGACTAGATGAGAAAAAACTTATTCAAAACCATATCGGGCTTGAAGAGGTTTTAATGAAAATTAGATCCAGGAACATCGATATTCCAGGTGGGGAACTTAAAAAAGAAGGAGTTCAAAAACTTATTCGTATCGAAGGAAAAGTTGAAGATACAAAAGAGCTTGAAAATCTTGTTGTGAGGTCAAATTTCTCTGGAAAAAAAGTCCTGCTAAAAGATATTGCAGAAGTCGTTGATGGTGAAGAAGATGCACAAGTTCTTTCAAGTTATAATGGAAAAGAAGCTACTCTTGTAATTGTAAACAAGAAGGCAGGTTCTGATACACTTGCACTTGTTGACGAAGTGAATGTCATTCTTGAAAGATTTAGAGAACAGTATAAAGGTCAATTTGAAATCTCTGTTTACAATAACGAGGCAAATAGAGTTAAAAATAAGCTTGAAATTCTTTCTGGAAATGCTGTTTCGGGTTTAATTCTAGTTGTGGTTTTTCTTTTCTTATTTCTTCCTGGTAAGGTCGGAATTGTGGCCTCAATGTCACTTCCTCTTGCTGTTTTGGCAACAATTGGATTTATGCCGATTTTTGGAATGAACTTGGATGCCATTACGATTTTGGCCCTGGTTATCGCATTAGGGATGCTAGTTGATAACTCCGTTGTTATTGCAGAGAACTTTGTTCGTTTACAACAAGAAGAAGATATGGAACCTATCCCAGCAGCACTAGAGTCTGTTAAACAACTTTGGCTTCCTATCACTTCAACGGCATTTACAACAATTGCTGCTTTTCTTCCTATGCTTGTCACGAAAGGAATTATGGGGCAGTTTATTAAATGGATTCCAATTGTAGTTACCATTTCTCTTTTAATTTCTTTAGTTGAGTCATTCTTTTTACTTCCTATGAGGCTTCGTTTTGCAGGTACGGTAAAAGAGAAGGCTAAGGAAGTTAAAAAAGATTGGTTTCAAAAATATATCGATAAATTTGAAAATTTTATGAGGTCTGCTGTTAAGCATAGATATTTAGTTTTCTTTGCTTTCGGTGCTATTCTTATCGGTTGTTTCGTTCTTATGGGCAAAGGAAACAAATTCATTCTCTTTCCAGCTGAACAGACTGAGATTTATCTGGGAAGAATTGAAATGCCTAGAGGAACTAGCCTAGAGGAAACTCGAGCTGAAATGAATAAGATTGAAAAGAAGATGGAAAAGGTCCTTGGGGATTGGCAAAAAGGCGTCGTTATTAGGGCCGGTATTTCTTCTATGGGACCAACTGATCCAAAAGGAGCAATTGGGGATAATCATGGTTTATTTACGATTTATGCAACTGACTATGCTAAGTACAATATTAACTATCTCGAATATTTAGAGAAAATGAGAACCGTTAAGTCTGACAAAGCTGTTGATCTTGAATGGCAAGAAATGGTTAACGGTCCGCCTGTCGGTGAACCGATCAACGCTACCTTTAGATCGAATGATGTAAAAGCTCTAGATGATATGCTTGGGAAGATTATGAATGAGCTGGGACAAGTTCCAGGAGTCATGAATCTCAAAGTGGATGATATTTTAGGAGAGGAAGAGGTAAAGGTTAAGGTTAACTACGCCAAGGCAGATAGACTTGGTTTAACAGTTGATTCTATAGGAAATGCCATTAGAACTGCTCTTTCTGGGACAATGGTTTCTAAGGTGACTCTTAATAACAAAGAAGTAGATATTAATGTTCGTTACAAAGACGAGAGCCGAATCGATAATAAAAATATCGAAGAGATCAAGGTTATGGATTCGTTAGGTAACTTAGTACCAGTCGGAACGGTTGCTAATATGGACACCACTAATGGACAGTTTGAAATTAAACGTTTTGATTTTAAACGTTCAAAAACTTTGACTGGAAATGTTGATGAGAAAATAATCACAAGTTTTCTTGCTAACAAAAAATTAAAAGAAATCTTTATGAAATACTCATCTGAGTACCCTGAAGTATCGCTAGTTTTCGGGGGACAAGAAGAGTCGACCAAAGAGAGTATGCAGTCTCTGGGAGAGGCACTTCTATTAGCTCTAATGGGAATCTTTGCTCTCTTAGTATTCTTGTTTAGCTCTTACTTAAGACCTTTTATCATTATGACTACGATTCCTCTTGGATTGGTTGGTTTCTCGATTGCATTCTTTTTGCATCAAAGACCAATATCTTTCCTTGCGATGATTGGAGTTATTGGACTTGCAGGTATTATAGTTAACTCAGGAATCATTCTTATCTCTTTTATCGACCAACTAAAGGAAGAGGGAAAACTTCCTATGGAGGAGATTCTTGCTAAGGCTTCTGGTATGAGGTTACGAGCTGTTTTTGTTACCTCTTTGACAACTATTTCAGGTCTTATTCCAACTGCATATGGGATTGGTGGAAGTGATGCGATGCTTGTACCGATGACACTTGCCATGGCCTGGGGATTAACCTCGGGTACTATTCTTACACTTGTTTGGGTTCCATGTGCTTATGCGATCTTAGAAGATTGGACTAGCTTTCTAAACAGAAAGGTCTTGAAAAGATCAAAACAAGAAATCGTATCAAAATCAGATTCAAGTCCGTTATCTGAAGAAGCTAGTTTAGGTGGAGTTCAATAATGAATGATTCTACTAAAGAGAAGATTTTAAAAGCCGCTCACCAGCTTTTTGCTCAAAAGGGGATGTATGGTGTAAGCGTTAGAGATATTGCTAAGGCCTGTGATGTGAATGTTGCCGCTATAAATTATCATTTCAGTAACAAAGAAAATCTTTACGCTCAAACAATTTTAACGGCAATTGAAACGGTTGAGACTGAAATCAATCAAATTTTCGTGGAGCTCGAAGATACCCATCCTTTGAACTTTTCTTTAAAGATTATGGATTACTTTATGCAAAACTCTGAAGAGTTGCGTTCAGTATTTATCATGATCTCATCTAGTGATGACGCTCCGGTTGAGATGTTAGAGCATATGCAAAAGTATAAGGGACCTCCTGGGTTGAAGACATTGGGAGAGTCTATTCTCAAGCATTATCCTAAGGCGACGGAGGAAGACATTCTTTGGTTCTCTCGGTCGATTATAGGGATCATCATGCATAAAGCGATGATTATGTGTAACCGTTCTATTTGTACTTCGATGCAAGAAGTCGGTATTACCTTCGATACGTTCAGGGAAGATTTAGAACGACTAGTTAAAGCACTCTTAAGGGATTTGCCTGAGTAAAACTGTTTTTATTTGATTATCACTATCGTCTCGCAGAGAATTAACTTATGAATTTAATGCGAGACGGTCGTTTCTGGCCTTTATTTTGGACCCAGTTTTTTGGAGCATTCAACGATAATGTTTTTAAGAATGCTCTTGTGTTACTCATCACTTTCAAAGCCTATAAGCTAGGGGCAGTTAGTCCTGAGCAGATGGTGGCATTGAGCGGTGGAATTTTCATTCTTCCCTTTTTTTTGTTCTCAGCGACTGCAGGACAAATTTGCGATAAATTTCCCAAACACAAACTAATTTTCTTAATCAAGATTTGGGAAATCATAGTCATGGTTGTGGGGGCCCTAGGTTTTTATCTCGGAAGTATTGAGACCTTACTTTCGACTTTATTTTTTATGGGACTACAGTCTACCTTTTTTGGTCCCATCAAATATTCCATCTTGCCTGAACTACTCAAAGAAGATGAGTTGGTAAAAGGAAATGCTCTCGTTGCATCTGGTACATTCATTTCTATTCTTCTTGGAACGATTTTGGGAGGAGCTTTTATAGGGCTTGAAAGCTGGGCTGGGGAAACGACAGGAGTTGCGGTAATTATTTTTGCTGGTATTGGTACTTTTTTTGGAAGTAGAGTGAAGCCGCTAAAAGCTGCCAATGAAAACTTAAAAATTGAATGGGGCCTTATTAAGCCTACTTGGCAAATTGTTAAGGTTACCAGAAACATTAAATCGGTATTCCTTGCGGTTCTAGGGATTTCTTGGTTTTGGTTTCTAGGAGCCGCGCTGTTATCTATGTTTCCTACTTATGGCAAAAATGTATTGGGGACTAACTCGGATGTGGTGACTTTGTTTCTTGCCATGTTCAGTATTGGTGTTGGGGTTGGTAGCCAGGTTTGTGAGAAGCTAAGTCATAAACAAGTTGAGCTTGGACTAGTTCCCTTTGGTACAGTTGGAATTAGTTTATTTGTCATTGATTTATATTTCGTCGGTGAACCGAACTTAGGCTTAAGTAATATTGGAATTGAAGAGTTTCTCAAGTATCCCGTTCATTGGCGAATTTTAATTGATCTGTTTATGCTTTCCGTTTTTTCAGGCTTTTTTATTGTTCCTCTATACACCTTTATTCAATCAAGAAGCCAAGAGGGAGAAAGATCGCAAGTTATAGCGGGGCTGAATATTATCAATGCGCTGTTTATGGTTTCATCCGCTATTGTTTTAACTCTTTTGTACGGTATCGGTCTAAGTGTTCCTGAGATTTTTGGTGTGTGGGGAATTTTGAATCTTATGGTGGCCTTTTATATTTATACCGTTATACCAGAATATTTGATGCGCTTTTTGGCCATGATTTTAACATGGTTCGTTTACCGGCTGAAAGTTAAGGGATTGGATAATATTCCGGAAAATGAAGGCTGTATCATCGTTTGTAATCATGTTTCTTTTGTTGATTGGCTGATCGTTTCTGCGGGGGTGCGACGGCCTATGCGATTTGTCATGTGGTATAAGTTTATGCAGCTACCTCTGATAGGCTTTCTCTTTCGGGATGCGAAAGTCATTCCAATCGCATCAAAAAAAGAAAATCCTGAGATTTTGGATCAAGCTTATGATGAAATATCGAGGGCATTGGCCGCGGGGGAAGTTATTTGTCTCTTTCCCGAGGGAGAAATTACTCATGATGGAAAACTTAACAATTTTAAGCCAGGGATTGAACGAATCCTTGAGAGAAATCCAGTGCCTGTGATACCTATGGTTCTTACCGGCCTATGGGGGAGCTTCTTTAGTCGCGCCCATGGAGGAAAGGCATTAAGTAAACCTTCAGTCATTTTGAAAAGGCTGTTTTCTCGCGTTCATTTAGATATTTATGCTCCTTGGAGTCCTAAAATTGTTAAGGCAAATGATCTAGAAGATTTTTATCGAAAAAAGCTTGATAACTAGCAATAAGCTAACTAAAGTCTGTCACTGTTACGTAATAATGACCCCTAAAAAGGTAGGTACACCATCAATTTCAATATTAAAGTAAGCAGTGATGATATTCAGAACTTTAGCTATCCTGAGAATCCTTCTTTTGGAACTGTTATGGTTCCAGTAAGTCTTTGGTTTGATCTTACTCAGGACAATATCTCAGATCATGAAATAAATGTAGTTTCTGAAACAAGATACTCAGTATCTGGTTTTACTTCTGTTCTACATTACGGTCAGAGCATTTTTGAAGGTCTTAAAGCTTACAGACTTGAAAACGGTGAAGTGGGAATTTTTAGACTGGAAGATCATGCCAGAAGATTTAAGCGTTCTGCTGAAATAATGGGGATGCCAGCTTTTGATGAAGAGCTTTTTATCTCATGTGTAAAAAAATATGTGGAAACTTGTCGTGATATGGTGCCTAAGGAAGAGGGGCATAGCCTATATCTTAGACCTCTTATGTATGCGACTGATGAAGTTATAAAAGTAAAAAGCAGTGATAAATATCGTTTTATGATTCTTTCTTCTATCGTGGGTCCTTATTTTTCTTCAGGAAAAGAAGGGGTCTCACTTTATTGCAACCAGAATTACACTCGAGCTTTTCCATTTGGAACTGGGGAAGCTAAGACAGCTGCAAATTATGCTTTATCTCTTCCTCATATGAGAAGAACGCAAAGTCTTGGTTACGAGCAGACTCTCTACCTCGATGCAAATACACATAGTCAGTTGGAAGAGTTAGGTGGGATGAATATTTTCCTTCTCAAAGGGAATACGCTTACGACACCGGAGCTTAAAGGCACAATTCTTAAAGGTGTTACTAGAGATTCAATTCTTCAGGTCGCAAAATTATTTGATTTAAATATTGAAGAAAGAGCCGTCAAATTGGAAGAAATTCTAAACCCTGGTGATGAGCTTTCGTTATTTGCTTGTGGTACAGCTGCAACGATTGTTCCCATTTTAGAAATTGGTTTTGATCTAAATGGTAAAGAAGAATTAATGAAGGTTCAGTACCCACAAAATGCGACAGTACTCAAAATAAGAGAGCATTTAATAAATACACAACATAATATGACCAGTTCTAGTAAGCAGTGGCTTACTATTGTTTAAGGAGAATTGATGGGGCCTATATCTCAGTTTATGGAAAAGAATTATAAGCATTTTAACTCTGCAGCTATGTTGGATGCGGCGAAAGCTTATAAGAAGCATCTTGATGACGGTAAAAAAATGATGATCACTCTTGCCGGGGCGATGAGTACAGCAGAACTGGGAATCTCATTAGCAGAAATGATTAGGCAGGATAAGGTTCATATCATTTCATGCACAGGTGCTAACTTAGAAGAAGATATTATGAATCTTGTCGCACATAATTCTTATCACCGGATTCCAGAATATAGGGATCTTTCCCCTCAGCAAGAGCAAGAACTATTAGACAAAGGTTTTAATAGAGTTACTGATACTTGTATTCCAGAGGAGGAGGCATTTAGAAAATTACAAAAGCATTTGATTACTCATTGGAAGAAAGCTGAAGAAGAAGGAAAAAGACTTTTTCCTCATGAGTTCATGTACCAACTTCTTCTCTCTGGTGAATTAGAGCAGTATTATGAAATTGATCCTAAAAATTCTTGGATGTTGGCTGCAGCCGAAAAAAATATTCCTATCGTTGTTCCAGGTTGGGAAGACTCTACTATTGGTAATATCTTTGCAAGTTATTGCATGCAAGAGGAACTGTCTGCGCAAACCATGAAGTCAGGAATTGAGTATATGGTTTGGTTAGCAAAATGGTATCAGGAAAACTTTAGTGAAACTGGTCTTGGTTTTTTCCAAATTGGGGGAGGAATTGCAGGAGATTTTCCTATCTGTGTTGTTCCTATGCTTTCACAAGACTTAGAACTCGAGATTCCTTGCTGGTCTTATTTTTGCCAGATTTCAGATTCAACAACTAGTTATGGTTCCTATTCAGGAGCTGTTCCTAACGAAAAAATCACTTGGGGAAAACTTGAAGTGAGCACTCCAAAATTTGTAGTGGAATCAGATGCAAGTATTGTTGCGCCTTTGATTTTTACTTACGTTTTGGGAGGCTAAATACCACGTATTTTTCAATATAATACCAACAAGCAAGCGATAGCGTGGCTCCGGCCACGATATCGTAGATATAATGCTGTTTAGTGGTTAACGTCGATATTGAGATCAAAATAGAAATAAAAATACTGACTACGTATTTCCAGCCTCTACCTTTCATTGTTTGTGCAAAGAGAAAAACTAACGCGACATGCAGGGAAGGTAGGCAATTGCTTGGGGCATCTACTTTATGCAGGCCACGAAAGATTAATGTCGTTAAGTCATTATCAGGAGGCAGTATAAATTTGTACCTTGGATATATTGTAGGGAAAGCGCTGAAAGCGATAAAACTTACAAGGTTGATAAATATAAAAGCATAGAACATTCTATTCATCTGAGTTTCATCTTTGAGTTCAAGCAAAACCCAAATTAAATAAATAGGATACAGCACAATATAGATAAGGACGCTGTCTTTAATAAAAGGGATAGATTCTTCATAGGGAAGTAGTGGCAGCTGACTTCCATATTGGGCTCCTAGCGCACCACACGCTGTGTAAAATGCCAGAAAGATACCAGTCATAATGAGGCAAAAGACCCATTTATTTTTCGTGTTTAAGAATTTTTTTAGTGTAATTTTTTCCATAATTTCGAGATTTTAATGCCTTGCTATATATAAATAATACCCGCTTACTAGAATATTGTCACACTTATTGCATAATACGCCACTAGACTAAACGGATTTGGTCAACTAGTGAGGAAATCGTATGGGAATGAAGCTCATAGGGTTCTTAATACTGCTTGGCGCAACCGTTAGTGCAGTCGTTATGAACTCTCAAAATTCAAATGAAAAAATCTCTAACAAGACGCAATCTGCGCCTGTGGAAAAAATCAGCGAAGAGTCAAACACAACAGAAGAAGCTATTAGCGATACAATAGCTTTTGAAGAGGTTAATGCAGCTGAGGTAAGTGATTCAATCGAGGCAGAGGCAGAAAGCGCTAGCGTAGCTCCTATCATAGAAGTTAAAGCACCAGCTCCAAAAATCACTGCATCTAAAAAGAAGATACCGACCAAAGCGAAACAAGCAAAGTCTGTAGAAAAAATTGAAGCACCAAAAGATACAAAAGCAGCAGAAGTTAAAACAGCAGATGCTGCAGATACAAAAAAAGAAGACGAAGTCTCAACTCAAAATGCGGCGGTTCAATTGACCGGTAACCTGGCCAATATGGTTGGGGCTGGAAATGGAAATAAATTTTCGGGTTCAATTGAAGCTGGGATAAATACTGATTTAAAACCAGTAAGCGATGAAACTAAGGTTTCTAGCTCAAGTGTTTATATTCGTCCACGCTATCAAATTAATAGCACCTATGCTGTACAAGGAACTATCTGGGTTGATAAGGGGCTTTCTCAAGGCTATGAAGATACACTTCGTGACACTCGTGTGGCACTAGTGCACTCACCACTGAAACTTAGTGAAACTGTCATGATTTCTCCAAATATCACTTCAACTCTGCCAACCTCAGAGATGAGTAAAAGAAATCAAGAATTGATCATGGGGTTAGAATTCAATCCAAACGTGATCTATCAGCCGAGTAATCTATTAACTGTATTCTACACTCCAAGAGCTCGTAAGAATTTTCATGAGTACACTACATCGAGAACAGACGTAGTGAATACTGATTATAGCTTTACTCAAATAGCTGGACTTTCTTATTCTCTGTCAGATCGCTGGTCTGTCACACCAATTTTGATTTATTCACAAAGTTGGTCATATGAGGGAACTCAAAGAGACCCAAGTTATATGACAATTTTAGAAATGCGCTATCAAGCAACAGCAAAAGTTTATGGGACCTTTGGAACGCTTACAGGTGGAAGCTTGTATGAAGCAGAAAGAGGACCAGATCAATTTATTAACTTATACGATGAAAACACAACAAGTGTTTACGCGAACGTGGGAATACTATTTTAGGGGGCAAAAATGCGAATGAAGAAGATGCCGGTACTTTTAATCTCTCTAGCACTATTTGGATGTGCTAAGGAAAAAGAGTACGACACTGTTTACAAGGACGTGGATCTCACAAAGCGATCCGCTATTAAGACGCACAAAGTGGTAAAAAACAAAGACGGTGAGGAAGTTAAAGTTCCCATCGAGTATATGTATGTGCCAATGTCGTTAGGAACACCGATGAAAGTTAAGTCGGCATATCCTTTTCAACAAGGTGACGAAAAGATTGTTAGGCTTCAGTGGTCTGAATCAGGATTAGAAGTTCTTGAAATGGAGCGAGACGATCGTTTTAATGATAACGAACTAAATGATTCACCGGTTATGACAATACCAGTAACTTATTCTTCTTACCGCTGTAGAGAAGATCAGTTTGGCGATTGTACTAACGCTGAAGAAGAAAATACTGAGCTAGAGTGGAACCAGAAAGATTATTTCATCCCTGATTTTGAAAGTATTCAAGTTTCAGAGTTAACGAGCCTAGATCTTTTTAATGTAAGCCAGGATTCATGTACTTCGCTACAGTCTACTAAGCTTAAAGATTATGAAATTGCAGATGGTATTATTAATATTGAAGTTGAAAAAACTTTTAGATTAAATAATAGTTTCTCTTGTATCCTACAAAACTGGATAGATGACAATTTCTCGAATAATAGTTTTAAGGTACGTTTCTTCTACTCTTTAGTAGAGCTTGATAAGCTGGCAAGCCCAGACTATAAAGCGGTTGACTACCCAGTTCCTGATCATGATGAGTTTGGATTCTTTAAAAATAAAGAGTCAACATTATCTCCAGATTATGACCGCGAAAGAGTACAAGAACGCTATTTCTTGAATAGATTCAATCCTAATCAACCAAACGGTGAATTAGTTTATCATCTTTCAAAGAATTTTAATAAACCTGAAAATGCAATCTTATTAGAAGCGACAAATGAAGCAGTTGCTACTATGAATAAAGGTTTAGCGAAAATAGGAAACCCTTTTAAGATTGTTGTAAAGCAACAAGAAGAAGATGCTAAAGAAATTTCTCCAGGTGATCTTCGTCACAATATGATTGTTCTTATCGAGGATCCTCTTTCAAACGGTCTATTAGGTTACGGACCATCGGTTAAAAACCCAAAAACCGGTGAAATATTAAAGGCTCACACCAATATGTATGGAGGGGTTTTAAAAGCAATCTCTAGAAGAGCTTATGACGAAGCCGTTGATATTTCAGAAGAGCAATTTGCTGAAAAACAATCTTTCTCAAAAGAAGAGCTTGAAGCAGCCAAAGGTTTTACAGTTGCACCAAGTGCACTAGGTAATCTGCCTGCTGTACTTGCAAGTGACATTGCTACGGCTGAAGCACCTGCTGAGGTCGCAGAAGAAGCAGCATCAGAAGCTCAGGTTGATAGTGTTTCAATCAATCGTCTTGCTCAGCCTCTAGTGGCACAATCTCTAAAAGGGATGACTGTTGAGAGACTTGAAACCTTATTAGATTACAGAATGAAATCTCAGACGAACTCAAATAGAGCTGCAATCGCTGAATTACTTCAAGGTAATATTGGTGATGATAGTGAAATGGAACAAAAATTTCTTGAGTTTGAAAAAGAAAATAACCATTTAGTTTCTCTTCATAAGCATCAACCAGAATTTTTCCCAATTGGTGGAACGACTAAAGTTGTTTTTAAAGAATTAAAAACCATTAAAGGAATTGTTCACCCGAATGGTGTGTTAAAACGTTGGGATCTATTATCTCAAAAACAAAAAGACGAAGCAGTAAATGTTATCATCAAAAAAGCATGGATTGGAACTATGGTTCACGAATTAGGTCATAACCTTGGTTTACGACATAATTTTTCTGGGTCACATGATCGTCATAATTTCTTAAGTAATGAAGATCTTCAAGAGATGAATATTGTTGCAGAGGAAAGACCAGCTTACTCTTCAATCATGGACTACGCTATAAGTGAGTATAATCAACTTGCGTCTTTTGGTAATTATGACCTTGCAGCTTTAAGATTTGCTTATAAACGTGAAGTTGAAGTTATGGATCAAGCTGCAGCTGCTAAGCAATCAGCTTGTGAGGGTGAGGTGAGAGCTGATGAAAATTCAACTGTAATTTGTCAGCCATCGGTAAAGATAGTAAAGGTAGATAAGCCTCTTTCTGAAGCAGATCAGGAGCTAACCGCCAAAGGTCTGACTCGTAAATCTTATGAGTTCTGTACAGATGAAAACGCAGGTCTATCTTCAACTTGTAACCGTTTTGACGAAGGGACGACTCTAACTGAAATTGCAAAATTTCGCGCAGAAAGATATGAAAGAGTATACAAGTACAGAAACTTCAGAGACGGACGTCTAGACTTCTCAGCTTATGATATTCCGAACTACGTGTTTGCGAGAAGATATGAGCTTTCTCAAATCAGAGATATTATTGAAGAATATGAATTCTTTAAAGGAATCTTTGATAAGCAAGACCCAAATATCATGATCTCTGGGTGTAGTCCTGAACAAGTTAAAACAATTCCTGTTTGCGGAATGATCAATGACCGAATCAAATCAGTTGAGGTTGTTGGTGATATGCTAGTGAATATCTTAAAAACACCTGATCACTTATGTGCAGTTGTTAAAAACGATAATCCGAAAGTAATTGTTGCTTATAAGCGATTAGCGGAAATTTACGAAGATATTAAATATGATATCAATTACGTGCCAAAAACATGTTTTGATTCTGAAGTGAAAAAAGCGCTTGCTACTGAGCAGCTGACTGTTGTGGGTGAGACTGGTAAATTCCTCAATGGATTTAAGGATACTAACCCTAACTACAGATATGTAACTGACCGTGCAGTTCTAGGGACATGGCCTGATAAAATTATGGCGATGAGAGCACTATTTAACCGTAAGTGGAAAAATAGAACGACTGATAGAGCGCACCTTGCACTGGTTGATATTCCAAGTATTAGTGAAAAGGTAGTGAATGTTTTATCACACTACTTAATGGCAAACCCATTGGATAATCCAATTCCATTTAAAATGGAAAGTGGCTTAACTTTTCAAGCTCCGTATGCAATCAGCAATGATTACAAAGTTGAGCAGCTAGAAGATGTTTACTACTGGGTGAAAAAAGGTCTTGGTATGGAGATCGGTGGAGGTGAAACTAACTTCATTGAAATGGCGCTAAAACAGACTGCTCGTGGAACTAATTATGGTGAGGAGTTTAAGCAAAAAGCTTACGAGTCTTCAAATATGGCATCTGTTAGAAAAAGCGATATTATTGCCGACTCTCAAAAAGTACCTCATTTTAGTTATGTAAATATTGGGGATAAAACTTACTACGCTGATGATGTAAATGTGGTAGCAAAATTTATGATTGATGCGATGAATTCTAAAGAGACTCTTGATGGGATTGAAAAAGAGCTTATCGCAAAAGTTCTAAAGCAGAGAACTAACCCTGATGCTCCAGCTGAGCTGAGTGCTGACGAAGCTGCTCTTTTTAGACAGCCAATGTCATTAGTCTCGCAACTTATTCAAATTGCAGGACAAAATATTCAAGATCCAAGTGTTCTAGCGCAGATTAGAGCACAGCTTATCCAAATTGTTGGTGCAAAAGATGGTCCTGGTGTGTTTAATATGTTCCTTGCGGGGGCGGAAGCGATGAGTCAAGTTATGATGTTAAGAGAAATGATAATGACAACGCCAGCTGCTGATGCTACTGATGTAGAGAAAGCTTTATTTACCATGGAAGTTCAAATATTAAATGCTTACCTTCAAGGTGGACTGAGTTCTGAAATCATTAATTTTTACAAGGCTCAATTGGATAAAATGCCAGAGCATGTAGAAAAATAACTAACTAACAATAAAAAGTTTAAACAAGGCCCGCGAATGTGGGCCTTTTTTTATGCCCAGAATTTTGAGTGAAATCTTTCGGCCAGCAATCTTAGTAAGTCTTTTTCAGTGATGATACCTGTGAGTTGATTCCGCTCATTTATGATAGGAAGGCAATGAATCTTGAAACTGAGCATGATCTTCGCGATATCCTGAACCGTGGCCTGTTCTAGTGCTGTCACTACTTCCTTGGTCATAATTTCGGATGCAGAATCTGAACTTGATTTTAACAAGTCTTTTAAGGTTATAAGTCCTACTAAAGTATTAGCTTCAAAAACCGGGATATGGCCAATAGAGTATTTAGACATCATTTGTTTAATTTCGGCTCTTGTAGCTTTGGAATTAATAGTATGAACAGGGGATGACATGATGTCTTTGGCGTAAAAAATTGAGTGTTCAAGCTCAAAATTTTGCTTTTGTTTTTTGTAAGCATTTACTGCCGATTTAAGCTTAAAATTTGAAGGCCGATTGCTAGGGGAATCTTCGATTTTAAATTCAGTTTCACTGGGCTTTGTCCTATCAGTTTTCAAGTTATGATAGCTTGGAAGCTCAATGGGAGAAAATTTACCATTATTTAATATTTTAAAACTCATAATGTAATTGTAAGGCCTTTGTCTCGAACTTGTCTACGAACAGTCATTGAATGAAGACCAGCATAGCCTTATATTAGGTAAATGAGAACTTTAGATAAACTTGATCAAGTATCGACAGTAACCATTCAAACCTCTCTATCGGAAGAAGAGCTGAGTCAATTTAAAGCCGCAATCGAGACTTTAGATGCTCAGGGTGAGATACATCAAAAATTCTATTTTGGGGAAAATAAAATGGTATTACCTCCTAAGAAAAAGGAGTCAAAATACTTTAGGTTCAGACAATATCAATGGGTCGATAAGCCAATTGAGGAAATTTTTGAGTTTTTCTCTGATGCTAAAAATTTAGAGCGAATAACTCCCGACCAATTAAGCTTTAGAATCGATAGTCAAAGTACTGATAAAATTGAAGAGGGGACTGAGTTTATTTATAAACTTAAAATTCACGGTGTTCCCGCCAAATGGAAAACCGTCATTACCAACTGGAATCCCCCTTATGAGTTTGTTGATTACCAGCAAAAGGGACCTTATCAGGTCTGGTTTCATTCACACTTATTTATTCCTTATCAGAATGGAACCATCTTAGTTGATGAGGTGAAATTCATTCTACCTTTTAGCTTTATTTCCAATTTACTTGTTGGATGGTTTATTAAGTTTGACGTAAAAAATATTTTTAAACATCGATACAAATATATTAAGGACTATTATTTATGAATAAGGCCATTTTTTGGATGAGAAGAGATCTGAGGTGGTCGGATAACCGGGCCCTCTCTATGGCATGTAAAGAAGCAGATGAAGTTTATCCTGTTTTTATCTTTGATAAAAACATTCTGGCTAAACTTCCAAAAGATGACCATAGAGTGAGCTTTATTTTTGAACGATTAAAAGAGCTCACTAGAAAACACTATATTCATATTTACTTTGGTGATCCCGTTGAGATGATTCCAAAGATTATGAAAGACTTTGAGGCTGATGCAGTCTTTACCAATGAAGACTATGAGTCTTATGCTGTTAAAAGAGATAAAAAAATTGAGAAAGAGATCGATCTAAGAAAATTTCTTGATCATATTATCTTTGCCGGAGATGAGATAAAAACTGGTCAAGGAACTCCTTACAAGGTTTATACTCCCTATAAAAATGCGTGGCTAAAAAAATTAGAAGAAAATCCTGAACGAATTTTTGAATTTAAATACAAACCATCTAAACTCTTCCAGAAATATAAAACTAAATATGATCAAGTGAAGTCACTGGAGGATATTGATTTTAAGAAAACTGAGAAAATAGAGCTTATTGAAACCAATGGTGAAAAGATATTTAAAAACTACCTTGATAAGGTCCACGAATATAAAGAGACAAGAGATTATCCGGCGATGGATAATACTTCTCACTTGGCCACGCATTTTCGCTTTGGAACCATATCTACTAGAGCCGTTTGTAGAACCCTTAAAAATTTGGATAAGCTTCCTGAAACCTGGCTCTCACAAATTATTTGGAGAGACTTCTTTTATAGCATTCTTCAAAATTTTAGCTATGTAGAAAATAAGGAATTTAATGAACAATATCAGGGGATGAGTTGGCGCGAAGATAAAGATGCTTTGAAAGCTTGGAAAGAAGGCCAGACTGGTTTTCCTATTGTAGATGCTGGTATGAGAGAGCTTAACTCCACTGGTTATATGCATAACCGTGTGCGTATGATTGTAGCGAGTTTTCTTACTAAAAATCTTCTTTTGGATTGGAGACTTGGGGAAAGTTATTTTGCGGAAAAACTTTATGATTATGATCTTGCGGTAAATAATGGAAGCTGGCAGTGGGCGAGTTCTACTGGTTGCGACGCTCAACCATACTTCCGGGTATTTAATCCAGAATCACAAGTGAAGAAGTTCGATCCTGAGGGGGAATATATTTATAAATGGGTACCTGAACTAAAAGATGTTCCTGCAAAATACTTTCATCAGATGGAAAAATTTGATGAAAAGAAGCAGAAAGAGGTTGGGGTTATCATAGGTAAAGACTACCCAGAACCTTTAGTTGATTTAAAACAGACCCGAGTGAGGGCCATAGCGCATTTTAAAAAATATTCTAGTTAGTTTTTACGAATCTCAGTGGAAGATAGGTGCTCGTAATCGTGATGGCCTATGAAGTCTACCTCTATGTCTGAATCCATGCTTTTTAATAGGTAGTACTGACTTTGCCTGGCTTCTTTATTATCGAGTCTAGAGGCAACATAAATACAAGATGTATCTTTAATTATTTGTTTCGCTTCAATCCATTTATCAATCGACATAAAAGAATCAAACCCCATAAGCAAGGAGAGTTTTAAATTTGGAAAACTATCTTTAACTTGTCTGAGCCAATTATGAGTAGGGTTGTGATTGGCATCTTGGATGAAGCCCTCAAATAGATAGGTGTTCTCTGGTCGTATCTTCAATTCTTTTTTTATATCTGTCAGACTACTGAAGCGGTTCTCTTCCTTTGTGACATCTTTGAATGGGTTGTGGTCGGGCATAACGATAATAAGCTTATCTTTATCCATCAGCGACAAGCAGCTGCCATGTCCTGAGTGCCAAGGGTTGAACGAGCCTCCAAAAAAAACTATTTCCTTAAAGCGTGAATCAAACTTATGATTTTTAATAAACTCTACAATTTGGGGGGAGTGGGGTGAACTCGTCATAAGCTATAATCAACCTTCTTTGAAACCACAATTTCCTCGGGAGTTATTTGCGTTTGGTAGGGAAGAATTTCAACGCCAGCTTTTTGGGCTTCTACGAGTAGCCTAGCATATTCAGGATCTATATCAGCTGCGGGCGAGAATTTTTCTACATCAGTTCTATTGATTAGGTAGAGCATGATGGCACGGTTACCCTGCTTTTTTAATTCTATTAGGTCTTTTAAGTGTTTTTGACCTCTCGTGGATACTGCATCAGGAAATAGGGCTTTTCTTTGCGGACCTTTTAGAGTGACATTTTTGACCTCGAGGAATACATCTGGCAGACCTTCTTGCTGTAAAAAGAAATCTATCCTCGAATCCAGAATTTTTTTTTCAGGAATAACAGTTTTATACTCAGAAACCTCTAGGATTTGACCATTTTCTAGGGCTTCTTTCACAATTTTATTTGGAAGATTGGTATTGACGCAGATGAGGGCCTCTCCTGTGTCTGTTATTTCCCAAGTATATTTCATCTTTCGCTTGGGATCGTCATTTTTTGTCACAAATGCAGTCCATCCAGGTTCCCAGCATGTCTTCATGCTGCCAGTATTTGGAACATGAGCATTTATAATTTCCCCTGTCGATAATTCCAAGTCGCTTAAAAAGCGCTTGTAACGTTTTATAATTTTTGTCTTTATTAAGGGATCTTTAAACTTCATAGGGGCATAATAGCTTTTGCTTGAGTGAATTGCAATTTTCTGACTCTTTGATTCCCATTGCAATTTATTTTATAATGGAGGCTATGAAATCATACACTTGTATATTTTTATTTCTCTTTATTTTGACTCCAGCAGTATTTGCTCAAAGAGTGAAGGGGTTAAAACAAGAAGTTGCCATGAGGTATATGGGCTATATACATATGCCTAGCTCCCGCGATAAATTCAATACATTCGGGCAATATCGAAAATACAAAGAAGTGCAAAAAAAGCGTATTCGATCAAGGTTGAATCCAAGACTAAATGAACTTCGCGAAAAATTAGCAAACTTCAAAAATCAAAGTTTGGTTACTTTGGCAGAATTTGATCCAACTCAAGATTATATCGTGTTAACAAAAGATAATTTTGACGAGCTTAACACATTGGATTATCCAAAAAATATTCGAGTGATGTTGCCGCAAAGTGAAACCTTCATTGATAGTGAAATGATTTCTTTCTCCTTGTATGGAAAACCGGACTTACAACAATTTCAAACGCTATATAAAACAGTAGAAGGCATTTTTCAGGAAGCCCGTAAGGTTGAACCTCCTAAAAAAAGATTTCGAAACGATAGAGAAAGAGAGCTATACGAGCCTATAAAATACAAGGAATATTCATTTTTTCAATATGAACCATTTTTTGGACTTTATTTGGGGGGAGATATCTTGGTGGATTCAGATTATATGGTAGATCTTAACGGGGTTATCAATAGTCGTTTTATTAAAACTTTTAGAGAGTTTAAAACTCGTTATTTTTCTTCCAAAGAAACTTTTAAACAGCTAGTGACGGAGAAAATTGTGGTAGATATTCAAACCATTATTCAAAGACAAAAATATTCATCTCTGACTAAGCCGTTCGAAGTATCGAAAGCAAGAATTCCAGAGGAAGTAATCAGATTAGAAGAAAAAATTAATGAATTAGATATGATGCTGATAGTTGGGGTAAATGCAGAAAAGAGAAACCCAAAAAATGAAAAGATTATTAGTGAGTTCTTTCAACATTCTGTGAAGAAAACAAACCAATAAAAAAGGGCCGCAATTTTTGCGACCCTCGTAATATCAACTTTTAAATTTAATTATAAATTGATTCCAGCTGATTGAAGAGCATTTCCGTGAAGCTCTTTAATAAGCGCTTTTGTATCTTCTTTTGAAATTTCAAAGTTAGCAGACGCTTGTTCAACTAGTGCTTCTAAAGCATTATTGTTACCAACCTGCGCAGCACCTACTGCAGAAACGATTTCAGAAGGGTTAATTCCGTACATTTTTTCTGCAAAGTCTGCGATATCAGCTTCAGTTCTGTCTTCAAGAGCTGTAAAGTCTTGAACATTCTTTGCAACTTTCATTGCTTGGTCAGCACTCATTGAAAATTTCTCAGAGTAGTGTACTGCCATTCTTTCAAGTTTAATTTGCTCGATGTCACCAACAACTTCAGCTGCATCAAGTTCAGAAGAAACTTTCTCTCCAGCTACGTTGTAGTATTCCCAGTAACAATCATCATAAAGGTAGTATCCCCATGAGTCATAAACTGCGTAACAGTTGTAGTACCAATCTGGTGAATAGTAAACTGATCCTCCACCTGAACAAGACACAAGTGATCCTGTTAATGTTGCTGCTGCAATTAAATTCATTAGTAGTTTTTTCATTACTTCTCCTATTGTTCTTCTTCAGTGTTGCTCACTATCTTTTAAATGAGTAAACATACATTGTCTTACAAAATCGTATGACATTTCCTTACGTATTTTTTTAAAAATCTGGTGTCAGTTTGGCATCAGTTGTTGCCTTTTGACACTGGACTCGTGTGTTGATGCATAAGTATCCAGCTTCAAACACTTTGTCCAAAACTTGATATTCTGTTTGTATTTTTTACTCGATAGGAAGTAGAAGGATTTTTTGCGAATTAAGGCATGTATAACTTAAAAATTCTTTAGTGTTTACTCTTACTAATTCTATTTCTTCGCAACCACGAATAGAAAGTGTTCTATAGGCAGCAGAACTTTGAATTTTTCCGTCTTGATCTACTCTTAATAGTTCACCAACATAACTTGGAGACTGTTTGGCCGGTAAAAACAAAGCGGGAATAGTCTCTAGAGAAACATATCTTCTTTGCATGGTGTTTACTTTTGATTCTCTGTAGTCGTGAGAGTTTGTCGCTCTATTAAAGACAGCTATTTTATGGTCGGTTTGATAAAAAATAAAATCATCATAAATGCTTTTCACAAATTGAATATTCTCACGCTCAAAAATATTAGGCAAACGAATGACACTGGTTTGTGGATCATTTGGATTTTTGATTGTGTAGATTATTTGTGAGCCTCCATTTGATGACTCATTAAAAAATGCACTGCTAGAGCTTGATTCAAGTGGTAACGGTCTAGGTTCGAATAGATCAAAATAAGTATCCATCATGAGCTGACTTTCAAAATGTAATTCTTTAGATAATTTGTAGAGCTTGTATTCTTTTACAAAACCATTTCCAGAGAAACTAATTAGGTAGGCCACTCCTTGATCCGTTTCCTCTTTTGTTTGATAAAGAAAGTGCAGGGGTGTTTCATCCTTTGGAATTAAGAAGTTCTGTAAACCTTTTTCCGGATCAAGATAATAGACAAAATTATTAGTTGGACTTAGAGGTGCCTCCCAAGGTGATTGAATCACTTCAGTTCCTCGCTCGCCAAAACCAACCCAAGTAGGAACCAATCGCTTTCCAATATCTATCCATTTAAATTTTCCTGGAAGGAAAGTTTTCTTGTTATCAAATTTATTTTCTGGGGTAAGAAAAACTCTTTTTGGAGTTAGGTCATGATTGAAAATTAAAAATTTTGAAGTCTTATTTCCATCTTTATCACTTGTGACATAAGTAATGACATAATCAATTTTATTGTCTTTATCAAAGTCAACTTTAGAAAAATTTAAAAAGACAGGATTTGCATCCCTTATCGGGAGAGCGCGCCCTACAGTATAGTCAGAGCCATTGAATTTTACAAGATTGATTAATGTTTGGTTCTTTTTTGATGTGACTGCAAAAAAATCTAAATTCTGATCAATAGACGAGTGATTCTCAAATGATCTTAAGGTTGCTGTAGACTCAAGTTTTCCGTTTAAATTAAAAGAAAAAATGGAAGAGTCCTCAATGTCTGGAGAAACCACTCTTACAATATTTGCTCTGACGATAAATTTTTGATCTCTAATAGAAAGTTCGAAGCGATGTTCTGCCTCGGAATAATCTTTTATATTTAAGCTAAAATCTATCTCTTTAGTTTCATTTTCTGCAATAGAATCAAAAATGTACTTCGGTGATATAACTTCAATTCTCTTGTCTAACGACTTAAGCTCTATTGGAACTTCTGTTTGGGCCTGACTCAAATTTTTTATTTTAATTCTGATATTATTTTCAGGTGAATTCTTATATACGATCAGTGCTGCCTCTTTATGGGCAGGGTAGAGAAAGCTTTCAGTAGAAGCTTTAAGTGCAGACTTATAATCTAGATTTCCAAATCTGATATCAGATTTTTCTAATTTTTTTCTAGCGCCTTTTAGTATTTTAATTTTTGCTTGGTTCGCTGTGAAGCCTCGACTCATAAGTTTTGCCACAACCCCTGAAACAATAGGAGTGGCTTGGCTCGTACCGGACATATATTCGTAATTATCATCTGGAGTAAATTGCCTTGATCTTTTATTAGTTACCCAGGTACTTAGTATCTCAACACCTGGAGCGATGATATCTACTGCGGTTCCTCGGTTACTAAAACTTGCTAATTTCCCTGTTTGATCGTGAGCACCTACACAAATAACATCATCATAGGCACAAGGATAGCTAATATCTGAGTGAGAGTCATTAGCGGCGGCAACGATCACTGCCACTCCAGAATTTATGGCCGTTTTTATCGTGTCTCGCATAAGTTTAGTTTCATAATGAAACCTCCAGCCAAGGGAGAGGTTAATTACGTTAGCATTATTTCTTAGAGCATAGATCACTCCCTTTGCAATATTATCTATAGGGTTGTCTGAGCTACTATTCATGGAAACTTGGACTGGTAGGATCTCAATATTGTCAGCAACGCCGTCAATACCAATATTATTCTTTACTGCACCGATAATGCCTGCCACGTGTGTTCCATGGCCTACAGAATCTGAAACTTCAGGGTTACCTGTAGTATTGGATTGAGGATAGGCAGTATTGGTCATGCTCCAACCCTGACAGTCGAGTGGATATCCGTCACCGTCGTTGTCGATACTGGTAAAGTCATTATGACATTTGTCTTTTTCAGAGTTTCTATCGGCGAGACAGGCCTTGTATTTTGCGAGGGATTCGCATTCTTTTTCTTTTGTGACTATAATCCCTTGGAGGTCAGGGTGTTTAGTATCAATTCCACTGTCTATGATGGCCACTCTTATTTTTTTTGTTTGTTCAGATGAGTCTTCAATATTTTGAATATCCTCACCAGCTGTGGCATTATAAGTCTCTACGTCTATATCGGTTATACGTCTTTCTAATTGTCCACCAGTATTATTTAGATACCATTGATATTCGGTATAATTGTGAAGTTTAAAATATTGAACTGGCTCAATATTGTCGCCGTATATCGCCTTTAATTTGGATAGAGGAAGGTTTGATTTAATTTTAGTGATTTGGTAATTGATTCCTCTTGAGGTGAGGAAATCTAATTCAGATTGAGAAAGAACAGTTGTACCTTCAATCTTTTTACTTGGGTTATGATAAAGATAGTACTCTGTTTGGGCAAGGAGTTGAAAACTTAATGAAAATAGAAATATACTAATTAAATTTTTCATCTACATTCCTGGCGTATAGTTAAGGGCTCTTAGCTCGTAAGGAGTAATTCCTAGCAGGCTACTTATTTGATCGAAGATACCAGTGCCATATTCTGAATTATAGTTTCCAAATGTATTAGAGATATAATCGACATATCCCTTTTCACTATTTTCAAGAAAACCAGTGACTCTCGTTGAAGCAAAGAAATTTTCGGCACCTATATATTGCATCACTCTTGGTCGATCAAATCCTTCAAGAAGCATCACAAGCACATAGTTAAAGTCTTTAACTCTCGACGGACCAGCGGATTTAATTCCATATTTTCTTAGATTAAATATTCTTTTGACGGCCATGGGAATGCAATTGTGGTTTCTTCGTCGGCTCGGAGAACCAGCAAATTGAGATCTTCTTTTACAATAGCTATTCCACTTATTTTCACCATAAATTTCTTTTAAAGTTTTAAGTGAATCTTCTTCAGGTGAATGAAGAATTTCACTTTCAAATTTTCTCATGAAATCAGGGTAGACGATAAAGGTAGACTTTACCTCGTATCCTTGCAGAGGACCTTTTCCTTCAAATTGAGTTCTATCGATATGATAGCCGACTTGAGTGTCATCGAAGAGCCATTCAATCCAATCAAAGATATCGTCTAGTTTACTCATACCGGCACTCCAACCGCGCCAGACATAATCAATTTTCGTCGTTATTTTATTCGGGGTAGCATCCTCACTGATATCAGCCTCGGTGACATAATATCTTGATCTACTTTCTCCCATGAATGTTCTTCCGGGATCACTATTTCCCGAGCCAAGGTTAAGAAAGTCAGAAAAATAAGACAGAATGGAGTTGGCAAATCCAAAAAAGTTTTTTCCATTTCTTCTTATTGAGCTTGTGGCAAAGAGTGTTTTCTTTCTTTGCCCTGCCGTTAAATTAGGATATTCACTTTCTGGGAGTTTAATTTCTACACTATGATCCATATATAAACTTTCAGACTTATACCAAAGAAGTTGTAGAGTCGTAAGGTTACCTAAAACATTATGGTCCAAGACATAGGGATCATAGTTTTCATCCATATAATGGGTGCTATTGGAAACGAATAATTCCCTAAGAGCTTTTAAAGTAATAAGTCTTCTGTCTTCTGCAATATTTTCTACTGGAATTTTATAAATAAGAGTTTCTTGCTCAGCATTGATCCATTTTTTTGTTCCGCGCAGAATTTCAATAAAATAATTTAACCCCATATAAAGAGATTTATTAAAATTTTTCTGACGCTGTATCGAGACTTCTATATGGTCTTCTTTCTTACGAATAAAGATGGCCTTGATAAAACCTTTGATGGCTTCGGCACCCACTGATAAGGTTAATGGCTGCCCAAGCACTGGATCTAGCGGGAGAGAAGCATTTCCCATTCCCATAAGGCTTATACTATCACTAATAATAAAGGTTTCATTTTCCGCAAATTCTTTGAGAAACTCCTCAAGGTTTTTATTCTTTTTCTCTTCGATTTCTTTTTCACATTCAGAAGCGCGCTCTATCGGAATGAGAAGAATGATTTTTTCACTAATTCCTGAATCTATAAGTTCTTGTCTTCGAGTTCGCGCTAATTCAATTGCACCATCAACGGCAGTGTCAAATTTAACATAAACAATTTTTTCACCATTTAATTCAGACTCTTCAACGGTGACAGTATCTAAAAGGGAGCAAGCAAATTCAGTTTTAAGGATGGCACCAACTTTTTTCATTAAGCGAGGTACTAAGATTTTTTCCGCGCTTTGCGAAGTGGCCTCATCTAGATCAGGCATGGCCCTTACGTGGGAATAAGTTCTTGAGAAACTTACGCTCGCGGAAACACTTGGAGTCACTTTGTTGTGAAGCCCCGTAATCATCGAGTAGACTCCCAAGTTGGCGTCAGCTTGAACTGAATCAACTAGTTGAATCGGTGCTACACTTTCTTGATATTGACCGAAAACAACATTTCTTCTTGCTGATGCATTTACATAGGCTGTAGGTGCTGTGAAAACATTTAAAGCTAAACTTCCATCACTAGAGGGATTGTTGATTCTATAGTCTGCTATTTCGTCTTGGATATTGGAGATGGCATCGTTAATCGTAATACCCGGAACAATCTTATCAATAGCTTGATCCAGCACCTGACTTAAGGCATTGTAGGTTCCCTGGGTTCTAAAAAGTCTAAAGAGCTCATTGAACTCATAAGGGGAGTCTGCATCTTCTTTAAAATAATCAACAACCCGGTCAGGGTAGGCGTCGGACATGAGTTTTCCGCGAACGATATTGCCAGTTGTAAGCTTGGTATGTGAGGAAAATACCTGCGGCATTTGAAAATGCTCGGCAAGAGAATTTGTTCGTGCTTTGAGTTTTTCTCTCACGAGAAAAGATATATCTGTGGGGTGGCCGGCCAGTCTGGTAATCTCACTCCAGTCAGAGTCAGTGACCGTATTATTTATTCTATCAGTAATCCATTTTATATCTTCTTTAGAGACATCTCTAAATTGACTAGCATAAGGGTGAGTGATGTTGAGAAAGTTATTAAAAACACGACCTACTTTATCTCCAATGGAATTCACCGATTGGGGAAAATCTGTTAGAGCGTAGATTGCCAGTAGAGATCTAAAGACTCGTCTTTTTTCCTGGCGCTCTCGATTCATAACAGGAATGTATATATTTACGTTTTTTAGTTCCGCACTTTCAATAGTGAGGTCTCTTAAATAAAGACTAGAGTCTTCAGTTTCTTTTTCTAACCATTTTTTTCGATTAGTAAGGGTTTGTTCACCAATCTTATCTAGAAAGTCTGTTTTTTCAGCAACAGAATTAAAGTCAATTCTAGCTGATTTTAAATAGGATGGAAGGGCAATATCATATCCAAGCTTTCGTAAAAGCGCGGCACGAATGATATTGGTATGATTGTCCAACGAAGCAGTAACAACATATCGGACACCATTTTGTGAGACGACTGCTCGAAAAAATTCAGTAGGAGAGCGTTTATATTCTTCAAATTTAAATTGATTTGAAGAAACTTTTATAGAGTTGAGGGGATGCTTCTTATCCTGCCAAATATAGCTTTCGTAAGGATTGAGCTTGGCCAGGTCTACACCATTTTTGGCGAGGTTTAGTGCTTGGTAAGAATCAAGTCTTTGGCCTTGATAAACAAGATCTTCGGCAGGCCGTTTAGAGTTGTCACCCTGCTTGAGAGGGATACTAACAGATGCCGCAAATACTTGAAATGAGCACAAAAATAAGCTGAATATCTTCCAAAAAGTTCTCATATTGACCCGGTTTATAACACATCCTGTTATATGGTGGGGAAATATCCGTTTTCCCTGTTAAATTTACAACTCAAAAAAAAAGGACCCGGTAATTCGAGTCCTTTTGGGGAGAGATTGTTGCTATAAGTAAGTATAGCTACTTATTTTAGTATTCTTACGAGTAAAGATCGTCTGCCGATATCCTCGGGATGAGGCTGGTCACCTTGCTCATCTAATTTTGCTTTTACACTGCGTAAAAAGGCAGCATTAGATGAAACGGTTAGACTCTCTATTGACTCTTCAACTTTGAGTTGCAAAGTTTTCATTTGGTTTGAAAGAGGCAATTCTAATTTTTTCTTTTTATTGATCTCAATTGCGATTTTTGCATTGTTTTCAATTCCTTGTGCTCTTAATCTTAGGACCTTTACTTTTTTCCCCGACTCAAGCATCAATTCATGTTTAAGATCAATTTGCTCTCCATCAAATAGGTAAGAGTTTACTTTTGCTCCTACCACTTCTTTATGAGGACTAGCGGTAGCTTCTCTAAAAGGCATCGCCAGTAGCGCCGTCAAAAGACATTGGATTAAAAAAATTCTAATCATGGATGAAAATGTATAGCTCATAGATTTCCCCTTTTGCGACCCCTCTACTTGAGGATATTGCAACAGTTATGCCAAAGTAATTTAGCTTAAATAAAATTGCTTTTTAATGGGGAATAGATTAAGTTAAACACGCAGAAACAGGGAATTCTAGCAGGATTAAGCATCTTATAATAGAGGAATTATTTGCTGGAATAAAACTGACACCAGGGCCAAAATGTTACTGATAAAAACACTCAAGTAAATCATCTTTGGCACCGATACATTAATCGCTCAATCTATATTATATAAAAAGGAGTCATCTGATGGCGAAAACTGTAAAACTAGACTTAGGGGAAACATCAATCGAGCTTCCAGTTTTTGAAGGAACTGAAGGGGAGAAAGCGATAGACATCTCTAAGCTTCGTGCAACTACAGGATATATTACCTACGACAATGGACTGGGTAACACTGGAGCTTGTATTTCTGATATTACTTTTATTGACGGGGAGAAAGGAATCCTTAAACACCGAGGCTACACTATTGAAAACCTTAGTGAGAAGTCGAGTTTCTTAGAAGTTTCTTACCTTGCTTATTTTGGAAAACTTCCATCTGCGAGTGAGTTAGATGGGCTTAAGGCGCAAATCAAAGACACTTCAAAAATCCCTGATGGAATTAAAAATCTAATTAAGTCTTTTCCAAAAGATGCTCACCCAATGGGAATTACTTCTGCTGCAATGGTTGCTCTTTCTGGATACTATGGAAATTTAACTGATGCTGATCTTACGGATAAGCAAAAAGAGCAAATCTTTCCACTAATGCTAGGGCAGTTAAAAACTATTTGTGCAGCTGTATATAGACATGGGCAAGGAAAAGATATTATTGATCCAGATCCAAGCCTAACTTACACTTCAGATTTTCTCTATATGATGACCGGTGAAAAACCAAACGAAGACGTAGCTAAAGCCTTAGATGTTCTTCTAATTCTTCATGCTGATCATGAGCAAAATTGTTCAACTTCAACTGTTAGAGTTGTTGGTTCGTCTAAAGCAAATGTATTTGCTTCAATTTCTGCGGGGATTGATGCTCTTTGGGGACCTCTTCATGGAGGAGCAAACCAAGCTGTATTAGAGATGCTTGAGGCCATTCAAAACGATGGTGGTGGATATGAAAAATTCATCGCAAAAGCAAAAGACAAAGAAGATCCTTTTAGACTTATGGGATTTGGTCACAGAGTTTATAAAAACTTTGACCCAAGAGCGCGAGTTATTAAAGGATACTGTGATAGCGTTCTCGAAAAACTTAATGTTCAAGATCCACTTCTGGACATTGCAAAAGGTTTAGAAAAAACTGCACTTCAAGATGAATACTTCGTGCAAAGAAAGCTCTTCCCTAACGTAGATTTCTATTCTGGGATTATCTATAAAGCGCTTGGTATTCCTACGAATATGTTTACAGTAATGTTTGCACTTGGAAGACAACCTGGTTGGCTATCTCAGTGGAAAGAGTTGATTGAGTCTGATTCTTTTAGAATCACTAGACCGAGACAGATATATCAAGGTAAAACAGACGAAAAACTTTAAAGAATATGGGCCTCGAATTTCGAGGCCTTTTTTTTGGTATGAAAATATTATAGCCTCTCTGGATGTAAATTTAGTCTTCATTTACAATTTCTCTAAATTTATATCAGGAGGTCTCTGTGAAGATCGTTGGACTATTTCTTTTACTAGCAAGCGCTCAAGCTTTTTCTCAAGTTGTACCGAACTTTAACTGGGTCTATAGAGCCGATACATGTCACGCACAGACTGTATGTCCTGATGGAAAAGTAATTGGTTGCTCAACAGTCGCTTTTAATTACGGCAGAGGAGTACCAAATATTCCTCAAAATAACTGTTCCATGCGAGTTATTCCCCACGAATTCGTACGTTGTCGTGGTTTTGATGATAAGCCTGTAGGATACGGACGAGTACTATTTACCAGAGCGGATTACATCGTTAGCTGTTACTGAGCTGACTATCATCACCGACATAGATAAAACTAACTTCAAGTTACTAATACTTGGGGCTAGGCTTCATTGAACTAGTCCAAAGAATAGTTCAATGAAAGCGTATACTTTTTCGACACTTTCTAAAAGCAAAAGAAAATTTTTCAATGGATCTATAGGGCGATGAAGTTATCCCGTAAGATTTATGTAATTAAATTTTAACCAAGTTTCATACTCAAATGACGATTTACATTGCAGTTTTGGAACAATTTCTATCTGACGGAGATAAACATGAAAAAACTTTTTATCGGATTGACTCTTATTATTTCATCCAGTTCTTTTGCTGCAAGCTGGGAATGTACAGCTTTATGCACTTATCAAGATAAAGGTAGAGTTTATCTTCTTGAAACGGAAAACCGAGATAATGATGCAATGGTCTCTGTTTCAAGAGAAACTCCAGCATCGGCCATTAGCGAAATGCAAAGTGAATGTAAGAAAAGACTTGCAAAAAGAAGCGAACGTGCGCGTTTTAGTATTGGGGAACACGCCTATCCTGTTGTTAGTATGGGTAAGGATTATAAGTCGAGTAGTAATTTCACTTCTATAGAATATGCGACAGTCAAGAATGCTTGTGTTAAGCTATAGAGATTTAAATAATTAAGATATTCGTAAATCAACCGGCCCTATTTTGAGGGCCGCTATATTTGAATTGTCTTAGTGTCCTGCGCTATTGGGATCCATCTGCGATTGAATATAGTTTTGCTCTCCGACTTTATTTAAAAGGTCTAGTTGAGTCTCAAGCCAATCTACATGATGCTCTTCACTCTCAAGAATCGAGCATAAAAGGTCTCTAGTGACAAAGTCAGACTCTTGCTCACAAAGTGCGATATGTTTTTTAAGGTTAGGAATAGCTTCCATCTCAACGGCTAGGTCTGCTTCAAGAACCTCTTTTAAGTCCTGACCAATTTTTAATTTATTTAATTTTTGAAGATTTGGAAGTCCCTCAAGAAAAAGGATTCTTTTGATAAGCTCGTCAGCATGCTTCATTTCATCAATCGAGGCGTCGTACTCTAGCTTTCCAAGTTTTTCAAGGCCCCAATCCTGTAGCATTCTCGCGTGAAGAAAATATTGATTAATCGCCGTTAACTCGCGAGTTAAAACATCATTTAATGCATCGATAATTACTTTGCTACCTTTCATAGTTACTCCTTGATTCTGGAGTATTGTAGCATTTTTTAGAGAGAAAAGAAGGGGATCTTATTTAGATTTTTTCTGCTGAGCTTGTTTTTGAGCTTTCTGGATGACTTCCCAAGCATCTGTTAGGCATGTGCCACATTCGCTACCAACACCAAACTGACGGCAAACTTCGTTAAACGTTTTACCAGCCTTTTGAGCTTCTTCTAATTGTTTGTCTGTGATGGCCTTACAAATACAAATATACATACCTAAACCTATGTTACCTATAACTTATCACTGTTCGACATATCAAACAATATACTAAAGTAAAATTTTTATAGTTTTAAGGATTTTTAAATACTTAGCTAATCCTCACAAACTGGAGCTAGGGGAGTCTTGTGCCGCAAATACATGGAATACCCGGTTTACGCTAAGCCCCGATTGGCTTCTAACATGCAGTAAATAGCTCCCTGGTGACTCAATTGCCGGTAGCTCAATAAATGACTGCAGGGGATAGGGAGCCTCAATACATTCGGATTTATCAATGAAGCTCAATTTAGGTTGTATAATGAAGATATTTTCTTGTCTTTGGATTTCAATATTAGCGTCGTTTAAGTAATAGCAAGAGTTATAAAACATCCCATCCAAAATCACTCCAATTCTTTGATTCGTGTAGGTCAATTCTGGAGTAAAAATATTTGATACAGGAGCATAGAGGTAATCATCTAAATTTGAAGATTGGGATTTTTTAACTTCAAAGCTTTTGGTTTTTAATGAATTTTTTGTTTCAAAGCTATATTGATAATGACCTGCCGAATGCTTACCAAGTGAAATGGTCTCGATATGGTTAAAGGGAAAATTGAGTTTACCCAAATTACATCCCTCTAGTTTACGCTCTTTGATTTTAGCACTGAAAACAAATTTATTTTGTTTTTGCTCAAAATTTACACTTCCGACTTTTTTGCAAGCATCCGGAAGTGTGATGAAAACCGTTGCCTCTATATTGTCATTTGAGTCATAACCTTTTTTTACAATATAAATATCATTGAAATTTATCGCTGCTTGAAGGTTAAAACTTATGGCGGCTAAAATTAAAAATGTTTTCATTCTATCTCCTGATTTGATTTTTCTATTAGGCTGTTGACTATGAAAGCGAGGGGGATTCCTTTAAGCGCCGAGCGTTGGGCTAGGTTTCTCACTTTCTGATTTAAGGGGGAAGCTCCAGACCATTTGGGCTCAGACATGAGGTAGAGATCAAACTGACTTAAAGCTTGGGTACAACGTTTGGGTCTCCACAAAAAGTCTGGATGTTGGTCGTGGTACCATTCGCCACCAATAATATTAAAATTATGATCCAGTTCAAGGTCAAAGCTATATTGAGCGCTGTTATAGAGGTCCAATTTTTCGCTGTCGTAGTTTAAATGTGTAGGCGAAGTTTCTACAATATACTGCAACTCCATTTGCACTCCGACTAGATAGCGAGCGTTAGGATGACGATAGTTTTTGAAAGGATCATCTTTAAAGTCTGCTAACTTAATCAAAGCATGATTAAGACTTCGACCTTCTACTTGAGTGAGGGGATTGAAATAACTATATTCGTAAGCCTTTAGTGGTTGATTCCAAACTTCATAGTCAAAAGTGGCATCAATAACAAAGCTTTCTTTTTTCACACCTAGCCCGTGGGTCACGGCCAAGAAAAAAGTCGCGGCGTTATTATCTCTACAGTCTCTTTGGATAATTCTTCCCGAATCATCGCGCTCTGGGCTTGATGTTCGACACCTACCGCCTATAAAGAAACTTTCGTACTTTGCATTTGCCCACAAAAGAGAACTTAGGGCCTTAAGGTCTGATGGATAAAATCGAATAGATCTGCCATCAAACGCTTTTACTTCAATAGCGTGCTTAGGTCTTGGAGTCATAATACTTGCTGGGGCCCAGCCGTGACATATCCCCATCCATTTTTCAACAGATCCTGAGCGATCGAAATACTTTTTCCCTGTCTCCCACATTTTTTGGGTTAAGAGAAAATCTTCGCCTAAAAGTAAGTCGAACTTTTCTGCAGGGGAGAGGTTATCTAAAAATATATCGCTTTCTGAAGAGTGGTAAGGGAAACGTTCTACAAAATTGAAAGCCTCATTCCAATTGTAGATTGAATTAAAATCAGCCGCTGCGTAGCGAGCAGCTGCAATACCTTTATAGATTGGCCAGTAGTCATCAGACCAGGGAGATTTCTTCACTTCAGATTTAAAGATATTGAATTTATCAATGCGAACTAAATTTTGCTCGATTCGGTCGTAGGGAAAAAGCTTCCTGACATTATCATTAGAAAAAGGAGCGGATTTTTGAAATTTTCGATCAATTTTTTTGGCGTACGCTTTTGCGGGATATTTTTTTGTTGGGGTAGAATAGTAATACTTTGCCGGATTTTTGTAGAAATCAGCAATATTTAGTTTTCCAGCAAATGCATGTGTAATGAATAAGAAAGTTAATAGGGGAAAGAAAGTTATTTTCATAAGGACTTTCTAACATTCGAAATTTGAGGTTAATCTACTTTATCTCTGGAAGTTTCATGATATTCATCAGCTTCCAAAGTCTCCTATATCAATTCGTACAATGGCTTTTTGAATTCGCATTCTTTTTTTCCAGAATTTTTCTAATGCGTAAAATATCCATAGCTGCAGGGGATTATACATGATAGGAAGAAATAAAAAATTTTAAATTGAGAGATATATTGATGCATTTAGCTGATTTAACGCCCCATTTAATATATAAATTCAAATCGGAATCCGAGCTCGTCGATACTATTTTAAAGATTTCCGAAAGGTTTAATTTTGATCGTGATAAAATAGATGAATATGTTTTAAGTGAAAAGCAAGTCGCCGCTTATACCTGTTTCTATGGGGCCACTAATATAGCAAAGCTTCAAGCATGCCTAGATAAAATTGGAATCAAGGATCTTTCTCATTACGAGTTAATAGATATCGGTTGTGGGCCTGCAACTTTCAGTTTGGCGGCTTTAAGTTTAAATGCTGAGCAAAAAATTATTGGACTTGAGAGTTCAAAATTAATGCGGGACCAGGCTGCTAAACTCTTAAAAGGATTGTTTCCCAGCGCCAACGCGAACCTTTATGAAAGTGTTGAGAAGGTTCCTAGAAAAACTGATTTAAAAAGAATAGGTTTATTTGGCCACAGCGCTAATGAGATGGAAGAAGGTCTAATTAAGAAAATTATAATTAAATTAGAATTAGATGATGTCTTATTTATAGAGCCTGGTACGAAATACTTTTTCGAAAAAATGAAAACAATTCGAACTTGGCTTGTTAATTCGGATTATTCTATTAATTATCCATGCGCAGGAGGGAGTACTTGTCCAGTCCCTGAAGGTGATTGGTGTCATCAGTATATCAAAGTTTCTCATGAGCATGATGTTGAAAGGCTGTGTCAATTAGTCAAAAAAGACCGCAGATTGATGCCAATAATTTTACATCATTATTCGAAAGGGAATTTAAAGTCCAGCCGAGGGGAGTTAGTACAAAGAGTGTATCCCCCTTTAAAATTTGCTAGCTCAATGGATATTTGCCAACTAGAGCAAGATGAATTGAAGCTCATACCATTAGAAGTTGTCTATAAAGGCCTGGGTAAATCACAAATAAAAGCTCTTCAAAAAATTCTTGCAGGTGATAAAATAGAGTTTGAAGTGAGTAAAGAGTTAAATAATGGCGTGCGGAGAGTGACTTGGACAAATTAGAGTTTAAAGATAAAAGAATTCTTGTCGTAGACGATGAGCCTTTTGTAAGAGAAGTCATCGCCGAACAATTATCTTTTAAAGGTGCTGTTGTAGTTGAAGCTCAAGATGGAAAAGTTGCCTTTGACTTACTACTTGATTCCGAATTCGATCTTGTTCTTTCAGACATCAGGATGCCTGCATGTTCAGGGATCGAGCTTTTAAAAATGATTAAAGAATCAGATAAGAAAATGCCTCCTGTTTTAATGATGTCTGCATTTGAAGAAGTAAATACAGACAGATTAAAGAACTTAGGAGCCAAGGAATTTCTCCTAAAGTCAGGAGACTTTAGTAAAATAGAGGACGCAATAAGAAAGCTTCTCTAGGTCCCTATATCATTTTTACCAAACTGTTCTTCATCTTTGGCATTACTTCTTGGGTTTTTTAAAGAAAGAGGTTTTTCAACAACTTTTTTCGCTCTCTCGATTCCTTCTTCTAAATACTTTTCAGTAAGGTCTTTTTGTTCAATTGGAGTTTCGTTAAATAAGTGAACAGTTTGTGTTGGGAAAGCAAATCCAATTTCTAAATCTTTGGCCAGACGTAAAATATCCACATTAAGGCGGTGTCTTTCTGCAAGTTCTCTTGCATAGTCATCAGTCTCCCAGTAGACCACAAGTTTTATATTGAGAGAGCTGTCACCAAAGCCATCAAAATAGACATGAAAAGAGTCTTTTCTAGTCCATCTATGACTTAAAATAATTTGTCTAATCCCCTCGCAAAAAGCTTCAATTTTTGCAGGAGGTGTACTGTACTCAATTCCCAAATTGGTATTAAGTCTTCTAAACCTTCTTTTACCCATATTATCAATCGGGCGATTCATCAGATTTCCATTTGAGATAGTTATAAGAGAGTCATTAAAAGTTCTGATTCTTGTAGAGCGAAATCCAACTTCATCAACGACACCTACGATTCCATCCGCATCAATAACATCTCCAATATCAAAAGGGCGATCAAGCACAAGCATGATAGAGCCGAAAAAGTTTGCAAGTGTATCTTTTGCTGCAAAAGCAAAGGCTAGCCCCCCAATTCCAAGACCTGCTACAAGTCCCGTAACATCAATCGTAAAAGCGCTGGCCACAATGAGTGCACCCGCAATATAGACCAAGATAAAAGAGGTTTTTGTCGCTAGTGGAACTATAATATCGTCAAAGCGAGACTCCGTGTTTTCAGCTTTAAGACCAGCATAATAACTTAAAAGCTCAACCACTTTATGACCAAACCAAACTGCCATAAAACTCATTAAAATTAGCAACGTCCTCTCTAGAAAAACAATAATTTCTGGTGAAAAATCTAAGTATTGCATTGACCACCGAACAAGAAATACGAAGATTATTTTAGTCAAAGGTTTAATCGCGTGATCTAGTTTCTCTGTTTGTAAGTTTTGAGCGACTTTTGAGAAATGTTTGATAGTAGTCTCAATAATAAGATGAGAAATTTTCTCTATTAGAAAGGCTAAGATGAGGATAATGAAAAGGCCTACGATTTGCCAGGTTTCAAATGCACCGAGTTTTCCTCTCAAGCTCTCGGGCATGGCTGCTTTGATTTGATCTTGAACCCGGTTTAATTCTACTACACCGTCTATATTCTTTTTATTGGCAAAGAGATCCATATAGTCGGGAAGAGAGTTAAGAGTTTTCGTTGAAAATAACCATTCTTTATTCTTCTCAATGAGAGATATCTCTAAAACTTTTTCTTTATAAGCTCTTTGATCAAAAACCCAGTAAGGTTGGTCTGTGGTTTCTGGTATCAGTTCATAATCAACTTTTTTGATTTTATCGAGGACTTTAATAAGGTCATCACTAAGTTTTCTTCCTACAGCACCTGCTGGAGCAGAGAAAGAAGAAAGATCTAGAGTGGAAATAGCTTTTTCATAAGCTTCACTTGAGTTGCCTTGATTCTCTTTTATCTGAACCATGGACTTAAGGAATGTCCTAAAGCTCTCACGCGGAGTTGATGTGTCCGCAAAGGCAAGGTTTGTCACAAGTATGAGAAATAAAAAAACAAATATCTTACGCATAATATACCTCTTTGGGGCATAATATGTTTCTGCAGTGGTTTTGTCACCATTGGAGTCTTGACACCCATCAAAATGCCCCCATATTAAGATTGTAAGGAGTTAAGTATGAATAACTTTGATAAAATTGTTACAGGTTCTCTCGATATTGCACAGTCAAAAGCGATTGAAAACAAGAATACGGAATTAGCACCTGCACATTTACTTTACGGTCTAATTTCAAATCCAAGTAGTTTTGCTGCTAAGAAGTTAAAAGAGCATATGGGACAAGTTGAAGAGCTTGTAAGTCTTCTGCCTAAAGCATCTCAAAATCTTGATGCTAGTCAGATTAGACCTAGTGCAGCCCTAGGTTCTTGGTTAACTCAGGCCGGAGGTCATGCCGCCCAAAGTGGAAAGCAAGAAGTGAGTGAGAAGAATCTCTTACGTTTTCTCCCACAGTATTTTCCAAACCTTCCTATCGACTTCTCTCAGTTTAATACAGAAGAAGAGGAGACTGAGGTTCCAGGTTTTCTCGTTAACCTAAATGATAAGGCTCAAGACGGTAAGCTTGATCCGGTTATTGGAAGGACCAAAGAAATACGTGCCGTGATGGAAATCTTAGGACGAAGATCAAAAAACAACCCTGTGTTAGTTGGACCTGCAGGTGTAGGTAAAACAGCGATTGTTGAAGGTTTGGCCGAAGCCATTGTTAAAGGAAATGTACCTGACGTATTGAAGGGCAAAACTGTTTATTCACTTGAACTGGGGTCTTTGATTGCAGGGACGAAATACCGAGGCGAATTTGAAGAACGAATTCAGCATCTTTTAAAATTCGCTAAAGAAAGTGCCGGGCAAAGTATTATTTTTATCGATGAAATACATCAAATCATCGGTGCAGGTAAAACTGACGGAGCGATGGATGCTGCTAATCTTTTAAAGCCAGCTTTATCTAGAGGAGAGCTTCATTGTATTGGGGCAACGACTGAAGATGAATTTCAAAAATATATTTTAAAAGATCCAGCTCTTGAAAGACGTTTTAGGCAAGTTCCTGTGAGAGAGCCATCAAAAGAAGATTCAATTGAAATTCTAATGGGACTTAAAGAAAAATTCGAAGGGCACCATGGGATTAAAATTACAGATGATGCGATCTACTCAGCAGTTATGCTTTCTGATCAATATATTACTGATAAGAACCTTCCGGATAAGGCCATCGATTTAATAGACGAGTCGGCATCTGCATTAAAATTATCCGCTGAAGCGATGCCAGCAGAGCTTGAGCTTTTACAATCTGAGATTCGAAATAAAAGAATCTTAGCGCAGGTCGAGTCTAATCAAGAATTAGAGGCGGAGGTTAAAAATTTAGAGAAAAAATTTAATCAAGGTTTTATCGAGTGGGAACAACAAGTTAATGCCCTTAAGAAGGTCGGTGAAATAAAAAACAGATTGGATCGCTTGAAATTTGATTTAGAAAAAGCTGAAAGAGAGCAAAATTATGAAGAGGCATCAAGATTAAAATACTCTTTAATTCCTGAGGTGGAAGCTGAACTGAAAAATTATGCTCATGATTGGGAATTGAAAAAGGACAATATAGCAGGGATCATTGCCCGTCATACAGGCATTCCAGTTGAGAAAATTCTTAAATCGAAACAAGATGAGCTGTTAAAGCTTGAGGAAGTTTTAAACAAAAGAGTTTTTGGTCAAAAAGCATCTCTTCATGAGATTAGTGAGACGCTTTTAGCGAGTTATGCAGGGTTAACTGATGAAACAAGACCACTAGGATCATTTCTCCTTAGAGGTCCAACTGGGGTCGGGAAGACTGAGACCGCTAAGGCGTTGGCAGAGTATCTTTTTGATAATGAAGAGAATATCGTCAGGCTTGATATGAGTGAGTTTTCAGAAAAACACTCTGTAGCAAAACTAATTGGATCTCCTGCGGGCTATATCGGCTATGATGATGGTGGTGTTCTTACTGAAGCGGTGAGAAGAAAGCCTTATTCGGTAATATTATTCGATGAGATTGAAAAGGCTCACCCTGATTTTTCAGATATTTTACTTCAGATTTTAGATGATGGAAGGCTATCTGATAATAAGGGAAGAACGATTAATTTTAAGAATACAGTCATCTTTTTAACAACCAACTCTAAAAACCCAGAACAGGATTTTAAGCCAGAGGTTTTAGGAAGACTAGATGCTATTCTGACCTACGATGCGCTAGATAAGTCTAATATGGAGAGTCTCGTTAATAAGCAGATTCGTCTCCTACAAGAGCGAGTAAAAGGTCAAGGACTGAAACTCAGTTTTAGTGCAGAGGTGGTTCAGAAATTGGGAGACCTTGGTTATAGTGAGGCTTATGGGGCCAGACCGTTGCAAGGAGTTTTTAACAGACTGATTGTGAGACCTCTTTCAAAATTTATTTTGAAGGGAGAAAAACTAGAAGAGGTTGAATTCAACTTAAATGGTGAAGAGATAACTCTTAAAGCTTAAAAATATAATCTCATTCCAAGAGCGCTACCTTTAATCTGGCGCTCTTGGGTTACTCCGGTCGCAAGAGTCGTAAATTCCAGGTTTTCTTCAAATTGATAGGCATAAATTCTTACAAAACTAATATCTAAAAAAGCTCCCCATTGAGTTCTCTTTGATTCCATCTCTGAAGAGTTATCCTCGCTTTTATCAGATAAATAAATGCGGTAGCGTCCATCAAAACCAAAGAATGGCACAAGATATAAACTTATATCACCACCGTAAAAATTCTGCTCAAACTTCTCGACTGATCCACCTTCAAATTTACGCCTACCGTAGGTGAGGATGAGATGAGTTGCTTGGTGATTGGAGCCGATTAAACGTAAATTAACTGAGCTCTCTGTCTGGGTATAATAATCATCGTAAGACTCTTGTCTGGCGGCAAAGCCAAGAAATCCTAAATAAATGGCAGCTTCACTTGAGTAACCAGATGTTGATTCATTGGTATTGTCAGCTGTATCGGCATCAAAGTCACTTCCTGCATAATCAAGGTAAAATTCCCAGAATACAGAACCTTCTTCTAAATTCATGGCAAGCCATTGATCTTGTAAGGCCATTTTTTCTTTTTGATAAAACCAAGAGGAGAGTGACCAACGCTTAAATTCTTTTTTTTCGAGTTTGCTGTCTACGTATTCCCAAACTGTTTTTTGAGCCAAAACATTATGAGAAATTAAAAACAATAACGTGACAAGAATTTTCATCAGATTTCTCCAAACCAATAATTAAGTTCTTTTTCAATAGTTTCTTTTGTCTCTTCTGAAAACTGATTTCCGTCTAAAGACAGGGATTTTAAAGATTTCCAGTTTTTTACCAGCTCGATCGGAAGATCTGTTAATTGGTTACGATTAATTGATAGGTTTTTAAGCGCATTTAAAAGTCTAAGTCTCTCCGGAAGAGTTGTTAATTTATTATCGCTTAGATTCAGTGACTCAAGTGACTCCAGGTGCTCTAAGTAGAGGGGAATTTCGGTTAGAGCGTTTTTATTAAGCATAAGTGTTTTGATATTCGTTTTAAGGTTAGGAACCAAATCTAATCTTTTAATATGACATTCAGAAACGCTTAGAGTTTCGAGACAGGGATGAGTTAAAAGGGATTGAGGAAGGGTCTCAATGTTTTTTCCGTGGATATAAACGAGCTTTAGGTTTTGAAGACTTTGAAAATCAAAATCAAGCTCAGTCAATTTTTCAGACTTAATATAGAGAGCTTCTAAATTAACAAGTTTTGTGAGCTCGCTTGGAATCGAAGACGCGTTAACTTTAATATTTAAAGTCGTTGCATTTGGAATATCCTCGAGCGCTTTTTTTAAATTTTTATACATCGCCATCTAAACTTCTCCTGGTATTCCCAGAAAGTGCAGAATGCTGTCCATATTACCAAAACTCATATGTTGGGAGGCTTCTTTTTTGACAACTTCCTTGGCATGAAAAGCAATGCCGAGACCTGCTTTTGCTAGCATTGGAAGATCGTTCGCACCATCACCAATAGCGACAACTTGCTCGAGGTTAATGCCTTCCTGCTGAGCTAACATTTCAAGGAGAATTGCTTTTTGTTTAGCGTTGATAATTTCACCTTTGATCTTGCCGGTAAGCTTTCCATTATTGACCATTAAGTCGTTGGCAAAGGCATAGTCGATGCCGAGACGTTTCTGGAAATGTTTTGCAAAATGCAGAAAACCACCTGAGATGATTGCCGTTTTATATCCAAGCTTTTGAATCGTTTCTAAGAATTTTTCAACTCCATCAGTGAGTTTAATATCCTTAAGAATTTCATCTAGTTTATCCACGTTTAGGCCCTCTAATAGAGAAACTCTCTCAGTTAAACTTTGATCAAAATTGAGTTCACCATTCATGGCACGCTCTGTGATATCATGAACTTTTTCTCCAACTCCATGAACCTTGGCCATCTCAACGATGACTTCTGATTGGATAAGAGTTGAATCCATATCAAAAACTATAAGTCTTTTATTTCTTCTCCAAACATTATCCTTTAAAAGGGCCAGGTCTAATGCGTGAGAGTGAGAAAGAGATAGGAGACCTTGTTTGATTTTATCTAAGTCACTTTGGTTAGTTGCCACTTCAATTTGGAAATCAATGGAAGAAAAAGCTTTAGGATTAAGATTATCAATTCTCTTAATATTGATTTTATTTTGCGCCAATAGACTTGAGAACTCCTTCATGAATTTCGGAGTGATTGTTTTGGGTGAGATACAACTTATGATATAGGCTTCTAGATGAGGCGCCTTACCCAATTTTTCAACTTCTCTGTACTCAAGTTTCATTCCCATTTCTGTTGCTTGAAATAAAAGATCTTTTATTACTGATGAGTCATTAGGAACGCTAATGATAAAACTTAGAGATAACATTCCGTAGGTAACAGATTGTCCTATATCATGCAGTTCAATATTTTCTTCTTCAAGGCATTGCATAAGCCTTGCGGTAATACCCGGATGATCGGGTCCTGTGATATTAATGAGAGTTAGCTTCGCCTTCGTCACTATTTTTCTTTCCCTTTCTGAGTTTTTTGAAAAGTCTTTTCTTTTTAAGACTGGTCACCATGTTAAAAGTATAATGAATGGCAGACCATAGGGAAAGAATACTTGTGATATAAATTAAAATGCTTCCCATGAGTGGGAGAGGAAGACCATTCCAATCTTCATTAGCCATTAAAAGGGGAATGCCAACCATTCCTATCGCCGTTTTCCATTTTCCAATTTGATTAACTGGGACATTAACACCTTCATTGAGCGCTAAAAGCCTTAAAGATGTCATGTACATCTCTCTTAAAACTAAAACAATAACAATGACAGCTGGCAGACGGCTGAGAGCTTGTAGCATAATAAGACTCGAAACAGTTAGAAATTTGTCAGCTATGGGATCTAGAAACGAGCCAAATACGGTAACGATATTTCTTTTGCGCGCAATGTAACCATCAAAAAAATCGGTGATAGAAGCTAGGGCGAAGATCCAGCCTGCGGTCCAACCAAGTAGGCTATTACTTCCCTCAAATACTTCGTTTTCTAATGCAGAGAAGTGTAGGCACAAAACTACCACTGGAATGAGCGCCATCCTGAATATAGTTAACAGGTTTGGTAGGTTATTGATTTGCAAGTCATCACTTTCATCTAACATGAGCAGACTCTATCACAGTTTGTTATAAAATTCTTCCCCCTCAATGAAAAAACTAGCTTGGGTTATAATGTCTCAAAGGAGAATTTATGGAGAGACATTTAAACTTAGTTGAAAGTGATTTTGAGGAATTAGAAAAGAAGGTATTTCCAAGATTTCCTTTTTGCTTTCTAACTTTTAAACCCGATGCACAACATGATCCACATACTTTTGAAGTTAAAGATATCTCACATTCTGGGATGCAAATCGCGCTTAGAATGGGGGAGCATGACCTAAAAAAAGAACAAACTATTGCAGGACACCTTCATTGGGGAAGCGAAGAGCTAAAGGTGACTGGCACTGTCAAGTGGGACACTCAAATGAGGGCCGGGATTGAATTTTCTCATTCACCACAATTACGTGAAAAAGTTTCAGCACTGTTAGATTTAGGTAAGTATGCAGAGCGCTTAAAGCCTGTCCATAAGATGGATTACGGAGTTGAAATCCCTGCTCGTTTAAAATACTGGCTTCGTTCTGATGGACCTGTAGAAGTTTTTGTATGGCAGCATGGTGATGGAGAAATTGCAAAATTTGAAATCCTCATGATGGAAAATTTCGTAGAGTGGGAGGATACCAAGGGACTTCGCACTGCAAGAGTTATCTCGAAACGCGATATTGATACACCACTTTTAACTGAAGATGAGTTTGTTTTCCAAATAGATCCTCATGCTGATCAATTGAAAATTACCAAGGCAGCGAAATTAGTTAATCATCTGGGGACTGAGCTTATGGATGCTGCTGTTGTCCAATTCATCACTTTGAAGTTGAGATCATAACTTATTAATTATTGATCAATTGAACTCAAACTTGATAGAATAGTGCCATTCAAAGGGGATATATAGTGAATAGAAATTTGGCATTAGAATTCGTACGTGTAACTGAGATGGCAGCCATTGCCAGTGCAAGGCTTATGGGGCGTGGAGATGAAAAAGCTGCAGATAAAGCAGCCGTAGACGCAATGAGATCTATGCTTGACTCTGTAGACTGCCGAGCCACAGTTGTTATCGGTGAAGGTGAGCGAGACGAAGCGCCAATGTTATATATTGGAGAAAATGTAGGGAGCGGTGATGGTCCAGAGCTAGAAATAGCGGTTGATCCATTAGAGGGAACAACTATTTGTGCTAACGGTGGATATAACTCAATTTCAGTTATGGCCATTGGAGAGAAAGGCAATCTTATGCACGCTCCGGATACATATATGCAAAAAATTGCTGTTGGTCCTCAAGCGAGAGGAAAAATCGATATCACAGTTTCTCCAACAGAAAATCTTGTTCGTATAGCTGAAGCTAAAGGTTGTAGGATTGCAGATTTAACTGCAGTTGTGCTCGATAGGCCTCGTCATCAGGAATTAATTGAAGAATTAAGACAAACAGGTTGTCGAATCAACTTGATTGGAGATGGTGATGTTTCCGCGGCAATCGCAACATGCCTTCCGGACTCAGGGATAGATGTTCTTTTTGGAGTCGGTGGTGCTCCTGAAGGAGTTATATCTGCAGCAGCGCTTAGATGTATGGGAGGAGATTTCCAAGGAATTTTTAAGCCAAGAAATGAAGAAGAAGTTATGAGAGCTAAAGAAATGGGAGTTGAGGATATGAATCGTGTCATGACGATTGATGACCTAGCTTCTGGAAATGTTATGTTTGTGGCAACGGGTGTAACTGACGGATCTCTATTAGAAGGTGTAAAATTTAAGTCTTGGGGGGCAACAACTCATTCTATAGTAATGAGAAGTCAGTCAGGAACAATTAGACATATTTCAGCACAACATCAATTTGATAAAAAACCGAGGTATTAATTTATGGCAAGCGCGACTAAAAATGTAACGATGGATGCACCCGTAGAAAATGTTTATAAAGTTTTAAAAGACTACGAAGCATATTCTGAGTTTATGGACGGTGTAACTTCCGTGAAAATTATTGAAGAATCAGGTAATGAAACAAAGGCAGAATACAGCATCAATATGATCAAAAAATTTAGCTATATTCTTAACCTTGTTCATGAAGAGAATAAATCTATTAAATGGAGTTTTGTTGAAGGTGATATCTTCTCTGTTAATAGTGGAGCTTGGGAACTAAGCGATAATGGAGATGGAACAACTGACGTTACTTATAGTGTGGAAGTTGATATTAAAGTGAAAATGATGGGATCGGGTATGATCACTAAAAAACTCACTGAAGTTCAGTTACCAGTACTTCTTAAATCAGTTGAGAAAAGAGCGCAGAGTCTCTAATGTCAGATAAAAATGAAAAAGAAAGTTTAGCAGATATCCTAAAAAAAGTTGTGAACACCGGTGTGAGCGCTGCTTTTATGACTGAAGATGCGATAAAGAATATGGTCGGGGACCTTCCTTTGCCTAAAGAGCTTGTTCAAGGTCTTATCAATAATGCTAAGAACACAAGAGATGACTTTATCACTTCTGTGAAGACTGAGTTAAAAGAGCGACTAGAGAGAATTGATGTCTCAAAAGAAATTGACCGCATCTTAGAAAATTATGATGTGGAAGTGAATGCGAAAATAAAATTTTCTCCAAAGAAAAAGAAGAATTCTTCTCCTAAAAAATGAGTGTCACTCAAAATCTAGAAAAATTAAAAAATAAAATTGGAGACCGGACAAATTTGTTGGCGGTCTCCAAAACAAAACCGCTTGAAATGATCGAAGAGGCCTACCTCTTTGGACAAAGAGATTTTGGTGAGAATAAGATTCAAGATCTTTTTGAAAAAGCGCATGCCCTTTCTCATTTAAGAGATATTCGTTGGCATTTTATTGGAACCTTACAGAGTAATAAATTAAACAAGCTATTGAGCGTTCCTGGCCTCTATGCCATCCACTCAATTGATAGTTTGAGTCTCGTAGATAAACTTTTAAAAAAATCTTCAGGTCAAAAGATTAAAATTTTTCTTCAAGTGAACACTTCAGGTGAAGAAGAGAAATCAGGTTTTGATAATTTTGAAGAGCTAAACCAAGCGGTTCAAAAATTGATAGGGCAGGAGAGTTGGGAGCTTGCAGGGTTAATGACAATTGGAAGTATTCGAGCTGATGATTTTAAAAAAGCAGCACGAACCTGCTTTGAGCAATTGGTGGCATTACGGAATCGGTTGTCCGAAAAATATGATATTGATTTGGAACTTTCCATGGGAATGAGCCAAGATTATGAAATAGCAATTAGTTACGGTAGTGACTGGGTAAGAATTGGCAGTGATATCTTTGGCTTACGTGAATGAAAAAATTACAAAAAAATTGCCTAATTGTACTCAGGAACCTATTTTAACGGCATTTAATGGGTCCGGAGGCAATTATGAGTGACACTTTGAGAAAAGTTCCCGAGCTTAGTCTTTTAAGTTATGTAGAAGGCAATGCTACTGAGAGAGCTAAGTTTGTTGACCAGCTTTTTAGCGGTATAAAAGATTATGGTTTTATCATTCTGACTGATCATACAGTTCAAGAAAGTGTTATTGAGAAGGGCTATAAAGCAGTTCAAGATTTTTTTGCTTTAGATGAAGAAACAAAGAGAAAGTATGCTATCGCGTCTGGTGGACAAAGAGGTTATACTCCTTTTGGGACTGAGCATGCGAAAGATAATCCGCATAAAGACCTAAAAGAATTCTGGCATGTCGGACGTGAAGTTCCAGCTGATCATAAATTTTCAAAATATTATCCAAACAATGTATGGCCAACAGAAATTGCTGGCTTCGAAGAAAACCTCGCGAACCTATATAGTGAACTTGATAAAACTTCAGTGCATTTATTAGATGCTCTAGGTGAAGCTTTAGATGTTCCACAAGCTTATTTTAGAGATATGATTGATACTGGTAACTCTATTTTAAGGGCGATTCATTATCCACCAGTGGGAGAGGCACCTCCTGCGGGATCAATCAGAGCTGCAGCTCATGGTGATATCAATTTAATCACAATACTAATGGGAGCGACTGCTTCAGGACTACAGCTTCTTGATAGAGATGGGCAGTGGCTAGATGTAGAAACTAAGCCTGGGCAGTTAGTTGTGGACTCAGGTGATATGATGTCTAGGATTACTAATGATATTATCCCGGCGACAATCCATAGAGTGATCAATCCTGATGAATCAAATACTGCTAGATACTCGATGCCGTTCTTTGTGCATCCTCATCCTGAGGCCATGCTTGAATGCATCCCAAGTTGTGAAGGATCAGGCGCCAAATACCCGCCAATTTCTGCACATGACAGTTTAATGGAAAGATTAAAAGATATAGGTCTGATGTAGACCATCCCAATTTAGAGGGTGTTTTTCACCCTCTAAATTCCTTAAGTCGCCCTTAATTATTAAGTAAAATTTAAAATAATATTAAATAGTTACACTTTTTTTTTGAAAGTTTTACAGAGTCAATAGTTCCTATTGGAGATAAATGGTGCGCTGCGGTATAAACTGTTGGACGTGAAATACTCTTAAAGGAGATTTTGAGTATGAAACTATTTAGTCTTGGAACAGTCATTCTATTATTTAACCTCATGATGAGTAATGAATTTAGTCTAACTAGCGTAGGGGGTGGAAGTAACATCTGCCACGTGTCTTGCGATCTTAAGCAGGTAAAAAAAGGCGCTATTTCCAAAGCCTTAGAAGATGGAAAAAATAAACTTTTTAATGAATGCGAAGCCAAAAGAAGTGGTGTGATAACCAATATTAGTTTTCCAAAAGACTCGGAAGTTAAGTGTGATGAGTATGAAGTTGAAGGTGGAGAACTTATCTCTTGTAAGGCCGAAATCACCGGTCAATGTGATATTAGCTAATTGCGGCTATTTTTTACAGTTTCAAAATTTCCTTTTTTTGATGTTAAAATAGATGAATGTCAAAATCATATAGTTTTTTAGTTGTTGATGATGAAGAAGCAATTCGTGATGGGATTGTTTCCACTTTAGAATCTGTGGAAGCAGATTTCACAATCCTTGAAGCAGTGGATGGAGCTGATGCTCTTAGAAAAATCAGCGTTCAAAAATTTGATCTTGTGATCACCGATTTAAATATGCCCAAGATGGATGGGCATAAACTCATACAACAAGTTCGTGAGAATGTTGACAAGGATTTTCAACCTAAGTATTACCTTGTCGTTTCAAGTAATGTTGACCCCGAAGATTTTGAAAGTGATGTTTCAATCCTAAATAAGCCATTTTCTTCTGATGACCTAATGACTGCAGTGAAAAAAATTTTTAGTAACAAGAAAAAATCAACTTCGCCTAAGAAGAAAAAAAAGGCGACAAATAAAATCAATGTAGACTTCATTAATCCTTTTATCGACGCAACTCTAGAAGTATTGGATATCATGTGTTCTACCAAGGCGGAAAAAGATTTTGTTTTCGTTAAGGAACCTGACGATAGTTTTGGTGATATTTCTGGAGTCATTCCTATTCGAAGCGCAAACTACCTAGGGAGTATGGCGATAACTTTTCCAGAAAGTGTTTACCTTAAAGTTATGTCCAATATGATGGGGGAAGAATACACCCAAATTGATGATGAAAATCGAGATGGGGTTGCCGAACTTTGTAACCAAATTTTCGGGAACGCGAAGGGAGCCCTTGTTAATCAGGGATATGAGCTCGATATGACCATTCCAAAAATTGTTTGTGGAGAAGAGCATATCGTCGAGCATGAAGTGGATGTCAATCAAGTTTTGGCCGTCTATTTTAAGACAGAATTTGGCTCGTTTGTCGTTGAATGTGTCCTAACAGAGAGATGATTCTCATTCTTGAAAATAACGTCGGTAAGCGATACTAACTCTAGTGCTGTCTAAGTTTGTCGTTTGATCTCGACTATCAACATCTTCTTCATCAAGCCTAAAAGACTCAAAGGCACCTGAAAATTCGAAATCACTATCTTTATCTATAGGAAATGTAAGGGCTATTTTAGTCGAGGGTAAGAGGACTGCATTACCGTAAGTGGAGATGCCTGTGGTTTCAGTCCTAGATTGGCCAAAACCGATTCCAAGTCCAAGTCCAATTTGAGCGTTATAAAAATCATACATCGGGTCAAAATAATAACGAAGCTCGGCTGTCCCCATAAATCTTTGGTTGGTTAGTGAGGAGTCGGGGAGATTAACAATCTCGCGGTCGTATCGAATCCCATAGGCCATGGCCCAGTTAATATTATATTGCCTACGATAGACGAGCTCAAAGTGATAGCCTCCACGATCGGCATTCGTTGGGAGAGTTTCAGTCACTGATTCAGAAAGCGCTCGAGCTAGCGAGAACACACCCTCAAGTGACCTTCTTGGAATGAACACTCGGCTTTGAATGAATTGTCTCTTAATCTTCTCTGGCGTGAGGGTCCATAGATATTCTGTCGTATCATACATCGTAACCAGAGTTCCTCTAGGAAAAGGAGTATCAGTAAAGTCATTTTCAATTTCCCATTGAACAAATTCTCTTGTCACTTCGATGGCACGTGCGATAACACTGGTGTTTTCACTAGTGAAGGTGGCCCGTTTCCCAATAAAGACATCAGATTCTTCGTTATTTCTGGTGACAAAACTTTGCTTCTCTTTTGAAAGACCTTGGATAATAACAAGTTCAAAACTATAGGCCCTTGAAAGGGAGATCGTTGCAAAGATAAAAAATAAGAGAAACAGTTGATTTCGCATCTCTTATATTTTAGCAAAAATCTCAAAAATCAAAACACAAAGAGTTTTTTACTCAGGTTTAGGGCGAGACATATGGAAGAGTGTAAACTTCATTATTGCTTGCCGTTGAACTTGCCTCTGTTGCTGTGAGCGAGTTAGACCTTACGTTTAAGAAACCTGTTACGACTACAGCATTAGTTGAAGCGCTACCTGTACCGGTTAAGTCGATATGATTGGCAATACCAATAAAGTCACCTTCATTTTCATCAGCTACCGAACCTTCGTCTCCAATTTTCACATCCTGAATCACGTCAGCAAGGGCAATAGGGAGGTTAAAACTCTCATTTCCAACTTCAGGCTGAATCCAAGCACATTTTTCTAGGTTTTGTGTGTCCGCAGAGTCATAGCTACATTTCGCAGTTGGAGCGCTACCGCTGATATTAATTAAATAGGTATGGTAGTCACCAGTGCTAATACTATCTGAATTTACCGCAAGAAGTAGTTGAGCCTCTTCAGGTCCCGCTACAATATCGTATTCATTAATTCCTACAAAAGGAGCAAATCCCGCATCAAATTCTTCGTAGGAGTAAATAGTCTTTGTACTTCCATCTAGATCAAAATCACCTGATACGGAATCCACCCTCGCAAGAGCTAGGTTTCCACTATCATTAGTTCCCGTAACAAAAACTGACGGGTCGAAGTCTGTGTCTTCTTTACTCACAGCAATTTTTAGGTTGGTAATATTTGAATCATTAAATAAGTCAGTATTTGATTCTACAACCGCATTGGCAGTTGAAACTTCTAGTAAGTGAATTTGACCTCCAGAGAGTGCTTTGGCGGCAATTAATATCCTGTCATTGGCATCGCGATCATTTACAATTTCCGAAACTTGAATATTACCAGTTCCAGAGAGTAGAGACGTCGTCATTCCCGCATCATCAAGCCTAACGTTTAAGTTTCCTTCTAACATGGATACTTTAAATTTATTAGCTCCTGATTGATTGACGTCAATATAAGGAAGTTGAAATTTTCCAGTGGTTTCATTAACCATGATTTGGCCTATGATCGCAGCACCAATATCACCTTCAAAATAATCCCCCTCGCTGATACCAAATAACTCAACAGTACTACCTGTGGCCACGGCACGAAGACCTTGTATTTCAGTTTCGGTGGAGGCATTAATAGCTGCAGCAAAAGATGCGGCAGTCGCACTTACAGTTGTACATGTTGAAGTACAAAAATCCGTTCCACCATCGAGATCAATACTTCCACCATGGATACCAGAGAAGGTAACCTTCATTGAAACAACTGTTCCATTATTATAAGGTTGCGTGAAAACGATCTCAGCATTACCATCTGAATTAATAGTTTCGTTGTTGATACCTGTACTAGCAATAGTGATATTATTAGTTAGGTCATCATAACCAGGATCCCAACCAAAAGTCCCACCATGAACAAAACCTGTCTTACCAGTTCCAAGATCAATTCTTCTAATATGAACTGAGTCCGTTCCACTAATTGGAGCCATGTAAGCGATATAGAGCGCTTCATTAGTAGGGTCTCCAGCGATAGATAAATAGGTCACATCATTTGAAGCGAATGAGCCATCAGTTGAAGCGTCAAATATGATACTTTCCATCTGACCTGCTATACTTGTATTTTCTGAAACAGTGTTTATAGTAGGATCTAGCGTCCCACCTTTTTCCCCGTCAGCAGCGATAACATGTTTTTCTACCACTATTTGTTTATTGATTGTAACGTACGCTGTGTATTGAACGATTGGGTCTGTTGAACTTGGATCAATCCAAGTTGCAATTTGCCCTAAACCAGTATTAGAAGTAGAGTTATTATCATAGGCCATATGAGTAGATAGGTTAGGAACCACTGTAAAGCTCCATGCTTGACCTAGACCTCCTGAACCAATTGCTGTAGAAGAGTCCATTGGCCCTCCAGTATCGGTACAGTCATCATTAGTGGCATCGTATGCTTCTTTAAGAGTTTGAGTCCCGTCTATAAATCCATCGTCACCTAAACAAAGTTTTACTTGAGCAGTGGTGGTTGCAAATTGATTGGAGCTTGCGACTTCAATAATTTCCGAGCTTGGAGTCCAAACTAAAATTCTCTCGTTAGCTCCTTCAATTGGAAACCAATTCGTTCCACCATCGTAACTAACAACCCATTGGTAATCGATGTTTTTACCATCTGCAGTTGAAGCGTCAGAAATAGGACCTGGATCAAGAGTGACTGGCAGTCCGGCCATAATAGTTAGGTTACCCGGAAGAGCAGGATCAACCTGTCCAGCATCATCAAAACTAGGATCAGGGTTATCATTATTTATTGGGATTCTAACATAAACTGAATCAGAGCTTCTACAACCTGGTTTATCAGTTGTATTACAATCAGTTCCATTTACTGCACTAGAGGCAGCACCTGGAAGATCCGTTACTGAAATTTTGTAATAAGCGATACCACGTCCATTTGCATCCACCTGATCTGTTGTAGAGATGGCATCAAAACGGATTTGATGATTAATGGCAACTGTATTAGTTGCTTGATCTACATCTCCCCAGTTCACCGTAGTGGTCGCTACATCCGGAACGAGGGTAACGAGTTTTGAAGCATCAAATGACCCGTCTGTAGGGTCACACTCTGTCACTGCTGTGGCAAGGTCTTCTGTACAATATAGTTGGTCGATCGTAATTTTGTGTTGATCTCTTTGATTATCAGTCACCTGAACATGAAATTGAATGAGTTCACCCTCTGCAAGTCCTGGATCTACAGAGAGATCCTCTCCAAGGGTAATAGGCGTTCCCGGAGTTGTAGTTAGAGAAACATAAGAAGTTGTTGTCCCTGAATCAACAAAGTCGGCAATTGCTACATCATCATTATAATCTTGAACATCATCTACAAGCCACTGCACTTCATTAGATGCTTGACCATTTCCCGGATCATATGGTGATCCATTATCTCTAACTTTTGCACTAATAGTGTAAGATGCACTTGAATAGGTAAGCGGTCCACTAGCATTAAAAGGATTGATAATAATATCACATTCATAGGCTTCATTATCATTTGTGTCACTGGAGTCGATATCAATTGCGTTATCACCAGTATAATTACAATCTGAAAGAGAGTACTTATTAGGCATATCACCATCTGCGAGTTCTCCATTAACATAAATCTCAAGCGTGAAGTTAGCAGATTCATTAGTCGCACTGGTATCATATGGATCGTAATCATCATCTTCCACTTCAATTCTTAGCCGAACTGGTCTCGCAGTTTCAGTGATATCGTAGTCCGCTTTATTATCTCCCCAAGTCATTTTACAACCAGAGTATTTGGTTGTGGTTTCACTTGAACAATCTAACACCTGGTATCGGCTTCCTGCTGCAATAGGAGCTGTCGTATCTGAAGGCAACTCTACGTCGGCAATAGTGATAACAGGTGGAGTATTTGCCTGACGAACTCTTAGCGTATAGTCATAGCGCTGGATTTGGTTGTATCCTTTATATTTTGTTTGTGATGTGGTTCCTGTGTACTTATCATAAACGACAATCGATAGGGTATGAGACTCTTTCGTCGTATTACTTGGTAGGTCATAAGAATAATCATTATATCCGTCTTCTGATAGGCAATAAGTTGTTGCCGCCGCTGAGCCAGCATCATATTCGTTGACCATTTGAATATCAATAGCACCAGAGATTGGAAGTCCATCGATTAAATAGTCTACCCAAATACCGTCACCGTTGACACCATCAAGAGTTGTATCTGCGTCAGTCTCAGTTGCGTAAACACAAAAATCAATTGCGTTGGCAAGAGTTGTTTCTGGAATGAGAAAACCACCGGCGCTAATAGCTGTTTCATCTATTGCCGTAACAATTGTCCCCGAAGTTGGTGTCGCATTACCAAGTGTGGTACTAGTACCAAGTGCAACGGAAGCAAAGGCTGGTGTTGAGTTAGTTATTTGCCAAAGTTTTGCATCATATTGTGATCCAGAAGAATCTGTCAGTAATAACTGAATCGCGTATATACCTGTTCCAGCATAGTAACTTGAACTAGAGCTTGGATCAAAATCGAAGTCGACATCAAGAGAAGTAAGAGAAGTTGTTCCTGACTCACCTGATACAGCGGCACCGTTTACATACCATTGGTAGTTAACTGAATTCACTCCATCAGGATTTTGAATGGTCGCATCGATTGTCGTCGCTGCACTTGATATTGTTGTGGTAAAAACACTTGCCGTACTTGAAAAGATGGATGGAGTGGTTTCAGAGATAACAGTAATCGTCCAACTTCTAGAATCAAAAATTTGAGTTCCACCATCATCAAGAAGTTGTACTTCAATAATATAAGTTCCCTCTGATCTTGCTGTGTGATTAAAAGTTATAGAAGAAGTCGTCGCATAAAGAGACCTCGTGTTATTTGAATCAGTGATATACCAACGAAGTTGATAGCCATTGGAGTAGGGATCTGAAACCGTTACGGCATGTGAAACCGCTGCATCAGCATAAGAAATTGTATAAGAAGCTGAAGGAGTTACACTTGAAATATTAACTGTTTGTCCATTGGCACCTAAGGTTGCAACACAACGCCTTTGAGCAGAGTCATAAGCTTCATTACTTCCACATTGAGTTGTTTTTTCTTGGGGAAGACATCCCGCAAGTGTGATCAAACAAATTAAATAGAGTCCTTTAATAATTTTCAGCATATGAGTTCCTCATCTACATATATCGGACTTAAAAAACAGAAACTTAAAGGTTTCTTGTTTTATACCTAATTATCGCATGATGAAATGGTCGAAATATAATATCGATTACTTACCTAATGATTTTGAAAATTGGGTGGGTAAAACTGACCATTTTTGGAGACTAATAGAATAGCTAAGTGTTGAATATTTTAATTTAAGCTATATCCTTCTTAGAAGAAGAGTAGTCTTCAAGACCTTTTGCCATCTCCATAAAATCACTTATTTGAGCCTGACGTTTTTGATAGAGCGCCATGAATTGCTCAAGCTTTAAGCTTTCATCTTGAGAAAGATCAACTGTCACGATCGTTGAAACGTCGTTTTCTGCAGAGATACTTTGAATCTTTCCGGCTATCAAGAGTTCTACTCGACATCGGTCATAAAGAAATACTATTTGAACCTCAATATCTTCATCTTCTGCCAGTCCAATCGCCTGCTCAGTTTTTACTTCGAACTCTAATTCGTTGGAGTCAAAATGTTCTAAGAAGAACTGACTATTCTGTGGAAGATCCTGAGAAATATTTAATTCCATTCTTCCAGATTCAAGGTTTACGCCACCTATTTTAGGATGCTCTAAAGCCTGGTAATGAAATGTATCGTCTTCAAGAGTGTCAGTTACTGACTCTATTCGACTTGAACCAATAACTTCAGCATTGGGAGCTTCAAGTTTTTGAGTCCCTGGAATTTCCTCTTCAAAAATATCCAGCATCTCCATTTCAGGATCGTTCATAAGAAGGTCTTCATCAAAACCTTCAATAGATTCAATTAATCTCTCGGCTGAAACTTTAAAATTATAAAAATCACTACAACCGTATCTTTTAAGTATGGCCACGGACTCTCTTGAATAGTCCTTAAGGATGGCCACTGGTTTCAATTTCCCAGAAGAAATTTTGGATTTAAAACGTTTTAAAAGTAAAGAGATCTGAGAAAGGTCCTGTTTGTCATTAACTAAAAATAGGAAAAGGCAAGCCTTAGTTTGATTCAAATAATCTGAAGCCTCCAGGGGAGTATCTAGAGAATTAAAATTAAAACCTTCGTCATCGCTAAAATGCTCAGTGATTTCTCGAGGCAGCATAGCGTCTGAGTTAAAATTAAAAAATAGAATACTTGTTTGCTCTGTCATATGAACTTAATTTTATCACCTTTAGGAGTCCTTAAGCCTATCGGCTAAAAAAAAAATTAAGTTATGGAAATTAGGTAAAAAGTATTAAGAAAATATGAAGAGAATTTCGGCAATTATGGAGAAATCTTATGATTTGACTACTATTTGTGGCTCAGTTTGAAAATTGACCTATTATCCCACAGCTAGCATGGGGAGCGTCGTCAGTTCCATCAGTCCCAGTTGTATCAGTCTGACAATGCATCAGGTAGACAGCATTTGCCCCATCAAGGATTTCAATATCATTAGTTGTCCCCTCAGAGTAGTGGTAGTAAAAATCGAGACCATCGTCCGAGCCTTTGTCACTGGTAGAGTCTGAGAATAGGTCGGAACCACTAGTGTTATAGAAGATGGTATACCCTGAATTGATTGTCGTGCCGTTAGGAGACTTCTCGATATTGGCAGCAATGATATCGTTGATGCCATCAGAGTTGACATCACCAATTCCAAAACCAGCGTCAGTTATACTTGAATTGAGTGAAAGGGTATCTACGAGTTGAAAAAAACCAGCCAGAGAACTATTTCTGTTTTCATAAAAATAAAGAACATTGACGGTGTTAAAAGTCTGGATCACCATATCGTCTAAGTCATCACCGGTGATGTCTCCAAATTTGATTTCACGAATTGCCTCTCCACTAGGAGCAGAAATAATTGTGTCACAAGTTGTGTTTAGATCAGTCCCGTTATTTCCTAGGATACAAACCTTATGATTCCCATCTGAACTATCAACATAAGCAATTAAAGCGTCGTTATCTCCATCGTTATCCATATCATAACTTCTTACGAATGTTATGCTGGCCACATCTGCTCCACCGCTGGCGGCAGCTGCTACAGCAGTCGGTCCAGTTATCGTAGCCGCAGTACTGAGAGGGTTAGTTGCATCAAGTTCAATTTTATAAGTTTGCAGTACTGCACCTGAATATCCGACAGTAAAAAGAGTTTTCTGTGCGGTAGCTGCTCCTGGTACAATTCCATATTGAGTGGCGGCAGTGGTCGCAGTTATAGAACTGGCAGCTTCAGTAAAACTATCAATTGTTACCACACCCGTATCGCTTAGGTAGGCGAGTGCCGACTCACCTGTTTCATAATAAAAAGGAGCGGCAGCACGGGCATCTATATTTTGGCCTACAGTAAAAGCAGTTTCAAGTCCATCGTATAGGGCCGTTGAGCCGGTGTTTTGTACATAAGCGGCAGCTTGAATTGTACCTGCACAGCCAATCCCATCGGTATCACCTTCGCAGTAAGTATCAAAAATAATAATATCTTCATTTGAATCAGAATCGATATCAAACTTCATGATCTTAAATCTATGAGCTGAGTCGGTTCCATCAAGCGGAGTTAAAACATGATTGGACTGAACGGTAATACTTTCTTCTTGAGATAATGTAATCCCTGAAAGAGTTCTTGATGCTGAATAAGTAAAAGTTCTTCGACCTAGTAATGAGTTATCCGTTTTCGCGATCTGTCCTGTTGTTCCATTAAAAGTAAAAGGGGTGGGAAGATTAGACTGAGTCGTGAGGGTAAAACTACCTTTATGACAATTTGAAGTGTCAGGTGTGTATCCATCGGCATTATCAAGAGTTCCCGTATTTAAACTGGAAGCATCGATTGTTAAGTGTGTTTCCCCTGAAAAGCGAGTAGAGTTTGGCTCAAACGTAAAATTAGGGCCATCTCCAACAATCACTCGTAGAGTCTCTAATTGTCCCGAATTTGCTGGGTTTCTTGAACCACCACTCCAGAGAGTTCCACTATTTCTCGCTTCAACTTGCACGGAGTATTCACGAATTTCATCTCCAAAACATTGATTGGTTCCTGGTTGTTCGAATTCACAAGCAAAACCACCATTAAAATCTGTTGTCGCTCCTGTGTAGCCAGTTTCTCCGGTGAAATCTGAGACAATTTCTGTTTCGATATTATTACCGCTCCCCAGATCAGTCGCCGTACAATAGGCTTCAGTTGTCGCTCCGGAGTTGTCAGAATCATACATCGAGATTAAGCCACCATTAGCTTCAGGTGTATAAGCATTACTTCCATCGGCGGCAAGACCTCCGCGAATCATAATAGTATTTCCATATTTAGAATAGGAGTAATCAGGTTCTTCTTCGACGACAAGAATATCGATCGTATCACTAACGTTTGCCGTTCCAAAACTCTCATTCGTGACACCACCGCCACCAATATTTTCTGCAGTAAGAGCAAACTGATAGGTTGAATTTCCAAAAGGGGATGCCCCTCCATTTGTTGGATCATAAGCTCGGTACTCTGAAGGGGTGACTCCTGAAAAGGCCATCCATGCAGCATTGGTACCAGTTGTGTCGCAATCACTTTGAGTTGTATAAGTCGATGCGAGAGGCGTTCCTGCATCTACTATATAGCAAATAGAATTCTCTTCATTCCATGCTCTGAAATAAGTTTCACGGCATTCCGTTTCATCAGTAATTGTTCCGTCCGCTACTTCGGTTGAGATGTCTACACATTGACCTGATAGAGTAACAAAGTTTCCATCTTCAATACCAACATTAAGAAGAGTATTTATATTCCAACCATCAACATTTGATACGGTATAAGTTGAAATAAATCCTGCTGCTCCAGTATCATAATCACTACCAGTAACTGCAACTGAACTATCCATCTCATCACCAACAGTAAGGACAACAATATCATTATCGTCCACTCCATCATCATCATAATCTTCGGCACCAACGGCATAAAATTCATCAGCTTCAATGGTTCCACTAGAGTCGGTATCAAGACTTAGGTTTGAAATATCAAAATTAACAATGACAGGTTCAGAAAGAGTACCTTTGCTGTTAGTAACTGTAATGGTGGCCGTATAAAAAGGATTCGCGGCTTCAACTGGTGTTCCTGAAATCGTACCATTTTTTGAGTTAAGAGTTAGTCCAGCAGGCATTTCACCCGAGGTTATAGAAAAAGTGCCTTGTCCACCTACATAAGTCGGAGCATAGCTAGCACTACTAAAAAGCGTAAACGTTAAGGTGTCAGAATTATCTGCATCAGGATCAGCTGAAGCATAACCATCACCGCTATAATCTAGGCTTTGAGGTGCGACTATTGTATTTGTCGAAATCGCAATAGACTCACTCACTGACCCTGCGCTATTAGTTCCTACAATCGTATAGTATTTAACAGGTAGGATTTCATCCGGCGTACCACTAATGACACCTGTCGTGAGGTCAATACTTAAACCGTCAGGAAGTTTCGGTGTAATTGAATAGCTTGTTGGAACTCCTGAGCCTTGCGGAACAGTGGGGAAGATACAATTTCCTCCAGATACCCCAAGTGCTTCCACTCCATCTTGTAGTTCAAATACATTTAGAGAGTCGTTCTTATAAGCACAGACAGTGCTATCAATATTACTATAACCTAAACTCTGAGGGGCAGAGACTCCAACTTCAAGAGTAAAAGTATGGGTGCTTGTTTTATCTGTGGTTCCATCACCGTAAAGAGTGTAACCCGTTACAGTGAAACTCGTTTCACTGAGTTGAACCAAAGGAGTTCCGGTAATTTCTCCGGTTTGGTCATTGAGTTCAAGTCCAGAAGGAAGAGCAGCTGAAATAGTGTATTTGGTCGCCCTTGCGGAGTTCTGTGGATTTTTCCCATCATCAGTTGGGTTAATCGTCGTCGCACCACTTGTATCAATCCATGCAGCATTGGTTCCATTGGCATCACAGGTGGCCTGAGTCGCAAAACCGGTGGCCAGAGGAGTTGTAGCATCAATTATATAACAGACACTATTTTCCTCATTCCAAGCACGAAGAACAGTATTTCTACAAATAGTTTCATTTGTTATATCTGTATCTTGGGTTCCACCACTAATATCAATACAATGATCTGAAGGTGGTACATATTGAGACAGGCTATATGAGTCTTGATATCCAAGGTCAGTAGAGTCTTCTGGATAGTCTTCTGCAACATCGAGGGTAAAAGTATCAGAGATGGTAACGGTTCCTGTGACATCGCTAGCGGAAGTGACATCCACATCGATATCTCTATGAAGTGTTCCTGTTGGAGTTCCGTATATACGTCCATCTGAAGTATCAAAATTCAAACCAATCGCCTGAATGGCCGCCAGATCTGTTGCTTCCATAACGAAACCTGTTGCGCCCGGGTCTCCACCAACATAGGTTGGAGTAATAGCCTTTATTTTTGCACCAACTTGAACTACATATGCATTTATGGTGGCGTCGTTATTAGCAGGATAATCTAAACTCACTGCTGGTTCTTCGAAAGTCAATGTGATTGTTGTGGTGTCTTCTCCCACTTCGTTATAGACCCGTACTTCAAATGAGCTAATGCCAGTATAAGCAGTAGGTGTTCCAGAGATAACCCCAGTGTCAGTATCAAAGTCTAATCCCGCAGGAAGACTTGGATTTATCTCAAAACTAGAATCTGCTATCGGGGTATCTAATTGTGCCGTCATCGTTGTGATGGCCGTTCCAACGTCCACAGTTTGTGCATCGTTAGTATAAGGAGTCGTTCCGTCAAAAACTGGAGCTGCCTTTCTCACCGAAATTAAAACATTCGTTGAAACTGAACCTGTACTATTACTTGCCGTAATTTTATAGGTCTTAGATTCGACGACTGTTGGTGTACCAGAGATAACACCTGTGGTTTGGTCGATACTTAGTCCGGCTGGGAGGTCATCACTAATTTCATAGCTTGTCACCGTTCCGCCAGAAGTTGTAGGTGAGTAACTGGTACTGCTATCGCCTTTTTCAAAAGCAAGAATTGAAACACTATAACTTAAAGTTGCCGGAGCCTCATCTAAGACTTCGATATTGATGAATGCCACTTCGGTTTCGCCCTCTGAGGTTGAAGCCGTTACTCTGAAACTTGTTTCTGATAAGGTTTCAGTTGGAGTTCCCGAAATTTCACCAGTCGTGGTATCGAATACAAGTCCTGATGGTAGATCTGGAGTGATTTCAAATGCAGCATCAAAAATTTCATTAGGGTATAGGCTTACATCAGTAGTGTTTTCGATTGCAGATAGCGTAGTAGCGTTATAGGTAAAGGTCGCCGATGATAGAGATAAGGCCCCTAAATCGACGTCTTCTTGCTTGGTTGGATTACACGAAACCAGCAAAATTATAATTAGAATTTGTAAGCTACCCAAAACACTACTCATCATTATCTCTCGTATCGGCAAAGAATTCCGGTGGCTTAAATATTTTACCTTTAATATTGATCAGGAATTTCACTTAACCTGATTTCCAACGCTTAAGACCCGCTCACAGAGTCTTAACGAAGATTAAGGCTAAATAAATTGACGCTTTTTTGGGGCTATAATACATTCTAAAGTATTGAAACTTCTGGAGAAATAAAATGTTCAACATCTTCTCGAATTCCCCTAAAACTTCCGAGCAAAAAGACATGCCCAAAGGACGCGTGATCGCCTTAATGAATCAAAAAGGTGGAGTGGGTAAAACAACCATGGCCTATAATTTGATGCATGCCCTGCATGCGGAAGGCAAGAAGGTGTTAGGAATTGATATGGACCCTCAGTCCAATTTTTCCTTTCTATTTGGTGTGGAGAATGCCCAAAAAAATATTCATCACTTACTGGTTAATTCAATTCGAGAGTTGAGAGCGCTTCATTCAGATGCTTTGTTAAGCGAAGTGATCATAAAAAACGAAAAGGGGATCGATCTGATTCCAGCTGGGCAAGAGCTATCAGGTTTCGAATTAACCGTGGCCGGTATCAATGCTCCTAGGCAGTTAATACTGAAGAAATTTATTGAGAAGAATAACCTCCTTGATTATTACGATTACATTGTGATCGATGGCCCTCCAACACTGGGCCTTTTAGTCGTGAATATCCTTTGTGCATGTAATGGTGTTCTTTTTCCTTTTATCCCAGACTCGTTTAGCGAGCAGGGACTTAAAAATATTCACGAAGTCATTTTAGATATCGAAGATATGGGAATTGTGGAAACCCCTAAAATTCTTGGTTATATCCCAAATTTATTTGAGGGAAGACGCAAAAAGAGCCGAGAAGATTACGAGCAAATAAAAAAGCGATTTACTGACGCCCATGTTTTTGAGCCTTTTAATAATAGGGCCCATCTAGCAAAATCCGTGGCCTCCAGAAAATCAGTTTTTGATTATGATGCTCAAGACTTCAAACAATTACAGACTCAGTTCTCTCAAATGGCCGAATCTGTAGACAACCAATTAGGGCATTAATTATGAATGCAAGAAAGAAAAATTCTAATCCCCTTTATGTGGTTAAAGGTGATCAAGTGGAACCAGCTGAAAATTTCGTCGAATTATTAATTAAGAAATTCAACCTAGAGCCCTTAATTGAACTTATGATGAATATCCTTAAAACGCTGATGGAAAACGTAGCGAGCTACCCCATGTTCATGTTAGTGAAAGATTTTTTGGATCAGCTTATGGCCAGAATCGAGTTATTTAAAAAATTCTCTATCGCTTAAATTAGCGGGAACGCTTTTTTAAGTTTTCCAGCACGGGAGCAGCAGCTTTAGTGTTGATTTGATCTTCAAAATAAATTTCTTCAAGATCGGCAACAGGCTTATTTTTACGAGCGCGAGTTTTCTCAGCTAAATTGACAGGAGTAGGTGAGTCCACTGTTTTGGCTTCTTCTTGTAGCATCGTTTCATCTAGGTATTGAATATCGTCGAGATAACTCGCTTGCGCACTCACAGATAAGAAGAATATGAATACATAGGACTTTTTCATGTCTAAATTATATGTTAAATGACTCAAATGGAAAATCCTGATTTACTTACTTCATCTTACGACTATGAGCTCGATCCCTCACTTATTGCTGCTAGACCTGCTAATCCTCGGGATGAGTCCAAATTATTAGTTTATTATGCTGAGTCAGATCGTGTTGAACACCGGGTGTTTAGAGAATTACCTGAGATCCTTCAGGCGGGAGATCAAATCGTTTTTAACCAATCAAAGGTATATCCTTGCCGAATCTTGGGGCAAAAACCAACAGGTGCAAAAGCAGAATTATTTTTACTTTCGCTCACTCCAACAGAGGGCCTATTTCCCGTTATGATTAAGTCTAATGGGAAAAAGAATATTGGAGATAAGTTTCTTTGTGATGAACTAATTTTTGAAATCATAAAGCGTGGTGAGGAAGCTGTTTTTTGGGTAAATCTCAGTATGTGTGGAGTTGAACTTTATGATTACCTTGAGCAAGTAGGAAATATACCGATACCTCCTTATATCAGAGAGGGAAAAGCGGATGATAAGGATAAGGAAGATTATCAAACTATCTACGCTAAAAATACAGGCTCGGTAGCGGCGCCAACAGCGGGACTGCATTTTACTGAAAAACTATTCAAGCGTTTAGATGAGCGTGGTATTTCTCGCACCTTTGTCACCTTACATGTTGGAATGGGAACCTTTCGTCCCGTGCAAGCTGAAAATATCCTCGAGCATAAGATGCATAGTGAGACCTTTGAAGTTGATGCAGAAAATATTGCAAAGATTAAGCAAGCACAAAATAGAATTGCAGTTGGAACCACTAGCCTTAGAGTGCTTGAATCGATTTATAATGACGGACAATTTGATAGGCTTCAAGGGGACACCGATATTTTTCTCTATCCAGGGGTAGAGGTTAAGTCTATAGGTGGGCTTATCACAAATTTTCACTTACCGAAGTCGACTCTACTTATGCTCGTGAGTAGTTTGATTGGAAGAGAAAAAACATTAGAGCTTTATAATATAGCAGTAGAAAAACGTTACCGTTTTTATTCATATGGTGATGCCATGTTAATTTTAAGGAACCGATGAAAAGTTTTACATTACAAAAAAAATCAGGACAGGCGAGAGCGGGATTAATCGAGACTGCCCATGGAAATATTGAGACTCCAATATTTATGCCTGTTGGAACCAGGGCCTCAGTAAAATCTTTGTGGCAAGAAGAACTTGAAGAATTGGGAGCTCAAATTATTTTAGGTAACACTTATCACCTTTATTTGCGACCTGGTCATGAGCTTATAGATAAAATGGGTGGACTGCACGAATTTATGCAATGGAAAAAACCTATCTTAACTGACTCAGGAGGATTTCAGGTTTTCTCACTAAGTGACTTGAATAAAGTAACGGAAGAAGGAGTTGTATTTCAATCTCATATTGATGGTTCTCGTCATATGTTATCCCCTGAAAAATCAATGGAGATTCAAAAAGCACTCGGAAGCGATATCGTGATGATTTTTGATGAGTGTCCTAAGCTTCCAGCTACCAAAGAGACTCTAAGAGAGTCTATGGAGTTGACCCTACGTTGGGCCAAAAGATGCAAAGACTATAAGCTGCAAGATCATCAGTCTTTATTCGCTATCATTCAAGGGGGACTACATTTAGACCTCAGACAAGAATGCATGGATAGGCTAATTGAAATGGACTTTCCGGGCTATGCCTTAGGAGGTCTTTCAGTTGGTGAGAAAAATGAAGAAATGGTGTCGTTTTTAAATGAATTTGCTCCTCGCATGCCTGAGGAAAAGCCGCGTTATCTAATGGGAGTCGGAAAACCTTTGGACGTTCTAAATGGAATTAAGGCCGGTATTGATATGTTCGATTGCGTTCTTCCTACGAGAAATGCGAGAAATGGTCAGTTCCTCACTAAGCACGGTCCACTAAATATTAAAAAAGCACGATACTTAGAAGATACCCTTCCTCCAGATCCTGAATGTGATTGTAAAGTCTGTTCGAAATATTCGCGAAGTTATATCAGGCACCTATTTAATGTTGGTGAGTATCTTGCTGGCCAGATGATTAGTTATCATAATCTTTATTTTTATATAAAGATGGTTCAAGATGCACGAGCTGCTATCTTAGAGGATAAGTTTGACGAATTTTATAAAGAATTTTATAAATCATACACTGAAAATCGATGGTAGAAACTAAGGAGAGTCCATGTACCTAATAGCGACAGCGTTTGCTCAAGACGCAGCTCAAGCAGCCCCTCAAAACACAATCATGAATTTTGTTCCTATGATCCTTGTGATCATCATTATGTATATCTTTGTGTTTGTTCCGCAGAAGAAGAGAACACAAGAACATCAAACTTTTCTAAAAACATTAGAAAAAGGACATGAAGTTTACACAAATTCTGGTATCCTAGGTAAGGTAACAGGAATGACGGAGAAGATCGTCACTTTAGAACTAGAAGGTGGATCTAAAATTAAAGTTCTTCGTTCAAGTGTAGCAGGGCTTGCCAATAATTTATTTGAGGCCCAAAAGAAGTAATATGTTTGGATTAGGCGCCGGTGAAATCGCCATTATTTTATTCATTGCGTTGGTCTTTATTGGTCCGGAAAAACTTCCGGGACTAGCAAAGACCCTAGCTAAAAGCGTGGGTGAATTTCAAAGAGCGATGAGAGGCGTCACTCAATCCATTCGTGATCCAATGGATCAGATAAAAGAACAAATTCAAACTCAGGCAAATGCTCAACCAAGAGGGGACTTCAACGATGACCCAGAGCATGACCATAATTTTCCAGATGACGAAACCGGACATGGTGAAGTGGAAGACCCTTGGGGACCAAAAGAGGATGCCGATGCAATGGAAGAAAAGATTGCAAAGGACACTGGTTTACAAGAGAATAAAAAGCCTGAACAAAAATCTTAATTTATTTTGCTCAACTGTTTAAAATTGTTTAGAATTTTCTGACCCTATAAACTTCAGTAAAAAGGTATATGTCAATGAATCGTAGTTGGTGGTTTCGCTTTAGTTTCTTTCTCGCGCTGTTTTTAATCGCAGTCATGTCATTAGTTCCTACCGTGATGAACTTTGATACAAAAACAAGCTCATTTCCGGTTAAATCAAAAATCAACCTTGGTCTAGACCTTCAAGGTGGTCTGTACATGGTTTTAGGTATTGATTTCAACAAGGTTTATGCTGACGAGGTAAAGAATTATATCAGTAAAATTCAATACACTCTTAAGGATGAAGGGATTAAGTCTGAAGTCGGTGTTCTGACAAAAGATGATATCACTGATCCGATGCATACAATTATCATTTCAGATCCTCTACAGTTGCAAGCAGCTAAAGATAAGATTAAAGAATTCTATAATTACCCAGTAAGACTAACTGGGGAGAATAATAATGAACTTCGTTTTGGAATTGGTCGTCAATATAGAGACGAAATCGAGCAAAACTCGGTAAAGAAATCTATTGAAGTTATTAGAAACCGTATCGATGAGTTTGGTGTTACTGAGCCTGAGATCGTATCTTTGGGTGCTGATAGAATTGTTGTTCAGCTTCCTGGTGTTGATGATATCGAAAGAGCGAAAGACTTGATCGGTAAAACAGCTAAGTTGGAATTTAAATTGGTTCACCCAACTCTTGCTAGTTATCCTGACGGACAAATGCCGGCAGAGTTAAATAAATTAATGGCGGATGCCAAAGCAGCCGGAATTGTTTTCAATAAAGGAGAGCGATTCTCTGAGTTCGTAACCAAGATGAACGAATTCTATAAGGAAAAGCCAAAAGGGTATGAACTTGCTTTTGACAAGCAAATCAATCCAGCAAATAACGAAATCGTGGCACTTCTTCCTTATTTAGTAGAACAGGGAACAGATATTACAGGTGAAGATCTTCAAGATGCATCTGTTAGGATCAACCAAGAAGACAACCAGCCATATGTTGGATTAACTTTTAAATCAAAAGGTGCAGATAAGTTTGAAAGGGTTACCGGTGAAAACGTTGGTCGAAGACTTGCAATTATCCTAGATGGTAATATCTACTCCGCACCAAATATCCAATCAAGAATCGGTGGTGGAAATGCACAGATTACTCTTGGTGCAGGTGACTATAACACTCTTTTAAAAGAGGCGAGGGACTTGAGTTTAGTTTTAAGAGCAGGTGCTCTTCCGGTTGAACTAGAGTTTCAAGAGCAAAGAATCGTTGGTCCAAGTTTAGGACATGACTCAATTGAGAGATCGAAGAAAGCGGGAATTATAGGTGGGCTATTAGTTCTTCTTTTCATCGTTGTTTACTATAAGGCTTCAGGTGTAATTGCGATCAAGACATTAATCGCAAACATTATTTTCATCTTAGCTTGTTTAGTTGGTCTTGAAGCAACTTTAACTCTTCCTGGAATTGCTGGTATTGCCTTAACTGTTGGTATGGCCGTTGATGCAAATATTATTATCTATGAAAGAATTAAAGAGGAACTGGCCATTGGAACCCCGGTTAGGGAATCGGTAGAAACAGGTTTTGCGAGAGCTTTCTGGACTATCCTTGATGCTAACTTAACCACTGCAGTGGCAGGCTTTATGCTATTAAATTTTGGAACAGGTCCAATCAGAGGATTTGCTGTAACATTGATTATTGGTATCGTTTGTACTGTGTACTCGGCTTATTTTGTTGGAAAGATGATGTTCCAGTTTTATATGGATAAGACTCGCGGACAAAGTATTAGTATTTAATTTAGCTTTTAAGGTTTTATAAAATGAAAAAATATAATGTTGATTTTACAGGTAAGTTTATTTTTGCAGTCCCACTATCTTTAGGACTAGTTGCGATCTCTTTATTTTTATTCTTCTCAAAAGGATTAAATTATGGGGTTGATTTTAGAGGTGGAGCAGAAGTTCAAGTACACTTCAAAGAAACGGTTAATCTAGAGGATCTAAGAGGAGCTTTAGAAAAGGCAGGTTTTAGTTCTTCATCAGTTCAGTCAATTGGTGGAGAAGTACAGAAAAACTCATTTTTAATTAAAGTGAATGCAGAAGAAAAAGATCTTAATGCTGTTACAGATAAAATTACAGAGCTACTTACCTCTCAATTTGCTCAAGCGGGCGCGGAAATAGATAAAACGGATATTGTTGGACCTAAAGCAGGTGAGCAGTTAAGAATTTCAGGCTTTCAAGCCATGGCCTGGGCACTTTTAATGATTATGATCTATATCGCATTGAGATTTGATTATAAATATTCTCCGGGTGCAATTGTAGCGCTTATACATGATGTTTTAATCATTGTTGGTGTATTTGCTCTTATGGATAAGGAATTCTCTCTACAAATTGTTGGTGCACTTCTAGCGGTTATTGGTTATTCAGTTAACGATACCGTTGTTGTCTACGATAGAGTTCGCGAGCATGAGGAAAAATCTCCTGGTAAGACGTTAAAGGAAAAGATTAATACCGCTTTAAATGAAACTTTAAGCCGTACATTTTTGACTTCTTTTACAACTTTTCTAGTAGCAGCAGTTATGTACGCTATGGGTGGAGCAGGGATTGAAGACTTCTTCTTTGCAATTTGCCTAGGTGTAATCATCGGGACTTACTCATCATTATTTGTTGCAGCTCCGACAATTCTTTTCTTTGATAAAATAATCGGAAAAAAGGCTTAATAGAAATGAAATTAGCTCTCACTTTAGTCACCATCTTTTTTTGGTATGGAGTGAGGGCACAATCTTCAGATGTTAAAGTCAATCGAGCTCTTAATAATAGCATGATCCAAATGCAAGAACTCGCCAAGACCCATTCGGGTGATGAATTAAAAAGTAAAATTAATAGTATTCCTTTACTTTCAGGAGCGGAATTGACATCACTTACCTCTGAACAGCAATTAGAGCTAAGAGATCTTAGAATCGAGCAAAAATCTAGTTTTATCGCAAAATATGCTCGAGAGAAGGTTGAAGTAAAAGAAGTCACAACTCGTAGAAAAAATCCCGCTTTCAATATTAAAGATCGAGACGATATTTTTTATGTGAAAGATGAAAACGGTGAGTATGTAGAAACAAGTGGTGATAGCTTGTTTGCAGAGTCAAAAGCACCGGCCAACGCTCCGGTTGATGTAAAAGAAAATCTTTCAAAGTTTTATCAGGAAAAAGGGATAGATGATAATTTTCTTTCCAAAATGATGGATAAAAAAATGAAAGAAAAGCTCGCTGAGATGATGAAGCAAAATCCACTTTCTATGATGTCCAAAGGCGAGCTAGAAGATAAGATCATGGAGAATTCTAAGAACACTGCTCTTGGTAGGGTTTTAGAAAAGAATCCAAAACTGAAGGTTACTCTCGTAGAGTTTGCGCATGATAAAGATGCATTACCGGGCTTAGTTTCGATTATTAATAAGCCTAAGAAAATGCGCTATTATGGATTTTGCCTTATCGCAATTCTCGTAGGTGCTTTCATTTTTAATTTGATGAACACGAAGGGGAGTTTAATAAAGAGGATCGGGTTAAAGCTCGCTCTTGGTGCCACGACGTTTACTCTCAATATCTCAGCTTTCTATTTCTTCTTTCACGAAGAGCTTGCGCCGACGGTGGCCGTCCTTAAAAGAGTTTTACTCTAAATTTCCTTAGTTTATTCAGAGAGGACTGGGATGCAACCAATTCTATTATCATGCGGTGGAATTTGAGTTCTGACTCCATCTGATCCTTGGGAACCAGAGCTTACCGAAGTATCATTACAAGAAATATCGCTTACATTTTTAACTGTATAAGTTCTCTGATAGGACTTTTTTATAAATGGTGAGTTCGGGTCAGCAGGCCAGTAGAATTGAATCTGCTTACCTTGAACTGTATCATTAGTCGGCTCAATATGCTGCCCACCTTCAATATAAAACCAAATATCTTTTAAGGTTGATTCTTTTATGAGAAGGAAGTCACAGACATTTTGTTGTTTTGCTACATAGAGAGCTTCAGTGTCTACACCTACAATTTCTCGCATCGCTTTGAATAGAACAGAGTCGCTATAGTAATGAGATCTAGTAGGGCAGTAAGCCTTGTAGGTTTCACTATCAATAAATGGACTCATATAATAACCAAGTTCAGCGGAAGTTGTACTAATAGATACGGAAGCTTCTTCGCCTGGATTTTGGTCTCCATCATTAAAACCATTTAACCAGCTTAGTGGGAAGAATAGTTCTGGAGTCGAAGATAGTGATTGCCCTTGTAACTCAACATTTTGTTCTATGAGTTCATGAACTCTGAGAACTCCGGTGCTTGAGAGATCAAAGAATCTCGGATCATTTGAATTCCAAACCGCGAATGAGTTATTAGTCTCCTCTAGAAATGGACTATTGATCGGAGTATTTCCATAGGTCTCAATATCGTAACAATTAACAGTTGGAACTGTGGCTTCACTTAGTGGTTCAGGTCTAGTGCTTGGGATAAAGTAAAAGTGGAAACGACTTGTGTCGTTAACTATTAATTCACCCGTTGAAGAATCGAATTCCCCGTCTCTAAATAGACAGCTATAAGAATTAACCGGCATAATCGCAAGTGGACCACCAATAGTGTCATCTATTAAGCTAGAGTAAAGTCTTAGTTGAATTGTGGTGGAGCGAGCGCTAGTTGCAGACTCTACCAATGTTATTCTGTAAGTTTCATCTTCACTTAAAATCTCTCCACTCAGATCGAGTTGGAAAGAAGTTGCTCCAGCGGCAGGATCAAAAGCGACTTGCTCGACACTACCACTCTCACTTTTTATTTCGTAATAACAACTATTAACGACATCTGTTTCACCTTCAAGAGTTGAACACCATCCTGCTATATCTTGATAAACATCTAAGGTTATGGCTTCCGTTAGCTCCACATCAAAGAAGAAGGTTTTATTGGCATTGGTTGAAGCCTGTTTGGCCGCACAAATATCAGCGCAATCACCAATACTAATTGGTTTTCCATTTTGGCAGGCACATGCGTCTGGTTGAATGATTATGGCCCCAGATGGTCTTTGGGTGATGAGGTCTACCTCTTCCTCTGTCTCGGTGTCTGTATCTGTTACAGCTGTTGAATCACTTAGCTCAAGAGTAGGTCGTCCACGTGGGATATTATCAGTACAGCTCACGGCTGCAATTAAAAGAATTAAAATGTTTAGGCTTCGCGTTAAATTTTTCATATATAGCTCTATTTGCCTATCGACCATCATATGTCCCGACTTTACTATTTTAGATCGTTTTAGTTGTTTATGAAGGAAAATACGTGATATTAATGACTTAAGCCTTATTTCAGTCTGATAAATAAATTTTTACGCCAAATATATTCGGCGGCTAATGTTTTTAGGTTCTTATGCCGATAGAGAACCAAATAACAAAAACTTATAGCAGGAGAGCAGAATGACAAAAGCAGATTTAATTGCGGTAATCGAAAAGCAAGCTAACTTAAGTCCGAAACAAGCAGAGAAAGTTGTAAACATCTGTTTTGATAGTATGATCCAAGCATTGTACGACGATGAAAGAATCGAAATCAGAGGATTTGGATCTTTTGCAAATCGTAACTATAAGGCATACGAAGGACGAAATCCTAAAACCGGAAAAGTCGTTATCGTCGAACCTAAAAAGGTACCATTTTTTAAAGTAGGTAAAGAGCTGAAAGAAATGGTTGATTTAGGGAAAGACAAATACGTTATTCGCGAAGCTTAAATTATCTCCAAATAAATATATCGCAGGCAGAGGAAACTCTGTCTGCTCTTTTCATTGACAAACTCTTGTAATTGCTAGAATATAAACATTCTTCGGTGGAGAGGTGCCCGAGTGGTCCAAGGGAACAGTTTGCAAAACTGTAAAGCCGTCGGTTCAAATCCGATCCTCTCCTCCATCTTTTTAAAATACTCTCATCATTTCATTTTTCTATTCGATTCGCTCGTTGCGGAGTGAAACACCCACGCCTCACTCGCTCACTCATTCAAAATGAAAGCATGAGGGTATTGTAAAAAAGATGGTTGGGTGCAGATCGATAGGATTTGAAGGGGAGCCTGCGGAGTGCTAAGGCACTCGAAGCGAGCTGGATGCGAGCGAACAGCAGGCGAGGGAAGGCCACGTAAGTGAGCAGGAGCGAACGTTAAGTGGCCAAATCCGATCCTCTCCTCCATTTTTTTATTCCCATCATTGAATTTCTATTGAGAGCTAATGACATCATTGGTGCGATAGTAGCTTCTTCTCAATGGAATACCGATATACTCGCGAAAAACGTTTTCAAACAATCTGGTGGCCCTGATTTCTTCTGCTTCTATTTTTTGGCGATTAAAGACCGTAACGAGTTCACCTTCATTTGAAGTAGAATGCATCATAGGATCAATCGCTGGTAAATCAAAGGCTGCGCGACCAAGAGGGGTATGGCCTATTTCATGGGCAAGTAATGTCCCTAGAGTCGCAACATTAAGGTTCGCTCCATCTGGGAGAGTCATTTCTTGAAGTTTGTTTTGATACCAGGCCCTTACATCTTCGGTGTAGTAAATCCAGTTATCTTCATCAGCAGTAAAAGCGTAATAAGGCTCTACTGCAATCAAGCGAAATTTTTTCTTTTGAATCATGCATGCTTGATGAATCTCGACACCAATAGGACTATCATAAATAAGTTTGAGTTGAGTTCTGACTTTTTTTGGTAGAGCCGTTTCAATATTACCACTGTCTGTTTCAATAAAATGTTCTAGGCAATTTGATTCGAAGTTTGAATAGTTTGAGATAAACATGAATAGGGTAAGAAACTTCGTAGCCAATATCATGTTCCATGGCTATCATTTACAAGCTTTGGAGGAAAAGGAATTGAAAAAATTACATCACAGGTAGAGTGATTTTAAAATTGCTGCCCTGGCCTTCAGTACTTTCCACCTTAATTTCACCCTTAAGATTTCTTACTAAGCTCGCAACGATAGGAAGTCCAAAGCCAGTTCCCGGCTCATTCTCAGTCCCTTTACGGCTAAGGTTCTTTCTATTGTTGAAAAGCTGTTTTTGCATTTCTGAAGGGATGCCAATACCTTGGTCTTTAACTTGTAATTGAAGGTTTTCGTCTTTGATTGATATCTTGATTTTAATTTGTTTATTTCTTGGGGTGAATTTAATGGCGTTGTTTACCAGATTTAAAAGGATGTTATTTTTTAATATTGTCGGATCTGTCTTGAAGGTAAAATCTTCTGCAAGGTTTGAGTCTATAGTAATTGAAAGTTCTTTGTTAGAGAGGGGTTCTTCAACTATTTCTAGTAGTTCTTCAATTAATTCTTTGATATTGACTTCGCTTATATTCAGTTCAAATTCATTATAGCTAGAGACTCTCAATTTTTTCACATCATAAACGATCTCTTCAATTGTTTTCAAATGTTTTTCTACTTTGTCCAAATGCTTTCGTCTTTGAACAAAACTTCTTGAAACCATCAGCGGGGTCGCAATATCATGGATGACAGTTCTAAGAAGATTATCAATCTGATCATTTTTTTCTATGATTTCTTTTTCATGACTTTCAATCGTGCGAGTATAATTCTTTATCAGTCCAGAGCAGGCGAGAATAAACACAATTGTGTTGGCAATTTTTTGTTGCTCGTAATTCATAATAATATTTGCTGATGGAGGATAGTATTGTTCGGCCAGGACAAGTAGGAGGTACAGAAATAAACTTCCAATGGTTGCCGACTTTATATAGTTCGAATTAAATATGGAGCTTATACCAATAGGAATGAGTGCGAGGGCAAATGGTGCAGGAGCTTTAGTGCATCCAGCAGCATATATTAAAACCCACCCCATAACTACAATAGAGTAGAAAATTAGGCTTGCTTGAGTTTTGTAACGAAGCTCTCTTAACGACCAAACAATTGCTACGAAATTAAAAAAGAGCGCCTGTATTATCGCCCAGTGGTATTGAAAAGTTTTATGCACAAACGTAAATGAAATGAGATAGTACAACTCAATAGCACCGAATCCGATGGATAACCAAATAAGTTTGCTATGAAGTTTTCTATCAATTTGCATACCGAAGTTATCGGACGATTTTAAGATTTATTCAAAAGGTTTTTAATCGCACTTTGGCATTTTTTAAAGGTTTTATCTTGAAAAAAATCATCATATTGATCAACTATTTCACCGACATGCCCCGGTGATTCAGGTTGTTCAATCGCCAATGAGGTGGCCAGAATTTGGGAAAAGATAAACAGCGATGGTAGGAAGGGGAGTGAAGACGCATAACTTCCCCTTGGGAAACCCGATCCGTCTGGTCTTTCATGATGAGAACGGATGATCGCAACCACATCACTATAGTCTCCATCCAGTTTTGAAACCAGCAAAGCCGCATTTTCTGGATGCTTTAGTATTTTACTTTTTGTCGCAGGAGCTAGGTGTTCCATATCCGTTTTGGTGTAGATCAATTTTTCTTCATCTGTGTCGAGAAAAATATCGCAAAAAATCGCTGCCATAACTAGTTTGGGTAAATTTTGCACTGGACTCATTTCAAGCATTTCTAGAACACTGGCTGCAATATAGGTGGTGAGAAGATTTCTTGTTGCGATATGACCATCGACATTTGCTTTATAGATAAGAAACTCTGCCATTTTATTATTTGATGACAATTTTGTGATCACATTATCGGTAATAGAATCAACCAATTTGAAAATTTTCTCAGAAATACCGAGTTTGTCCGCAATCTCTCTGGCGTCAGCAATTAATTCGACTGACATTTTTATTTGGTTTTCTAATGTGATGGATTTATTTTCAATAAAAGAAAGAACTTTGTTAAAGAAGTATTTTTGAATTTCAAAAAAATCTTCACCACTGACGTAGAGCCTGCCACTTTCTTTGACTTTCTCGTCCAGCTCTAATTCAGCTTCTCGATTTTTCAAAAGTACTAGGCGGCCAGCGACTTGTAAGTAGACCTCGATATCTGCTCCTCTATATTTTGTCAGCTGTTCAGCGCTAATTCTATGAAAATCATCATATTGCCTTTCAATTAGTATTTTCGAGGCTGCACTATATTGAAACTTCATTTGATCAAAGGGCTTTATTAGGTAATCTACTTCATTGTTTTTAAGCTTTCTCACAAGGTCTACCCAGCGCTTAGTATCTTTAAGAACCCATGTGGTAGGAATCGTTTTGGCAGTTGATTGTTGATCCATAAAAAGGTCTTCAAGATCCATATCAATAAAACGATCATCGACCATCATGTAGGATATGTCTTCATTCTGACGGTAATAGCTTGCCAGGTCTTTAGCCGATTTAAGCTTTATTAGATTAAGACTTGTAGGAGTCCTGCAAGTAATGAGAAGCTCCATATAATCGAGCATTGAATTTTCGTTAGATGCAATTACAACTTTCATATATTACCTATTTTATTCCCATTAGAATAATGTAGGAGTCGTTAGATATCAATATTATTCTTATCGGAATTTAAATTGAGCTCTTTAGGAGTTTCTTGAAATAATCAAGGTGAAGTTTTATGATAAAAACTTATCGGGAGAAAGCTTTGTTAAATAAAATTTTTTTGCACTTTGGACCTGGCGCAAATGCCAGTATTGAGAAAGAGTTTTTAGCTGACCCAACAACTCATTATTGGAACCAGCCAAAAGTGAGTTCACCTAATTATATTGAAGACTTACTTCGAGATACTTCGGAAGAGATTAAAAAGCTTGCTAGTGATTCCAAAGGAAAAGTTGAGATTATTGCTCATTCTTTCGGTGTTTTTTTAGCACAAAATTTAGATGAAAAAACTAGAAGCTTGGTTTCAAAGGCAGTCTATCTTGCACCAACTTTTGATTTTAGACGCTCGATAACTAATATGATGAGTTTTGTGGCGAATGATTCTTCAATAAAAAACATTAATAGCTTTGAGGAATTTTTAAGTGCGTTCGTGTCTTTTAGCACTAATCATCCAGATTATTTTAAATATTATTTTCACCAAGAAGAGAACTTTCAAAAATATATTAAGCTTGCCCAAAAATATGAATCGACTCATGAAGCTAGTCTCATGGCAGGAATCAAAGAATTGATTAATACCTACGCCAATCAAGCAATTTCACCTAAGTATGATAACACCAAGGTTATCCTTGGCAAATATGACCCGCTAGTTCCAAAAGCTGATCAAGATTTGATATCGAGTGTATTTGAGCATACTGAGATCGTTGATGCTGGTCATTTTCCCCATTTAGAAAAACGAATTATTTTTTAGCATTAATTATCTTCGTTTCTAATGTCGTAAAATCAATCTTTAAGTACTCTGGCATAACTGGAGTAGGAGTTATCGGGGTTCCCAAAATTTTTGAGCCCAAGATATCACAAAGAATTCTTGTTACTACAATTGAGTGTCCCACTAAGCAAGATGGACCGAAGATAGGCACACCATCATTCAGGCATTCAGATCTAAAGTCCTCCATATTTTTATCTTGAAGATAAGTAGGAGATTCATGAATAAAACTTTTTACCATCTCATCAAACTTTTCTTCAGGAGTCATACTTTCTTTTAAAGAGAGAAAGTCTTCAAACCTGTATTCATTTCCGTCAAATTTATAAAAATGAATTCCAAGGCCAATGACATAAGCACTATATACGGGAAGTTCATATCTTCTAGCAGATTGATGAAGAAGATAATGTGCTTGAATAGGAAAGACATCAATCTCATCGACAATAACGTCGCAACCCGAGACGAATTGATCGACATTCTCTTCTGTAATTCCGTCATCATAAACGCTTAAGTTTAAGTCTGGAGAGATTTGTAGTAACTCCCTTTTACTGGCAGCAGCTTTTTTCATTCCAACTGAATTTAGGTTGGCGATTACCTGACGATTTATATTTGAAGTTTCAATTATATCGGGGTCAGCGATCCTTATATTTTGAACCCCAAGTCTTACTAGGTATTCAGCAATATTCGATCCCATCCCACCTAGGCCTGCAATTCCTACAGTTAGATTTTTAATATTTAGCTGACCTTCGTCTTTAAGGAAGAAATGGTTTCGCTTGGTTCTTTTCTGATAAAGATTGTCAGATTCCGACATAAAAACTCCTAAGTTGTAAAGAGTTTACGGCAAAAAACACAAAAGATTTAGGAAATTCTTATTGGAATAAGACACTGGACATTCTGAGTATTATTGATTAATATATAGGGATGGGAACAAGTGGAAAAGAATTAAGAGAAAAAACAGCACGTATCTTTAGGGCCGGAAGAAAGCTCTATGGAATTAACCAGGTTGAGATGGCCAAAACCTTAGGTATAACACAGGGAACGGTCTCAAAGCTTGAAACAGCAGTATTAGCGCCAGACGCTGGTGTTTGGTACCAATTTTGTAAGCACCTAAATTTAAATGCAGACCTAACTTTCAGCTCAGGTTTTATCTTTGATCCAGATCTTGGAAAAGTTCAAAAGGACAAATTCAAACTAGGGAAGAAGAAGTCTGGATCTAAAAACAAGATTAAGGTGAGAAACTGTCTGCCTTTTATTGATACAATCTACAGTTTAGAGGGTTCTGAAGGTCTGGCCAAACATCTCAAGCTAATTAATATCGATGCAGACGTATTTGCGGTACCTGATTACGATGTTCCAGTTGAAGTTTTATCGGAGGTATTTAATTATCTTGGTGGCCTTCAAACTGAAGCAAAAAGTCTTAAAGCTGTAACTGAGAGTTACTTAAAGTATCAAGATATCCTTTATTCGGGTGATATTGAATCAATTGAGATGCTAACAAGCCTCTTTAGAAGTCAGTTGGTAAATGTCAGTCACGAAGCTGGGTGTGTAAATATCACTGTTGACCTTGAAGATAATGCTAAAATCAATCAAAATTTCCTAGCAGGGTATATAAAGTACCAATCGCAGTTAATTAAGGAAATAGCTTCAAAGGTTTTAAAGATCGACGGGATGACATTGGATAAAGTAGATTTGTTTCAGTACTCTCTTCGCTATTAGGTATGACATTAGATTTACAGTTTTGGCAGAGTATTGATCGAATTAGATCGAGTCTGTTCATAGATGATCACGAGCTTTGTGATCTTCTAGACTTGAGCTCTCAGAAAATACAGGCCTTCGAGAAAGTTCAAAAAATTCCGGATTTAGGGAATGTGTCAAATTTATGTGATCGCTTAGGGATCACTCTTGATGACGTGTTTGAAAATAGCTTTGATGATAAAGTGTTGAAGGCCAAGTTTTTAGGAAATAAGCTAGAACTTCCTAAAAAATACGACTTTGCTAAATTTAGTAAAACTAGAACTATTATAAATATCCTTGATCATTTGAAATCATATTACGGACCTGGGTTTGTAACCAGTCTCCTGAAATCAATGCAGATAGACCCGCGTTTTTTTGATTCGCCTGATAATGAAACTAATATTTTTGTGATAAGTGATCTCTGTCAAAAACTGAAAGAGTTAGGACTGCGTGATGAGGACTTTATAAATTTTGGAAGAAGTTCTTACAAGGTGTATCGAAATTCGAGTTTTGGAGAAATTTTAAAATCTCACTCTGACCCAGCCGAGATGCTGGATGATCTTTGTTCAAATTATAGTTCGCTCTTTGACAAAAATTTCGACTATAAGGTCACAAGAGCAAATGTTAAAGAAATTCTAATAGATGTAAAACCCAGTGAGCAGGCCAAAGACCTTCTTGGTACTAATTATCTTACAAATTCAGAAGCTTGCCTTACAAAACTTGGCGTATTTGAAACCTTTCCACTTTATATTGGAGTCGATGCAAAAGCTGAAAAGTCCAAATGCATCTACCAAGGGGACGATACAACGGAATATAGAATTAGTATTTAAGCTCCAGAATTTATTCCAAATTGAAAATAAAATGAAATAATCCTAAATTCCAATTCGAATACACCGAGGAGATTTAGTGTTCGAAGGAGGAGTTTATGGATTTAGATGATTTGCAAATCGTTGTGATAGAGGACCTGAAAGACTTTTGGGATGACCAAGATATTAGAAGTCTCTATGGGGACCTAATGAAAATTAAATTCGATGGTTATGGTCAGGTTTATGGCGATAATGTCGTCTCTGCAGATAGGATTGATTTTTTTGGAACTCACCTGATAATTTGTAAAAAGGGTCTAAGACTTAAACCATTAGTCGGCTATAAGTCGGTGACACTTAGTAAGTGTGAAGCGTTTAACTGTATATTACCTGCGATTCCTTTAATCAAAAACGATGGAAGTAAAGAATGTTATCAAAGCTTGATGCGATTGATTGAATCGGCTAAACATAACGGAGAAGAGCTTTCATTTGATTACTCCTGGGCACAAGACCCTAGTCTTAAAGCACTAAACAGCTCTGAACTTTTTCGAGACTTAATAATGAGTATGGGAGTTAATCACCACCTTGAAAAAAAGATTACTCATATGATTACTTGTGGGGCGGTAAGAGTAAAAACGGATTTGTTTTTTGAAAAGATGGGACTTCAAAAAGTCTCTAACTCTGCGGAGTTCTCACAAAAAGATCTCAATGGTGACAAGGCTTATCTCTTTCATACCCAGCAGTTTTCTGAATACGGTCTAAGTGTGGCCGCAAAATACAAAACTCTGTGGGATAGAAGGCTTCACTTTTCAAAAAAGCAAGGGGCACACTTAAAACTAGCTGCTTAGATTCTATATGGAATTGTGGGCGGAAGTTATTTAATAAGAACTTTCTTTTTTTTCAATTTGAGTTGAAAATAATTCTAGGAGTTATAAATCTTGGAAAAAATTCAACTTATTATCATGACGATGCTAGTTGTAATGATCGTAGCGTCTGTGGTGTCATTCTTAATATTTTGGTCCAAAAAAGATGAGAGTCTATATAAAAAACTTTTAGTCTATTGGGGGTTTCAATTATTAAATATGGTGGTCCAAGGTGCCACTAAAGAAGCTTCACCGATATTGCTCGCGAGTGCTTGTTTAATTTGGCCGGCATTAGCTCAAACAGTGGTTCTGATGTATCAAGACCTCTACGATATAAAAATCCCACGAAATCGAACAATCGCTTTGGCCACGGTAGGGGCCGCTATCGTTATGTACGGACTATATTTTGTGGGTATGCCTTTTGTTGTGTATTCTCATGCTCCAATTTTATTAGTTGCTGGTATGACATTTAGATACAGTTGGAGTGCTTTTCAAAATATATCTTCTAATAGAGTAGGTCGCTTTTTAGATTATGTTTTTCTATTCTGTAATATTCTTTATATTCTTCAGACGATGACTTATCCTTTTAGCCGACTCGATCCTAGCAAAGCAGAGCTTGGTCTATTCATGCATTTGAGCTTTGCTGTTAGTTTTGCCATCTTTTTACCTGCAGTGATCCTTAAAAGAGTTGAGTGGCTTCATCACCGAGAACTAAGGCACAAAGTTGAAGTTCAATCTTCAGCTTTAATCAATGAAACCAAGAGTAGTTCTCTTGGTGTTTTTAGTGCAGAGATTGCTCATCAAGTAAATAATCCTCTTACAGTCGCTCTAGGAAAAATTAGGCTAGAAAGAAAACACTCTGACAGTAAAAACTTAGAAGATTCTTTCAATGCGATCTTAAAAGCTTCAAACGTTTTGCATGCAATTAAGTCTCTATCGGCTAGCTTAGAAAATGAACCTAATAGAACTGATTTAACCGAAGTCCTTAATACATTTAACGAGTCTGTCGAATTCGCACTTGAGGGTAAAAGAATTAGATTTAGAAAATCCTGGCAAACCACTCCTTGTTATGTTCATTGCCCAAGATCTGTTTTAGTCCAAGTTCTTTTGAGCCTATATAATAATGCTGTAAAAGCCCTTGAGGAGTCTAGTTGTGAAGATAGGTATCTTGAAATAAAAGTTGATTATAGTCCTTACCGAGTGGTGATGAGTTTTATCGACTCGGCCGCAAGTATTAGTGATGAACAAAAGGCAAGTTTGTTTTTACCCTTTAGGATTGAAGATAAAAAAACCGCGGCAAAGGGGATCTCTCTGCCAACGGTTAAATTATCTCTTAAACAATTTGGTGGTGATATCAAATTAGTTCAAAACAAAGGCGTTACTCGTTTTGATTGCTCGCTTGATCCTGTAATTGATAGATATTCACATGCTTAACATTTACCTCAAAGCTGTAGGCTGCGTGCTCGCAATCGCCATTGTCATTATCGCCTGTAGTGACAAAACTAAAGTCGATATTTGTTTCTAGGTTTTCACTGACTATATTTTCAGACAATAAACCCAGCTTTACGATTTCTTCTTTTGGAATTTCAAGCTTCATTTGACCGTAGGTCTCTGTGGGAGGAATATTACATTTTTGTGCAAAATCAGGATCAGAAGAATCAACTCCTAGACAATATTGAGGAGTGTAGTTCCATATGTATACGAGCCCTAATAATCCATTTTCTCCTGACCAGTCATACTCTTGTAAACCTATGGCGTTTTGAGTAAACCCATTAGGATGCTTGTCTGACTGAGAGTAATTTTGTGAGGACATAACCACATAATTATTAACCAGTAGAAAAATCTCGTCATCATACTGCATGTCTTGTTCAGGAAAATTGAAGTCCATATCACAGATAGTCGTTCCCGCCGGTAAATTTATACGATAATCTTGTTTTATTCTCGCGGTAATCAGGGCATCAATTCGAGGTCCATTTCCAGCATCATTGACTTCACTTATTACACTTCCGTGCTCATTGAAGTCGCATTCAATAGCAGCGGGAAAATCAACAATAAATGTCGTCGACTCCAGATCATTTTCTTCTTCTGCAACAGCGCAATTATATTGAGCAATTTCTAAATCTGTTTCGAGATCACCAGTGGGGTTATTGCGATTGTATTCGTCTTGAAAAGTTTCAATAAAGTCTTTTTCATAGAACTCATCTTCATTACAAGAGGCAAGTAGCAGACAACTCGTCATCACTAAAGATAATAGCTTCATAGGAATATCGTTTTTTCGAGAGCTCTTTATGTGATCTGCAACTAACGTCCAACTTGAATAACACGTACCACGTCAAAAAAGAGTGTTTCCATTATTTTAGATTCTATCGGAATAAGTACAAGATTGTTTTAGTCGGAAATAAGTTGTTAGTTCAAGATTTCGGGTGTTTAGCGGATATAATAAGGTAAATTTAAGGAAAATAAATTCATGATTGGTGGACTCTAAAATTTATTTATGCCAAAAGTTCTGGCATGAAGTTCGTTATAATCTTTTGTTTTTTCATTTTTTCAGTTCAAGCTCAAGATGAACGCTATTATTTTCCAATAGATAAGAAAACGACTTCTACCGTAACTAGTGAAAGCTTTCACCGGGTATTTTTCACTATTATTTCCCTTTATTCAAAGGAGATAAGCCGACTTGATTTACCCCTTGCTTTGGAACCTGAATGGGAGAATCCATATATTACCGCTTATACGGCGCGCTTGAGTGATCGTATTAGGCTCGGGTTTTGGGGAGGAATGGCTCGGATAGATGGAATGAATAATCAAGCGGTTGCACTTATTACTTGTCACGAATTAGGCCATCTTTTTGGTGGAGCTCCTTTTATCGCAATCGATCATGAACAATATAAAGATATATCCGCTGAAGGACAGGCAGACTATTTTGCAAGCTCTGAGTGTCTTCCTCGCTATTATGAATTCCTAAATATCGAAGATAAAGAACATGAATTATATATGGCCTTAAGCGGCTTCATAAATGCTCTTAGGTTATTGAAGCCCCATAGGGGAGAAGTCAATTTACTGAGCTTATCAAATGAAGTGACTGAAGAGACTTTATACAATAGTTATCCTAGTAACCAATGCCGCATTGATACCTATAAAGCAGGACTAAGTAATGAACCTAGACCTGCCTGCTGGTACTTGGGAGATTAACTCGCAATTTTGTAATCATTTTCAAATTCATCTTCCTCATCCTGACCTGATTTTGATAGGGAGGAATTAATATAAGAGAGTCGCCTAGATTCTTGATCGAGATTCCCAATAAGAGTTTCAACTTCTTTTAAGTGGCTGAGTGATTCTCCTGAGGAGGTACTGATTGTACTTAGAGCCGCACTTAGTTCTTTAATCCCTTCGCTTTGAGATTGAGTTGCATCAAGAACTTCTTTTAGATAGTCTTTTTGAATAGAAGTGTTTTCGGATAATTTTTTAAACGAGCTATTGAGTTGGCTGTTTGTCTGGTTAAACACGTCGTAAGCCTCTTGGATCTCTGCTTTAAAGGCTGTAATCTGTTTTACAATATCTGTAATAGCGCTACTTAGAGACGATTTTGATGCAGTAACTATTTTTCCAATTTCATCAGAAGCTTGACCAGAATTATTGGCAAGAATACTGATCTCTTCAGCAACGACTGAAAAACCTTTTCCATGTTCTCCTGCTCTTGCTGCTTCTACCGAGGCATTGAAAGAGAGAAGTTTTGTTTGAAAAACAATATCATTGATTACAGAAGTCTTGTCGCTGATATTATTAACTGCAGTTTCAACAGAACGAAGATTTTGCTCAGAATGCAATTGAAGTTTATCCATACTCTTAGAAATATCCTCTAATTTTTGAAAAAATTCTTGAGATCTTTCAATCGCTTGGGAACTAATTCTCATTGACTCTTGGGTTTCTTCCATTAAGTTAAAGCTTTTTGTAATTTGATTTTTAGTGGAGTTAACCATCTGATTAATTTCCTCTGAACTAGCAGAAATTTCAGTAATACTATTAGAGTTCGCATTGGAGTTGTTTAATAAAACGGTACATGATTGCATTGTATTCTTTGAGACGCTATCAATTTTGCCAACCAAAGGAGAGAGTTCTAGGCTTATTTTTTGTTGTAAATCGAGCGATGCCTTGAATTTATAGGCTAAAAAAGCACAGGCGATTGTTTCGAAAACGACAAAAAGAGCATGAATTGCGACAATCCCAAAACTTGCTTCGTAATTAAAAATACTCTCAGGAATCCAATACCAAAATGCCAAATGGTGAACTGCACCTGTGACAGCCGCAACAATTGTCGTTTTTGGGTTGGCCAGTAAGCTTAAAATTCCAATAGTAACAAATATATGAAAATGCCATTCAATCATACCTTTTCCTAAATGGATCATAATCCCAGACAAGGCAATTGATGAAAATCCCATCAATAGGGAGGCGACATTTTCATTTTTTAAAATCTTCCCCCAGAACATCTGTCCCGCAAATAACAATAGCGGGAAAATAACTGCAATCGACTTCTCTGTTCCAAAATAGTCAGCCATTGCCCAGAATACAGGTATATGACCAAGGATTGCCCAGTTCATAAGTTTTAGAATTTGACTTTGATTTCTCTCAAAAACACCCATTTCTTCTTTACCTTTTTGCATATTTTATTCCTAGAGGATCTAGGAGTTGTTGATATTTTTTACTCACACTACAACCTTTAACAGGATAACTAGCGATAGCTTTTCTATTTTCCAAATCAGAAATGAATTTTGTGATGTCAATTTTTGAAAACGGAGTAATCGATTTTGAAGAATAGCCACCTAGGTACTGAATGGTATTTTCGCTATCATAAATGGCCAAAAGAGGAACACCTTTGAGTGCATTTTGATATTTACTTGCGAGTTCTTCTTTGGTTGTTTTCAAAACTGTATAACCGGCTTCTTTTAGTAAGGAGACGTAGTCCTTTTGATTGTCATCTATAACAACTACAGTTTCTTTTATGTTAGAAATCGGCCTTCGGTTAAGTAGATGATCAAAAATAACAGTTGAACAGCTACACATTGGGGTGAGGAAATGAACAGCTCCGTATGTTTGAGTTGGCGTAAATAGATTAGAAACATCAATTTTCGAATTTTCAGGAGCAAGGTCTACTTGGTGCCATGCATGAAACTGCGAAATCGCTCCAGATATTCCGACGATCCAAGCAAAAGTAATAAAATAGGCCAAAAAATTCTTCATAATATTCGTTTCGCCGTTGTAAGAAAATACTTTAATGGTCTGATTTGTAAGTTGTTGTATGGCCAAGACAAATGTTAGAAATAAATTTTTTTCTAACAATATACAGGAGCGCTCCACTCAGGCATGTGGAGCAGCAATCTCCAAAAAAGCGGGATAAATGACTTTGCAGCTTTGAATTAACAGATATAATTTTAGGGGTGAATTTCATATAAGGAGAGATTTCATGAAACTAATTATTAATTTGAGTTTGTTGTCGTTAATTGTTGCATGTAGTTCTAGAAAATTAGAAAGAGACTATAAAGTTGTTGATGCATCCTCACAAGAAATTCCTGAGTGGGTAGAAGATTTAGATGAGTGGCTTGATGATGAGGAAGAAGATTTCAAAAAACACCGTTACTATATTTACACAACAGAAGCTAAGAACTCACGTTCAACTGCTTGTGAAATTGCTAAGGCACGATCTGCTTCTAATGTTGCAGGGGAGGTCTCAACTTTTATTAAACAAAGTCTTGCTCAAAGCCGTCATGGTGACCCAACTAAAACTAATGGTAAACTAGCAGAATATATTCAAGACGATCTTGCAAAAGAAGTTCAGGCTTTTATTGTTGGAGCTCAGAACTACAAAGTTTATTGGGAAAAAAGACGTTTTTTAAAAGAGCAGGGTGCTAAAAAAGATTGGGACGGATTTGTATGTACAAGTTTAGTTAAAATCTCAAAGAGTAACCTAAAGAAAGCTTTCAAGCGTTCAGAAGAAGCATTAGCTGCCAAAGTTGATGTAAAAGCCAAAGAACAAGTTCAAAAGATCATGCAGGAAGCTGCTGAAGCTTACACTAAAGTTCAATAATACTATAAGATCTGGCCTACAATTTGTGGGCCAGTCTTACACCTTCATCGATAGCTCTTTTAGCATCAATTTCTTGCGCTAAGTAAGCTCCACCAATTAAATGTATCTTTTGCTTTAATACCGCTTTGGCATCACTGTAGAGTTTATTTACTGAGTATTGGCCGGCGCAAAGAATAATATTATCGACTTCCAAAAGTGTTTCTGCACCATCCTGCTCGATCCATAGTCCTTCATCGGTAATTCTCTTATACTGAACACCACCAAGCATTTGCACCTTATTATCTTTTAGGCTCTGTCTATGAATCCAGCCCGTGGTTTTTCCTAGACCAGCTCCATGTTTAGTCGTCTTTCTTTGTAGTAGAAAGATTTCTCTCGAAGGTGTAGGACAGGACTTCTCCTTAATAGCACCTCGCGACTTGTATTCTGTATCTATTCCCCAAGTCTTAAAAAATGTGCTTAGCTGATCTTCTGATGAGTGATGCTTGTGAACTAAAAGCTCTGCCACGTCAAAGCCTATTCCACCAGCACCAATGATGGCCACCTTGTCTCCAATACTGTCAGGATTCTTGATGGCCTCAGGATAAGATAAGACTTTCGTATTGTTTATTCCTTCAATATTTGGAGTTCTAGGTGCGACTCCAGTAGAAAAAATATATTCGTCATATTTACTTTTAGCGAGCTCATCAATAGTCATTTCAGTATTAAGCTTCACTTCTATATTTAGTTTCTGAATCATGGCCTTAAAATAGCGGATTGTTTCGTGAAATTCTTCCTTGCCTGGAATCATTTTGGCCAAGTTAAATTGCCCTCCAATATCAGAATTCTTCTCTACGATCGTAACCCGGTGGCCAAGCTTAGCAGCTTCAATAGCACAAGAAACACCTGCTGGGCCGGCACCAATAACGAGTACTGATTTTTTCTTGGATGCTTCGTTTTGAAATTCTGTTTCGTGGCAGGCCTTAGGATTAACTAAACAGCTACAAATTTTATTCTTAAAAATATGGTCAAGGCATGCTTGGTTGCAAGCGATACAAGTGTTGATTTCCGAAAATTTCTCTTCTTGCATTTTAATGACTATTTCAGGATCAGCTAAAAATGGTCTGGCCATAGAAATCATGTCGGCATGATTATTGGCAATGATATCATTTGCGACATTGAAGTCGTTAATTCTGTTGGTGGTAATAACAGGTATTGAAACTTCTTGTTTTATTCTCGATGAAATCCAAGTAAATGCTGCCCTTGGGACCATCGTGGCTATCGTGGGAATACGTGCTTCGTGCCAACCGATTCCTGAATTAATAATATCGACACCACTGGCCTTTAATTCTTGAGCGAGTTGGATAACTTCTTCAAGTGTTTGCCCATCTTTAATGAGATCAAGCATAGAGAGTCTATAAATGATGATAAATTTCTCACCGACTTTTTTTCGAACGGCAGAAATAACTTCATGAACTATACGTGATCTATTTTCAAAAGATCCACCGTATTCATCAGTTCGCAGGTTCGTTGCAGGTGCGAGGAATTGATTCAGGAAATAGCCTTCACTCCCCATAATCTCAACTCCATCATATCCAGCTTTTTTCGCCATGGCGGCGCAATTGGCAAAGTCAAAAATGGTTTTCCTTATTTCAAGTTTTGAAATCTTTCTCGCTTTAAATGGAGAGATTGGTGCTTTAGAATTTGAGGCACTCACAATTAGTGGGTGATAGCCGTAGCGGCCTGCATGGAGAATTTGCAAACAAATTTTTGACCCATTGTCGTGAACGGCCTTTGTGACAATTTTGTGGTTTTTAACCTGCCAAGGAAAGCTTAGCTGCATTCCTAGTGGATGTAGGCGACCTTGAAGGTTTGGTGCGACTCCACCTGTCACGATTAATCCAACTCCGCCTTTGGCCCTTTCAGCGTAAAATCTGGCCATCCTCTTAAATCCGCCTTTGGCTTCTTCTAATCCGGTATGCATAGAACCCATTAAAACTCTATTCTTAATAGTGGTATGTCCTAAATCTAGTGGAGTAAAAAGCTCTTTCATTCACGCTGTCCTTTATGCAAATTATTGTATATAAGTTTACACTATAGTTATGGAAAAAAAATATCGTAATTTATTAGATCTTCTTGAGCCATATGTGGTGTCGGCTCAGCCTGCCCAAAACTGGGTTGGCAAATCGTGCTTAGGACGAAAGCTTAATCAAGAGCATTTTTTTAACCCCTTATCCCTTAAATCACAGAGCTTTATTGAAAGAATCTATAAACTTGATGCTATTACTTTTGGAGATCAAGGTATGGGGATGGATAAATGGGTTTTCTTTGATTGCTCAGTTATGCCAGGCTTTGTTTTTGGCTACAGTATTAAAGGGGATAAGCTTAACGAGTCCGATCGTAAGAAGCTAGGTATTGGAATAAACGATTATTTTCCTGTCTCCATGTATATTGCTATTCCTACTATGGAGAAAGGGGTTTGGTTTGGCCATAACTTGAGCTCACTTAACCGACATTTAAGTATAAGTCTTAGTGGACTTGGATTGTTAACGAAGTTAGCTGGACTCCAATTTTTTGGAATTGAGAAACTTAGGGGCGCCACTCAATGGTTTTCACCTGCTTTATTCATACACACAAAAATTTCTCGCTTAAAAATTTTAAGTGCCTATACTCCCATTCACTCCAAAGCTGAAACCTTATGTTATGAATGTGCTGTGCCTAAAAATTTAGATGCTTTAGAAAAATCATCAAAAAATTTAGAAGTAGAAGGCGAATTTCTTTTTAATACAAGAAAAGAAAATCTTATTAAGCTCCAACAGAAAATTGATCAAGGTGAAGAGTTTTCAATTTCACGTGTAAAAAGTTTGAACGAAATCTATTTGATCTGATCTATATTCGTAATGATAATTATTCGTCTGCAACCAGGATTAGAGCAGCGAGAAATCTGTCTTTTAAAGTCTTTTGAAATGACATTGAGAGTGTTGCAGTGAGGACAATTGAACTCATAGAAGAGCAACAGAGGATTCGTTCTAGCCTCTGTTTCAAAAACAATTTCTTCATGTTGAGAATTCTTTTTAGCCTGCATGAGTAGGGCATTTCGGCGTTTGCTTTTGAATAATAAAGTTTGTTTACAAAAAAGAACCGGCCAACTAAAGGCCGGTTATGAGCGATTAAATTTCGCTTAAACTTTTGAGCTATAAGATAGTGAAAATGAAAGGAATTAAGAAAAATACACCTATGATATACGCAATACCTGCCATTCTATTTTTGTAAGTTAATCTTGCTAATCCCTGACATAACCTTAAAGGTATTTCTCTTAGTTTTGGATTTACATACCAAATGATCATTCCAAAAAGGTTAAAAAGAAAGTGGACTAAAGCAATTGCAAGTCCATGAACATTACCCGTTAGCGAAGCGATAAGTGCAGTCGTTGTCGTTCCAATATTTGCACCAATCGTTACTGGTAAAATAGACCTTAAACTTAAAACGCCAGCTCCGGCCATTGGAACCAAAAGACTCGTCGTTATAGAACTTGACTGGACAGCAATCGTTAATAATGTTCCAAAGCCAATGGCCACATATCCATTTTTAGCTAATAAATTCTCTATGATTTCACTTTTATTAGACTCAACTAATACCTTCATCGTTTTTACGATCATACTTAGTGCAAAAATAATTAGAGTTGCTGAAATTATTGCCATTACTATTCCTGCAGTACTTCCTGTAAGTGCAAGGGTATCAACTACAAAATGCTTAATACTAGCAGAGATTGGTTTGATGGCAGCTTTAAGTGGGGATTTGTAATTCATTGATGCCGAAGTCCCATAAAGAAGATTGGCCAAATAAACAGCAGACTTCTCTAAAAGGCCAGTCGCAAGTTCAAGTGGAAGCAACACCGCAACAGTTAAAATATTAAAAAAGTCGTGAATCGTAGCTGCAGCAAAAGCATCTCTAAAATGAGTTTGATTTTTTATATAACCCAAAGAAACAAGTGTATTGGTAACACTCGTCCCTAAGTTTGCTCCCATAATCATAGGGATAGCGCCAGCTAGGGGTAGTGCACCTGAGGCAACAAGTCCTACCACTAGAGAAGTTGTTACTGAGGAACTTTGAATTAAAACAGTTGCGAACATGCCAGAGAAAAGGCCTAAAAGAGGGTTTGAAGTAACATTAAGAAGACCTTTTGCAAATCCACCTCCCATCATTTTAAAAGAGCCACCTAAGAGGTTAACTCCAACTAAAAATACAAATAGTAGAGAAATGACGGCCAAGGCCCTCAAGGCATAATCTAGTAATTCTGACTTTTCTTTTAGTGTACCGACTTGCGACTCTGTGCGTGTGATCATAAAATCTCCGAAATATATGATTAATTTCGAGCATTTCTATCAGATTTTATTTGGTTGATTGTTAGGGTTGAGTTAAGAATATATTTTAAGTTTTTAAGATTTATGGGTTATGGACAGTATCGGACAATCAAAAGCAATTTATAGTGATCAAAAAACCATCCATAAGGATCTTCAATCCATAGTTCAGAATTATCTAAATAGTAGATATTTACGGCCTATTGAACCTCAAGTTGAAGTCTTTGTGAAAGATCTAGTAGGGAAAGTGCAAAGCTTTAAAGGTTTGATTGTTGATAGTTGTTGCGGAATAGGCGAGAGTACTTATCATTTAGCGATTGAGAATCCAGAGTATCTAATATTGGGAGTTGATAAGTCGGAGAGTCGGTTGAGTCGAAAGAACAAGTTTAAGGACTCTCTTCCTGACAATATCATTTTTCGCCAAGGTAATATGCTTGATTATTGGCTGGCCTTAAAAAAGTTTGAATCGAAATTGAAGATCGCAAAAATCTTTATTTTATTTCCTAATCCGTACCCAAAACCTTCCCAACTGAAAAAACGTTGGCATGCTCATCCAATAATTAAAACCATTTTTTCTTTCAGATGTGAATTGGAACTAAGAACCAACTGGGAGATCTATAATTTAGAGTTTGCCGCAGTTTGTGGGCAATTTTGCCGAAAAGTCCTATACTCAGGTATTTATCAACCGGAAAAAATTATCACTCCTTTTGAACGCAAATATAAAGAAAGTCATCACACTTTATTTAAAAGCTGCATATCCCCTCTATAGGCTGTTTTAGGAGCATATCTCTCCACTCAGTTATAAGTAAAATCTTAATATTATTTAACGTTTTTTTTGCTGGGTTCATATATATGAATTGCTTACAATAAAAAGAAAAATTCAAGGAAACCCAAAATGGAAAATGATGCTCTAAAAAATGAATTTCTCGTCGAGTCGTTTGAAAACCTATCTTCAATTAACGAAGACCTCACACGTCTTGAAAAAGATCCTTTTGATAAAGAGCTTCTGAACAAAATATATCGAACAGTTCATACGATGAAAGGGTCAGCGAGTTTTCTAGGCTATAAAAAATTACAGGAAATTACTCATACGGGAGAGAATCTATTAGATGAGTTAAGAGAAGGAAATATTACTGTTACGTCTGAAATTGTAGATACGCTGCTCGAGACTTTTGATATATGTCATAATTTCCTAAAAAATATAGAAGCGACTAACGAGGAAGGAGAGGTCGACTTTGAGGAAATTCAAAAAAGGTTAGAAGCTCATCTCAAGGGAGAATCGTCAAAGCCTCAAGAAAATGAAGCGATTGATCGTCAGAGTGTTGAAGAAGACATAATCTCTCAGATGTCGGGACTTGTGGCAGCTAATCCCGAAGAGGCAGCACGGGAAGCTGTTAATACTCCAGAAACTGATAGTGCTGAAGAAGATGATTTAGACCTCGATAATTTAGTACAAGCTCATCGCTCTGTAACTGCTAAGGAAAAAACAGAAACACAAAGTGAATCAGCTGAAATGGGACTATCTAGTGCTGCTTTGGAATCTCTCAAAGAATTGGTTTCAGATGGAAAAATAGATGCTTCAGCATTTGATGATTTGGAAAAAAATGTGACAACATCACCTGTTGCTGAGACAGAAGTTGTAGCGGCAACAGATGCAATTAGTTCAGCCGCAATGGATTCACTAAGGGAGTTAATTTCAGATGGAAAAATTGATTCGTCAGCGCTTGATGAAATTAAAGACGTTGATTTATCAGCTGTTGAACAATCAGTAAGCCCTACGGAAATTGAGGTTGTTTTTAAGGAAGAGCACAAAGAGCCCGAGGAGGGAAATATAGCGGAACCTGTAATCAAACCTCAGCCAGTTGTGAATAATGAAAAACTCGAAGATCTAGATCAACAAATTCGTGGCGATGACATGAAAAAGTCAATCGTCGATTCATTTGTAAGAGTCAATGTTAATGTGCTCGATAAAATTATGAATGTCGTTGGGGAGTTAGTTCTAAATAGAAATCAAATCCTGCAGTATGCATCAAAAGCCGATAGTAGTGAGTTTAATCGTCTTTCTCAGCAGTTGAACGTCATCACATCCGAATTACAAAGTGAAGTTATGTCGACTCGAATGCAGCCAATAGGAAATATTCTTACCAAGTTTGAAAGGCTAGTGAGAGATATTGCCCGATCCCATAATAAAAAGATCAATTTGAATTTAATGGGATCGGAAACAGAGCTAGATAAGAGCTTACTAGAGGCGATTAAAGATCCTCTAGTGCATATTATTAGGAACTCATGTGATCACGGGATAGAAGATCTTCCAGGACGTAAATCAGCAGGGAAGTCAGAGCAGGGAACCGTTACAATCAAAGCTTATAATGAGAGTGGACAAGTCACAATTGAGATTTTCGATGACGGTAAAGGTCTAGATCCTCAACGAATTGGTCAAAAAGCTGTGGAGAAAGGGATTATTTCGGAAGCAAAATTAAATGAAATGTCAGAGAGCCAGATAATAAATTTAATTTTCAAACCAGGTTTTTCTACAGCGGAAAAAGTGACAAATATTTCAGGCCGTGGTGTTGGGATGGATGTAGTTAAAACCAATATAGAAAAAATTGGAGGAACTGTTTCTGTAAACTCGAATCTAGGATATGGTACAAATTTCAAACTAAGAATACCGCTAACATTGGCCATAGTTCCATCTTTAATGATTAAAAGTAAGGGAGAGAATTTTGCGATTCCTCAGCTTAATTTAGTAGAGCTAGTTCGACTAGAGACCAGCCAAGATCACGAGCAAATCGAAACTTTCTCTGGCAGCGAATTTTTAAGGCTCAGAGGGAAACTCACTCCGATTTTTCGCTTGGATAAAGAGTTGGGGCTGGAGAAAGTCCAGCAGAAATCAAAAGAAATCAATCAAATCAATTCTCTCAATACCTTAAATCCAACGGATAAGCAGGAGTCAAGTAACCTCCACTCAATGGAAGAAGTTCATGCAGCAATGAATATCGTGATCCTAAATGCTGAAGATAATATCTTCGGAATTGTTGTCGACGAAATCATGGATACCGAAGAAATTGTTGTTAAGGCACTAAACAATAAGCTTAAAGACATTAAAATTTTCGGTGGAGCTACCATTATGGGAGATGGAAGTGTGGCCCTCATTCTCGACGCAATAGGTTTTTTGAGTGAAGTAAGCCATATTGATATTGAAAAAGCTGAAGAATTAGCAGAAGATTCTAATCCAATTAATGCAATTGATGCCTCTTTTGAGTACCAAGAAAATTTACTTTTTAAATTATATGACGACCGTATCTATGCTATCCCGTTGACTCTCGTCTCTAGACTAGAGGAATTTGATGCCAGTAAAATTGAGAAAACCGGAAGTCAAAAAATTGTTCGGTATTTGGACGCACCTATGCCACTCATCGGAGTAGAAAAGGCATTAAGTTTAGAAGGGAAGTCGATACTTGAGGAAGAAAGCTTACCGGAAGGAACCAGTCTTTCTTGTATAGTTACTAAAATTAGAGGTCGTAATTTTGGAATCATTGTCAAAGAAGTTATGGACATTTCAATTGATCACACTAAGATCGATGATACAGCTGTTGATAGAGAAGGTATAATAGGGACTATATTTATCGATGAAAAAACAGTTCCTCTGCTTGATCTTTATTCCATTCTTGCAGCCCAAAATCTGGGTGTATCAAATAAAGAGATAACTAATGCTAAATTGATGCCGAAAACGATTCTTTTAGTAGACGATTCTCCAATGTATAGAAAATTAGAAGCAGATTCATTACGCGAAATTGGTTATACGGTTATCACCGCCAATCACGGACTGGATGGTTTTGAAAAGCTTCAAAATCAAGATTTTGATTTGTTAATTACTGATATTGAAATGCCTCTTTTGGATGGTTTCGGGTTTGCTAGAAAAGTTAGGGATGAACTTCCGGCAAAGCAGATTCCGATTATAGCATTGTCGACTCGGGTTTCTGATAAGGATCTAGAAAAAGGGCGTGAAAGCGGTTTCAATCATCACCTGGAAAAATTTAAGAAAGAAGAAGTAGTAGATTTAGTTAATAGTATTTTACAAGGATCAAATTATGGAAATAGTTCAACAGCAAGCTAATCAGTACTGTGGTTTTAAAATCGCAGGTGAAGAATACGCTATACCTGTGATGGAAGTTCAAGAAGTAATCAAGCCTCTTCAAGTAACATCTGTTCCCCTTGCTCAGGATGAAATACGTGGGCTTATAAATTTAAGAGGTCAAATTGTCACCTCTTTGAGTCTTAGAAAGCTTTTTGGTCAGGATGAAAATTTGAGTCAAGACTATATGAATATTATAGTTAAAGGTGATGATGGACTCTATTCTCTAGTTGTCGACGAAGTTACCGATATTATAGACGTAGAAGAAGAGTCAGTGGAAAGAGTTCCGGATACAATTAATCCAAGAATCAAAAGATTTGTGGATCGAATTTTTAAAAGAAGCAAAGGGCTCGTTGTCCTTCTTAAGATTGATGAGCTAATCAAATTAGAAGAGAAAAGAGAAAAATGAGAGTATTGATTGTTGATGATTCCGTTGTATACAGATCTGCCATAAAAAGTGCCTTAACAGGTTCAGGGCAGGATTATGAAATTGATATTGCCGCCAACGGAAAAATTGCAATCGATAAACTGAAAATGAGAGAATATGATATCGTAACTTTAGACCTAGAAATGCCCGTCATGGATGGCCTAGAAACAATTAAGGCCATAAGAGAATTCAATCATAAAGTTCCAGTTATTATATTTTCGGCTCAAAACGTAAATGCAGCTAACAAAACACTCCATGCCTTAGAGATAGGAGCAAATGATTTTGTGAAAAAAATCGAAGGAGGGTCAAATCTTGATGAAAATATTAAGATGATTCAACAAGAGTTGCTTCCTAGATTTAAAGCACTCGCCGGTAGAATCAGTACTACGAGCGGTGTATATGTGAAGGAGCAAGTGGCAGAAAAAATTATTTCTACCCCTGTTCGAGAAAAAAACTTTTTGCAGGTTTGCGATTTTAATCCAAGTATTTTGTGTATTGCTAGTTCGACTGGTGGACCAGATGTTTTAAAGAAAATATTCTCTGACCTTGAGAAATTGCCAATACCAGTTTTAATTGTCCAGCATATGCCTCCAGTGTTCACAACTCAATTGGCAAAAGGTCTTGATCAAATTTCCAAGATGACTGTTAAAGAAGCAGTTGTAGGAGATATTCTTGAACCGGGTGTGGCCTATCTTGCACCGGGAGACTTTCATATGGTGATTGAAAAAAAGAATGATAAATATCAGATAAATTTAAATCAAGACCCAAAAGTTTGTTATGTGAGGCCTGCCGCAGATGTAACTTTTCAGTCAGTGGCCGAAAACTTCACTGGGAAGGTACTAGGAGTCGTTTTAACGGGTATGGGAAACGACGGAGCAAATGGGTCGGGGTTACTAAAAAACAAAGATTGTCGGATACTCATTCAAGACGAAGATTCAAGTGTTGTATGGGGAATGCCGAAAGCGGTATATGAGAAGGGGTTTTACGATATTCGCTTAACACCTTCTGACATCGTAAAAGCAATTAATAGAATGACTTTGAGGTAAAAATGAAAATTTTGATCGTAGATGATTCGAATGCCATCGCTATGGTGGTGAGTGAGTACATTAAAGAACTCGGCTTTGAAGCCTATCATGCCTCAAACGGTAAAGATGCTGTCGATATGATCTCCCAGGAAGACATTTTTGACTTGATACTATTGGACTGGAACATGCCAGTGATGGACGGGCTAAGCTTTCTTGAGTTCAATCAACAAAATCATTTGACTAAATGCCCAATCATGATGATGACGACAGAGAATAAACCGGAAAAAATAATGAAAGCGTTAGAGTTAGGTGCGCTTGAATATATTATGAAACCTTTCAGTAAAGAAATTCTTGAATTAAAAATACAAACCCTTAAAAAAGCAGCGGCTTAGTTATGGACAATAAACCTGTATATCCCATTCTCGCAAAATTTGTATTTGATAATACTGGGATATTTTATGGCGAGAGAGACTATTATAGGCTCGACAGTAGAATTGATAAAATAATAAGAGAGCTTAATTTAAGCTCAGAAGATGCTTTAATTGAGCATATTAGATCCGGACATGATCAAGAGGTAAAAGCTAAAATCGTTGATATTTGTACTAATAATGAAACATTCTTTTTTCGTGATCAAAATCCTTTTAATGCACTAAAAGATAATATATTACCTGATTTTATTGATCAAAAACCCATGTCTGAGATTAATATTTGGTCCTGTGCTTGCTCTAGCGGGCAAGAACCTCTTTCAATTCTTATGACAATTTTTGAAAAGTATCCTAATCAAACTATCAAACTGGACGCGACAGACATCTCTAAAACAATTTTAGAAAAAGCGAAGTCAGGAATTTATAATAGTTTGGAAGCCCAAAGAGGTTTGCCAATTCAAAATTTGATTAAATATTTTCAACAAGTTGAAAATAATTGTTGGAAGGCGAAACCAGAACTTCTCAATAAAATATCCTATGGAGAATTTAATCTTTTCAGTAATAACTATCCAAGAGAAAAATACCATGTGATTTTTTGTCGAAATGTTTTGATTTATCAGAATATGGAAAACAAAAATAAAATATTAAATAAACTCTACGATTCGTTAGCACCTGGAGGGTATTTAATCATGGGGGCCGGTGAATCTCTTATTGGTAGCTCGATAGAACTTGAGCAAAAAAGTATGGCCGGAACAATGGTATTTCAAAAGAAAGACAGAGCCAATAAAGTCGCAGCATAAATTAATTAAAAGACAAGGACGTTATTGTCGATAAATATACATGAGGTTGAAAAATGTCAAATGACATGATTGGTGATTTTCATATTGAAGCAATAGAGCTGCTAGACGAAGCGGAAGATAGTCTTTTAGAGCTAGATAAAGGTGGCAACTATAAAGAATGCTACAATCAGCTATTTAGAGCATTTCATAGCATTAAAGGTGCGGCGGGTATGTTTGGAATCGAAGACCTCCAAAAGCACATGCATTATCTTGAAAATCTACTTTCCAACAAACAATCTTTAGATAAACTCAGCACCGCAACGATTGATTATTTTCTAAATGGAGTTGATGGAGCAAGAAAAATTTTAAACAATGAAAATATTCAATTTGATTATTATGACCCTGATAAAGAGTCTCCATCGGGGACGGAAAATGCGGTTACACGCAAACAAGAAACTGCTAAAGAAAAAATTGGAAGAGAGAAAAATACAGGCGAGATTTGGCTCGTAGATGATGAAGAGGATATCTTAGATATTCTTGAAATTCATCTTGTTGAATATCAGTACAAAGTAAAAAAGTTTCTAAATCCTCTTAATTTACTAAAAGAATTGGAGACTGCAACACCTGACTTAATCGTCTCTGATATTAATATGCCGGAGATGAATGGTGTTGAACTCGTTAAACAAGTAAATATAAAAAGACCGCATCTTCCTGTAGTCGTGGTATCTGGCTTTGTAACGAAGGAAGTGTGTTTGAATCTTCTGCGTGATGGTGTAACGGGGGTTATTGAAAAGCCATTTTTGGAAGAGGATTTTATAAAGCTCGTAGAATTAAATATAAATCGATATCAAAGTATCAAACTTTTGAACAAGAGTATAGATTTACTGATCTATCAATTTGAGAATTTCCCTGGTGTTGCAGGAAGTGAAAAAGATTTTTTTGATCATTTTAGGGCAGAACTTAAATCCATTCTGAAACAAAAAAACAACTTGTATAAAAAACTAAGGTAGAATTGATATGGAAAGCAAGTATCAAATAGTTTGTGTGGACGACGATAAAGATGTTTTAGATATCTTGGTAGATACCATTGAAGACTTAGGATACTCTGCCCAAGGGTTTACTAGCCCTCAAATTGCTACCGAATTTATTGAAAAGAATCGCCATCAAATAGTCTTAATCTTATCAGATTTAAGAATGGACGATACAAATGGATTCGAACTTAAAAAAGGTCTGCCTAAACTCACACAAGAAATACCATTTGTTATTATCACTGGGTATTGGACCCAGGAGATGTCTGCACAGGCCATGGAAATTGGTATCGATGCGTTTTTAGAAAAACCAGTTAAAGCTGAAGTCTTAGAAGATCAAATTGATCGTTTTGCCAAAAAACGCGAAGAAACACTAAACGAAGAACGCGAAATGGTAGAGGGGTTCCTAGATGAAACCACCCCTATGCTGGATGAGATTGAATCTCTCATTCTTGAATTGGAGGAAAGTTCAGATAAAGAGCTAACTCTATCAGTCTATTTCAGATTACTTCATACTATCAAAGGAACAGCTTCGTGCGTAGGACTAACTCGTCTTGGAGACTACACTCATAAATATGAAGATTTTATTGGAGAGTTAAGAAATAAAGCCATCCCGGTAAATACTGGGGCCATCAATGTTTTATTGTCTGGGCTCGACGATTTAAAGCAGTTTTTTAAAATAGTTGATGAAGTTGGCAATGATAACGAAGTTGAATTTCAACATCTTATAGGCAAATTCACTGATCTAGATGAACTTGCGACAAGTAACAATGATATCGAACAGAAAGAAGCTCAGAAAGAGCAAGTTGTTGATAATAAAAAAAGTGCTGAAGATGATAAGATGACTGTCTCTATGTCTGTCTTGAACCAGTTTATGGAGGAGTCAGGAGAACTCACAGTAATTAGGAATTCAATCCTCAAGACCGTAAATAAAATTGAAGGTCGTTATAGAGGAGATAAAGATATAGAGCAATTAAACGAACTCTTATCTGGAATGTACTCTGTCACTTCAAACATCCAAAATAAAATAACTGAAATGCGAAAAGTTCCTCTTAAAAATACTTTTCGTCCATTTAAAAGGCTTGTGCGCGACCTATGTAAGAAGCTGGGTAAAGATGTAGAACTTGAGATTAGAGGTGAGGAACTACTTGTTGATAACATTATCGCTAAGCTCTATAGCAACACCATGATTCATATTATTAGAAATAGCCTAGATCATGGAATAGAGACGATAGCTAAAAGAGAAGAAAAAGGAAAAAATCCTACTGGTAAATTGACTATTGAGGCTTATCCTCTGGGAGAGGATATCGTTTTGAAGGTAAGTGACGATGGAAATGGAGTCGATCCAGAAATTATAAAAAAGAAAGCGGTAGAGAAGGGATTATACACTCCTGAAGAAGTTGCAGTAATGTCTAATTTGCAGATCATCAATATCATTTTTGATTCTGGCTTTAGTACTGCTGAACAGGTATCAGAACTCTCGGGAAGAGGGGTTGGAATGGATATGGTTCGTGGCTCATTTCGAGACATGGGCGGTGAGGTATATGTGCAAAGTGAAAGTGGTCAGGGATCTGTTTTTACCTTAAAAGTTCCTATTCCAAAATCAGTTTTAATAATCAATACTCTTTCTGTAGAAAATAACGGTAAGATTGTATTGTTTCAAATGGAAGAAGTGGCAGAAGTGTTGCAGTTTAATGAATCTAGCCATTCCACGCGTATCTTTGAGACTGGTGGACAAAAAATGCTCGAGCAAAATAATGAGATGATCGAGTTACTAAAGCTTTCAGATGTTTTTGAGGAACCGTACAAAGAGCCTTTAGATGGGCATTATAATATTGTTATTCTCAGAGTCGGGGAGAAAAAATTTGGCCTAATTGTAGATACGATTTTTGAATTTGAAGAAGTCGTATTGAGAAAAATCACGCCTCAAATTCATTCGCACTCGCTCTATCACGGGGCAAGCTTAGTTGGAGCCGGGGAAGTGGCCATGATTGTATCCTCTGAAGGTATCGCTCATAAAATGGGACTTGAGATTAAGCAAGTAGAGCACAGCTTAGCTGAGATAGAAGAGGAAAAGGTATCGCATGAGTTATCAGAATATATGATTTTTGACTATACAGATACTCATGATCAACTCTGTATTAATCTCTCTCAAGTTGATAGGTTTGAGAAGATTTCACCTGATAAAATCGAGAGAATTGGGACAAACTTCATCATTCGCTACCTCGATCGAAATTTGCTATTAGTAGATCCAGGATATGTGCTTGGGCTAACTGATGAATGCCGTCTTGAAAATGGACATTTCCAACAATTAGAAGATTTTGATGTGATTGTAATCCGCGGAGAACGAAAGTGGATGGGATTAATTGTAAATAAGTTAGGGGAGATCGTTCCTACTGAGCAGGGAGTAAACTTAGATACAGTTAACAATCCAGGACTAAAAGGTTCATTGTATCTTGATGGAGTGACTGTCTGTGAAGTTGATATGGACTATATTGAAGAGAAGACTAGTAAGCGAATGAAGATTCAGGTGGATAATAATTTTAAACTTGCAAAAGCAGTTTAAAAAAAGGCCTCTCTTGCGAGAGACCCTTTTTACTTTTGCCGTTTAATAATTATCTACCGAAGTCGCCATCGATCATATTTTTAAAATTTCTTTCACCTTCGCTGCTACTAAATTCACCTGCAGAGTATTGTAGTTCTTCGTAGTTCCAATCAGTTTGAGTATATTTGTTTCTTCCGTCTTGAGCTGCTTCAGCTGTGTATGCGCTATAAGGTACCGCCATGATGTGGTTATATCCTGAGTCACCTAGAGCAAGTGACCTTAGGTCAATCTCGTTCCAGTAGTACATTGGAGCTTCTGTATAGTAACACCATTCACCTTCATGATCCTTATCAACATCTGCGATCGAATCAACTTTCTTACACTTCATGTCGATTCGCTCGTTATCTGCCATCCCTAGGTTTTTATATGTTTGCTTTAATTGATTAAGTTCTGCTGTATATTTGCTGATCTTTCTACTGCTAGAAGTTTTGCGAATTTTTCCTTCAAGCTTTCTCATTTCATATTCAAGGTGACCTTTTCTAACATCCCATAAAATTTCACCTCTAACGGTTAAACCTTCTAGCCACTCTTCAGGTGATAGAGGTTTCTTTTGAAGATCCCATCTTTTATGCTCTAAAAACTCATCTGGACTAAGTACTTTTCCTTTAACAGTTCTTTCTGCATCAGTTAGTTGACGGGCCTCTTCAATTGTAGGTACACCAGTTGCAAGTTTTAGTGATTTATCTAGAACAATTTTTTCTCCGTCTAGAGTCGTGATCATAGGAGCCACGTGATAATCCCATGCGATGTTACTTTTAGCCATTCCAACTGACTTGTAATAAGCACCACTGTCACCAGCCGCATTGATTCTTGCTAATTTAGTCATCCAACCTCCACCTTGTCCAAGGAGGTCTAGTTCTCTGTTGAATTTATCTGTATAATGAATAAAAATCTTAGTTGATTTAACTCCAAATCTTCTCTCTAGATTATAAGACCAAATATGGGCCCTTTTATAACAATCTTTATCATCGAGGTCAGTAGTCATTGAATCCCAAAAAGCTCCTTCGATATCTGATCTTGAATGCTCTGATGGAGTGTAGTTTTCCATAGGATTCATTGCTGTTGTTTGGTTTGCTTGTGCTAGTCCACTAGCTACGATTAATGCTGGCAAAAGTAGTTTTTTCATTTAATACCCCTTTGAGTGGTAATGAAGTTAGTAAGTAATTATTTAAACTGCGAGAAGAGTTTTAGCACCGCGTCAAAAATAAGTCATTATTTATTTTGGGCACTGTGTAAAAAATATTGACACTTGATGTAAGTGTTTGAATTTGCTATGTAGAACTTAGAATACTTGAGCTGTAAGCTCATGTTAGTTGTATTTTTAACACTTAATTTTTATAAAATCCTCCGGGAGAATCAATATGAAGAGAGTATTTCTATTATTTTGCGTTTTGAGCGCCATAAACGTTCTAGCAGAAGAGGCTAAAACGACTATTATTTATGGTGAGGATAACCGCCAAGATATCAATCAAGTTAACAACGATAAAATTAAACTTCTTTCTAAGTCAATTGCAGGGAGAGTTTTTAATTTTTCTTTCAACAAAGACGAAGATAAAAATAAGATCAGTTTTGATGAAGCGCCGACGCTATCAAGCCCTATGTCCGCAAAAGTTTGTAGTGATCAAAGATTTAAAGATCAAAAAACAGCTGTTGATTGTACCGGATTTCTTGTTGGGGAAGACTTATTAGTGACAGCAGGACATTGTGTTGTCGATCACGGTCAGACTGCAGAGAATGAAATCACTAGAGATTGTGCGGGTTCTTCTTGGTTGTTTGAATACACTTCTGAGTCAGATTTAAATAATGTAAATGTTGATGATGTATATGGGTGCAAAAAAGTTATCTTAGGTAAAAACCATGAGGTTGTTGATTTCGCACTTATTCAGCTGGATAGAAAAGTTGTGGGAAGAAAGCCATTGAAAATTGCAGAAAAAAATATTTCATTGGCCCAAAAGATTTTTGTGATGGGGCACCCTTCAGGGCTTCCTCTTAAATACGCAGATGGTGCAAGAGTATTTGAAACTGAAGAAGCTTATTTCGCAACTAACCTTGATACTTTTGGAGGAAACTCAGGTTCTCCTGTTTTCAATGCCGATACATTGGAAGTTGAAGGGATTCTAGTTCGTGGTGATACTGATTACATCGTCTCTTTCGAAGATAATGGAGAGAGATGTCGTAAGGTTAATACTTGTGATAACGAAAGAGAAAACTGCCAAGAAGAAGATCCAAATATTCTTGGCGAGCATGTTACTTATATTAGTTTAATTAAAGATAGCCTTTAAGCGTTAGTTGGAGAGTGTGAGTCCAACGTCGATCACACTCTCTGACCTTATTAGTCCCGCCAAATCTTCTAACTTCACACCACCATTCATTATTTTTTCTTTAATCTGTTTATAATTATAATCAGGAAATTTTGTTTTAACTAAGGCAGCTAACCCTGATACTAAGGGCGTGGCCATCGATGTTCCCATCTGTGAAACATATGGTGCTTCACTTTGATCACAAGGACCATAGCAATTAGGGATTGCTGCTGAAAGGAGTCCTCCACTGTAGCTATCACCACCTGGAGCTGCTATATCAACCGTCGCCCCACCAAAATTAGAGTAACTCGTTAAACCATTATATGAGTCGACTGCAGCTACTGATATCACATTGTCTTGATTGATGTTTGCTGGGTATACTGGAGCATTGTCATTACAGTCTCCAAGCCCATCAGAGCCACCATTGCCTGCAGCGGCAATGACTAAGACATCTTTTTCTTTTGCCAGTTTTACTGAGTTAATCATGCTTCTAATTTCATCATTTATTTGGGAACCGCCTTCACCACCTAAAGACATATTAATGATATCTGCACCTTGATCTATGGCGTATAAAATACCTGCTGCAATGGTTCCAAGATCGCCGCGACCATCAGCTCCTAAAACTTTAATTGGTAGAATTTTAGCTTGTGGAGCTATACCAGAAACTGTGCTGGCCGCAAGACCAGCTACATGGGTACCGTGCCCATGATCGTCTAAAGGATAGGCGTCACCATTATAAAAATCCCAACCGACATAATCATCTGCAAAACCGTTTCCATCATTGTCGCGACCATCTTCATTTGATCCATGCGGATCATTTGAATTTGTTTTTATATTAGGACTTAGGTGAGGATGATTATAATAAACACCGGTATCTATTACTGCAATAACGGCAGCTTCACCTTGATTGTCCGCTCTGTCGGCATTAACTTGATCTAGATGAGAAAAATATCTTCCAGGATTTGAAGGTCTCCCTTGAATTGAGTGGGCACCATAGTAAGGATAGTCACCATAACTTTGGATATTGAAGTCACCCTCAACTAAAACCTCATTAAAGACCTTATTCACTTTGAAGTTTGATCTTGGAAGATGTTTTTTTAATTCATCCATGGAGATACCAATATATTCTATAATCTTTCTTTTTTCATTGATGACTCGAAATGAAATACCCAGCTTGGCGGAAAGTTGTTCAGCTTGAGCCTTAGATGTACAACTTGCAATAATTCCTGCCTCGTTTTGAGAGCGTGGGGCACTGTTTTTTTCGCCAATGCCTTTTCCGCATGAAATTAATAATAAAAGACAGCCTAAAACCGTCAGGTTCGAATTCCGTTTCATAAGCACCTCTTGTGATCGATCTTCCTGATCGACACCCATAATTTAGCAAGTTCCGTACCAACAATGGAAGCGGGAAAACGACGACTTGCGCAAGACTATTGGGCTCTAGTGCCATTTTGGGGTGACAAAAGAGTGACAAGCTTTGCGAAGCTATTGAAATTGGGTATAAATGCTGTATGGATCAGATTCAGATAAATGGCGCAAAAGTTCACAATTTACAAAACATCAGCATAGATATTCCTAGAAATAAGTTAACTGTAATCACAGGGCCTTCTGGTTCGGGAAAATCATCTTTAGCTTTTGATACACTATACGCTGAAGGACAGAGGCGTTATATTGAGTCGCTCTCTAGTTATGCCAGACAGTTTCTAGGACAAATGGAGCCACCTGATGTGGAGAGTATTTCTGGTCTTAGCCCCGCCATCGCTATTGACCAAAAGTCCACCAGTAAAAACCCGCGTTCAACTGTGGGGACGATTACAGAGATCTACGATTACCTAAGAGTATTGTTTGCGAGAGTCGGAGATGCTTTTTGTCCACTTACAGGTGATAGTTTGGAAGCTCAAAGTGCAGAGCAGATTGTAAAAAAATTAATGGAAAAAAAAGCTGGGACGAAATTACAGATACTGGCTCCAGTGATTCGCGATCAAAAAGGTGAGCATAGGGATCTTATTCAAAAGTATATGTCTTTTGGTTTTTCTAAAGCTCGAGCCAATGGAAAATTAACCACCCTTGATGATGATTTACAGCTGCATAAAACGAAAAAAAATAATCTAGATATCATCATCGATCGTATTGTTGTTAAAGATGGAATCAAGACAAGGCTTACGGACTCAGTTGAGCAGGCTTTGAAATTTGGAGAAGGTCATTTGTATGTGCTTGTAGATGATCAAGAAGAATTTTACAGTGAGCATTTATACTCACCAAGTTCAGGCATATCATATCCAGCTCTTGAGCCAAGGCTTTTTTCTTTTAATTCACCTCTAGGAGCCTGTGAGGAATGTAACGGCTTAGGTGAGACTAAGGTTTTTGACCGAGATAAATATGTCCTAGATGAGAACCTTTCTTTTGCTGATGGAGCGATATTAGCTCTAGGAAAACACGGTAGTTTTTATTACCAGATGGTTCGCTGCATTTTAGAAGAAGAAGGAGTGGACCTGAATCGACCTCTTAATAAATGGCCTGCAAAAATACGTAAAATTATTTTTGAAGGAAGTGATAAAGAGTATACCTATAAATTTGAGTCTGAAAATTCTAGTTATCAATTTACAAAAGCTTTCGCTGGCCTTGATGCTTGGCTTGATAAAAAATACCGTGAAAGTGCCTCGGATAAAGTTCGCTCAGATCTTGAGCAATTCATGAATATCCAAACTTGTCCTAAATGTGAAGGAAAGAGATTAAACCCTTATGCCCTAGCAGTAAAAATTGGTGATAAAGGTATTATGGAGATCTGTGAATTCTCCATCGAAGATGCTCATCATTTTTTTCAAGGTTTAAGTTTTGAAGGGCATAAAAAAATCATAGCCGTAAAACTGTTAAAAGAGATTCAAAATAGGCTTAAGTTTTTAGTGGATGTTGGTCTGACATATTTAACCATTAATAGAGCTGCTAACTCTTTATCAGGGGGAGAATCCCAGCGAATTAGACTAGCTACGCAAATTGGGTCAGCTCTTTCAGGCGTGCTTTATGTTTTGGATGAGCCAAGTATAGGCCTTCATCAAAGAGATAATGATAAGCTTATTCAGACTTTAATAAATCTGCGAGACCTGGGAAATACAGTCATTGTAGTGGAACACGATGAAGATACTATGCTTGCAAGTGATTATCTTATTGATATTGGACCGGGAGCTGGTATTCACGGAGGAAAGATTGTCGCCAAAGGTAACCCAAAGGAAGTTTTAAAAGCTAAAACAGTAACAGCTGATTTTCTCGCGGGTAGGCAAAAGATTGCGATTCCAGAAACAAGAAGAGAATTAACTGATACTTTGAAGTTAAAAGGTGTAACAAAAAATAATTTAAAAAACTTAGAAGTAGAAATTCCGATTAGGGGCCTCGTGACAATTACTGGTGTCTCAGGTTCCGGAAAATCAACACTCGTACACAGCGCACTTGTTCCAGCTGTTAAAAACTATCTCGCAAAAAAGCATCCAAGTAATACTTGTTATAAAAGTATCACTGGGGTTTCAAAAATAGATCAGGTCATCGAAATTGATCAAAGCCCGATAGGAAAAACCCCAAAATCTAACCCAGCTACTTACACTAAATTATTTGATCAAATTCGCGCCCTCTATGCCAATACCAATGAAGCCAAGATTCGAGGCTATAAGCAGGGAAGATTCAGCTTTAATGTAAAAGGTGGAAGATGTGAAACCTGCGAAGGAAATGGACAGTTAAAAGTTGAGATGAGTTTTCTACCCGATGTATACGTGACTTGTACAGACTGTCTCGGTCAGCGCTATAACGAGGAAACTTTAAATATAACTTACAGAGGAAAAAATATCGCTGAGGTTCTCAATATGTCGATTGAAGAGGCGAGGGACTTTTTTAAAAACCATAAAAAAATTCACCGCGCTCTCGATACACTTTTTTCAGTTGGACTTGGGTATATTAAACTTGGTCAAAGCTCTACGACTCTCTCTGGAGGTGAAGCTCAAAGACTTAAGCTTTCAAGAGAGCTTTCTAAAGCAACCAGAGGCCATTGCTTGTATGTACTCGATGAGCCTACCACTGGACTTCATTTTAAAGATATCAAAGTTCTTCTAGATGCCCTCGAACGATTAATTGAACAAGGTCATTCCGTATTGGTTATTGAACATAATATGGATGTCATAAAAGTGAGTGACCATATTATAGACCTGGGACCTGAAGGTGGAGTCAATGGTGGAGAGATCGTAACTCAGGGGACTCCTGAAGAAGTTGCTAAAGAAAAAAAATCACTAACTGGAAAATATCTTAAAAAGGTTTTGAAATGAAGTTATTAATCAAAAACGCTAAGACTATTAAAGCTCTCTTAGGAGAAGAGTCAGAGCAAGAAGTCATCGTAAATCTTGCAATCGATGGGAATAAAATTTCAAAAGTTAGTGAGACGGAAATCTCTGGTGACTTTGATCGCATCATTGATGCCAAAGGCTTTTTTCTCTCGCCTGGTCTGGTTGATCCTCAAGTACATTTCAGAGAACCAGGAATGGAATATAAGGAAGATATTGAATCGGGGAGCCGTGCTGCCATTAAAGGCGGTTTTACTACCGTCATCTCTATGCCAAATACTTCTCCCACTGCTGATAAGGCCGAGGTTGTGGCCAGGATGTGGAAAAGGTCGCAGGAAGTGGGACTTTGTAAAGTCTACCCAACTGGTGCCGTGAGCTTTGGTTTAAAAGGAGAGAGCATTACTGACTTCGCTTCTTTGAAAGAGGCAGGTGCAATTGCATTAACGGATGATGGTAAAGGGGTTCAAAATGATGACCTTTTTAGGCAAGCACTTATTGAAGCGAAAAAAGTGGACCTTCCAGTTCTAGATCACTCTGAAGATGAATCTCTTTCGCTTGGAGGAGCTATTCATGCTGGAGAGGTTTCAAGAAAGTATAATATCAAAGGAATTGATTCAAACTCTGAAGCTGTTCATGTGGAGAGAGGCTGTCAAATGAGCGAAGAGACGGGAGGACATTATCATGTTCTTCATGTTTCCACCGCTAGATCGATTGAAGCCATTAGAAAGGCTAAAGCTAAAGGTGTAAGAGTCACTGTGGAAGTTTCACCACACCACCTTCTTTTATGTGATGAAGATATACCAGAAAGAGAAGATGGAAGCCTAAATCCCAATTGGAAAATGAATCCACCATTAAGGTCGAAGGAAGATAGAGAGGCCTGTCAAAAAGCACTTCTAGATGGAACTATAGATGCGATTGCAACCGATCACGCTCCCCATGCTCCGGACGAAAAAAAACAGCCAATTGAAAAAGCACCTTTTGGAATTATTGGTCTTGAGACTGCTTTTCCTCTGGTTTATACCAATTTTGTTAAAACAGGTAAGCTAAGCCTTCGTAAATGTATAGATCTCATGAGTAAAAATGCCGGTGGTTTGTTTAAATTAGACTGTGGCGTTATAAAAGAGGGCTCTTTAGCGGATCTCGTGTTGTTTGATCTAGAAAATTCCTTTACAGTTAAAGAGAGCTTTTTTGCATCGAAATCCAAAAATTCGCCTTTTATTGGGCACGAATTATATGGAGAAACAAAATTAACTATCATGGAAGGTAAAATTGTCTTTGAAAATTGAAATGAATCCCATACTTGAAAAAGCTTTTGAAAAAGCAAAGTCTGCTAGAGAAAATGCACAGGCCGAATATTCCAAAGTGAAAGTTGGAGCTGCTATTAAATTAAAGGGTAGCGATGAAATTTACTCCGGTTCGAACGTTGAATATGTGGTCAATGGTATTTCTGTTTGTGCTGAGAGATCGGCAATTAGCCATGCTGTTACCATGCAAGGAAAGCCGGATATAGAATATGTGGTGGTGTGCTCAAACACTGATCCTGTTCTTTACCCATGTGGCGTTTGTATGCAGGCCCTCTCTGAGTTTTGCACCCCTGAGCTTGATATTTATATTGCTAATCCAAATGGGATTCAGGAAAGAGTTAAGTTTAAAGAGATATTTACTCATCAATATGCCACTCTTCCTAAGGTATTAGATTAATTCATGGCCCTTTATTACCAGGTCGCAGTCAATATACCGATAAAAAATAGTGTCTATACTTATAAGTCAGATCAAGAGTTCATGCCTGGAGACTTAGTGGAAATTCCGCTAGGAAAGAGAACCTCTCAAGGTGTTATTTTAGGAATCACCCCTCCAGAAAAGAACGATGAACTCGATGGCGTTAATATAAAGTTGATTAAAGGAAAAATAGAAAACTCTTTTCGCCTCACCCAAATTGAGCGCGAGATGTATGGTTGGATGAGCCGTTATTATCATTACTCATACGGTAAGTTGATCTTTGATTGTCTTCCCAAGATTTTAAAACGTCCTAGGAAACCTGAGTTTACTCAAGGCCAAAATAAAGCGCTCGAATTCGAATTAAATACCCAGCAGAAACATATTTTTGATCAGATCTCTGCTGCTAAAGAGGAAGGGTTTTCTCAGCATTATATCCATGGGGTTACTGGCTCTGGAAAGTCAGTTGTCTATCTAGAACTTATGAAAGAGGCTATTGCCGCCGGCCAGTCGGTTCAATTTTTATTACCGGAAATTAATCTTACTCCCCAGTTTACCGAGTTTTTTACTGAGCACTTAGATTGTCCAATTTTCACTTATCACTCAGGGGTAACTCCCTCTGAAAAATATAATATTTGGAAAGAGCTGCATGAAGGTGACAGACCTGTACTTATTATGGGAGTGCGAAGTTCAATTTTTCTTCCTGTTAAAAAATTAGGACTGGTCATTGTCGATGAAGAGCATGATCAAAGTTTCAAACAAACTGATCGCTGTCCCTATAATGGAAGAGATGTGGCGATTAAAAAAGCGCAATTGCATAATTGTAGGGTTGTGCTTGGATCCGCCACTCCGGCAGTAGAGAATTTCAAAAATTTCCAAGAAGAAAGTGCTAACCGCAGTTATTACACTCTGACAGAGAGGGCCGCTGGTGGGAATCTACCTGAGTTGGTTCTACTTGATACAAAAGATCGCTTTAAAGAAAATGATCCGGCCTGGCCATTTTTAGATGAGACACTGGATTTAATTAATGAGCATGTCGATAGAGGAGAACAAGTTCTCGTTTTTATCAATAAGCTTGGTTACTCTCAATACATTCAGTGCCGTCATTGTGGGCATCAATTTGTGAATGAAAATTGTGGCTGCCAAAATAACCTTCGCTATTTTAAAAAGAAAAACCTCCTTAGTTGTGCCCATTGTGAATTTAAAATGCCTATGCCACAGAGTTGTCCTGAATGTGGGAATATGACTTTGATGAATAAGGGCTTTGGAACGGAAAAAGTTCAGGATGTTCTACAGGCAGTTTATCCAAAGATGAGAATTGGTCGGTTTGATCGCGATGAAATTAAGACTGTAAAAGACCTCACAGAGGTATTAGAAAAATTTCACAACCATGAACTAGATGTCTTTGTGGGGACTCAGATGCTCGCAAAAGGACATAATTTTAAACGAGTAAATTTAGTTGTGGTGCTTGGGCTTGATTCAATGCTGAACTACGCTGATTTTCGTGCGCAGGAAAGAACTTATCAACTTTTAGAGCAGGTTGCCGGAAGGGCAGGTCGTTATAGTGAGGGTGCTAAAGTTGTGGTTCAAACCATGAACGGCCACAACACTATTTTCCAGATGATTAAAGCCCATAGCTTTGATGGCTTTTTTAAGGAAGAGCTTCTATTACGTGAGCTTTGCCAATGCCCGCCTTACACTAAGATGGCGATGATCTTTTTCAGTTGTCGGTTCAGAGATAATTTAGTGCGCGAGATTTCTCAAGTGAGTTTGAATCTGCAAAAGACTATTGATCAGCATTTGCCAGCTGTGAGGTTACTTGGGCCTGCACCTTTAAATATTGAAAAGAAAGCTAATCAGTTTACCTGGGGAATTATGCTTAAGACTAGTGAAGCGGGACAGCTGCATCAATTATTATCGAGTTTTGAGCAGAACTATCAAAAACCGCCCAATATAAGTTTCAAAATAGACGTGGATCCCCTGCAAGTTCTCTAACTTAAGGGAGCGGATCATGCCCACCGCCGTGGAAGGGATGACATTTGGAAATCCTCTTAACTGTTAAATAGATTGCTTTTGGTATAGAGAATTTTTCAAATGCCTCAAGTGCATACTGAGAGCATGTTGGCTGAAAACGACATCTCGGGCCCAGGAGAGGTGAGATCGCAAGTCGATAGAATTTAATCATCATGATGAAGGGCCAGCGCATAGGCTGCATCCTAGTGCGATAAAACTTTCCTGACAAGCTAAGAATAATGCTAGACAGTGATAATAAGGTAGTGCAATTGAGGTATAATAGCAGTAACTTAACGTATCGCAGGTCCTGCTAGAACTCGGTTTGACCTTTGCTGAACCTTTGCTAGACCTTTGCAACAGAGGAGTAAATATGATAAAAGACAGCTCTTTAAAAATGGAGAATGAAATGATTGAGCAGTCCTATAAAGACAATACAAGTGTAAAAACCAAAATGGTAAAAGATATTTTGGAATGTGACACTAAAGATGAAACTGGACTTAATGATTTCCAACAGTTACCGACGGAAGACTTTGTTGCTATCCCAAGAGTCGGAATAAATCGATTTAGACTTCCTATTGAATTCACAAATAAGTTTGGAGTGACCAGGTCTCACGACTGTGAAGCTTCGATGTATGTAAACCTAGAAGCGAACAAAAATGGTGTTTCCATGTCGAGACTTTGCACGATTCTTCAATCGGTTGCAACGACTGACAAAGTAAATTCAGAGTTCTTTAAAAACGTATTAAGAAGATATCGAATTGAGTTAGCGGATGAGGCGGATAAGGAATTAATCAATACAGCTCATTTAAAGCTAAGATTTAAGTTTCCGGTAAAGCAGAAGTCACTCAAAAGTGATAATTGGGGATGGCAATACTATCCTGTAATCCTTGAAGCAAAAGAGTCCAAAGAAAAAGGTTTCCAATTCTTTATGACTTTAACTTACGAATACTCTTCAACATGTCCTTGTTCACTTTCAATGGCCAAGCAATATGAGCAGGAATATGCTGCTGGCAAAACTGAAGAGGGTGTAGGTATTGGTGTACCTCACTCTCAAAGATCAAAAATGAGTATCACCGTTCAAGTTAACCCTGATAGAGAGTTCTTTATCGAAGATTTAGTCCTATTAGTACGTGAAGCTATTCCGACTGAGACACAAAGCTTAGTAAAAAGAGTAGATGAGCAAGCTTTTGCTATTTTAAATGGTACGCACCCAATGTTTGTAGAGCATGCTTCAACTAGAATTACTAAGGTCCTAAACCGTGAAGAAGAGTTAATCTTTGATTGGCTGGTGGAACTTGAGCATATTGAATCTCTTCATAGCCACAATGCAGCAGCAGTTGTCTATAAAGGTATTGAAAATGGGTTACGAGCTGATACAATCTTTTAATGAGCATCGGACCTGTAAAAAAACTAAAATCGTCACCCAATGATATTATAAACTACCAGCTTCCTCTAGGTGAGGAGCTGGTAGATATGAATCCTCTCATTGGAAAAAAAATCACGTTAAAACATACTGGAAATATCTTTTGTGTCGATACTGGCAAAAAGATCAAGAAAGCTTATGGTCAGGGTTATTCCTGGGAGTCCTTTATCACCAGACCAGAGTGTGATCAGTGCATTGTTCAACCTGAGCTTTGTCATTTTTCTCGTGGGACTTGTAGAGATCCTGAGTGGGGTGAAAAACATTGTATGCAACCGCATGTGATCTACCTTTCTGTCACCTCAGGGCTTAAAGTTGGGATCACTCGAAAAACCCAAGTACCAACTCGTTGGATTGATCAAGGTGCCGTTAAGGCAATAAAACTTTGTGAAGTTAAAAATAGGCTGACCTCAGGGCTAGTAGAAATTGAAATCGCTAAAAAAATGGCGGATAAAACTAACTGGCGCAACATGCTTAAAAATGTTTATGAAGAGGTAGATCTTCTGGCCAAGAAAAAAGAAGTCTGGACTGAATTTAAAGACCTATTTAAGAAACATGACGTGAGTGAAGTTGATGATGAGATTTTTGTCGCCAACTATCCTGTTGAGAGATACCCAGAGAAGGTTAGTTCCTATAATTTTGATAAAAATCCAGTGATTGAGGATACCCTGATGGGAATTAAGGGGCAGTATTTGATCTTTGAAAAGGGTGTAATTAATATGCGTAAATTTCAAGGATATGAAGTAGAGCTCTAGATGGAAACCATTCTGATCATTGTTATCGTTCTCTTATGCCTTCTCATCATTGGGCTGTTTGCTTTGACACTTATCTTTGCGATGAAATTCATGAAGATGAAAGAGCAGAAGCCACCAGAGAGTACAGCTTTAAAAGATAATATAGAGCAGAAAAATATCCCGGATGAGATTAGACAGGCCATAGAACAAGCTAAGAATATTGGAGGAGGAAACCTCCTCGGAAGGACTTGTGTCGATCATCCTGAACTGCCTGCAGTAGGAATGTGCTCGATCTCGAATCAGATTTATTGCGAACTTTGTTTGACTAAAGAAAACGACGTCAAAATTGCGAGAAAATACCTTTCACTACTTCTTGATAGTGAGTGGGAAAATATGTTTATGCTTCATAATGAAAAAGTTGGAGCAGATAAAATCAACGAGCTGATGAGGATAAAAAGAAATCTTTGGGAAGAAAGTGAAGTTCCCGTGATCACTCAGAAGCAATTTAAAATAAATATTGAAATAGACAAGATAGAGGACTACACTGCGGTTATGGTTCGAGATCAAGACCAGAACCTAGTAAAAAAAATGCTAAATTTTCTCGAGGACAGCGATGACACAACTCATTTATAACACTCTCAGTGGTAAGAAAGAAGAATTCAAATCAATCATTCCTAACCAAGTTAAAATGTATTTGTGTGGTCCAACGGTCTATGACTTTCTTCATATTGGAAACTTTAGAGGGGCCATTGTTTTTAACCTCATACGAAACTGGCTTGAGTTTCAAGGTAATAAAGTCACAATGGTTTATAACTACACCGATGTAGATGATAAGATAATCAAGCGAGCCAATGATGAAGGTGTAGAGTGTTCTGATGTCACTGAAAGATTCATCAAAGAATTTGAAAAAGATTTTCATATGCTCGGACTTCGTCCTCATGATCATAACCCACGTGTTACTGAGCATATGACTGATATCATCGAGATGATTGAGGGTATTGTTCGTAATCAAAAAGGCTATGTGGTTGATGGTGAAGTCTTTTTTGATACTCAGGCTCAAGAGGGATATGGAAAATTATCTAAAAAGAAATTAGACGAGCTTGAAGCAGGCCATAGAGTTGATGTTGATGGACGAAAGAAGCATCCAAGTGATTTTGTCTTGTGGAAACCATCTAAACCAGGTGAGCCATCATGGGATTCTCCTTGGGGAAAAGGACGTCCAGGTTGGCATATTGAATGTTCAGCTATGGTTAAGTCGATTCTTGGTGAAACAATAGATATCCACGGAGGTGGAATCGACCTGATTTTTCCTCACCATGAAAATGAAATAGCTCAAAGTGAAGGATGCAATTGCACCAACTATTGTAATTATTGGGTTCACAATGAATTCATAAATTTTGGTGCAGAAAAAATGAGTAAATCTTTAGGTAATGTTATTACTGCTAGAAATTTTATGGAAACTTATCATCCTGAAATTTTGAAATACTTATTTCTATCTGCTCATTATAGAACACAGATGAGCATCACAGATGATAAGCTAATGCAGACAATTTCTGCTCTGACGCGAATTTATTCAGCTGTACTATTAGCGCAACAGACAATTGATATGGTCGAAGCGCCTGCTCAAGTTGATAAAGCCTTTGAGGCAAAACTAGAGGAACTCGATAAAAAAATCATTGAGTCTTTAAATGATGATTTTAATACCGCTGAGATGATTTCATTTATTTTTGAGGGTGTAAGAGCATTCAATGCACTTGGCTTTGCAAATAAAGGTAAAAGAAATTCAATTCATAAAGGCTGTTCTGCTGCCTTTGTTGAGTGGATGAAAAAGTATGGAAGCATGAGTGCACTATTTAATGATGAGCCGGCGAAAATTCTAGGTGAATTAGATGACGTTCTGATAAAGATGAAAAATATCGATCGAACTCAGGTGGAAGAATTGATCGCTCAAAGAACAAAAGCTCGTGAAGACAAAGACTGGGCCAAAGCAGATGAGATGAGAGATAAACTTGCTGCTATGGATATTGAGCTTCTAGACGGCCAGGCCAAGGGCTGGAGAGTTCGCGTAAGTGATTAAAGTTCTTTTCGTTTGCTTAGGTAATATTTGTCGCTCGCCAGCGGCTGAGGCGGTTTTTAAAAATATCGTCGATTCGAATTCTTATTTTATCGATTCAGCAGGCACAGATGGCTTTCATTCAGGAGAGGCTGCGGACTCAAGAATGAGGGCAGCGGCGGCAGATAGAGGGATCGATATTACTAGTCGCTCTCGTAAGCTTTTAGCAAGTGATCTTGAGAGCTTTGACTATATCATCACCATGGATGATTCGAATTATAGCAATACTGTAAATCTGAGTCCTAAACATCAAAATAAAGTGTTGAAATTTGCTGATTTTTTAGATGGTGAGTTTAAAAAATTCGATAGAGTCCCAGACCCATACTATGGAGGATCTGAAGGTTTCGATTTGGTGTTAGACCTTTTAGAAAACGGCAGTAAGAATCTCCTAAAAGAAATCGAAACTAATAGGTAAAAAAATAGCGCTCCTGAGAGCGCTATATAATTTACGAACTAAAACTTACTGACTTACCTAATGATTTAGATTGGCGACCGTGGAAGCTTTGAAGCTCATTACGTTCCGCTTCTTCCTTACAACCAATACACATCGTGCTGGTTGGTCTGGCCTTTAATCTGGTAAAAGAAATAGGGGAGCCACACTCCTCGCACATTCCATACTCTTCAGAATCCATTAAAACCAAAGTCTTCATTAATTTTTTTAAATAAAGAGTTTCTCTAGTTGCAAATCTTAATTCTGCATGACGAATAATGTCATCATTTGCAGAATCAACTTCATCTCTACCAGAGCTAGAATCATTAGCCGCTTTATGACCTTGTTCTAGATTTAGTTTATTGTGGATCCTCTCTCTTTCGGCTCTAACCTGATCTTCTAATTCCTTGAGCTGCTTCTTGGTTAGATGACGATTCATTCTTGAACTCATCGTTACTCTCCTTAGTAAAATTCCTCCAAAATGTGTGTAGAGTAATTAAACCTAAGAGATTAACCTTCGGCAATTGCTGTAAGATTTTATTAGGGTATTCACATAAGTATCAAGAAACACTGACTTTGTTTGAACATATGTTAAGTTAGTATGTGTTTTTTGCAGTAAGAATTTAAAGATTCTTTTGCTTGAAGTCCTTTCTCGCAAAAGAAATTAGTGTGTGATTCTTAAGTAAATTTTAGGTAAATTCTTTGAAATAAAAAAGCTAAAAATGTGCCACTAAAAAAGTTTTTTTTCAAAATCATTTAATTATTAAGGATTTATGACTGCAAATGGCCTTGAATAATTTTTAAGATTGTCTCATCATCTAAATAAATTTTTTGTTGAGAAAGATAGCTCTCTACTTCTTTAATTTTGCTCTCTAGCTCTGCAAGTTCAGATAAAAGCTTCATTGAGTTTTGGACAATCATTATGGCCTCCCAGTTTCTTTAATTATAAAGTATCTGTTCGGTATATCAAACAAAAATATGAGCAATAAAACCTTTAAAATATCAGGGTTTTTAAAGAAAGAACCAAAAGTAAGGCTAAAAGAATCTTCTTTTTAGTCTTCTTAGAAACCCGTCCATTTAGTTTGACCCCAAATCTACTTGAGATAAGTGACCCAATACCGAGAAAGAGAACCACGGAAATATTCACATTTCCAAGTTGAAGAGAATCAAAATGAGGTAGATATATTCCAGGAAGTAACGGAGGTGCTGCCGTTAGGTGAGCGATAAGACCTGCTCCTGTAGCAAAAACCATCGCTATATTGGCATAGGGTGCTACCCGCTTAATTCGGAGTTTAGATATCTCTAGAAAGGCAGGAGTGAATATGATCCCTCCGCCAAGTCCTGTTATTGAAGAGAGAAGAGATCCAAGAAGGCCTATTGCCATTAATTGAATGATAGGCACATCCTCTTGATTGTTTTGCTCTCTCTCTTTTGGTTTGTGTAGGATTGATTTGGCCATGATAATAAGTAAAGTGAACCCAAAAATTTTTTTCACGATTCCGGGCTCTAAAGCAAAGACGATACTACTTCCGAGCATCCCACCTAAGAGGCACATAATCGCCAAAGGGATAATCTTTTTCCAATGGGGAAGTAGACGCTCTAATGCGTATTGAATCGAATTAAGAGAAGTGATGAAAAAGATACTGCCTAGACTAGTAGAGATGACTTCAACGGGAGTGGCATTTGGATAGAAAGAATACAGTACTGGAACAGCAATACTACCACCACCAATTCCTAGGAAAGAACTTACAAAACCCAATGCAAGTGCCAAAAATGTTAAGGCCATGATTTCATTCATCTTATTAGCATAGCTCTTTAGTCGGTCATCGACAATAAAAGGTGAGATTTGCCTGTGACTTGTTTTCAATCCCCACAATTAGGGTACAATATAGAAGGAATTCGTAAGACATGAAAAAAGGAGTTTTTATGAAACTTAAACTGGCAATTGCAGCCCTTGCTGCGACTTTGAGCATGAGTTCTTTTGCAGGATTTATGATTGAGCCTTACGCTGGGTTTGGAACTTATGCGACAACTTTAGATGCAGCTGCATTTGAAGATGCAGAAGCTTCAGGCGAAACTTACACATCTGTAGGTGCTAGAGCAGGTTATTCTCTTCTGCTTTTCTCTGGTGGTCTTGATCTTGAAATGATGGCAACAGGTGATGGTAATATCAACAACACTTCATTTTGGGTTGGAGTAGATCTTCCAGTTCTTCTTCGTTTTTATGGGAAGTATATTTTCAGCTCTTCATTTGATTACGATAATGATGATGCTTCAAGCGTTGATTTAGAATTTGATAGTGGTTATGCCGTTGGTGTTGGTTTTACGGGACTACCATTTGTCGTTATTAACCTGGAAGTTTCAGCTCTTAATTATACTTTTGAAAACCCGCTTAATACTTCGCAAGATGTAGACTTTGGTGTGGCAGCGACTGCACTTACAGTTTCTCTACCTCTACCGTAACTTAAGGAGTTAAAATGAGAAAAGGAATTCTCATCATATTGGCGATGATCACGATGATCTACTACGCTGATAAAGCAAACGCAGCATTCTTACTTGAGCCTTATGTTGGATCTCAAATCGCTTCTACTTACGATATCGATGGGGGAGCTGACGGTGATATTTCAGGGACAGTTATTGGTGCAAAAATCGGTTTTACTCAAATGGGGTTTAATTTCGGATTGAACGGTCAACGTGCTTCTTGGAATTTAGATCCCGAGACAGGTAGTGATTCGGACTATACTTTTACAAGGCTTGGAGCTTTTGTTGGTTACGATACGATGTTAGGTATCAGGCTTTGGGGAGAGTATATTTTTAGTTTTGAAGGGGTGAATGATGATGACTCAGATTCAAAACTAACGGAAGGATCAGGAACTTGTTTTGGTGTTGGATATAAGGTTATTCCATTTTTAAGTCTAAACTTTGAAATAAATAATCTTGCAACCTCTAAAGCAGAGACTTCTGTTTTGGAGTATGACTCTGATAGAGCATATACAAGTTATGTCTTGAGTGTGTCTCTTCCATTTTCAATTTAATAAATAATGGAGTGTGGGGTGTAATGACCTCACACTTTTTCTTATGTTTCACCTCGCAATACCTACACATGATTTAAACTTGGCAAAAGAGTTCTTTGGTGATGGACTTGGTCTCGTTATTGGCCGAGAACAAAATAGCTATGTGATAGTTAATTTTTTTGGTCACCAAGTCGTTTGTCATCTGGCCCCAGATGAAATTGAGTCAAACCCAAAAATGTATCCAAGGCATTTTGGACTCATCGTAATTCAAGAACAAAAGTATGAAGAGTTACTTATGAATGCTAGGGGGAAAAAATTAAAGTTTTTTAAAGATGACTTCAAACGATTTCAGGGCCAAGAATCTGAACACCGCTCTTTTTTTCTTCTCGATCCTTCAAACAATTTAATTGAATTCAAATGGTATAAAAAGCAATCGGCGATATTTTAAAAATTGGCAAAAAAAAGCCTCTCGAAAGAGAGGCCTTGTATTTTTATTACTTAATTTTCCAGTAATATTCGATCACGAGACGTTTCTCGAATGCGAATGGGATATCTTCTGGAAGTGGCTCAGAAACGATTTTCCCTTTTTCTTTCTCACCATCAGCTTCAACTGTCAGGTAAGCAGGAATCGCAGATAAACGAGGTCTTGCTTTAGCTTGTAGGTAGTTTCCAGATTTTGCACCTTTATCAGAGATAGAGATTACATCACCAGTATTTACAGTTGCAGAAGCAATTGAAACTTTTTTACCGTTAACTTTGATATGTCCGTGAGAAACCATCTGACGAGCAGCTGCAATAGACGGTGCCCAGTTTAGACGGAAAACTACGTTATCAATTCTTGATTCAAGATTGATCACTAGAGTATCAACCCATGAACGTGATCTGTCTTTTTTACATTTAGAAACTAAGTTAACAAGTTGCTTTTCACGAAGTCCGTAATGAAATCTTAGCTTTTGCTTCTCCATCAAACGGATAGTGAAGTCAGAAAGTTTCTTTCTTTTCATCCCATGAACACCAGGTCCATAAGGTCTTCTCTCAAGAGCTCCAGCTTTCCCTAAACCAGGAAGCTCAACTCCAAGTCTTCTTTGGATTTTAAAGGCAGATTTTCCACCCATGGTAACTTTAGACATTTAAAACTCCTTAAATTGTCGAATATAATGGCGAGAAACCAACAATAGCTTCTTCTGCAATGCTCGCCTCCAAATACAAAAGTGCTCTTTTTTAACAGTTTTACTCTAGATGGTCAATAGCATCATTAAGATTAATCATCTCAATTGCCGCCATGGCCACTTCCCAGCCTTTATTGCCAGCTTTACTGCCAGCTCGCTCGAACGCTTGCTCAAGGTTTTCAGTTGTGATGACTCCAAACATAACTGGTAGCTTATGATCTAGTGCAACGCGTGAGATACCTTTAGCCGACTCATTGCATACATAGTCGTAATGAGTAGTGGCCCCCCGAATTACGCAGCCAAGGCAAATGATTGCATCAAATTTTCCAGTCATTGCCAGTCTTTGTGCCGCTTGAGGAAGTTCAAATGCTCCTGGTACCCAAGCTGAAGTAATTTCTTTTTCCTCTAGGCCATGACGAAGAAGGCATTCTTTAGCTCCTTCGAAAAGTTTAGAGACTATAAGCTCATTAAAATGGGAAGAAACGATCGCAACTCTTTTGTTGTTTAATGTGAGCTTTGCTTTAATAGTTTGCATGTTTTTCTCCTTGAAGACCTAAGGCTTTGGGGTGTTGTTTTCTAAAGGCCACGAGATCTTCTATCGTAATCATCTTTAAATTATGTTTTTGGGCAAATTCCTTAAGATATGGAACGCGAGCACAGCTTCCATCCTCGGTAAGGATTTCGCAAATGACACCGGCCGGAGTAAAGCCCGCCATAAGTGCCAAGTCTATTGCGGCTTCAGTGTGGCCTTCTCGCTCAAGCACTCCGCCGTCTTTGGCAATCAAAGGAAAGATATGTCCAGGACGGATAAAATCCACAGGCTTGGCATTTGGGTCAGCTAGTAGGTTAAGAGTTATCGCCCGGTCTCTAACTGAAATTCCTGTCGTCGTGTGCTCTGCTGCATCCACTGATACGGTAAAGGCTGTTTGCAAGGAATCCCCCGATCTTGGAACCATAAGCTCTAGATCAAGTCTCTTTGCATATGTTGCACTTAAAGGTGCGCAGATTAAGCCTCGACCATGCATCGCCATGAAGTTGACATCAGCCGCAGTGATGTTTTGAGCAGGCATGATGAAGTCACCTTCGTTCTCCCTGTTCTCATCATCAACCACAATAATCATCTTGTTGGCTTTTAAATCTTTAATAGCTGAGTCAATACTTGCAAACATTATTCATTCCGAAACTTAGCGAAGTTTTCTAGATATTTCGCCATCATATCTACTTCAATATTTACTGTTTCACCAATTTTTTTTAGGCCTAGCGTCGTATTTTCAAAGGTATGGGGAATGATGGAAACTTTTATTCCTCTATCTGTCACTTTAGCGACCGTAAGGCTTATTCCATCAATGGCGATTGAGCCTTCGTTAATAACGTATTTCTTCAGGTCATTCGGGAGGCTAAACTCTAGCTCCCAATTTTCTCCTAATTGCTTTGAATCAATGAATTCCCCAAGACCATTGACATGACCCTGAACAAGGTGACCTCCTAGGCGATCTATTGGACGTAGCGCTAATTCAAGATTTACGGAATCTCCAACCTTGAGCGCTCCAAGATTCGATTTTTCTAATGTTATATGTACCGCCTGAACTTTAAACGCATCAGAATTCACTTGAGTTGCTGTCAAACATACTCCATTCGTTGCGATTGAGTCATCTGTCTGAATCTCTGTAATGAGTTTGGGAGTCTTAATTAAAAACTCTTTTCCAGATTCATTAGGAGTTATACTTGCGATTTTTCCAATATCTTTAATTAGTCCTGTAAACATAAATTCCTTCTACTTTCAAAAACGACATCTGGCCCGATTTGCGTCCAGCAACCATTATCAAAAAAATGCGCTTGCTCCATTTTATCAACAGCTTTAGTGGAAAATGAGCTAAGCCCTGGTCCCAATAATTTAGGAGCTATATATACGCTTAGCCTATCTACCAAGCCTTTTTCGATAAAACTACTGATAAGCTTGGCCCCACCTTCTACATAGATTGAACAAATTCCCTGCTGGTAGAGTGACTTCATCGCTTGAGTGAGATTTTTTTGAGAGACAATAATTGTTTGCTCTTTGAATTGATCGGTAAGCACTTTAAGCTTGGGATTGATTTTTGTTTCCCCTTGAAAAATGATTCTCGCCTTACATTTTTCTTCTTTACCAGAAAGTCTTATCGTTAATGATGGATTATCTTTATTGGCCGTTTTTGCACCTACTGCAATTGCGTCGTAGAGGTTTCTTTCCCGATGTACATAGCTTCGTGCGACTTCAGAAGTAATCCATTTGGAGTGATAAGTTTGCGTAGCAATCTTTCCATCGATCGTCTGCGCCCATTTCAGATGAACAAACGGTCTTTTTTTCGTAATATGGGTAAAAAAGACTTCGTTTAAAATTCGGCCTTCTTCTTCACAAATGCCAGTCTGAACTTCTATTCCTGCTGCCCTAAGAATCTCCACTCCTTGACCAGCAACGAATGGGTTGGGGTCAAGATTTGAGATAACGACTTTTTTAATTCCAGCATCGATAATCGCCTGAGTGCATGGAGGAGTTTTTTTATTGGTATGGCAACAAGGCTCTAAATTACAATAGAGAGTGGCGCCTTTGACGTCCTCTTTTGCTTTCATTAGAGCATCTTTTTCAGCATGAGGAAGACCTGATTTTAAATGAAAACCCTCGGCAATAATTTTTCCATTCTTAACGATTACAGAACCGACCAGTGGGTTCGGACTGGTATTACTTAGCGCTTTTTTTGCGAGCTCAAAACAGCGCTCAATTAATTGTTCATCTGGTAATTGCTCATCTGGAACCGGAGTCTTACTCATCTAAACCTCTAAAAAAGCAAAGTCACTAGGTTTATCTTTCATGAGGACTTGGAAAGGTTTTAAACTATATTGAGGTTGAACTCCCATCCACTCCTTGACTCTTGATAAGGGTACTCCGGCACCAATCCACTTAAAAATACAGGCCTGGCGCAGAGATCTTGCAGTAATGGCATGTTCTAATTTAGTAGAAAACTCTTTAAAAATAATTTCAATACCTCTAGCAGAAAGTCCGCCTTTTAGAATCCTAAAAGGATTGGCATTAAAAAGAAGGTCGTGAAAGAAAATTTTATCTCTTTCTTTTCCTTCTTCAAGTAAAGAGAGGTACTGCTCAAAAATAGAGTTAAACTCCTCAGGAAGAGTCACCGTAAACGGGTCTTTCTTTTCGTGAGCTATCATCACTCGATAGAGACCTTTTGCCTCTGTCACATGATTAATCTTGATCTTCTCAATATCAGAAACTTTTAATCCCGCACCATAAATAAGGTAGAACAGAACCATATTTCTTGCAGCTAAGAGTTGCTCGTGCCCGTTGGCGGCTTCTATTTGACTAGATAGATAAGCCTTAAGCTCCTGTACTTTAAAAAAAGGAGTAGGGTTGGGAAGGTCAACGACTTTAGGGCTGACGACCATTTTCTTTATTGGATTATAATCAATAAGAGCTTTTTCAATTAGAAAATCAAAAAATATTCTAAGCGCTTGAACTCTTCTTCTAATAGAATTGGGAGAGTTGTATTTTTTCTCCAGATAATGATCGTACTCTTTTATCTCTGCAAGTGTGAGTTCATTAAGAATAAGTTCTCTACCTTTTTTTGCCAGGTATTGATTAAATATATTGAGGTCTGTGCGGTAGTTTTTTAAGGTATTTGCACTTTTTCCTTTGGCTTCCAAAGCTTGCAGGAAATTTTGCTGTTCTTTTAACAAGTCGAGTTTCTTCATGGGCGGAATTTATCAAAAATTCCTTGTATCTTCAATCATTTAAGCAGTCTGAACCTTTTATAGAATAGGTTTACATGTTAATTGCGTGGTGTTAGATATAGCGCGTTGGTAAATTGACCAAGATGACCTGGAGAAAAAGTGCAGCAAATTACTCATAAAATTCATCATGAATTTATTCCCTTTAATAAAAATTATACTAAAAATGATTTAATCGCTTTTATGAATACGGCTGTAAAAAACCTTGAGCTTGATGCATACATGCTTGAGGCTCTGACTCATAAGTCCTTTGCTCACGAATCCAAATCGGAACTTGCTAATAACGAAAGACTTGAATTTTTAGGAGACTCAGTTCTTCAACTTATCATTACGGAAATTCTTTTCAAAAGATACCCTGAGCTTAATGAAGGGAAACTTTCAAAGCTTAGGAGCCATCTTGTAAATGAAGATACGCTGTCTAAAATTGCCCTAGCAATTGACCTGAAAGATTTTATTCTGCTAGGGAAAGGTGAGTTGAAAGAAAATGGACAAGAAAAACCTTCAATTCTTGCCAACGCCTATGAGGCCATGGTCGGTGCAACTTATTTGGGACAAGGATTTGAGGCGACGATTCAAAAAGTCGTTGGGCATTATAAATTATTAGAGAAAGAGCATGGTCGCGATTTTTTTGCTCTGGATTCTATTCAAGATTTCGACCCTAAGTCTAGATTGCAAGAAATCTCTCAAAGACTATACGGGAAGCTTCCTGAATATAAAGTTGAAGAACTAAAAACGGGAGAATTTAAAATAGGATGCCTTTTAAATGGCGAACTTATCTTAGAGGAAACTGGACCATCAAAAAAACAACTCATGCAAAAAATAGCTAAAGAAGTACTAGATATACTAAGGAGAAAATAAATGTTGTTAACAGATCAGCACCCACATAATAAGCATATTATGGCAGCACTTTTGGGCAGACCAAACGCGGGGAAATCAACTTTAATTAACCAACTTATTGGTTATGACCTATCTATTGTAAGTCACAAACCACAAACAACGAGAAATCATTTTCATTGTGCTTTTACTATTGATCAAACAGAAATTGTGCTTGTCGATACTCCGGGTATTCATACTTCAAGTCTAGAACTAAACATTAGAATGAACGGTCAAGCAGAGTTTGGAGCAGACGGTGTAGATCTAAATTTACTCTTGATTGATTTAACCGAAGATATAGAAAAAGAGACAGCTCATTTCATGAAAGAATTTGGTGGAAAACTCACTAAAGCTTGGGTTGTTTTTACGAAATCGGATTTAGTTAAAGACTTAGACAGTATTAATCTTGAAGAGAAATTTGAAAAAATCAAAGAGCAAATTCCTGCGGTGGAAAAATTCTTTGTTATTTCTGCTAAAAAAGGAGATGGTGTTCACCTTTTGACTGGTGAGCTTTGTGATGCTGCAGAACCGGGACCACATCTCTATCCAGACGGAGCAGTTTCAAATAAGAACCAAAGATTTTTTGCCTCTGAATATATCCGTGAACAAGCATTTCATACACTTCAAGATGAGCTCCCTTATGAGCTAGCTGTTGTTGTAGATGAATTTTTTGATGCAAAAACGCAAGGTGATAAAGTGGAAAACACAAAAATTTCTGCAACAATTTTAGTTAACCGTCCAAGTCAGCGTGCCATCGTTGTCGGAAAAAAAGGTTCCGTTATCAAAGAAATCGGAACCAATGCGAGAAAGAAAATTGAAGCGATGGTTGGGGGGAAAGTCTTCTTAAACCTTCACGTTAAAGTTTCACCAAAGTGGTTTAAAAACAACTTTGTATTAGATGAACTTGGATTACCAAGAACTCAAAAATCTCATAGGGTTTGGAGAAAGAAATAATGAAACGCTCATGTGTTGTCTCCCTTATCGGAAGACCAAATGTAGGAAAAAGTACCATCTTTAATCGATTGATGCGTAAAAGCTTTAAAGCAATATCATACGATCTTCCTGGTGTGACGAGAGATCGTCACTATGGTATCGCTCAGCTTGAGAACGCTTCTGGTGAGGATACTCGTGATCTAATCGTCGTGGATACCGGAGGATTTTATCCTGAAAAAGTAGAAGAACCGCAAAAACTAGGAAAAAGAAAAACCGCAGAGCCATTTTTTAATATTATGGCCGATCAGGCGAAGCTTGCTATTGATGAATCTGACTTAGTTTTAATGGTGGTTGATATTAGAGAAGGTTTAATTCCATTTGATAAAACAATTTGTGATTATATCAGATCAACGCAAAAGCCATTTTGGCTTTTAGTGAACAAATACGATGATGAGAAACTCTTGGGGCAAGAGGCGGAGTTTTACTCTTTAGGTATTGATGAAGAACAACTTTTTATGGTTTCGGCAGAACACGGTAGAGGACTGCAAACGTTAAAAGAAAATCTTTATTCTTTTATTAAACAATTTGAGAATACTGAGCAGAAATTCCTTCAGCGTGGAGTTAAACCGAACTATGATGTTGTGGCCAACGTTGCAATCGTTGGAGCACCAAATGCAGGTAAGTCGACTCTCTTAAATCAATTCATCGGGGCGCAAAGAGCGCTTGTATCTAATGTTGCCGGTACTACTGTGGATCCAATTGAAGGGTATTGTGACTTGTATTTTGGATCTGACGTAGAAAATCTAAGTGCTCAAACTGATCAGTTTAGAAAATCAAATACAGAACTTCTTGAAGAATATAAGGAGTTTGAAGAAGAATTCAGTGAAGGGGAGCTCGCAGCTTATAATGAGCTTCCTGATGAACTCAAGTATTCAGATGATGATTATGATAGCTATGATCACGAAGAAGAGGATGACGAAATTAGCTTTGATGAAGTTGATGAAAGCGAAAATGATATATTTACCCTTTCTGATATTGAATCAAAACTTGATGCCGCAAGCGATGACTCTGAGGATGATTCTGAAGTTCTAGACGAAGATAGTACCCAAGAAGATGCTGATTTTAATCCATTCAGATCTATTAAACTCGTTGATACAGCTGGTATCAGAAAACAGAAGTCTGTCAGTGGATTTATTGAAGAGCAATCAGTATACCGCTCACTTAAGGCAATCTCTGAGGCAGATGTTATCATCTATATGATAGATGTAACGAAGGGAATTACTCATCAAGACAGAAGGCTTTGTGATATCGCTCTTGAACGTGGAAAGTCTCTTGTTATTTGTTTGAATAAAATCGATTTGGTTCAAGATGTCATGCAAGACAAAGTGAAAAAACGCGAGTGGATGCTTGATCTCAGGGCCTCGGTTCCGTGGCTTGCATTTTGTGAACTGATTACTATTTCTGCTCAAAAAGGAAGTCATCTCAAAGCATTGAAGACTTCTTTGAGAAAGACAATTATGATTAGAAACTCTAAGGTCACGACAGGTAAACTAAACAAAACTGTGACTGCCCTTATGGATAGAAATCCGATTGTTGTTGATAAAGCAAAAGGTCTAAGACTAAGAGTGAAGTACGCTTCTATGTTGAAGTCATCTCCACCAACTTTCCTTTTATTCACGAATAGGTCTCAAGGAGTTCCACCAAATTATAGAAGGTATTTAACCAATGCCTTAAGAAAAGAATTTAATTTGGTAAATACGCCTGTTCATTTGATTTTTAGGACAACGACAGATATTGAAAGAAGACTTAAAAAAGTATAAATGAGAGCGTGCCTAGAGCACGCTTTTTTTTAATAAGAAATATTATAGTTGAGCATGATTGAAATGACATCACCGCGAAGATCTTCGTAGCCGTAGGTAGAGTCTAGTTTTTCACCATTTACTTCACGCTCTAGTTCCTCAGGAATCTGACGGTAATAGTTAGTAAATTTATCGAAAAAATTCACGTAATGATAAAGAAATTCTACGTTAAAATAAGTCTTTTTAAGCTCAATTGGAAACTCGAGACCAAAGCCTATTCCTGTTCCAAGTCCTCCGGCTGATTCATCTGAGAGGTTCTTTTTTTCAGGAAAAGTATTTGTCTGATACCAATATTCCAATCGACCCACAAAATAAGGATTTGAATAAGTCACCGCCGTTCCTAGGTCAGAGGTATCAATATAGTAACGAAGCCCAATAAAAGGTCTAAGCATATTTGTCTCGACCGCGCCTATGATTTCAGTAGGGGATCCCACTACGTAAGTGTCAATGAACATGGTATGTTTTGAGTACTCAAGACCCATCACAAAAACATTTTGAAAGTCCATGAAATAAATGAGTGAGAAGTGAAACGATGGGTGATTATCTGTATAGGCAAGACCTCTGTTATCAGTAAAAGTTGTGGTACCAAGGCCTAGGTTTATCCCGTAAAATCTGGAGTATCGATAGAATCTTTCATCCTCCATTACCTGTGCAGCTTCTAAGTCTTCGTTAAAGTCTTGAAAGATATCTCCGCCAACGCTGATTTCATTGTCTTCTCCTTGAAACATAGCTCCAGCTCCCTGTCCCCAAGCGGGAAGAGATAAAAGAAGAAATAAAATGCAAATTGGTTTCATGATCACCTATAGGTAGAAATGAATGGCAGACTGAATAAAATTAACTCCTAGAGTTTGAATACGTGATTCGCCCTCGTACTTGTTAAAGCTCACACCAAATTCAAAGCTAAAACCTAAACTCTCAAGACCTTGGAAGCTGAACTCCGATCCAAATGTTCCATCCACTTGGTATCCATTGGCGGTGCCATCACTTTCAGTGTCTTCGTAGGTAAAGAGGTTTACTCCAAGGGCGGAATAAAAATTTAGCTGAGGTTCTTCGTAAATATAACGATAATATTTAAGACCAACAGCATAAAATGTCCCCTCCGAACTTGAGTCAAGACCAAAGCTTCCACCAAACGCACTCGATCTGTTGCGCTGCAACTTCATCGATAGAACACTCATATCAGTCACTAAGTGATTAGACATCCCAATTCCAAGTCTCCCGACCAAGCTAGCTGACCAAGCATTTGAATATAAAATCGAGGATAAAACGAAAATTGCAGCAACTAAATTTCTCATAATAAAAATCGTATCGAAACACTAGAGCTTTGACAACTTATTGATTTTAAGAATAGAATTTTGGTCTGATAAGCGACAAGGAAGACAAATGACTACAAATCAAGAAGCACAATCCATAGAGGAAACTCTAGATAGTACCTTAGAGAAAACAGATCTAGGTCATATTATTAATGAGAACAAGAAAGCTGTTTTAGCTGCTGCAGCCGTAATAATTATTGCGTTATTAGGTTATGTTGTAGTTTCTAAAATCCAGGCCAGCAAACATCAAGAAGTGCTAGCTCAAGCTTACGAAGTAGAAACAAGCGTTTTTGAGCCATTCTTAACTGATAAAATTAAAGCTGATGAATTTGTGACGAAATTAAATAGTCTCGATCCTGTTGTGTTTGAAGATGTTTCTATCTATGCAAGTTTACTTGCTGGACTTGAAAAACTTCATACTGACGAAAAGCTAACTACTGATTTAATGAATAAAGCGCAAACATGGTTAGATAAGCAAGATAAAAGAAGTGATGTGTATCTACTAGCAGGGCTGGGATACGCAGCTTTATGGGAAGATCTTGGGAGTAATGATAAGGCATTAGCAATCTATGAAAATCTAATCAAGCGTTCAAACACACTGTTAAAAGACAAAATCTTTTTTAATGCGGGAAGAATGTATATGAAAAAAGGTGATAAAGAGAATGCAACAAAGCATTTTGAATACCTTTTTAAAGAACATAAAGAATCTTATTACGCGAAAATGGCAAGGTTATATTTAAGTGAACTATAATTTTCTTTTAGCTGCAGCTCTTTTAACAGGCTGTGCACAGATCGAAACTAAACTTGAAGCTGTAAAAAACAAAGTAAACTTTGAAAGCCCTGTCCAGAAGACGGATAATTTCGTTGTTCGCTGGGCCAAGGATTTAGATCCAGCCTACAGCACTGGAAACTTTCCAATCGGGACATCATCTCCTTTTATTTTTGAAGACCTGGTTTATATGGGGAATCTTCGTGGTGAGATGGTAGTTTATGATATCGAATCTGGCCGAGTGGTGTGGCAGCAAAAAGAGAATGGTTCCATTCAATCTCAGGTCAATAAACTGGGTGAAACCGTATACTATGGGACTAAAGAAGGTCGCTTAATAGCTAGACATTACTATTCAGGTAAGTTGAAATATTCTGTTGATCTTGGATCTCCGATAGAATCTCAGCCTCAGTTTATGAATGGGAGAGTTGTTCTTCATTTAAGAAACCACTCAATAGTTGTTTTAGATGCAAGAACAGGAAAAGTTTTTTGGCGCTATAAAAGATCGGTTCCTTTTGCCACGACCCTTCAAAGAGTTTCTGCAGTTGAGCCTCATGATGGGGCTATGTTAGTAGGATTTGCCGACGGTAACGTAGCACTTCTTTCATTAGAAGAGGGTGTGATTAAGTGGGAACAAAAAATCTCTACTGGAGTTAAATTTGTTGATGTTGATGTTAAGCCAACAAAAGTAAAAGATTATATTGTGGCCGGTTCAGCAACAGGGCCAATGCGTTTTTTAAATCCAGTTAATGGAGTTATAGAGAAAACAGTTGAATTAAATCAATCTAGTCTTCCATTTTTAGAAGACGATTCTTTTCTCGTGGGATCAACTGACGGGAAAATTCATAGAGTTTCAAATCAAGGTAAAATCTTAAATTCTGTATCAGTTTCTGATGATGCCATAAGTTCTATTGCAAGTTGGAAGCGAGGAATAGTTGTTACTACCATGGGAAGTGGTGTCTATTATATGGACCCAGTTTCGCTAAGAATTCTAGATAAATTTGAGCTAGGATCTGACCAATCTGCCGTTTTTGGACAGGCAATGGTATCGGACGACGGAATTTTAGCTATTTACTCGTCAAGAAACCGACTATACGTCTTTCGCTAGGACTGTGTAGTAAGTTCATGTTTGATTACATTATAAATTTTAAGGAGTAGTTTAGGACTATGAAGTCGATCTATTTTATTTTAGCAAGTATTTTTATCTCTCAAGCCCAAGCCGATACTCAGATTAAAGAGCAGTATTTTGTATCTGATATTAAGGCGATGAAGGTTATCAATCAGCATAGAGAATTGATAATTGATCACCCCTCACAATTAGGTTTTGAAGTTTATGGCCCAAAAGGACTAGGCGAGTTTTTAAAATTAAATAATATTGAATTTAATAAGCTAGAGGAACATTCGCCTCAAAAAGAAGTGTTTGGTCCAAGCTATCCTGACTATGAACAAGTCGTGGCAAATTTAAAAGCCGCAGTGGCAATAAATCCGTCAATTGCCAGAATGTATTCTGTTGGTAAGTCTCATGAAGGTCGTGATCTTTGGGTGGTTAAAATCTCTGACAATGTAATGATCGACGAAGTGGAACCGGAATTTAAGTATATTTCAAGCATGCACGGGGATGAGATTACTGGAAGAGAGCTAACTCAGTTTTTAATTGAAGATATCATTAAAAATTATGAAACAAATCCTGATATAAAAAAACTAGTTGATAGTACTGAAATCTATATCATGCCATCAATGAACCCTGATGGATCTGAGCTTAAGCAAAGAGGAAACGCTAAGGGTGTCGATTTAAATAGAAACTTTCCTGACTGGATTAGAGGGGATGTGAATAGCACTAATAATCGTCAGCCAGAAACTCAAGCGGTAATGAATTTTCAAGCTGAAAGAAAATTTTCTTTATCTGCTAATTTCCATGGTGGTGCCGTTGTTGTGAATTACCCTTGGGATAATACATACACTCGTCACCCTCTTGATGGTCTATTAAAAGAGCTGTCATTGAGGTATGCCGACTTGAATCCAGGTATGAAAAACTCTCGTGCATTTGGCAGAGGAATTACTAATGGAGCTGACTGGTATAAGGTTCACGGTGGAATGCAGGACTGGTCGTATTCTTGGTATAATGATCTACAAGTAACAGTTGAGCTTTCAAATAAGAAGTGGCCTGACTATAAAGACATTCCTGGTTTTTATAAAGATAACAAAGACTCAATGATGGCGTATTTATTCTCCATTCATCAAGGGGGAGGCATCAAATTTGCTGATGAAAAAACTAGTGGTGTAGTTAATATTACAAAAATTGATGGAGGCCAGGAGTTAAAGCTTGGAGAATTCAATTTCTCAAAAGGCGAATTTTATAAAGTACTTCCTATCGGTGAGTATAAGTTTGAAGGAAAAACTAAATCTGGGATAAGCTTTTCAGAAATAATTGAAGTGGACACTTCGATTAAATCAAACGGTAATTACTCACAAATTTAAATTCGCTAACTCTAAAATATAATCAAATTCTTTAGGGGAAACAGGTGTTATTGATAATCTGTTTCCCTTTTTTAATATAGTCATATCCTTTAGAGCTGATTGTTCTTTTAGCTCTTTTAGAGAGATAACACGATCAAATTTTGCTTTGAATTTAACCTCTACCATATACCACCGTGGCTCTTCCTTAGTCGCCTTTGGGTCGAAGTACTCAGATTTTTTATCAAGTGCTGAGAGATCAGGGTGGGATTCTTTACTAATTGTTGCTACTCCCGCAACTCCGGGGGTGGCACAACTCGAATGATAAATGAGAACCAGGTCATCCTTTTTCATTTCATCCCGCATGAAATTTCGTGCTTGATAGTTTCTCACTCCATCCCAGCTTGAAGTCCTCTTGCTCTTAAGGTGATCAATAGAAAATACATCAGGTTCTGTCTTCATTAGCCAATAATTCATACCTTTATCAGTACCGAAACGATCGGGTATCGGCAATCAGCAAATTTTGCCGCTTGGGCAAGTTTTTTCCGAACTTAGATTGTAAAAGCCGATGAATAGGACACGAGGGAGTAATCATGAAAAAAATCAATCTCTTTTTTCTAGTCTTAATCGCAATCTCTTGCGCAACTGACACAGGGCGCTTTGATGTGAATGGGTTGGAAAAAATTAAAAGTTCGGCCAGTGATAATATGGTTTATTTAGGAAACTATAGTCCCAGTAAAACAAATAGGGGTCCTGCAAGTGTCGCAAAAGCATCAGAAAAAGATCCAGAGCTTAGTAATAGGCAAATCTATTTTTTAAGTTTTTATCGGCAATATTTAAAACTAGGACAAGCAGTTGGAGCAGAAGCTAAGGTTCAAAATTGTCCGAGCTTCCATCAAGTTGTATTAGAATATAAGGATAAGCTAGAGGCACCTTATGTTTCTAAAATTCCGGTGCTTGATCAAGGTTTATTTCAAACTGATATCACGCAGATTTCAAACTATCCGGTACTGGCCTTATCTGTGGAAAAAGATGCAGTTCTTTGGCAGGATCTTCAAGAAAACAATTGGAAGCAAGATTCTGATCTCGTTAGTAAGGCCATTAGTTATCATAGAGAAGAGATGACTAAAGAACTGTCACAACTATGCGAAACAGGAGTGAGTGCTGGATACTATGTTTACGAAAATTTAGTGACGTATTTTAAAGAGTATAAAGACTTTCACTACAGCCGAAATGGTCTAAAAGCTCTATTGAAAGTTCCAACTCTCGCCAATATGGTGGTACTGGACAATCTAACTCATGATTCCTACTATATTAATCAAGACACAGAGTTTGACCATTGGTTGTTGAAACGCGCTAATACAGAGTGGTTTAAGCAATACAGAGATCATTTGAAGTTTCAAAGAGATCAGTTGCTTGAAGCTAAGTATTCAAAGTAAAGGGTAGTAATGAAAAGATTGTTAACTTCAGTTTTTGTTTTAGGGATGACATTGAATTTTACTAGTTGTGGAGTTCAAGAGGTTCCTGAAGAACAAGCGGAAGATAGAATCGGTCAATCGATTACCGTTGATCCTGAAGATAAATTTTCTACGACTGAAGTAAGCAATTTAAAAGCTATTTGTGATAGCCTAAGCGATAAAGAGTTTCTTTGGCTTGATCAATTAAGAAATAACGTTGCGGTTAATCGAAATTTTAATATGTACACAAAGTCTTGTGGTGAAACACAATATGAAGAGCCGGTTGCCATTTCTGCTGAGCTTGTTAAAGAAGATAGCGAGTTAGAGTTCAATATCACTTCGGGGTCAAGTACCTATTTTCAAGAAGAAGTATTAGTGGCGGATTCTGCTGCGTTGGAAAGCCTATGTCAAACGGAGGTTAGTGATTCGACTGAAAGATATAAATTGTCTGGAAGTTATGGAAAGTGGATACAAATTTTAAATAATAGAAGTGGAATTTGTGGCACGAGAATATCTGAGGATGATGTAAAAGACTCTTCAACAAATGACTCCGTCGAGTCTGAACCTGAAGTGGGAACGAGCTATTGTTTTACAATTACAACTGCTAAGAAGAAATCATCGGGAACTTATGAAATACTCTCGGTTGAATCTTTAGAAGTAAAAGTTAAGGACGACAGCGACGAAAATATTGGTGAAGTTTTAAAGAGAACTTATTCTTCTTCATCTACTTGTAGTGAAGTCGATGGTGAGCAAGAAACTTATACTTCGGTGCAATTACTAGATCTTTGAAACCTAAGGACAGGCCCAGCCCACTTGAATCGTTCGAAGTTCCATGGTGTCTAGATCCAGAACCTTTTGGCAGTAATATCTTTCGAAGTAATCTTCATTGATGCCTAGCTTTTCAGGGCATTCAATTTCTTTGATTTTTTTTGCTAATGCAGTTCGCATTGTTTTTGCTGGGATATCGATAAACTCATATGAGTTATCTTTAGCTATAGATATTTTGAAAAAATTATCTTCGAAGTCTTTCAAAACTATTAATTTTTCATTTTGTATTAGGGAGACAGTGTCACCATAAGGAATATGGTATTCCGTTTTCTCAGTTCCATTATATAAATATACCGGTGTAAACTTAGCGACTTCGTGATCTAATTTATCCTTTAGAAAGAGATAGCCCCGGTAAATTGTATTATTCGGATTTTTAGGGTTGTGAACCGAACATCTTGAATTCCATAGTATAGGATCTGATTTTTCAAAAATCTCTTTTCTGGCCAGGATTTGTATTGGAGTACCGTTTTCGTTTTTAAACTTATTTAGTGTTTTTATCTTGTCTTTGCTAGCACCTTCCAAAACCTTAAGCCATGCTTCTAATTTTTTTCCACTTTCTTTTGAGCATTCAGAATTTATAGGACAACCAGGATTTTCATGCTCATATGATTTAAACTTAGGATCCATGACGTTGTTTGCTAACGTTGTTTGGAAAATAGTCTGTGAGAGTAGTAAAGCTGAAGCGCTGATCTTTAAGATATTCATTTCACTAGCATAGCATATCTAGTTTCAATGGTGTAGGGCCACAAGATAGTGTAGTGATTGAGTTATAAACAAGACTAAACTACTACATTTAGAGAAAGATTTTTTTTGCATACTAGGTTTTTGGCAGTTGCATCGACTTTTCAACAACTTAAGTGTTTGCTTTTTGACCACGTAGCTATTAGGTAACTGTATGTTGTGTGAGTCACCTTTTTGACGCTGTTTTAACCCAAGATATTGTGTTGACTTTGGTCTGAAGCGACTTAAAATTAAATGTATAACATCAGGAAGGAGTTAATAGCGTGAAAGTTAAAAGAATATTTACTAGGAAGGGTCAGTCAGCTTACGCAGGAATGCAGTTTGAAAAAAGAATGAGTGAGGTTCGTAACCTTGATGGTTCTTCTAGTTCTGCATTAGAGGTTACAGTTCCAAGCACTTGGTCTCAGGTGGCAACAGACATAATCGCTCAGAAATATTTTAGAAAAACTGGTGTCCCTCAACTTGATGAGCAGGGGCAGGTTATAAAAGATGATAAAGGTAATCCGCTACTGGGGTCTGAAACAGACGCAAGACAAGTGTTTGATCGTCTTGCAGGTTGCTGGAGATCTTGGGGAGAGCAGTATAAATATTTCGACTCAAAGTCTGATGCAGATGCTTTTCAAGCAGAGATTAGCTATATGCTTGCCAACCAAATGGCAGCACCGAATTCTCCTCAATGGTTTAATACAGGGCTGTTTTCAAGTTATGGAATTACTGGAAAGGCGCAGGGGCATACTTTTGTAAACCCAGAAACTGGTAAAGTTCAAAAATCAACCTCAGCTTATGAAAGACCTCAGCCTCATGCGTGTTTTATCCAATCTATCAATGATGACCTAGTAAACGAGGGTGGGATAATGGATTTATGGTCTCGAGAAGCGAGGCTATTCAAATACGGTTCTGGAACAGGAACAAATTTTTCTAATATTCGTGGTGAGGGGGAGCCTCTTTCAGGTGGCGGCCAATCCTCAGGGCTTATGTCTTTTTTAAAAATTGGTGATAGAGCTGCCGGGGCCATTAAGTCTGGAGGAACCACCAGAAGAGCAGCAAAAATGGTGTGCCTTGATTTAGATCATCCAGATGTTGTGGATTTTATTCAATGGAAGGTTGTCGAGGAAAGAAAGGTGGCCTCCCTTGTTACTGGTTCGAAGATTTGTAAAAAACATTTAGAGAATATTTTTAAAGTGCTTAATGAATCTACTATTGAGGGCGACGCCAAATTCTCTGGTAAGTCCAATCGTGAACTGGCTCGGGCTATCAAGGCTGCAAGTCAAGATATGGTGCCAATGAATTATATCTCTCGTTGTGTTGACCTGGCCAAACAAGGTTTTGTTTCAATTACATTTGAACAGTATGATACAGATTGGAATTCAGAAGCCTATGCAACGGTAGCTGGACAAAATTCAAATAATTCAATCCGTATCCCTAACAAGTTTTTTGAAGCACTTGATAAAAATGAAAAATGGGAATTGATCTCGCGAACTACTGGAAAAACAGTAAAGACAATTGAGGCTAAAGAGCTTTGGGATATTATTGCAGAAGCCGCTTGGCAAAGTGCTGACCCAGGGGTGCAGTTTGATGACACCATTAATGAGTGGCATACATGTCCAAATGATGGAAGGATCAATGCATCAAATCCTTGTTCAGAGTACATGTTCCTAGATAATACGGCCTGTAATCTTGCTTCCCTAAATTTAGTAAAATTCATGGACCCGATAACAGGAATGTTTGAGGTTGAGAAATATATCCATGCCTGTGAATTGTGGACCATGGTATTAGAAATTTCAGTCCTCATGGCACAATTTCCTTCTAAAGAAATAGCGCTACGTTCATATCAATACAGAACTCTTGGTTTAGGTTTTGCAAATATTGGTGCCTTACTTATGCGTTTAGGACTTCCATATGACTCAGAGAAAGGTAGAAATATAGCGGGTGCCTTGACGGCAATTATGGGAGGTGTCTCTTATAAGACGTCAGCTTTGATGGCAAAAGAGCATGGTCCTTTTGAGAGGTATGAAGCCAATAAAGATGCCATGTTAAGAGTTATCAAAAACCACCTTAATGCAGCTTGTGGCGGGAAAGATCAATACGATGGTCTTACTGTAGAACCTCAAGCATTAAAAGCCGAGTTGGTTGATAAATACCTCGCGGATGCTGCTAAAGCGGCGTGGACTGAAGCTTATGAACTAGGTCAAAAATACGGTTATAGAAATGCCCAGACTACAGTTATTGCTCCGACAGGAACCATTGGTCTTGTTATGGATTGTGATACGACTGGAATTGAGCCTGATTTTGCGCTGGTAAAATTTAAGAAGCTTGCAGGTGGTGGATATTTTAAAATCATCAATCAATCTGTGCCAGTAGCGCTATCTAATCTTGGTTATAGTGATAAGGAAGTTTCAGATATAACTAAATATGCTGTTGGACATGGAACTTTAAGTGGAGCTCAAGGCATCGATCATGAAAGATTAAGAAACCTTGGTTTTACAGATGAGAAAATTACAGCTGTTGAGGCAGCTCTAGAATCAGCATTTGATATTAGTTATGTATTTAACAAGTATACTTTAGGCGAAAGTTTCATCACAGATGTTTTAAAAATTTCTGAAAACAAACTGAATGATCCAAACTTTAATCTGTTAAAAGAAATTGGCTTTACAGATAAAGAAATTCAGGCTGCAAATGATTTTGTTTGTGGAACAATGACTTTGGAAGGAGCACCTCATTTAAAAGACAAAGATCTTCCAGTTTTTGATTGTGCAAATAAATGTGGACGGATTGGAAAGCGATTAATTGCTTGGCAAGGACATATTAAAATGATGGCCGCATGTCAGCCGTATTTATCAGGTGCCATTTCAAAGACTATCAATATGGCCAATGAAGCGACAGTGGCAGAAATCTCTGAAGCCTATAGGCTATCATGGTCACTCATGACTAAGGCTAATGCTATCTATAGAGATGGTTCAAAGTTGTCTCAGCCATTAAATGCGCAAGCTTTTGATGAACTCGGATTGATGGAAGATTTCGATGAAATTCCTCAAAATGAAAAGATCACTCAAGTGGCTCAAAAAATGGTGGAGAAAGTCATCTATAAAGAAATTTCTCAAAAGAAGAATCTTCCAAATAGGAGAGTTGGTTACACTCAAAAAGCTAGTGTTGGCGGACACAAAGTTTATTTGAGAACTGGTCAGTACAATGATGGAACTCTTGGGGAAATTTTTATAGACATGCATAAGGAAGGAGCTGCTTACCGTTCCTTGATGAACTGCTTTTCAATTGCGATATCCCTAGGACTTCAATATGGAGTCCCTTTAGAAGATTTTGTAGATGCATTTACTTTTACAAAATTTGAACCAAACGGAATGGTAACAGGACACGATAATTTAAAGATGGCGACTTCTGTAATTGATTATGTGTTTAGAGACCTGGCATGTAGATATTTAGGTCGCTATGATTTAGTCCACGTTAAACCAACTGATTTGGAGAGTGACAAAATTACCGGAGAGTCAGCAAATGATGAGCCTCTTTTAGAAATGATCGAGGAGGAAGTCACGTATGCAGATGGCTCAGTCGAGCCTGCGCAAGTATACTCAAGAGAGAAGGATGCCAAAATGGTATCTCAAGGGCGCAAAATGACAGAAGCTCGTATGAAAGGCTATGAAGGGGAATCTTGTCCTGAGTGCCAGTCATTTACTCTTTTGAGAAATGGCTCATGTATGAAATGTGATACATGTGGTTCAACTACTGGCTGTTCTTAAGAATAATTTAATAACCAGACGATCTAGTTTTTGGTAGAAACTTTTTCGGCCTCATAACTTGCCTCAACACACACAATTGAGAATAGGTTAAAAGGTTATCCTGCATAATAATGGCACATACGAATGTATGTGCCATACTATTTTTTTTGTCATAGAGTTCTTTATGCTTGAAGATTATGTCAACAGACTTAGAACATTCCTTCTCATTGCCACAACATCAGTGATGTTTATTTTGTATGGTTACCTTGTGTTTTTTGCCCGTGAACCAATGATGAAGTTTATTCATCTACCTATTTCTGGGCTTTTTTTAATGGGTATTTATGCAGTCTGGAAATTGTATAATTACTATCGATTGTTTGATGTTTTCATGTTCACATACGCTTGTACGGTACAAATGTGGTACACGTATTCTCAAGGTTCGTTTGAATCACAGACTATTTTTTGGGCTTTCCCCTTTTTGGCCGGAATATATATTTTGATAGGTCACAAGGTCGCAGTATTCTATTTTTTTTATTTCGTCTTAGGACAGTGGTTACTATATTTCTATGATCCCGGTGAACTTTTATTTAAATCTATAGGTACAGTGACTAAAGGTTTTATTTTTTCGTTTTGTTACTTTCTTGTTCTATATTTTGCTTTTCTACAACAAAGAGTTTTTTCTCAGTACAGAAGAATCAAGGAAGAGAATGAAAAGAACAAAACTCTTTTGCAGGTGAAGGGAGGGTTACTGCACCAAATTAATAATCCTTTGAGCGTTGTTGAGAGCCTCCTGAAGTCAAATCAAGTCTCTCCTGACAAATTGGAAATGTTAAGGCGAAATACTAAACGAATTAATGAAGTCATGTCAGAGTTAAATAGAATTGACTCAATTACAGACTTAGAACTTAAAGAGTACACCGATAAAACTCAGGTTTTTCACTTTAAATACCGCGGTTAGTGGATGTTATTGCTCAGTTAATATATTCTTACATTTGTCTAAGGCCTTTATCACTACTGGTCAAACCAAAAATATACATTGTATCATTTCATGGTAACTCACAAGAGGTCTACGGATAGTACCAATTTTTATGATATGGAGGTTGTCATGAGTTTATTAGATCAGTTTCATGCTGGTGGATTCTTTATGTATTTTATTCTTTTATTCGGTCTTTTAACGATAGGTTTTATCGTAGAGAGAGCGATTGTTCTTTATGCTAAATATAAAGACGTTCCAGCGGATTTCAGAAGAAACCTATTAGCTTTTATTGCAGCCGGAGATTTTTCTGGAGCTCAAGAATATATTAAAGCGACTGCTCCAAGTGCATCAGTATCTAGAGTTGCACTAACAGGTGTTAAACTTCGTATGAATGGTGCAGGTGATGAAGCATTACAAGCTCGTATGGATGAGCAATTAACGAGAGAAATAAATCACTACGATAAAAGAACAGGGTTTTTGGCGATGTTCGGTAACGTAGCAACTCTTTTTGGTTTATTAGGTACTGTTACTGGTCTGATCAGTTCATTTGCTGGTGTTGCAAGTGCAAGTCCGGTAGAGAGAGCAAATTTATTATCTCAAGGTATCTCAGAGGCACTTAACTCAACTGCTTTTGGTCTTCTGGCGGCTATTCCAGCATTAGTTGCTTATGCAATTTATCAAAATAGAACTGAGCAAATCGTAGGAAAGTTATCAGAAGGTGCATCAGAGATTTACCATGATCTTCTTTTTTACTCTGAGAATAGAGAAGAGAAGAATCAAGGAGCAATCCTTCCAAATGCAGCGGAAATAACTTCTGTAAGTGCAGAGAGAAACTAATTTTAGAGCGAGTTTACTATGAAAAATAAGGTAGGACTTGGCTCTAAAAAAGAGTTGAATGCTGAGTTGAATCTAACTCCATTTATCGATCTACTTTCTACATGTGTATGTTTCTTACTTATCACGGCCGTATGGATCGAAATTGGTACTGTCGAAATCAAACAATCCCACGGGACTGAGGCTGTGGCAAGTAAGAAAGAAAGTTATGATTTGGATTTGGTTTATAAAGATCCAACTCATCTACGAGTGAATCTGAAAAGAAATGGAAAAAGAGTGAAGGGTTTTAAAGTAGAGTCTCAAGATTCTACTTCATTGCAAGCTGCACTTGACCAGACTATTAAGGATAAAGTTTTAAACTATAAAAATAAGATCATCGATATTGCAACAGCGACAATAACCCCGAGAACTACAGTTCAGTATGGGCAGCTGGTAGAGACATTGGATACTCTACGGTCAAATAAAATCCTTAATATCGGTGTTTTATCAGCTAGAGGGCAATAGATATGCGACTAAATCAGAGCTTGGTTTCATCAGACCCGTTTGAAAAACATTTAATTAAAAGAAAAAGAAAAACTGCATGGGCGAAAAAAGCAGCGGTAGGTGCGCTGATGTTGACATCAATGGTTGACATGTTTTCGATGTTAGTAGTTTTTCTTCTTCAAACTTTTTCAACTTCCCCTGAGATATTGATCAATAAAGGGGTTACTCTTCCTGATTCGATAACGGCGACGGAAGTGAGAGAGGCACCAGTTTTGGCCGTGGCCAACGATGGGAATCTTTATCTCGATCAGAAAATCGTAGGGGAAGTGAAAAAAGTTTTACGTAGTCCTAAAAAACTCATGAGTGATCTTCATAATATTAAAGTTGATTGGGCCAAAAATCACAGCGGAGAAGCTTTTCCTGGAGAAATAAACTTGCAAGCTGATAAAGAAGTACCATCAACGGTTGTTTCTCAGATTATGGGGATTTTAACTACTGGTGAGTTTTCGACCATTAAGCTTGCGGTTATAGGACTAAGGTAATGCGCTATTTACTATTGTCTTGTTTATTTGTTGGAAGTGCTTTCGCAGATCAATATTTAATTGATGAAATGGAAGCACTTAAAGCTAGCCTTGAAAAAAATGATCCTGGTAGGCAGGAGCTTAGCCTGCGTTTAGCTGACCTTTATTTTGATGTTTCGATTCAGGAGGGAGATGAGGCTGAAAAGCTCGATAAAATCTCCCATCGCAAGAAGTCCTTAGAACTCTATTTAAATGTGTTAAATGGACGTGATGGTTTAACTAAGGTAGAAGGCGAAAAAGAAATCCTTATTAAATACCAAACAGCAAGGGTTTATAGAAAACTTGGGCAACAAGATGATTCAAAAAGTTATTTTGAAGAGGTTTTCTACTCTGACTCAAAAGACAAAAATCTTAAAAGAGAAGCAGCTTACTCTTTAGCTGAATACTATGAGGAAAAGATCAATTTTGATCAGTCAGATAAATATTATAAAGAGGCGATATCACTTTGTAGCTCGATTGAATCCTGTAACCTCTCTCACTACAAGAGAGCTTGGCTACATTATAAAGAATTGAAAGTGGATTCAGCGATAGAAGAATTGAAGCTTGCTCTATTTGATCGCACTGGACAGGTAAGGGAAAAAGTTATTAACGATTTAATGCTTTTTTTCTCGAACAGAACAACTGACGGTAAAGATGAGATTGCCTTCATAAAAGAGCTTGTTAAAAAAACAGGTAAAGATGAACTCGTTCGCCAATTAGTGGAGTCCTTTTATGGTGCTGGTAATAGAGTTGCAGGTGCCAATTCACTAATTTATTTAAATACTAAATCTCCAGATATCTTTTATGAAATGAGATTGTTGGAAGAATTTTATGGTTTTAGAGATTGGGATGAAATCGAAAAATATCTCTCCGCTCTAGAAAAAAGACATGCAAAAGAGCTTCCGCAAAAAAACGAAGAATCAAAAGAATTTCGTGAAATGCTTAAAAGAGTAATCGTTCAATTTGGTTCCGAAGCAGATCAAGATCCTAAACAATATTCAAGCTATCTAAGAAGAGCTATTGATAGGTATTTAAGCTTTTATCCTAATGATGAAATGCGCACTAAGTTGCAGCAGGGATGGCTTAAGGCTCAAGAAGATAAAACGGCAAAAATTGAAAGGCTTGGTCTTTGGATAAAGGAAGATATTGCCTATAAAAGAGACCAAAAGCATATAAGACAGTTAAGACAAACTAGACTGTCTCTTGCGCAGGAGCTTGCCATACCTCAAATCATTTTAGAAGAATCCTTAGAGCTTGCGCTAATATTGAAAGATTCTAATGAGAGTAGGGAATTTATCTACCTTGCAGGACTTCATTATTATAAGAACAATAATTTTCCTTTTGCGCTATCGAAGTTTTTACCGTTGGCAAAAATTGAGAGTTTAGAAAAGGCAGATAAGTGGGCCATCTTGGCACAAAATTTAACTTTAGATATTTATAATCAACAAAAAGCTTTCGATAAACTAGCGGCTCAAGCCGATACTTGGTTAAGCTTACCAAAAGATGAGTTAGCTGCAAGTCGATTAAAAGAACTTACGCCTGAGTTGAATTCTATGAATGAGGTTAAGACTCAGTCTCAATTTGAATATTTTGCTCTAAAAGGGGAGACGAAAGAATCCCTACAGCATTTTTATGAGAATTGTTTTGCTGGAATATATCCGGAAAAATCTTGTCCTAACGCTAAAGTTTTAGCTGTAAAACTGGCTGATCAAACAAAACTTGTTTCACTTCTTGAGAAAGACAAAGATGAAAAAGCGTTAATGGTTGAATATGAGCGTATGGGGCGTTTTAGTGACGCTGCAAGATTACTGGAAAAATATGAATTGAAAAAAGATTCAGATTTAACAGTTTATTTCAAAATTGCTGCACTCTATGAAATTGATCAAAAGTTTTCTGAGCGTGATCGTGTTTTGAAGAAAATTATAAAGAATTTTAAAAAACCAATAGATGTAAATTTAGAAGCAGCTCTATATAAGACTCTCGATGAGGCGGGTTTGATTGATGAAAAATCGATTCTACTTCCTTGGTCAGTGACAAAGAAAATTGAACTGGCCAATAGATTTGATAATTCTAACAATTCAAAATCATTTGTCACGGCTCAAGACCAGTATGCCGGACATCTATGGATCGAGCTTGCGCTCTCAAAAATAGAAAAAGATTTTAATAAATTTGACCGCTATAAATTCTACGGGAGAAATAGTGAAAGAAAGTTCAAGTACAAAGAAAAATTGTTGGAAAAGGTAGTGACCACTTCCAATAAGTACTTGGAAGCTTCAACGACTCAAGCGAGGGTTTATATTTTAGATATTTTAAAAAGAGCGTACCTTAATATGGGAACAGAAATCATGTCTACGCCTCTACCAGAAGGGTTAACTGACGATATTATGATGCAGGTTCAAGCAAACCTAACTCAACTGGCCACTCCTTATTTAACTGTCGCGGATAAATACAGTAATTTACAGGAAGAGCAAATTTTAGCTCTCGATGAGGAGAAACGTGAGAAAGTTCGCGCACAAATTGAAGTTGAACGCAAAAGCTACGCGGGTCTTATTGAGAAAAAAGAGTACAGCGTAACTAACACTGCTAGTTATGATTACTCAAATCTTTTGGAGTCAAAGCAGGCGTTATTAACAAATCCGACTGATCTACAAGCTTTGAGCGCCATGGAAAAATTTTATTTAGATAATAATAATCCTCGTTTAGCGGGTTACTTCAAAGGGCGTATCAATCAATTAAAGGAGATTCAATGAAGTTTTTAATATTGTTTAGTCTTGTATTGAGCTCAGTTTATGCCGCGGATTCAAAAGTTTCCAAACCTAAATATCGCTCAGGTAAGAGGATTGATTTTGAGAGCCTTTTGATTGAAGGTGAGAAAAGAAAAGCTGATTATGCGGTAGTTACCGGGAATCTTGGTGAAGAGGATTTTGGACTAATCAAGCTTAGAGAAGATTTTTTAGATTTAATGGCAAATGATACTCAGGAGGAGGTCGAATGATAGCGATTAAAACCGAGGAAGGTTTTTTAGTTAAGGTCATTCAAAACAATGAAAATTTGAAATATGGTTTTCATAAAGTTTTTGGTTTTATTAGTGAAGACAAAGCACATAAAAGGCTTGATATTCGTTCCAGGCAAGGGTTTGAGTTTACTAATAACCACTGGGATTGCCAGTTTGAGTTAGTTCGTTCAGGAGAAGGCTTTTCTTTAAAATCACTAAATGATTGTAAAGTAGAGAAAATCTCAGAGAAAGAGTGGAAACTAGAAACCCCAAGAGGAGTTTTTAATATAGGAAATTACTCTGCAGGAGAATTTCTTGATTGTTTAAATGCACAAAACGATGAAAACTCTTGGTTAAGTCGAACAGCAGAACTCATAACTCTTGGTGTTTTTCTTATAATACCAGTTCTATTTTTCTTGCTTCCAAGCGAGGAAATTGAAGAGGTGAAAGAGGAAATAAAAAAAGAGCCAATTGTGGTTCAAGTGATAAAGCCTGTAAATACAGTTAAAATACAAGAATCAAACCCAGATTTAAAAATAAAGCCTATGAACGCAGCTGAAAAGTCCAAACAAGCTGTAAAAAGAAATTTAGGTTTCTTAGGATTGGTTGGGTCTAAAGATCTCTCTAAAGTGACGGGAGGTGTGCCTCAGAAATTAAAACAAGCAACAGCTGGTGCTGGAGCAGGTGGAGATGCTGGTTCTGGTGGAGAAGTCTTAACGGGACTTGGAAAAGGTCTTAAAAAGACTACTGTTGGAAATACCGGTGTTGCAGGACTCGGTGGAGTTGGTACCAAAGGTGCCGGAGGCGGTAAAGGTGGTTACGGTAATACCATGGTCGCATCTGGTACAGGGAAAGGTATCTCTGGGATTTCAGTCGCAAGTAATGATCTTGTGCTTGATGGTGGATTAAGTCGCTATGCTATCAATGCCACAATCGCAAAATATTTATCTCAAGTTAGACGTTGTTATGAAAACGAATTAAATAAAACCCCAGGTCTTGAAGGACTCGTTACTGTTGCCTTTCAAATCAATGGCCAGGGTAAACTAAACTTTTCAAAAGTTTTAAAATCTTCACTTGGGAGTCCAGCAGCAGAGTCTTGTATTACGACTAAGATGATGAATTGGAAGTTTCCAAAGCCAAAAGGTGGAGTGAATGTAAATATTAATTATCCATTTATGTTAAGGCCGGTAGGAACATGAGAGGCAGTATGAAGTTTTTAGTAGTTAGTTTTATCTTTTCACTTTTTCTTTCTTGCGAGAAAGATCCGTATCCAAGCCAAGGAGACGTAAGAAAAGATCCAAGAGATGAACAACGTGAAGTTCCTGATACAATTGCTATTGCAGTTGAAAAGAAATACGAATTTGATGAAGGAAAAAATAGAACCGTAAACGTAGGTGTATTTGTTCCAGCTCCTGGTGTACCTGATTTAACGATAAAAAACGCACCAGAAGGACTAATTTTCGATAAAGAAAATTTTACTTTTTCATGGATGCCAGGTCCATTTCAAGGAAATGACATTAACGATCCGACCAAAAAAACTCGAGTCTATACGATTGAGCTTCTTTTGAGAAATGCACTGGATCTAGGTGGAGAAACAAGAACGGCAGCAGTTACATTAGTGGTAAATGATGTTCCAAGAAATTTCTCTATTGAAGGTAGAGATAAAGCTTATGTAACAGAGGGAAAAACTCTTGAATACGAATTTGAAATGGAGAATATTGATTATCCTAAGGGAGGATTCGATGTAACGATCGATGGTGGGCCTAGTAATTTAAAGCCTATTCAAATAGATGATACGAGATACAAGCTCGTATATAAGCCTGACTATTTTCATGTCAAACTTAACGAGAGAAAAACTGCTAATTACGATATTGAAATAAAAGCTTATAACCCAGCAAAGCACGTGGCGGTTAAAACTGTAGAGCTTGAGGTCGTTGACTCAAGGTTGGGCGTAACTGTGGTAGCTCCACCAACAATGGAGCAGGGTCTTGACTCCACTTTTCAAGTTTCAGCTTACGATGAGAATGCAGAAGTTGCACCAGAAATATCACTGGTAGGAGACAAGCCTAATTATGGTGAATTTAAATTAACTCCAGTAAAAGATGAGGTTAATAATTCAAGTGTACTCAATGTTGTCTGGAAAGATATCCCACCTAGTTATAACGGACAAAATAAAACATTTCGATTTAAAGCTTGTGTCCTTAATCAATACCGAGGAATGAACAATTGTAAAACAGTTGAGACAACTTTAAAAATCAGAGTTAAGGATAGAAAGGCTCCAGTGTTTAATCGTTGGCCTTGGGATGTTGGTGAAGTAAAGTACTTTAAAAATGACGAGTATAATACGTTTAGAATCTCTGCTAAAGATGGTGATAACGGACAAAATATTACTGAACTCGTAGTTCAGCCTGAGTCTATGAGGAAATACGTGACTTGGAGTAATGGTAGGTTATCAGTTAGAAGTGATAAGCCTGGTATACATCAGTTCTCTTTAGTTGCTAAATCAGAATACAATATGAGCTCTGCTGAGAGTTTTGTCTTTGAAGTTTTCAAAAAAGATCGATCTAAGACTATTTATTTTACGGATTCAACCCGTGATAAAGAAGTAAAATTCTTTAAAGAAAATATGGATAATATAGAGATCATGAATCCTGCAATTCAAATTCTGGACGATAGAGCTCTCGCTGGAAGAGAAACCCTTGTTCTAGGAACTAGTGCACTTTTGGATGATCATTTTAGACAAGAAATTCTAACGGTGATGGATAATGTAGAGAATATTATCATTGCATCACCAATGGTAGAAAATCTTCCAAAAGAATTTTTAAACCTTATAGAAGATGATCTTAAGGTTACGATTTTAGGGCGATATTCACAGTTGCCAACTTCCACAAAATTACAAGACTTGTACTTTGTGCAGAGACCGGATTTTACAAAAAATTCAGATGCAGTAACTCTTGCAGGAAATGCTTCAAGTAAATCTTTTGATCCTGTTGTGTTTCATGATGGGGTTTTAGCTGACAAATGTGACGATGTACTAGAGCTCAATGACTCAACCGGTGAGCAAAAAAAGAGTTATTCGATTGGTATCATTTGTAATTTACCAGGTAAAGGAAGGTTAGCTCTTTTAGGCACTGAGTTTGCTGATATTAAGGGAACCGGCGGTGATGAAGATATTGCCAAAAGATGGTTTTCTGACATGTTAAATAAAAAAGTGGTGAGATAATTTATGAAAAAGAAAATTTTAGCAATTTTATTCGTTTTAGGTAGCTCTCAAAGTTTTGCTGAGCAGGATTTATCTCAGAAACTAGAAAGTCTAAATATTCCGAGTGATAAAGTTACACCACTTCTATCGGAAGAGGATTTATATGCGGTCAACGAGAGATACTCATCTTTAAATAAGAGATTTGAGCTCACTTTGTTTGGTGCACATGATTTTGCAGCAGATCCACATCTTGATACAAAACAATCAGGGGTAACAGCAAGGTTTCATTATAACTCCAGGTGGTCTGCTGGTTTAAGGTATACAGAATACTTCAATCAATTGACTCCATCAGGTAAAGCTTTGTTCGAAGAAAAACAACTTCTTCCAGACTCAGATTTTGCTTTGAAAAGCTCTGAAGGGTTTATTAATTTCAACACTGTATATGGAAAAGTTAGGCTAACCAAAGATACGATTGTTTATTTTGATCAGTATATCGCCCTGGGGTACGGAAATATAAGTTTATCTCGTGGCGAAGTTCAAATGTATACAGCGGACCTTGGGCTATCTTTTTGGGTTGGGAAAAATATGTCTGCCCGTTTTGGGGTGAAGAATGAATTTTACGCCCAAAAGAAAGTGAATGGTGATGATAATGTTCATAATGCGATGGGGTACTTAGAAATTGGGTATCTTTTTGGACAGGGTAGTCGCTTATGATTAAATCCAAATATATCCGAAATTCAGCAGCTCTGACTCTTGTATTAGCAACAGTGTCGAATGTAAGTGCTGCGGAGGATTTGGATAAACTATTAAATAAGAGTTCGTTAAAAAACTTCGAACCTATCCAGATTAAAAGACAAGCTCTAGATTTATCAGATGCTTTTCAAGTTCAAATCTATGGTGAGATTAGAGAGCGGGGAGTTTCAAATAAGGAGATTCTTGCGGGATTTGATCTGCTGTTTGCTAATAAGTACAAGGACTCTTTTAGAGTTTTAGATCAGTACCGTGCAGAGCCTTATGTGAAGTCAGCGCTTATCTATTTAAGTTATAAATTAGATTATAAATTTTTAACGGTAAACCTATGGATTGATCAACTGGCCAATCCTTCTTTTTTAGATAAGCAAACAACAATCGCTCTTGATCAAGTTATGGGAGAGAATGCTTCAAAGTGGTTGTTAAAAGCTGGCATCTTATTGACTCCAGAGCAAAAGGACGTTCTTGCTCGTTCGGGGGCTAAAAATATTAAATTTAATGACTCCTTGAGAGCATTAGCATATTTGAGAACAGGCGATCAGACGAAAGAGGCCATCTCCTATCTTGAGGCCACAGACCCTCTTAGGTTGAAGTTAGCCGAGTCGTTAGTTTTAGACTTTGCAAAAAAAGGTGAGCTTGCGAATGCTGCCAAAGTTTTAAAAGGAGTCTTTGAGCCTGGGCTTGAGCATTCAAATAATATCGAGAATATTTCATTTTATTATTTAAATTTAGCCAGACTTCTGTATCAAGCAGAAGCTTTTGATGCTTCAAAGGAGTACTATAAACTCATACCTGATGAATCTAAACATTATTTAACGGCTCAAGTTGAAAAAATGTGGATCGATATGCAGCAAAAAGATTTTTCAAGTGTAAAAGGCCAAGTTAAAACCTTAGAGCTTAAGATATTTGAAAATCATTTTCTACCAGATAGACATCTTTTAAATTCAATGGCGCAATTACAGACTTGTCAGTTTGAACAAACAAAGAAATCTTTTGATCAATTCCTAAATGAAAATAGGTTGCATGCCCAAGAGATTGAAACTCAATTGAAGGCGAAATCGCCAACACTTTTAGATACGAAAACTCTTCCGATTGTCCTTTTAGAGAGAGGAGAGAAAGAAATTAATTTTGAATTGAGTCAGCTAAAAGATAGCGTGCATTATGTTGAAAGGCTTAAGGATGGTCTAGCGTCTATTTCAGCTGCAAAAATTACTGAAGCCAAAAGACAATGGACAAATAGAAAATTGATTTTAGAGAAGGCGATCTATCGCATGCGGTTTGTAAAGGTAGAGTACCTGAGTACAATGAGACGACTTCAGTCCAAATTAGCACTTATGCGCAAAAAACATCAAGAGGATAGTGTTAGTACTAAAAATGCAGCACCAACAGTTAACAATGCAGTTGTCTTTCCATTTGATGGACAATTCTTTGCTGACGAGCTTTTTAGCCTGAGAGCTCAGATTAAAAACCTATGTTTGAAGGAGAAAAATAAATGAAATGGCTTCTTTTTTTAGCTCTTATGGCATGTGAAGGTGCTGGAGACTATGTTCATTATGATAATCCTCCTGAAATTGTAAGGTCAGATAAGACCTACGCCTTAAGAGATATAGTACGAGACGCTAGAATTGATATTCTTTGGGTGGTAGATAACTCAGGATCAATGGGTGATATCCAAGCAAATATTGTTCAGAATGCTGCCTTATTTATGCAAGAATTCACCAAAGACAATATTATGAAATGGCGTATGGGAGTCATGTCGACCGATAAGTCTCAAAAGCCATTTTTAGGTTTTGAAACCGTATTTAATAATGGGACAGCTGATCCTGTTGCAAAATTTCAGCAAGCAATTGATAATTTAGGGACTGATGGAGACTATTCAGAGTACATTTTTTATAACACGACAAGAGGGCTGGGGTTAACTAGTCCCTACAACCATTTTTATCGTCCAGATGCACATTTAGCAGTTATCATGGTTACAGATGAACCTGAACAGAGTGAACAAGACTTCGGTGCTCAATTTGAAACGATAACATTTTTGGATTCATTAAGGGCCATGAAGTCTCCGGATAAAATCATTCGTTTTTATGGGGCTTTTCAGTTTCCTGACCTACAAGACTGTTCTGGTTGGGGAGACGGATATACTGATTCACCATTTGAAAAAATTATTAATTTAACAGATGGTATTCATATGTCAGCTTGTGTTCCTGATTTTGGAAAGAATATGGCCGAAATAGGACGGGATATAGTTTCAATCATCGATACACCTCGATTACTTTTAGAACATAGACCTGTTATTAAAACGATTAAAGTGCTCTTTAATGGGGTAGAGCTTCCAAGTGGGAAAGAAGAACATGGGGGATACTGGTATTATAGTAAGTACTTTAATACTGTTAACTTCTATAACTTAGATTTCGCACCAGATGTAAGCACTTCTGATATTCAAATTAAATATGATGTGGACGATGGATTCGATCACGATGAATGGAGAAAAAAATAATGTTTAAATTAGCTATGTTATTAATGTTATCGGTTTCAGCATATGCAGTTAATCCAGGAGACAAAGCTCCAGAGTTTAAACTTCTCTCTCATAAAGGTGAAGAAGTAGCATTAAGCCAGTTTAAAGGGAAATTTATAGTACTTGAGTGGTATAACAGAGGTTGTCCTTATGTCAGAAAACATTATGATTCTGGGAATATGCAGGCGACCCAAAATGTTTATAAGGAAAATGACGGAGTTGTATGGCTTACAATCGTTAGTTCAGCAGAAGGTAAACAAGGTTATTTAAAAGATGTTGCTGAGGCAAAAGCTCAATACGCCACAGATAAGTTGGCTTCTGATTATTTACTTTTAGATCCAAAAGGTGAAGTGGGGAGAGCATATGGCGCTAAAACGACTCCACATATCTATATCATAGATGGGAAGATGAATCTTTCTTATGTGGGAGCTATGGACTCAGATGACTCGTACAAACCAGAGTCAATTAAAGGAGCTACGAATTACGTAACTTCTTCTATGAGTAAGCTAATGCTAGGCGAGAAACCAGATCCTGCTAAGACTAGACCTTACGGTTGTAGCGTAAAATACTAGTCTTCTTGAATTTTAAGGCTTAACTCTTTTCTAGATTTTAATCTTTCTTGGGCGTTTTTATAACGCCTTTTTTCGTTATCCGTCTCAGGTTTAAGTCTTGGAACCTCTGTTGGTTTTCCAAATTCATCCAGTGCCACGAAAGTTAGGTAGGCCTTAGTTGTGGTTCTGGTAATACCTGTCAGAGGGTTTTCACTCATAACTTTCACTCCAACAACCATAGATGATTTTCCCACATAATTGATTGAAGATTTAATGACAACATGACAACCAATATTGATGGGGGACTTAAATTCAATATCATCCATATGTACCGTGACCACTTGGGTGTTGGAGTGCAGGCTTGCACACATTGCGCCTGCTATATCAATCCAGCTTAATACCTTGCCTCCGAAGATAGTTCCATGAGCATTTGTGTCTCCTGGCATAACCATCTCTCGCATAATAACTTCACTTTCTTTTGGTGTTTTTTCTCTCATTTAATTATTTCCTAAATCACAGTAAATATGATGATTCCATTTAAAGCCCAATCCATAAACTTGAGCTCCTTGAATCGTACTATTGGCAGAACCAATATCTTTATTGGAGTCAGCAATAGAGTTGATTGTTGCACTTGCATTTAAGTCTGGTCTCGTACCACTTGGTTGACCAGGGAAATTTCCAATTACGGCCCCTCGTCTTGTGGTGTTATTAGCACAAAAGCGCTCTCCAATCGCAACAAGTTTATTATAAACATCTTGAGATTGCTCAGGTTCACCAGTTACAGAATCGAAATCTTCTTCCTCTAATGGGGTAGTTCCAATTTCACTAGATAGACCTTCGCTTGAAACAAATTTGTTAAAGTATACGTGTAGATTTGTACCTGTTGGAAGCTTACAGAATACTTTTCCATCAACATTTTCTCCGTTTGCACTGGCCTCTGCACTTAACTCTTCATCTTCATCTGCAAAGCCCGAACAACACATAGATTGATCTGATCCTTCATCGATAGAGGTTCCTAATTCAAGGCAACATTTGAATTGGTTGTCAGAAAAGATCTGAGGTCTATCAACTAGTTCTTGAGTCGCCGCCATGTTCACATTTAATGAGCTTGCATTGCTACTGCCGCCAGCGCTATCTGTCTGCCAAGGGGTATCCGCATTATCATCTACAAATGTACGAGGATGATTGATGAAGTCCATCACCGTTTTTAATGGGCTTCCATCTACTTCTTCTTTGAATATTCCAGGCACCATTTTTTGATAATTATCATTACAGTAAAGTGGCTCATAGGTCATTTGAGGTATTCCTAAATACTCAAATTTAGCAAGCTTTTCAAGGTAGTATAGTGCATTACCAGGAGTGGCCCCTCTTCTTCCTGCAATAGCTGAGGCATCATCTACTAGAGGTGTGGTAGGAAATCTCGTGGTATTAGAGGTATACCACTGTTCTCCACCTAGAGTTCCAATCGGGTTCCATCCACTTAATGTTAGGAACATATCAAATTTTCCATAGTTATTTGGATCTTGCCAAAGATCATCTGAGTATCCAACAGACAATATTCTGGTAGAAGGATTGTAGGTGTAACAGCAAGCATTTGGCCCCGCACATTTTCCAGCATCCCATAGGGAAGTTGGTGCTGTCGGTGTACCTGCAATCTGCGCCCAACAAAGACCACCATTTTCATCGGTCCCCCCCGTTGTACTTGAGCAGGTATAGTCATTTTCATCAGGGACAACTTCTGTACAAGTTAAGTTCGCGGTTCCGCTATCGTTAGTAGGGTCAGTCATCTCAACGGTGATGTCCGTAGAAATGGTATCAAATGTAATATAACTTGGAACATACACTTTCATAAATTTCTTTACGACTTCTTCTGGGTCGTCATTATCCCAATCAAGGAACGGATTGAATGTTCCATCCATCGCGTCTTGAAGTTGAGAGTAGGAGTAAAGGTTATCATCCCAAATAGAATTCATATAATCAGGGTTGGTGCTTATAAGACCAGTAGCAGTGCTTAAATTTAGCCTAGGTTTAGTGATGGATCCAATCGTAGTGATAGGTGCGATTGAGTGTTGTATACATCCTGACTCATGGGTATCATTCTCTGAATTTACAGAAGGATCGCCACAATAGTCGACTTTTTCTTTATCAAGTATATTTTGGCTCAGACCAAGAGAGGCAGCATCTTCAGTTCGATAAAGCTCACTTCTATAATTCAGACATTGAAAATTTGAGAGGCCTATATTAAGTCTATTTGTTACTGACCAATCATTTGTCCCATCCTCAAATTCACGTACCCATCCGCCGCCGCAACAAGTTTTAGAAGCTGCCGAGTGAATAGTTTTCCACTGGAGAAGGTTAGTGATATTTGTGGTGTTATCTAAAATACCATTTCCATCAAAATCATCCGTGTTTGCTGTTGGTCTGATCAGATTAGATTCTTTAGTGACAGAATTTACTGTAGCATCAGCAGAAGAGTAGCGAGAGTATCTAGTAGCAGATGTTGGATTAAGTGAACCAAAAATATGAGTGGTTAGTCCTTGCGATTCCTCAGCATTTGGAGAGTCTTCAGTATACATAGTTAGGCTCTCACCAATAGGACGGCAGCATCTATTATTACTCATATCATAGTCGTAATAATCACTTGATCCAGCGACTGGTTCTTCTTTTGCCTGGCCACAAATAAGGTATTCCTCATAATAGGATTTTTCAGCTAGGTTTCCAAAATAGCTATCGTCTACAAGATCCACAACACTGGCCATCATGCGGTTAGGTGAACAGTCTAGATCAGTATGGCAAACAGCGCCGGCTTTTCTAAAGCAAGCATCTCTTGCAAAAGTAGCTTCAATAATTGTTCCTGAGTCAGTTAAAGGATCAGCTTCGATTGTTTTGAAAGCAGAGTATTGAGATAAGGCTTCAGAATCCATTGAACTGGTTACTGTTATATCGTCGCTTAAAGATTCAAGTCCACAAGCGTTTTGTGAGTAAGAGAGTCTCTCCACAACAAAACTTTTAGACAGCCCTGAGCCTACATCACTCAGTGTAAAGTTTCCATCGATGAAATCATCTTGGGTTTGAACATAGTTTCCATCTTCGTCTAACATAGGACAAGAGCTATAACGAAGGTCTGTGTAGAGAGCAGAGTTACACCCACCAATTTGGGAGATGAAATCAGTTCTACCCTCACTGTCAGGGGCAGCATGCTGATCTGCTGGATCCCAATCTACGGTATTGGAAGTTCCGCTATAAGATGGGAGTTTCTTTCCTGGGCGGCATAATCCAAATTGTCCCGAACCACTTGAATCAAGTAGTAGGAGGTTTGCCTCTAGAGCTGTTTGAGTTGCCGTTGGAAGAGAAGATAAGCTTCCTGTATCAATATAATGTTTTGGCCTTCCTAGAATATTAGCATCCATTCCATAGTAATGATTTTTACTTTCTATTAACTCATCAAGTCCGCGTCCAAATCTTGCCACCTCAGAATTAAAAGAGTTCGCTGAAGCTAGTCCTTCACAATAAAAATTTGGTGCACAGGTTAGGTGTTTTCTCACCCCTTCATCAGAAATATTTTCATAATCAACACGACAAGGGGAGCCTGCTCCTCTATAAACACATCTTTTTGTGCTGTCACTTGGAGGAAGAGTTCCTTGTTGTAGAAATTCAGCTATCGTTCCAGTTTGCTGGGCATTAGCTTCCTCGCTCGCACCAATTGGATTAAAAACTGGCCACGCTGTTTGAGTAAGTGATACATCCGCACAAGCATATTCCCAGCCCAGCTTCGTAATACAATCAGTATCAGTTTCACATTGATGCCAGTATTGGCACGAGCCAGCTTCATTTTGATTCGAAGAATTGATTTCCTCATCAGGAAGAAAGTCATGAAGAGGTGCTGTTGAAACAAAATCATATTCCTGAACGGCGACGACATGGTCTGAAGGAGATGCTAAATCAGCAAAAGGAGCGTTGATTGCAAGGTATAACTTATCAGATGTCGCTCGGACTCTTCTACCTTTTCCAACAGCAAACCAGGTTACACCATCAAAAGATCCAATTAATGCTCCTCGGTTAAATCCGTACCAATCTTTTTGGTAGCCATTAACAAAAAGAGCCGCTTGAGTTTGCAGTCTATTTTGTCTTTGAGTTTGCGCATCAGAGTTTTGATTATGAGAAAACGGTAGCATTGTAGGTGGAACATAACAGGCACGATTAAATTTTGTGTCCTCATAGTTTCCTAGTGTTGTATTTGTTTCAAAAGTATCTCTTCTTGTTGTGTATCCTATTGCCTGTAGACCAACTCCACTTGCCGCGGTAGGGAAGGCAGAGAAATTGCTGAACCAAGGATCTTTTGCACAAGTCGGGCAAGAGATATAAGTCCCACTTCTAGTTGAGATTAAATATTGCTTATCAAATTCTACAGCTATCTCAACTGCAGGTCTTGCATTAGTTAATTCAATATTCATCTGGCCTAAAATGGAGTTCATATTGAAGTCACCATTTTTAGGAAAAATATAGTAATCATCTAGGTAAGTAAATTCTGTACCTTCTTGTGTGGTATCAGTTCCACTTGGAATTGTTTTCAGTGGATTAATTTCTTCTCCAACTGTGTTAAAGAAACGATGAGGAGCTGAGCGTGAATTCACAGTGACCTCAAGATCTGAAAATGGAAGAGGTGTCTCTGAGACGGCTGGTGTATTACATGTATATGCGATAACAGTCGATGTTTCTTGTCCACTGCTATCTGTTTGATAAACAGGATCGTATGTGTAGGCTGGACAGATATTTATTGCGTCAGATAGGCTTGATTCTGAACAACCACAATTATCATATAGTCTCTCCATGACTTCTTGAGTACAAGTTACCGCGTTAGAACCACTACAAACAGAGCAGGTAGGGCTACCAGTAGTAAAATCTAAGTGAAATGGATCTGAGCTTGAGTTAGCACTTAAATCCTCTAAACAATTATAGTCAAAAGTAAGTTCTTCGAGTCTCTCATCAGCATCCCCAATAGGGTCGGTGGGCTCATCTTCACCACCACCATTATCTGTATCTGTGGGAGGTTGCTCTAAGCAGATATAATAATATTGAGGGTATTTTTTATACCAATTTGCATCGGTGTATTTTTCTTGTTCAGCTTCAACAAAGCCAGTCGGGTCAGCATTGACTCCGGCGATTTTGATGCTCTTTTCGTTCACACATTGTCCGTCGACACAACAGTCAAAGCCTTGAGAGCTACAAAGAGTTTCATTGCAAGTGCTTTGCCCATCATCAGAATTACCATTCATATCTACTCTCATGGTTAAGTCTGAGTAGGCGATACTACTGGTATCTACTCTCTCAAGATAGTCATCACTTGTTTTTGAACTCGTGTCGTTATCGTTATTTTTATAAAGAATAACACTTGATGAAGTAATAATATTTAAACAATCAGAACAAATATCCTGAGTTTTATAAACAAGATCGATATCACTGGTTCCCACGCTTCCATCATAATCTGAGTCTCCGGATTGAATTGTGACACTCACACCATTAACCCTTTCAAGGCTTGGGCGATCACAAAACGTATTACCACTATCCGTTCCCATATTAACTCTAAAGAACCTAGTAATTTTTCCTTGGCTTATGACATTTGAATAAGCTGGGGAGACTTTTACTCGTAAGCGCTTTGGGGTTTTACTTGAGCCCGCAGTAAATCTAACCTCGAGACAATAGTCAGATTTATAATTATCTGTGCTTGATAGGTAATTGTGGACTTGATCTCCAATTAGATAAACAGTTTTAGTATTATCATAGTCAACAGTTAGAACTTTTGAACTGATGCCCGAATTTAAAAAATTAATCGTTGAGTTGAATACCACATTTGTTGTGGAATCATCTGTTGAGGTGGAGTCAGTTGAACTCGCCTCATCTGAAGAAGTTGTTTGGACGGTCTGCTCCGGCAGGCAGCCTGTAAAAACAAATATGAATATTAGTATAAATCCCCATTTCATCTATTCTTCTATTCGGTATAGGGGAGACTGGATTTTAAAGACTTAGCTTTTTAAGAAAAAACGGAAAAAAATTCTGGGTGTGTTTACTCGGGTATTCAAAAGCCAAAGCTAAAATTAGATGAGCCAGTTGAGCTTTTGCTAGTGCTTTGAATTGAGCCGTTAGTCGTTATCGTTGTTGGAATTGGGGTGAAGCTTGTTTGCACTCCAGTATTAGTTGAGTAAAGATTACTGACATTATTCGATTGAAAACTAGTTGCTGATTCAAAAGTGTATGCTTGTGAAAAATCATAACCCCAGTTCGTCACTGATCCACTAGATAGATCACTATAGTATTGTTCCCAAGAGGGTTTATAGCTATTCATATACCAATTGTCATAAGCTTTGATGGAAGCAATTTGAGAACTAGTCTCTTCTTTTACTTGTCTTCTTTCGGCCCATGAGTATACCAAGGGAGTAATATACATTGGTGCGGTTTGCGCGAAACCTTCTAAGAGGTAGCTACCCACACTTTCTTCTTCATCTTCTAAAGCTATTTCTCTTCTTCTGATTTTTCGCTCTTGTTGTCTGGCAAGTTCACGTTTTCGTGCCTCTGCAAGTTTTTCTTCGTGCGCTTTTTCCTCACGTAAGTTCACGCAAACAGCACTTTTATCTGTTTCGTCTTTTCTACATTTTGCAAGAAATGCACTTTTATTTTCCGAATTAACCCCAGTCACGCCTTGCTCACTTAGCGCTTGGTGGGTGAGGCGGTGATTGAGTTTTATGAGAATCTCCTCTCCATCGTCGGCAAGGTTTAAGTATTGTTGATTTATAGTCGAAGTCCCGACCACATCATTTCCTCCGCAGGAGATAGAAATATTTTCAGATTTATTCTTCACACATTTTCTCGCATTCACAACTTCAAGTGTAAGTGCCTTTTCAATATTGAGAGTTTTAAATGGCTCCACTTGATCTTGTCTTCCGATCATTTGGTCAAAGAATTTTACTTCTTGTCGGAGTTTTTCTATATCACTCTCTGAAATATTAGCGAGATCTTTTGCCACAGATCTAACACAATCTTGCTTCTCCTTTGTCGTTCTTTCTGAGGAGAGACAGGCCTGAGCTTGTTTGGCTTGAGAAAGGGCATCCTTCTGATTGTCTAGTAGGTCTATCTCAAGTTTAAAATCGGAAAGACCAAGTTCTGCTAATTCAGAATTCAAGCATCTGTCGTTTTGACAGAGATTTCTGTAACAATCGATATCGAAATTATTTTTACAAAGTTCACCTATCGTTTTCCCATCTCCAATACTTCTGTTTTTATTATCCTGAAGTACCTTTTGTATTTTCTTTGCACTTCCTCTCCCGAGGCGAGCTATATCTTTTTCTAAAAGATTAATATTATTTTTGAAGTTCGACTCAGCAGAACTATTAAGAATAAGATCAGGAAGATTCATTTGAGCAAGTACGTTATCAAATTTTTGCGAGAGAACTTCTCTTGCTGTTTTCGTTGTTCCTCCCAATGAAGTTCCTTGAGGAGGAAGAGTGGTTGTATAGTCTAGGTCAATTGGATCTAATTCGTTGGCAAGCTCTAGAATTTCCTTGGCAACTTTATTTTTTTCTTCAATCTTACCGTCAACTTCTAGTGCTCGGTACCTCAATAGGTGTGATTGTATCAACTTTACTTTGGCATATACTGATGATTGCCTGAATTCTTGGGGAGTTAGTTTTTTATCACTGTCAGCTGTGTCAACTAGGATCATGAGGTTTTCTCGGTAGACATTGTATCTCTGTCTCATGAGAGAATCTTTGTCTAGTTGAGTGGGGCTGGCCTGGTTGTCTGCATTGAGAAAGCCATTTAGCATATCTATTTGATCGGCCATGGTTCCTGCTGGAAGATTTTCGTTCGTTTGAAGTTTTTCATATTCAAGGCAAAATCTTTTTTGGGAGTGCTTCTGGTCAGAGCAGAGTGTATTAACATAAGCGGCAACCTCATCAGGCGTTGATCCATTGTAGTCGCGCCAAAGAGACTCTTCTGAATCATCGTTTAAGTCGATGGCGGCGTAAAGCAAATCAGCCTGCATTAAACTTTGATCAAGCTTCTCTACATACTCAGTGGCTTCATCTAGTTTCTTAGATTGAAGTTTAAAAGCAGAGTAGTTAGATTCAATTGCCAGGCCAAGAGCTAAGATTCCTTCTGCTAATACAAGTTTTGCTACCGCTGTATTGTATTCTGTTTCAAGTTCTCTTCTTGTTTTGCAAGTGTTGGGTTTAGATGGGTTACAGCAATGTGGTTCAGAGTAGGCACCGTCGCTTCCACAGATTGCAAATTTCGAGTTTAAGATTTTATCTTCTATGGCTAGTAGCTCTACTCTGGCAGCACCACAATCAAATGCCGAAGCATTGGAGGTGATGATCGAAAATAATATCCCTAAACACATTAATAGTTTCATCGATATCCGAATCGGAAGTTATCGCGAATTACTTGACGAATTATTTCGGGAAAGTCCTTTTTACAGCTACTTAGCCGTGCCCCCCATTCATAAAGACTTCGTTGTAGTCAATGAATTTAGTCGATTCCCCTAGGGATAGGTAGTAGTCTTCAGCAATTTTCATTGAATCGGCAAGATCCGGGCACTTGAACATTAAGGCCCTAAACTTAGCGGCACCAGGAAAGCCCGCTGCAAACCAGACAATAAGCTTTCTCATCTGAATAAGCTTGATTCGTTCATTATCATAGGTTTCATTGGTATATTGATGAAGTCTCGAGATCGCTTCAAAATAGTCACTGCCTAGAAATTTTGGGTCATTTTCATCAGCATAGGATTCCAGAAATATAAAAGGATTTCTTAGGCAACCTCTTGCGATCATTAAGGCTTCACATTGAGTATCATTCATTCGTGCCTTAACTAGATGTGGTTGGTGAAGGTCTCCATTGCCGATAATTGGCAGAGGGGCTTTTTCAGCAAGCTCTTCTAGGTATTCCCAATTTGCTTTTCCCATATAGGCTTGTGCTCTAGTTCTGCCATGTACCGCGACCCATTCAACTCCCATATCATGGGCAATTTTTATAACTTCATCAGCGTTGATTGAGTCTTCATCCCAACCTGTTCTAATTTTTATTGTCAAAGGTACATTGAGGACTTCTTTGATGGCACTAAGGTATGGGATCAATTCCTTCGGCTCACGTAAAAGAGCGGAGCCTCCGCCCTTTGTTACAACCTTTCGTACCGGGCAGCCCATATTGATGTCGATAAATTTTGGATTATATTTTTGAGCGACCTCGCTTGCCTGGGCCATAGCTTCCGGGCTTTCACCAAAAAGTTGTAGGCCAATATTGCGTTCGCGCTTGTCAATTTTTAACATGTTGAGGGTTCGCTCATTAGCATGATTGATACCGTGACACGAAATAAGTTCACTAACCGTACCACCAGCTCCTAAGTCTTCCATTAATAACCTGAACGGAGGTGTACAAATTCCGGCCATAGGCGCAAGTAGGAGTGGGGAGTCAAAGTGAACTCGTCCCAAATTGATAGGAGTTCTCTTTTGGGCAAGAGTCTCAATCTTTTTTTGTAAATCAGCGGAAAATGGCTTAGTATCCATGACGGTTAGTTAGCAATTAGAGCTGGATTCGGCAACTAGATATGGAAAAAATAACTCATATTGTCTTTGATCATGATGGAACTTTGGTAAATACCAATATTGCCCCTCGAGTTTTGTATCCAGGGATCAAAGATCTCTTAGGTAAACTTGCCCAAACTGATGTTAAGCTATTTGTTTGGACAGCTCGTAAGCGCTTTTCTGTGGTTGAAATCTTGAATTCTCTTGCTATTATGGAGTACTTTGAAGAGCTAAGCACTCCAGATGATGCGCAAACGAAGCCCGACACGGAAGGTCTCGAAGAAATGCTAGCTGGAATAGATCCCAAAAATATTGCAGTTATCGGTGATTCTTTTGCTGATATGTTGGGGGGGAAAAAGTTTGGGGCTCTCTGCATAGGCGCCAATTGGGCGGCAAACGGCTCGATCAAATCCCAGCAAATGCTTGAGAAGTATGGCGCAGATGTTTGTATAAATAGCGTCGAGAAATTAGAAAGTTTTCTTTTTGAGAGGATATAGGATGTTTGATAGTTTAAGTGAAAAGTTTAGTGATGCGTTTAAGAATCTTTCAGGAAAAGGAAAAATTACTGAGAGTAATATCGAAGACACCTTAAAGCAGGTGAGAACAGCACTTCTAGAAGCAGACGTAAATTTCAAAGTTGTTAAAGAGTTTGTAAATAAAGTTAAAGAACAAGCGCTAGGTGAAAAAGTTATTCGCGGGGTAAACCCAGGAGAGCAGTTTGTTAAAATTATGCATGACGAACTCTCAGCTCTTATGGGAGAGGAACATACTCCATTCAAGTTTGATCGACCTCTAAACCCAATCTTGATTGTTGGTTTGAACGGTGCAGGTAAAACGACATTCACTGGAAAGCTTGCTCTCTATCTAAAGAAAAAACAAAAAGAAGATGTATATCTAATTCCAGCGGATAATTTTAGACCTGCAGCAAAAGATCAGCTTATTAAACATGCTAAAAGCTTAGCGATTGATTATTTTGATTCTGATCTTTCTCTTCATCCAAAAGATATTGTACTTGCGGGTATGGAAGAGGCCAAAAAGCTCGGTAAAAAAGTTGTCATCGTCGATACGGCTGGTCGTCTTCAAGTAGATGATGAACTAATGGGGCAACTAGTTGAAGTAAAAGAAGCTCTTAAGGACCCAGAGGTTCTACTAGTAGCTGATGCTATGACTGGTCAAGAAGCTGTAAACGTGGCCAAAGTTTTTCATGAGAAAATTGGCCTCACAGGAGCAGTCCTTTCTAAAATGGACTCAGATGCCAGAGGTGGTGCTGCCCTATCAATTAGGTATGTGACTCAAGTGCCAATACGTTTTATCTCTGTTGGCGAAAAAATGTCAGAGCTTGAAGCTTTCCATCCAGATCGCCTAGCAAAGCGAATCCTGGATATGGGGGATGTGGTTTCCCTTGTTGAAAAAGCTCAAGAATCAATTGATGAAAAAGAAGCTGAGCGCATGATGAAGCGTCTTGAGCAGAAGAAATTCACCATCAATGATTTTATTGGTCAGATGGATCAGATTAATAAGTTAGGCTCAATGAGTTCCATTCTTAAAATGATTCCAGGAATGGGAGGAGCGCTTAGACAAATTGGCGATCTTTCACCTGCTGAGAATGAAATGAAAAAAATGCGGGTCATAATTAACTCTATGACTAAAAAAGAAAGAGAGAATCATAAGCTTCTTAATGATTCAAGAGTAAGCAGAATCGCAAAAGGATCTGGGACTAAAGAATCAGATGTTAAAGAATTTATTAATAAATTTGAACAAATGCAGTCCATGATGATTAATATGATGGGAATGATGAAAGGTGGGGGAATGCCAAATATCCCTGGAATGCCACCTATGCCGGGCTTTAGACAAGCTCCAGGACAAGGTAAGCAGAAGAAAAAAGGTAAAAAGAAAGGCCAATTTGGTAGTAAGTTCTTTTAAATAGTCATATTTAATTGACTTTGATGATGTATTGAATTAAAAAGATGTGCTTTAAAAGCATTTAAGTTAGGAGAATTATAATGGTAAAAATCAGAATGCAGCGTGGTGGTAGAACTCACAAACCAATTTATACAATTGTTGCAGCTAACTCACGTGAGCCAAGAGATGGTAAATTTCTTGAAAAATTAGGACAATATGATCCTAATGCTGAAACAGTACTTAAAGATGTGAATGTAGATGGAATCAAAGCTTGGGTAGCAAAAGGCGCTCAATTGTCTGATACTGTAAGCTCACTTCTTAAGAAACAAGGTGTAAAGCTTTAGAAAATAGTTTTTGTAATAGCTGATTTCCTGTGTACAATTATAGTAGGGATTCTTTTGCAAAGTAGGTGTTATGAGTGAATTAAGAGACTTGATAGAGTACGTTGGTAAATCTTTAGTAGATATGCCTGAAAAAGTGGAAGTTAGAGAAATTGAAGGTGAGCAGACAGTTGTTATCGAGCTTATCGTAGATGAATCAGACCGCGGAAAAGTAATTGGAAAACAGGGTAGAACAGCAAGAGCTTTAAGAACTATTTTAAATGCAGCTTCTACAAAGCTTAAGCGAAGATCAGTATTAGAAATTATTGAATAATCTTCAAAATATTTTATAGCTTAAATGCTATTAAAAATAAAAAAGGCCGATGAAATAACATTGGCCTTTTTTTTTTATATAAAAAGGTCAAGATGAAAGCAGCCAATATGGTAGAGCTAGGTTTTTGTAAATCTCCTCATGGGATAAAAGGAGAGTTTTCTTTCTCACTATATAATAAAGATTCGAGTGTTTTAAAAAAGAAGACTCAGGTCCTTTTAGTTCCCCATAATAAAAGTAGTTCGATAAAGCCTGAAGGTGAGTATTTTGAAATCTCTCAGATTAAATTTGGTAACAAGGTCATCGCGAGGCTTACAGGTATTGAGGATAGAAACCAAGTCGAGGCCATGATTCCTTTTAGTATTCACCTGAGTCGAGACAAATTTCCGGCACTAGGTGAGGGCGAATTTTATTATTTTGATCTTATAGGATTTCAAGTGGTGGGCGATGACGGTAAAGAATTAGGGAGCGTCGACAATTTTTATGAAAACAATGATCAACTTATTTTAGTTTTAAAAATCAATAACGAAATAATAGAGCTTCCTTATGTGGATCATTTCTTTCCAGCAAAAGATCTTGCAAAGAAAATATTGGTAGTGAATCTTCCGGAGGAGTTATGATTCGAAAAATTTGGTGCCTCACCATGTTTGAAAATTATTTTAACGAGTTCATTGATATTGGAGTCATTGGTCAAACATTTCGAGGAGAAAGAGGAGACGATCTGAAATTTGAATTTCATCCCGTTTCAATAGCAAATTTTTCACCAAAGGGTTTTAAAGGGGTGGATGATTCTCCCTATGGCGGTGGAATTGGCATGATCATGCGTGCTGATGTCTTAAAGGAAGCTCTCATTAAAGGTGTGGTTGAAGCTGGCGGATATAGCTCTGTGGATGAATTACATGTGGTGTGTCCGGCGCCTCGAGGTAAGAGCTGGAATCAAGAATATGCTCAAATATTTGCCAAAAATCATTTTTCAACAGATGCAACTAAAGATTTAGTATTTATTTGTGGTCGCTATGAGGGAATTGATGAAAGATTTCTTAACAACTACGTAAACGAATTCATATCGCTAGGAGACTATATTTTAACGGGTGGAGAGCTTGCGGTAATGGTAATATTAGACTCTGCTATGCGGTTTGGGCCTGGTATTTTAGGAAATAAGCTTTCAGCTTTTGATGAATCCTTTGCCCATGGTAAACTTGAATATGCTCTTTACACGAGGCCTTTTGAGTTTGAGGGAATTGAAGTTCCTCATGCTCTAAAAAATGGTCACCATAAAGAGATTGAAAAGTTTAAGGTTGAATCGGCTGATGAAATGACAAAAAAGTATCGTCCCGATTTATGGCAGAAACTGAAAAATAGCAAGAGCGAGTAGTATGACCAATTCAGAGAGTTTAGAAAAAATGCTTTTGAGTGAAAAAGTTAAAACTCTTTGGGCGGGTGCACCCATATCAGTAATTGTTGGAAGTGCAGCTGGTATTTTCAGTGCAGCTATCATTTATAAACAAGTCAATCAGGTCTATTTATGGACTTGGCTTTCAGCTCTTATCATCACTGGAGCGATTAGATTTTTTTTGGCGTTTAAATTTCGGAAACAACCAGATGGTATCGATTGTGATAAATGGTTAAATCTATATTTTTATTCGACTGCCGCGGTTGGAACAGTATGGTCATTGATCAGCTTTTTTGTTTTTGGTCAGGTCGATTCTGAGAGAGAAACGATAATCAGTACAGTTATTTTGGCCATGTCATGTGGAGGGGCGATTTCAAGTATTGCCGATAAAAAAACGGCGGTCTATTTTTCACAAATCATAATAGTGAGTTACTCGGTAAATATTTTATTGAAACAGACTCAAATTGCATTTTTACATATTTCTTCTGTTCTTTTTTTCTTAGTCTTTGTTTTTAAGATGATTTCTCAATTTAATAAACTCTATGAAAATTCCAATTCAATGGCGATTGAGTTGCAAGATAAGTATGAGTTAGAACAAGAACTTCAAAAAGAAAAGAATCACGCATTTCAATCATCTAAGCTGGCAAGTCTAGGTGAAATGGCAGCAGGTATTGCCCATGAAATTAATAATCCACTAACTGTTTCTCTAGGAAAAATTCAAATGCTTAGAAAGAAAGTGGAAGGTGGAGATGAGAAAGTTCTAAAACTATTAGACAGTATTGAAGATTCTAATATTCGTATTTCAGAAATAGTTTTTAGTATGCGGAATCTTTCAAGAATGAATGACGAAGTCGAACTCAATGCATTTTCTCCGGAAGAATTAATAAAAATTGTTTCTCCTATTATAGCCACCAAAATCAAATGGAATGAAGTTCATTTAGATATTGCCATGAAAGAAGCAGCTATAATGGGCAATAAAGGAGAGATTTCTCAAGTCATGATTAACCTCATTCATAACGCTGTTGATGCAATTGTTGAGCGAGATGAAAAAGAAAAATGGATAAACGTAACAGGAATTGTTGATGATGGTATTTATAAAATTAAAGTCGTTAATCCTGGAGAAAAAATTTCGTCAGAAGTGGCAGAAAAACTATTTGAACCATTCTTCACCACCAAAGATGTAGGCAAGGGCACAGGCCTAGGGCTTTCACTTTCTAAGAGCTTGGTTGAGAGAAGTCACGGTACGATTCAATATTTAGCAGACGAACCAAATATAACTTTTGAATTGAGATTTCCGCTTGCTTAAATATTATTATCCGCTATAAAAGGGCATGAATAAATATTTAGGACTCCTTCATCATCCAGTACTCGGTAGAAAGGGTGAGATCATCACCACATCTGTCACAAATTTAGATATCCATGATATTGCTAGAACTTGTAGAACTTTTGGTTTTAAAAAATATTTCATCATCACACCGGTAGAGAAACAGCACCAATTGATCCAAACTATTTTGGACCATTGGAATACTGATGTGGATAGCAGTTATAATCCAGATAGGACTTCAGCACTCTCATATATCGAAATATCAAGTAGTTATGAGGATGCTTTGAAGAGGATCGAGGAAATTGAAGGTACTAGGCCGGCTACAGTTGCAACTGGAGCAAATTTTAAGGCAGATACGATGTCTGAAGAAGATGTTTGCAAAGCGTTAAATGTTGACAACACGCCGATGTTCTTGATATTTGGAACAGGTTGGGGATTACATGCCTCTTTAACTGAAGGCGCTGATTATCGTTTGCATCCAATTTTTGGGGTTGCAGAAGATGGCTATAATCATCTTTCAGTTCGCTCTGCAGTTGCTATTTATAGTGATCGCATAGCAAGAAGCCTCTGAATCAAAATATTATTTGCTTCCCTCTGGTGTTAAAAAATTAACGTTAAGGAAGGAACTTTTTAGGAGAAGTTATGAATCTTGTAGATGTTGTAAACAAGAACTACCTAAGTAAAAACATTGAAAAATTTCCAGCTTTTAAAGCAGGGGACACTGTTTCTGTTTCTGTAAGAATTACAGAAGGTAACAAATCTAGAATCCAAAAATTCGAAGGAATTGTTATCGCTATTAAAGGAAGCAGAGGCGCAATCGACAGTCACTTCAGAATTAGAAAAGTTGCGAGTGGTTATGGAGTAGAGAGAGTTTTCCCTTTCCATTCACCAGCAGTTGAAGCTATTGAAGTTAAGAACGTTGGTCGTGTAAGAAGAGCTAAGCACTTCTACCTTCGTGATAGAACTGGTAAATCAGCTAGAATTGAAACTGATTTCAAAGCTACTAAAAAGAAAGTTAAAGCGTAATCAATATGCTTATGAGGGCCCGGTTTTATACCGGGCTTTTTTTTTATGAAATTTGATACTGAATATTTTAAGCAAGACTTTTTAATTGGATGTGATGAAGTTGGACGTGGACCACTTGCAGGTCCAGTGGTAGCTGCTGCTGTCTACTGTGATGATGCTAAGGTGCTCTCAGTTTTACAAGATTTAGGGATTACAGACTCAAAAAAGCTTTCAGTGAAAAAGAGAAGGCTTATATTCGAGAAGCTAAATATTGAATTGGATAAAGTTGTTTTAAATAAGAAAACAGAACTTATTCCAGGTCTATATTTTAGTATCAGTGAGTTATCCGAAAAAGTTATAGATGAGATAAATATATTAGAGGCATCGTTACTGGCCATGCAAACCGCCAGTTTAAAACTACTTCCGAAAGATAAAAATGGTAGTTTATTAATTGATGGTAATAAGTCTTTCGATTTTCCAGTGTCAGCTTTTCCAATTGTTAAAGGGGACTCTAAAAGTTTGTTGATTGGACTGGCCTCTATTCTGGCCAAAGAATTCAGGGATGAAAAAATGAAAGCATTTGATGAGGTTTACCCTGGTTATAATTTTGCATCTCATGCAGGTTATCCAACTGCTAAACACAGGAGCGCAATTGCCAGTATCGGAGTCAGCCCCATTCACAGAAAAACCTTTAAAGGCGTCAAAGAGTTTATCTAAGGCTCAGGCTTTTGAGCAAGAGGTGAGCTTGGTTTTACATCAGCGCTTCAATCCAGTCTTGGTTTCTCCCTTATTACTAAGAAGTTTTGGCTGCGGTCAAATTGATATTTCTTTTATCAAGAACGGCTGTTTGTTTATAGGGGAACTTAAGTCGGGACAAAGTGTTCTTTCACTTGATCAAAAAAGACGGTTAAGGAAAGCTCAACAATTTCTAACGAGCATACTTGATATAGACGCTCGGCTTGTTCTGATAAATGAATTGCCAAAATTTTAAACATTACATACCCTTATAGTATGAAAAAGCTTTTACTAATTGCCGTACTTATTTGTTCATTTGTTTACCCGCAAAAGTCTCATGCCATTGATACTAAGGGCAAAGCATTCTTAATCATTTGTACTTACGGAACAGTTGGGGGAGCTTTATTAGGTTTTGCTTCTATGGCCTTTGGAACAAATTCTAGGGCGATAGCTCAAGGTGCTTCTCTTGGTTTATATGCCGGTATCGCTTTTGGAAGTTATGTCATCGCTTCACATAGCAAGGGGCAAGAAGAATTTGTTGACCCAGCTTATCAGCAACCGCAGGCACCGCCTCCAGGTTTTGGTCAGGGAGGTTTTGGACAACCTTCTGGTGGTTTTGGTGCGCCACCGCCAATGCAGGATGATTTGCAAGGTGGAGGAGCTGGTTTTGGAGCACCAGAAGAGGAATCAGGTGGTGGTGGATTTTTTGGACAAAGAGTTCAGGAAATTAACGAAGATCTTTTTTATAATTATCGTCTTAAAAACGATAAAGGCAGAGGATTATCTCTGCCTATATATGTTCCAATTTTAAACGTTCAGTTCTAGTTAGAAAAGGTTCTCTTTTTGTTACCAAAGCGAGTCGATAGATCAGAAGTTTCATCGTTTTCAAGATCAAACTGTTCCCAGATCATTTGTGTCTCTGCTTCACTGTAGAGTCTAAAGATTTTTCTAAACTCTTGGCTTACATTAGATAACGACATTCTGTTATGAGACTGCTTCTTTTGGTTGATGATTTGGACGGTTTCAACGAAATGACAGATTCCAGATGAGCCAACGAAATCAATTCCACCTAAATCAACAGTGATTTTGGCTTGAGGATTTTCATTTGCAAGCTCGTGTAGTTGCTCTCTTAGAGGCATGCTATGTTCATAGTCCAAGTCTCCAGACATTTGAACTGTAATATTTCCCATTGCATCTCTCAAAATATTGGCCTTCATGGACATTTGTATCTCTCCTTAATTTTGCCAAGTGCTGGCGTTGACTCTAAAATTATTCTAACACTATTGAGCGTTAATTTTTAATGGGAAATTTTTGATAAGGAAGACACTTGGAAGTTGGAATTGGGTTTATTGGTACTCCAATAGGAGATACACAGGATATTACACGTAAAGCACTAGATTTATTGAATAAAGGTAAAACTTTAGTCTGTGAGGATACCAGAAAATCAAAAGATATATTGGAAAGACTTGGAGTGAATTACTCGGACAAAAGATTTATTTCTTTTCACGAGCATTCTGGTGAGCAGAAGTTAAAAGACCTGGTAATGATGGCCAAGCAGGATTTGGTGCTCTACCTCTCGGACGCAGGCTCTCCACTTGTTTCTGACCCAGCTTATCCTTTGGTTTTAGAATGTTTGAAAGAAGATGTGCCATTTTGTTTTGCTTCGGGCATTACTGCTCCCGTATACGCTCTAGAGAACTCGGGGCTTCCACCCATTCCATTTAGCTTTCATGGCTTTTTTCCTCGTGAAGCGGGAAAGATTAAAGAGTATATGTCGACACTTGCCAATGGCACTCATCTATTTTTTGAAGGTGTCAGTAGAGTAGAGAAAACCTTAAAAATTTTTAGCGAAGTGGTTCCGGATGCTGATGTGGTTGTGGCCAGAGAACTAACTAAAAGCTTTGAGACCTTTCATCGTTTTAAAGCGCGGGATTATGAAAAAGAAGAGATCACCTATAAAGGAGAGTTTGTCTTATTAGTTCATATCTCAGGACAGGTGATGACTGGAAATAAATTAACAGAGCTAGCAGAAGGTGTTCTAAATAGCGGGGGGAAGCCAAAAGATGTCGCCAAGCTTATTGCCGAAATTTTGGGTAGAAAATCTAAGGATATTTATCAGGAACTCTCTCGTAACTAGGCAATATTTGGCATTTGCTAGAAAAATTATGTTCAGTTGCATTTTCCCTTTAAAATAAAATATCTTTTAAAAAAGGTTTTTTAATGCAAGTAAAGATCATTGGAGGACATGGGGGAGTAACTAAGAATTATAATGCGACCTCTTTTCTCATAGATGACTCATTATTAATTGATGCGGGCTCCATGGCTTCAGGACTTGATATCCATGCGCAATTAAAAATTGATCATATTTTGATTTCTCATACCCATCTAGATCATACTAAAGACCTGGCCTTTATCTGTGATAATTGTTTTGGACTTAAAGGAAAACCTTTTGAAGTTTACTGTCACGAAACAGTTCATCGTGCGATTAAAAATCACCTCTTTAATGATATTATTTGGCCGGACTTTTCAGTGCTGCCAACAAAACAAAATCCAACAATTAATTTTAATAATATTGAAGCAGAAAAAGAGCTGATGCTTGGAAACTATAAGGTAACTCCAGTTCACGTAAATCATCCGGTAGAAAAAGCAGGGCAGGCACTAGGTTTTATTATTGAAAAAGATAATAAGTCGATCATCTTCACTCAAGATACAGCGGCGACTGATAGAATTTGGGAGTTAGGAAAGAAGCTTAATAACCTCGTTGCCATTTTTTGTGAGGTTAGCTTTCCAAATCATTTACAAGGGGTGGCCGATCTAAGTGATCATCACACTCCAAAAACCATCAAAGAAGAATTAAAGAAGATGCCTAAAGATGTTCCAGTATACTTGGCGCATTTAAAACCGAATTATCAAGAGCAGCTGATTCAAGAGATCACTGATCTACACGAACCAAGGCTTCATATTTTATACGCTGATGATGTAAGGTTTAAATTCTAGATACCTTCTCTGAATGTTTTTCCACCTGTTGGTGCAAAGCCACTCGGCATTGGAGCTTGAACAGGGTTTGAATTGTCAGCTTTTCTCACCGGTACTTCTACGTTTTCAACACCACAGGCAACGCCATTTCTGAAGGCCACAACTCTAACTGTATAGGCTTCTGATCTTCTAGGCATAACAGTTGTTCCTGAGCTAGATATCACACGTTTTTTATCGATATCTTTTACGCTGTCTTCAAGACCAGCGACTGCACGAGTTTTTTCTTTTTTCTTTTCAGAATCTTTCTCTTTTTCGTCTTCCTCTGAATCGTCGATGACAACTTTAAGGTCTTCTTTTTTCTTTTTCTTTTTTGTCTCTTTGGCAGCTGGACGGTTCATATCATAGATCTTCACGGAGTACTCAGACTCTTCATCTTCACTTTCTTCGTCATCACTGTCACTCTTATCTTCTTTAACTGATGCGACAATGCGAAAGCCTTGTTGATTCATTTGATTTTCAAAAGCAGTTTTTTGTACTTCGATGGAACATTTATTATTGTCTGCAAGCCCATCAAGCTTTACTTCATCAGAGCCTTTGGTCTCTTCACAAACGACAGGTTTTCCACTGAAATCCTGAAGTCCTGCAAAGCTAAATTTAAGCTCCTGGCCGGCAAGTTCTTTAACTTGATTTAAACTTTTTGCATCCATAGGGATATTAATAACACTTCCTTCAAGCCTTATATCGCCTTTAGGAGCAAGTGCTGCTGGGGTTCCAGAACCTCCTGAAAAGCTGAGTTTTGGGCCACTAAGTTTAAAAAAATCTACGCCTTCATCTATTTCTAAATCTGGCGTTTCAATATTAATTTTTGCTCCTGCTTCATTAACTTCAATTTTACAAACAGGTTTAATTTCAGGAAATATGTGGGTTGCTTCAACTCCTTGGTAGGTCGCTTTGACAGGTAAGGCAGCTAAATCATTTCTTTCAATTAGAATCGTAACTTCTTCACCCTCTTTTTTACCAGGCTCAAAGGCTACTTTCGCTAATTCTTCTCTTTTATCAGAGTCTAGTAAGTTGAGCTCTTCTTCTCCTATTTTGATTGTTGCTTCTTCGATTTCGCTATAAAGCTTCGGCTTACCGCTTTCTAATTTTAAATAGGTTTTAGAACCAGAGATTTTGAAATCAGAACCGGCAATTGGTATTGTGATTTTATTCGATTCTACACTTTGTGTGGCCTGACGACCTTTGAAAGTAACTTCAATTGGCTTTTCATTTTTTAAACCTGACAAGTCTGCACAAAAGAGGGTTTGCTGTCCTGCTGTGCTATTGACTGGATCTTCTCCACCTTCATTACATGGCATTATCTCTATGCTAAGACCATCAATATTTGGCTCAGGTATTTCAAAGCCATGGTTACAATTATTGCTTCCCGTACATGATTCATACAAAAGTTGTAATTTTCTTCCATCTAAACTTGCAGTGAGTTTAGTCGGGCTATTCTGAGTTAAATCAACTCCGTTGGATTCAATAATTTGGCCATCAACCGTTGCTACAGCTTTTACTTCAACCCCATCTTTAGCTTTGGCATCAATGACATAGCGAAATTGCTTTTTAGGCCCTGTTGTTTTCTCTTCGGTGTATTGAATCAAATCTTGGGGTAGTCCCGAAAGTTCATCAGAAATAGGCACAAATTGAGGTGAATAGCTCTCAGGAATACTTGCTTCTTCTCCTGCTTCAAGTTCTACAATGAGTTTATCTCCATCTCTCGTGAGATTAAGCTTCATCATTGCATTGGCAGCAGGGCAGAGGTTTCTCGCTTTCGCCTGTTCGAAAGTTTCATCTGCAAGATTACCGTATAGCTTCTCGTTTATAGATTTTTGAGTTTCAAGGTAGGACCCAAGTGACTCTTCGGCCATACCTAAAAATATTTCTTCTCTTTTTCTTATGCCGTTATTTGCACCTGCTTTTATTAACTCATTAAAACTATTGTCGTCAGTCTTTTCAGATACGGCTTTCGCGTAGAGATACCAATTAAAAAACTCTTTACTATGGCCATAGTTGACTTCTTCTTTACAAGAAACATGGTTTACGGCTTCATCTGCAATTCTTTGCATTTGGGTCAAAAGTCCAACGCAAGTATTACTTCCAAAAATTTGAGATGCAAATTCAGCATATTTACCATCAGGATTTGAAAAGTACTTCGATTGATTGTTGGCATTTTTTCCACATAAACAGACATCTGCAACCATATGAAGAGCAGGGGCAAGTGTACCATTAGGTTTGTTTAAAATTTCTTGCATCATTTGATCAGCAAGTTCTGTTCCGGTATATCCAGTATCCTTTGAATCAATTTTAAATTTGTTGTCAGCGACAGTTTTAATTTCTTCTATTGCTTTGTTACATGCAAATGTCGTATTGAAACCACCATCGTATTCTATATTTATACAAATTGGTTTTCCCTCAATTTTACCAAATACATCCGGTGAACAAATGGCGGAATCTTTAGATGAACATTTTTTATTTCTCTTAGTCGCTGTTGAAAAGTTTTTTCCATGTGGATCGAATACGATTGCATCTTCATAATGATAATTTACATAAGCATCATTTCCAGCATACTCAAAGGGCTGGTCTGCCGCATCTTTAAAAGTCGTCTTTTTAGCGAATGGATTGGCACATCTGTATTGTCCATTACGTGGCTCCATCTGGGAGATGGACCCTGCAAAAATACATGGATCTTTTCCATTTTTTGCCGCAGGAATACTCATATCAAAATGGTTTTGATCTTCTGCATAGGCCTGATCGATCATAAAATTTAATATCTTTTGATAGACTTGATAACGCTTTTTCTTTTTGAGGCTTTGATATTCACCGAGTATTTGTTCGTTTTCAAACTCAATCATAAATTCGCGAATAAGCTCGATGGTTTGCGCTTTTTGGTTAGGGGATAATAGTAAAAAATCACCATAGGTAATAACCATATCGTTACTTCTCGCTTGAAGCATAAAAAACATGGAAATTATTAAACCTAGATACTTCATTAAAATTAACCCTTCACTTGTGCTTTATCGGGTGATTATAAGAATAATTTTAATGAAAAACGGGGTATTTTAGGTGGTTAATACCACCCATATAAGTAAATACGAGCACTTAGTTGCTCATGATTTGAAAATAAATAAAATTGACTGCCTCTAAAATCAGTCTTTTTTATCCTCTTCCTCGCTATCGACATCAAAAAGACTCAATTGATTTGGATCTACTTCTTCGGTTTCTTCTAATTCAATCTCAGGTTTTGTCGCTTCTTCTTCTATTACTTCTATTTTTTCTTCTTCATTATTTTCAGTAATAAATTCTTGAATATTATGTTCTTTCGTTTCCTCATCAAAGCTTTCATTCTCAGGCACTTCTTCTTTAAGCATCTCTACCGGCTCTAGGTGACTATGAGGAATGTATTCTTCTTTTTTTGATTCTTCCGTTTGAAAGGCCGAAGCAGGCAGCATTTGAATAAAGTGAAAATAAATCGCCCCAAGACCAATTGCTGAGAGAATATGCCAGAGGGCATGAGCTTGAAAAATATGGTTATTCGGATTACAGATAACACGTTCTAGATCCAGGATAGAGAAGACTTCACCTAGGCAAATGGCTCCAAATCCAATAATGAGAAACTTATAATTTCTTTTTTCAATTGATCTGACCTTGTACTCACTAAAAAGAAACATGAGGGCAGCGATAGCAATTAAAAACTGAACCGGAATATTTGAAATATAAAAGAAATGAGTGATAACCATCGCCAAAGCGACAAAGCCACCCCAAAAATAAAATTTATTACCGTCATTTACTTTACCAATTGCTTTGAGGTTAATCGCCATCCCCCAAAATATAACCAAGTACATAACGAGGTAATCAATAAGCTGGGTGAGATAGTTTAGGGAAGCGTGATAGAGAGCGGAGCCAAGACCCACAAAAAATACCAATCTGACATAGAATTGTGTGTCAAAATCAGCTCTTTTCTTCTTACTAACATACTCTAATACCAGAGCTATCACTACGAAAGCTAAGCTAGACCATGCATTAGAAGGTTCACTTATCCAAGTACACATTGTTTCTTCACACCATTTTATGTTCGGTGCGCCAAACTCTTGAGCATACGGGTGCCAGGGGCAAGAAAACTTATGGGGATTGACGTAGTAAGACATTAAATTTCATCCTTATTTTAATAGGATATCAGGACAAAAAATTAAATGGCAAGTTCGAATCATTGTGGAATAATGAGCGAACTCAAGGAGAAATTTATGGGATGGTTTGATTCAGTTAAAAACCCAAAAATCAAAAATGCTAAAAAGCAAAATGATAATATACCAGCAGGCCTTTGGAAGAAATGCTCTGGCTGTGGCGAAGTCTTAGAATCTGAAAAGCTCGAAGCTAATTTAAATGTATGCCCTCAATGTGGACATCATTACCGTATGAGTGCATGGGATAGAATACAATTGATCACTGATGCTGGAAGCTTTAAAGAGCATGCTATTAGTTTATCAACAACAGATCCGCTAGAGTTCTCTGATAAGAGTGCCTATAAAGATCGTTTGGTTAAAGCGCATAAAAATACAGGACGCACTGACGGTACAATTTGTGGAGTTGGTGAGATCAATGGCAAGGAAGTTGCCATGGCGGTTATGGATTTTTCTTTTATGGGAGGATCTATGGGAGTCGTTACGGGTGAAAAAATTGCTCGGGCGATGGATATTGGAATTGAGAAAAAGATTCCGGTCATTGTAGTATCTTGTTCTGGTGGAGCGAGAATGCAAGAGGGGATTTTATCTTTGATGCAAATGGCGAAAACCTCATCTTCTAGAAAGAAACTTAAAGACCTAGGTATTCCTTATATATCAATCCTTACTGACCCAACTACAGGTGGCTGTGCCGCAAGTTTTTCGATTCAAGGTGATATCAATATCGCAGAGCCTAAAGCATTGATCGGCTTCGCGGGACCAAGAGTTATTGAGCAGTCTATCAGACAGACTCTACCAGAGGGGTTCCAGCGCTCTGAGTTTTTACTCGATCACGGATTCATCGATAGAATTGTTCCAAGACATAAAATGAAAGAGGAGCTGGATTTCTTTATTAGGATGTTTAATTAAGAAATGACTCCGGATCAATGGCTGGAAGAGCATTATCTTAAAGAGATATTCTCTGGGGAATTTGAGCATCTAAAACAATTAGTTGATGAACTCGAACTTTCTCCTAATTGCCAAGTCGTCACAATTGCTGGAACTAATGGGAAGGGTGAAACTTCCCGTTCGCTTGAATATTTACTAAGACTAGCGGGGAAAAAAACAGCACTTAATACTTCACCCCATTTAGTTTGTGTAAACGAAAGATTTCTTTTTTCTGGAAAGCAGATTGATGATTCAGAGCTTTTAAATGTTTTTGAAAGTCTTCAACGCAGGCTCTCCAGAAGAATTAGCTATTTCGAATTTCTTTTTTTAAGTTTTCTTGAATTAGTAAAAAGAAGCTCTGTGGATGTTATTATTCTGGAGGTGGGGCTGGGAGGTCGGTTAGATGCTACCAACGTGATTGATGCGGATTTTGCCGCAATTACGTCCATCAGCCGCGACCATCAAGATTTACTGGGAAATAGGTACGAGCAAATTTTAAAAGAAAAGGCTGGTATCACTAGGTCCCAGCAGCAAGTTTTTACCAGTTTTACTCTCGACTATCTCAATTTGAAAATGGGGCAAATTCAACGTGAAGTGGGTTTTAATTGGTATCCACTTGATTCAAAAGACTTAGATTTCTCCCGCTCCAATCAGAACTTAGCGCTTAAAATTGCAGAGTCGATCGTAGGAGAAAAATTACAGGTAGCGCCATTTAATTTTGCGAGGCGCTATGAGTGGGAGCAGGGAGCAGCTCATTTTGATTTTTATCCCAGTCATAATCCTGAGGGAATAAGAAAATTATTTCAATTCCTAGATTCATCAAAGTATAATAATTATGATTATTTAATCATCTCTTTTAGCGAACGTCCTTGGTCGGATTTAAACACGATGATGGAACAAGCTTCGAGAAAATTTCGAAGCGATCAAATCTATTATTATAGGTTTGAGCATTATAAAGCGCTGAAAGAAGTGAAAAGACTTAAACTTAAGGAAAAGTTTGATTTCCCAATACTCGATAGAGAGACATTTAAAGCTAGTGATTTTAAAGGGCGAGTCTTGGTTACTGGCTCTAATTATTTTATTGGCCATTTTATCAACGCCTTTACACGCAGCTAATACCTTACAATTAAAGCTTGGAAATACCGTGAGTGTATTTTCAGAGAAAGCTTATCGTCGTGAGGGGGGAACCTTTTTTGAGGCCATCGGTAATGTTGTCGTGAGTTCAGGTAAGGATACCCTCTATGGAGAGAAAGCAAGCTTCAATACCAAGTCTGGTGAAGTATTTATGGAGGGAAGTGTTCGTTTTGTCGGTGAGAACATCACTGTCTATGCCTCCAAGATAGAATATAATATGCAGTCGGGAAAGCTTCGTTTACTAAACGCGAGGATGATCACATCCGACTTCAGTATTGTCGCTACTGAGTTACTTCGAAAATCTGAAAAGAACTATTATGCTAAAGATGCGGAATTTACGACTTGTAGAGACTGTACAGAATCATGGTTAATCTCTGGAAAAGAGGTTTATGTTGAAATTGATCAGTATGTTCAGCTTTATCACGCCTTAGTTAAAGTTAAAGGAGTAGATGTTCTCTACGTTCCTTATATTGCTCTTCCAATTAAAAATCAAAGAGAGTCGGGGATCCTCTTTCCAAGAGTTTCCACCCGAAATATTGATGGATTTCATTATGAGCAACCTGTCTTTTGGGCAGTTAATGACTCTCTCGATTTTACTTTCACTCCGCTTTTTCTCTCTCAAAGAGGTTATGGGATGAACTTGCAATACCGTCAGGCATTCTCTGAATATAGCTGGATTGAATTCAATAATAAGATGGTTCACGACGAGATCTATCGACCAGGTGAGAAGAATACCGAAAAATCAGGAACTAGTTATTTTAGGCATTTTTTTGAATTAGAAAATCATCAACAATGGAGTGAGGATTTTGGTTACCACTTGAAAGTGACTGGCTCAAAGGACAATGATTTTTATCGTGACTATAATTACTATACGGAAGACTATTTATTTAGAAATGACGTAGGTGCTGAGTTTGCAGGTGATCTTCGCTTTGATAGCTTTTCTCTGTCACTTGAGTCAGACTACAAGCAAAATATTATTGTCGCCGATCCAATTGCATTTGATGATTCGTATGTTCAAATCCTACCGCGTGTTAGTTTGGCAACGAGACCATTTCTTTTTTGGGAAATAGATAGTGATTATTTTTATAAAATGTCTGCGGGCTTTGATGGTGATTTTACTGTTTTCAAGCAAAATCGAATTCAAGAAGTTGACTACTTAAGAAATGCCAGTCGAGTTGATCTTGCTCCTTATGCAGAAATTAACCTTATGAGTTTAGGGCCTACGACTCTAAAGACTCGCTACCAATTGGACTATCAAGAGTATAAATTCAGTGATGAGAATCAAAAAGGATTTAGTAAAGTTTCTTCTCTCGTTTCCACAGAGTTTGCCTTCAGCTTGGATCGAATCTACGGTCTTGCCTACGAGGAAACCTATGGGATTGATGAGATCAAAGAAGAGGACAGAATCAAATTAAGTGATACTGACCGTAGAAAAGATACTTCATTATCTCCTGAAATTATAGGGAAACTTCCAAGACTTAAAGATACTCTCACTCAAGAAAAAATTACGGTGAGAAAAAATAGTTATCGCCACTCACAAGAATTCAAACTTATTCACTATCAATTGGTTAACTCCAGTGAAAGCGGTAATCAAAATTTTTTAGAGCAAATTCAGGACGAAAACGGCTGGTTTGATTACCGGGATGCAATCACACGAGAGCTTTACACAACGGGCTCAAACGAAACGAGAACCTTAATTCCACCCAATAATACATTAGAACTTCAGTGGAACAATACGTTGATTAGAAAAAGTCCAAGAAGCTTTAATTATTTGGCCGATGAGAGATACCTCAAAGACAATTTCCAATATACAAAACTTGGAGAGTTTAAAATTTCCCAAGGATATTTTTTAGATCCACAAGAGGATGTGGATACTAGGTTTACGAGATTACTTGTTGATACTTCTTATGCCGCAAGTACTTGGTCTCTTCGATTCAGAGATTATTATTTTCATAATGGAGGAGATAGCATTCTGTCTTTCTCCGGACAAAAGCGCTTTGATACTTTCAGTCTTTTATCTGAATATAACTATAACTCTTTTGAGAATTCAAATTTAAAAACTTTAAAGGTCGGCTTTCAATTTAGACCAAGTGATATTTTAGGTTTTTCTTTTTTAAGTGAAACAGATCTAAACGAAAATGAAAATATTGCTAAGGTTTATCAGATGGATTTAATGCCTGCGAATAATTGTTGGATTTTCAGTTTAAAGTATGTAGATAGTTTTATCGAACAAAGAATTGCAGTTGATTTTGATTTTAATTTTGGAAGTGAAGAGTTCTCAAACTATAAACGACAATTTTTCAATTTTGGAAGAATCACTCGATGATTTTCATCTTAGATTTTGATGATTCATTTACTTACAATATTTATTCAGAGTTGAAACTTGCTTGTAAGTCAGAATCAATTCAAGTTGTACCCAAAGAAAATTGCCTTAATGTACTCAGTACATTGACAGAAACGGATAGAAAAACTCTTATTGTTTTAGGTCCAGGACCCGGTCATCCGCATCAGTATAATTATTTACATCCTACTCTGAAAAAACTGATGTCTAATGAAAATGTCTTTATTTTGGGCATATGCCTCGGCCATCAAATTCTTGGGGAGATCTTTGGTCATAAGATTTCTCACTGCCAAGAACCTATGCACGGGCGAGCAATTGAACTTGAGCTCGATAAAACCTGGCAAAAACGCTTAGGTTTGAAAGAAAAGATAACTGTTCAACGATATAATTCTCTTGCTGTTATTTCAGATTCGACGACTGTTGAAAACTCGATAGCTGCACTCAAGAAAAACTCAGAAGTCTTAATTTTTGCAGGGACTAGATTAATCAGTTATCAGTTTCATCCCGAATCCGTAGGTACAAAATACCGGGATGAGTTCTTCCGCAAACCGTTGGCTTTCCTGATATAATATTTCATTATGAAACTCGCGCTCAAAGGAATATTAGATCTTGAAGTAATGCAGCTAGCTTCGCAGCTAGGTATGAGCGAGGTGAGTTTTGACTTTAGACCGCGTAGTTTTAATTTTACTCAAGGGTATAGAGTTAAAGAACTTTTAAATTACGGCAGCCAGTTTGATTCATTAAATTTAATATTTGAAAATGAGAAAGACTTTGTGATTGAACAGATTTTAAAAGATCTGAATCCAGAAGAGCATTCAATAATGCTGGAGTTTAGCGGTGGAGAGAGTTTAACTTGGGCCGATCGCTTTGAGACCCCATTTATTTGGCATTACAAAGCGGAAACATCTCTTTCGCAAATAGAACAGAGTAAATTTTTAAAAAGAATTGTCTTTAATCAAGCAGTTCTTGATCATTACAATCAGGCTGGAGAACTTTTCGGTTTTTTCCAACTATTTACTGATAAAGAGAATTTAGAATTAGAAATATTAACGGATTGGGATAACCCATTAATTATTTCACTGATAGATAATTTTGATATCAGCCATCTATCTTTTGAAATTAATAATAAAGTTGAGCGCTCTTTTCGTAATGTGGATCATGGATTAGTTAAAACACATATTAAACAAATCCAGCAGTCTTTGAGTTAAAAAGTTTAAGGAGATATTAAATGAAAATATTAATGAGTAATGATGATGGTTACCATGCACTGGGCATCAATACTTTATTTGATACGCTGGAAGAAAGTTACCAGGTAACCATGGTTGCTCCTAACCAGGAGAGGTCAAGTTGTGGACACGGAATTACTTTAGGGGAGCCGGTTAGAATTGTTCAGCACCATGAAAATGTTTTTGCATGTTCAGGTTTTCCAGCTGACTGTGTACTAATTGGGATAGGTCATCTTTTTCAAGATAAGAGACCTGACTTAGTGGTTTCTGGGATTAATCATGGTGCGAATCTTGGTCAAGATCGTTTTTATTCAGGAACGATGGCGGCAGCTAGAGAGGCTGCTTTTCGTGGGGTACCCTCTATCGCTGTTTCTTTAGTGACATTGTCGGGAGATAAGGACGAGCATTTTAAAACGGCAGCAGATTTTGTAAAGAAATGCATTGATAAAGGGATTAAAGATCTAATCCCGCCAATGTGTATGGTTAATATTAATTCACCCAATCTACCGTCGGAAAAAATTTCCGGAGTAAAATTGACCAAAGTAGGTTTTCAACAGTATTCCGAAGAAGTTGTAGAGAGGGTGGATACTCGCGGAAGAAACTACTATTGGGTTGGTGGCTCTTATGGGGGCCATAAAGATATTCCAGGTAGTGATTGTAATGCCGTATTTGATGGCTTTATATCAGTAACGTTATTGTTTTTAACTGATAATTACGATCAAGAAGCAGTTAATAAATTGGAGGAATTCCTGCACTCCCTCTAGGGGAAAATTGAGAAAGCAACACTTAATTGTACTATTCATCCTGCTATTCGGGCTGAGCTCTTGTGCTACACATAGGAGTGGGCGTTATGTTTATCAAAATGGAAAATGGGTCTTTAAACATGAAAAGATCGGTTTTTCTAAATTACTTGATGAACTAGAAAACCGAGTAGATAATTCGCAATACGCGGATACCGAAGGCCTATTTGTTTGGCCTGTACCTGCTTCCAAAAAAGTATCCTCTTATTTTGGTCTACGTAAGGGGAGGCATCATGACGGGGTTGATATCCCAGCTGTATCGGGAACAAATATTGTCGCTAGTCGTGAAGGGGTAGTTAGCTTTGTTGGACGTATGCGAGGCTATGGACGGGTTGTCATTATAAAGCACTCAGGCGACTACCATACGGTATACGCTCATAATCAAAAGAACTTTGTCTCGAAAGGGCAGAAGGTTTCTCAAGGGGAAGTCATCGCAAAAGTGGGAAGTTCCGGTAGGTCTTCAGGACCGCATCTTCATTTTGAAATTCGCAGGAAAAATAGAGTCAGAAACCCAGCAAATTATCTTGCACGCCTACAAAAATATCTTAAGCATTAGAAAATTCTTCAAGAAGTTTTAGGTAAATTACCGCAGTATTGATGGCATCTTCAAGAGCAGTATGTGCGACTTCACCCATCTTAAAGCGCTCCATAATTTTTGAACCAGAGTCCATCCCTTTTTCAATAAGACCCATATCTACCAAGCCTAGTAAATAACAAGAGAGATCCATATTTCTATGATGGAAATACTTGTTCATCCACTCCCATCCAAGGTCACGGTTAAGAAAAGGCAGATCAATAGCAGATATTGATTTACCGAAAAGCATAATTTTTTGGTTATTGAAATAATCTTTTACTTCTTTGGAGTCGAGGTATGACTCCATCTCTTTTTTGAATTCTTCTAAATTAATCCCTTCTTTATGAGCCTTGATGATTAATTCTTTGTTGTTTTCTTTTACCCAAGGATTTAGATTGGGCTCAAGTTCTTCGAATGAAGGACATTGAATATAAAAATGTCTTTTTAACTCTTCAGAGAATGATTTTTCTTCAGTACAAAAAGGAATCATTGCAAATTCAATAATTCGCGCGTCTTCTTCGAGTCCTGTGGCTTCTATATCAAAACTTAAATATTTCATTTCTCTATTCTAGCTGAGCTTTGATTAAAGATCTACCTCAATGCTAATTGGGCAATGGTCACTCACCTCATCAAAGCTTATTTGCATTTGGCTTTCATGGGCTTGAGCACACTTTAAAATCTTGCAATGCCCATATACTTTTGGTGCTCCAGAAGTTCTTAATACGTCAGATGTGATGATATGATCTAAATGACTAGGGTAATTATAATTATCGTCTCTTTGTCCCCACCAGTATGCAGTACAAGTGAGGTCTTGGGTTTGATTAACAAGTTCAGAATTTACTAATTGTCTTTGAAATTGATCTTTCATAGAGCGAGTTTGATTGATGAATTCTGTCGTATTGAAATCACCCATAATCATAACTTGTGAATAACCAATGGCCTTTAATTCAGATTTAAGTTCCATGATTTTTTTGATCTGCTTAAAGCGCTTTTTAATATTATTTTGTCTTCCGCCAGATTTTAGGTGAACTGCAATCGCTGCTATTTTTATCTTTGATTTTTTGTGTTGTAGTTTTATAACTGCTAGAGGTCTTGAACCTGTATAGCACTCACTATATTGTTGATGCTCTGGAGCATTAACATTCGCAGTTCTCATGTCTTCTTCAAATTTAATTACATCAAATTTTGAACCATCCACAACAAATCCTAAGTGTTGCTCATGAGCACCACCACATTCGCTTAAATATGTTTGATAACGACTTCCAAAATTCTCATCGATCATACTGGCAAAAATACTACGTTTGTTAATTTCCTGTACCGCCAGAATATCGAAATTGATCTCTTTTAAAATTTTAGAGAGGTGGTTTTTATTAGTAGGAGTATTAGATCTTTGGTCGTAATCAAAATTTCTAATATTATAAGTGGCCACTCTTACTGCGGCCTGGGCTTGAATAACTAAAAAAGAACTTAAGATAAAAATCGATAACTTCATACTCTCTCCGCTAAGTATTAGCCTGTTTTATGTTTTGTATAAGTAAAACTAATGTTGTGTGCAGAGATTTCTAACTAAGATTTTTAAATAAGGCAATAGTATTTTAAATAAAATTAGAACTTTAACGCTGTGTGACTCGTGTAAGAAATAGTAAGTAATTATTTCAAAGACACAGGTTGACGATGATACGAGTCATTGTGTAGTTTCGCCGCATGTAAATTATACATTGGGAGAGTGTATGAAAAAACTATTTTTGATTGCCTTATGTACTGCAACATTAAATGTTTCAGCTGAAAATGTTTATTCTGATCAATTTCAAACGATTCAGAAAGTTGAGCTTCTTGAATTAAGCCTAGATGAAAATGGCCAAGAAGTAGAAAGAGTTGTTGAGAGTAAAAAGCTTCCGAGTGAGCTTGAGGTTTTGATGGCACGTCCAGCTCAAAAGAATTTGGGTGGAGTGATTATGGCCACAAAGCAATTAATTGCTTTAGGTAAAGAGATTTATAAAATTGTGGAAGCTGGTAAGCCGGTTGTTACAGTTGTTTCTGAGCCAGTTCAAATTCTCCCAAGAGATGAAAAAGGTAATACTGTAGAAGCTATGGAGCTTGCTGGTTGGAAAGCTCCTAGAGTTAAAAAATATAGAGTAAGAACTAAGAACTATCTTGGAATGAGTCCGGCAAGTTTTGATTTCATGCTTATCTACTCTTATGGTGGAAGCTATAGAGGGCAAGGGGCTTATATCACTGGCGCTCAAATTAAACCAACTGCGGTAAACGTAAAATGGGGATACTCTCTAGATGCTGCTTTCAAGGTTCAGTCAATAATGAATCAAGGAACTGAGGAAGCTCCAATAGCTGGTGCTGTTCTTATGATTGATTACAGAATCAAAACTGTCCTTCAAGACAGATCAAATAGCTCAACTTATTTTATTAATGGGCTTGGTGAAACTACAGCATATTAAGAACTTAACTAAATGAGATAGGTAAAAGAGGAGGGTGTTTACCCTCCTTTTTTTGCGTCCTATAATAGAGCTATCCAAGGAGGGACGTATGAAATTATCTCTTACCCTGGCCTTTTGCTTATTATCTATGCAGTTAATGGCCTCAACAGATTGTTTTTTAGATTACCATCAAGTTTGTGGTAAAACCGCTAACGGTGAATTTGTTGAATATTTAAATCAATGTCATATGAAAGAAGATGGGGCCACTGCAGCTGAAGCGAAAAACTGCGAAGTCGACCATACTAGATCTCCAGCTTCTGTGAGCACAGATGTTTTTGGCCAAATTGATCAAGTCGAAAATGAGATTGCTGCTGCTCTTGCAATGCCAGAACCAACTCAAAATTAATTATAAATAACTGATTCGAATTTCTGATTGATTAAGCTGTGACATTTTTTTATCACAGCTTAGTTGGTCTCCGTTAAAGATACATTTCCTACATTGCGCCCTGCCCGAGCAGCTTGAGGCAATAGGGATGGAGTGCTCCCTTAAAAAGTCTAAAAGTGTTTTATCTAAATCTTTTTCAAAGAATTCAATTCTCTTAGTGGTTTTGGAAGCTTCACCAATTAGTTTGATAAACATTCTATATGACCGTCTCTTCTGTCATCTAATAGAAAAGAGCTTTGCTTCTTGCTTCTAAAATAGCCCCAGATCTTTCCTAGCTTCTTCGAGTTATAAATAGGGATATTCAACTTTAAAAGCTCATCAACTTGCTTTACAGAGCTTCTCCTCGATTCAATTACTAACCTTACAGGATTTTTAAGAAACTGATGTCGAGAAAACTTCACCATTGTGTCTAGCGCTCTGATATCGTCTATATCGCTTAGTCCATATTCAACGAGGTGAAATATATGCTGACCGGGGTCTCTACTATGAGAAGAGACAAACCACATCTCAGAGGCGTTCTTTTCGTTAGCAAAATGGCACATGGCCGCTGATCTTGTGTTGGAGTTACCCTGAAAAAAAGGCAGATTGGCCACGGGGGAAATTTGTACATTCGATTGTGAACTTGCCCCCATAAACATATTCTTGCCCTGTTTTAGGCCAAAGCTATGGGCTTGTAATAGATTATCATTGATAAGAAATATGGAGTTTTTGTACAGAGACATCTCAAAATTACAACTGGATTGCAGTCCTTGTGCATCCTTGGATTCAAATAAAAAATTTGTGACCTCATATTTAGTGGTCTTGTTTTTCTTGTAGAACTGATAGAGTTTTCGAAAGGAAATACGGGGAAGTGTCTCTCCTTGTTTTAGCGTCTCATCCCCTCTAATGTAAAAATCATTAAGGATAGCATTCTTTTTTATTTGCAGTTGGTTTTGAGCGAGAAAAGCTTCAAAATCCTTCGTCACCGTTAGTTGGGCAGGAAAGTATTTGTCATATAAATCGATCAGGTCAAAAAGTGAGTAGCGAGATTTGAACTCTTTTAAAAGACTTTCAAGTAAGTGAATTTGTGGATAGCCCGTATTGTCTTTAGAAAATGAATTATAAAAATAGTCCTCATCATCTATTCTTAGAAAGACCTGATATTTCGACGTCGGTGAGCTTAGATCAGGACGCACATTCATTTGTACAAAACTCCAAAGCACGACTTGATCGATAAAACTCAGTGGGATTCTTTTTGCTAAATTATCGTTCAGGATTTTATACTGATCGATTGAGTTCTTGTTTTCAGCGAGGTAAATATTTTTTTGTATGATCTCGCAATGGGTTTGTTTCATTGTGGATTTTGTCGCAATTCCTTTTTCTTCGAGAAGATCTTTATCAAATCTATCGATAAAAAATGAACATGAAAAAAGAAGTAAAAATAAACTATATTTCATGAATGATATCTGGGTCCATGGGATGCTCTGTAGAGCTACTACCATTAGCTATTTGAGTAAAATCAATTTCAATTTTTCGCTCTGCAATTGCTGAATCATTTGTACCGAGGAGACAAACAACCCAAACTCCGGAAGCCTCATGAGTCGAGTGGGACTGCATCTTGATATCTAATAGTTCAAAACCCATCTTTAGAATATGTTTTGTGATGATATCAAATTCCTTTTCATGGTATCCCGTTTTTCTCACTGGAGGTGCAGGGATATAATAAGTAAAAGTTTGTTTGAAGCGATAATTTTTGCCGCCAAAAAGAGAGCTTAGCACTCGGATACTCCTGTTAGATTTCTTATATATTCTATCATCAGTTTTCCACAAAAGTAAAAGCCGATTAGCTCTAAAGGCCTAATATAAAACAACTTTAAACTTTAGCTAAACACAATAGGGGCAGAATAGACAGACTTCACCTCTCAGAATCTACAAGGAAATTTATACCACATAAAAAAAAATCTTTTTTTCAATCCAATGTCTGGTTATAATAAATATGTGGGCGATAGGATGTTGCTCAGACAAGGCAAGGAAGCCGAAAAAGAGGGGAGTCATGCAGGAGACTCCCTTTTTTTTTTCTTTTTTTCAATCTCAAAATCAACGACCTGTGCTAGCCTTAATCAATGCAATTTAATAAAGATGTCTTCTTTAAATATCGTCATCAGTTTGAGTTAGGAAATCTCACGACAGAATCATTTCATCCTCGAACATTAAACCTATCCAATGTCCTTAAAGAAAGCATAGAGGAAGCGATAGGGCTATTATCTGAAGTAGATGAGCTGGCCCTACAAAAGCTTAAAACCTATAATCAAGGAATCTACCAGCTCTATCAAGCATGCCAGGACACTTTGGAAGATGATGGTAGGGTTTTTATTGCTGGCTGCGGTGCTACCGGAAGATTGGCCTTATCAGTGGAGACATTATTTCGAGAAAAATTTCAATCAGATCAAGTCATAAGCTTTATGGCCGGAGGGGATTATGCCCTTATTAAGTCTATCGAGAGATTTGAAGACAATGCTGAATATGGTATGCGCCAACTTGAAGAGCTTGGATTTAAAAATGGAGACCTTTTTGTTGGGATAACTGAGGGGGGAGAAACCAGCTTTGTCATAGGGGCTACAGAAAAAGCGAGTACTTTGTCACAAAGGCAATCTTGGTTTTTGTATTGTAATCCAGATGAAGAATTACTTTCCATAGAGCGCTCAAAGAATGTACTTCTCAATAAAAAAATTCAAAAACTAAACTTATGTGTGGGGCCAATGGCCATTTCTGGTAGTACCCGCATGCAAGCTACCACGGTGCAGATGTTAGCTATTGGTTTTTCTCTTCTTTATCAGTTTAATTCTAAAAAGGAATTCGATCATGCCTTTCACGGCCTAATTGATCGGATGATTGCTCGGAGTTGGAGCTTTTTGAAAGACTTTATTCAATTTGAATTCGAAGCTGTAAAGAAAGGTATTCCTGTTACTTATCTCTCTCCAGATAAACTTGCTATAGCTATTTTAACGGATACTACTGAGCGTTCACCTACTTTCAGTTTGAATGGCTTTGAAAAGGTCGATGAAGCGAATAGGTGTTATGTTTATTTGTCCATTAATAATGAAGTTAATGCTAAACAGGCATGGCGTTCTCTTTTACAAAGAGATCCACGATGCCTTTCATGGAATGATTTAAATACGCAAATCGATAAAGAGGAATTATACAAATTTGATATCTCTAAGAATGCAAAGATTCGTCGCGCGGGGAAAGAAATAAGTTTTGAAAAAATAGGAAAGCAGATTCAAATTAGTTGCTCTACTAAAAAGTTTACTATTGAATTTGAACGAGATGATCTTTTTGAGATGCACTTAAGTTTAAAGATGGGATTAAATATTCAATCGACACTTTTGATGGGGTTACTAGAGAGATTTGAAGGCAATATGATGAGCTATGTAAGACCGAGTAATTTTAAATTAGTTAATCGAGCCCAAAGGTATATAGAATATTTTTTAAAGCGAGAGGGAGTTGAAGTACCTGAGGAGAAGATTATAGAGCTTATCTTTGATCATGACTCGTCACAATCTTCCCCTGTAGTTATAAGTGTTTTAGAAAAATTAGGCGTCTTTCTCTGATTCCTCAGATTTTTCTTTTGTGTCGTCATTCAAACCTTTTTTAAAGTTTGTAATGGCACTACCCATTGAGCGACCAAGTTGAGGTAGTTTAGCTCCACCAAATAACAGAAGTACAATTCCACCTACGATTAATAATTCAGTTGTTCCTAATCCAAACATGATCTTTATCCTTTAATAAATTCTCGCAAGATCCATCGAGTATTTTCCCGGTGAATAGTTTGCAAATCTTGTTTCTCTAAGTTTTTTAAACTTGGCCGATGCATTGGATTTACTCGCATAAGGATAAATCGTAATACCACCTCGAGGGGTAAACTCACCAATAACCTCGATATATTTCGGCTTCATTAGATTATACAAGTCATCAGTGATTTTTTGAATACAATCTTCGTGAAAGTCACCATGATTTCTGAAACTAAATAAATATAATTTCAATGACTTAGACTCAACCATCGTTTTATCTGCGATATAGTTAATATAAACTCTCGCAAAGTCAGGCTGCCCGGTTTTTGGGCATAATGAGGTGAATTCAGTACAAACAAAGGTGGTCCAGGCTTCAGAGCTTGGGTTTTTGTTTGGAAACGATTCTAAAATCTCAGGGGCATATTGGTCAGGGTACTGAGTATTTTGATTGCCTAAAAGACTCACACCTTTCAGTTCTTTATCTGATCTTTCAGCAGATTTAGCTGATCTTGTTTTTGTCGAAGTTTTGCTACGTGCCATATCTCAACCTTTACTTTAGTATTTAAAACAACTTTAATATAGAAGCTTTTTACTCAAAACTCAATAAACCAAAGATGATGCATAAAAAAACTCATATCATATTATTACAATTAGGTTCACCAAAATCCACTTCGACTAGTGATGTGCGAAGTTATCTCAAAGAATTTCTTGGAGACTATCGAGTGGTTGATCTGCCTCGATTTTTTTGGAATATCATCTTGTATTGTTTCATACTGACTTTTCGTCCTAAAAAAAGTGCCAAAGCTTACAAGCGCATTGAGTTTTGCGCCGGTTTTTTTCCTTTAATTGAAATCACCAAGGCCATGGGGCGAGCGTTAAGGGAAAGATTTAAAGGCAGGTATGAGGTACATGCAGGGTTTATACTAAGTGAACCTAGGCTCGAAGGTATTTTTGATCAGTGGACTAACTCCGCAGAAAATCTAAGTGAGACGAAATTCCTAATTCTTCCGCAGTACCCGCAGTACTCAGGTACAACCGTTGCTAGTTGTTATGATCAGCTGGAGAAGTGCTTTTACAAAAGAACAAATTTACCGACTTTGGAAGTTGTCTCTAATTATCATCGATTAAAAGCCTATATTGATCTTTCTGTTGAGCAAATTGAAAAGCAGATTAAAAAATATCCTGCAGAAGATATCGTTCTGTCTTTTCATGGTATTCCGGTGCGCTACGTGACAGAGAAGGGGGATTTGTATCTCCAGCATTGTTTTGAAACTTTTAAATTAATCAAAGAAAGGCTTAATTTTCCCAAAGATAAGATTCATATGACATTTCAAAGCCGTTTTGGTTCAGAGCAGTGGCTAAATCCCTATACAGATGAGTATGTAGTAGAGCTTGCAGAAAACGGTAGTAAGTCTATCGCTGTTTATTGTCCTGCTTTTGTCGCTGATTGCTTAGAGACAGTAGATGAGATTGGAACGGAGCTGGCAGAAGAAGTTGAAGAGGCTGGAGCAGAGCTAGTGTTTGTTCCTTGTTTAAATAATAGTGAAAAATGGGTGAGAGCCTATGGGGATTTTATTGAAACCTACCTCGAAGGTAGCAAAACTGAGCGCGATAATCTATTCTATGATCTAAACCAAGAAGAAGTAGAGAGAGAGATGCCAAAATTTGAATCAGAAGAGAAATTAACTCCCAAGGCCAAAAAAACGATTAAACTAGTTTTCCTTACCTTGTTTCTAGATTTAGTTGGGTTTTCAATTATTTTCCCGATGTTTCCCTCACTTGCTAAGTACTATCTAGAAAATGATGCTAATAATCCATTCTTAAAACTTATCTTCGGCTCCATTGCAGAGCTCACCAAAGTTGGTGGAGTGGATATGAACTCTATTGTACTTTTTGGTGGGGCACTCGGAGCCTTATATTCATTACTACAGTTCTTTGCCGCTCCACTTTGGGGAGGAATTTCCGATCGCTATGGGAGAAAACCAATTCTTTTAATATCTATTTTTGGTTTATTTCTAAGTTATATTATTTGGATATTCTCCGGTTCATTTACATTATTGATTCTTTCTAGGTTTATTGGGGGAATCATGGGGGGCAATCTGTCCGTCGCTACTGCTACGATTGCAGATGTAACCACTCCAAAAACCAGATCAAAAGGAATGGCCTTCGTTGGAATTGCTTTTGCTTTAGGTTTTATCTTTGGTCCGGCCATTGGTGGTGCATTAACCGCCATGAATCCAGTCTCTCATTTTCCAGAGTTTGAGTCATGGGGGATTAACCCATTTTCTTATGCAGCACTGTTCGCTGCAATATTGGCTTTCATCAATTTACTATCTATTGCTAAAAATTTTGAAGAAACACTTGATACCTCCAATACTTCTAAACGAGTGGTAAATATCTTTAAACTATTTAAGCCTATTGGTATTAGAGAAGTAAACTTAACGAATTATTCGTACTTTCTTTTTATCTCTGCTTTTTCTGGAATGGAGTTTACGCTAACGTTTTTAGCGGTAGAAAGGTTTGCTTATACTTCTATGGATAACGCCTATATGTTCGTCTTTATCGGAGTGCTAATCGCATTGGTGCAAGGTGGATTTGTTAGGCGTAAGGCACATAATATAGGGGAGAAAAAAGTCGCAGTCATGGGGCTATTGAGTCTCATTCCAGGGTTACTTATTATTGCCTACGCAAGCAATGGCTTCCTTCTTTATTTAGGATTATTTTTCTTAGCTGTTGGTTCTGCTATGGCCGTACCAACTCTAACTTCATTAGTATCGCTTTATACTCCAGCAGCCGATCAAGGGCAGAGTTTGGGGATTTTTAGGTCTCTTGGGTCTTTAGGAAGAGTAATAGGTCCAATTGTTGCAAGTTTAGTCTATTGGCAATACGGTTCGGTCATTCCTTATTTAGGTGGAGCCATTTTTCTCATACTACCAGTCTTAGTGTTGAACCAAATAAAACAAAAAGCGTAGTATGATGATTCCATCAATCATAAGATGGAAATAGGCTTCTTTAAGTCTTTGAGAAAATAGAGCGTATATGAAGATACCAATCGTGATGAACATCAAACTTTCTTCAAAAAGATACGCGATAGTCCCTATGTACAATATGTAGAAAAAGCATAAAAGGGGAGCAAAATAAGTATCAGGTATAATCGAAGGGATCGTCTTTACTTTATCTATACCGTCTTGTTCCATGTCTCTATAATCAAATGCTAGGGTCAAAAGAAAAATGAAAATAAAGCAGTCCAGGTAGTTCCACCAATTCCATTGTTCTAGGAGGAGACAGCTGATATTGGCCCACACGCAGGCTACGATGAAGGTTTTCAGAAGTGGTACTTTTCTAAGTCCTAGTTTTAAAAACCTTTGTTCATATATAAAAGCCAACACACAGCTTACTGCAAAAACTACGTTATGTTCGATCTCAGGCAGCGCAAAACAGCTCACAATCAATGTCATGACTAAAGTCAGAATATGATAGATTGGAATACGCAAAAATGTTTGAGTCGAATTGGATGGATTAGGTCCACCGATACTGGGTGCAATTCGCATAAAATTATAGGCAACAAAGGTGATGCCATATAAAAATATAGGAGTGATGATTGCAAAATTCTGTCCAAGCTTTAGAGCATAAAGTAGGAATAAGCTAGGAGCACAGAGGGCAATTAGTGAGTTACTATAAACAATAAAGTTAGAGAACCTTATCATTTTTAGTCTGAGTCTCTTCTGTATCAGTAAGCTTTTTGTTCTCTTCAAAATCAGTTTCTAATGTGTGATTTACAGCGTGAAAGATGGCCATCTTAAAAGTGTCGTAAAACTTAGCTGTTTTAGTCCAATCTGAATTTGGAAGTTCAAGTGTATAGGTTGGAATATTTCTTTCATTTCCGGCCCAATTCCCCAGACTTCCTGGGAAAAATGGGTAATCGTTAATTCGATATTTTCCAGCCTTATCACTCATCTGAATTAATAGCTGTCTTGCACCTTCATGCTTTTCAGCAGCAGGTCCATCGTAGTCGATTAATGTTAGAGGTGCATGAACGGAGATAATTTTGGCCGGATTATAGCGTTTAATAAGATTGACTTGAAAGTATGTTTCTTGTTCGCTCATGGATTTTTTACCAGGGTAGCGTCTCTTGTCAGAGCCATAACGCTGCTTCCAAATCTTAAGCGCCTTTGCATTCCAGTCTTTAGTTGGAAAGTTTCTATTCGCATCGACACCGCGTCCATTTGTTCTGGTCGGAGTTTTTCTAAAAAATGAATCAGGAGAAACGATAGGAGCAATTACTAAGAGGTTATCTTTAATGATATCTGAATTTTTTCTAAGATCATTTAGAATATCATAGCAAAATTTAACTGGTGTTATTTCATCTCCATGGACACCACAAAGAATCATTGTCGTTTTTTTAGGATCTGTTTCTACTTGTTTTTCGTCACCAAATACATACCAAACAATTGGATTCCCCCAGTAAGAGTTTCGAACGTGGTGCCATTGAAATTTTTCACAATTGGATTTTCCCCATTTGTATTTTTCGAAATAAGTATCTACTTTATCGCAATAAGCTTTCACTTTTTCTGTATTTTTAACTTCTGGTTTGGGGGAAGAGATTTGGACTTGTGTCTCAGTTGGCTCAGGTTCGGGATTTTGCACTGACGTTGAGTCTTTTTCTCCAGCTTCTGGTTTGGCAGCGATATCTTGATTGGATTCGAGTTTGTTTTGATTAACCGGTTTTATTCCTGAACAACCAGCTGCTAGAACGATTAACGAAATACAAATTGAGCGTAGAAAATACTTATTCATGGGCTTATTATAGTCCTGAGCTAAAACTTTGTCATACAAGAATTAATTAAAACTGTTTTGGTCAAGAAAAGCTTACCGCACTGATAAATATTTAAAAAGCTGAGACAATTATGTGATGCGAGTGTCTATTTTTGTTTCTGTATTTCTTATTTCAGGGCGCTTATTAGCTGGAGGTTTTGAACAAGGGCCTTCAATTTCAGCGCAGTGGAATAGTGCGAATCACCCTGGAGTTTTCTTTTCTCAATATGAAACCATGCTTTCAGAAATGGTCGACAACGGGCGAATTGCCAAGACATTTTGGTCTAGTGATTATTGGCCACGTTTTATGGGGGGAATCGCCTTTAGGTGGCAGACATATGAAACTCCGAAAGACTACCAATTGTATTCAGCTCGAGAAGTTAGGAGGCTTAGCCCTGTTGAACTTGATGAAATGTCACCAGCAGAGAAATTCGATCTCTTGCAAAATGATTATGATTTTAGCTTCACTAAAAAAATCATAAGGCAAAACCCTGCAAATGCTCCGGGTTGGCAAGGCATTTGTCATGGATGGGCAGAAGCCAATTTACATATCGATCTTTTTTCTGGGAAAACATTACGTAATAAGTCCGGTATTGAGATTTTATTTCGTCAGACAGATATAGCTGCTTTAATAAGTTATTACTATGCTTTTGAAAGGCGGGGGAGAGTAAGCTTTTTAGGTAAGCGTTGTTATCGAGATGATAGTGGTCACACAAGTTGTGAAGACGTCAACCCTGGTGCTCTTCATATAGCATTGTATGAAAGTATGAGAAGGCAGATGCCTTTAATAGCAGACGTTGATCCAGAAGCAGCTGTCTGGAACCACCCCATAAAGTCCTACCGTTACGAATTAAAAGAACAAAGAGCACCATCAAAGGACTCCGCTCCTGGGACTCAATCGGAAGTACGTGTCACAAATACTATTGAGATCGTCACAGAATCTTCTCCCTCTCAGTTTGGTTTAGAAGAAATTCTCGACACTATAACTTTAGAATATTGGTTAGAGCTGGATGATACAGGAAGGATTCTCGGTGGCTCTTGGGTTGGTGAAAGTCAGCTAGATTTTCTCTGGTTTAGAAAAAAATTAAAAATTCCTTCACGATATTTTCAATTGATTTCAGATACTTAAATTGTAAGTGGCAAAAATTCTCGCCATATTCTCTAAAGATTTGCAGCTTAAATTCCGATGAATAACTGAGTAATAGTTTTAGGAGCCTTTATGCTAACGAGTTTTAAAGAGTTTAAGTTTTTTCAGTCTTTCAGAATCCCAGTTGAATCAAGGGATGATGTTAGGTGTATGTTTGAATTTGAAGATGAGTTTGGAAAATTCAAGAATATTATGGATGGAAAACTTGAAGACGTTTCTATAACAGGTCTTGGTTTTACCACAAAAGAAAAGATTAAAGTCGATACGAATGTTAGGTTTAGCATTCAATATAAGAGATTAAGAGTCGATGTAGAAGGGCTAGTCGTGAGGTCTTTTGGCTATCAGCCAGATCAAACTAATGAAACCATAATTTACGGTGTTGAACTTGACGAGGAAGATTATCCTCAGATGAAGCGCTTTATTCAGCAGTATGTTGCAGGGTTCTCTCCGGATCGTGCCAAAGACTGTATCGGAACAATGGCCACGAGTGAACGTTATAAAAAGGCAACTGAAGGTTTTGAGATCTTCTCGCTAATGCTTTCACTATTTAAAGATATAACGGCATTTGGTTCTCAAGAAACATTTTTGAATTCTATGTTGGAGGAAATTTCAAGGATACTAAACTCTCAAAGAGCAAGTATTTTTCTTATCAATCCACAAACGAATGAACTAGAAGCTGTCGCTGCTCTAGGAATAGATAAAGATCAATTGAAATTCGATTATAGAAGAGGGATCGCTGGTTCTGTTTTTACTACAGGTGTTCCTCTAAATATCGACGCGCAAACAGATAGGGTTAGATTCTCTGAGGAGATGGATCAGAAGACTGGGTTTGAAACAAAATCGATTCTTTGTAATCCTATTTCAAATAGAGAAGATAAAGTGATAGGTGTTATTGAAGTCCTCAATAAAAGAAACCAAGATAGATTTACTGAAGAAGATGAAAAGACAATGAAGGTATTGGCCCTTATTTTCTCATCTGTTTTTCATAATTATAATCCAATTTCAGAAAGGTCACTGATTAGACGATTTTCTACTCCATACGATAGAGAGTATGCTTATATCGGAAAGTCAGCAGCAACAAACGAAATTAGAAAAAGTATCGTAAAACTTAAAGATATTGATTCTCCATTACTTATTCAAGGTGAGTTCGGAGTCGGTAAAAAACTATTAGCTAGAATCGTACATAACGAAGGAAAAAGAGGACTTAATAAGTTTAGAGTCGTTAACTGTAAAGGTGTTATCGAGCAAGAAGTATCAGATAAGCTTCTAGGTGGTGATATCGGTAGAAGTATCCTTGAAGAATGTATAGGTGGTACAGTAGTTGTGGATGAAGTTGGACATATGGGACTAGGTCTTCAGTCAAAGCTTCTTTCAATTTTACAAGAAAGACGTATTCCGGGTAGCCAGTATACACTTGATGTAAGAGTTATTTTTACTTCAAGCCAAGACTTAAAGAAAATGGCACAACAAGATGGTACCTTTAATCAGGATTTATATAACTTTTTACAAGAGTCTATTCTTGTGGTTGAGCCATTAAGAAAAAGACCTGAAGATATTGAGTCATTAACCTCGTATTTCTTACGTAAAGAATGCCGTAAGCAAGGCCTTTTATTAAAAGAATTCTCGAATGATGTACTTCAACAATTGAAAGAGTATGATTGGCCGGGTAACGTTTCCGAACTCAATCAAGCTGTTCAAAAAGCAGTTTTATATAATCCAAAAGCGCATGTGATTAGTAAGCTGAATAAAAATGGTGCGACTCCAATTGTAGATCTTTCTCAATCAAGTATGCATGGTCTTGATAATATTCCTCATGCAAGGGATTATCAATTACCGCTAAAAGATAGGGTTGCTCTCGTAGAGCGAGAAATGATCCTAGCTGAGATTAGAAGAAATAAAGGTAATAAATCAAAGGCTGCTAAAGAGATGGGTATTTCAAGAGAAGCCCTTCGTAAAAAACTTCTTCAGAGTGATGAGATCATTGCATCCCTTGGAAATTCTGCTCAAGAAGAAGAAGTGAAAAAAGCTGCCTAGTAATCAATTAAAATCACGTTCATAAACCTAATACCGATAGGTTATACATATGTATAACCTTATCGGCCTTTTTGAGAACTTCACTGGAAATGATGCAATTGATATTCTAATTGTTTCCGCAGTTCTGTTCCGTTTTTTTACTATTATTCAAGGGACTAGGGCCGTACAAGTTCTGATGGGAACTGCAGCTATTGCAACCATGTATTGGTTGAGTTTGAGTTTTGAGCTTTACTCTCTAAACTGGTTATTAAAAAACTTCATTGAATATTTCTTTATCATTATCATTATACTTTTTCAGGAGCAGATTCGTTCCGCGCTTGCCGAATTAGGTCAGACAAAGATCTTCGGTAAAAAGAAGAAAGACTATTATGACTCACAGATTGAAGAAGTTGTAACGGCCTGCTCAGCTTTAAGCCGTGAAAGAACAGGCGCTTTGATCATTTTTGAAAGGCACCACGGACTTCTTAACTACACAGCGACAGGAACAAGATTAGACTCTAAGATTCACGGTGATATTCTGTACACTCTTTTCCAAAGCAGTTCACCTCTTCATGATGGAGCGGTTATTTTATTTGAAAATAGAATCCAGGCGGCAGGTTGTTTTCTTCCTTTGTCTAAGAATATTGAATTGGACAGACATTATGGTACTCGTCACCGAGCAGCTTTAGGTATATCTGAAGTAAGTGATGCTTTAGTTGTTATCGTAAGTGAAGAACGAGGAAAGATGTCGATTTGTTATAATGGTCGATTCAAAGAATGTGATGATGAAAAAGAGCTCCGTAAGCAGCTTCGAGTCCACTTGTATTCTGCCAGAGAAGATGTGAGCTTAAAACGTAGGGTGACAGATAGGTGAGAAAATTAATTGGTAGAAAGAATTTCTTAAGAATTTTTTCGTTAGTAGTTGCAGGCTTTATTTGGATTTACGTTGTTAGTTCAGCAGAAATTGAAGTTACGAAAAATATTCCAATTGAGGTCGAAGTACCTGACAATTATGCCATTGCCAATCGCTGGGATCAAGAAGTTCAATACCGAATCAAAGGTCCTGGGCTTTTTGTTAGGAAGTTTTTAGATCGTGAACTCTTTATGCGTTTTAATAAGTCTGACTACTATCAAAAAGGGAAACTTAAATATCGCCTAATTTTTGATCGATCAAAAATTAAACTACCTCTTGGAGTAGAGTTGGTGGATATTCAGCCTCGTGTGCTTAATATCAATCTTGAAAGATCAATTCAAAAAACGGTTGCCGTAAAAGCAGTGATTGCTGAAGGTATTGTTGAAAAATATAAAATTGATGAATTAAAACTAGAGCCATCCAAAATTGAAATATCAGGTCCTCGTTCAGTTATTAGAAATATAACAAGTGTAGAAACTCAGGTTATCGATAGCACGAAACTAAATGATAAAAGAAGTTTTATTCAGGCAGTCAAACTTGATGACCCAAGGGTCAAGGCAACAACTGATTTTATAAATGTGTCTTATTCTTTAGTTGCACAAACCAAAGAATTTACATTCTCAGACCTTCCCATTATATTTCAGACAGTTAAGTTAATATCAAAAGTAGAGCCCAAGGTTGTAAGCGTCGTTTTAAAAGGGGATTCTAATGAGATGGAAAAATTAACCAAAGAAAATATTAAAATTATTGCAGATGTGCCTAGTGGTAAGCAAGGAAGTGTTGAGGTTGAACTCAAGGCACAAATAGATGCAAAAGATGTGGAAGTAATAAGTATCTTTCCACCAAAAGTAAAATTAGTACTGGAGTAGTGCATGACACAAAGAAAATTTTTTGGAACTGATGGAATCAGAGGGCGGGCCAATGTTTATCCTATGACTGGAGAAGTGGCATTCTCCTTAGGTCGAGCAGTTACCGCATTTTTTCAAAAAAGATCAAAAAGTATAAAACCATTAATTATTATCGGTAAGGATACTAGGCTTAGTTGCTATATGCTGGAGCAAGCTTTTTCAGCTGGAGTCTGCTCACAAGGTGGTAGAGCGATTCTGACAGGGCCCCTTCCCACACCGGGAGTTGCTTTTGTCACTCAGTCTATGCGGGCAGATGCAGGGGTAATGATTAGTGCTTCACATAATGCTTTTCATGATAATGGCATTAAGATTTTTGACCGTACAGGGCACAAGCTTCCCGATTCTGTTGAGCTGGAATTAGAAAAGATGTTATTAGATAACGAACTCATTCCTAAAAAACTCGACGCGGACTTAGGAAATGCAAAAAGGCTTGATGAAGTTGTAGGTCGTTATATTGTAAAAGTTAAGCAAGCCTTATCTGATGAGTATAATCTTGAAGGCTTAAGACTGGTTGTGGATGGTGCTAATGGAGCCGGCTATAAAGTTGCCCCTTTGGCATTTGAAGAATTAGGTGCTGAAGTTATTGCTATGGGAAATCAGCCTAATGGTCAGAATATCAATGATAAGGTTGGTGCACTCTATCCTAAAACCTGTGCTCAAAAAGTTGTTAAGTATAGGGCGGACCTAGGGATCTGCTTAGATGGAGATGGTGACCGCCTGGCCGTTATTGATAGTAAGGGTAAGTTGGTTGATGGAGACAAACTTTTGGGCATCCTGGCCAAATTTATGTTTGAAACAGGACAATTAGGAAAAAGCCAAGAAGTTGTTGGAACTGTCATGAGTAATTTTGGTTTAGAAAAATACGTTCGTGATATGGGAGCAAATTTTTATAGAAGCAAAGTTGGAGACCGTTATATCGTGGAAAGAATGCTGGCCAATAACTCCGTTTTTGGAGGCGAGCCCTCTGGCCATATTATTTTCAAAGAATTTTCCACTACAGGTGATGGGATTCTCGCAGCATTAAAAGTTATTGAATGCCTCAAGTACTTCAATAAAAGTTTGGATGAGCTTTGCGACGAAGTCATTCTAACTCCACAGGTTTTAATCAACGTGGCCGTAAAAGAGAAAAAAGACTTTGATTCGATGCCTGAGTTCTCAAAGTTAGTTAAAGATGTCGAAGAAAAATTAAACGGTAAGGGTAGAGTTTTACTCCGTTATTCTGGTACAGAAAATCTTGCTAGAGTCATGTTAGAAGGCGAAGACGAAGCCTTCATACAAAAATCATGCGAAGAATTAGCTGAGCATTTAAGAAAAGAGATTGGAGTTTAATATGTTTCCTCGGTTGGGTGTAAATATTGATCATGTGGCAACTATTCGCCAGGCGCGAGGAGAAAAATATCCATCGATTGTTGATGCAGCACATGCTGCTTTAGAAGTTGGTGCAGATCAACTAACAATTCATCTGCGAGAAGATAGAAGGCATATCCAAGACTATGATGTTCCGGCGGTAAAGTTGGTATGTGAGCGTTATAATAAACCATTAAATTTAGAGATGGCCGCGAGCGAAGAAATATTTGAAATAGCTGCTAGCACAAAACCTGAATGGATTTGTCTTGTTCCGGAAAAGCGGGAAGAACGTACAACGGAAGGGGGACTCGATCTTTCGGGTGAGAATTTTACTCGCATAGAAGTTCTTTGTGCCAAACTTCGAGGGGCAATACCTGATGTTAAAATTTCTCTTTTCGTTGAAGCTGATGCAAAAACACTAGAGAATTGCATTAAACTTAAAGCTGATGCTGTGGAAATACACACAGGAGATTATGCGATCCACTTTAATCAGGGCGAAGATATCAGCAAATATCTTGAATCTTATAAACTAGCAGCAAAGTTGATGCAGGATAATAAAGTGGGCTTTCATGCAGGCCATGGATTGGACGACAAAAACATCATTCCGTTACTTGAGTTAGGTCTTTTCGAAGAGTACAATGTTGGACATTGGATAATAAGTGAGAGTCTTTTTAAGGGACTTTCAACCACAGTATCAGATTATCTTAAGCTTATGAGAGGATATAAGGTTAGCAAATGAGAATCGTCACCACAGAAGAAATGAAGTCAATTGAAACAGCAACAAGAGATGAATATCATTTCGACGAGAGACTTATAATCGAAAATGCAGGAGTCAGAGGCGCAGAAGTCATTGCAGAGGTTCTTGCTGAAAATAATATTGATGAAGAAATTATTTTTCTGATCGGAAAAGGTAATAACGGCTCCGACGGAATCGCTATGGCGAGGCATTTGGTAAATAATGGGTTTCGTTGTCGCGCATTTGTATTTTTTAGTGAACAAGAATGTCATCCTGAATTATTAACTCAAATAGAGATGGCCCATCGCTTTGGTGTAAAACTCAACTATATCGAGAAAGTTAATCAAGTCAGCAGTTATTTTGATCAGATGGGTAGTGGAGTGATTGTAGATGCACTTTTTGGAACAGGAGTTCAGCTGCCTCTATCAGACTTTATGTACGAAGTTATAGAAGTGGTAAATGAGAGTGCTATGCTCATTTTCTCAGTTGATATCCCTTCAGGAGTGGCAGGGAACTCTGGTTCAATTAAGGGCAATGCTATTTTTGCAGACATCACACTTGCTGTAGGCTTTCCTAAGCTTGGCTATTATGTTGCAGAGGGAGCAAGAAGAAGTGGAGTCATAAAGATAATTGATGTTGGCCTTCCGCAGGCAATGGGGGAAAAAGGGGATAAATTCCTGCTTGATCCTCGCCATATGGTGGATTTAATGGGGCATCGAGATAAGTTTGGAGATAAAAAGGTTTTCGGACATTCGCTCGTTTTAGGAGGATCACATGGTCTTACAGGTGCTCCAGCACTTGCATCAACTGCATCCCTAAGAGTCGGTTCAGGTCTTGTTACAGTTGCAACTTGGGAGCCTCAATATCAAGAGATGCTCTCTCGTTTAATTCCAGAAGTAATGACAGGTTATGTACCTCTCGAAGTTAACCGATGGGCAAGATTAATTAAAGACCTAAATAAGTACTCATCAATTGTCATCGGACCTGGACTTGCTAAGTCTACTCGTGCGAGAAGACTTGTTCTTGAAGTTTTAAATAATTTTGATGGACCTGTTGTCGTGGATGCCGATGCCATCAATGTTTTAAACTATAAAGAAGACAAGGATGCTTTTACAATGAGGAATGCTCCAACTATTTTAACACCTCATTTTGGAGAGTTTTGCAAATTTACTGGTGTCGAGTATGAGAAGCTCAATGAAAGACCAGTTGATTTTCTTAAAGAGCTAGTCGATAGCATAAATTGCACTGTCGTTTTAAAAGGGCCATGTACTTACCTTGGTTGTAGCGATGGCAATGTTTATTTTAATTATTATCCGAATGATGGAATGGCCACTGGCGGTGTTGGTGATGTACTTGCTGGTATTTTAGGTGGACTGCTAGGACAAGAACCTAGTACACGTTCCAAGCAATCCCTTACTAAAAGATATGAGAGAGTGAATCAAACAGTCGCTCTTGCTGTGTATCTTCATTCTGTCGCAGGAAAGATTGCTGCCGATGATTTTGGTGTTAGAACAATGAGTGCCAACTCATTGATTGAGTCTTTACCCAAAGCTTTCAAAGTTCTAGACGATAAATTAGACATCATTGTAGGGAGAAATAATTAGTATGAGAAAGAGAGAACTTCGTGCTTGGAAGAAAGTTTTTGAAAGTGATCTACCTCATATCGCCTATGAGTTAAAAGAATTTGTTGATCCTCCGGCGATGATTATACTAGATGGAAAGATGGGCGTAGGTAAAACGACATTTGCTAAAGCCTTTGTTGATGAATCTACTATGAGTCCAACTTACTCGGTTTTAACAGAGACCAAAGATACACTTCATGCAGATTTTTACAGAGTAAAATCCAGAGAAGAAATCCTACATTTAGAAATACCCCTCTATCTAGAAGACAAAAAATATTTCTTAGTTGAATGGGGGAAGGATTTCTACTCTCAAATTCTGCCAGAATTACCGGAAAATTACGGCCATTATCTAGTTTCAATTGAAAATCTCGAATCAGATGAGGAAAATGAATTTCGTAACTTTAAATTGTTCTCTGTGTCAGAGGAATAAATACCGTAGTAGACAATATTACTCGGAAAAATATTCCTCCCTTTATTCTTAAAAATGATAGATTTTTGCAGCTCAAAAAATCAATAAAATCGAGGTGTTATAGTTAATACTTGATGTAAGAACTTTTTAAGCTTTCTTAAGTATTAAACAGTTGACGTCAACAACTAAAACGAGTCATACTTTCTAAGAAGATATTTTGGCCAACCATGAGAGTCGGATATCTTCCAGGGATCAAAGGAAGGAAAATCCCTGCTAAACAAAAGCGTTTTTATTAAATTATGGAGGATGACAAATGAGATTAACTTCTAAAGGCCGTTACGCAGTAAGAGCTATGCTCGACCTTACTTTCCACAGCAATGGGAACCCAGTAAGACTTCAAGAAATTTCTTCAAGACAAGCAATTTCACTTCACTATCTGGAGCAATTATTCAGAAAGCTAAGAACTGGAAGAGTTGTGAAGTCTGTAAGAGGACCAGGTGGTGGTTATGTTCTTGCAAGATCAATGGACGAAATTTCTGTAAGAGACATTCTTGAGTGTGTTGGTGAGAATATCAACCCAGCAAAAGACATCTCTGGAATGCCAAGTTCAGGTGTAGAATTTAAAGCAACTGAAGGTGAGTCAACTAAGATTGACACTACTGAATTCCGTTTAACTCGTGGATTCTTTGAGAACCTAGGTATTTTAATGGAAGAGTACCTAACAACAACTACACTTGGTGATCTATACAGAAAATCAAGAGAAGCAAACACTGATGCGGCAATCAATAATGAAGTGGCAGCTGCTGCAGCTACTACTGTGAATGCAACAGAAGAAATTACTTCTGCAATTAGACCTAATATCGGCGAAATTAACCAATAATTACAAGTCTACATAATTTAATGCCATTTTACTCTTAACAGGGTAAGATGGCATTGATGCGTTATTACTTAGATTACAATTCAACTCACCCGATACTCCCTGAAGTTCTTTCAGAGCTAACTTCTTTGATAAATTTAGATGCAAATCCCTCTTCTCAGCATAGTGCGGGGAAAAAGGCTTTGAAAGCTGTGCACGACACAGACAAGTTCCTATTGGGCTTCTTTGGTGCTGAATCAGTATACGAAATCACATATCACTCAGGTGCAACAGAGTTTCTGAATACAGTTTTTTCTCCCGCGAATTGTGATGGTCTAATCTATTCATTATGTGATCATTCTGCGGTTCATGAGATTGCCAAATCCCTCACAAAGAATGGTGTTCCTTGTTTAGAGCTGGGGCATATTCCTGCTGAAGGTATGTTATTCGAAAAAGTGAAGGAATTTTGCCAGGGAAAATCGAGAGTTTGGTTTAATTTTCAATGGGTCAATAATGAAACCGGTGAAGTCCTTGATTCAGAAATAATTTCAAGGCTTAAAGCCGAAACAAATTGCTTTGTGCATGTAGATGCTGTCCAAAGTGTGGGCAAGATTTTTGATTTTAAAAAATTGAATATGACAGCAGATGTTTTTACATATTCTGGTCATAAATTTGGTGCACTTAAAGGTATCGGTTTTAGTTTTGTAAAAAAAGATTTGAATCTCACACCATTCGTTTTAGGTGGAGGACAGCAAGATGGAAAAAGGTCTGGAACTTTAAATATTCACGGAGTTCTTTCTCTAAAAGCGGCGTTGAATGGACATGACTTTGAAGGAGAGATGAATGAAGTTTTAGCGTTGAAAAAAAGAGTTTCTGAACTCATCGCTAAATTTAAAAAGCTTTCAATTGTTTCAAATGAATCTATCAATACAATATGTGTGATGCATGAAAGTATGCGCTCCGATGCGATGCTTGTTCATTTTGACTTACAAGGGCTCGATGTGAGTACAGGAAGCGCTTGTACATCAGGTTCTTTAAAACCATCTCTTACTTTGCAGGCCATGGGATTTAAAGAGGGGGCTTCTCAAAATATTCGCCTTTCACTTGGTCGAAGTCTTCTTGGTCAGGAAGATGAGCTTCTTAAAAAACTAGAATCAGTTTTTTCCCGGCTATGAATATTCAGACTACTCATGTTGGCTCTCTACCTTATTCAGACGTAGAAGCTGCAATTGATTATACTTTTAAGTTTGATATCCCTGTTTTGTTTTCACTACCAAATTTGGGTGCAGAACATTTTATGGGAAGTGATATTCTTTCTTATTCTGGAGGCTGGGAAAATTTTAATTCTCACTCCCTAGATAATTTGTTTTTCGAAAAAGAGTTTTTTAATGCCTTCAATAAACAACAGAAAAAGCAATTCAAAGTTCAACTAATTGGCCCTGTGACTTTACATAAATATTTCTTAAAAGAGAGGGAATATGCAGAAGTTGAATCCAAATTAATTTCAGCTTATGTAAGATTAATTGGAAGGCTAAGTCATAGAGGAGATCTATTTTTTGTTTTGGATGAGCCTGCTCTGAATCAGAAAGTCGATATAGAGAGGTTTAATAATTTTTCTAATGAGTTATGTTCAGGATCAACTTCAATAATTGGTGTTCATTGTTGTGGGAAGCTTGATCTTGATCTCTATGACGATATTTCTCTTGAGTTTAAACAGCTGGATTGGTCACTCTATAAAGTGGAGCAAATACCTAAAAATGGGCGATTTTTTGGCGGCTTTGAAAAGTTTGACCATGAAATTTGTCAAAAACTAAGTTTTCAAGCAGATAACATAATAATTTCGCCATCTTGTGGGCTTTACCTTCATAGCAATCCAGAAGAAATATTTGAACAACTAAAAACGGTAAAAAATATTCTCAAAAAAAGTAAAATTATTTAATTTCTAATTAAAACAAGGTGTTGCCTTTGAGCTAATTAAGCTTAGATTAATAACTTAAGAGAATTAAGGAATATTCTTTTGGCAAATAGTCTCCTGTTTTATAATTTTGCTATGAGCAAGGTGTTAGTCATCGATGATGAAAGAGACATTGTAGATATGATTGAAACCCTTTTAGAGTTGGATTTTGATGCAGAGGTTGTAAAAGCTTACAACGGTCAAGAGGGATTAGATGCATTAGCTAGTGGGGAAGTTTTCGACTTAATTATTAGTGATGTTAATATGCCGATACTAAAGGGACCTGAAGTGTTTAAGCAAAATAGTAATGCAGGAAATTTTCCCTTTGTACTAATGACAGGATCAGATGATTTAGAACAATCTTTTTTAAATGAATTTAATTCTGCCAACCCAAATAATTCTGTGATCACAAAGCCTTGGGATCAAGATGAGTTTCTTCGTACTATGAAGAAAATCCTAGCAGCTTAATAATCGATATCGTCCAAATTTATTTTTGAAGAAACACTCACACCTTTAACTAGCTTTTCACTTGGCTCGTCTTTAATAAATGGAAAGGTTAGCTTTGTTATATCCGCATAGTTTTCATCAAAAGCGATTGTAATGGTTTTGGGGGCAATTTCTTTCAACGAGTACAAATAGTAATGCGGTGGAAGAGAGTTGAGTACTGCTTGATACTCTTCGTCTTCAGAGAAGTCATGATCTATAGGTGATTTAGTGGCATTTTTTACAATCAAAGCACCTTTGATTTTCTCTTTAGGAAGTTCATTCGTATTGGCCCAAGTTGCAAAGTTAAAAAAGTCCAGATGAAAACAAGAGTTTCCGTAGCGAAATTTTCTCGGCAGCGCCATTTTTTGTAAAAACTTACGTGAGGTAGGGTCTTTAGCCTTTCTGATAAGTTTCTCTACTAAATAACTATCCTGGATTCTAATAATATAATGCCCAGGGTCTTTATCTGAATTATAAAGAAAGTAATTAAACGCTAAAGAGTAGAGGGTATAGAGTTTTTGCTGTGTTAAGTGGATATGAGGGGCGTCTAATTCGATAAGTGTTTTCACACCCTCAATCATTAAATCCTTAGATAGATCTTGTGCCATGGTGCATTTATAAACTAAATGGCTAATATATTGCAAGTATAAATTGACGGAGATGGTTTTTTTACCTAGAATTCTGGCCATATTATTCACTGTATTAATTTGAGTTTGGAGTAAAAATGAAGAACCTACCCAAGACCAGAAATATCGGGATTTCTGCCCACATTGACTCTGGTAAGACAACACTAACAGAAAGAATCCTTTTCTACTGTGACATGATCCATAAAATCGAAGATGTTCGAGGTGGTGGTGATGGTGCAAAGATGGACCACATGGAACTTGAAAAAGAAAAAGGGATTACAATTACTTCTGCAGCCACGACTGTTCACTGGCACGGTTATGCGAAAGAAGGGATCACTTACGCAGAAGGTGATGGTAAATCAATTAAGATCAATATTATCGATACTCCGGGCCACGTTGACTTCACTGTTGAAGTTGAAAGATCACTTCGTGTTCTAGATGGTGCTATCCTAGTTTTATGTTCTGTTTCTGGGGTACAAGCTCAGTCAATTACAGTTGATAGACAAATGAAGCGTTATAATGTTCCAAGATTAGCTTTCTTGAACAAGATGGACCGTATGGGAGCTGGTGCTGAAAAAGGTGCGAGCGAGCTTAGAGAGAAGCTTAATCACAACGCATGTCTTATGCAGATTCCTATTGGAGCTGAAGAGAATTTTGTTGGTGTTGTTGATCTAATTACAAAACAAGCAATCTATTTTGATGGTGACAATGGTGAAAACGTTCGTTTTGAAGAATGTCCAGCTGATTTAGTTGAGCTTATGGAAGAAAAAAGAGCTGAGATGATCGATAACGTTGCAGCTTTTGACGACGAAATCATGGAAAAATACCTTGAAGGTCAAGAGCCAACTGAAGAGGAACTACACAAGTGTATTAGAGCTGGTGTTAACTCTCTAGAGCTAACTCCTGTTTTTATGGGATCTGCCTTCAAAAATAAAGGTGTTCAACCACTTCTAAACGCTGTTGCTAGATACCTTCCTTCTCCAATGTCTTGTGAAAAGCCACAAGCTAAGAAGGAAACAAAAGATGGTGAAGTTAAAATTACTCTTGAGCCAGATTTTGAAAAGCCATTAGTAGCTATGGCATTCAAAATTACTGATGAGCAATTTGGACAGCTAACTTATACAAGAATTTACCAAGGTAAATTAAATAAAGGTGATACTGTTTATAATACACGTGAAAAGAAAAAAGTACGTGTTGGTAGAATGGTTCGTATGAACTCTAATGATAGAGAAAATATCGATGTTGCTGGAGCTGGTGATATCATCGCTATGGTTGGTGTAGACTGTGCATCAGGGGACACTTTTGTAGGAAGCGATGATATGCTAGATGTATCTTGTGAAGGGATGCACGTGCCTATTCCAGTTATCGAGCTTTCAATTAAAGCAAAAGATAAAGATCATCAAGCAAGAATGTCTAAAGGTCTTGCAAGATTTAGAAAAGAAGATCCAACTTTCCACCTATTCACAGATGAAGAGTCTGGTGAAACAAGAATTGCAGGGATGGGGGAACTTCACCTTGAAATTTACGTAGAAAGACTTAAGCGTGAGTATAAAGCAGACGTAGAAGTTGGTGCTCCTCAGGTTAACTACAGAGAGACAATTAGAACTGAAGCTGCTTTTGACTATCTTCATAAGAAGCAAACAGGTGGTTCTGGACAGTTTGGTCAAGTTATTGGACAAATCAGACCTCTAACTCAAGATAAAAAAGAGCGTGAAGATCAAAACTTTAAGTTCAACAACAATATTAAAGGGGGATCAATACCTTCTGAATTTATTGGTGCTTGTGAAAAAGGTTTCCAAGACGTTATGGATAAAGGACCTCTTGCAGCGTTCCCACTAATTGACGTTGAAGTTGATCTAAACGACGGTAAGTATCACGATGTTGACTCGTCTGATATGGCGTTCCGTATTGCTTCGAGACAAGCGATGAGACAAGCGATTGCAAAAGCAAGTCCAGTTCTTCTTGAGCCATTTATGCAAGTTCAAGTTGAAACTCCAGATGACTATCAAGGTTTCGTAATTGGTGACCTTTCTTCTAGACGTGGTCTTATCCAAGGTTCTGAAACTAACTCTGGTGGTGAAACTATTGTTAACGCTCAGGTTCCACTATCTGAAATGTTTGGTTACTCAACTGACCTACGTTCAGGTACTGCTGGTAAAGCAACTTATTCTATGGAATTTGCAGAATACAAAGAGTGTCCTGCTAATATTCAAGACAAAGTTATCAAAGAAAGACAAGATAAACTTGCTAAAGAAGAGTAAATCTATTTTTCATAATTTTGAAAGAAGGCCCGCTATATGCGGGCCTTTTTTATTAGAACTCAATCCAAGACCTGGCCTCTGGAAGATATAGGCCAATTCCAATAAATGCGGAAGATACAGAAGATAAATCTAATCCTTCAGTGGTATAAGGGTCTACGTAAGTTTTAAAGCTTCTAAGACCCATGTTTAGGTACAATCTATCTCCCATAAAGAATGTCCACTCTACGGCAATTTTTCCTGATGGTTTGGCAAACTGTTGAGCGCCAAAAATTTCATCATCAATATCAAATACACCCATACCTAGACCATAGGAGATGGAGAGGTTTCCAGCTGGTGTAATTACCGCGGCAACGGCGTCTAGGGTGAAATAACCGATTAACGCATCAATATTTTTGATGTGACTATAAACTTCCTGAATAAAATTATATTCTTCAACTCGAGCACGAAAAGAACTGAAGGTGGCCGAAGGTGCGATGTAAAAATCATAATCATAAACATCATAATAAAGTGGAGAAATAACTGAAGATATTGAAGTTTGTCCTAGTATTCCTTCTAAAGCATCTGGGTGTTTGGTGTTGGTTACAGAGATATCATTGCTAAAATCCCCTTGGTAATTAGTCTCTGTAAAACCATTAACTGTATCTGTTATGGTGATCGCATTAGGAATAAAGCTTACCGCTTTTCGCGTGAGGCGATATATTTCATTTTTTTCAACTAGGTCATCAGGTATTTCTATAGAAGTTGATTCTACAAGCTTATGAGAATAGATATCATAAATATTTATGTTAGCTAACTTTGCGCCGATCTTAACTTCAACTGCATGAGTGGCATGGTGTTTATGGAGAATCTTATTCACAGAATGAGTGTCTGCATTTAAATAATCCCAATCTCTCTCAAATCCAAGCCCACTAGAAAGAAATGTCGGAAGGCTCTCATCGTAGGGGATGAAGTTTACCTTTTTGTCCATCGTGATGGTTCGAATAATTTCGGAGATGGTAGATAAAAAATATCCTCGTTTTACTGAACTTAGTCTATTGATAGGTAGAAAAACATATCGGTTGGGAAGTTCACGAGATTCTTTGACATCGGTCTTAGATAACTCCGGGCAAACAAACATTTCATCACGTAAAAAATCAATAGCAAAATAGGTAAGACCAATAGGTGGGTTGTATCCTGTAAAAAGTGCATCAGGTATGACTGAATGTTTCCAATCAAAACCACATTTTAAAGTGACGGGCTTTTCACCTACTTTAATCGTGGCGGTCTTACTCTCTGGCTTTGGGATAACCATCGGAGTGAAGCCTAGAAATTTGTTATCATAGCGTACGGTGGCGCCGCGAGGATTACTATCTATCCTGATATAATCATCACGTTTTGTGATGCTCCCACAAGAGACGATAAAGATCATCATGATCAATAATTTTGCCATATTAGAATTTTAGCATGAATTAAGAAATATAAGTATTACTAATAGGTATAGACAGATTAAGTTTAATGATTTACTGTGTCAGGACTTATAGGATATTGAAATGATTGAAAACTCACAATTACAAGTTTTAATGGCGCTAACATCTGCGGAGAGTCTATCGCAAGCCGCGGATAATCTTAGCATCACGCAATCTGCTGTGTCGCAACATATTAAGAACTTAGAAGCTAAAGTTGGTTTCGATATCGTGACCAGACAAGGAAAGAAGCTTGTTTTAACTCCTGGTGGAAGAAAGCTCGCAAAACTTGGGCGAAATTACTATAAACGTTTTGAAGATTTGATCTCTGAAATACAGCAGGAAAATAACCGCATCATGGGTGGTGTGAGCCTTGGAACTCTTTTTGGTGTTGGGAAGTCTTGGATTGCTCATCGTATGGTTGAGTTCTCTTCTCATTTTCCAGACCTTGAAGTTAAGGTGGGAATGGATTATCCAGATCGATTGCTATCTCTTTTTGAGGCCAGAGAATTTGACTGCCTAGTTCTTCCAAGTCAGCTCACACCTGCTCATTGTGAGGTCTCTCTTTTGCACTCAGAGAAGGCAACCTTAGTTGTTCCAAATAACAAAAACTTTAAGATCACTCCTGATAGCACTTTAAAAGAAATTATCGAACATCCAGTAATATTTTTCGAAGAAAGAGATCCATTATTTTTTAATTGGTGTAAACATTGTCATGGGAGTGTTCCTAGAAATATTAAACCTCGAATGGTCATCAATGCATTTGGACAAATTCTGCAGGCCGTACATGAAGGGCTTGGAATTGCTGTTATTCCAACCCATGTTCTGAGAAGGTCTTATTTTAAAGACAAGGTAAAAACATTTGGTGAAAAATTTGAATACACCAGCACAAATTTCGATTTTATCTGTCACACGGAAAATAAAGATTCGTTAAAAATACAAACTCTCTTTCAGTTTCTGGCCAAAGAAGTTGAAAACTTTGAAGTTTAGTCTCCCCAAACGTTTGAGAGAAATTTTAGACTCTGCTCAGAGTAGGGGGATCGAGTGCGCTGTTGTAGGTGGTACAACTCGTGATCACTACTTGGGGCTCCCATGTAAAAATGATTTTGATATCGAGTATCGTGGTGAGACGAATGATCTTAAATCTATTTTAGAAAACTTTGAAATCTTAAAATATGACGTCTTGAGATTTAAAGATTCTGAGTTTGAAGCTGAGTTTAGTTTACCTCGAATTGAAGAATTTTATGATGATTTTTCTCATTCAAATTTTACGGCAAGCTTTGATGCAAACTTGAGCTATGAAAAAGCAGCTCTTCGTCGCGACTTTACTGCGAATTCAATTTATTGGAAATATGTTGGTGGTGAATTTGAAGTGGTTGATCCTCTCGATGGAATCCAACATTTAAAAGAAAAACGATTAGTACCTTGCTCTGAAGATTTTTTTAAAGATCCTGTTCGTCTTTTACGCGGATTGCGTTTTTCAATTTTGTTTGATTTTGAATTTTCCCAAAAACTTCCAGTTGAGTTTAAGAGGAAGTTTGAGGAGCCATTTTATTTTGTTTCAGAAGCGAATAAGTCGCAAAAAGCTCTAGAATTTGTTTCTGGATTTTTAGGTTTGATTGAGTCTCCATTAAAAAGAGAAGTTGAGAAGGCTTTAGAATGTGGACTTGAAGTTCACACAGTTCAAGAAATTAAAAAATATTGGTTTTTCAGTAAAGAGTTGAAAACGGAAATTTTAAATCACTCTGGAATCTTAATTCAGAGTCGGCCACAAGCTCTCAAGCTAGAAATCAAAAAGCTAGAATCAAAAGAAAATCTGGAGGGTGACGTGTTAAGCTATTTAGATGGTCTAACAAGACTCAATATCGAGGCATACCAGTTTCTTAGATCGATGTGTCTTATTGATTTAAGCTTTTCTGATTTTCGGAGATTATGCGCTATTGAAGTCGATTTATCGCAGGTTGATCCTAATAAGCGTAGGCAATTTCGCTGGGCGCAAAGATTAAAACTCAGCTAACTTGACAGTAGTCCCATCCGTTTATAAATTCTCCTAAACAAAAGGAATTATGATGGAAAATAACCCAGTTAAGTTACGCGGAATAGAGTTTATCGAGTTCAGTGCTAAAGATCCTAAAAGTATGCATGATCTATTTCAAGCTTTTGGATTCTCAAGAATCATGAGGCATGATCAGAAAAAAATTGACCTATATCAACAAGGTCAAGTTACTTTTCTTTTAAACTCTGAGCCGACTAGTTTTGCGACAGACTTTTATGAGCAACATGGTCCTTGTGTATCAAGTATGGGGTGGAAAGTAGAAGATAGCACTTACGCTTTGGAAAAAGCTGTGGAAAGAGGTGCTAATGCTGCTGAACGAATTGACTATCAATACGATGGAAGTGATCTGCAAGGTATAGTTGGAATTGGAAATTCCAATATTTATTTCATCGATAAATATAACGAAAAAGACTTTTATGAAAAGCTAGGTTTCAAAAAATTAGAAAAACCAGATATAGTTGAAGATTTAGGTTTTGAGTTTATCGATCACCTTACAAATAATGTTGAGCAAGGTCAGTTAAAAGTATGGTCTGATTTTTATAAAGATATTTTTGGATTTACAGAAGTTCGCTACTTCGATATCCGCGGAGTGAAAACAGGTCTTCAGTCTTTTGCTTTAAAAAGCCCGGATGGAAGTTTTTGTATTCCTATTAATGAAGGGACGGAATCCAAGTCTCAGATTAATGAGTATCTAGAGGAGTATAAGGGGCCAGGTGTTCAACATATCGCACTTCATACAAATGATATTATTAAAAGTATTTCTAGGCTTTCAAGCACTCAAGTGGAGACTCTAGATATTGATGATGAGTATTACCAAGAAGTATTCAACCGTGTTCCGAATGTTTCTGAAGATCACAAAAAACTTCAAGACCTGCAAATTCTTGTGGACGGAGATGAGGAAGGATACTTACTTCAGATTTTTACTAAGAATATTATTGGGCCTATTTTCTTTGAAATTATTCAAAGAAAAAATCATCTCTCTTTTGGTGAAGGAAATTTTGGCGCGCTTTTTAGATCTATTGAGCGTGATCAAGAAAAACGCGGCTACCTTAAATAGATTCAGTCTTTATGGTCTCACTTATTAAGAGACTTAAATTGCGACTGAATCTATCATCCATTGAAACCTCCGGTGGAGGTTTCACACAGTCTTTATGGTATTGTTTATTATTTACGCTGGATTATCAGAAGGGATGAAAAAGTATTCATGGGTGTCACCACCAAATTTTTCATGGATATTTTTCATCAATTCTTGAATTCCAAACTGCTCAGTAGCATTATGTCCTCCTGCAAAGAAGTGTACACCTCCTTCGCTTGCCTCGTGCCAATCATGCTCACTTATTTCGCCAGTTAAGTATGCATCAAGCCCAAGTCTTTGTGCGTGAACCCAGTCAGAGTTTGCACCGCCTGTAATAATTCCTAGAGAAGAAATTTTCTCGCTATCACCTGTAGCATGAATAATCTTATGATCGAGCGTCGCTTGAAGAGTGTTTTTAAATTCGTCTATGGATAGAGGCTTTTTAAAAACTCCGTGGACTCCAGTTGGCATACCTTTATGATCCCCAAAAGGTTTAAGTTCTGTCAGACCCAGCTTTCGAGCGAGGGCAGCAGCATTGCCAATCTCAATATGCGCATCAAGGGGGAGATGATAGCCCACAAGATTAATGTCATTTTTTATAAGTGGTGCGACTCTTTTGTAAAAAGCTTTAGTTAAAGTTCTAACTCCATGAAACTTCCAAAATAGGCCGTGATGAACAATTAGAATATCTGCACCGAGTTCAACTGCTTTATCAATTGAGTATTTAGTGGCCGAGACGGCAAAAGCTAACTTGGATATATCCTCATTTCCTTCGATTTGCAGTCCATTGGGACCGTAGTCTTGGTAGTCGTAGATGTTTAATAATTTATTAGTGTATTTAATTAACTCTGATCTTTTCATAATTTTATAATAAACGAGAAATAACTTTAAGGGAAATAGGTGAGTCTGGTTGTCATGTATAGTTTGTTGGTCAGAAGAGCATATTTTAAGTACAATTTTAAGATGACTAAAATACTTATTTTTCTATTTATATTGCAAATAAATATAACTCCTACTTTCGCTCAAAACGAAGCTGTCGAAGAAAAACTCACTGAAGAGCAACTTGCAGAAAAGTCTGAAGAGCAAGAAAAAGTTGAAAGGTTGATGCGTTTTCGCTCAGAGCTGATCACCCTTAGTTCGGAGATAAGAAAAGTTGAACGGGAGCTTGAAGGCGATATTAGTATGGTGAGTCGTATTCAGCAAGAATCAAGGCTCGTTAATATGAAGCGAGAATATGAAGACAAGAGGTTTAAATTTATTCAGGCCATCTCTGGTGTAGACCTTGCCTCGGAAGAATCAGCAAAAGAAAGTAGTTTTACTGAAGATATCAAACAAATTCTTGAGCCTGTCATTTTAACATTTAAAAAAGTCTCAGAGAAACCACGAAAGATTCAAGAATTAAGCGATAAAAAAGAATCTGTATCAACGAGACTTGCCAAGGCAAAAGTGGCCAAAGATGAACTAGAAAAGTTCATGCAAGAAAACAAGAAGCGAAGCCTCAATGGGCGACTTAAAGATTCGCTAAGGCTTGTTGAAAAAATGGTGTCTGATCTTGAAAAGGTGAATGATGACTTAAATTTCGAGCAAAAACATTTAGAAGAAAATCAAGAATCTATCTTTACGACATTTTCTAGTATCATTTTTGATTTTATTAAAACGAAAGGAAAGAATCTCGTCTTCGCGATACTTATTTTTGCACTGGTATATTGGGGATTTCGCTATAGCCAGGAAAAATTTATCAACTTACTTTTCTATCGTCTGCAGCGTTCTGAAAATAGAGAATTTTATGATTGGTTAATAAGACCAACTAGGGTCATTTATTCAGTGCTTACTTTTTTAGTCGCATTTTTTATGTCGATTCTTACTTTGTATGTTTTGAATGACTGGATTCTCGTTACTATTATATTGATAACTTTTGCAGCTTTAATATGGAGTTCAAAACAGTATTTTCCTGTCTTCTTTGAGCAGTCAAAAATTGTGTTGAATCTTGGTGCGGTTAGGGAGGGGGAGCGTCTCATTTACAACGGACTTCCATGGAAAATAAAAAATCTTGGCTATTATGGAAGACTTCTTAATCCTGAGCTCGATGGTGGTTTATTAAGAGTAAGTACCAAAGAAATGCTAAATTTAAATTCAAGAAAGTTCAGTGAATCCGAGCCTTGGTTTCCTACAAAAAAAGGTGATTGGGTGGAAGATGGAGACGTTTTTGGGCAAGTGATTTTGCAAACACCAGAGCAGGTTGTTGTTCAAAAGATTGGTGGTGAGCGAGTTTATTATAATACGTCTGATTTTTATTCTAAGGCGATCTCGAATCTATCTCAAGGCTTTGCAGTAGAGTTTTCTTTTGGAATTGATTACTCCCATCAAAATGCAATTTTAGATGAAGCTATACCGCATTTTAAAAAACATATTGATGATAGGTTGAAGTCAGATTATCCACAGATTAAGGAGTCAATTCAAAGAAGTTCTCTCGACTTTTTACAAGCGGGAGCAAGCTCGCTTGATATAAGGGTGTTCTATAAAATGTCAGGTGAATTAGCTCCACTAAAGCTTCAGCTGACTCGTAGTATGCAAACTTATATGTTAGAAGCATGTAACAAGTTTGATTATATCATTCCGTTTAATCAATTAACTGTGCATATGCAAAAATGAAAGAATTAGAATCAATACTAGAGGGACAATTTAAAATTACAAAGGGTAGTGGGGTACCGGATGACGAATCTTTTTACCTGAAAGAATTGCAGAAGAGACTAGCCGAACGCATTAAATTTTATATTAACACCGACCTAGATTATCTTTTACAAGTGTTATACAGAATCGATGTCCCCCAAGCTCAATCGGATAAAGCCTTTTCTTTAGGGGAAATTGATTTGATCGCTATGGAGCTTTCTGAGAAAATCATTAATCGACAGCTAAAAAAGCTAGATTATGCCAGAGAGTTTTATAAAGGTAATAAATGAGTTTCGCGTTCACCCAAAATGATAAATTCGAAGAACTTCCAAAAAAGATTCGAGATTATCTTCCTACTTTTTTTGAGAACAGACAGCAGGATTTTAATGAAATTGAAAATGCTTTCATTGAGCTGAACTATCAAGTCATTAGAGATTATTGCCATAAACAATTGGGTGTTGCTCAGTGTTATAATTGTTTTAAGCTGCATGAAATTGTCACGGTTTTGCAAAGTTACGCCAGAGAGGAAAATGGGGTGCAAGTAAAAGCAATCTATTCCCAATTAAAAAGTTATTTGAACTCTCTTCAAAGCTAAATCTAACTGATAATAGCTCTATACAGGTATCTAAGGCTCTGATATTATGGGCCCATGAAAGATTTAGACCAAGTAGTAATTAGATTTTCGGGTGACTCCGGTGATGGAATGCAGCTCACTGGAACACAGTTTTCAAATACCTCTGCACAGATGGGAAATGACCTTGCAACTTTTCCAGATTTTCCTGCAGAGATCAGAGCTCCTCAAGGAACAGTCGCTGGTGTTTCAGGTTTTCAAATTCATTTTGGTGCAGTAGAAATTAGCACTCCAGGAGATGAGCCTGATGTATTAGTGGCCATGAATCCTGCGGCATTAAAAGCAAATATAGCCGATGTAAAAAAAGGTGGGACCATCATCATTAATGAAGATGCGTTCAACGATCTTGGTTATAAAAAAGCAGGTTATGCAGAAGAGCCAATTACCAAATTAGAAAAAGAATATCGAGTAATTAATGCAAAGATTACTTCCCAAACAAAAGAAGCGCTTGCTGAAGTAGATCTTGATTCAAAATCAAAAGCACGTTGTAAAAACTTTTATGCTCTTGGGATGACTTATTTTATGTTTTCAAGAGACTTAAAACCTACTCTTGAATGGATCCAAATAAAATTTGGACATAATAAAATTCTCTCTGAAGCTAATGCGATGGCTTTAAAAGCTGGTTATCATTTTGCAGATACTATTGAAGCTTCAGGTGAATCTTACAAGATCAATCCTGCTACAATTGAAAAAGGAACTTATAGACAGATTTCAGGAAACACTGCTCTCGCATGGGGCTTTATGTACGCAGCTGAAAACTCAGGCCTAGATTTATTTTTAGGGTCTTATCCAATTACTCCTGCATCAGATATTTTACATGAACTGGCAGCCCATAAAAATTTTAATATCAAAACGTTTCAAGCTGAAGATGAAATTGCAGCCATGAGCTCTGCTGTGGGTGCCGCCTATGCTGGAGCGTTGGCATTAACGACATCATCAGGACCTGGTATTGCTTTAAAAAGTGAAGCATTAAACTTGGCCATGATGCTTGAGTTACCATTAGTTGTGGTTGATGTGCAAAGAGGTGGCCCGTCTACTGGATTACCTACCAAAACTGAGCAATCAGATCTTAATATGGCGTTGTATGGTAGAAATGGTGAATCACCAATTATCGTTTTAGCAGCGAAGTCACCAAGTGATTGCTTTAAGATGGCATTTGAAGCCTCTCGCTTAGCTATAGAGCATATGACTCCTGTTATGCTTTTGACTGATGGATATATTGCGAATGGATCGACTCCTTGGAGACTTCCTGATCTAGACAAGGATTTTCCACAAATCAAAGTAAACAAAGCAGAGCCTCAAGAAGATTTTCTTCCTTATAAAAGAAATCCTGAAAATCTCGTTCGTCAGTGGGCGATTCCTGGAACTGAAAAACTTATGCACAGGGTGGGGGGATTAGAAAAGGAAAATGAAACTGGAAATGTATCTTATGATCCGGCCAATCATGAGCTGATGGTCACATTAAGAGAAGAAAAAATTAATAAAGTAGCTTTGAATATCCCTGATCAAAAAGTAACTGGTAACCCAAATGCAAAACGTTGTTTAGTTTCTTGGGGAGGAACATACGGATCAGTAAGTAAGGCGGTTGAAAATCTTAATAAAGATGGGATTGAAATGGCCCATATACACATCAAATACCTAAATCCTCTTCCAAAAAATCTTGAAAGCTTACTCAGAGGCTTTGAAGAGATAACTGTTTGTGAACTTAATCGCGGACAACTTGCTGGTTACCTGAATTCGAAATTTTCATTGAATGTGAAAAAGTATAATAAAGTTCAAGGGAAACCATTTAAAGAAAGAGAGATCTACCAACTCATGGGAGATTTATAATGAGTGAAAATCCAAAATTAACTAAAAAAGATTTTATGAGTGACCAAGAGGTCAAATGGTGTCCGGGTTGTGGTGACTATGCGATACTTGCTGCAGCTCAATCTGCTATGGCCAAAATCGGAGTGCCTCCTCACCAAGTATGTGTTGTTTCGGGGATTGGGTGTTCATCGAGATTTCCTTACTATGTAAGTAGCTACGGCATGCACTCAATTCACGGTCGAGCTCCTGCAGTTGCTAGTGGAGTAAAACTTCAAAATCCAGAACTTTCAGTTTGGATTATTACTGGAGATGGTGATGGCCTATCGATCGGTGGTAACCATCTCGCTCACATTTTACGACGAAACTTAGATGTTAATATCATCCTATTTAATAATGAAATTTATGGTCTAACTAAAGGACAATACTCACCAACTTCACAACAAGGAACCAAGACTAAGTCGACACCTTTTGGTTCATTTGATCGTCCTTTCTCTCCTGCAAAGTTTGCTATGGGAGCTGGGGCAAGCTTTTTTGCAAGAACAATTGATACAGATCCTAAGCATATGATGGATGTCTTTATGCAAGCAGCAGCTCATAAGGGAACCAGCTTAATTGAAGTATTTCAAAATTGTATTATCTTTAATGATGGAGTTCATGATGATTTTACAAATAGAAAAGTACGAGATGAGCACACAGTTAGACTAGAAGAAGGTAAGCCACTTATCTACGGAGCTGAACAGGATAAAGCCCTTTGTTTAGAGAATTTTGAGTTCAAAACGATTCCAGTTGATAGTGAAAAATGCATAACCCATGATCCAAGTAATAAAAACTTAGCTAGCCTTTTGAGTAACCTCGACGGACATAATGGACCAATACCTCTCGGAGTTCTTCAAAAATTTGAGGCCCCAATCTATGAGGAGGATTTTTACTCTCAGATTGAAGCTCAAGTCGCTAAAAAGGGTCCTGGTAAGATGAAGGATCTTTTGATGTCTGGTAATACTTGGAAGGTAGATTAGATCTTAAGTGTTTGAAATTACTATGAGAAGAATAAACTCATTGAGTATATTTTTCAATGCGTCAAAATATTTTTGATTGAAATTTTGTAATGCGTTACAACTGTTCCGAACTTAACAATCGGGGCAGTATGCTACGACAGATTAATAAGCAACGAGCTTTATCGTTTACTTGTTTAGGACTCCTATTTTACTTAGTGGGGTCTAAAGCTTTTGCTAATTTTGCTAGAATATCACGAGGTGGTTTTGCCCTCCCGGCAAACGATCTAGTCTATAATGGAGAAATTTTAAGGCCTGAGCAGGCCAGACGACTTCTATCCCAAGGAGTTGATCTTTCAAACCTTGATCCTGCTGAGTATGAGCGTGGGATGTGGGAAAATAACTTAGGCCTTCCTTATAATCCAGAGCTTGATCAAAAAGAAGTTGATAGTGGTGACACTGTTTCTTTTCAAGGTGTAATTAAATCCGCACCAGGTGAGTTTCGTTTTAGCGTTATTACTTCGGATAGAAGAATTGTCACTCTTTATGCAGACAAGAAACTTCACACAACACTTTTAAGAAAAAACTATCTAAGAAAGCTTGGTTATATCGTTCCGGCGATTAAATGGTTAAAAAATGTTTCGGTAAATTTTAAATCCACAGATGAGAAAGACTATTTTATCGAGAACATGCGCCGAAAAGCAGAAGGAACCACTAAAAGGTGGATTGACGATGAAAGAAGTAGTGGCCTGACTCTTTATTTAAGAGACGTTGCCGCTGTTGAAATTTCAGATACAGATCTTTATAACCCTGCATTTGGTGTTCCTCCAGGAGCCTTAGGAAGTAGAGTTTTAAGGTCACTAATTGTCCCTTATGCACTTTTAGATTTAAAAGAGTCCGTTAATAAATTTTCTTATTCAGTTGGAAGAGAAGAAAATTCTGATCGAATAATTTTACCACATTTCTTTTCAAATAATAATTTTGGAACTACGACTTTTGCAGACGCTCAGTGGATGGCAAAAAGAATGAGTAAGCTTTCTCGTGCGGATATTGAAGAGGTTGTGAAAAACTCATACTTTCCAGCACCGGTTGCAAAATTAGTGACTGAAAAATTAGTTTCAAGAACGAATACTTTAATGCGCTTACTGGAAATTCCATACAGGGAAATGAAGTTTGACTCCAACGTCTCTGAAATGCCTCATTTATTAAATGGTAAGATTTTAAAAATACAATGGCGCGATTATGGTTATGCAAGTGAGTTTGCTGCAGGAGATGCCACAAGTCCATTTAAAGACTTTAATTATTATATCTATTCAATGCTTCAATCTATTGGGATCGATTCCGTTGTATCTCAGGCCAATGAAGCCTTAAAACTATTTGATCCAAATGATGCCAGAATTAAGCTTGCAGAAAAAGAATTTAACCAAGGTCTTGAGCATTTTGTTAAGACTGGAGAGTTCATGCAATTTCCAGTCTCTACTTGGTACTCACCAGTGGTAAATGGGAACCTAATTTTATCAAGAGATGTCGTTGTTGGTAACTATTTGGGGACTGAAAACTTAGTGCAATTAGCTGATACTTTTGGATATGCATTCACACTCGGTGGAATTATGGGAGTTGAGAATGTCGATGTACTGGATCAAGTCACATTAAGTGCCACTGGAAGTTATGTTAAAACCTTTACTCACCTAAAACCACTAACTTCTCTCAAAGATGTGTTTAAAGAAGAGTATCGAAACTTGGCCGTAATGTTACTTAAAAAAGACCTAAGTAATTATCTTCAGCAAGCTGTTTCTCAAAATGAGATGAGAAATGAAGAAGAAGATCCTGAAGAAAAAAATAAATTTTTAGGCGAAGTTGTTGAGAATTTAAATAACGTTCTAGACGTAGGGGAAAGTTTAATCATAACAGAGAAAGTTGTACCTAAGTTAACGGCCGGAGCAGTTATTCCTCTGGCAACGTCAGGATTTGTGGTCGGACTAAAAGCAGGTGCCGAGTATATCGGAGTTAAGAGACTTCAGATTCTTAGAAGAGATGCCAAAACTATTCAGGTATATGACGATAATGGTTATGGTGTTGGAGCTGACTTTACCATCACCCTTCAAAATAAAATACCAATCGTTAGATTTGAGTACAGAGTTTTGAACGGGCAGTATAATGTAAACTCATTTTTAGTAAATATTGATGCAGACGATGCTAAAAATCCAAACTTCATGTCAGGAATTCAAGGTCTTCATAGCCTTATTACAACTAGCTCTTCTGAAGTTCTAAACGAACTAGCTGAAGAGGGAAAATCTCAGAGTGCTTCTAAACTTCACGCAACTTATCAAGATAGATACTCTCGCTTTGCGTTCCTATTTTGGAGAAGTCAAAGCAATAAGGGATTCAGTAGGTACGATGTAAGCTCTACTAATGGTCTTAGCGGGAATTATGTAACTCATCATGATGTTTCTCGCAGCGGTTTGAACTGGGAATCTTTTGTAAAAGATATCGTTAAGTATGGTATGTCTAAAGTTTCAGGTGGAGATGATATTATTTGGCGAAACGATGCATGGGCAGACCCTTCAACAACTTTCTTTGGAAGTGCGGATGTATTAGAAGCCAATTACGAGGGTCAAGTGATTGATGATAAAATTGCAAAAGAATATATGTCATTTGCAATTCGCTATGAAGGTTGGAGTCGTAATCAATATGATCTAGGAAAAACAGTTGAAAAACTAAATAAGAATTTTGGAAAAACTCTTTTTACTGAGGCGCAAATAGAGGATATTAAAAAACTCTTTATGTACGATATCTCAGCCAAAGTAAATATTTACGAAAGAGGTATTGCCCGCCTTAAATCGCTTACTCGTAACGATATGATCGCTCTGGCAGCTAACGCAGATGCTGATCGAAGATGTTCATATAGGTTTGCTGAGCATTACACTTGGGTTGATCCAGACGGTAAGGATGTAAGTGTTTCTACTTGTGGCGCACTCAAAACAGCGATCAGAAAGATTAAGTATTGTGACAAAGAAGATAAAAGCATTAAAGACAGTACTGAGTGCTGGTTGAAAGTCGCAAAGGATCTATTTAAAGATGTCTCATTTGATACGTTTGAGAAACTCCTGGGGGAGAATAACTACTTTCTTGAAGGTGAAGTTAACGGGTTTAGAAAAAATGATGAAATTTTGAATGAACCAATAACATCGAACAATTTTGGTCGTCGTCATCCAAAATACCCTTATGGAATGATTAATGTCGTTCAGAAAAGAGCTGGTATTCAAAATGGTGAGTTCACGGGGCAGTGGTTAAGGGAGAGACCGTAATGAAATTTTTAAGTTTCCTTTTAACACTTTCTACAGTTAATGCGATTGCGAATCCTCTATATTTCCGTCAATGGCCAATAGAGAATAAAGGGCAGCCAATATTTATTAGGGAAAGTGAGTTGAACTTTCCTGCTCAAGCTGGAATTGCGGGAATTGACATCAATTACTACGCTCCGAAAGACTTAAATACTGAAGTTGTAGTTGCTGTCATTGATACAGGTGTTGATCTGGAACATGAAGACCTAAAAGGGAGATTTTGGGTCGATCCAAATTGCCAAGAAGAAGACAAAAGCATCTGTACGGGGAAGAATTTTTTGAATCCAAAGGCAGCTCCATTAGATGATAAAGGCCACGGAACTCATGTTGCAGGGATCATAGCTGCCAATGATAATGCTGTTGGGATTAAGGGTGTCTCAACTTCTAATATCAAAATAATGCCACTCAAGGTTCTTAACTCAAAGGTAGATAGCTTCGTTTATAACAGAAGATTGATGTCAGATTACTTTGCAGAGGCCATCCAGTTTGCTGTTGATAATAATGCTCATGTGATTAATATGAGTGCGGGATTTCCACAGCTAGTTTTGACCCCTAAGTTTAGAAAAGCGGTCGCAAGTGCTGAACAGAAGCAAGTTCCCATTGTTGTAGCTGCTGGTAATAATAATAAAGATATTCCTGTCTTTCCTTGTAGCTTAAAGGGTGTCATTTGTGTTGGCTCAATCGATAATAGAGGCGAATATTCTGAATTTTCTAATTATGGGCAGGCGGTAGATATTCTTGCTCCTGGTGAGAGTATTATTAGTACTTATCCTACTGACAGGGAATCAAGAAGTTTACGAATCATGGGTTATGAAAAGCTTAAAGGAACCTCTCAAGCTTCTCCGTTTGTCGCTGGTATCGCGGCAATGATAAAGGCAACTCACCCAGACGAGAGTCTTGACCAATTAAAAGCAAGGCTATTTTGTCATGCTCATGAGGTAAATAAAACAAATCATAAATTCTCTTTGTTTGGTCGAGTTGATATGAAGAACGCCATCTTAGGTACTCTTCCAGAATGTGTGACCCTTAATTTTAAAGAGAACAATCAAATCGTGATCAAGAATTCAGACTTAAGTTTCGAGTATGATTTAGAACTAAAACTATTAAGTGGATCTCAGCAGGATCTTATTGTTTCAATCCAAGTTGATGATAGAGTGACTCTAGAAAATAAAACAGGACATGTGCAAGAAGTCCAGGCAGGAGAAGATTTAAAATACACAATCAAAGGAAAATTTAATGATATCAATGCAGATAGCATTGTACCATTTTTGATCGAGGTAAAGTCAAAAAATAAGTCTTATAACTTTGAAGCGAACCTAAGTTTCTCTCTAGGTGAAGGTGCAATCAAAACTAAAGACTATAGATTAAATGGAGTGCGTGCAGCCCATGTCTTTCAAAAAAGAAGTGGTAAAAACTATTCACTTCTTAGTTACGTGTTTTCTGCAACTAACTCTGAACTTCTCCCTGAGTATTTCTATCAGATGAAAGAGCCATCTTTAAAGAAACCTACTTATGGATTGGTTTCAATTTCAGGTGAAAGTGCTCAAACGAAGCGTTTAGAATTAAACGAAGAAGAGCGTTTAATCAATATGATTAAGGGAGATTACAACTTTGATGGAAAATCGGACTATCTAGCATTAGTGCAGAAATTAGGGGAGTCCGTTTTCTATCTTCGTTATCTAGATCAGGAGTTAATGCCTTTAATGGAAAATAACTCGATTCGTTTTAATGATGATAGTAAATTGATGAACCTTGAGTCTCCAATTAACCCTGATGGGAATCTATTAAACTTTCAGAAGAGAATGGTGAATTTTGAATGGATGAAATATAACTTAAATGGGCAAGACTTGCTTCTGCCAATCATCCGTCATGAAGGGCTATTGCCAACAGAAGACAACTCTGTAGAGTTTGTAGATTTCGAGGCGCCTGAATTGTCAGTGAGAAGGTATACGATTATCCCAAAAAATATTGATGGAGAACTGGTGGCCTTCCCTAGAGTTCTCATGAGTGTTCAAAGAGAAGAAGAAATCAGAGAAGAATTATATTACAGTGGATTTGAAATCGAGCCATGGGAGACAATTCGTATAGAAAACCCTCTGAAGGCGGCACAAGATAATAATGGTATCACGGAGTATTTACTTTCTGTCGGTGAATTTTATTTAAGACGTTATTTTCGTTATCAAATTTTAAATGAGAATCAATACATTATTGAGCCAATAGAGGCGATGAATTATGTGAGTCAAGAAATTATCTTAAGCGGTAATACTACATTTGCACAAGTGAAACCAAATAAAGCATCTGACGACTTGGTGTCCTTTAGCTTAAGTCAAAGGCATGAAGGAAGGCTTGCTTATACTGAAAAAAATAGTGGTGAGACTTATGTTCAATTGGTTGAAACTGAAGGCTACTCAGATCCTATCTTTGGATTCCTATCTGGTATGCACTTAGAGAATAAATATTCCTCCTATTTTGAATCTCGCTATTGGATTCATTATTTTGGTGATGACGATCAACACTATATTTACCCCGTAAATAGAGAGAGTTCATTTCCTGGAGTTGAATTTAGTGAAACGATGGAATCTGTAATAGCAAAAAAAGATGGAAAGTTAATTCCCTCAATTTTTGTTAACTCGACATTGTTGTATGGAAATCAAATTCATGTGATTACTTTGTCTGAAAAAGGTTTAGTAAGACCGCTCAAGTACACAGTAGAGATTCCAAAAGATTGTAGTTATGTACTTCCTGCAAAATTAGAGCAGGATAGTTTTGATAGCTTAGTATTGAACTGTTTCGAAAAAGGTCGTGCAGTTTTAAAATTTGTTAACCTGGATTAAGAGTAGAGTATGTTTGATATCAAAATGACACTGATTTTGGAGACGTTTTGGCACCAATATTACTTTATTACAATTGAGGTTGACGTATAGTCAGTAAACTTAGATAACACACACGTTTTGAGTAATGATTATTCAAGCAAAACAAAAAAAATCAAAGAGGATGAACACTGGAGAAAATTATGAAAAAATCTAACATGAAAACCCTTACTAACAGTCTTTTTCTTTGCGGAATGCTAACACTTGCAAGTTGTTCTGGCGGAAGCGGAGGCGGAGGATCTTACAGTGGTGGTGGAAGTACTTCTACTTATGGTGCTTATTCATCTCCTTTAGCTTCAGCTAATCAATTTGTTGATTCTCTGAACTACGTAGATGGTGCAAACTCTTTCGTAGAACTTTACGGTGACGAGACAATTCGTTCAGCTGTTCCAGGTGAAGATACTTGGTTTGTAATCTGGGATGACAAGTACGGTGAAAACAAAGCTGTTTCTTTAGAGTACATCAGATCAATCGTTTATTATGACTATATGTCAAACACTGATGCACTAGCTTCAGAATTTAGAGCAATTGAATCTGACGATATCGCTGCTGGTGACCTATATGGTGATTACTATGGTAATGACTATGAAGTAGTAGATTATGATCCAATTACTGGAATCTACTATGGTGTTAACTCTGGATTTGAGTATGAAGATTCAGAAGAAACTACTGACGTTTCACTAATGGCAGCTGAAAGCCAAGAAATGAAATTCTTCAAGAAAGCATCTGCTATCTCTTATGAATTCAGTGTAAGTATCTCAACTGCAATGGGGCTTGTTACTCTAGGTGATAAAGTTTCTAGCATGACAGCTAAAGGTGACCTTTCTGCTGAAGATATGGCCGTTATCGGAGCTGATATCGAAAAACTTACTAGTGTAAGTGTTGCTGACCTTATGGCCGCTGCGGTTGACCCAGCTGCTAAAGATGCTGCTGTAGAAAAAGCTGCTGCTAAATTAGGAACAACTGCTGCAAATATTGAGCAAAGAATCCTTCCTGAATTAGTAGGAATCGAACTACAATAAGAATTTGATCTAAATATCGATCATAAAGGAAAGCCCACTTCATGTGGGCTTTCTTGTTTTTAAATGACTTTGTTTTTTTATTTTTTTTTATTTTTTTTTAATGATGAGCTTCAACATAATCTGAGTTGTTAAAAAACTTAACTTCTGGGTTTTTCTCCATGCAAAGTTTTAAATCCCAAGGACTTTTTACTCCATAACAAATACGGTCTTTACCATCTAGTAGAATATTTGATCCGTATTCAGAGCGGAACTTGTCTTCTTGCTTTTTATCGACGAATTTCAACCAACGAACACCCGAAAAAGGTGTACCTTCGTAGTCTGCGTTAACATTGTATTCATCTTCGAGGCGAAATTTTACAACTTCAAATTGAAGAGCACCAACTGCACCTAGCATTTTCTCTCCGGTTGCTGGTCTAAGAAATAACTGAGTTGCGCCTTCTTCACTTAATTGTCTTAGCCCTTTATCTAGGTGCTTGGCCTTAAGTGGGTCTTTGAGCGCGACCTTTTTAAATAGTTCAGGGGCAAATGATGGAATCCCTGTGTATTGAATTCTATCACCTTCGGTAAAGGTATCACCAATCTGTAGTTTCCCTGTATCATGAAGGCCGATGATATCTCCTGGATAGGCTTCCTCTGCTAATTCTCTATCTCTTGCTTGGAAAATTAGCGGAGAAGTGATCTTAATTTCTTTTTCAGATCTAACATGAAAAAGCTTTTGGTTTCTCGTGAATTTTCCAGAACAGACACGCATAAATGCAATCCTGTCTCTATGCTTTTTATCCATATTGGCCTGTATTTTAAAAACAAAGCCTGAAAATTTTTTCTCTTCAGTTGGCGAAATGACCATCTCCTCTGAATCAGCATCAAATGGAGGAAGCTTGGCCTTGCGAGGTCTCGGCCCTGGAGCATTATTAGTGATCATGTCTAGGACTTCTTTTACTCCAAAATTATAGAGAGCTGATCCAAAGAATACAGGAGTCATAATACCAGCTAAGTATTCTTCCATGACAAAATCAGGGATGAGCTCTTTAATCATTTCAAGATCTTCTTCGAGTTTATCCCTTAAGGGTTGACCGATATATTTTATTAATTCAGGGTTATCTAAATCTTTTGCATCAATATCACGAACTGACAGCGGATCCTTCTTATCATCGAAAACTCTTACTTTATCAGTTTTAAGATCATAAACACCTTTAAAATCAACACCCATACCGATTGGCCAAGTCATCGGAATACATTGAATGCTTAGTTCTTTTTCGACGTTATCAAGTAGTTCAAATGCATCCATAGATTCGCGGTCGTATTTATTCATAAAAGTAACAATCGGGGTGTCTCTTAACCTGCAAACTTCCATAAGTTTTTGAGTTTGCTCCTCAACACCCTTAGCTGAGTCAATCATCATGAGTACCGATTCGACTGCAGTCAGAGTTCGGTAGGTGTCTTCTGAAAAATCCTTGTGACCTGGGGTGTCAAGAAGGTGAACATAGCGTTTATTGTATTCATAACTCATAACTGAAGAAGTAATAGAGATACCTCTTTCTTGTTCCATTTCCATCCAGTCAGACTTGGCGAAATCTCCCGATTTGGATTTTACCATCCCGGCCTGGCGTACAAGTCCCCCAAACCATAGGAGTTTTTCAGTAACAGTAGTCTTACCAGCATCTGGGTGAGAGATAATGGCGAAAGTGCATCTTTTTAAGTCTTTGGTTAAATCATTGCTCATGAGCGTTATTCCTCTAAATTTTTTGAGATTCTAATACCCGGAAGCTTGAAAGTAAATTTACAATTGAAGATACCCATCAGGGCGAACGAGTACGGCCCGGTTTTGATATCTCTTTGGTATGTTTTCATTGAGTTTTATTATTTTGGTATGTGGGGGAAGCTCATTGGGGATTCTGGCACTATTATATAAAAATAGAGTATGAGTTGAATAATCTAAAAGTTCATAGCTTCTTTTATTTAAGTCAGTAACGGTGAAATCCCAAAAGCGTTCACAACCTGGGGAAGTGATTCCCATACCAGTTATATTCCCAGCGCGTTTTTCTAGAATTTGTAGGTAATCATCTGCATGCTGCTTTTCTTTTGCAAACTTAGTTTTTCTCACAAGTTCTCCAGAAGTTTCAATAACTGACATTGCAACAGGTTTCCTTTCACTTTCATAGGAATCGAGAATATCTATACCGTCCTTAATTTTAGTTGCTAGTTTCCAGATTAAATTGAATGCGTCAGCGATACCGGTGTTTAAGCCTTGCCCTCCGTTTACAGAATGAATATGACAAGAGTCACCTGCTAAAAATACTCTGTTCTGAGCGCGGAAATTTTGTGCTACCGATTCCTTTACTTCAAAATCAGATAACCATTCTATTTTGTTAAATTCGACAGTATATGGGGCTGTCGCATTGTTAATTAATTCAAGAGCTGTCTCTGTATTCAATTTCTTTTCATCCATGCGAATATAAAATCTATCCAGCTTACCTTCTCTTGGTATCCAAGCGATGTCTGCCGTTTCTCTTTGAAAAACTATGATTTCACTTTTTCTCGGAAGGTTGGTGCTTAGTTCTGCATCAATGACCATCCAATTTATTTGTGGTCGCTCAATCTCAAATCCGATGTCAAAAAATTTACGGACAAAAGACCTCGGCCCGTCACAGCCTATGATATATTTAGAACTGATTTCTTCACCTGAACTAATTTTTGTAAGGCATTGGTGTTCATTGACCTCAATATTGAGCACCTCGGTATTTCGTTGCACCTTGTTTTTAATTTTTTCATTTAGGATTTTTTCAATATGCGCCTGCCCAAGCATTAGGAAGTGTTTATGAAGACATCCTTCGAGCTCGTCCCACCACTTAGATGTTCGTGTTCGAAAAGCACCGTCTTTAAAAACGGAGCTGGTATTGCAAGGGAGACCCAAGGGGTAGACATCATCAAATAGTTTAGCTATCTCCATCAATTGCAATGACCTAGCGTTAAGAGCATCGGCACGTCCAACACTAAGTGGAGCCGAGCTCCTATCAATAATCCGATAGCTTAACCCTGATTGCTGAGCGAGGTAAGCACTCATTAGGCCAACAGGACCTGCGCCAATGATCATGAGATCAACATGCTTCATATGACTCCTTCATCGCTTGATTTTTAAAGGGAACTTTGCTGTGAACTTGTATTCTTTGAATATGGCGTTTTTCAGTACTTTGATATCCTTCTCTTGCGTGAAGTAGGGTGAAATTATCCGCGATAACCACATCACCAGATTTCCAAGTGTGGCGATAGCAATAGTCGGGGTGATAAAGCTTAGCAAGTATCTCTGCGTGAAATCCTTCGTAGGCATTTTGAAATATAGCTTCAGCTGGATTTTTGAAGTTCTTGTCAGTAATATTCTCTTGATAACGAAGAACTTCATAGTCATATAGAGGATGTTTTTCAATTAGATTTTGTTGTATTTGTCCTTCATAATTTATTGCCTTTCGGTAGTATTCCGCTGATATATGTTTCCAGCTTTCTTTTGTTTTGAATGGAAGCTCTTCCAGAATTTTTTTAGTGTTAGTAAATATAGTTCTGCCTTGTTGTTGTTCACTCTCTATACAGTGAAAAATTTGAAGATGAGGTATCTTTTCTCGGTACATACCATCCCAATGCATAGGCATTCTAGTATTATCAAAAATATGATCCTGAGCTGTAGGATCATATTTAAGTTCTAGAATTTCTCCAAATGGCCAAAGAACGACCTCGCCCCATAGTTTTGAAAACTCGATAAAAGCAGGTTTAGGGAGGGCATTTCCTTTTATCACGATCAGTTTATGCTGCTTAATCAATTTCTTTAGCTCCATCATAATTTGATCGTCTATTGCATGAAGGTCGAGCTCTATTTGTAAACCAAAAGGCATTAAGTTTTTCATAAATTTTTCTCCTGAAAATGGCTTGGTTTACCATTTGAACTCAAAATAAGTTCAGCACCTATTTCAATGGCATACGCTTTTTTTACTAATTTAAAACCATCTTTTGTTTCTAGTGCTACTCCATGCCAAGGTGTGAGCCAACTTTCTTTATCTACTAGTCTTATGCCAAATTTTTTACTGCCTGCCGGGTGCGGATGTATTGAAAACCGTAAGGCATTGGGAAACTCTTGTTCTAAGAGCCTACTCCAAGCATTACTTCTGATAATTGTTAGCTTGGCCTTGTGCTTTGACTTTTTCTGTAGTTGAGCCTTAGTCATTTTATTTTCTGGAGTGAGAGAATCCTCCAAAATGAATCTTGTCATCGCACAGTAAAGCTCTTTTGTTGGAGGATGTGTTTTTATTCTACTTTCAAGTCGCTCCACTGATTCAGCAAAGTTTTGCATAAGAAGAAATCGCATTGAATCGAAGTCTTGAACTGGATAGATGTAATCAAGATTGTAAGTCTCAAGATTTTCTAGCCTGTTAATCTTTATAAAGTTTTCAATTTCTTTTTGGTACAAACTTACATTTTTATCACTAATATTTAATACATCACTAAAGACCCGACCGTCAGAACAAAGTATTATTCTCATTCCTGGAGGGTAAACAGTCTTGATTTTTTCGCATAGAAAGTTAAGAAAATAGAGGGAAATTTCCTCGGCTTTATCTGTTGAAATTCCTAGGACTTTATTTAGGTTTGGTGATTTTGCAGGAAATGCCGGCAAAACACTTTCAATGGTTTTATTCATTCTTACAAAATTTTCGATAGTTTTGAGTTGTATAGGAAATTCCGAGGGTACCTCATAAGCTTTCGTACTTCTTCGGTATTTGACTAAAATATTTAGTATATCTTGTGCTATTTTTTGAACCGCCGTGTACCTGCTATTTAAACTAGTTGTCATAAATTCCTCCTGATATAGGTTTATAAAACTTAAAGAGATAAAAATAATGATAAATTTAAGTCGTTGCGATAAAGAAAATTTATGATAAATTTAGCTGTTTGCTTTTTGTCTAATATTTTAGATAATCAATCTGTTTGGAATTTGCAGGGGTAATATGGAGCAAGCTAATTACAATGTTTTAGAACCCAAAAAAGTGGTGATCGTAGAAGATGATAGGGTCACGCAGGTCAAGATTTCAAGTTATGTAGAGGCTCTAGGGTTTGAAGTTAAAGGTATTTTTGATAGGGTAGAGGATTTACATCCTTTAGATAATTTTAAAAATATAGATTTATTTCTGCTTGATATAAACCTTGCAGGACCAAAAACAGGTGTTTATCTTGCGGAGCAAGTCAACAATCAATTTGGAACTCCAGTCATTTTCATTTCTGCCACTAAGGATGAGGAGCTCATCAAAAAAGCATACCGTTCAAATATTTATGGCTTCATAAAAAAACCATTTAATAAATCAGAGTTAGAGAATGCACTTAAAATTTTGGATGTGCGTAGAACTTACGAATTGAAAATTAAAGATTACGAGACAAGAATTTCTGAGCAGGAGAAAGCTGCTATTCTAGGTGAGCATGCAAGTACTTTAATTCATGATCTTAATAATTTTACCACCATGATTTATATAAGTTTGCAAAACCTTGACCTTGCAATTAGTTCATACAGGGAGCAGGGAAGGCTTGATGTTCCCAGAGTGGAGCGTTCAATTAGTAATGGGATGTTAGGAGTAGACAAATTAATTAAAATGTCGAAGAGGTATCGTCATCTCTTTTTTAAAACCAACTCTGAAGCGGCAACAGAATTTAAATTAACTGACTTTTTTAATGATATAAGGCGTATTTTCAACTCCAGGTTAAAAGATTCTGGAGCTGAACTATTCTGGTTGTGTGACGAAGATTTAGTTGTTGAAACAAAAGAAGTTACGTTGATGCAGGTCTTGGTAAATTTAATCGCAAATTCTCTTTACGAAATTGTAGATAAAAATTTAAACGAACGTTGGGTGAAGATAGAGGTCAGTTCCATCCAGGATAATATTAAAATGAGGTTAACGGACTCAGGGAAGGGTATACCACCTGAGGTTTCAAAAAATATTTTTACTTCAGGATTTTCAACCAAAGAAAATGGAGAGTACGAAGGGGCAGGAGTTGGCCTTAGCTTGGTAAAAAAGTCGGTTGAAGAAGAGCTGAGAGGAACAATTAAGTATCTACCTTCTGAAGAATTCACTACGTTCGAAGTGATATTTCCTAAGGTCTGGAATCCTTAGCAAATTTTTGAATGAATAACCTATGCTTAATTATTGGGGTGTAGATAGACGCTGACTTAGTCTGAGTGCTGCTTAGGCCCCTGACAATACCAATTACTTTATTTTCATATATGAGAGCCCCTCCTGAGTCACCAGGAGAAGTAATAGGGTCATCCAAATTTTTTCCGGGGATTAAGTAAATGCCTTGAGGAAGAACTTGTAGCTTGCCAATTCTTTCGTGAGCATAGTCTGTAGGCGTATAGAAGCTGCCGTTTTTTATTAATCCTGTTCCGACAGTTTTAACCAAAACACCACTAAACATTTTCTCATAATAGACTTTGAGTGGACGGTAGTGGTCATTGAGTTCACTCCTTAGGTTGATGACGGCAATATCAAACTGAGCAATATTTCGATGAATATCAGCCAAATTTCCACCACTTGGAGGATTATGATATTTTTTTATGGCAGGATAATATTCAAGTGGGACAAAGATAGATTCAACTTTAAATTTAAATTTTCCATGGATCATAAAAATAGGTTTGCTGAGGTCTATTTTATCAACACAATGTGCGGCGGTTAGAATCGTATAACTAGATATAATTACACCGGAACATGGCATGTCTGGCCTAACTTTCCATAAAAACTGAATCTTGATCACACTATTTTGCAGGTTAGTCCCGCTTAGACTTCCTTGATTTATCGCGTAACTTGAGAGGGAGAATAACAAAAGTAAAAAAAGTCTAAGCATGCTGCGGTTATACTAGGAAAAGCATTAAATAAAGGCAATTCAATTTAAATTAAAAAAGTTGATTATTTCATTTGTATTATTTGAACTAAATTTATAGGATTGGCGGGTTATGTCCCAACTTTTAGGATTAGTTAAATCTATTTATTTTCGTTTTTTTGGCTACGTGGCCAAAAAGAGAATAATGCAAGATGACTTAAGCCTTAGTGTCATTCACCTGCATTTACTAGTGACGATTTCCACCGGTTTATTAATGTGGGGATATGCAATCGTTGCACTATTGTATATTGATAACCCTTTTCCGGGGGTTGTGGGAGTTGTCTGCTCTCTAATTCATAATCTAAGCCCTTTTTTGTACCGAATTACAAAAAGTCAATTTTGGGCAAGTTTTGTATTACTGGCAGCTGGAGTCATTCACCAAGGGACATTTTCTTTCTACACCGGAGGGCATCTTTCCAATATTTTGATTTGGTATGGAATCATTCCCATGCTGGCGGGAATTATTGCTGGTCGAAAAGCAGTGTTCGTTTGGTGTATCATTGTTATTTCGGCAAGTTCAGTTTTTTTTATCGCCAATGCTAATGGATTTCAATTTCCGAATGAAATATCTCCTATGGGAGCATTAATAGGTCAGGCAATGATGGTCTATGGTTGGATCTTAATCTCCTATCTCATCATTTCTAGCTTTATCTATCTAAAGGAACAAGAAGAAGCAAAAAAACAAGAACAAAGCTTAAAAGTGACGAATCTGTTACGTCTTTTATGTCACGATTTATCTAGCCCGCTAAGTGTCGTCTCGGCTGCAATAGAGATTTTTGATAAGGTAGATGAAGACAAACAAAAAATATTAAAAGAAAAAATTCTTGCCTCCTCTAACGGGATGGTAGATATGATCAAAAATGTAAAACAGCTATATATGATTGACCGAGTAAAAGGCAATTATTTTAAGCAAAGAGTGTCACTCGCTCAGGCCATCCATTATGTGGAACTCCTACTTGAAGATAAACTCAACGAGAAGAATATTACTTTAATTAAAGATATAAAAGTCGACTCGGATATTATTGCTGAAGACACAAGCTTTAAGAACCAAGTTTTAATGAATCTTATAAGTAATGCCATTAAATTTTCTTCTCCTAACTCTGAAATTTTTATAAGTGCCTATCCCAAAGGGGCGAAGGATGTTGTTGTTTCTATAGCGGATCGCGGAATAGGTATCCCTAAAGAAATTCAATGCAACTTATTTAAGCCTTTTACTCAGACTCACCGCGAGGGAACGCAGGGAGAACCCGGGTCTGGTTTTGGGCTTTGTATCGTAAAAAACTTTATCGATAGCTATGGCGGTCATGTCGAAGTTGATTCGCGTCTAGGTAAAGACTCTGGTACAATTTTTACATTAGTTCTAAAAAGAGCCTAATCCTTTTTTTTTGGAGTCAACATGAAGCAGGCAATATTTCTTATTTTAATGACCATTGTGAACTTAAGTTTTGCAGCTGATTTTGCTAGTGTTACAAAGCTTAAAGGCAAAGTAACGATAAATGGTAAAACAGCTACAATTAAATCTCTAATAAAAGATAAGGATCTAATTGCTGTAGATGAGAAAAGCTTTATTAAGCTCAAGGCAACAGATAATACTTTAATCATTGTGGGGCCTAAATCTCAATTGAAAGTTGATTTGTCCTCAAAAAAGATACCTGTTGAGATTATAGGTGGTAGTCTTCGTTGGATCAGCCCTGGTCCTAAGAAAGTTTATTTGGGAGTGAAGTCAAAAAATGCCGTACTAGGAGTTCGTGGTACCGATTTTTATGTTGAAAAAAATAATATATTCAATGAAACTCAGATGGTCTGTTTTAGTGGTGAAGTTCTCATGATTAATTCCAAAGATAGAACAGACAAAAAGACCGTAAAATCCGGGCAATGGGGTGGTATTGGGGGCCGTTACTCTCAAAGAATAGGAGAGATCATTGATCTTTCACCTGAAATCATTAAAAGTTTTAAAGATTTACTTGATTAAAAATTGTCTAGGCCCTGGCCCTGACAGTCTAAATGAATTCCGATAAAAACTCCTAACGGAGGTTTTTATGAAAAGCATTTTAGTTTTTTGCCTAACGATTTCAACTGCGTTTGCAGCAAATTTAAAACAAACTTTAGAAGACAAAGGAGAGTTTAAAACTTTTTTAACTCTTATTGAACAAGCAGGGTTAAATAATATCTTAGAAAGTCATCGAAGACTTACGGTATTTGCTCCGACTGATGAAGCATTTGCCAAGCTTTCAACCGATGAGGTTTCGGTAATTCTAAACTCAGAAGAGCTGTTGCAAAATACACTTAAGCTTCATATCGCAAAACCTGTTTTGACTAAAAAAATACTTAGAGTCCTTAATGGAGTAGAAACAATATCAGGAAAATACCTGACAAAATTCTCGAATGAAAATACCTACACTTTGGAAAATGCTTCAATCGAAGAATATGATATTTATGCTTCAAACGGAGTGGCACATAAAATCGATAATGTATTATCATATCGTGATATCGCTGCAACCAATGATATTCGCCCAGTAGATTATGTCGATCTAAATCGCTACCAAGGAAAATGGTTTGAGATCTACCGCTACCCAAACAAATTCGAAAAAGGATGCGGGAGTGTAACCGCTGACTATAAAATCAAGGCGAATGGGTCTGTTAATGTTCTCAATACGTGTGTTTTATCTAGTGGGAAAGTAAAAAAATCAAAAGGAACAGCCTTTGTGGTGAACACAGAATCTAACGCTACTTTGAAGGTGAGCTTCGTTCCTTTTCTCCAACGATGGGGTCTATTTGCCGGAGACTATAATATTCTCTACCTGGAGAAAAATTACGAATTTGTGATGGTTGGATCAAAAGATAGAAATTATTTATGGTTTCTATCTAGGTCACCAGAACTTACACCTGAGCAGTATGAACTATTGAGGGATCAGGCAATTAAGCAAGGCTATGACCCAGATAAAATGATAAAAACACCAAAATACTAATAGATTTCGATGCTTTAGGGGGTGTCTAGATTTTAGACACCCCGGGCATAATTTACGGCCTTCCTTTGAAATTTTCTCAAGTTATCTAAAATAAAGTCACGGAGTGATTTTATGAAATTTTCAATTTTGATTCTGACATTATTTACGCTAGTGGCCTGTTCAAAGAATAAGGTCGATAAGCATAAAGATTTTGTTATCGACTATGACAAGATCCGTCAGGAGCAAGAAAAATTATATAAAAAGAAAATGCAGGAGGAGATTGAAAAGTCTCTTGCAGAGAATAAAATCAAGACTTGTGAGGTAGAAGAAAAAAAGCCTAGCTTTTTAGCTCGTTTAAAACAAGGAATTGCAGGTCGTTCAAGAACTCAAAAATTCGATGTTGTCTTTCCTAAAAAACTTACAGATAAAATCATGACTGAAATTATGGATAGTATCTACGTCAATCTCAGTTTTAACCCTACTGATTTTTGGGAGTTACTAAGTGATGAAACTAGTAAGGAGCTTAATAGGGAGCTAGTAAATCAATTTCTTACACTCGATGATGAAAAATTCAAAGAAGTTAGGAACACGGCAGCCTTTATGTTTCTTTTTTATTTTCAATTAGAGAAACGTGAAAAAGGCTATGAACTTTTTCTTGAAAATCAGGACATGCAAGTAAATAGAATTAAGGTTGCATTTGATGATTCTGCTAAGTTCGAAGAAAGAAAAAAGTTATCACTTTGTGAAAAAATATCACTTACGAATTCCGAGTTCAGAACTGTAAAGAAGTACCTAGAGCCAAGTGAGATTCAAGGGCAAGTTGTCTGTGAAAATGGACCTAATAAAGTAACCATCGAGCAGTATACTCAAAAGACTTACACCGCTTTTAAACTAAACCTTGCAGATTTAGATGAAGTTAATTTTAAAGTTGGAATGCCTAGGGATACAATAATTGATGAATATGCAAATTACGTTGAAATGAGCTTTCTCGATCGTGGACTTGAAATTGTGATTGAAAGAGAAAAATACTCCGTAGGGCCTAACAAAGGTCAGTATCGTGCCAACACTTTTAAGAAATTAAGCCTTAAAGGTAAAGTTCTAGGGCAAAAAATTAAGCTTAAAAATCTACAATGTAACGAGATTAAGTCGGTTATTTATCAGCAAGACTAATTTTTATTTGCTCGAATAAGCGTTCTTTTTGCACAGGCTTTCTTAGGATGATTATGTCATCATCAGAAATTTTGTCTGCATGCCCTGATATAAAAAATATTGGAATATTTAGGTTTCTTTTTTGAATATAGTCTTTGAGCCTAAGTCCACTACCTGTTGGCATCAGTATGTCACAAATAATGAGGCTTGCCTCAGGGCGATCTATTAAGCTTTCTAGCTTTTCAATGCATTGATCTAAACTTGAGAAAGTCGTTACGGTATAACCCAGACCGGTTTCAATAAGTTCGGCCAAAGTCGAAGCAACATCTATTTCATCATCGATAAGGTAGATCATACCTTTATTTTTATCACTTAATTGAGAAAGAGCAAGTAGCTCTAATTTGCCCCCAAATCAAATGGAGATTATAATTAAGTGATGAAGGTATTTATTTTTTTATTATTTTTCTCATTTCAAGTCCTTGCAAGTGAGTGTAGTGACCTGCGAACTCAAGCTCTTAAACTTAAAAAAGAGCAACTATCAGAAATTCAAAATATTGTAGATGATCTGATAAAATATAATGAAACAAAAACCACTGAGCAGATTTTAGAAAGCTCAGAATCTGCAGAGTATCTACAGTTGAATAATTATTGTCTTTTTGTAAGAGGAATTGATGATGTTTTAAAAAAATATATTCGTTCTTATCAAATAACTGATCTCAATTCTGAACAAAAAGAGCTCGTCAAAAATAAAGCTCTTCGACTTCTGAAAAAAATAATTACAAAGCGAAGAACTTCAGAATTTGTTTTATTGAGCTACTCAGTTTTGTACGAATTGGGCGATCTAGGAGTTCTAAATAAGATTGAAAAAGAATTAATTGCCTCGAGAACATCCTATGAAGAATTTAAAAGGAATTATATGGCCCGAAAGGCTCAGTTGATAAGGGCCATTCAAAAAACTCAAGACAAAACACAGCTTAGGAAAAATTTCTATCAGAAGGATTTTAGTATAGCTTCTGGAGAGATGAAACTTATAGAGTCTCTTCTGTCCAAGCTTTAGTCTGTTCAACGGTATCAATTTTAATTTTGATTATATTAACTGCATTAACCTCTTGGTGTTTGGGGGTCCCAAAACTCATTCTCACATAATTCACAAGATGAGCAAGGTCTGTCGATGGTATGGCTCCAAATGCGGGCATGAGACCATTAAAAATTTTGTCCTCTCGTTTGATTTGTCCTTGGAGTCCACGGGTAACAACTTTAATTAAACGTTTTGGATTTTGATCTAACACAATCTCGGCTGCGTAAAGGGGAGGGTACATAGAGTTTCCACGGCCTTGTTGACCGTGGCATTTTAAACAAAGATCCTGATATAGCCTTTTACCCCTCTGGGCGTCATACTTATATTCAATATCTTTAAGGTCTTTATACTTTTGAGTTAATTCAAATCTCTTTTTCGAAACATCCTGCTGAAAGTGAAAACTCATGATAAGCGAAACCACTAGAGCCACTAGAAACATAAATCCGACAAAGGAGCCTACATATAATTTATTTTTATTCATGGGGGTATTCTATGCCTCTCCGAACCGATAGCCAATACCTCTAATTGTTTCAATCACCTCATTTGAGATTTTTTGTCTAATTTGAAGCACATGAGTATCCACTGTTCTGGTGGTAGGATAATTCTCGTACCCCCATACTTTATCTAGCAACTTCTCTCGAGAAAAAATCTGTTTTGGCGAACTGGTTAACAAGAACAAAAGGTCAAATTCCATTTTCGTCAAAATGACCTCTTCCTGATTAAAATAAGCCTTTCTCTCACTTCGATTAAGGACTAGGTTTCCGCTTTCTATTTTATCTTCTGCAAATTCAACCTTATCTTTTTTAGACCTTACGTGGGCCCTAATTCTTGCGATGAGCTCTCTTGGCTCAAAAGGTTTTGTCACATAGTCTATGGCCCCAGACTCTAGGCCTAGTACTTTATCGACAAGGTCAGTTCTTGCGGTCAAGAGTATAACTGGTAGCCCTTTTGGAACTTCACGAAGAAGGTCAATTCCCTGTCCATCAGGCAGCATCCAATCTAAAAGGACTAAGTCTATTTCTCCAAAAGAAGCAGTTTTTGTATCAGCTAAACTTGTTTTTAGTGTGACATCAAAACCTTCTTTTCTAAGGTTCTCAACTAGAGCAGGCCCTAAGCTCTTATCATCTTCAACTACTAAAATTTTTGCCATTTCGACTCCTTGGGATGCGAATAGTAAAGCGCGTTGGGTTTGGTTCAAGTGTAATTTTTCCGCCCATCTGCTTTATGGTTTTATAAACGATACTTAGTCCAATTCCTAGACCAACTGAATTTTTATGCTTGGCTTTTAAAAGCTCTTTCATATTGAGGTAGGGAATGTCTCCACCATCTTGAACTGTAATAATGACTTCAGATTCGCTGCCATCTAGGAAGACTTCAATAGGCGACTTTCCATATCGAATAGAGTTTTCAATTAAGTTCTTTAAACAGATTTTTAGCCAGTAAGGATCAATAGATGCTTCAGCATCAAACTTCACCGTTAGTCCTATATTTTCGGTTGGGAAGTCATGAAAACTTTCCTCAATAATTTCAGCGATTGAATCTAGCTGCTCCTCTTGGAAAACTTGAGACTTTTTTTGGTCAGTTTGAAGATAGCTTCGACTTCTGTCAGCAAGAAATTTTAATCGGTATACTTCTCCCTCAATTTGGGCGAGTTTTTCACGGAGTTCCGAAGAAACGTCTTCTGTTTCTAGGTTATTTAATTGAAGTAATAAAGAAGCGATAGGCGTTCTTAATTCGTGAGTTAAGACTCTCAGGGCGTGTTTTTTTCTCTCTTCTTCTAATTTCTGTTTGTTGATTCTGCTTGAAAGATTAAACGCAATCACAATTAGAAAGATAATAGTAAAAATAAAAAGAACCGAAGAAGATTCGGATAAAAAACTGGTGAGGTTATGAGGAACCTTATCCCAGCAGATATCAACGATATTCAGGTCACAACCAGGATAGCTTTTTGAGATCTTATAACGTGCCAATCGAAAGAAGTTTTCAGCCTTATACCTTTCCACGACATAGTAGGCTAGGTGACCTGTTCGGATAAAATAATGTTTATCACTCATAAAAACATTTGTTTCTCGAACGATATGATTGATCTCATCCGGAGAAAGTTTCAATAAAAACCTAAGATTGTAGTCTTCTCCATTAAAATCAAGTCGCTTGAGTTCACTGATATGCATATAGTTAGCATGGGTATTGAGGAATTCATCAGCAAGCCTAGGGTTTTTCATCATTCGGTAGCGCATATAGGAATAGCTAAGGCCATTGGAATGTAAGTAAGGTGGCGAGGAGAAGAAACTTATAGGCAGTGCTTGTATTTGATGGCATAGAAAACTTAGCCATAGGTTTTCTTTATTAATAAAACTTGAGCTTATCTGCTCAATTTTTGCTCGTAGACACTCGGAAGAATTAAGAGTGATAGTTTTTGATGAGAAATCTCTCGTGGTTTCAAGTAATTTAATTTTTTCCGGATCATTATAGTTTTGGTTGAGATCAAGCCTTCTTTTAGGAGCCACGTTCTCACGCAATTCATTATGAAGGTTTCGAATATTCTCTAAATCATTGAAACCAATTTTACTTTCATCCTGGATTGAAAACATTATCTTTCCAGATAAGAAAGCAAGCGCTAATGCGAGAATTAAAAGGACCCCATCTTTTCTCATAGCTTACATTACCAAAGTCGAAAGCAATTTTGTCAAATTTATGTCATTTTTCGGAAAACATAGGTACAATAATCTCATGCCTAAATATCAGCAAATTTTGATTTATATAATTGATTGGATTTTTAAATATATTCCTTATCGAAAACACCCAAGACGCAGCGAGGCAAAAATCGTAGCGCATCGGGGGTGGCATGATAACTCAGAGACCCAAGAGAATACTCTGGCAGCATTCGAGAAAGCATTGGACAACGGACTTTTCGGAGTAGAATTTGATATTCGCTGGACTAAAGACCTCATTCCGGTGGTTCATCATGATCCGGGGCTCGAGCGAATTTGGAAAAGGGGTTTCAAGATTTCAGAGCATTCATTCAGTGAACTGCGCCAAGAAGTTCCTGAGGTTCCCACCTTGGAAGAAGTGGTGGAGCAGTTTGGTGGAAAGCTTCATTTTTTTATAGAACTAAAATGGGAAGACTATCCTGCCGTTCAGGAGCAAAACTCAATTCTTCTTTTTATTTTAAAGAATTTAAACCCAGGGGAGCATTATCACTTTTTAAGTTTAGACCCTAGAGTCTTTGATTGCTTCACAACCTTGCCACGAAAATACAAGTTTCTCGTAGGGCTCACAAATCTTAATGAAATTAGTGATGTTGCGATAAAGGGAGAATTTGCAGGTGTAATGGGGCATTACCTGTTGATGGGACAAGATAAAATTGCAGAGCATCTACGCGCCAATCAGAAAATTGGAGTCGGTTATCCAAGGTCTAAGAATATTATCGATCGCGAACTGACACGAGGGGTGGAGTATATCTTTACCAATCACCCTTGGGAATTATTGTAACCGGTGTACAAGACCTGATACGTAATCTTTAATAAATTCCCTATCGTCTTTATCAACACTGGTGAACTCAACACCATAGCCATGGTATTCATTATGTGCAGTAGGTTGCATTCTTCTTACACGAGCATCAATATCCATTTCTCGGTCACCAATTTGAATATTGATCTTCATTCGCTCACCAACTTTATGTTCTTCTTTGCTGGTGAAGTAAGCCCCAGTCTTAGAGATATTGGTGATAGTTGTATTGTAAGTTTTTTGTCCCTTCTGAATACTTGTTTTAATATTGGTGGCATAGCGAGAAGAGTCTCTCCAAATTCTTTGAGTCTTATTCCAAAACGGTCTCCTGTTTTCTGGAGTCAAAAAGTAAATAATTAAGGCCATGTTAAAGGCAAGTAATACAGTTGTAGATAAATGCGGTGTCTCCGCTACATATGGCCAAGTAAATTCTTCGTAAGTGAAATAACTATACAAACTATAGGCCTGGAGCATAATAAAAAATGGAAAACTCCAACTACGAATAGCAAATAGAGCGTAACCGGCCACTGGAAATAACAGCCAAAACTCAACGTTTGGCCAAATACCTTCAATACTAAATACAGTTCTAAAAACAGTATCCCAAGTAAATCCGGTTAAAGCTTTTAGGTAGAGTACCTTGAATATAGGTTCTAAAAATAAAAGAGCTGATAGTAAGTATAAACTCTTTGGTTTTTTAGTTAGTGAAAAATCTTTGATTCTTTTTTGTAATTTTGCATTCGGCGTGCATTTTTCTAAAAGAAGCATCAATGTCTCTTTAAACATTGTGTTGAGAATTGACTTCGGTAGAAATGAAACAAATTTATCATCGATTTCATAGGTTAACTTATGAAGGATAGAGTGATCACTACTGGCGATTAAACAAGGAATTTGTTTAGCGCTAAGAAGCCTATATAGTCTAGAAAATTGAAACTCAGCTAGAGAGTCTAAATCGAGTACTAGAAATTCTACTTTAACAGCATTGTCAGTTTCCGTAATAGAGTGGAGTAATTTTTCAAAGTCATCTTTTACATGAACCTGATGATTGAAGGTTTGGTCAATCTTTTGCGTCACCGTTTTGGCGAATAAAGGTTCTGAGGTAAAAACAAAAGCGTGAGCATTTTCACTTGAATTGTTTGCTTGATTCATTTTGAACTCCCTATGAGGGATTTATCGGTAGGTTTATTTGATAAGTTTAATCGGAAAAAAGAAAATTTGCCACCCCTAAGGGCGGCAAATCTAATAAATTTAAGCGTTTAGCTTGATTTCGTGGGCTTTAAGAATTTCGCTAATTATTTGATCTTTCGTTAAGTTTCTCAGTTTTTCTGCTGGAATACGATCCTCAATAATCTCATCGAGTTTAAAATTCTTTTCACTCAAAACAGGTGTTTTATTAGCACCTACTTCTTCGACACGATCAATAGGTGTGAAGTGCGGAACAGTTTGCAGCACCTGAGGGTACTCGTTAATGATATGGTGAATTGTTTCAACTACCTCAGTAAAACCATCTAACTCATCTTTCGTAAATGATTCCGTAGGTTCAAGCATTAGTCCGTACTGCTCAGGGAAAGCAACCGTAGGGGCGTGAAATCCAAGATCTAAGAATAGCTTTCCAATTCTTCCAATGGCCTGAGCTTTTGGAGTTCCAGCTCCTGCGAGTCTAGTAAAGCTATCCTCTGAGATAGTGAGGATAAACTCATGCATTCTAGGTGTTTCTTGTGCATTCGTTGGTAGTGTAGGGTAAGTCTGTTTGAGCTTATGATAAAGATAGCGCGCAGATAATACCGCAATAGCACTCATTCTTTTTATCCCATCAGCACCTAAATACTTTAAATAGGTATAGGCCCTTACCTTGTGAGCGAAATTTCCGTGGTGTCTATGAAAAGATCCAATCGACTTTAATGGTCTTACTGATTTGTAATGGTCTTTTTCTTTTACAAATTGAAGACCCGGAAGATAGTCCTGCAATTTCTCACTTACAGCTACGATAGCGTCTCCTGGACCTCCACCACCGTGAGGAATCGACCAAGTCTTATGAAGATTATTATGAACGGCATCTACTCCCATCTTTGAAAGGTCAACCCATCCTGCGATGGCATTCATATTGGCTCCATCCATATAAACCAGAGCATCAACCTCGTGTAGGGCGTCAGCAATTTTTTTAAAGTTCGTTTCAAAAATCCCCGCAGTATTAGGGTTGGTGATCATGATACCTGCAATACGATTACCGTATTCGGCAAGAACCTTTTCAAATTGTTCAAAGTTAATTTGACCGCATTCGCTTGCATCAAGACTAACGATCCCAACTTGTTTGCCATCCACTTTTTTTACTTCATATCCCGCCATGGTCGCTGTTGCAGGGTTAGTTCCGTGAGCAGACCTAGGAATCAAAATGACATCTCTAGGCTGAGTTGGGTTATGGTCTCGGTGATAAGCTTGAAACATTTTTATTCCAACCAATTCTCCCTGAGCTCCTGCAACTGGTTGGGTCGTGACAGCGGGAAGACCTGTGATTGCCTTAAATATTTCTTGAATCTCATACATTAACTGGAGATTACCTTGTGTATCTGCTTCAGGAGCCTGAGGGTGAGTCTGAGTGAACTGGTTAAGACCAGCAGCCCACTCATTCAGTTCAGGGTTGTACTTCATAGTACAGCTTCCAAGAGGATAGAGTCCCTCATCCGGACTAAGGTTTTGTTTTCCTAGTTTTTGATAATACTCAGTGATCTCTTGTGGCTGCATCTTGTGAATATTAGTTTGCGTTTTTCTCTGCTGATGAGGTGGTATGGACTTCAACGAGTTTGAAATAGATCCTTGCTTAAAGAATTTCTTGAAAAAACGCACCAGCTTATGGGTGTCATGAGCTGTATGGCGATTACTGGTAGTGATCAGAAGGAGCTGTTCGTCAATGCCGCATCTACCGCTAATATTCACTCCGATATGTAAGTCTGCTTCGATGGCTTCTTTGATGAGTTCTGCAACATTACAATTAAGTTTGAGGCACAGTTTATTAAATACTGCTCCACCAAATTTTAAATCAACACCCTCTAAAGTCGTTAACTCATTGGCTATCTGCCTTGCAATTTGATTGGCTTTAGTGAAGTCATCTTGTAGACCAGTTGACCCTTTCTCTAAAAGTGCAGCTCCACATAAAGTCGCGATAAACGATTGATTTGAACAGATATTTGACGTGGCTTTTTCACGTCTTATATGTTGTTCTCTGGTTGAGAGAATTATCGCCTTACAATCACGACCCTGAATATCTTTTGCTTTTCCAATATATCGACCGGCAGTAGAACGGATAAATGTTTTATTGTTTTCGTTGTAGCGAACACCAAAGATACCAAGCCCAGGCCCTCCGTAATTCGGAGCCAGGCATAGAGACTGCCCTTCGGCTACCAGTAAATCAGCTCCGCGCTCGCCCCAAGTCGCAGGCTCTGCAAGTCCATTGTCTGAAAGTGCGTGAAGGTCTGCAAGTGCAATGACGAGGATTCCTTTATCATGAGCAAATTTTGTCAGCTCATTGAAATTTTCTACAATCCCAAAACTATTAATTTGAGGAAAGGCAATAGCAGCTGTCGATTCTCCAATTAGGGCTTCTAATGCCTTGGTGTCTAGTAAACTTGTTTTCTTGTCTATTGGAGCGTAAATGATTTTAAGATTAGTCTCTTTGGCCAGGGTATCAATAACTTCTTTATCACCAGGATAAATTGAGTCCGCAACGATTACCTGATCTTTTTTCGCAATCCTACTTGCGCAGTTAAGTGCTTCAAAAAGGCAAGTTGAGCGCTCATATAAAGAAGCATTAATTGCTTCAAAACCAGTGAGCTTTGAAATTAAGTTTTGATATATCCACAATGACTGAAGAGTTCCTTGGCTTCTTTCTGGCTGGTAAGGAGTATATGCAGTTGTCAGTCCCCTGATCTTAGAAACGGAGTAGGTAACTTGCGGTACTTCAAAATCTTCTAGGCCATCACCAATAAAACTTGTTCTAATATTATTTTTATTGGCCAACTCTGTGATACGTTTTTTTAAAGTTTCACGTTCAATCGCATTTTCAATTTTCAATTCATCAAGCTTCACATCATTTGGAATATGCTGGTAGAGATCGTCCAGGCTATTTAGTCCTAAGGATTTAAGCATCGCTTGCTGCTCATCTTTATTAATCCCGATATAGTGCGGGAATTGCTCTCTTTTATTAGTCATATATTGATTCCTTTTTATTGTTTTTTAATAGCATATTTTCGTGTATTTGTGATGGAGAAAAATATTGAATGAATTAATTTTTAGGCCACAATCAACCTATGCAAATTGTTATCAACGGTGAAACCGTAAGTTTTGAACATTTTGAAAAAAAATTCCCGAAAGAGTCCAAAATTTTGGCACCTCTAACTTCCGTTAATCTAGTCATCGAAATGGACCAGGGCGTAATGAAAGTAAGTCATGGTGAAGTTGGACCCATATCTATTGCTGTGAAGCAAACTTTAGATAAACATAAAAAGACATTCTATAAACGATCCCCTTATCAAGAAAATCTCGCTCGGGCGCTAGGTGTTAAATCCGATGCAGATAAAGACCTTAGGGTTTTGGATGCCACTGCAGGACTTATGTCGGATACTTTAATGATGGTGGCATTGGGACTGAGGAATATCTCAATCTGTGAACGAAATCCCGTTCTTCAGGCTTTGATTGTTAATTCAATGGCAAATTTTGAAGAGCTAGGTGCTCTTCAATTTCGAGGGCAAAACGCTGCATGCTTAAATGAGAATTTTGATGTAATCTATTTCGATCCTATGTATCAGGCGGTTAATAAGAAATCCGCTAGCAAAAAAGAAATGGTCTTTATGCGCCAATTGATTGGTGCCGATGAAGATGCCAATTCCGTTGCTACTATTTTGCAGCAAAAATGTCATCGACTAGTGATTAAACGTAGCCAAAAAGCACCGCCGCTAATTGCTGGAGCGAGCTTCACTGTGGAAGGAAAATCCACTCATTACGATATTTATTTCAATAATTAAGCATATTTGATATAACACTGAGATCAAAAAAGGATTGTTCATGAAATACGATGTTTACGGAATTGGTAATGCTCTAGTCGATATGGAGTTTCTTGTTAATGAAAATTTTCTTGCGGAAAATAATATAGAAAAAGGATTAATGACTTTAGTTGAGTCTGATCGTCAAAAAGAATTAGTTTCTAAGCTTTCAGAGGCGCAAAAAGGTGAGATTAAAAGGCAATGTGGTGGTAGTGCTGCAAACTCAGTTATTGCCGTTTCTCAGTTTGGTGGAAAATCATTTTATTCTTTTAAAATTGCAGATGATGAAACGGGGCATTTTTATCTTTCTGATATGAGAGAAAACGGTGTTGACACCAAAAATACCAAAGAGAATTTACCAGCAGGTGAAACAGGTAAATGTTTAGTTATGGTAACTGATGATGCAGAAAGAACCATGAATACGTTTCTAGGTATTACTGCAACACTTGATGAAGAACAAATCGATGAAGAAGCCTTGAAGAATTCAAAATGGCTTTATGTTGAGGGCTACCTTGTTGCTTCACCAACAGGACAAAAAGCTGCTGTTAAAGCGGTCAAGCTTGCAAGAGAAAATGGTGTAAAAACATCACTCACAATGAGTGATCCAAATATGGTAAAATTCTTCAGAGATAATATGCTTGAGATCATTGGTGATGGGCTTGATTTGATCTTTTGCAACGATGCTGAAGCACTAGACTTTACTCAGACTCAGGATTTAAAAACGGCAAGAGAAGAGTTGAAAAAATATGCGAAAAAATTTGTTATTACTCAAGGTAAAAACGGAGCGATGATTTGGGATGGTGAGATGTTTATCGATATTGAACCACACCAAGTTACAGCTATTGATACTAATGGGGCCGGAGATATGTATGCTGGTGCATTTTTGTACGGGATCACTAATGGACAGTCTTATGCTGGTGCGGGAGCCCTCGCTTCATTAGCTAGTTCAAAGCTAGTTGAACAGTATGGTCCTAGACTGAAGTGGACTGAAGTAAAAGATATTTTAAAACATTTTCAAGCTAAATAATTTAGAGGTAAGCATGAAGCGTTCAACTGTTAAAAAACTTTATAAAGATCAGCCTATCGGTGAAGAAATTGTTGTTAAAGGATGGGTGAGAAGTTTAAGAAAATCAAAATCTTTCAGTTTTATCGTTTTAAATGACGGTTCTACTCAACAAGATATACAGGTAGTTGTTGATGAGTCTGTTAATGATTACGAAAATATTATCAAATGTCTTACTGGTTCTTCATTGTCGATTAAAGGAAAACTAGTTGAATCTCAAGGAAAGCAGCCAGTAGAAGTTCAAGCTGAAGAAGTTGAAATTTTAGGTCTTGCTCCTCAGAACTATCCGCTTCAAAAGAAGGGAACTTCGATGGAGTTTTTAAGAGAGATTGCGCATCTTCGTCCTAGAACCAATACCTTTGGAGCTGTATTTAGAGTGAGGCATGAGTTGGCGCAAGCGACCCATAAGTTTTTCTCTGAGCGCGGTTTCTATTATATCAATACTCCAATCTTAACTGCTATGGACGCCGAAGGTGCAGGGGAGCTTTTTAGAGTTTCTACTTTGAACGCTGAGAAGCCACCGCTTGATAAGTCGGGCAAGGTTATTTGGGAAAAAGATTATTTTGGAAAGGAAGCTTTTCTTTGTGTTACCGGACAATTAGAGGCAGAGGCTTATGCTTGTAGCATGGGAAGTGTTTATACTTTTGGACCAACTTTTAGATCTGAGAATTCGAATACAACGAGGCACTTGTCTGAGTTCTGGATGATTGAGCCTGAAGTTGCATTTGCAGACCTAGAAGAAATTGCTGAGCTTGGGGCAGACTATATTCAATACATGGTCAAACATGCACTAGAAAATTGTCCTGAGGAAATAGAATTTTTTAATAAGTTTATTGAAAAAGGCTTAAAGGATAGGTTAGAGAAAGTTGCAAATTCTAAATTTACTAAAATTACTTATACTGAAGCTATAGAGATTTTAAAGTCTTCCGGAAAAAACTTTGAGCATCCGGTCGAATGGGGACTTGACCTTCAAACTGAGCACGAGCGATTTTTGACTGATGAAAAATATCAAGGGCCTGTTATTGTGACGGATTATCCTAAGGCGATTAAAGCTTTTTATATGAAGCAAAACGAAGATGGGAAGACTGTTCGTGCTATGGATATATTGGTTCCAGGTGTTGGGGAAATTATTGGAGGATCTCAAAGAGAAGAGAATCTTGATAAATTAGAAGCTCGCATGAACGAGTTAAATTTAGAGACCTCATTGTATGATTGGTATTTAGACCTTAGACGTTTTGGAACGGTTCCTCACGCAGGTTTTGGATTAGGTTTTGAACGGGCGGTAATGTATATTACGGGAATGCAAAATATTAGAGATGTAATCCCTTTTGCAAGAACACCCAAATCAATCGAATTTTAAAGAAGAACTAGTTTCAGGGGAGGGGCTTTTAGCGCTCTCCTGAGACAAGTTAATATAAATCTGAATAGGTTTATTGCAGTCGCTACAAATAACTCGTGAGTCGACAATTTTGGGTTCAACCGTTGTCAAACAATCAAGACATTGAATTTTTTCACCTCGTGATTCCATACTATATAGCTTAAGTTTTTTTCATTTTTAGTCAGCTTAAATCAACTTACATTTCACAAATGACCTTAACTTCCTCATAATATAGAAATGAGTAAGCTACTAATTGCAGGAATTTTATTAGTCTTTAATTGTTTTGCGCAAAGCTCTAAAGAGCAAAATCAAGAAATTGATAAAATTTTCGATATTCTTGAAGTCACGAAATTTGTTAACTCCGTTAAAAAGATTAAAACATATAAATCTCCAGGTGAAATTAATGAGCTAGAATATGAGATGAAGATGTTTTTTGATAAGATTGGATTTTGGTATTATTTTGATCCAGTTGATTATCGCAATGGATTGCAACGAAATATTAGGGCCAGCTTTGATTTAGAAAAATTGCAGGCAATAAAAAAAACTTTCAAAAATCCTTTTCTGCCTAAAGTTGTTAAGAATCTAACTTTGTATCGAGATGTTTTTGGTGAGTACCATAATATCATACTAGGTGAGTATACGCCTGAAGCTTTACGAAAGTCACGTGTGCTGCTTATTCAGAATGTGTACAATATTCTAGGTATGTCGGTACAAAAAGAAATGTTTGATAAAAGAATTAGTGAGTTGGTTGGTGGAGGATTAGTCACTGTGCCCATGCTTGGAAGAAAAGATGACGTGGCCATTATAGATACAAGAGAACTTGAAAAACGCCAAAAGAATATAGAAACCTTCACCATACTTCTCATAGGCGAAGCGTTGAAGAATTTTAGGCATTATGAGCTTCGCGAATTTATCCGACAGATTAATTCAGACAAAGACCTTATGAAATTTACTCAGTTATTTGTGAATTTTCATTTTATGTACCTTTATAATTACATGATTAAGGTTGAAGCCGATAAATTGAGGCAACTTAAAGCGCTTAAGCCAAGTTTATAAGTTCGTAGTATGACTTTGTTTCTTCGCGGTCACATATTATAATTTAACTAATGATTGAGAAGAATATTATATTTATTCATCCGCTCTCTCCACTCTTACAAAAATTTCTAAAAGAAATGGAGGAGGACGACGATTTTATGGTGTTTGAAATAGATGCCTTAAATGAGTACGGCCAAATCATTGGAGTTTTGGAGCAATCAGTGACTTTCTCCTCTGACCTCAAAAAATCAAGAACCTATTTAGAAGATTTTTCTCAATTCGTTAAAAATAAGAACTCACGAAACTATCTCATTCAAGAAAGTACCATGGCGCCTCATTTGTTTTCTAAGATGCAAACCTTAGGATTAAATGAGTTGATTAAAGAAGCCACTGAAACTAAAACCCTAAAACATAAAATTAATATGTTTTTTAGCATGTTTGAAACGGGTGAAAACCAGATTGCAATAGGGGAAACCCCGACTCTAGGTGCTAAAAAGAAAAAAGATAACGAGGTTCAAAGAGCACAGCCACTTGCTTTTGATAAGCCTGATACACTTTTTAATTTCGATAAGAAAAATTCGAAGAAGAAAGCTAAAACTTACGACTTCGATAATTTCTCAAATTATAAGATGAAAAAAAATAAGACAGATATGTCTTTTTTAAATTCAAACTTCAGCGATTATCAAAAGAAAGCAGTCACAGAGTTCATTCCTCAATTAAAGAATCTTGATTTAAAGAAAACAAACTTTGAGCCAATCACTGGAGTGTTGAAAAATAATCCATTTAAAAAAAGTTTAGAGATTAAACCTCCTGGAGAGCTGAAAAGAAAAGAGGTAGGGAAGTTTGAAGAGGTAAAGTCTCTGGATGGAAAACCTAAAAAAGATCCCTTTGCTCCTATGATGGGAGATATGAATCGCAAAGATGTTGGGAAATTTGAAGAACAAACAAGAGAAATCAAACCTCATAAAAAACTTAATCTGCCCGAGCTCGAATTAAAGCGAAGAGAACTGGCCAAAAAAGAGGTTGAAGAACGAAAACTAAAACCCAAAAAGAAAACGACAGATCTGCCAGAGCTAATTCCCAAACTAAAAAAACACGCCAAATTTGAGCCTGTAGAAGTCAAAAAAAATGTTGATCGTAAAGAAACCGAAGAAGCTCAAGAGTTAAAGCGTAAGAAACAACTAGCGCTAGATGAATTGGAATTAAAACGTAAAAAAGCCAAAGCTTTTGAAGAGTCGATGAAGGATAAAAATCCTCGTAAGAATTTTGAAGAAACACAGCAGGATAAAAACAAAGTCAAAGGCCAAGAGTTTGAAGAGCAAGACTTTGATAAAGATAGAAAGAATTTCGAAGAAGTTGACCCCAATAAAAATAAAAAGGGAGGAACCTTCGATGAATTCCATGAAGATCAGTCAGTAAAAGATAAGGAATTGGATTTAAGTGAGGATTCAAAGCCCAAGAAAAAGAATTTTCAGGAAGTTGATCCGGATAAAAAAGGACCTAAAAAATTTGACGAGAATTTAGGTGAGTTAGATAAGTTAAAAAAAGGGTTTCAAGAAAATATTATTGACTTAGAAAAGAACAAGGGAAAATTCGAAGAAATTGAAATCGAAAAAAGGAAAAAGAAGTCTACCTTTGGTGAAAAGCCCCTTGAGAATTTGAAAAGTAAATCTGTCGACTTTGAAGAAATAAAAACTAAAAGGAAAGCTTTAGAGAAACAAATTGAACCGGAAAAAGAAGAATACGATTTACTGCTAAAATATTCTAAAGATAAAAAGCTTGGCCCTGAGTCGGTACTCGATTATAAGCAGCTCCACCGAGAATACAAAGAAGGAAAATTAAAACTAAATGCAGAGCTTGAAGAAAAAGTTAAACGCAAAAATTGTGATCAACTCGCATTGGAAAAAGACTTTACTCTGCTTGACTTTGATAGTTATGGTGTAGAGTACTTCATCACTTATAATGATCTTATTTGGAAATCGGCTAAAAAACCGCAAGTTTTATTGAAGTTTGTTCACTTTGCGCTTTTAAAGGAGTTTAGTGCTGAGGTTTGTTTCTATACCTTACAAGATGGTAAATACCAATTAGCTTACAATGGTATTACTGAAAAAACCTGGCCAAATTTATTTGATGAGTTTGAAAAGTTTGAGGCCATCAATAAAGTGCGATGGGAAAAAACAGAACTTCCTACTTGGTCTGATGAGACTTTCCAGGCAAATATAAATGAATTCATTTATCCTTATTATGAAGAAGGAGAGTCTATCGGTTTTGCTGTTGCCCACTTTCCAAAAACTATAACTAACCATATGGATGCTAAAAAAGCTGAACTGCTTTTAAATATGTCTAAGGGGGTCTTTCTTGAAGATAGTATTTTATAATTATCCTCTAGAGATTTTAAAGATAGGAACTATCTATACCTTTCCCATATTCCTATTAGATCCAGTGACTGAAGAGCGTGTTGTTTTTAATTATCCAGATGTTGAATACACAGAGGAACATCAAACAGAGTTACAAGCTTATGTTGAAAAAGGGGCACAACTTCAGATTCATGAGCAGTTTCGTGATGAATTTATGAGTAAACTAAGTGTTACGGAATCTGGGCTCAAAAATTGGAACTTGAAACGCTATAAAATGGTAGAATTGTTTCTTAAACGTCAGGAAGAATTTGAAGCGTTAAAAAATCCGGAATTCAAATTACAGGACACGATACAAAAGATTAATCATAGTGGTAATTATGAGGCATTAAGAGTTAGAGTTAGGGCAGATCTTCTGGGGTTCCCATTAGATAAAGACCCAGTGATTAACTTTACGCTTGCACTAGTTGAACACGTATTTATTAGAGACTTATATCCAGTTAAAAATGCGATTATGGCCTACTATATTGCTAGAGAGCTTGGGCTCAAGGATGAACTCGTCATTTGCGAGATCATTTTAGCAGCACTTGTAAAAGACCTTAGTTTTTCCATGTGTCCTCCAAGTATTTTTGAACAATGGGAGATACTGAAAAATAACGAGCACTACTTGAAGCATCCTTTCTTATCACTATATTATTTATCAAAGCTTGATCTTCCTTTTTCTAAAGAATTGAAACGGATAATTATGGAACATCATGAGGATACTTTAGGTGATGGTTTCCCAAGAGGAAAAAAGGAAAACTATATCGCTTTGGGATCATTTATATTAAATATCTCTGAGCAAATTATTTTGAGCTCGACTGGAATTATGCCTGGTGGTCTTGATTTGATAGCAGTGATTCGAAATTTAGGAAAGCAAAATAAAATGGGGGATATGAATGTCAATATCCCCCAACATATATTAGAAAGTTTAAATGGTTTGATACCAGCGAATTAAAGACCGAGACTTTGAAGTAATTCGTCGATACTTTTTTGATCAGCTTGACCAGCATCCGGTGTAGCAATAGCGACAGAAGATCTTTCAATATTTTGAAATTTATCAGATAACCAGCGTAGTCGAGTTGAGAATCGATCCAAGTTTATATCAGGTAGGTCTTCTGATTTTTGATTAATAATTGTTTTGTTTATTTTCTGAAGAATTTCAACAGTATCAAAAAGTACGGCCACAACTATATTAAGAAGCTCATTATCCATAGACTGTGAAGCTTTATATGAGATCGTTTTTCCTAACTCACAAAAATTTCCAGTTCTCTCTGCTTCAATACTTTTTGCAGCACCCATGACCCTATCAATGACTTGGCCAAATTCTTCTAGCTTCTTTTGACCAGGCTCATCTTCGTAGTCTTCTAAAATTTCAATTAGCTGTTCATAAAGTGCACTAGCTTCTTCAGTGAAACCTAGAACAATTTCTTCCATATCTGGATCAGTTAACATGCTCATGGAAAGATCTTATCAATTTTCTCTTTAAGGGTTACGATTGAAAAAGGCTTAACAATAAAGTTACTAACACCTGCTTTAACAGCAACAATAACGTTGGATTGTTCAGCTTCTGCCGTGATCATTAAAAAGGGAAGAGTTTTAAATCTTTCATCTTCTCTAATCTTTTTTAATAAGTCTAAGCCTGTCATTCCTGGCATGTTCCAGTCGGAAACGATAAATTCATATGGCATACCTGCTTCATGAGCCTTTTGAATCATATCCCATGCAGGAATTCCATCTTCAGCTTCATCAAGTTGGTCACAACCCATTTTTCCTAACATGTTTTTGATGATTTTCCTCATCGTACTCATATCATCAATGATCAGTATTTTCTGTTTGGGATTAAAGGCCATGGTAACTACTCCTAATTCTTTTTTACTATTGTATCCAAAATTAGATAGATTGCTATATGAATTTATTGCCATTAATTCTTTTTTAAAATTATTAAATATATTTGCTCAAGTTATATATATATTTATTTAATCTCATATTTGCGTTAGAATTTTACTATGGATAAAAGTAATTTTCTTCCCATTAGAGTTTCTACCTTAAAAGGTGGAGTGACCCTTGGATTCGATATTTACATTGAATTGCCACATAAATTATTGATGTATGTCAGAGGAAATTACGATATCGAGCAGCATAGAATTGAGTCCTTAAGATCGAAAAAAGTTAGGAAATTATTTATAAATGAAGCTGCTGAAGAAAACTACCAAGAGTATATTGATCGTTGCTTAAGCGCAGTTGCAGAAGACCCTAATATGCCAAGCGAAGAAAAAACTAAAATGGTGGTAGGGGCCGGAGAAGCCACGGCAGAGCGGATATATGATAATCCAGAGCAAATTAAGTCTTATCGAGCAGCTGCAAATACATCACAAAATTTATTGAAAGTTTTGAAGACAAATGAAGATTTACTAAAAAATATTTTTGATCACGGAGATGCCTCTGAGAATAAAGATCATGATTCACTTATGCACAGGCATAGTGTAAACACAGCTTCTTTATGTATCAGTTTTGCTGAAAGTATCGGATTACCTCCAGAGCAGGTGGAAGCCTTAGGGATTGCAGGCCTCTATCATGATGTTGCTTACGGAAAATCAGAGCCAGCTGTACAGGAGCTTTATTTCAAACCACTGAATGAAATGAGTCTAGATGAACAAAAAGTCTATAAACAGCACCCAGAACAAGGGAAGAATTTCCTAGTCGATAAAGAGTTTGTTAGCCCGCTAGTTTTAGAATTAATTTATTCTCATGAGGAAAAGAACCAAGGTAACGGATTTCCACAAAAACTTGGCAGTCTAAATATTGGACAAGAAATAATTTCTATTTGCGCATATTACGATAGAGCGCTAACTTGCTTAGGCTATTCTAGGGCCGATGTATTTGAAGCTTTTAGTACCAACGAATTAGGTAACTACAACCTAGAAACGATTAAGAAATTTAAATCTTTTATTAAGAAATCCGGTCTTTAATAAACTTAAACAGCTATTAAATCATACTTCCTGATAACAAATTTCTAGAGAAAAATCTCCGATATCAGTTCCGATAGTGATTTCAATTACTGTTGTACTTGGTGGGTATTTAAGTTCGTGATTAACTCCACGAACAGTCGTAGGCGAAGCCATTCCAATTTTATATCCAATATTGGCCAATTGACCTTTTGCATTTCCCATTACGATATTGGCAATTTCTGCACCTGAGTCAGCGATATCTTCACAGTACTCTTCGTACTCTTCAAAAAGCATTCTTCCTGCAAGTTTTACATAGAGTTGCTCTGGCCAAGAGAGGGCAATAAGACCTTTAAAATCTTTTTGTGCACCATCTTTTTCGACAATCCCATTCATGCCAATAATAGCAGTGATATCACCGTGGGCCACAGGAGAGTTTTTTATTTTAGGCGTATGTGGAGTAATTTGAGTCTGAACCATCATCTCAAAGGTTTCTTTTAATGCTTCGATAAAAGGTTTAGAAAATTCTACAAAATTTGATTGGCTCACTTACTCCTCCTAATTGCATTTAATTATACTTCAAATCGATTAAAGGACAACAGGAGAATTAATTCATCACAATTTCTATATCTGATAGACCACTATTTGATTTTATTAAGTTAATATTAACAGGTATGCGTTGAGTTAACTTCTGAACGTGAGATATCAGACCAATCTGCTTTCCAGAGTTTTGCATCTCAATTAACAGTTCTAAAACGTCATCAATAGCGTCTAAATCGAGGGTTCCAAACCCCTCATCAATAAACAATGAATCTACTTGAGTCTGCCCGCGAGTCATTTCAGCTAACGCGAGAGCAAGCGCCAAAGAGACTAGGAAAGTTTCGCCACCTGAGAGAGTAGAGACCTTTCTTGCCTGGGCACTATGATAATGGTCAATTATCATGAACTCAGAAAGTTGACGATTTCTTTTATGGGTTTGAGTTAGTTTGTATCTTCCTTCACAAAGTTTGTGCAGTTCACGATTTGTTTGCTCTATTAATAAGGCCTCGATTTGAGATAAAACATAGTTTCTAAACTCATCCTTGCCAATTAAAATATTGAGGGCCTCAAGTCTATTTTCTTTTGCTGTGAGTTTTTTGATTTGTTCTTCTAGCTGAGTTATTCTTTTTAAGTTCTCAATTTTTTGTTTAAAAATAACTTCGTACTCAGTCAAAACAGACTTCTGATTCTGTAAATCTTTTTTAAATTCTATGACAAAATTTTTTAATAAAGTGAAACTTTCTTGTATTAATTCAAGAGGAGAATGAATTTCTATCTGAGTCAATTTTTCACATAAAGGCAATATGGTGGCGTGCCCAGAGTGTCCGTTTTTGATAAGGCTTTTCGCTTTTGTTTGAATCGCCGCTTGAATTTCAAGACATTTCTTTTCAGTCATTTCGATATTGTCTTCAAGAGACTCAAAGCGGCTTTTAATCTCCGCATATTTGATTTGCTGTTTTTTTAGCGATTCGTTGGCAACATTATAGGCTTGGCTTTTAGCCTGTTGGTTTATCTCCAACTCCTCAAGTCTCTGAGCGGGGTTGTAGTCTATGTTATTGCTCTTCATAAAGTTATCAATCAGAACATTTTCTTCGCGATATATATTATGGTCTTGTCTTAATTTTGACTGATTCTTATTTAAATCTTTGAGAGCTTCTAAGGTTGCTTTTAAATTAACATCTAAATTTTCTAGTTCTCGAAGAGATCGGGAAAGACTTTGTGCCCAGTTGATGATTTTTTTAAATTCAACTAAACAGGATATTTCTGGAGGTAAGTCAAACTCAGAAGTCATCCGCTTAATTATCTTGAGGACATTTTCATTTTCCTGAGACAATGATTTTATTTCGCGATCAACTTGGTCTGAATTTGATGTCAGCTTTTGAAGCATTTGCTTGAGGCTTTGTGTTTCGGCCAAATTCAATTGGTGAAGATTCTTTTTAGAGTCTAGTTGCTCAATGAGTTTATCGAAATCTCTTCTTTTTGTTCTTAAAACTTCTAAGTGTTCGTTCTTTATTTTATCCTGTAGAAGAGGTAAGAACTCCAGAGCATTCCACTGCTGGAGCGTGGAACTATTATCACTCTGGGTTTCTTCGATTAGTCTTTGATGCTCTCTTTGAAAGCCGATGAGGTTTATTTTAAGCTCACCTAGTTTTTGAGTTAGGTTTTTGAGGTCCACCTCAAGCTGCTCTTTTTTATTCATCAGTTCATCTAAGTGGATATTGTCACCGGTTAATGGGTGCAGGTGAGGGGTTTCTTGTTCGCAAAGAACACAATGACCTTTTTTATTCGTTTCCTCGATAAGTTTATTGAGCGTTATTATCCTTTGATGGTTTTCAATATTTTGATTTTGATGTTTTAGTTCATTCTCAAGACTTCTTTCTTTTTCGTTTAGGTTCTTGAGGTCTTTTTCTAAAGTTTCTTTTTTCTCTTTAAGTGTTTTGAGGCCTAAGTCTTGCTTTTGAACAGTTTTTAATCTTTGGGCTAAAAGTACACCCAAGCTATCAATCTTGGCCCGGTTTTGATTAAGGGCTTCTCTTTCCTTATCAACCTTTTCTAATGAAAAATTGGCCCATTTCTCTGCACTCTCATTTAGCTTAGTCTCAATTTGTTTAGTCTCTAGTAGGAATTCGTTTTTTTGTTTAATAAGAATATCTAGGCGCTTATTGTTTTGTTCTAGTTTTGAGAAATTCTCTCTTAGAAGATATTCTTTTTCAGAAAGCTCCTCAACGCTAAACATTTCGACGAATTTAGAACATTTTTTTAATTCACTGATATTTTTTTCAAGTGATTGCTTTTGTAAATCGAGCTTGTGTTGTTGTTCCGTTTTTTGTTTTATTTGCTCGTCTATTTCACTCTGTTGAGATTGAAGTTTATCTAAGGATTGCTTAAGGTATAAACTGCGGTCAAATTTTTGAGAAGCTTCTTTAAGTAGGTCTCTATTTGCATTTAGGATTTCAGAAGCTTTGTTTAGCTCAGTAAGTGATTTCGTCTGATCCTGAGATCTCGTATTTAGTTCTTCGTGAACTGTAGTCATTTCAGTTTTTATTAATTCTAAGTTCTTTCTAAACCGATTGAGATTTTCTAGGTAAAGAGAAAAATCGTCAGTATCAAGTTTTAAGTTTTCAATTAAAGCGTAGGAGTCTGAGATTCTTTGCACTTCCTTTTTCTGATTATTGATCTGATCTTCTGAAATATCGCGATCACTCATAGAGTCATTTATCCCAATGACCTGATTTTTGAAAGTTTGCTTCTCAAAAATCAAAGAGTTTATTTTCTCGCGTAGTTTGGAATTTAACGTGGTAAGGTCTTCTCCTTCATAGAATTTTTCAAGTATTTCTTTTCTTTCAATAAAAGAGCTTTTGAGAAATTTAGCAAATTCTCCTTGGTTGAGGATACTCGTTTTACAAAATTGAGAAAAACTTAAATGGAGAACATCTTCAGCAGTTTTTTCCAAAGCGATTTTTTCTTGTTTATGGAGTTGAAAGAGAGTTCGACTGAGTTGAGGCTTTTTGTAGTACTCCCCATTTTTTTTCCGTATTTTAAGCTTCCAATGGGCGAGGTAATGAGTTTGGCCGTGTGAGAAGTCTAGCTCTATTTCACCAAAGCTTTCTCCCATCGTAATGAAATCAGCTGAAGTGGAATTTTTTTTATACACCTCGCCGTAGAGTGCTAAGGAAACACAATTAAGTAGAGTCGATTTTCCAGAACCTGTTGGCCCTGTGATAGCGAAAAGGTTAGAGGTGTGTGCAACCTTATTAAAGTCTACATGGTGGCGACCTTTTAGAGATGCAATATTAGTAATTGAGAGGTTATGAATTCTCATTTTCCTCCCCATTAGCGTGGTCGATATTTTTTTCGCTAATTTGCCTGGTTTCTTCTACTAAAGTTTTAAACTCTTCTAAGATTTCTGTTGGTATATTTTCTACATCAGGAAATTTTTTTAAATAGTATTGCTCAAAAAGTTCAAAAACATTTAGTTGGTCTAGGCTGTTTAGGTCCGACTTCTCTTCGTCATAAAACTCAACAATAGGTCGATATGAAACGAGTTCAATATTTTTCTTTTCGATAAACTGGCGAATATTATCGGCCATGCCGCTAACAGCTTCTTTAAGCGTGATCTCTACTTCAAGGTAGGCATCAAGATCCAAGGGATCGATGCTCTCAAGTTGCTCGGCCAGTTTTCTCAAGTAATCTGTTTGATCACCTTTTACACGAACTAGTTTTCGAAATACAGGGATATCAATATATTTTTGAAATCTTTGAGTTTTCCCGACTTTAAAAAGGGAAACGGTTTTCTTATTTGATTCACTGAAGCGAAGTGGTATGGGGGAGCCTGGGTAAATGATAGGCGGTTCCTCACATAAAGTCTGCTTTTTATGAATATGTCCTAGCGCTGCATAGTCAAAATTTGGTTTTATCCATTCGAGTGGAAAGTAATCTAGACCAGATAGAAAAATAGCATGTTCACTTCCGGCACTTGAATAAACTCCAAAGCCATGATGGGCAACCAGGATTCGATGGTCAATATGACCTTCAGACCATTCACTAAAACGATTTTGAAAAAACTCTTCTACGGATTGATCATTAAGCATATTAATGAGTTCAAAATTTCTAAAATATGGAAGGGTTTTAATTCCTATTTTGATGTCATTCTTTTCAATGTAAATTTCGTTTTTTAGAGGATCTTCATACATATAAGAATGAAGGTGGCACCTTGCCCTTTCAAAAAAGTATTTAGGAATATCCAATAAACTGGCTGAGTCGTGGTTACCTGCTATAACTATCGTGGTTAGATCGGGAAATTTTTCCAAGCGATAGATAAAATCATAGAACATTTTTTGAGCGTAATTGGGAGGAGTCGGACTATCGAATATGTCTCCGGCCACAAGTAAGACATCAATCTTTTCTTTTTCAATTGTTGACTCTAACCATTCAAGAAATAACTCGTGTTCCTGTCTGCGCTCATACTTGTAAAGCTTTTTACCAAGATGCCAGTCTGAGGTATGCAGAATATTAATCATTTTTTAGGCGGACGGCTTTTTCTATTGTTATTTCGACCTTTTTTGTAGGGACGATTACTTCTTCTTTGAGGTCTGTCATCAGAACGTTGATTTTGAGAGTTGTGATTGTTTTCAGTATTATCTTCTTGAGAAGCTTCTACAACAGGTCGTCTTTCAACTTTTTTTGTCTCTTTCGGTTCAATGATTTCAATTTTAGTTAAGTAAGAACGATCTCTCGCTGGAATGAAGTCGGAAACTTCGTTAATTTTATCTACAGCAAAATTATGAGCTTTTTGATCGAGGCGTTCAAGTTCAGCTCTTCGCTTGTCTCGCATTTTTGCTTCATAAGCTTCTAAGCCAATAATTTCTGATGTTTGGTTTGAAATATTTTCAAATTTCCTTGGGAATTTGTATGTTCCTTCTTTGTATTCGAAGTCAAACTCATCCGCGACGTAAGCTTTTATTACACCTTTATCAGTAAGAATTTCAAATTGTTCTGATAAAAGATTGAGTTTTTTGACTTGCCCGCTATCTCCACTTTTTGTTTTTATATATGAGCCCTCTCTTGGAAGATTACGACGTTTAAAAGAATAAACTTCGTCTTCATATTTTAGGCAGCATTTAAGTTGCCCACAAACACCGTTTAGTTTTGAATAGTTTAGGGTTAGGTTTTGGTTTTTCGCCATTTTAATGCTGACATTTCCATATTTACCTAAGAATGAAGAACAGCAAAGTTCTCTACCACAAGGACCAACTGCACCTTGAGAAGCTGCTCTATCTCTTACAGAAATTTGTCTAAGTTCAATTCTCAATTTGAGTTCATTAACAAGGTCTTTGACTAAGCCTCTGAAATCGACCCTTGAAGGTGCAACAAAGTAGAAAACCACTTTTTTTCCGAATTGAGTAAACTCAACATGGGTCATATTCATATCGAGGTTATGCTTCTCTATAAGTCTCTGACAGATCGTTTCCGTTTCTTTTTGTTTTTTGTAATTTTCTTTTTCGTCTAAAATATCTTCTTCGGTCGCAATCTTCTTAATGCTTCTCAGAGGAAGTAGGTCTTTTGAGAAAGGAACTTTGAATACGAATGAGTTGATATAACCCACGGCCATACCACGATCACTCATAGCGATGACTTTCTGCCCATACATAATATTTCTATCACCAACTAAAAAAGAGTAACTTCTGGCATGACCAGGGAAGCGGACTTTAACGAAACGTAAAATTTCCCCTTCATCAAACTTGCAGTTTTCTTCTGTTATTTCTTCTTTAGGTGAGAATTTGCCTTTACGTTTTTTATCAACATCAAGGTCTTTAACATCTATTTCATTTTCTATATTTGATTGCGTCATATATTTAATTTCCAAAGCTTAATTCTATGTTGTTATTTATGATCAAGCTAGTCAAGTGTAGTCATTTATTGAGATTATAAATGTTTTTGTATGAATGAGTAGATCCTGAATTGAGATTGTTGCAGTGGGTTGTTGTAATCGATATCGATACTGATCGCATCCGTTAGTTTTTGAAGAGCGTCAAAGCTTGCAATATCATTTATATTTAGCCGAAAGTGAGATGTAAGTCGGTTAAGGAAGCTTCTCAAAGCATCTCTATCAGCTACGTGATGTTTAGAAAAATCTTCTAGGCTAAGATTCTTTAATTCAGTTGATAGTTGTTTAGGCTCACTAAAACTCAGTGGAATTCGAAGTAAGTTTGATCTTGAACGTAGGGTAGCGAGCACGTCATTTTTAAATGGATTGGTAACAAAGATAGTGAGTTCAATCGGCGGCTCTTCAAATTCTTTAAGAAGCTTATTAACTGTAATTTCTGTTAGCTTATGTACATTGTGAATCAAGAGAAACTTGCGTTTTAGTTCTAGTGCAGGATGTTTTATAAATTGATAGAGGGGTTGAATCTCTTCTTTGACATACATTTTTTTTTCAGCATCAAGAATCCATAAGCAATCTGGATGATTGATGGGATCATTGACTCCTATTGAGTTTATAAAGCTCTGGAGCCCATCTAATATTTGAGACTCTGGGTCTTGAAACTGCGGTTCCAAGAGATAAAAATGTGCCAAGGTGTTCTCAAGGTATTTTTGATGAAGAAGCTCAAACGGATTCAAATTGCGAGCTCCTTCAAAATATTTTCAAAAACTTTTTCTGGAGAGTCCTGCCCATTAATAATAGTAATTCTTCCAGGAAAATATTCTGTACAAGTTTTAAAGCCATCAATTAGCTTCTGCGTAAATTGAGATTTTTCAGATTCAAAATAGTCTTTTACGTTTCCTCTCTTATCTTGTCGCTCTAGTGATACTTCCAAAGGGATTTCCAAGTAGAAAGTCTTTTGCGGTAAGATATTAAGTGGGTTTTGCAAATGAATATTGAGAATTGTTTCAATTCCTAGCCCACGAGCTACACCTTGATAGGCGAGAGAAGAATCGATGTATCTATCTAGCAGGACGGCAGATTTAGGACGTTTTAGGTGAGGTAGGATTTTTTCAGTGAGCAGTTGAGCTCTCGCTGAGGCAAACAAATAAGCTTCAGCAATTGGAGCCAGGGGTTCAGTTGAATTTAATATCGCTGCTCGCAAGTTTTCACCGAAAACGGTTCCACCAGGCTCTCGAAGGGTTAAGGTATCATAGCCTTGATCATTGAGGTGTTGAGTTAAGTTCTTGATTTGAGTGCTTTTACCGCTACCTTCAATGCCCTCAAAACTAAGAAATAGATGCTCACTAGACTCTATGGTACTGAATTGCTTTAAAATTTCATGATTCACGCATTCAATTTAGCGCAAAAATCTAAAGTGGTAAAAGATTATTCGTCATATGGCGCGTCATCATAGTCATAGACTTCTGCTCCTGCTGGAGGTGCGTCGTAGGCTTGAGGCGCTTCTTCATAATACTCTTCTGCTGGCGGTTCATTTCTATATTCGTCTTGAAAATTTTCTTCTGGCTCCACGTATTCTTCTCTTCTGTCCTCTACAGGGTATCCTTCTTCATCAAGGTCACCGGCGAGAGATCTCGTTAGTTCCTCTTGCACGTCAGGGTCATTAACATCTAAAGGCTCTGCTGGCTCATTGTACAACTCAACTCTTCTCTCGACACGTGTAGGCTTAGGGACATATCTTTTGGCCTTAATTTTTACCGGTGCTCTTCTTCTGTCTACCGATGCTGGCTGTCTTTGAATTTGAATATTTTTTTGGATACTTCTATCTGTATTGTCGATACTTTTTGTTTGTGTTGTCACTTCGCTAGATGACGGATCGAGATCTCTTGAGAAGATCTGCCATGCCTTAGTTCCACCAAAACCAATAGCTGCAATTAAAACGATGCTCGCCAATATAACTGCCAATTTAGATTTCTCTTGATCTTCCTCGATGATTGTCACTTCGATTGGAGAAATCTTTTCACCAACGATCGTTTTGTCTTCATCAAGTAGAGGATTACGCATAATCTGTGTTTTGGTCATGATGCCTGCACGATTTATTTGCGTTTTTGTTTTTTCGTCTTGTGCAATTTTTAAATTTGCCAGCTCAACTAGTGGGTCAGAGTCATCTTCTCTAGGTACCACTTCCGCATGTTTAGACATAACTTCTTGGCCCGGAACAAACGGAAGGTCTTGAGTTTTTTTCTTTGACCTGCGATCAAAGGCATGATGCTCATACAATTTGATCCAAGATTGACCTTTATCAAGTGATATTTGACTGCTTGCTAGAATGCTTCCAGTGTCAAGAAGCGATTGCATTTTTTCTAGAGTGTAGGGACCTTGTTTTTGTCCATTTATTATAACGTAAAAATCGTTATCGCTAATAAGGTTTTGCGCTGAAACTAACTGAGGCTTTCTTCTTTGAAAGTATTTAACTTCAAAAATATTGTACCATTTCTCAGTTTCAAGATTATAAACTTTTACGTTATCAAATAAATATTTGTATTTTTGACTGTATTCTCTTAATTCATCTGTTGGGTAAGGGCCGAAGACTTCATTATTTTCATCTTTTGCCATCCAAAGGTCGGACAAGGCGTACTTCTTCTCAGCAATGGTTTCATCACTTAAAGCCGGTAAATCAATTTGTTTCTTTAATTCATCCATGTCAACTACCTTGTTGTCCAAAAAACTCATCGAAGAAATATGAGGAAAACTTTAAATAATTTGCATTGTGAAAATCTTGCCGCATATGTTATAAAATGATGCAAAGAGGTATTGATTTCATGGACTTACAGACAAAAGCAAAGAATTTAATTGATGAGTTTTCTCAGTTTAATGATTGGGAAGATCGCTACAAACACTTAATTCAAAAGGGTAAACAGTTGGAAGAGCTACCTGAAGAGTTAATGGTGGAGAAGTTTAAAATCAAAGGCTGCCAGTCTCAAGTATGGTTAGTTCCAGAGCTGAAAGCGGGGAAGGTTGAATTTAGAGCATCTAGTGATGCTATGATTGTAAAGGGAATAATCAGTTTGTTGGTTAATGTCTATTCAGGAGCTACTCCGCAAGAGATACTGAACTATGAGCCTGAATACCTTAAGCAGATTGGTATCACTGATCATTTAAGCATGAATCGAACCAACGGGCTCGCCTCAATGATTAAGCAAATAAAGATGTATGGTATCGCTTACAACTCGCTAGTAGAAAAAGGAATAATGGATGCAAATATCTCATAGGCCTAGAAGAAATAGATTAAACGCGAATCTCCGAGATCTTGTGGCACAAAACCACTTATCAACAAATGATCTGCTGATGCCATTGTTTTTCTGTGAAGGCAAAAACATTGCTGATCCCATCCAGTCAATGCCTGGTCAATACAGGTACTCGATAGATCTTATGGTTGAGAAGTGTAAAGAGTTGGAGCAGCTAGGCATTAAAGGAGTTTCTCTTTTTCCTGTAATCGACGACTCATTAAAAACGCCGCGAGCTGAGGAAGCGGTTAACGCAAATGGGTTGAATCCAAGAGGTATTCATGCTGTGAAGTCCGCCTGCCCAAATTTAATCGTTATGACAGATGTCGCACTTGATCCATATTCTTCAGATGGGCATGATGGAATAGTAGATAAAAAATCAGGTGAGATTTTAAATGATGAGACGCTTGAAGTATTAGCCCAACTCGCTTTAGTTGAAGCTCAGGCGGGAAGTGATATTATCGGTCCCTCAGATATGATGGACGGTAGAGTTGATCTTATTAGAAAGACTCTAGATGCCAATAATAAAAAGAATGTCTCGATCATGTCATATACTGCTAAGTATGCATCAGCTTTTTATGGACCGTTTAGAGATGCCCTTGATTCAGCTCCCAAAAGTGGTGATAAAAAAACTTATCAAATGGATTTTAGAAACTCTGACGAAGCACTTCGTGAACTAAAACTAGATGAAGCTGAAGGTGCAGACATAGTGATGGTAAAACCAGGACTAAGTTATCTTGATATCATTCAGCGCTTTAGTGAAAACACGAATCTTCCGATCGCTGCTTATAACGTGTCCGGAGAGTATGCTATGGTTAAAGCTGCTGCTCAGAAAGGTTGGATTGATGCTGAAGCCATTATGGTAGAGATGCTAACCAGCTTCAAAAGGGCCGGAGCAGATATCATCCTGACTTATTTTGCTGAAGAGTTTGCAAAGCTTGGAAAGTAGAAATCACTTTCTTATTATCAGGTTATCTAGCATGGGGGATGTTGTCATGCAGTCATCTTTTGTCAGGTGGCTCAGACAGATTAATCCCCAAGCTAAGATTAGCTTTCTCACATCAAAAGAGTTTGGCTCATTAGTAACAGAGTTAGAAGAAGTAGATGAAGTCATATTATATGAAAGAATGTCTGGTCTTAAAGACATTAAACAAATCATTCAATTATCCAAACGCCTCACAGATGTAGATTTTGTTTTTGATTTACACGCCAATACTCGAACAAAGCTATTAAGCCTATTTATGCTGGCTCCTTTTTTAAAGGTTGATAAAAGATCAACTCTTAGGAAAGTACTAGTGAGCACTAAAAAAGACTTTTTAGCAGCCACTTCGACTCAACATTTTCGAACAATTGAGGATTTTTCATTCCTAAGTGGCTTACCCATAGAAAAAGAAGATCTGTATCGCACTCAAGGAGTATTATCTAAAACAACTCTTACTAAAATTCGTTCCTATAAAACTCGCTATGAGAAGTCTATTGTCATCTCGCCAGTGGCTTCTTTTGAATCGAAGCGCTGGCCGATGGAAAAATATCAAGAATTAATTAATCTGATTAGTTCTGATAAAAACATGTCAGAGTTTAAAATTAAAATCATTGCCGGTCCAGGAGATACGTATTGTGAAGACCTAGGGAAGGGAAATAATCAAGTAGAAAACTTGCAAGGAAAGACTAGTTTAAAAGAAACTATTGAAGAAATTTCAAAAGCGATGATTTGCATAACTAATGATACGGGAAGCCTACATATCGCCGAAAGTTTTGGTGTGCCAACAGCTGCAATTTTTGGGCCGACCTCACCATCTTTTGGCTTTAAACCACACCTAAAAGAATCCAAAGTTTTTTGGTCGGGAATAAGTTGTTCTCCTTGCTCAACAACTGGATCAAAAAACTGTCACCGAGATCAATTATATTGTATGCTTGAAATAGAACCTTATAATGTTTACAGTTATATAAGAGAGATTTTAAGCAGTGATCTATACACTTTATAATATATTTCGAATTTTGATTTATCCTTTGGTTCGCTATATCGCGCCAGTCGTGTCGAAAAAAGTTAAGGCAAGAGTGAATTTCGAACATCAAAATTTTCTGCGCCAAGCTGCCGTTGAACACGCTCATTATGCTTTCGAAATTTCGTCCGAAGGAGAGTATGAACAAGTTTTTCCTGTGATTGAGAGTCTGCTTTTGCAGGATAAAGCGGTCGAAATTGTTTATTCTTCAGACAGTGTGGACAGTAAAATTAAAGCGCTAGCTGCAAAATATCCTCATCAAATCAGAGCTCAAATTTTACCAATCGTTGGTTATAGACCTTGGTCTAGAATGCACAATAGTGCTCGTTGGCTTACAGCTGATAATTTATTTTTGTGTCGCTATGATTTTTTTCCAGAGCTTATATATTTTGGGTCTCGTAAAACTCAAAATTTTGTCCTTTTGTCGGCAACGATGAAGAACTTTGAAAATAAAAACTTCTTCGCAAAAGTCTATTTTCGCTACTGCTTGAAAAAATTCACTAAGATAGTAGCAGTATCTCAATTGGAAAAAGAAAGATTAGTGAGCTTGGCTGGAATTGATCCCACTAAAATTGAAGTTTATGATTTTAGGATTGTTCAAATTGAAAAGAGATTAAATAGTTACCAGCAGACTTTAGATGAGAAATGGCCGCTGTGGCGTGATTTTCAAGCTCAGTTGAGAAAGAATCAAAAACCCAGCGCTATTTTCGGAAGTTTTTGGAATCATGATTTTTCTTTAATTAAAGATGTATATCAAAACAATAATCTTTGTATTGTTCCTCATAAACTGGGGGAGAAAGAACTTACCGAACTGAGAAATTTATTTGTCAAAAATCAAATCGCTTATCGTGAAATTAAAGCAGACGATCAAAAAATTGATGAGAATTTTGAAGGTGTATATTTAATCAATATTAAAGGGATACTTTGTGAGCTTTATAAGCTTTTCGATCAAGCTTATGTGGGGGGAGGTTTTGGCATTTCTATTCACAGTGTTCTAGAACCTTATATCGCAGGCTGCAATGTTTTGGTTGGTCCAAAAAATCACAGATCTTCGGAATATGATTTGATCCGTGAGTATGATAAAAATATGATTGAGAGCTTTAGTGATCGCGATCAGTTGGTAAAAGCTCTAAACAATAAGATAGAAATTTCAAATTCGCATGAGGACTTTGTATATCATTATAGAGGTCACCTGGACGCACTTTTAATGTGGCTTGAAGTAGGAGACAAACTTGCTTAAGTCTCAGTATAATAGAAATATCGTGGGACAAAACTACATCTCACTAATTCAAGGTATTTTAAGTTTAAAGTCTAATCATTCCACCTTGCTAATAAATGATAGTAATAGTGTATTTGCGAATCAATGGTATTTAAATATTGGCTACTGTGAGCGGGCGATTCTAAGCCAGTTAGGGATAGAACTTTCCATTGACGCTCTAACTGATATTGATAGTTATCTCGTAGAGCAAAATACTCTATTGTATCTGAATCAAAAATTATTAGAAATGGGCGGCTCGCCCTATATAAATATAAAAGAAATTGCTCGTAAGATTCCCGAGTGTTTCTCAGATATTTTTATTGAAAAACTAGATGAATTAGATGCTCAAGCCTTTGATCAGAAATTTTTTGAATTGCTTGATCGTATGGCCAAAAATTCTCTCGATAATGAGGATTTTAAACTCTCAGAGCTTTTTAATAATCTTGATCACCAAGAGTTACAAATTTGTTTAGATGGATTCAAAAAATTTGTGGAGTCTGACTCGCTAATTGCTAAGCAGATTCACTTTGTGAATCAGGTGTTGTTTCAGACAGTATTCTCCTCTGGTTTTCAAGACTTGGAATCTTCTTATTTATTTCTAAGTTTGATATCTCCTCGGTATAAAATTGACGAGGTCTCATTATGTGAGGAGCTATTATATGAATATCGCCTCTTGGGTGGGGATCTAAAAGTAGCCAATATTGATGCTTGGGGGATTAAAAATCAGAAACTAGAGTATGTGCAGTTAAACTCAATAGATGGAAATGTAAAAGTAGAAAAGACTTATTTCTTTGGGCAAGATTCACATCTATTACCTTTTGAATCGAGAATTGAAAAAGTTGTCTTCAAATCTATTTATTTGAGTTGCCAACTTGAACATGATTTTATCGAGTACTTTAAGCATAAGCGAATTGTATTTGCGCCTCAAAATAGAATGGGAAGTGATTTTCCTTTTTGGGAGATCACAATCGACGAGTCAGGAAAATTATTTGCGATTTATTCTTATGCTGATTATCAGGGAACAAAACCAAGTTTTTATTATCCTCAAGCGCTTGATGATATTTTTGGATCATTAAAAACGATATTACCGGGTGTCGTGAAGTCAGATTGGGTGAGTAGGTCAAAGCTTGAAGCCGGAGATGATATTTGGTTTGAATTCGACTCAAATTTTAAAGATAAGCTATCGCCATCAAATTCAAAATCATTTCCCATGTTTAATCGCCTTAAACTTAAAGGGGATAAAGAGGTGTTGTTAAACGGAATCGAGCATTGTGGTCCTGGTCGAGGTAGATCTTTAGGGCTGTTTTCCTATTTACTCGATGTTTTTTCTCCTTGGAAAGAATCGAAGAACGACTTTATAATAGAGAAATGATTCAAGAAAGCTTCAATAATGGACGCACTAAAAACATGGTCAAAGATGAGCGTGGGCAAACCATGGTGGAATATGTGCTGCTTATTGCTATTGTGGTGGTTGTGTCTTTTTCCGTTTTTAAGAAAATAGATGGTTATTTGGTATCAAATCCCAATAGTTTTCAGAACAAATATCTGAGAGGATTCAGTCGATTTTTGGGAGGATCGGGAGATTTAGAGGTCAGGGCCAACTACAAGCGTTTTACTATACCTAAGTAAGTACTTGATTTTACATCGTTAATTTTTCATATAAGCAATAATCTATGTAAATTTTACACCATTTGAAGTAAATGCTGTAGTGCGTCATATATATTCGTTAAACTAATCTCGTATAGTTTTATTCGAGGAGAAACGTATGAAAACGACAATCAAACCTACGGGGATGGTATTAGCTTTATTTGTAAGTACAGCTACCATGGCCCAAAATGCTGAACAACAGTATTTAAGTAGTGACCCAATCAACATTAATGGGTACGTACAAGAAGAACTTCCACCGACTGATGCCGAGCTTGAAAGCATCAAAGGTGAATTAAACAAACAGAGAAATGCAATCATCGTAACGAAAGAAAAGAAGAAGCGTTATGATCAGCTTTCTGATTCAACTGAGAAACTTTCTGAAGAAATGGAAGATTTAATTTCTGAAAGAAAGGAAGCTCAAGAAAAAATTGAAAAATACAATAAGAAGATCGACTGTCTTATGGGTTCTAACTATAAGCCAGGTTGTGAAGAGTATGTAAAACAGGAAAAGAAAGAACCAAGACACGTAGTGCGTGACGAAGTTCATAGAGAATCAGCTGCTCCAGAAGTTGTAGTTAAAGTGAAACCAGCTGCTGCAAAAACTGGTTTTGGATCTGAAATCAAGATTCTTCCTTATACTGGATTAACAACTTATATGTCTGATCAAAATAACCTTGAATCAAATATTGGTGCAGGGATCAGAGTTGAGTCTAATCTGAATGAAAGATTTAGTATTGGTATGGGATTTAGCTATACTACTATGACTACTCAAGACTTTGGTAGCGGCTATTTTGATCCAGGATTTTATAACTATTACGATAGCTTCTATAATGGTAGAACGATTGAATATTCTAATATGAACTTCAATCTATACTCTAAATTTTTCATCTTAAAAAATGAAAGATTCCGTCCATATATCGGAGCTGGTATTGGTTACAACAGATCAAAACTAAGCTATGCCAATAACGACTCAGCTAGCTCAAGCTATGGTGGATATGGTTACGGTGCCTATAACTCTGGATACTATGGGTATAATTTCGGAAATGAAGAAGTTGTATCTAGCTCAGTAAATGTTGAGTTAATGGCCGGATCTGAAATTTCAATCACTGAGATGATTGGTGTTAACTTAGAGCTTTCTTATATGAGAGGACTAGGGAGTAACTTATCAACTGAAAATGGTCTTAACGCATATAATGCACCAGACCAACAACGCCTACAAGATTTGTCTGACGAATTGAGTAGCTCAAATATAGTAAGTCTCTATGCTGGGATGTTAGTTTACTTCTAAGATAGCAGCATAACCTCGAATAAAAAGGTCTATCCACAAGATAGGCCTTTTTTTTTGCCTAATTACCTCCCTAAAAAAGTAGTTCTTTGAGGCATGTTCCGCTAAAATAAATAGGAATTATAAGAAGGGAGTCTTATCATGAAGCCAGTTTATCTCGTTGCGGGAAAACGCACGCCACAGGCCAAAGCAGGGACAACGCTAAAAGATGTAGCCGCGCCATACCTAGGTCATTATTTGATAAAAAACATTATCGATGCCACAGATATTCCTAATGATGCTGTTGATGAAGTGATTATAGGAAACACAGGAACTCCGGCAAAATATCCAAATATTGGACGTGTCATTGCACTAGAAGCTGGGCTAAATAAGAAAACTTCGGGTTACTCAGTTCACCGTAACTGTGCTTCAGGGATGGAAGCTCTATCGCAAGCTTATGTCAAAATTGCTTCAGGTAGATCTGATATTATTTTCGCTGGAGGGGTAGAGAGCATGTCAAATATGCCGCTTCTATATTCCGAAGATATGACTGAATTTTTTATGGAACTTATGAAGGCCAAGTCACCTCAGGCAAAACTAAAAGTTCTTTCTTCTTTCAAGCTTCCATATTTAAGTCCTGTTATAGCGATCGAGCAAGGACTAACAGATCCTTTTTGTGGGCTTAATATGGGACAGACCGCAGAGAAGCTAGCTAGAGAATTTGGGCTGACTCGTGAGGTTCAAGATGCTTTTGCTAATGAATCCCACCGTCGTGCCAATATGGCGCAAGCCGAAGGTAAATTCAACGATGAGATTGTCCCAATAATTGCAGGTAAAAATCTGAGTCAATTAATGTCCGAAGATAACGGGCCTCGGAAAGATTCATCTATGGAAAAACTTGCTAAGCTTAAGCCATTTTTTGAAAAACAAACAGGGACGGTTACGGTAGGTAATGCCTGTCCGATCACTGATGGTGGATCTGTTTGGCTTATGTGTTCGGAAGAAGCCGTGAAAAAATATAATTTAGAGCCGATGGCCAAAATGACTGATTTTCACTTTCACGGATTAGAGCCTGAGCGCATGGGACTGGGTCCAGTGTTAGCGACTCATGGGGTTTTAAACCGTGTTGGTATGAAGCTTAGTGATTTTGATTTGGTAGAGATTAATGAAGCATTTGCAGCTCAAGTGCTTTCTTGCCTTGAAGTAATGAAAGAGCCAAAGCTTGCAGCTAAATGGGGGATTGAAGCTCTGGGAGAACTTGATCCAGCTAAACTTAATGTTAACGGGGGGGCAATTGCTCTTGGCCACCCAGTGGGATCAACCGGTTCAAGACTAGTTGTCACTCTCGCCCACGAACTTGCCAAGCAGAAAAAGAAGTGGGGTCTTGCTTCGCTTTGTATTGGTGGTGGCCAAGGTGGAGCCGTTGTAATTGAGAACTTAAAGCTTTGAGGAAGAAATAATGAATTTAGAAAATATCACATTAGAAATTAAAGACGGGATCTATTATATAGGTTTTGGAAAATACGAGAAAAAATCCCTAACTGTTATCAGTGAAGGAACTTTAAAAGAATTAGATGAAGTTTTCACTCAAGCAGACGGTGATAAAAATGCCAAAGGAATGATCCTATTTTCTCATAAAGAAAATTGTTTTCTTGCAGGTATGGATGTTTCGGTTATTCAATCTTTGACTTCGGTTGCAGAGGCAACTGCTGGCTGTGAACAAGGTCAGGCCGTCTTTAATAAATTAGAAGATTTAAAAATTCCGACTATGGCGCTTGTGGATGGTATTTGTCTTGGAGGAGGACTAGAGATGGTTCTTGCCTGTGATAAGATTATCTGTTCTGATAGTTCTAAAACTGCACTTGGACTACCTGAGGTGATGCTTGGTGTTCTTCCTGGATTTGGTGGAACATACCGCTTGCCTAAGAAAATTGGACTTACCACTTCGCTTGATTACCTATTAACCGGTAAACAGGCTCGAGCACAGAGAGCGAGAAAAATTGGTTTAGTAGAATACGTAATGCCAAAAGAGCGCATGCTAGAGTTAGCTCCAGAGTATTTATTTAAAAAAGAGTCTCATGATAAATCAATTCAAGAGTCTTTAACTGAAAAAGCTTCAGAGAATTTTTTAGCAAGAGGTTTAATCTTTAGAAAAGCCCGACAAACGGTTCTTGAGAAAACAAACGGATTCTATCCAGCTCCATTAAAAATTCTAGATCATTTAGAGGCGAGCTTTGGAAAGAGAAGAAGCACTTATCTTGCGAATGAAGCGAGAGCTTTTGGAGAGTTGTCTCAGACCTCTCAGTCAAAGTCACTACAGCATGTTTTCTTTTTGCAAGATAATGCAAAGAAAATGGATAATAAAGATGATATCGCCAGTGTTAAGCAAGGAGCTGTTCTTGGTGGTGGAACAATGGGCGGTGGAATTGCTTGGCTAATGGCGAACTCAGGTCAATCTCCAATGCTTAAGGATATTGCAACGGCTGGGCTAGAATTAGGATTAAAACAATCCTCTGAAATTTTTGTAAAGGCCAAACAAAGAAAGAGGCTCACGCAAGATGACTTCGAACGCAAGCAAAGATCAATTCAGCCGACTCTAAGTTATGATGGATTCAAAAAAGTAGATTTATTGATTGAAGCAGTCGTTGAAAATATGGATGTGAAAAAGAAAGTCTTTAGTGATGTCGAAAACTACGTCACTGATGAATGCCTACTCACATCAAATACTTCCTCTTTATCAATTGAAGAGATGGCAAAGGCGCTTAAAAAGAATGATCGTTTTGCGGGTCTTCACTTCTTTAATCCAGTCAATAAAATGCCATTAGTTGAAATTATTCGCCATAGTGGAGTCTCTGAAGACACGATTCAAAAACTATACAAATGGGTTCTTAATGTTAAGAAAACTCCGGTTATCGTAAATGATTGCCCTGGATTTCTTGTGAATCGAATCCTCGCCCCATTTTTAAATGAATCAGCTTATTTGTTAGAAGAAGGTGTTTCAATAGAAGCGCTAGATAAAGCTCTTTTAAACTTTGGTATGCCAATGGGGCCTTGTCGACTTATGGACGAAATCGGTTTAGATGTCTGTGCCCATGTTGGAGAGATAATGGAAGAAGGCCTGGGAGCGAGAGCAAAGGCCAATAGTCTTTCTCATAAAGCGGTAGAGAAAAAACTTTTAGGGAAAAAATCTCAAAAAGGATTCTATCTTTACGACGAAAAAGGTAAGCAGCAGGGAGTCAATCCAGAAGCTGAAGGTATGCTTCCTAAGGATAAAATTTCTATGGACGAGACAACTATTCAAATGAGAGTTGTTCTTCCAATGATCAATGAAGCAGCAAATATTTTGGAAGAAAATATTGTTGATAGTGCGGCAACAGTAGATTTAGGTCTTATCTTTGGTATCGGTTTTCCTCCTTTTAGAGGGGGCTTACTTCGTTATGCCGATGTAGAAGGGCTTGATCGTATAAAAGTGGCCATTGAAAAATTTGCTCAAGAGGTTGATTCTGATCGCTATCAGTTAAGTGCCTACTTAGAAAAACTTGTGAGTGAAAAGAAGAAATTTTACGAGGCATGAGTTTAGCTTTTTTTAAATATTTTTTTCAATATGTTTTTAAAGGGCATACCAGACAAAGGTTAATATTTTTAACCATAATTGGCTTATTGATCTCCTCATTTTCTTTGATGGTATTACAGGGAATAATGGGGGGACTCCAAAATGGATTAGTTAAAAGGTCTAAGAATGTAATCGGACAAGGATATTACGACGTATCAAATTATTCTCGCAACGAGCTCTCAGACCTTATCAAGGACCTACGTTATAAAAACATTCAATATGTAAAAGAGCTTGAAATTGAGTTGATGGTGCAAAATGGGGGATATCTCGCACCTCTAATTATTCATGGACTCGATTTCGATCAAATGACTCCGGACTTTTTAAAAGGAAGAGATATCTCTGGCCTGGTTCTTGGAGGACAATTGGCGAGGGATATCAGTGCATTTTATAATACAGATGTTACTATTACTTCTCCGGCCCATACCACTCTTTTAATGCGTGAAGTTCCTAGGCAATCAAGTATTGAAGTGACAGATTTTTTTAGCAGTGAGCTACCGGAAGTGGATCGTATTCACGGCTGGGTAAGGCTGAGGTTTGTGCAAAATCTTATAAGAAAAAAAACCTTCAATCGTATTAGGATTTATGGAGATGCAACACCGATCAAAAACTTCTTGGCTTCGACCAATTATAGAAACTTTGTGAGCTGGGATGAGATGAATGCAACTTTAGTTTGGGCATTAGGGTTAGAGACTAAAGTCATGTTGTTTCTTTTTACCAGTATGAGTTTTCTAATTGGTATTTGTATCGTTTCGGGATATTTAATTTTTTATAACAAAATTAAAGTGGATTTAGCTTCTTTTTGGATTTTAGGGCTTTCAAAGAAAAAGGCCATGAAGCTTATTTATATTTTTGGTCATTTATTGACTGGTGTTTTTTCCCTGTTAGGCGTGTCTCTTGGATTAATCTTTCTAAAGCTTTTAGACAGTAACCAGCTGGTCATAATGCCTGAGCATTTTGTTGAAAGAAATATTCCAGTTAATTTTGAGGTAAGGGATATTTTATTGGCATTTTTTGTGCCTTATTTGATTGCTTATATTTTTACGAAAATTACTTTCAATATTTTTAAAAAAGAGGACACTTCTTTTATTTCGCTGATTAAAAAAGTCGGCTAAATAATATTTCTAAAGCTGCAGGAAAATTTTGCCGTAAACCTCTATGTGAGAGGAAATTATGGTGAAAAATAAGTTATGGTTGAAAGAAGTTCTAGGTGAAAAGCTGCCTTCACAGAGTTTCAAATTAGATCAGTTTGCGACATTTAATTTTAAATTGAGTGATAATTCGAGTCTGATCGATTTGCTCAGACAATTAAGTAAGACTGATCCTAAAATTAAGCAGAATCTTGATCATTATTTGTCTGCTAATCAGGACATGAGTAATACTCCTATTTGGCTTAAATTAGAAGATGAGAGCATTCTCAACTTAACCCTAAAGGATGTTTATCAATTTTTTGTGAAATACCTTAAAAGCTCCGAGAATGAGGATCACTTTTTCAATTGTTATGAAGTTTCATTTTTAGGTCCTCTCGGTCCTTATCAACATATTTCCTTGGTTGAATGTATTAATGAGGAATTGCTCAATAAATATCTATTAGAACAATTGATGAAAAATAAACTTCCGGCCAGGAGTTTGAGAATTCGCACTAATCAATTGGTTGGTGTGACGTTTGGAAAAGAGCAGAAACTTCGGTCAGAGATCTATTTAAAACAAATTACTGATTCAGGTCTTTTGTTTGAGACTAAAGATGAATTTTTTATGAACAATATGGAGTCCGGTGAATTTTTGAAATTCTATATGGATACCTCCAACTTACAGAAATATCTTCAGCAAGACTTTCAACAAAGCTCCGATCTTAAAGAGAAATTTTTTTACACGAGGGATGAGTTAAAACATTTTTCTATCGAACAATCAAAAGTCGTTAAAACTTTAGGGTATAAGTCGTCAATAGATAATAACTTTAATCTTTTTTGTCGCTATCAGTATATTTTAGAAGATCAAATGACTAGTCCATTTGTAGAATTCAGTGGCAGGCTAAAAGAGTTTTTCAAAAAAGCAGCTTAATCGTCGTAATTAATTTTATAAGCCGCTGAGTTATCAAGATTTTCTCTTCTTTTATCGTAGCGCTCTGTCGTTGTTATATTGGAATGGCCTGCAAATATTGCGACATCTCTTATAGGTGTTTTTTGTGTGTCTAGAAGGTGAGAAATGGCCGTGGCCCTACAACTATGGGCACCAACCTTTTTGTTTATCCCACATTTTTTTGCGTATCGTTCGATAATACGATAAACGGTTGACCCATCCATTGGACGATCGTTCTTACCATTATTATTTGATTGAATTAAAAAATCATCAGGTTCAAATTGAATTCCGAAGCCGGCCATTGCGTCAGTATAGAGCTTGATCCCTTGTAGGACTTCTGTTTGCAATGGGAGGTGCCTATCCTTGTTACCTTTTCCTCGAATTTTTAGCACATAATGACCTCTGTCTTGGTAGAAGTCACCAACTCGAATATTAACCAGCTCAGATCGTCTAAGACCTAATGAGAATAATAGAAAGATAACTAGCTTGTGCATATGACCTTTTTTAGTCGAGAGATCAGGTGCACCTAACATATCGAGAACTTCCTTATCATCAAAGGCAAGAGTAGGTGACTCGGTTTGAACTTTAGGAAGTTTTACAATATCAAGTGGATTATAATCAACCAGCTTGCATGACATTGACCATTTCATAAACGATCTGATGGCCACCAGCTTTCGATTGATAGTAGAACTTGAATAACCATTTTCAATGAGTTCATCTCTATATACTTGAAAGTGATGACCCTTAATTTGGTTGGGATGAGTGACTGTTACGCCACCACGCTTTAAAAAATCAAAGAAAACCTTCAAATCGCCAATATAGGCTTTCTTTGTTTGGTCAGAAACAAACTGTTGCAAGAAGTCTTGGATAAAGTCTTGGATATTATGTCCTCGGCTTTCTGCATCCGAAAACTTCTTGGCCAGTCTGGGATCAACTATAGTTGATAATTCTTTACTCATATAAATATGATAGCAAAAAATAAAAATTTCGCCACTATAACTGAGTGGACTACTTTACCTTGAAATTTGCTAAGGCTGCAAAAGCGTTGTTTCTAATTTCTTTTTGCTGCGGTTTCTTATTCTTTTTCCCGCCACCTACGTTTGGCCCTGAACTTGTCTGGTAAGAGCCACCCGCACCGTCTTGTTTCTTGCAGCTTAAACTAATTCTCTTTCTGTCATAATCAACTTCAGTAACTCTTACCTTAATATTTTGACCAACAGTTAGCTTATCAAGTGCATTCTCAACAAATGTATCTGAAATTTGTGAAATATGAAGAAGACCACTTTCTTTAAGACCGATATCAACAAAAGCGCCAAAATTAGTAATATTATTTACCACGCCATTATACCACTCGTTGATTTTTAGATCTTTGATTTCTCTAACGTCCTTTCTAAATTCAGTTGGAGTAAACTCTGATCTTGGATCTTGTTTAGGAGCCTTTAAGCTTGAAATAATATCATTAAAAGTGTGCGGACCTAGCTCTTCTTTAAGAACACTATCTTTTTCTAACTCAGCAATAACTTCTTGATTATCAACAATATCTTTTAAGTCCTTTCCGTGCTTTTTTGCCCAGTCTTCAAGAACACTATATCTTTCTGGGTGGATAAAGGTTCCATCTAGAGGTTGCTCACCACCATAGATTCTTAAAAATCCTGCGGACTGTTCAAAAATCTTTTGGCTAAATCTAGAAACTTTTTCAAGTTCAGCTCTTGATTTAAAAAGTCCATTTTTGTCTCTGTGTTTCACTATATTTCCGGCCACTGTTGGCCCAATACCTGAGATGAAACTTAAAAGTGGTGCAGAAGCCGTGTTAAGGTCAACGCCAACATAGTTCACACAGCTCTCAACAACAGCATCGAGAGATTTTTTTAGTTTCGCTTGGTTTACGTCGTGTTGGTACTGTCCAACTCCAATTGATTTAGGATCAATTTTTACGAGTTCTGCAAGTGGATCTTGAAACCTTCTTGCAATTGAGATTGCACCACGAACTGTGACATCTTTATCTGGAAACTCTTTACGTGCAATGTCAGAAGCTGAATAAATAGAAGCACCTGATTCATTAACTAAAGTTGCTTTTACTTTTTCATCTTGGACAGCTTTGATATTGTCTTGAACAAACTCAAGTGTCTCTCTTCCGTTTGTACCATTACCTATCGCGATGTATTCAATTTCAAAAGCTTCTACAAGTTTTTCTAGGATCATTTTAGATCCAGCAACATCATTACGAGGCTCAAAAGGATAGATAACATGATCACCCACATATTTACCTGTTTTATCAATGACTACAACCTTACAGCCAGTTCTAATTCCTGGGTCGATTCCAAGCACTGCTTTAGATCCAAGGTAAGGCTGAAGGAGAAGGTTTTTTAGGTTAACACCAAAAACATCAATCGCAGCTTGATCAGAAACTTTTTTAAGTTCTGTTTTCATCTCAAGATCAAGAGATGTTGAGATATAAGAATCGAAAGCTTTTTGAGCTAGCTTTTGTAGAAGCTCGTACTCACCAAGCTTATCTCCCTCTGGGAAATGATTTTTTTCAATCAATTGATAAGGAAAATCACCATCCAATTTCACCTCTAATTTTAGAACTTTTAAATTCATACCACGTCTCATGGCCATAAAGCGGTGAGTGTTTTTCGGATTAACTAACTCTTTAAGATCTGATTCAAATTCAAAGAAATCTCTGAATTTTTCATAATCTTTAATCGTTTCAGCATCTTTTCTTTTTGAGGCCCTAAATTTAGCCTGAGACCAATAAACAGTTCTTAGCTCTTCTTTTGTTTCAGGATGGTGAACAAAAGTTTCAGTTATAATATCACAAGCTCCATCGATGGCTTCTTGAACGTCTTTAATTTTACCTTCAGACTTTTGAACTAATTCTACTATTTTTGCTGGATCAATTTTTTCTTTTCCTGTTAGGATTTCAATTGATAGCGGCTCTAGTCCTTTTTCTTTAGCAATCATAGCCTTTGTTTTCTTTTTAGCCTTATATGGGGCGTATAAATCTTCTAGTATTGCTAAGCTTTCAGTCGCAAGGATTTTCTTCTCTAGTTCAGGAGTTAACTGCTCTAATTTTTTAATGGCATCGATGATATAGGCTTTTCTCTTTTCAAGTTCGATAAATTCTTCGTAGCTTTCTTTGATATCTCTAATCTGAACCTCATCGAGGTTACCAGTTGCTTCCTTACGATACCTGGCAATAAATGGGATAGTACATTCTTCAGCAAACAGAAGATGTGCAGTTGCTGTTACTTGCCTTTGAGCGATGGCCGTTTTCTTGATAGCATAGCTAAGTGCTTGTGGGTTGAGTTCCATTATGATTCCTTTCAATTTTTTTGATGATAAGTTATATAAAATTGAATTAAGAGAGGCAATATAAGGATGAAAATACAATGAAATCTGTTTTGACGATCGGTGACGGAGTTGCTGCTTGGTGTCTTAATTTTTATCTATCTAAGCGAGAAAATATTCAAATATCGAATTATTCAAGTGATGAATTTGCACCGGCGTGCTCTATGAGGTCCACTTCAATTAATTGTATGCGTGGTACTCAGAGAGGGATGAGCTTCTTGGGTGACCTTATGATTGACTCAATGATTGAGTTCGAGGAATTTTTTCAAACATATAATCCCGATGGGATTTCAAAGGCACACGAAATTCATTTTTTTAACGGACAAGAAAAATACTTCAAAAGATATTCTGATGCCGTAATTCTAAAATCCTCTCATGACTTTCCCATAAAAAATTATTCACATGTTCATGAAGAAGTTGCTTATTTGATTGATCCCTTAGAATTAAAAAGTTGGTTTCTTGCGCAAACTCCTGAAGTAAACCGCCAGACTGGCCTTGTTCGAAAAATCGAAAAAATTAAAAACGGGTATGATGTCTATTCAAATGGTAAAAAAGAATTTTTTGATGAAGTATATGTGGCCACTAGCTTTTTCGGTAAGAATTTAGTCCACGGTTTTAACCCTGAGTTTGATACCTATCTAGAGCATTCTAAACCAGTATGCGGAACTTATTTGGAAATAGATTATGATCAATCTTTTGGAGAGCGCGAGTGCTGCTATGACTTGGAAGGACATCATTTAATAGTTAAACCAAGCCAAAACATCGTGCTTCTTGGATCGACTTCTCAGGAGGGCCCTATCACTGAGCATAATCTTGATGTCTTCCAGATTTTTGATAAGATTAAGGCGCATTATAAGGGGAATTTACCGGAGAGAGAAATGTGGCGATTAAAAACGGGAGTAAGGCACAAAGGGCGCAAGCGTACACCTCGCTGGCAGGAAATAAACCCAGGACTTTTTGTTGTCACTGGGCTTTATAAAAATGGGTATTCTTATGCTTTTAAGGCGGCGCGGGACTTAATTATTTCCCAACGTACTCCATTTTAACATCACCTGTTAAATGAAGTTGGCAAGCAAGTCTACAGTCTTCTTTACCTTTGAAGGTACTTAAAATATCAATTTCTTCATCTGATTTTGGTGGAAGATTATTCTCTCCTTCATGAACCCTAACGATACAAGTTGCGCAAACACCAGAACGACAACCAAAGGTAATTGGAGTCTCAATGATGTCATCACAATCAATGAGTAATTCTTTATTTGGAACTTTTATGCTCGTACCATCTGTAAAGCTTAAAGTATGTGCCATTGTATTCTCCTTAAAATCTCATCTCTTTTAAATTTTCCGAAATAATTAACGGTGCTTCAGTTTTAGCTTGAATCTCTTCAACTGAAATCCCAGGTGCATGCTCTAGTAGGTGAAAATGATTGTCTTTTAACTCTAGAACAGCAAGGTCAGTAACGACCTTCGAAACACATTGTACCCCGGTTAGTGGTAATGAGCATTCGTTTAAAATTTTCGATACACCATGCTTGTTAGCGTGGGTCATGGCAACGATTATATTTTCAGCGCCTGCCACTAGGTCCATGGCTCCGCCCATTCCTTTGACTAGTTTTCCAGGAATCATCCATGAGGCTAAATTTCCTTTAACGTCTACTTCAAAGGCTCCAAGTACGGTAAGGTCAACATGTCCACCTCGAATCATAGCAAAGCTTTCCGCTGAATCAAAAAAAGCGGCTCCAGCAGCAGCGGTAACAGTTTGTTTACCCGCATTGATTAAGTCGGCGTCGACGTTTTCTTCAGTGGGAAATTCTCCCATACCTAATAGACCATTTTCACTTTGAAGCATGATCTCAATATTTTTAGGGACGTAATTTGCAACAAGAGTAGGGATGCCGATTCCTAGATTTACATAGTAGCCATCTTTTAATTCTTGAGCGATTCTTTGAGCGATCTGTTCTTTAGTTAAACTCATGCCTTCACCGTCCTTTGCTCAATTCTCTTTTCAAAATTTCCTTTAATCACTCGGTTAACATAGATTCCAGGTACATGAATCATGTCTGGGTCAAGTTCTCCTACCTCAACGATTTCCTCAACTTCAACAACTGTACATTTACCGGCCGTTGCAATCATCGAGTTAAAATTACGAGCGGTTTTTCTAAATACGAGGTTTCCATATCTGTCGGCTTTCCAAGCTTTAACTAGAGCAAAGTCTGCTTTTGGATATGCCTCTTCTAAAACATACATTCGGCCATTAAATTCTTTAGTTTCTTTACCTTCAGCTATTTTTGTACCGTAACCGGTTGCTGTGTAGAATCCAGGAATTCCTGCGCCGGTGGCTCGAATTTTTTCTGCCAGTGTCCCTTGTGGAGTGAGGATAACTTCCATCTCTCCTGATAAGAATAATTCTTCAAAAAGTTTATTCTCTCCAACGTAGGAACCGATCATTGTTTTTATTTGTCTTTTTTCTAAAAGCTTTCCCAAACCGAAGCCGTCAACTCCTGCATTATTTGAAATGCAGGTTAATCCGGTCACTCCGGCTTTTGCCACATGGTCAATTAATCCCTCAGGGATACCGCAAAGACCGAAGCCACCAACCATTAAAAGCATATCATGACTTAGACCCGCAAGGGCGTCATCGTAACTCGATACAACTTTATCTAAACCACTCATTTGATCTCCTCATTTTTATGCACACAGACTATAAAAAAAGTGGGGATGGGAAAAGTTGCATTGCAATGTAATTGAGCTATTGCTAAGCTTGATTTTATTGCGTTTACTACGGGGCTCGTCTTAATGAATACACTCACAAATTTTTTTGATTCTTTAATGCAAAAATATCTTCCGGATGCATTTATCTTCGCGTTGCTTTTAACCATTATTGTTTTTGGCGCTGCAGTGGCTGTGACTCCGATGTCGGCATTGGAGATTATAGGGTTTTGGGGACAAGGTCTTGATGATCTTTTTAAATTTGCTATGGAAATGACACTTATTTTGGTTAGTGGGTTTACGCTGGCCAGGAGTCCATTTTTCGTTTTTCTTCTTGATAAGCTTAGCACCAGTGCAAATTCACCTGTGAAGGCGGTATTACTGGCCACAACAGTTAGTATTATTGCTTGTTGGTTTAATTGGGGATTTGGTCTTATATTGGCTGGTTTATTTGCAGTTGAACTGGGTAGGAGAGTTAAGGATGTGAATTTTGCCCTTTTGGTGGCTGCGAGCTATTCAGGTTTTCTTGTTTGGCATGGAGGAATATCAGGTTCAGTTCCTTTAAAACTAACATCTCCTTCGAGTGAAGTTCAAAGTATTCTAGGCCTATCAAAAATTGGAATTGAAAGGACCGTGTTTGCAAATTTCAATTTGGTGCTAGTCTTTGTTACAGCTTTAACCTTGCTTATTTTAAATTATATATTTGCAAAATCAGTGAAAACCGAAACAAAATTTGTCATGCCAAAAGCTGTAGAAAAAATTGAATTGAAAGATTCAAATGATACACCTGCTTTGCGTTTAGAGCAGTCAAAAACTTTAAATTATACCGTTGTCGCAATAGGATTTATATATTTAGGACAACAGTTTTCAAATGGTGCGGGTCTAAATTTAAATAACCTGATTTTACTTTTTATCTTTTTAGGTATGAGTTTTCATATGACTCCAAAAAATTATCTCTTTCAGTTCTCTGAGTCGGTTAAAGATAGTGCCGGAATAATTCTACAGTTTCCTCTTTATGCTGGCATTATGGCAATAATGCGAGAAAGCGGTTTGGCCAATATGCTTTCAGAATTTTTTGTATCGATTTCAACTAAAGAGAGCTTTTTGATGTTTACCTACTGGTCTGCAGGAATTGTTAATTTTTTTGTTCCTAGTGGTGGTGGACAATGGGCATTGCAGGCTCCTTTTATACTACCAGCAGCGATTAAATTAGGAGTTGATCCCGCAAAAGCCTCCATGGCCATTGCGTGGGGTGATGCCTGGACCAATATGGTACAACCTTTTTGGGCATTACCTTTATTAAGTGTCGCTAAAATACCACTGCGTGCAATTATGGGTTATTGCGTGATGATCTTTTTCGTTGTGGGCATCGTAACAAGTTTTAGTTTTTGGATAATAAGCCTATGAGAAAAGCCTTTTGAGTTATCTAATTTTTAGATCATGTAGAAAAATTACGTACTAGAGCATAAGTATCCAATTTTTCGTGTCAAAAATATAACACTTTCTTACTTTGATGGCCTGGTCTACTATCGGCTAAACGAATTAAAGTATTATTCACTCCACGGAGGTTCGGTATGAATAAACTTCTGATTATAGCTTTATTATTTTTGACCGGATGCTTAGACAAAAATAAAGGTAAAAAATCTTCTCCAACTCCCATTGAAGATGGTCGAGAATTAGATACTACAACTCCCACAACTCCAGTTGAACCTGCTCCAACGGAACCACTACCAGAACTCAAAACCTGTGAACTTTACTGCTATGATTCACTTTCTTTTAGACCATTGATAACAGGCTACGATTATTTAAGTTTTGAAAATTTTGGTTACCGTGGAATTGGTAGGTGTCGAGGGCATGCATTGGTAACTCAGAAGTTTAATATGCTGGCAAATTTTGACGACTCTAGTGCGGCATGTGATCTGAGTGAAGATTCTTGCTGGCAAGATGTATTATCACAAATAAAACTTGTTCTTAGTTATCAAGTTCAAACGATAAAAGGCTATAAGGATCTATATGACTTTAGCCAACAAAAGAGAGTAAAAACTTATTTGCGATCAATCGTGGCCGGAACCTCTCACCGCTATCAGGCCATAGATAGTAAACTTCAAATCAGGCATTATGCTAATCAAAAGTTGAATACCTTTTATGATCTTATAAGGAGAGTGAATTTAAATCATCAACCATATGTTGGTGTTGTTGGGAAACTTACTGGGGCTCATGCACTTTTAATTTACGATGTGGAATCAATTCAGGGTAAAAAAATCTTATGTGCTAGAGATCCAAATATAGTACTGGATTATCCAGAGGAATGTGAAACCTATATTTTTATTCGAGATCAAAAAATTTACTATCGACGTTATGATCGAAAAATTGATGAACTGGCCATGTTTAAAATAACTAGCGACGAAGATCAAAGAGTAAAACTATATGAGAATGCATTGAGGACTTGGTGCATAGAAAGTTCTAAAGCAGATGGTCTTTGTAAATAGTTGGAATCAAACTGGTTTTAAAGTTTGAATTAAAGGTTGAGTAAAAGAATCCGATTAGATTCTTATGCCAAGGTATGTAAAAGGTCAGTCAGAGACCGGTCGCCTCATTGATCAAGTAGATAATCTTCAACACCGTTTGAAGGTGAATAACCAGCGTTTGAAAAGAAATACTGCTGAGCTTGAAAAGATTAATCAAGAGGTCGAAAAAAATAGAACTGATAAAATCACTGAACTAGAGAATCATATCAAAAAATTAGAGACTGAAATTAATTGGGTCGAATCATCCGAGCCTGCGGTGAAATTAGAGCCTGATCATATGCTCAAGAAATTAAATATTTTGTAATTTTTCAATGACCCATTTCGCATCATCAGTAGGAAGGTCATGGCCTGCCGATTCATGTAAAAAAAGAGGTGCATTATAGCGTCTCGCAATTTTTTCCGAACAGCTATAATCGCAAAAGCGATCTCCTTTTGAAGCAAGAGCAGTAAAGGGAACTTGTAATTGCTTTGGGAGCTTAAATTTCGAAGCAGCAAAAAGTTGTTTAATTAGATTTAGCCTTGATAACTTCATTGAATCAGCAATTTCAACCCAAGTATCAAGCATTTCTTCCGTAATATCAGTCTCATTCGTTGTGATTTCTAAAATTTTTCTCTCTCTTTCTCTCGTATTGTTTGTGACAATAGAGCTTCCGACAGCTTTGATCGCGCTCGGAGAAATACGCTCAAACAGCGAGGACGTCGTTTTACTTGAGGTATTAATTGTAACCAAATGTTTAAAGTCATTTGGATATCGATAGCACCAATCTATCGCCAGCATACCGCCAAGAGATATGGCCAAAAGGTTCCAGTCACCATCTGTTTTTTCATCTAGCCAGTAATCTCTTACCTCATCAACCATCGCGTGAATATTCGTTGGAACTACTGACTGGCTTTGAATGCCTGGAAGATCGAGTGGAAGAATTTTCGAGTTAGGGTAGGCTTCTCGAAGTTGGTCCGTAAATTTGTACCAATGCCTTTTGTCTCGTCCTAAACCTCTTAAAAGTACCCAATTTGTCATAACCAACCCTTATAGCTTTCAGTTGCTTTGATGAAAAAATCGATCATAAGAAAATGCCTCCTCATTGTGCGTGAAAAACGATGATCTTTCATAGGATTAAATAGTCCATGAGGGGAGAGAATCTGAATGGGATTTTTCTTAAACCAAATCCAGGAGCCCATTTCCAACGTCCAAGGAAGAAAAATATTTCCAGAACGAACGGCTCTTTGCTCATCATACATATAATCCCATAGATCACCATGAGTTGTGTACTGTACATTCTGAGGTTCAATCACATAAACATGATGTGGGATTGTTTTATTAAATAGCGAAGAAAGTTTATTTACGGTGGCCAGGTCTGGAAATTGATCTGTGGTTCTGGCATAGGGATACCAAAGTCTATCTTTTAAACCGAATCCAGAGTGAAAATCAATGGCCTGAGAAAAGCACGAGCTGTACATTCTCTCCTTTACGTAATCCACTAGAGTTTGCGACTCTAGCTCCATTTTATCCTCACGACCTCGATACCAAGGAATCTTGTTGCTGTAGCGGTGACCACCGACCATAAACGCAACCTTTTCTTGACTCTCGACAGGTGCATTCCTCATAAGATCAACTCCGTTTCCGTTGGAGCGAAAGTTATGATAGACACCTACTGGATTCACCATGGGAATGGAAACTAAACGGACATTTTCAAAGAGGTAGTTGAGTGATTTATTCCAGCTAAGCTGTTCAAATAGATAGTTTAAATAGCTCAAGACAACATGACTTCCGATTTTTTCAAGTCCATGAACTCCTCCAAACAACCCTATGACTGGAACTGTAGGGTCGTCTGGTCCAATTTCAAAAGCGTGTATGGGGTATTTTCGATGCTTGTATTCAGCTTCGGCTAAAATTCTGTGGCGAAAGTTTTTCGGTGCACGTTTTAATAAGTATTCAATATAGGCGTATTCGTCTTGGTTTGGTTTCATATATTTCGATTATAAATCTTTATTAACATTAATTAATATTTTTATATTTTGCCTATTTAATGTGCAAACTGGAGCAATAGAGTATATAATTTAATGAAAGAGGAGGATTGAATTGAGTAATGGTTCTAAGATGCCACAAAGGCTATGGAAAAATTATTTTATTTATCCAAGATTTCAATTTTCCATCGTCATCTTTAATCTAATCATATTATTCTCTGCTATTGGTTTTATTTATTATCAGGTGAATAAATCATTCTGGGTGATGGAGCAGTTTGCATCAAAGTCTATGAAGATATCGAGCGTCGATTATAACACGCTAATTGAGTTTCACCTTGAGTTAGTCTTAGATGCTATTTTAACAGCTGGCATACTTTGCACTGTTTTTATCATAGTTTATAATGTTATTTTCACCCATAAATCTGCCGGTGCTATTTATAGGCTACGAGGGTATTTGAAAGATATTATTCAAAATGGGCATTCAAGAGAGCTAAATTTCAGGGAGGGGGATATGCATGACGACCTACCTGATCTAGTGAATCAGGCCATTAAAAGAATCAAAGAAGATGCCAAGAAAGAGCATTAACTGTCTGATTTTGCGAACTAATCTTAATATTACTTGAGTAGAGGGGTCAATTTGCCGATAGGTATAACATAAGGAATAGAATTTATGTTTTTACCGTTAGGCCTGGGTATTGGGCTTCGAAAAATTCCCTTCGCAATCATTATTTTAACATTGTTCAATGTTTATTATTCCTTCGAAAAATTTAAAGACGTTGAGACATTCAATAAAGAATTAGAAGTCATGGTAGCGACAGAAGACTTTGCTAAAAAGAGTATCGCTTTTTTACAAAAAACCTGTGACCCACTTGATGTCGAAAATATGTATTGTGACTATTTCAAAAGTAAGGACTTAAAAAATTTAAACCTTAATGAATTAGATAAGGCGATGCTGTTTCATTTTTATGTAAAAGCTCTACGAGCAGGCGATGTTCCGGAGGACTCTGCGCAGACAGATGAATTTCGAGAACTCAACTCACTTGTTCCGGATCTGGATGAAAAGACCTCTGCTTTCGTTCAAAGCTTAGGGCTACTCAATCCCAAAAAATTCAATTTTATAAATTTAATCCAAGCAACTTTCACTCATGGTGGTTACACCCATCTCTTTGGAAACTTGTTTTTTATCATTATGTTTGGGATTTATGTGGAGCAGAGAATTGGAAGCCTACTCACTTTCAGCTTGTTCATGGTGGGTAGTTTAGCTGGCCTTTATTCAGAAATATTGATTAACGGCCATATTATGGCATTGATGGGGGCATCAGCAGGGGCGACAACATTGGTGGGAGCTTTTCTTGTTTTATTCTGGCATGCACGAATGAAGTTTGTTTTTACTTATTTGTTTGTCTATTGGAGAACTATGTTTTTTCCGGTTTCAATAACTGTACCAATTCTCTATATTGCAAACGACTTTATAATGATAGCGACTGGTAATGAGGGAGGAGTCGCATACTATGCTCATGCCGTTGGAACTCTTATTGGATGTAGTTTTGGATTAATCTATAAAAAGAGAAAGCCTCTTCCTCGGCATTTCTTATTCGATGAAGAGGTGGAACTTCTCAATAAAGCAGATGTTGAGACAGACTTAGATAAAAAGATTGATTATTACGAAGAGATTGGAAAGTGGAATAACCAAAATCATTTCGTATTTAAGTTTCTTTTATCTGAAGTTGAGTCGGGGGAAGTTCCTCTGACTTACAAAGTTCAGATGTTAGTTCTAAAATGGTTTGAAAGTTACTACGAGTATTACAACAGAGCTCAGGCCATTTCTAAAAAATATCAACTAGTGAAACGAACTTATAAAATGACAAATCTTTCAAAAGTTTTAAGCCGTAAAAGTTGGCAAAGTTTACAGCGAGTAGGTGACCATGCTTTTGATCTAGAGGAGTATGAGATTAGCTTGTTTTTATATGAGCTAACTGTTTCTAAAGCACCAAAAAAGAAAAAAATGGGATTAAGAAAAACAATACAGAATATAAAAGAATTTTTGAATCAGGAGAAAATGAGTGAGTGAAGAAAGTTTAGATTTGGCAAAAGAGTATAAGCCAGTTAGAGAACATGAAGTTGTTTCAATGAACGATTTTGAAAAGGCGAGTGTCAATAAAAGAGTCATTGCTTTTTTTCTCGACATGGCCATTGGTGTTCCCTTGGCTTTAGTTTTGAATGCCATCTTAGAACAATTTCTCTTTAATAAAATAATTTTTTCTATTACATCTAATTTGCTTTTTAGTACTTGTTATTATGTCATACCTACTTTTTTGTATGGAAAAACAATAGGCAAAAAACTTCTGGGTCTTGAGGTTATTGACTTCAAAGGTGAAAAAAGAAATTTCTTTCAAATATTTTTTAGAGAAACTATTGCGAAGTTCATTTCCGGGATTGTTCTTTTCCTTGGATATATTTGGTTTCGCTTTCAAAAAGATCACAGAGCATGGCATGACCTAATGGCCAGAACTATTGTCGTGCAGACATATAAAGAATAGGCAATCAGAAGATACGAATGAAATCTGCGCTAATAATTGGCAAAAAAAATGAGTATATAAAATTTATTGCATTTTTGTTGTCTCAAAATTCAGAGGAAGTCATCATAATTGAAAGTCTTTCTGAGGCAATTATCACACTCGATTCAAAGAAATATAATTTTATTTTTATTGGTAAGGCATTGAATGTCGATGGAGATATTTCAAAATTATCTGAAAAGATAAAAAAAGGAATCACCGAAGGAGCTGTTTTATTTGGCGAAAATAACGCCGTAAAAAAATTAAACCCTGACTGCTATATAAGTTCAATTGAAGGCTATGATCGAATTAACCAAAAAATTAAAAATATTTTACAAGATAATGGAAACTCCAGCGAGTATATAGAGCTTACTTCTAAAAGTTTTCAATATGAAATGGTCGATGCATTAGATATTTATATAAATAGTGGAAAAAATTTCTTTAGGATAAGTGCTTTCTCTAATCCAGATAGGGAAGCAGTCAAAAAATACTCAAATAAGATTGAATCTTTCTTCGTGAAAAGTGAGTCCTATCAAAAATTCCTCAAAGAGTTGGTTTTAAAAATTCCTCTGCCATACTCAGAACAATCTCCGATGGAAATTCTTGAGGATGCGATGAGTTTTGCAAGTGGATTATTAGAGGACTTAAATTTCAAAAATGAGATTCGGCAAGAGCAAGAAAATGGAATTCAAAATCTTGTAAATGCATATATGCAAATTGAAGATTTGTTAATTGCAGACCTGAATAAGAAGTTATTTAAATCTAGTGCTAATTTCTCATTAAAGCTTAACTCACTCGCGATACAGCTTGTTGTGTACGTTGCAAAAGAATTTGGCTTCAAAGATAAACTTATTTATCAAATGATAAAAGCAGTGCTAGTTCAAAATATTTTTATTAATGATGAGCCTAAACTATTAAGGATTTACTGCGAAGAAATGCTTGCTGATTTATCAGAAGACGAACGTACTTTGGTGGAGAACCACGCATTTATGGCCTTCAATAAAATCGAAAAATTACCTGGGTTCGACGGCAATATCTGTAATATGGTTAAAGAGCACGAAGGATCTTTTAGTGGTGTTGGTATATTTGACTCACATCAAGGAGAAAATAATTCGGGATATTTAAAAACAATAAATATTTTATCTGTGATTATCCTCGAGTTTTACGAAAGTGATGAAACTGAACTCGATGCTTTAGTTTTAAAAATAGAGAAGATAAAATCGAAAAGTCATAAAAAATTTCATTCAATATTCGATAGTGTCATAAGAAACTTTAACGTGGGAAACTTGGGTTGATATGGGAATTGTAATGCCAAAGAAGTTTCAGGGTTCTATTAGAAAATGGTAGCGATGGGCAGAGTCGAACTGCCGACCTTCGGGATATGAATCCGTTAAAGGTCGAAAATAACTCAATAAAATCACTACACCTTTACAATTAATTTAATAATTTAACTTCTCTCGGCATCGATATTTTTCGTTTAATTTCGGTATTTTTTTGAAGGCCGTAGTACACGCGTAGTACATCTCAGGTCAAAAGAATTCTACCCTTATTAAGGGTTATATCACCCAAATGAGGGGTAGTTGTGATATCAGAAACTGCTCAGTTTGTAAGACGTGATTAGTGAAAAATAGAGAATCAGCAGAGAAATAATCCTCTGCTGATTGCTGGGAAGGAAAGCGCTCACGATGCTTTTGAGTAGACAAGATGGCTTCTCCTAACTCATGGTTAACTCCCTATAGTGTGCTGGGTATCCACCAAAATAAGGTGAATATTTGTCATAAAGCTTTGGCGACTTCATCCAAGATTTTACTTCTTCATCAATGCCTGAGAATAAATTGGATATCGCCCTCTCTAATTGTTGGTGACTTGTTTCGAGATTGCATCCAAACTCTAAGCCTGAGATCAGTAGCTTGGCATGAAAGAGTCCATCATTTGTTAATCTTAAATCGATCTTCGAGTCATTGGGTAATTTCTTTTCTAGCCGGTCCAATCGTTTATAGAGATCGATTTGAGCACTTGAAGTTAACCTAACTCCTTTTAATCTAATTCTATATCTCTTAGTTGAATGTCTATATTTCAATTTTTTCATGACTTGGCCTCCCAAACCTAGTATTAGTAAAGAGATCATGCCTCAATTGGAGCGAAGTTTAATTTTCGCTTGATGAGAACGTTCTAAAGAGCTGCTTGGAAAAACTTTAGAAATATGATTTTTAATGTCATGTGTAGTTTTACGATTCACCGTATTCATAAATCCTCCAATAGTTTAAAAGTAGTTCTCTGAGAGATTCATAGTTGAAGCAAATTGGTAATCTTTAGGTATGCTTAGCTCATACTCTTCAGGCCAAACATTAAAGATAGGCTTTTTCAGTAGGTTTGTAGCGGGGGAATTAGGCTCAATAAGCTGTTTAATTGTCTTTAATTTTATAAACTTTTGCCCTTCTTTATCTTCTCGAAGAATTCCCTTGGCGAGTACCTTTTTGTTTAGTAAGTGTTTAAGTTTGATGTTTGGAAAGATCTCTTCAATGATAATGTCCTCTTCATCTACCGTGTAAATGGAATATTTTTTCACTTCTCCTTCCTTGTCCCATTCGATTGGGTTTAGTACTCCGATAATCTCTTTCTTCTTGTTTTTGCTCGAATAAACTAAAGGTATATTTCTCCACTTTTTTTTCATATCGCATAACCTCCTGTCATACTGCTATTTTTGTTGGAAAAATCAGGAAACATGAGATTTCGCCCTAAAAACCTGACTTTCTTCCAATAAAATAATTGCTGTTCAATTTCTTGTTCGAGTTGAAGGTAGATTTCAAGGGGATCTTCTCCTTTCTCCTCCGATTGGAAGTTCTTTCCAACACCATTTACTTTCAATTCGCCCCTCACTTTCTGTCCCTCACGAGAAAACTTCAAATCGATAAAAGAGAAAGCAGGAGCACTTTCAGCGAGTCTAGATAGTCTGCTCCTAATTTGTTTGTAATGATCTGAATCCAACTTTACTCCAACTTCTTTAATGAAAAAGTTATCTGTGAAGTGCGAATCCAGATACTTTGACAGTCGTGCCATAATACCTCCTTGATTACGCAAAAAGTCGGACTGCATTTTTCAACACAGCAGTCACAAAACAATTAAAAGACCTAGGGATGTTTTAGATACGAGAGGAGGCGATTTCATTCTCCGCTCTTCCTTCTTCAATAATCTAAGACAAAACCCTAAACTACCGAAAAAAGATGGAAAATCCATCGTCACTGTTAAAAATAGTTCCACCAAAAAATTTGTCAATGTTTTAACCAAAAAAAAATTGTATTTTTTTTGGAATTGACATTTTTTTCCCCGATCTTAATTTAAAAATTAACAGGAGGATTCAAATGGAAAAAGTACGAACGATAAGTTTTGTTAAACAAAGTACAATGGTTGCACTTACAGCACCCATAATTTATTCAATGATCATACCCGCCCTGATACTTGATTTATTTGTTTCGGCTTATCAGTCGATCTGCTTTCCCGTGTATGGAATCCAAAAAGTGAACCGTGAAAAATACATTGTCATGGATCGACATAAACTTTCTTATTTAAATAGTATGCAAAAATTAAACTGCCTCTACTGCGGATATTTCAACGGTTTGATTGGCTATGTAAGAGAAATAGCAGCTAGAACGGAGCAGTACTGGTGCCCCATAAAGCACTTAACTAGAAGAGAAGGTAGTCACTCCAAATATAAAAATTTCGCAGACTACGGTGATGAAAAAAATTTTAGAAAAAAGTATAACTAAAAGCATTGACTTCTTTGAAGCTCAAACCATGGTTAAAATGTGTCTGAAATAAAGGAGGTATTAGATGAAAATGAATTTTTTAAAATTTTGTATTCTGATAATCGCTACCTTTATCATTACGGATAGTAGAGCAGAGTATGTCAATTCTGAACCTGACTTGAGGCTTTTATCTAGCGAAGAGAAGTTTGATTTGAGTATTGATGAGAGGCCATGCGGCAATTATCAAGAGTATGAACTTTTCACTGAGGAGAGTTTCTCAAACCAAAACTGTCTGTTTTGGAAACCTTTTACAAGTATGAATTATTCTTTGTTGAAGAATGAAAATTTAGAAAACAAAAAAGGAGAAAAACTATGATGAGAACAACTATTTTCCCGATGAGAGATTTTCAAATCCGCCCAGCCTTTTGGGGCGTTGAGCGTGACCTCAAAGACGTCATGGACAGTATCGAGAATGTTTGGGAGGGAATAGAGACTCGCAATTTTTCTGATTTTAAAGAAACAGATCAAGCATTTTTATTAAGCGTAGATATGCCCGGAGTTAAAAAAGAAGATTTAGATATCCAGGTAGAGGGACAAAACCTCATGCTGAGAGGGTCTAGAAAACTGCCATTCGTTAAAAGTGGTGAAGATAAGAAAGAAATTTCTCGGACAATACAAATACCCAAGAATGTCGATACAGACAAAATACATGCCAGACTAGAGGATGGTGTGCTTTATTTAGCTTTGACCAAAGAAGAGAAAGCAAAGCCGAAAAAAGTTGAAATAAATGTAGGGACTTCCAATCAGAACTTTGAAAAACTTTTGGGGAATGAGCAGGCGGATTAAATTCTGCCTGTTCTAGGAGTATAGCGTAAAAGTCTCTAGCCTCGTGTGAACCTTATGTAGGTTCGAGTAATAGGCGTGAATCCTAACGGCAATCTTGTTCAGATTTAAATTCTTACATTCTTTAGCCAGATATGCCTGATAGTCAGCATCAACGATATTTATCCCTAAGATCCGATTTTTAATTTCAGGGATATTTTGGATTATAAAGTCAAAATCTAAAATATATTTTTTTGTCCCAGGTTTAAAAGCTGGAGTAGAGATATTGTATTTTTCCCAAAGTGGATCGGGATTTATAATTTTTAGTTTAAGGGCCATTCGTTTTCACGATCTCCGCCACACTGCTCTTAGTCAGTTGGTAGAGGCTGGAATTAACTTGAAGGTAGTACAAAGTATTGCCGGACATGCTGACATCAAAACCACAACGAAATATGTGCATCTTCTTGGTGATAGTATTTCAAATGTGGCGGAGAGTTTTAGTTTGAGTTCGGACAATTACGGGTAAATTCTATTGGCCGTAGTACATGCGGGATGTTTAAAAAAATTGAATGCACGGAAGCGTCTGATTTTATGGTAGCGATGGGCAGAGTCGAACTGCCGACCTTCGGGATATGAATCCGACGCTCTAACCAACTGAGCTACATCGCTGTGATCGAGCTTGTGATATTAAAGACACTGAGCTTGGTTGTCAATAATTCTATACATTTAAATTTAAAGAAAATACACTTTTCTACATGGAAGAATCCAAGCTCAATAAATATCATCTACGATTTCTCAATCACCTTCGTCAATTTGTCGAGCAATATAAGCTTTTTTCCCCCGATCAGGACTTACTTGTCGCTGTCTCAGGGGGAATAGACTCTATGGTTTTACTACATGCCCTCAATGGATTAAAAAAGTTCGGATATTCCAATTTGTTGAGAGCTGTTCATATAAACCACAACACCCGTCAGGGGCAAGTCGACGAAGCCAAGCTGGTAGAGCAATACTGCGAAAGTTTAAACGTGGAGTTCATTGGGCGTAAAGTTCATGAAAAATTAGAGCAAAGTAATTTTGAAAATGAGGCAAGAAAAGCTCGTTACAAAATTTTCTATGATATTCAAAAATCTGGTGAGCTCATCCTGATGGCCCATCATATTGATGATAGTTTCGAGTGGACTTTACTGCAAAGCCTACGCTCGAGTTCTATAAAAGGCTTAGTGGGTATCCCGCTTAAAAATAATAAGGTTATTCGCCCTTTTATGTGCGTGACCCGCAATCAAATTTTAAAATATCAAAAACTGTTGGATATTCCGTTTTTAGAAGATCCTACCAACGAACATTTGAAGTACGAGAGAAACTTCCTACGTCATGAGGTCGTCAATGCCTTTAAAGAGCGCTATCCAAATTATTTGAGGCATTATGTTTATCGTCAAAATGAAGTCGCAAGAAGACTTGGTCTTCATCTTATAAAGTCTAGTACCAGCTCTTTGATTACGATCAAGGCTCCAGAGTCAGTGCTTATATATTCTAGGAATTGGGATGAGAATTTTGATGGTTTAGAGCAAATTTTGGAAGCTCAGCTTTCAAAGCTTAATCCTAATAGTCGAGGAACTAATGCCTTACAATTTAAAAAAGTAAAACAGGCCTTACAAAATAACAAAATTGGTCCCTTGAGTCTTAAAAGCGATTTAAAAATATATTTAGATAAGAATATGGTGCTGATGACCAAGAAAACTGCGCCAAAACTTTCTATGGTGGAATTAGGAAAAATTTCTTTCAATGAATTCGAGAGTGTAATTGAAGGATATATCCGACAGCCTTGCTATAGTTTGAGTTTTCCCTTTTATACTCTAGTAGATCATCCTAGTATTGACATCCGCAGATTCGATACCAGCTTTAATAAAGAGGCAGTCCAAGAATTTAAGCGACTTAACACCAAATACTACCCAGCTTTGCGGTTATTACGTGAATGGTCAAAAAAGCGCAATCGATTCAAGCGCATGTCTATTAAATTAATGCTAGTCAAATAATGACAATACTTGATTTAGCTTATGTGAAATTTTAGAATATTAGCACCAAGGAAGTGTATATTATGAAGAGACAACAAAAAACTTTGGCCATGTGGATTTTGATTATTCTATCGATGGCCTTATTGATGAGGGCGCTTGAGCCGCAAAAACGTAATGTTTCAAAAATTACGTATTCAAATTTTATTTCGGCCGTTGAAAGTGGAAATGTAAAAGAAGTTACTTTTCAAGGTGAAAGCAATATTCAAGGTAAATTCATTGACGGGTACGAGAATGGAAATTCTTTTGAACTAGTTGGTGATACCGGTGAGCAAACATTTAAAATTCTAAGAGAGCAAGGAATCATTCCTAATTATAAAGAAGCTGAAAAGAATAATTTATTTGTTAAATTTTTATTGAATTGGTTCCCAATTTTACTACTTGTCGGGATATTCATTTTCTTTATCAGACAACTGCAAGCTGGTGGTGGAAAGGCCATGAGCTTTGGGAAATCTAAAGCTAAAATGTTAAACGAATCCGATAAAAAAGTGACTTTCACTGATGTTTCTGGTGTTGAAGAGGCAAAAGAAGAGCTTGTTGAGATTGTAGATTTTCTAAAAGACCCAAAAAAATATACAAGACTTGGTGGGAAGATTCCTAAGGGTGTACTACTAGTAGGGCCTCCAGGAACTGGTAAAACATTATTAGCAAGAGCAGTTGCCGGCGAAGCAGGCGTTCCTTTTTTCTCTATTTCAGGTTCTGATTTTGTTGAAATGTTTGTTGGTGTCGGTGCATCTAGAGTGAGAGATCTTTTTGAGCAAGGTAAGAAAAACGCACCTTGTATCATTTTTATCGATGAGATCGATGCTGTTGGTCGCCACCGTGGACATGGCATGGGTGGTGGACACGATGAAAGAGAGCAAACACTCAACCAAATGCTAGTTGAGATGGATGGATTTGAATCAAATGAAGGTGTCATCATCATGGCAGCAACTAACCGAGTTGATGTACTTGATCCGGCACTACTAAGACCAGGGCGTTTTGATAGGAGAGTTACTGTTGGTCGTCCAGATGTACGAGGACGTCTTGGGATATTGAAAGTGCATACAAAGAAGACTCCTTTAGAGGATAATGTCGACTTAGAGACAATTGCCAAGGGAACTCCTGGTTTCACTGGGGCAGACCTAGCAAACCTTGTTAATGAAGCTGCATTGATAGCGGCACGTGGGAATAAGGACAAGCTAGGAAATATCGACTTTGAAGCTGCAAAAGATAAAGTACTTATGGGTGTTGAGAGAAAATCAATGATGATCTCCGATGATGAAAAGAAGAATACTGCTTTTCATGAAGCTGGGCATACAATTGTTGGGCTTTCACTTCCGGGTAATGATCCTGTTCACAAAGTCAGTATCATCCCTCGTGGAGGTGCGCTAGGAGTTACAGTTACTCTTCCTGATGAAGACAAACTTTCGATGTCCAAAGAAAAAGCAAACAATGTAATTGCTATGCTTTTGGGGGGACGAATTGCGGAAGAGATTATCTTTACTGATTTCACATCAGGTGCTTCAAATGATATCGAAAGGGCCACGGCTTTTGCTAGGCATATGGTTTGTGATTGGGGGATGAGTTCTGCTTTAGGGACTGTTAATTACTCAAAAAATCCTAACCAACCATTTGGCTATGGACCAGGTGCGGACAATTCTCATTATTCTGAAGAGACTGCACGTAAAATCGATGAAGAAGTTGGAAAGATAATTAAAAGAAATTATGAAACAGCTAAAAAGATTTTAATGGATAAAAAGAAAGTCCTAGAGGATATGGCGGAAGCTCTTATTCTTTGGGAGACGCTTGATTCAACTCAAATTAGAAAAATTATGAATGGAGAAGATATTGGAAAGCCTGTCATGAAAAAAGAAGGCCTGAAAGGTGAGCTGAAAAAAGAAAGTACATCTGATAAGCCAAGTGAAGAGGATTTTAATATTTCAAATGATTCAAAACTGTCACCAGCTTAAAATATGCAACTAAGAAAAATGGGAGTAATTAATATTACTCCCGATTCTTTTTCCGATGGAAATCAATTTAATTCACTCGATAGCTTCACAGAGAAGTTTGAAAAGATCCTTGAGTGGGCAGAAGTCGTCGATATTGGAGCTGAATCAACAGCGCCTTTTAATTCAGCCATTTCAATTGCAGAAGAGACTTCGCGCTTTGAGGAAACTCTATTCCCATTTTTGAAGAGCCACCAGGATCCAGAAATCTATCTTTCAATCGATACATATAAGACAGAAGTGATGGAGTTTGTTTTTCAAAAGGTTCATTATTACTGGCCTAAAACTAAGGTAGTGTTTAATGATGTTTCGGGCAAAATCGATGATAAATTGATTGAGTTTCTGCGAGCTTACCCGGATATAATCTACGTCTACAGTCATAATTTATGTCCAACGAGAGAAGAAACAATTAATCACATGAACTATTGTAAAGAAGTGCCAAGAGCAAAGTTTTTAGCGGAAATCGTGGATTATTTTAGTGCTGGGCTAGAGAGATTGAGCTTAGTTTCTAATGCAATTTGGATTGACCCTTGTTTTGGTTTTTCCAAAACACGAGAGCAAAATCATTTTTTACTCGCTCGTTTTAAAACATTTTTACTTCAAGTTCCATTTGATATTCCCTGTGTCGTTGGTCTCAGTCGAAAGTCTTTTTTAAGATTTCCAGCAGATTTAGATATAAAGTCAGAGTCTGGGTTGGAGTCAGTTGAGCAGATTCATAGCAATCTATTATTTTATTTGCTTCGTTCCCAGTTTAAAAGAGATCTTATTATTAGAACTCATAGTGCTAGTCCTATAGAAAGTGCACTAAATACCCTCAATATATTTGAGGTTTAGAAAAAAAATCACTAGAATCAATCTATGATTAGTTTTGGCCAATTTGTCTTTGAGAGTCCTAAACCGAAAGTTCTTTGTGATTTTCTGTGTTTTGTTTTCGACTTAGATTTCGAAGCGACTGCGGCTGATTCATTTGTTATTGATTTTTTTGGACTGAAAGTTTTAATCATCCCTTGCGAGAAAATTTCAACAAAAAAGTCAGGCTGCGTCCTACACGCTGCATCTGTTGATGAACTGGATCAATTAAGACAAAAAATTGAATTTTTCTTTTATAAAAATCAGATAAAAGTAAGTCCACCTTTATTGTTTGGAAATGAGCTAAGATTCAATGATACAGACGGTAGAGCGTGGTTTGTCGACCTACCGGTAAGCATGCTGACGCGTAAAGTTGAGTTCAAAAGTCAAGATGTAAGATAGTGTTAGTTGGCAACTGCCAAACGAAAAATTAACATTTTTTAACAAAGTCTAAATAGACAAAGAGAAAACTTAAGGAAAAGGAAATCCAATGAAATTTATCTTAGCGCTTGCATTAGTTGCTGCACTTCCTGCAGTCGCGTCTCAAAAAGCAGTTAAAGTTATTTATGGTGAAGACAATAGAGTAGATGTAATCGATTCTACTAACGCTATGTATGTTGAACTTTCTAAGTCAACGGCAGGTATGGTTTCTAGTTATGACATCAGACCTACTGGAAATGGTATGGTAAAGCTTAATGGGCAATCTCTTACTTCAAGAGGAATTTGTTCAACTGAAAGATTTGCAGAGCAGCCAAGTGTTGCGAACTGTTCTGGTTTTTTAGTAGGTGAAGATCTTTTGGTAACTGCTGGTCACTGTATTAAGACTACTTCAGACTGCAACAAGTACAAGTGGGTATTCGACTACAAAATTGATCATCAAGGACAAACAGAAGTTTCTGTAGAAGAAAATGCTGTTTATGGATGTCAGGAAATTATCAACACTGTTCTTTCAAGAAGTGATATGAATGATTTTGCTTTAATCAGACTTGATAGAAAAGTTACTGATAGAAGAATTCTAGATTACAGACGCAAAGGAAGGATCTCAAAAGGTGAGAAGCTTGTTGTTATCGGTCACCCAACTGGTCTTCCAACTAAAATTGCTGATGGTGCAACAGTTAGAGGATTAAAATCAAAATATTTTACAGCTGACTTAGATACTTATGGTGGAAATTCAGGGTCTGCAGTTTTCAACGCAGCGACTGGAATTATTGAGGGAATCTTAGTTAGAGGTGAGACTGATTATGTACGTGATTCTTCACGTGGATGTCAGGTAAGTAATGTTGTAGCTCAAGACGCAGGGCGTGGAGAGGACGTAACTTACATCACAAATATCCCAGAGCTTAAATAAATTTCAACTTAATTCCTATATAAATGCCCGGTATTACATGCCGGGCTTTTTTATTCATTAACATACTCTTACATTTGTTGACAGATTTTCTCGTGATAGAGATGATAGTTTTTTAGTATTCATGGGAGATAATATGAAAATAATAGCTGGAATGATTTTAGCTTTTTCTATGCAAGCTATGGGAGCAACGATTGCGGTTATCGATAGTGGTGTAGATGTTCAGCATAAAGATTTAACAAATAATCTTTGGAAAAACCTAGTAGAAATTGAAAATAATGGTCGTGACGAAGATAGAAACGGATATCCGGATGATATTTATGGATGGAATTTTGCCGAGAGCAATAATCTTGTAATTGATAGAAGTTACTTAGGAACATTTTCTGCGGATCCATACTTATTTTTTGAAATTCAAGGAAAAATGATGCTTGGTACAGCAACAGAAGCTGAACTGAAGTGGATGAATGACAAGAGAAAAGATCCAGCGTTTCTTCAAGAAATGCAAAAATTTGGAAACTTTGTACATGGAACTCACGTTGCAGGAATTACAGTTAAAGGAAATACAGAAGGAAAAATCCTTGCTGTTAAATTGATTCCAACTGAAATCAAGCCTTTTTTTCAAGGACTAAACCAAGTTCTTACTCAAAAAGATAATGGTTCTCAACTTGACCTAGATTGGAGAATGGAAGTTCTTAAAGCTGGACTAGTAACTCTTGCTGGTGAGCAAATGAAGCTTCTTGAAGAGATTGCGGCATATGTTGGCAATCATAAAGCAGATATTGCAAATGGTTCTTTTGGAACAGGTTTTAATCAAGCTAAAATGATTACTGATAATGTTTTTAAATTAATTTTTCAAAGAGATCCAAGTGCAGATGAGAGTAATGAGGTTGCGACTTTCTTTTTAGAGCAAATGTTACTTGCAGGTAAGAAGATGGTGGCAGCTGCTCCGAATACTCTTTTTGTTTTCGCTGCTGGAAACGACGGTTCAAATAATGATAAGTACCCAACGTCTCCAACAAATATCGTAGCTGATAATGTTGTTTCAGTTGCAGCTACGTACAAGTATAATTTTTTAGCTCCATTTTCAAACTATGGAACTAAAACGGTAGATGTTGCAGCCCCTGGAATGTTGATTGATTCTCAAATTCCTGGAAATGAGTATTTGAAAGTTTCTGGTACTTCTCAGGCAGCACCTTATGTTGCAAATATTGCGGCACAGATTAAAGATACGAATACTGAGCTTTCTCCACTTGAGATTAAAAAAATCATCATGGGAACAGTAGATTATAAAGAATTCCTAACTGCTAAAGTTAAAGCAGGTGGGATTGTAAACTTACAAAGAGCGCTTCAAGCAGCCAAGCTCTCTCTCTCAGCAAGCGTTGAGCAAGCTATAAGTGAAGCAAGAGTTTCAATTCAAGATGTAGAAGTAGAGCAGACTAAAAGTCGTAGACCTCTTCCGATTTTTGCGATTGAGCCAATCGCGCTTCCATCTCAGTTCAGATAGAAAAAACCGAACATTGAAAATAATTTGAGCACCTACATTAGGTGCTCTTTTTTTATTAAATACCCAATTTCATTAGACTTACTATATTAATTTGATAACGTATTAGATAGAGAGAAAACTTTTAAGGAGGATTAATGGAAGAACAAACCTTGTCGCAATTATTGGAGCAGTGGACCGGAACATTTGTCGGGACCGTATGGGGATTACCACTCGTTGGGTTACTTGTAGGCGCAGGGATTATCTTTAGTATTTTCTTTGGTTTCCCTCAATTGACAATGTTTAAGCACGCAATCGACATCGTCAGAGGAAAATATGATAAACCAGAAGATGAAGGTGAGATTTCACATTTCCAAGCTTTAACCACAGCACTTTCTGCGACAGTTGGGTTAGGGAATATAGCAGGGGTAGCTGTTGCCGTTGCTGTTGGTGGTCCAGGGGCTGTTTTTTGGTTATGGGTTGCAGGTTTCATCGGGATGACAACGAAGTTTACCGAAGTAACATTGGCCCTTAAATATAGAGATATTACTCCAAAAGGTAATGTTCACGGTGGGCCGATGTTTGTCTTGAAGAATGCTTTCAAGGGGAATAAGGCTTTAGGTGTACTTGCTTGGTTATATGCATTTTTTGTTATTCTATCTTCTTTTGGTGCTGGAAATATGTTTCAAAGTAACCAAATGGCTTCAATTATTGAAACTTCAACAGGTGTTGCTCCTTGGATTTCAGGGATTGTTTTCGCTATTTTAGCCTTCGTAGTTTTGGTTGGTGGGATTAAGAGAATTGCAAATGTTACTGAAAAATTAGTTCCTTTGATGGTTGTTTTATATGTGGGTGGTGCACTTGTTGTTGTATTCGCTAATTTCTCTGAAATTCCGCAAATGTTTTCTTTGATTTTTTCAAGTGCATTTGCTGGAACGGCTGCTACTGGTGGTTTTGCTGGTGTTGTTGTTAAAGAAGTTATCGTTCAAGGTATTAGAAGAGCATCTTTTTCAAGTGAAGCCGGTATGGGGTCTGCTGCTATGGCTCACTCGGCAGCTAAGTCAGAGCCGATTCAAGAAGGTATTGTAGCTCTTCTGGAGCCTTTTATTGATACAATTTGTGTTTGTACCATCACCGCACTTGCCCTTTTATCAAGTGGAGTTTGGTCAGATGGAGATGTTCAAGGTGTAGACCTAACTGCTAGGGCTTTCGCAAGTGTAATGGGACCTGCTGGTTCTTGGATTGTTACTATCACTGTAACTATGTTTGCCTTCTCGACCTTAATTTCTTGGTCATATTATGGAGAGCAAGGGGTAACTTATGTTTTTGGTGAGAAAGGAATCACTCCATATAGATATATTTTTGTTGGATTTGTGTTCTTAGGAGCAATTGCGAAACTAAGTGTCGTTCTAAATATCTCAGATGGTGTTTACGGATTATTGGCAATACCAAATATGGTGGCCTGTTTCTTACTTATGCCAGTCGTTAAAAAGACTCTTAACGAGTATAAGGCAAAACTAAAATCGGGTGAAATTAAAAGAATCGATTAAATAAAATAATTTTGAGGGGCCTAAAAAGGCCCCTTTTTTTATCTTTTTTTGATTCATGACAGTTTTTCATAGAGGCTTGCTAGAGGCTTTTTAAGGCGTTATATAGACTGTTATGGATATCTTAAAGGAATATGGCTTTGACCTGTCAGAAGAGGCAAAAGGCGCAAATGCAAACAAGCGGGTGATCGTTGGTATGAGTGGAGGAGTGGACTCCTCAGTTTGTGCTGCTATTTGTAAGGCTCAAGGCTATGAGACAATTGGCATATTCATGCGCAATTGGGAAGAGATCGACGAGCATGGTCGCTGCAGTGCTGAGGATGACTACGCCGATGTTGTAGCCGTTTGTGAGCAACTTGATATCCCATATTATTCTATTAATTTCTCAGAAAACTATCGAGACGAAGTTTTTAGTGACTTTTTAAAAGAGTACAAGGCGGGACATACTCCCAACCCAGATATTCTTTGCAATAGAGAGATCAAGTTTAAAGTATTCTTTGATTACGCCATGGAACTCGGTGCTGATTACCTCGCCACAGGACATTATTGTCAAGTGGAACATGGTGACAGCCCCAAGCTAATAAAGGGTGAAGATAGCGGAAAGGATCAAACTTATTTTCTATATGCCATCAATCCAGAAGTTCTAAATAAAGTTCTTTTTCCTATTGGGCATTTGCAAAAATCTCAAGTTCGAGTGATTGCTGAAGCATTTGATTTGGCCACTAAAAAGAAAAAAGACTCTACCGGAATCTGTTTTATCGGTGAGAGGGATTTTAAAGGATTTCTTTCACAGTATATTCAAGAATCAAAGGGGGAGTTTGTCGATATCGAAACTAATAAGAGCTTAGGTCCTCATGATGGTCATTGTTTTTACACAATAGGGCAGAGAAAGGGCCTGGGTCTTGGTGGACCTGGTGGCCCGTGGTTTGTCGTAGATAAAGATGCGGACAAGAATATTGTATACGTGGCGCAAGGAGAAGATCATCCTGCACTATACGCGAGTGATTTGGAAGCGAATGAACTCAATTGGATTAATAAACCTCAGTTTCCACTTAAATGCCGCGCTAAAATTCGTTATCGCCAACAAGATCAAGCTTGTACAGTTTCAGAGAATAAAGACGGGAGTTTACATGTGGCTTTCGACCAACCACAACGAGCAATCACCTTAAGGCAATCAATTGTTTTCTATGATGATAAACGTTGTCTCGGCGGAGGGGTCATCGATTCCCGTGGCCAGACTCAGTTCGAGTTACCATAACCTAGGGTCATTTAAGTCTTTTGATTTGGTAGTATTTGATGGTTTGGCTTCATGACCAATACAGTCCGCCCCAGCATTGGCCTGCTTTACTATAATTGATGGCAATTGCTTTGATTGGATTTGATAAATCCTACATCCATTGGGAGTCTGCTGATTATAGGTAATAAAGAAATGTTTGCAGTTTCTACAGTTCGGCTTCATATTGCTATTCTCTCCTAAAAGACTGTCTTTATACAAATAGGAATTATTTATCTACTAAATTTCATAAGAAATTGATCTGAGGCTTGTATAGGTGTATATTAGACAAAAGTTGGATGGGACGGACTAGTTATGAAGAATTATTATAAAATTGGGCTAGTTGCAGAACAGCCAAATATTGAGTTTGAAGATGTGCATAAATCACTTGCTCCTCACTTTCAGGTGGTGAAAGTAGATCCTTCTCAGGCTGAGTTAAAGACTTGTGATCTATATATTTATCCTGCGAGCGATCCTAGGCCTGATACGGTTTCAAGGCTCGCAAAAAGATTGTTAAGTAAAGGCCAGTTGGTAGTTGTTTCTCAGCAATTTAAAGAAATGAAAGCAGACACGAGTAAAGGTGTCTTCTATTACCCATACAATTTTGAAATTATTACGAATCTACCACTTCTAGTAAATACGATCGTAAATGCCTGTCAGATGAGTGTTTAAGCTGCTTTAATTTGATTGTTTTGGTGGTTTCTATCTTCGGATCGCTTGCGATAGATGGCCTTGAAACGTTCTCCCAAATCAGGATATTTTGATATAACCTCTATAAAGTCTTCTTTCTTAAAAGTGTAGAGATCGCAGTAGGCTTTGCTCTTAACATCTGCCGTTCGGATTGTATCTTCGAGTAGTGCGATTTCACCAAAGAATTGTCCTGCTTTTAATTCCGCTACAACTTTTTCACCGACATTGACCTGAACTTCACCATGACCTAGGATAAACATCTCTTCACCCACATCACCTTTTTTGATGATGTACTCATTAGGAGAGTGGAAGGTCTGTTCCAAACGCTCAGCAATCATTTTTAAACAGGGAGTTGAACACTCCTTAAAGATATGAACCTCTCTGATGAGTTTAATTTTCGTGTAAATATTCAGCTCATTTTGAAGAGCGTGGGGAAGGTCTTTTATGACTTGAATATCTTGATCTGAAATATTTTTCTTCATTAAATGGGTATAAAAAGAGAATACCTGGCGCTGTAAACTAGCCGGGATATTATAATACTTCATGTAAGAATGAAGATTGGCCATTTTCTCTTTTCGCTCTTCTGTGTACTTATCAGCAAGCATCATAAGCCTTGAAACTTGACCAATAATAACACCATAAACACCAACACCAACTAACATTACACCCATGGTGAACAATCTTTGTAGGTTGGTATTAGGAACAATATCACCATAACCTACTGTGGTAAGGGTGGTCACAGTCCAATAAAGAGAGAGGATGTAAAAATCCATATCTCCGGCAACAGTTCTAGGATGAATCATCATCCAGCCGCATGATATCCAGTGGATAAGCATGGCCACAAAAACTGCAATTAATCCGAGTTTTGCAGGTTTTGGAATGAAGTCTAATAAGTCATAGACCATTCTAAGTCTGATAATACGAACTATTCTAGCAAGCCTCATAAAAGCTATCGCCTGTGCACTTATCTCAAAATCAAAAAGAATATTTAAGCTTGTGGCTCCTAGAGCAATTGGTAGTGAGGTCAGAATATCAAAAGCTAGCCAACCGCTTTTCCTGTAAGCTTCAACCTCTTCAGGATCTTTTTCAGGGAAGGTAAGCTTGCCAGTCAGTTTGAGCCCAACATCGGCTAATAAGATGAAGCTAAACAAAGCATCCCACCATAGATGGTGCTCCTGTAACTCTTTAGCAAGAACAAAGGTTAGGGGAGCCTCTACCGCTTCCCAAAGAATCACCATGCTTACAAGGCCTAGCCAGAGCAAGCTTTTGCGGTTTTCTTTATCGAATGGATTATAACTATAAAACATGACCTATCATCCCGAAATTCCTATCGGATTTTCTCGGAAAAACTTGAGACGAAGGTGTAAATTTTTTAATCTAAATGGTTAATTTTTGAACATATAATTATTTCATCAGGGGTATCACCAAGTTGGGTTTAGAGTTTAGAATATTACTCGAGAAGGGAATTAATTTTTATTAAGGAGCACAATTTAAAAATGAGTCACGAAAACGTTATTGAGGTTAGTTTTACCCAAAGAAATTCAATTGCGGATGAAATTGAGTCTTTGCTTGATTTAGATGACCCTTTAGAGGAGCTTCTTAATGAGTTTGAAGATGCAGAAGATCTTCCAACGGCAGAGCCCTTTATAAAGGTAGATAAAGCCCAAGATTATAGGCTTCAGATGCAAGATACAGCACTTCATATGACCGATATGCTGCTAGCACAGATGAAGCAAGTAAAAGAAGACGTCCAAAGGCTGAGTTATTATTTAGATGAGATGAATATTGATAACTAATTGATTTCACTCGTAAGTTCTATAATTGTCTCAATACCTGATTATGAAACCCCGATAAGGGTGCATGAAAAAATTAGGTGCCTTGTTCACAATAACATTCTTCTTTTTAATCTTTCTTTTAAATCCAAGCGATTCAAAAAGAGCTCCAGCTTCAGCAGAGCAGGATCAGGATCTATTTGGTCTACACCGCCGCTATTTTTTTGGTCTTGAGCCATCTAAAGAATACTCAGGTTTAACCCATGTTCCGGGTAAGGAATCTTTATATTTTAGAGCTATGGTTGGGGAGATTGTCTCCCACGCACATAAGCTTGCTAAAGACTGGAAAGACTCTGAACCACAATTATATTATTCATTTTTATTAGGCTCTCTAGTTCTTCCTTTTCATGAAAGTAGACTCGTGCATTTTACCCATAGAGATCCCAAATTCTATTGCTATTTTTCCAATGATGTTTTTGCTGATTATGAAGGATTTATGGCACAACTTAAATTAATGGAGCATGGATCGACAAAAATAGCGAGACAAAAATATGCAGGTCATCTTCACGAAAAAATTCCTAACTTTATAAAACTAGGAGGGCATGAGAGTAACTTCTTTAAGTCTTGCGCTGAACTTAAAAAATATGAAACGGTTCAACAACTACTATTTGATGGGTTTTACGCAGACGTAGGAATTATGATGCTTAATCATCACTCTCATGTAGACTTTTTTCAAACAAATAAAATTTTTCATGTTGATCAGGCCATGGAATATGGTTTCAGTTATTTCTATCAAGGATTTGAAGGGGTGGCATCAAATGTGAAAAACTATCCTTGTATTGATAGAATAGCTCATCCAAGGTCCATGTATCTAAATATCATTAGAGGTGCCTGGAGCGGGAAATACAATTCAGGAAATATGTTAAAAGAGAATGTCTGCCGATTTTCCAATACTATTCATAAATTTGCTTCAAACGATCGAGCGTTTCTATCTAGTTTAAATAAAGTTCTTAAGGGAAAAAGTCTTTATCATGAATACCTACCTATAGATTCGATTGAGAGAAATTTTCTTATCGATCTTGTAGAGAATTTCCATCAACCAGAAAAGTTGAATACGAGTTTAGATACAATTCTTAGTACAAATTATCGTTCGCTAAAAGAGATTTACTTCAATAGCTCAGAACCTGAGTCTGAAATTGAAGTGATAGCTGAACCACAGCTTACACCTAAAGAGGATATCGAGATTGAAAGAGTGGTGGTTGCTGCGAAGGAAAAAGAAGAAACTGGGCTCTCGTTGGTAGACGAAGATATTAAGGTAAAAAGTTTACCTAATTCCCCAGATGATCAAGAATTTTCGCAAGATTTAGTTGAGGGAGAAATTGTTATGATTGAGGATGAAGAAGAGCTTATTTCACCTCCCGAACATGTCAAAGTTGTCTTACCAATTGTCAAAACTAAGAGAGGAAGTCTTTTAGGTGTTGGTGTGAGTATCAGGTCAATGCCTGAAATTTCTCACGAAACTTATTGTGGAAGTTCTAAAGAACTAGATAATCCTGCTCAGAGTTTTTTAGTTAAAGGAGAGTCAGGAGATTTTTATGAAGTTGAAAATATTTTTAATTTTGAAGGATGTGGAACGCTTTCAGTTTATATTTATAAAGACTTTGTTGAAGTCATTGAAGAAGTAAAAGATAAAAGGGTTGAAAAGGTATCCCTTAAAGAGTGGGTCTCTAAAAGAGATGCGTATGGGGTAGATCGATCAATGGTTTTAGGGGTTTTGGGGCCTGCGGAATACACCGTTATAGACGAATATACATATCCAAGTGAGGATGTTTGGTTTGCAATTAGAGACACTAGTGGAAAGAAGGTATGGTTTTATGCTGGTAAACTGAATGCGCTAAAGGTTGAGGTCTTATAATGAAAAAAATAATATTATTCTCTTTGACTATTTTTCTGGCAGCTTTTGGAGCTTACTGGGTTTCTCATAAAGATGGGGAGAATATCAAACAAGCTTACCAAAGAGCTATTCCGGCCCTAAAAGAAAAAAGTGTTGAGCATGTTAAAATTTCTAAGAAGCAACTTGAAAGCCAGCCTAAATGGATGGCCAAAACAAAAGTGGAAAATATAATCAACGAAAATGAAATTCAAAAATCTCTCCAAGATAAAATTGACTGCATTGAAGATAAAACTTGTTTAAATTTGTCTGAAAAATTTTACGATCCAAAAGGTGATCCTGCGTTAGGTGAGATAAAAACTCAGTTAGAATTGGTTGAAATGAAACTAGCGAGAGACCCTAGCTCTCTGGAAAAAATTGACGAAGATAGTTTAAGAAGAGTTCTGAAGCTTAAACATCCCGGTAGCTTTTTTATTGCTTCCGCGCTTTTATTTAGGAAAAAAACAAACTCGATAGAAGAGCTTTCAGCACTAGACTATAAAGGCGAAGAGGTGCGCTTATTTACTGAGTTATTTAAGAATAGAAAATTGTCTGATCAAGAGCGGACCCAGAGAAATGAAAAAATAATGCAATTTTTAGAGCAAGATAATCATAGCTTTCTTCTTACTTTGAAAGAGTTACAGCATCTGACTTTCGAAGGGGATGAAGCGGAGATGGTTAAAGCGCGAGCATGTACTCGACTTGAGCAGATTGAAAATTTCTCAGGGATGTATGAAAAACAAATTTCAAACTTTGCCCTGAGAAATGGTATGGAATCTGATTGTTAGTAATGCCAAGGAAAACGTGAAAAGTCTTTGTCACGTTTTTCTACAAAATGATCACGGCCTTCTTGCGCTTCTTCTGTGCCATAAGCAAGACGTGTGGCTTCACCAGCAAAAAGTTGCTGACCGACAAGACCATCATCTAATAGGTTAAAACCAAACTTTAACATTCTCATGGCGGTCGGAGATTTTGAGTTTATTTCCTTTGCCCAAACTAGGGCTTCTTTTTCAAGGTCTGCATGAGGAACAACTTTGTTGATCATTCCCATATCAAAAGCTTCTTGTGCAGAGTAGTTAAATCCACAGAAAAAGATTTCCCGTGCTCTTTTTTGTCCACATTGACGAGCAAGGTATGCTGAACCGTAACCGGAATCAAAGCTTGCTACATCAGGATCAGTTTGTTTGAATACCGCGTGTTCTTTGGAAGCAATAGTCATATCACATACAACGTGTAGAGAATGTCCCCCACCAACGGCCCATCCAGGAACTACTGCGATAACGACTTTTGGCATAAAGCGGATAAGTCTTTGGACCTCTAAAATATGAAGCCTTCCAAGTTTTGCAGGATCAATATTTTTACTATCATCAGCGTATTTATAGCCATCTTTACCCCGAATTCTTTGGTCTCCACCTGATGAGAATGCCCAGCCACCATCTTTTGGAGAGGGGCCATTACCTGTTATCAAAACACATCCCACATCAGACCATTGTCTAGCATGGTCGAGAGCTTGATATAATTCATCAACAGTTTGTGGCCTGAAAGCATTGCGACATTCCGGACGGTTAAAGGCGATTCTTACGCATCCCTGATTTTTAGAGCGGTGATAAGTTATATCGCTAAAGTTAAAATTTTCGACTACTTCCCATTCAGAGGGATCAAAGATATCTGATACTTTTTCCATGCGGAAACCTTTAACATAGATTTTATAAAAGCTAAATATATAGTTTTGACTACACGCGATTAAATTTGTTTGTGGTAAAATAAGTTATGCAAAAAGCTCTCTTTATAACTTCTCAGGAAGAAGTGCATCTGCTCGCTAGCCTTGTACTAAATAAGGGGGGGAGGAATATTTTTATTCTCCCAGCAAGGAGCATTAGCGAGAGTCTTGATCTATTGGAAGAGCAAAGCGATTTTAATTTGATTTATTTAGGACATAAAATTGTAAAGGATAGAGACATTAGTGAGCTTTCTAAAGCTTTAGTTGGAATTTCTCAAGACCATAAAATTTTACTTTGTGGAACTAATAAGGCTTTGAAAGATAAAAATTGGGCGCAGTACATACATGAGTACACTCCTTTATTGCAAGTGATGTCGATTATATTAAAAACACTGGGATTTACCCCTCAGCCTAAGGAACAGGTTCATATACCTTGTTTGAGTTTATTAGAATTTAGTCATTACCCTGCAAATTTTTTTACAAACCAAAATGAGATGATTTTTAAATTGGGTGATGAAGTTGAAATTGAAGATGTGTACAGTTTGATTGAGAAGGGGAACGAATACCTAGTTGCAAAGATTTCTGATATTGATGAAGCTGTTGAGAAAATGCGAAGAGTTGAAAGTAAAATTCAAGTTCGAAATAGTGAAGATGTAAAACATCATTTTAAATTGGCAAATGAATATGCTGAACAAATTTTACTAAATCAGAATTTGAAGATTAGTAAGGCATATTTGAAAATTAGTTTAGAGGCACAAGACGAGATGCTGAGAATTATTCATGATCCAAAAATTTCGATAGATGATATTCGAAGCCTGCTACTTAAAGACTATAAACTCTACTACAAACATGTCGCACTAACTTCTATCATTTCTTGTATGGTTTTAGATGAATTGTATTTGTCTGAGGCAAGTCTGAAAGAGAAAATTTGTCTAGCGTCACAGTTTCAAAATATTACTCTTGAAAATGAAAAAGAATTGGTGGTCTTTGATAGAGATCATCTCAATCATTTTTCAAGTTATGAAAAAAAGAGGCTCGTCAATCATGCGGATGAAGCGTTTAAGTTGATTCAAAGTCTTCCCGATTTTGATGGAGATGTATTAAAAATGGTAAAGGAGCATCACGGAGACAAAAGAGGAATTGGTTATCCTGAGAAAATGCAGTCATCGTTGAAGTTATCAATGATTTTCCAAATCGTATCACTTTTTTCACAAGTTTTTTTAATCGAGACTGAGAGAGGCCTAAATCCTTCCGCTTTGGACGTATTTAATCGAGTATATCAAAGACTTGCAATTAAGGATCAATCGATAATTAAGGCACTAAAATCGATAGTAGGAACGGTTTAAAAAAAGGGGAGTAAGTCAGCTCCCCCTTAGTGATTACATATCGCGTGTATTTGTAAGTAGTATGGCTTCTTCAAATTTAAGAGATCTGATTTGTGGAATGATAAAGTTTCTAGAATTTCTTTGGCAGGAAATATAGCTTGAATCAACAACAACCTCATACGAAGTGCGTCTATCAATTCTAAATTTAAATGTATCAATGATTCCTATTTTAATACCACAAACAGCAGGGTGGTTTCTCCTCGGCTTGCTGACCGTACACTTGCCTTGAGCATCTAAAAGTTCCTCTCTTACAATGGCCGAAATATTTCTATGTCTGGTATTAGCAACCTCTAAAAGTCTCATGTCTGCTTCTGTACATGGAGTAAATTCCTGTGCAAAGCTCATAGTCGATAGAGTTAAAAGTGTAATGGTAAGTAGGTATTTCATGTTAATCTCCTCAGTCTTTATTGGTTTATAAGTTTAGTGCCTCAAGCGCAAGAACTTTTATAGATTGCTTTAATAATTGGGCATCTAGTGCCGCTTTGGCACTGCTTGGAAGTGTTTCTTTACTCACCCAACATCCACTGGGACTAGAAACAAGCTTCATTTCACCTTCTACAAAAACACTTAAATGATTATTGCTCAACGTTGGGCGGGGGATCATTAAGCATATGATTTCATAAATTCGATTTTCAATTCTAGTTTTTTGCAAAACTGAAATTTTGTTTTTTAGTTCAGAAAAAACTGAGTTTGGGATGACATCAACAACGAGGATTGGTTCTCCAACTGGTTTCAGATCTAAAAACGGTCTATTGAGTTCTCCTGTGAAAACACTTGCCTCTACTTCAAGACCTTTGTTTTCTAAAACAGTGGCTTCGATAATTACGATTTGAGATTTTTCAGTCAATTGAATTGCAAAACGATGATGAGCAAGCTCAGTAGCAAATAGATTAGTTGAAATAAGCATAAGGGTTAAAAGAAATGTTTTCATAAGTTCCTCCGGTTAAAAACACGAGCGGAAATTAATTGATTTTTTTCACAACGAGTAGATTAAATTAATTAAAGATGTTAGTAAAAATTAACAATTTAGTTAACTACTGTCTCTTAAGTGATTGAAATTATGTTGGATGTGTTTGAGTACTCAAATTATAAGGTTTTTCTGGCCGATTATATCGCCTCACTACCATCCAAGGGGCGCGGGGTTAGGCTCGCTCTGAGCCAATTTCTGGGGTGTCAGACGGCCTATATTTCTCAGGTCATCAATAAAGACAGTCATTTTTCACTCGAGCAGTCTGTTAAGGTTTCAAAGTTTGTGGGGCTAGGAAAGGAAGAGACTAAGTTTTTTTTGCTACTTGTCCAGCTTGCGAGAGCTGGGTCTGTTGAGCTCGAAGGTTTTTTGAAGACTGAAATAGCTGAGATTTTAGAAAAAAGAAAAGATCTAAAAAATAGGCATCAAATAAAAGAGAGCTTGGATGAACTGAATCAAAATATTTATTATAGCTCTTGGTATTATGCTGCCATACATGTGATTCTCTCTATTCCTGGTTTTGATAATCCGAAATCTATAGCAGACTATTTTCATCTCCAAGTTTCTCATGTTCAAGAGGTACTCAATTTTTTAGTGGAAACCGGACTGGCGGTTTTTAATAATCACAAATATGAAATAGGTAAGACTAGGATTCACTTGGGGCGAGATAGTATTCAAATAAAGAGTCATCATTCAAATTGGCGTAGCAAAGCAATTGATTCAATTAATATTAACAGTATCGATAACCTTCATTATTCAAGTGTTGTGACAATCTCAAGAGCAGATGTGGAAAAGATAAAGCAGATATTATCTAAAGCTTTAGATGCGACTAAAGAGGTTATTAGACCATCAGTTGAAGAAGAAGTTCATGCCATCAATTTGGACTTCTTTAAACTCTAGGTTTCGAGCATTCAAGTAGTAATTCTTGAGTAATTGAAAAAGAATCTACTGTCTTAGTTTGTTTTAGTTGAATTTTGATTGCACCAGTTTCCGCATCGTCTGAAGAGCAAGTTTTGTTTGAAAATTTGTGACCAATACTTTTCCTACACAACTGTATTTCGGTATTGTTTCGCTCAATACTAATCCGCTCCATATCGAGATTATTAGGAATTTGAGAAATAGCATATATATTTTCAGGAGAAAGGCTTTCTTGCAGTGAATGAGTAAAATTAAACTGGTTAACTTTTTCATAAGCTTTCAGTTTAAACGAGGCCTTAGATAGGAACCGATATTTTTTATTTCCATCGGTAATAACTGTCAGTTTGCAACTGTATACTTCTTCGGGACGATTAGTCACAGTGGCGCGACCTGCTTGCGGGGAGATCCCTCCGCCTGAGCTGTCTGCTCCCAGTGCCTCAGATTCTTTCTTTAAAATAAGGTCTAGGTCTTTATAGTTTAAATCCAATTCAGGAATATCAAAATCTGTTGAATCACTTACTGGAAGCTCGATGAGGTTTTCACATTTAGGCTTTTTTAGACTCAGTATTACGCTAGGGTCTTTACAGTCAATTGCTGCAAAAGAATTTGAAAGAACGAATACTAAAAATAAAAATCCAATTTTCATATAAGCCTATTCTAGCCTTTGCTTTGGTGAAGAAAGATACTCCACTCTTATTTGATCATCTTGAATTATCAGATCAAAGCTTAGAGCTGCTGAGTCTACTAGTTCATTCTTTTCATTTTGGCAATGAGTTTCAGATTTCGTTTGCAAAGGAATCTTTTTAGCTTTCTTGCTGATTGTGCTAGTGGCAGCGTCATAATCATAGATCTTGTATACGGCGACTTTAGGTTCAAGACCGAAACCACTAATATTAGCAAGATTGCTGATGCAAGTAATATCTAGAGCTTTAGTTTTAGTTGAATCGACAAGCATTTTAACATTTAGATTTATTTCTCTACAAGCTTGAAACATCGGCGCAGGAGAGCTTAGCATGCCTGGAATTTCTCCACAGATATATTCAGGGTTAGAGCATTCATCAGGGGCGATATAGGAAGGTTCAGTACACTCAATTTTGGTCGTTTCCACGGAAGCGATATGCTCAAAAGTATAGACTTCATTCGCAAACGCTAATTGAGCAAAGCTCATGAGAGAAAATGTTAAAATAAAATTTTTCATATTTACCTACTTCTTAAATAGTTGATGATCTTTTCTCTGGCATTTTTGCCGCTGTTATAATGGCATTGGATTTTTCTTATGGGGTGTCGCCATTTTGATATTTTTTCACAAATATTGTCTTCAATCCTCTCATCTAGATTGTCCTGAATATAAGCAGGAACATCCGCAAGCGTTTCTTCGATATCAATCTGTGATTTTGTTGTCTCGTCAAGTAAAGTTGAAAGGGGACCAGTCACCAAAGTCTTTTCTGTAAAAAAATAATGAGTGCCAGCTATTAACTCTTTGGAGTCTTCATATTTGAATGTTGCATCTGTCACAACATCTCTAATCATAATAATAGATCGGTCTTCAATATTAAGTTCTGAGACTACAGCATTGTAGCTTTCAGGATCATGTTCGCCATTGTCACCAAAAAATAGGAACTGGGTGTCAGGATCATCATTTTCAGTTATGATCTCTTTTAGGATTCTTTTTTTGAAAGCACTGGAGCTAAACTCGTCTCGCTTATTTCTTTGCAATACTGTGCCTGTCGGAAAATCATTGTTTTGAAGCCATTTTCTTGCATTGTAAATAATCGGATAGGATGCACTGACATAATAAAAACTAGCTTCGTGATTGAGGCTTAAATCCTCATAGATCATATGTAGTTTATCGAACTTAGTGATCGTATTTGCGCCAATTCTTTCTACCGCAACTCTAAAAATAACCTCATCCATATCAACGACATTCACCTGCCTGATGGTGTCATCAAGATCGCTAATAACGACGATTTTGGCCCAACCCTGGCCGCAAATGAGAAAAGTCGCAAATAAAAAAAGCTTAGATAATATCTTCATCCCTCCATTGTAGAATGAGTTCAGTTTTATTTAAGCCTTTTTGAATTGATTACAGTGTGTCTAATTTTTAGACAGTTTTTATACTGCTTTTTTAAACTTATCATTTTCAATGAGCCAGCGGTAGAGATCCGAGTCAGTAACAATCCCGGTGACTTTAAAATTATCATCGACAATAGGAAGGGAATGAATATTTTCGTGCATAAAAACCAAAGCAATATCGGTTAAGGTGGTGGACTCACTAGCACATAAAAGAGTTCTTTGCATAAAATCTACCAAACGTCTCTTGGCGGGAGCTTGATCTAAATCCTTTTCACTTATAATACCCACAATCCTGTTATCGACTTCCAAAGGTATATGGTGAATATTTTTAAAATTAAAAATATCTTTTGCCGCACGTACTGTATCAGCAGGGGATAGGAGAACAAGTTTTTTACTCATCACTTCTATAGCGAAGGTTTCTTTCTGTTTAGTGCCACTTGTATCAGCCTTACAATCTTTTGAAGATTCTGTGTCGTGAATAAGAGTGTCGGCTAACCTGGGGGAGCTGCTACCTTTAAGATAGGGGAAATTAAACTTATTGATATTTCCTTTAACTAATACAAAAAAGGCCATAATCTGATCTCCTAAGGTTATTATCTCAGAAGATCAGATTATAAATTATGATTTAGATTAGCTTTTAAGTTGAAATTTTGTCTCAAGTCTATTCATCATCAAAGTAAATTGGTGTTGCACATGTCTCAGTATAGTATAAAGCTCGCGAGCTTTCGATATAGCGTTCTTTTTCATTTACTAGTTCTTCAACCTGGTTCTTTTTGAAAGTTTTATCTGGGGTGTCGAATTTTTATACAAAAAAGTAAAAGAAAAAAGGCGCAAAAAATGCGCCTCTTCAAGTTATATATATATTCATTCTCTAGCTAGATTAAAGTCTTTTGCAAGTCTCTTTATAACTCATTGACTGCCCAGAATTTCTGAATAGTACAGTTGTATAATTATAGATATTATTATTACCATCAAGCTGAACCATGTTTAATGCTTCCATAACTTCAGAACCTGTATCTAACTCCATCTGAACGTTTAAAACTTTACCCACGCAAGTCGCTTTAGTCTTTAGCTTTTGACCATTAATATCTGCTTCTTTCCATTTTCCATTAGCGACGATTGTTTCACTTCCATCCAGATCATTGTAAGTTGTATATACAGTGTTATCACCACTTCCCGTTTGAGTAATTGTTTGCTCGTAACTACCAAACTCTTCGTCGTTACATAGAAATTTTCCAGAAAGATTAGGACAAGCAAAGGTTAGGTTCGCAGCCAAAATAGTTGATAGTAATAATAATGTTTTCATATGAGTCTCTCCTCAAAAAGTGTTGTTTTAAAACTTTTTCAAACAGAGATAAGGATGTCAATTTAAAATGTTAAAACGGTCTTAGCAAGGAGGATGATGCGTTGCGGTTTTCTGCCAAATTGTATTCAGAGCGCCGAAAGCAATTCCAGCGCTCAAGCTTTAAGGTTTTTCTTAGGAACCCTCAACTCTTTCTTCATTGGAAGAATCGATATGACAAAAATGTTTAATATGAATTCTCCGGATTTGTACTTGGCGATTCTTCATAAAAATTGCATGCTTCAATCTCGTTGGAGCTTATATCTGCTCCTATGATCTTTGTGCAGGCCAGTTCATCTTTATGGTTTATTTTTGCTGCTGATTTTATTTCAGAAACCGTTGCACCTGAGCCAATCATTGAAATTACTCCTAGAGCATTTTCAGACTTTATTTTTTTACATGCATTCATTTCGTTTGAATTTGCATCTGCCCCTAAGACTTTAACACATTCCAGGCTGTAAAAGTAGGAATTGTCACATGACTCAATTTCGGAATTGTCTATGCTGGAACCTAGAGATTCCATACATTTGTATTCATCCTCGGAGTCGATAAATTTAGAGATGGTAACTATTTCATTTGATGTAACATCGGAACCTATTAGTTTTACCCCTTTAAGCGCAAAGCTGTTTTTGATGCCCTTACATGCATTAATTTCATCAACTGTGACTCCCGATCCTATAACTCGCATGCAATCAAGCATTAAAGCTTTTTCAGCAGCAAAGCTGAGATTTGAAAGTAAGATGGCAAAACAAAGCAGTTTCTTCATGGTTAATCTCCGTAGGTAAAAAAGAACATGGAGAAAATGCCACAATGTTTAATGCAGTGCAATAGCAATGTAAAAGTTATACTTAGTAGAAATTCAGCTGAGTGAAGTCTCTGTCATTTGCATAAACCTTATACTCTTTGCCTTGGTAGGAGAAAATAATAAAGTTTTTTGTAATTGCGGGAACCCATCCAGCAGGGCTAACGATTTCCCACGATTTTGTCTTTGCATTAATAATCGTATTTTGTCTAAAAACAAGAGTTCTGGGTCTAGCTTCGTGAGTTTGAACTCTGCTGTCTTGATTGAAAATAAGTTTGTCACCAGATTTTACTTGGGAGTAGGGAACCAGCGCATAGATTGAGCTTGAAGTTACAAGAGTTAGAACGGTGATGAATTTTTTCATAAATAACGCCTTCTTATTAGGTAATATGATCACTGATATTGTTACCAGTGATCTAAGTTCTTTGAAAGCGTTTTGTTGTGTAATTTAATTAACATTTTGTAAATTTTAGTGCTACTTAGTGCGTTCACCTACAATACTTTTAACTCCATTAATAACTTCATATTCAACAGGTGCCGAAGGTCGATATAGGGTTTGGTCTTGATTGCTAATATATTTATTTTCCATCTCACTAAGGATATCTTTTTCTAGCTTTGTTGAGTCAGGCTCACAATCTGAAACGACATTACCAATCATTTCTGGTGAGTTTGTTAGTAAGCATTGATCAGATAAAACGTTTGTTCTTAAACACTCCCGCATAGAATTGAATTTTCCAATTTGAACCACATAAGCGGGATATTCTCTGCAATGCTGATCTATACTCTTTACATTTAATTCCATGAGCCTTACTTCGCCAGCAAAGACTTGAGTCGCTAATAAAAGTGTTAATGATAAAAATATTCTTTTCATTTTGTGTCCTAGTTAATTTATCTTTTATAATTTGGTACATTCGTATAATGCCAGTTATAGCGCCAAGAGTGGGGGGACTTTGGTCCTTCTTAGCGTTTTTCTTTTACGAAAATCCGTGCCGCGCGAACCTTTAATCAAGTTTTCAGAAAATATTGTGAAATTTGTAGTTTCTCCTTTGTGGAGCATTTACGTAATTTTATTAAATGTTTATGTCTTAAAAATTACTCTCAATTGGTCACTACCAAAGGGAATGGTAGCCATACCTATTTCAATAGCTTTTATGGCCTTCTCAATGAAGTGGTGGTTACTTGTTCCAATAAAAAAAGATACTGTCTCTGAAGATAATAAGCTTTCAAAAGGCTTGCTATGGAGCCAGTTAGCTTTGTTGTTATTGTTCTATGTGGGAGTTGGCAGGCGAATAATTGACTATGGAATCACTCAACTCAGATATTTCTTGATACTTCTAGGTGTCCTCTATACGGGAATAGCTTTTATGAGTTTGTCGAAAAAACTAAACGGACGTAATTACTCGCTTCTGGTATTGGTTTTGATTTTTTTGAGTATGATAAATATTGCTTAACGTTTTTCTGGAGTGCTTGGGTGCAGGCATTAAAAGCCTTTTACAAAATAACAAAGCCCGTCGTGAATGTCGGGCTTTAGTTTATCTTCTTATCTTTTATGACCATTAGTTGGTCGAGTTGCTAGCGGTAAATATTCAGATTGCAATTAATTTTTTGAATAACAAAGCCTACATATTCCCATCAAAACACTTTTCTCAAGGTGGGGATACATTGGTTCCACATTTATCAGCTCATAGTCAGGTAGAATATTTTCGCTTATCTCAAACATCGCTGATTTTATTTCTCCACAAGTAGCCTTCATCATTACCTCAGAAAAATCAACTACTCTTATCTCCTCACATCGCTCATTTGCAAGGGCACTTAAGGTAAAAGCCAGTGACAGAACCATAAATAGTTGTTTCATAATTCCTCCAGAGATTATGCTCATTAGTAATAGTTTTAATTTCAATATATTGATATATTGCCATCAATAATGACTATTTTGTTACTCGAAGAAAAAATTATAAGGGGTGTTATGTTTTTAACACCAAGTTAGTTTCTCAGTACTTTAGATGAATTCAAAGGAAGAAGAATCGAAGAATCAAAAAAAGAAGAAGAATCTGAATTCAAAGGAAGAAAAATCGAATCGATATTCAGGAAAATGGTGCACAGAGAGGGACTTGAACCCTCACAGGCTTGCGCCCACACGGCCCTCAACCGTGCGTGTCTACCATTCCACCACCTGTGCATGAGAGCAATAATTTAACAAAACTGAAATTTATCGTCTATAAAAAACTAACATTTTTGAGCTAAATAATGAAAATCGCGTTGAAAAGGGGTGGGATCTGCCCATGGGGTACGGATTTAGGCGAATTTAGGGTAAAATAGTTGGGAGGAGATCTTTTATGAGGCAAACCCTCTTATTGGATTCAAGTTACTATCCGCTGCAGATGATAGACTGGAGAAAGGCTCTCACGCTTTTCTTTACTCAACGAGCAGAGGTAGTAGAACACCACTCAGATATCGAGATCAATTCACCATCTACAAGTATTAAGCTTCCTAAGGTCATGCGCTTATTCACAAAAATGGGAACAATTAAGGCGGTGAAGTTTAATCGCCAAAATATCTTCTATCGTGATGACTTCACCTGTCAGTACTGTGCTAAGAGATTTAAGTCCATTGACCTAACCCTTGATCATGTTATACCGAGAAGTAAAGGCGGACCTACTAGTTGGGATAATATCGTTTCTGCCTGCGAGAAATGTAATAATAAAAAAGCAGATAAGATGCCAAATGAGTGCCGAATGCATCCTTTGAAAGCACCTGTGGAGCCTCAATGGATATCTATGCTCATGCTAAAGCTAACTTATGGTGAGAAAGATATTTGGAAAGACTGGTTTCATTTTAAGTAGGTCTCAATTTAATCTAAAAAAACAATTTTCGTTATTAAGTGTAAGGTTATAGCATCTTGATACACTCATAATGGGAGTTGTTATGAAGAAAAAGCTAGTTATCTTATTATCTGCAATTATCGCCTTTGGTGTAATTAAATATTTTGGTCTTGATCAGTACCTCACTTTTGATTACATAAAAGAAAATCAGCGCGAATTTCAAAATTACTATGCTCAAAACACTGCGCTCACAATTGGAATTTATTTTATTATTTATGTTATCTCAACAGCTCTCTCAATTCCTGGGGCAACAGTGCTTACTCTTCTAGGAGGAGCCTTGTTTGGTTTATGGGAAGGTTTATTAATCGTATCCTTTGCAAGTACCATAGGGGCGAGTTTATCCTTCTTAATTGCTAGAGGAGTACTGCAAGAAACTGTTCAATCGAAATACGCTCAGCGATTAAAAAAGATTAACGAAGGGATTGAAAAAGAAGGCGCCTTTTATCTTTTCAGTTTAAGGTTGATACCAATTTTTCCATTTTTTATTATTAACCTAGCTATGGGACTTACAAAGATTTCTCTGACAAAGTTTTTCTTTGTCTCGCAGATAGGAATGCTGCCGGGAACATTTGTGTACGTGAACGCCGGGCTTCAGTTATCGCAACTAGAGTCACTTAAAGGGATTTTATCAGTTGAACTCATTGGATCGTTTGTACTCTTAGGAGTTTTTCCATTGCTGGCCAAGAAAGCTATTTCTTATTTTAAAGCATTAAAAGTTTATAAGAACCACAAAAAGCCAAGGAGCTATGACTACAATATGGTGGTCATTGGAGCTGGCTCAGCTGGTCTAGTTACGTCCTATATTTCGGCAGCAGTAAAGGCCAAGGTTGCACTTATAGAAAAAGATAAAATGGGTGGTGACTGCTTAAATACAGGCTGTGTACCATCAAAAGCGCTTATTAGCTCTGCAAAAGCTGCGCATGCTGTAAGGGAAGCTTCAAAACTAGGCATAAACACTCAAAACGTAGAAATTGATTTTCCAAAAGTGATGCAAAGAATCCAGGATGTCATAACTAAAATTGAACCTCATGATTCAATTGAGCGCTACACTAGTCTTGGAGTTGAATGTGTCACTGGGGAAGCAGAGATTATTTCTCCTTGGGAGGTAAAAGTTGGAGAGAGAGTTTTAACCACTAAAAATATCACAATCGCAACCGGAGGCTCTCCCTTTATTCCAAATATCGATGGACTTACAGATATTGATTTTCTCACTTCAAATAATTTGTGGAAATTGCGAGAGCTTCCAAAGAGACTGGTGGTTTTAGGCGGAGGACCAATCGGTTTAGAGATGGCGCAAAGTTTTCAAAGGCTTGGATCAAAAGTCACAGTAGTTGAGATGGGGGAGGTATTACTAAGTAAAGAAGATGAAGATGTCTCTAAATTTGCTGAAGAAAAGCTTACTTCAGAGGGAGTCCGTGTACTGACCAAGCATAAAGCAGTGAAGGTTACGCAAGGTAAATTAACCTGTCAGTATGATGGCTCTAAGCTGGATATCGAGTTTGACCAAATATTAGTGGCCGTGGGAAGAAAGGCTAATATTAAAGGTTTTGGTCTTGAGAATTTAGACATAAAGCTACGAGATAACGGAACCATTGAAGCCAATGAGTTTTTACAAACCAATTATCCAAATATTTTTGTTTGTGGAGATGTTACAGGACCGTATCAATTAACTCATACAGCTTCTCATCAGGCATGGTACTGTGCTGTTAATGGTCTTTTTGGTAAGTTTAAAAAATTCAAAGTTGATTATGGTGTGATACCTTGGTGTACTTTTTTAGATCCTGAGATTGCGACTGTTGGTAAAAACGAGCGTCAATGCCAAGCAGAGGAGATAGAATATGAAGTCACTAAGTATGGAATTGAGGATCTTGACCGTGCTATTGCTGAAGGAGCCGATCAGGGATTTGTAAAAGTCATTACAAAAAAAGGCTCAGATACTATTTTAGGGGCCTCTATAGTTGGAAAAAATGCAGGTGAGCTCTTAATTGAATTCATAAGCGCCATGAAGTTTAAAAAAGGTCTCAATGATATCCTCGGAACGATCCATAGTTATCCAACGATGGGTGAAGCAAATAAGTTTGCAGCGGGAAATTGGAAACGAGCACACGCTCCAGTGCACCTCTTGAAGTATGTGGCAAAATTTCATGAAATAATGAGATAACCGACTTAAATGATTTCTTAAGACGTGACGCTTTAGTGTAAATTAGCTTGATTAGAGTTATAATTCTATGGAACAATAGTTAGACTCAGTATAAATAGAATAAAATGAGCTTATGAGGAAGAGTGCAAAATGGCGGAAGATTCATTTTCAAAATCTAAAAATCTAGTGGCACATAAGATTAACAATACTCTATATAAACTAGATTTATCATTACGTAATCTTTCTAATGATTTTCCGGAAATTAGTGAACATAAGTCCGGAAAAGTTGTTCAAGGTTGTGTCCTTGAGATAGCTGACATACTTAAGTCTTATGTTCAGATGGATTCGGAAGATTTCATTAATTTTGTGGATGCTCATTACTCCAGTCATAAAAAATAATCAACTCTCTTGATCAAACGGATACCGTATATTTCTCCAGTACTCCTCTTTTGGAAACTCAATTAGACCGAAGTTCGAATTCTTAGTTTTGTTGTAGGTGTTAAAAAGCTTATCCCAAAATGAAAATATATTTCCATAATTTGTATTAGTGTGTTCTTTGTGGGGAGAGTGATGAGGGTAATGCATTTGGGGAGTGACAAATAAGTACCTAAGTTTTGATTCAAAATTCTCGGAAATTTTGAAATTAGAATGATTAAATATCGCGAAGGATGATAGCAAAATTTCATAGGTAAGAAAGGTCTCAAGTCGAGGGCCGATGATTATGATTAGGAGTAATTTGTATCCACCAGAAAGGGCAATTTCTCCCGGATGAAAACGAACGGCGCTACTCGCATCTAGCGTTAAATCAGAATGATGAATAGCATGGAAATTCCATAGCCATTTGATTCGATGAAATAATCTGTGCTGCCAGTAAATGGCCAAGTCAAAAATGATAACGGTAAGAATAAAATCGAGAGCGATAGAAAAATTTGATAGGTGCCAAGGGAATACATCAATCTTTTCTGAAATTGCTGCAAGGCCAGCAGGAAAAACGATTTTCAAAAGACCTATACTCAAAACGAGCATAGAATAATTGGTAAGAAGTCTTTTTCCGAAAAGGTGTTTATAAGACGGTTTCCACCATTGAAGTATGAACATCAAAAGAGTCAACCCGATAAAAATAAAAGGTCTCGTTTGTTCAAGCGTCAAAGTCATTATTTAGTCCTATGTTTTGCTCGTAGCTGCGATTCATTTCTTGATGGTGTTTTCCTAGATAGTATAGGATCTTCATCCTTTGATTGAGTAGTATTTGTTTAAAGACACCATTCTTTTCAAAACGAATGGCCGAAGTGGTAGAAGTACTCTTTAAAAGCCGCGGCTTGGCTTTGGCCCGAAGAATTAGGCTAATCTCTGTGTCTTCAAATATCTCTATATTTTTAAGCTTAAGTACATAAGGCACAAACTCTCGTTTAAAAAAGATACAATGATCCAAATAAAATATACCGCGTCCACCTCTAACAAAATTTGAATAAAAAGAAGTGAACTTCAAAAGGGGATGAGACTTATCAAATTCATGCCTGAAAGCTCCCCAGTTGGCGGTTGTCTGTTCCAACTCATTCAGCGCTTCAATGGAGAGAACACTACGTGGATGGTGCAGGAGAATGATATCGCCTTTGGCCTTAAGAATTCCATGTTTGAGCCTTTCAGCTCTTGATGGCAATTTATCCTGATAGAGTTTGACTTGGTACTCTTGAACTAACTGCGTAGTTCCATCAGTACTCATATTGTCCACGACTATGACTTCGAAATTTTCTTTTTGCGTTAAAACGAGCAGTGACTTTTTTAGATAGCCGTTTTTAATTTCGTTAAAAGTTGGAATGACCACTGAGATTATCATGTAAAGAGATTACCTTAGAAAAAATTTATTTAAAACTGGACAGAAACAATAAAGAATCTATAAAATAGAAGTACATGAAATCACTTAATTTTATTGACTTATTTTGTGGCTGTGGCGGTTTCTCTAACGGTCTTGAGCAAGCGGGGCATAATTGCCTTTTGGGTGTAGATTTTAATAAAGACGCTGTTGCAACCTTTGCTAGAAACCATAAAAATGCTCACGCACTAAATATGGATATCTCAAAGCTCTCCAAAAAGAAGTTAAGTGAATATATTGATATCGACGCGGTTGATATGGTTGTTGGCGGACCTCCGTGCCAAGGTTTTTCGACCGTAGGTAAAGGCGATGCTTCGGACTCTCGAAACAGCCTTTTCAAGCAATTTGTCCGAATCGTTAAATTAACTTCGCCTAAAATAATTATGTTCGAAAACGTAACAGGGATGCTTGCACAGAAAAATGAAAAGACCCTAAAAACGATTTTTAAGTCTTTTGAAAAATTGGGATATAACCTAGATGCTAGAGTGCTTTCTGCAGATGAATTTGGAGTTCCTTCTCGCCGAAGAAGGGCCATCATTATTGGCGTAAAAGGTGGGTTTCCTGTTTTTCCTGAGGCGAGTAAAAAGAAAGTTAACGTCGAGTCTGCCTTGAAAAGTTTGAGTGCTAGAGGTGGCAAGATATTTAACCATGATAAAGACCTCGCTCGTATAAAAAAAGAAATTGATCGTAAACGATTAGAGCATATCCCGGCTGGAAGAGGTATTCGTTATCCTCACGATGAAAAAGAGCTGCTCCCTAAGAAGCTTTGGTTTGACGTCGACTGGAAGCAGGTGAGTGAAGGACGCTTTAGACAAACGAGATTACAGCGTGTTCCTTTAAAGGGGCCGGCTCCAACAATTTTAACTTCGAGATCAATGTATTTTCATCCGGTTGAGCATAGGTATTTAACTTCAAGAGAGGCTGCAAAACTGCAAAGCTTTCCAAATGATTTTGTATTTGAAGGGTCTGTAACAGCTCAATTCAGACAGATTGGGAATGCAGTTCCACCAATGCTTGCCAGAGCATTAGGTGAGTCCATTAAAATGATCAGTCATAAGAAGAAAGTTAAATTAGAAAAGATTAATCGGGAAGAAGTCGCCTCTAAAGCTTTTAATTATAAAGCATCTTAATAGCAGTTTAGCATATTGCTGATACCGCGGTAATTAGAGTATCCATTAGTTAGGTATCTTAAATTTCTCCAGGCTGGACGGCGAATACAGGCCCTTGCAACCACATTATCAAGATCATCATTTGAGTGACCAGTGATAACTTTTTGTTTCATATTAAGATAAATTTTCTGAGCCAGAATAAAATTGTTCTGCTCAACTGCATAGTGTAGAGCATTGGAACCTGTGGCATCTTCAATAAATGGGTCTGCGTATTGCAGTAATAACTCAACTGATTTTTGTTGAGACTTTTCGGTAGCATGAATTAATGCAGGAACACCTTCTTTATTATTTGGATCTGCTCCTAGTTTAAGGAGAGTTTCCATCATCGTAAGTCGACTTTTTTCATCATCAATGTTAATAGCGCTAGATAGAACATTTCTTTGTTTGATAACGTCATTAAATTCAGCATAATTTTTTAGAAGGTATTCAACAAAATTAGCATTTCCTGATCGCACAGCGCGAATTAACTGACCGTCATTTAGAACTCTTATATTTTTAATGAGCGGAATTAATTCAGTTACTTTTTTGAGTCGCATGTCCGTTGCCAACTCTTCGATGGTAAATGGACCCTGATCGATTAAATCAGCACCGTTGACAATGAGCTCGAGTGCAATATCTTCATTGGCCCTATAGAGAGCATGATAAAGTGGGGTGATCTTATTTTTGTCTTCAATATTTAAATCGGCTTCTTTTGCAATAAGAAGTTTTACTATTAGTAGGTTGTTCTTTTTGATGGCAGCTACTAAAGGACTAGTTCCCTTTAGATCAAGTAAATTAAAATTTTTAACTTTATTGATGATGAGTAATATGATCTCTGACCTTGCCTCTGAAATAGCAAGACTCAAAGGTGATTCACCTGTTTCAAAAAGAAAATCTAGGTGAGGCATGGTATTGACCGCACTCTTAACAATACTTTTATCATCAGATTTGATGGCCAGGTACAGCCGTTCTTTATTCTCTTTAGAAAACAAATCAACGCTTTCCTCTCTGACTGAGGGAGTCTCATTATTATTCTCAGAGTTTGGCTTGGTATCTTCCAGCTCTTTTCCACAGCTTATGACAATCAAGCATAATAATATAGAGGTAAGTCTATTTAACCACATTCTTAAATTTTATTATTTTAGGGGGAGTTAGGGGATAGTTTTGAAAAACTTACAAGGGTTATAAACTCTTATACAGCCTATAACCCTCGCAATATTAGATACTTAGAATACTACTGATTTATATCTTTTTGATAATTTCATAAGTTTCTGCGCGTCTGGGTTCTTTCTGATCTCTTCTAGAGTTAAAAGGGCCACTAGACCAGATCCTTCTCCTGCTTCATCAGCATGGATGAGCGATACAATACCATAGCTTTTCCCGTTAATTTTGATTCTATAATGTACATCTACATTGAAATCCTTAGGAATTTTGATCGGTAGAAAAAATCCAAAGACTTTCTCAGAAACATAGAAAGTGGCATTTTTAGCTTTTGGAACATGTAATGCCAAAGCCGGTAGAGTTCCATTAATCATGAATGGGAATGGTCTTCCATCTGGAAGAGTCTGGCTTGGTACAACTTTAAAATTATCGTTTTCAACATCTTTTAGATCAAATAAGACTCTGATCATTGTTCCGCCAATCGTTCCATCTTCTCCCATAGCAGGACCTACGGTTACAGATGAATTTTTAAGCTTAGGTACAGGTAAGGTAACACCGGCCTGTAGATCAATATTCTCTAGTTCAACACTCAACAATAGTTTTCCATCTTGAACATTAAGATACGGACCATTGACGCCCGGAATGTACTGTCCCTCTTCCTGGTTTGTACAAGATGCAGAGACAAATAAAGTGAGCACTAAAAGTGCATGAATCATCATTTTCATAAGACTTCCTTTTCCAAAGTTTTTTTAGGTGACAGGACTTCTTCGGCGCTTGAGGGGAAAAGTTTACCTAGTAAAAAACTTTTTTTAAGGAGCACAGTTTGATATTTGTCATAGTTTATGCATGGGATAAACGCTACAATTGTTATATTGATACGGGCTTTAAATGGTGATATAACCGAGCTATTCTAAGTATTTATAGGAGACAATATGAAGTTTTTAATGTTGGCATTATTAGTTTTAAGCTTTAATACCTTAGCGTTTGAGGCAGACAAACATTTTCAAAAAGTTTGTGCAACTTGCCACACAATTGGTGGTGGAGACAAGATTGGACCGGATCTAGCTGGTCTAGATAAAAGAAGAAAAGCTGAGTGGGTACATAAGTTCGTAAACTACCCAGATGGAATGATTAATGGTGATCCTGAAGAGCCTGGATATGAAAAAGCAGATCCTATTGCTAAGAAAGTATATGATCTCTATGCACCTCAACAGATGGCTGACCAAGAAATGACTCTAGATCAAGTAAAAGCTATGTTGAAATGGATTGGTGAGCAGAAGAAACAGCCTAAAGGTAAAATTACAAAACTAAAGTAGAATGTTTCAAAAAGATACCTCAATAAAATGGTGGCTAATTATTGTGGCCACCATGGTTTTTTTAATGGTTTTTATCGGTGGAGTGACGAGGCTAACAGACTCTGGACTCTCAATGGTCGACTGGAAGCCTATAATGGGTGCCATCCCTCCTACAAGTGAAGCCGAGTGGAATGAAGCTTTTAATGCCTATAAAAACTTTCCGGAGTATAAACTAGTTAATCATCAAATGGATTTAGAAGGTTTTAAAAAGATCTTCTTTTGGGAGTGGTTTCATCGTTTGTTTGGAAGATTAATTGGACTCGTTTTCTTTTTTCCTTTTGTCTTTTTTTTAGTGAAGAAAAAACTCAATCAAACACAAATTAAAAAATACTCAATCGCCTTTATTTTGGGGGGATGCCAGGGGCTCCTCGGTTGGTACATGGTAAAAAGCGGGCTGGTAAATAACCCTGATGTTTCTCACTTCAGACTAGCTGCTCACTTGAGTCTCGCTTTTTTAATTATCGGATATATCTATTGGTTGTTATTAGAATTAAAATTTAAGGAACGCTCTGGTAAATTTTTAAGTTATATTCCTTTGATTTTTCTGGTTCTGCTTAGTCTACAAATCGTCTACGGAGCCTTCGTTGCGGGAATGGATGCAGGACTTACTCATAATACTTTTCCTAAAATGGGAAGAACTTGGATTCCGCGGGATCTTTTACTTCTTACTCCTGGGTATTTAAATATTTTTGAAAACCCGGTGATGTTGCAGTTTATTCACCGCTATCTTGGTATAACAGTTTTTGCATTTGGGATTTTTACTTGGTTGAAGTTGAAAGGACTTGGAGATAGCAACTTTAAAAATACTCTTAATATTTTACCAGTCGCATTACTGGTGCAAGTTGTCTTGGGTGTGTTGACGCTCATCTGGTACGTTCCACTCTGGACAGCCTCTATGCATCAATTGGGCGCTTGTTTGCTCCTACTGATCGCGTTAAGAGTTGTCTATTTCAATCGCCAAGCTTAGCTAGATATCAGCTAAGTCTTTCTAATTATTACTTGCCTAGTCGACTATTTATCCTCATAATATGGGGATATTTAACAGGTTATAACGGCTATTTTTTTATGAGATCAATTTTCATATTCCTTTTCTTTGGAGTGTTGCTTACAGCGCAATCAGTGCTGGCCATCGGCAATAATAATCCAAAGTCCCTTAATAGCCAATCGCTGCAAATTCATAAAGAACTAGTTCAGAGTAAAGTCGGAATCGATGAAAAATTGGGCCAGAAAGTTGACCTGAACAATATGTTCACTGATGAACTTGGAAACAAAGTCCCTCTTGGAAAGTATTTCAATAAAAAACCTGTTTTCTTGGTTCTTATTTATTTCGAGTGTCCAACTTTGTGTAGCCTTCATTTAAACTCTATCGTAGAGACATTTAAAGATTTTGAGTGGAGTATCGGAGATAAGTTTGAGTTCGTCGCTGTCTCGATCGATCCTGAAGAGTCATCAAAACTAGCCGAAAAAAAATTAGAAAACTATTTAGAAGTTTACGGTCGTCCTGAAACGAGAGAGGGATGGCATTTTCTAACCGGAAGTGAAGCAAATATAAAAAAACTCGCCAATGAAATTGGATTTCGCTACACCTGGAATGCTAGAGAGAATCAATGGGCGCATAGTGCTGCCTCGTATGTCCTGACTCCTGAAGGTGAAATTTCGTTTTACCATTTCGGAATTAAGGTTGAACAAGATGCGCTTCGTTTGTCATTGGTTGAAGCCGCTGACAACAAGATCGGCTCTCTGATGGATAAAGTATTATTAATGTGTCTTCAATATGATCCAGATAAAAAAACTTATGCTTTTTATGCGCTTAATATCGTGAGAATTGGCGGTATTATTACGCTTATTGTGTTGGGATTTTTTCTGTTTCGCTTTTGGAGAAATGAAAATAAGAAACAAGTGAATTAAAATAAAGGAACGAGTAATGTTAGATTTTTTACAAGGTTTAGCGGATCTGTTTTTCGGAATTAGTTTGCCGGAAGATGCAGCTGTAAATGCCCATTTGGTAGATACGCTGTTTAACTGGGTGCTAGTTATTTCGATAGTCGGATTCATTGGTCTTATGGGAGTTATGACGTTTTTTATTGTGAAGTATCATCGTTCACAAAACGAAAAGTCTGCATACATCCCTCACAACGCTGCTGCTGAAACTGTTTGGACAGTAGTGCCACTAATCATTTTTCTTGCGATTGGTATCTTTGGTCTTTTTGAATATTTCAAAATGAACAAAGTTCCAGAAAACGCATATAAGATTAATGTTACAGGTAGACAGTGGGCGTGGACATTTACGTACGCCAAAAAAGGTGATGAAGGAAAGATCATTAGCTTTGATAAAAATGACATTATGTATGTTCCAGTTAATCAGCCAATACTATTAGAGATGACTGCGACTGACGTACTTCACTCTTTTTATGTTCCAAGTTTTCGTATTAAAAAAGATACTGTTCCAGGAATGAAGTCTTACCTTACTTTTACTGCGACTAAAGAAGGTGATTTTACAATTTTCTGTACAGAGTTTTGTGGAACTTCTCACTCTAGAATGCGTGGGGTAGTAAGGGTTGTTAGCCAAGAAAGATTTAATAAATGGGTTAATAGAGAATTCTCTGAAGCAAGTATTACTGATCCTGTTGAATTAGGTTACAGAGTTTACTCTAAAAACTGTGCGACTTGCCACTCTACTGGTTCAAACAGAGTTATTGGTCCTGGGTTTCAAGGATTATATGGCAAAGAGAGAAGCTTTGAATCAGGAGCAGGAGTTACTGCAAATGAAGAATACATCAAAGAATCAATTCTTTATCCTGCAAAGAAAATCGTAAAAGGTTATCCAAATAAGATGAACGCTTTTGCGGGTATTCTTTCAGAAGAAGATATTAATCACGTAATCGCTTATATTAAGACGTTAAAGTAAGGAGATATCATGGGTGCACATGGTGGAAATTATATAAATTGTGAAAAAGGGCTATGGTCATGGTTAACCACTATTGATCATAAAAGAATCGCTCTTTTATATTTCATTGCAATTATGTTCTTTTTCCTAGTAGGGGGACTATTTGCAATTTTACTAAGGCTTGAACTTTTTACGCCAGAGCCATTATTTATGACTGGTGACATGTACAATAGAGCAATGACTTTACACGGGTCGATCATGGTATTCATGGTTATCGTTCCAGGTGTTCCTGCTCTTTTAGGAAACTTTGCTCTTCCTTTAATGATTGGCGCAAAAGACGTTGCTTTTCCAAAGTTAAACTTAGCTTCTTGGTATTGTTTAATGATTGGTGCAATTATTGCTTTTCTTTCTCTTTTTTGGGGAGGGGTTGATACTGGTTGGACTTTCTATACTCCATATAGTTCTAAGACTGCAGATGCGGTAGCTATGGTTGTTTTCGGTGCCTTCGTTATGGGATTTAGTTCAATCTTAACAGGATTAAACTTTATCGTAACGATCCACAAGCTAAGAGCTCCAGGGATGACAATGATGAGGCTCCCTCTTTTTGTTTGGTCTCTTTATGCGACTGCAATCATTCAGGTTATTGCGACTCCAGTTCTAGGTATTACATTACTTCTTTTAACTGTTGAGAGAATTTTTGGAATTGGTATCTTTGATCCAGCGATGGGTGGGGATCCGGTTTTATTCCAGCACTTTTTCTGGTTTTACTCTCACCCAGCTGTTTATATTATGATTATCCCGGCGATGGGAATCATCTCTGAGATTATTTCAACTTTCTCTCAGAAGACTATTTTTGGTTATAAAGCGATTGCATTTTCTTCTTTAGGAATTTCTGCAATTTCATTCATTGTTTGGGGACACCATATGTTTGTTTCTGGACAGTCGGTGTTAGCAGGGTCAATCTTCTCAGTTTTAACGATGCTTGTGGGGGTTCCAACTGCGATTAAACTTTTTAACTGGGTTGCCACTATGTATAAGGGGAGAGTTAAGCTAGACACTCCAATGCTTTATGCAATTAACTTCCTTTCTCTATTTACTATCGGTGGACTAACAGGTCTTTTCCTAGCTGCATTTAACGTAGATGTTCACTTGCATGATACTTATTTCGTTGTAGCTCACTTTCACTACGTAATGCTTGGTGGAGCTTTGATGGGATTTTTTGGTGGAATGTTTTACTGGTTCCCTAAAATGTCAGGAAGAATGTATAACGAAACTCTTGGTCGTGTGACAGCGATTATGACTTTTGTTGGTTTTAACGTAACTTTTATTCCTCAATTCATTATGGGGTCTCAAGGGATGCCACGTCGTTACCATACATATGATGGAGCATTTACTCCTTATCATGTGACTTCAACAATTGGTTCTTGGATTCTGGCAGCTGGTTTTATTCTTGCTATTTATCTTTTAGTAAGAGCAATGTTTAAAGGTGAGCCATGCACTGAGAAGAACCCTTGGGGTGGAACAACTCTTGAGTGGACAGCAGATTCTCCACCAATTCACGAAAACTTTTTAGAAATTCCTACGGTTACAGGGAGGCCATATGAGTACCGCTAGTTATAACAAAAAAGAGCAGGCAGCTCACCATTTTGATTCTCTAGATCAACAGCATGATGCTGGTAAGGAAGGTGTTTGGATCTTCATGGCCACAGAAATCATGATGTTTGGTGGACTATTTGTTGGTTATTTTATGTACAGAACTCTTTATCCTCAGACATATATGGCGGGTGGAGATTCTCTAAACTGGTACTTAGGTGCTCTAAACACATTGGTACTTCTAATTTCTTCTTTTACTATGGCCCAAGCTGTTACTGAAACAATGCAGGGTAATAATAAAAAGGCATTAAGGCTAGTTACGATCACAACCGTATGTGCGTTAGCGTTTATGGTTGTTAAGTATTTCGAGTATACAGCAAAGATTGATCACGGTTTATTCCCAGGTTTTAATATGTGGGATCCAGCATCAGCAGTTGAGTATGCTAATAATCATCTGCGCTCTGATGCAGGTTTTAGCTTAGTTAATCTTCAGCCAGGTCAGGAGTTGGCTCCTGGTCAAGTTGATGGAAAGAGTTTGAAACTATTTTTTGTTCTTTATTTCTGTATGACTGGTCTTCACGGTTTTCACATCTTAGTTGGTGTGGGTCTGATGATTTGGATTATGAAAAGACTAAAGAATGATGAGTTTGGTCCTAAATATTATACAGCGGTTGAAGGTGTTGGTCTTTACTGGCACATCGTTGATGTTATTTGGATTTTCCTTTTCCCATTAATGTATTTAATTTAACGGAGTAAATAATGGCACATCATATTGTACCTTTAAACACGAATATTAAAACACTAGCTGCTTTAGTTGTTCTTACTGCAGTCACTGTTTTGACAGCAAAATTTATTCACTTAGGTGGAGCAGGTAACCTAATCCTTGCCATGTTTATAGCATGTTGTAAGGCTGGTATCGTTCTCTCTTGGTTTATGCACTTAAAATATGACGGAATGTCGAACAGAGTTATCGCGCTTTGTGGTTTAGCATTCTTGGCATTATTTATAGGTTTCTCGGCAGTTGATCTTTGCTCAAGAAATCAAGGTGGACAAAACCAATACTCTTGTGGCTTTAGCACAGAAAAATAAACTTCATGTGGAAAGAGCTCAAGTCATTTTTTAAATTTGGTATCGTTGTCTTTGTTCTTATAAGTGCGGCTGCCGGATATGGTCTTGGGCTACAAGTTGAACAAGAATTCGTATTTTCTCATTTTATAATTTTTATGATTGGGACTTTCTGTATTTCAGCAGGAAGTCTCAGTCTTAATCAAGTGCAAGAGTTGGAAAACGATCAACTCATGCAAAGAACTCAATCAAGACCTTTAGTTAAAGGTGTCTTTTCTCGAGATACTGGAGTGATGATTTCAATCACGCTCATGTTTGTGGGGCTTGGTCTATTGTTTCTGGTTAATCCAATAACCTTCCTTTTGGGGTTATCCATTATCATCATGTATAACGGGTTCTATACCCTTTATTGGAAAAAGAGATGGGCCTTTGCCGCTGTTCCTGGAGCTGTGCCTGGTGCTCTTCCTGGTGTTCTTGGTTATTCAGCCGTAAATATAAATATTTTTGATTCGGAATCAGTTTATTTATTTTTAGTTATGTTTCTTTGGCAGATGCCGCATTTTTGGTCTTTGGCCATAAGATATGCAGAGGACTATGCAAAAGGTAAATTCCCAGTTCTTCCTGCAGTGGTCGGAGATGGTAGAACGAAGTATCATATTTCTTTTTATGTTTGGGCCTATGCCCTACTTGGACTGATGGCGCCATTTTTTGTTGAGTATTCATATGCCTATTTCTTATTAATACTTCCTTTTTGCGTGTTGTTAGTTTGGAAGTTCATTTCCTATTTCTATTCGGAAAATCCTAAAGCTTGGTTACCGTTTTTTTTAATAACAAACTTCTCGATGCTGGCCTTTATTTTTGCACCTGTAATAGATAAATGGATACCAATCCTCTTTGAAATTAATTGATTAATTGCTAATATAGACTCCTTAAGGAGTTTATCATGGCGCAAAAAATCTTACTTAAAGACTATACTCAACCTGACTTTTGGGCAGAGGAAGTTAATCTTCGCGTAGATATTTATGACGATTACACTATCGTTGAAAATACAACTGAATATATAAAAAATGAAAACACTGAAGGGTTTAATCTTTACCTTAATGGACAAGACTTAGAACTTTTAGAAGCGAAACTTAATAAGAATATTGTAGAAGTATCTCAAAACGCTGATGGGGATATTTCATTTTCGGATCTTGAAAGTAAATTTACTCTTTATACTAAGGTTAAGATCTATCCAGAAAAAAACTTAACAGGTGAGGGATTCTACCGCTCCGGTGATATCTACTGCACTCAGTGTGAGGCGCAAGGCTTTAGAAGGATTACCTTTCATCAGGATAGACCTGATGTCATGTCTAGCTATACTGTTACACTTGTTGGGGATAAAGAGCGTTTTCCATTTTTACTTTCTAATGGTGATCGAATCGATTCCGGCAGCATTGACGACAAAAGACATTTTGCAACTTGGAAGGACCCTCATAAAAAACCTTCTTATTTATTTGCTATGGTGGCAGGGGATTTAGAGATGGTAAAAGGCGAATACACCACAATGTCTGGACGTAAGGTTAGCCTTGAGTTTTTTGTCGATAAGGGCAATGGAGATAAATGTGACCACGCTATAGAGTCGCTAAAGAATGCCATGAAATGGGATGAAGATCGTTTTGGCCTAGAGTATGACTTAGATACTTATATGGTTGTAGCGGTTGATGCATTCAATATGGGAGCGATGGAGAATAAAGGTTTAAATATTTTTAATTCGGCTTACGTTCTTGCTAAGGCCGAAACGGCAACGGATTCAGATTTTCAAGGAATCGAAGGTGTTATCGGACATGAGTATTTTCACAACTGGACGGGAAATAGAGTCACCTGTAGAGATTGGTTCCAATTAACCCTTAAAGAAGGTCTTACAGTTTTTAGGGACCAAGAATTCTCTTCAGATATGAATTCTAGAGCGGTCAAGAGAATCGATGATGTAAAAGGACTAAAGGCTCATCAATATCCTGAAGACGCTAGTCCTCTTAGTCACCCTATTAAGCCTAAAGAGTATTATGAGATAAATAACTTCTACACGGCAACTGTGTATGAGAAAGGTTCTGAAGTTATTCGAATGATCCACACTCTAATAGGTGAGGAGAATTTTCGAAAGGGCATGGATCTCTATTTTGAACGTTTTGATGGCATGGCGGTTACGACTGAGGATTTTGTGAAGGCGATGGCAGATGCTTCAGGTAAAGATCTAAGTCGTTTTAAAAATTGGTATGATCAAAATGGGACTCCGAAAGTTAATATTTCCACCAATTTTAAAGGAGGAAAATTACACGTTCTTTTTACCCATGAGACCAAATTCAATAACAAAGATTCATCACTATGTTTTCCTTTTCATTTCTCTCTCTATAGCAGCGAAGGCGAAGTTCTTTATAAAGATCATAATTTTGTCATTGATCAAAACCCACAAAGTATTACGATCGATAATCTTCCAGAAAATCCAATTGCTTCATGGAATGAGGGTTTTAGTGCACCTGTAAAATTTGAAACAAATTATAGTTTTAAAGAGCTAGCAATGTTGATGGCAAAATGTGAGGACAATTATAATCGTTACGAATTCTCCCAACTGGCGATACTGAAGCAAACCGACGATTTAGTTGCTCAAGCAAAACGAGGGGAAACTCTCAAGTGTAATGAGCAGTTCATGGAAGCTTTCAAAGCACTGCTTGTAAACGAATCGCTTGATCCTGCATTGAAGGCATACGCGATTTCTCTTCCAACACTAAAAGAGTACAATGATGGCAAAGATAGATTTGATTTTGACCATGCTCCCAAAGCAATTAAGTTCTTAAAGTCACATTTGGCACAAACATTTGAAGATGAACTGCTAACATTGGCCCAAAAATCCCATAGCACAGGAGCATTTAAGCTCGATGGTGAGAGCATGGGATATAGAGCGATTAAACATCAATGCCTTAATATCTTGAGTTCAAGTGATTCTCCAAAAGCGTGGGATTTTATCTCTGAAGTTTATGAGAATGCTAACAATATGACTGATGAAATCGGAGCATTGAAACTACTTGCCTTGACTGAAAACTCTAGACGTGCAGATGCGCTAGATAAGTTTTATCAAAAATGGAAAGGCGAAACATTAGTCATGCAAAAATGGTTATCAGTACAAGCGTTAGCAGAAGACGCGAGCTTTGAGACTATCGAGAGTCTAGCTCAGCTTGAAATTTATGATAATAAAGTTCCAAACCTGCTTAGATCGTTGATTGGTGTTTACCTTGTTCATAATGTAACCAAGCTTCACCAAGAAGATGGAAGTGGATATCGATTTGCTTGTGAAAAGATCGCAGAAGTGGATAAGTTTAATCCGCAGATTGCTGCTAGGCTTGCAAAGTCACTAGCCGTGATTAAAAAGCTGGATGCGGGAAGAGCTGAGCTATTAACTCGAGCATTGCAAGAGCTCAAGGCGAGCCCTGGTCTATCTAAAGACACACTCGAAGTCGTAAGTAATAATTTATCAGTCTAGATTATTTTCTAGGCTGATCTTTTTTCACTCTCACTCGGACTTTTTTTGTCTGTTTTTGTCCTGCATGTACATAAAGTGCATACATAGATGCTAGGATAATTGCTGCTACTAAAAAGTTCATATCGACCTCCTTAAAGGCTTATCGGTCGTTATCATCTATAATTATAGCATGGATTTTAGTGAGTTTTTTCTAGGCATTTACTACATAAAGCTATTTGCTTATAATAAGACCATATTTCAACCACTTAAATAGGTAAAAAAATCATGGAAAAAGGCAAAAATGCTCCTCAAAAAGCGCTAAAACTTAATCTTGATGACTCAATTTATGGGACATTTGCTGAGATCGGTGCAGGTCAGGACGTGGCCGGAATTTTCTTCAAAGCAGGTGCTGCTAGTGGAACAGTAGCAAAGTCTATGTCTGCTTATGATATGACTTTTTCCGATGAGATATATGGAAAAGAAAAATCTGGAAGATACGTATGTCAAAGTAGGGTCGAGAAGATGCTTAACTATGAATACGATCTCTTACAAGAAAGATTGAGGTCTAAATTTCCTGAGAGAAGCTTTTTTGCTTATGCTAATACAGTCGCTGCAAGAAATTATCATGGTACAAATGATGCTAATGGGTGGATGGGAGTTCGTTTTCAAAGAAATCCACAAGAGGAAGCATCTCAAGTTGTTCTGCATATTAGAATGCATGATGATACTAGTTTGGCCCAACAAAAAGCGATCGGAATATTAGGGGTAAACCTCGTCTACGCTTGTTATTATGAGAATGAAGACTTAGCTGATTTTCTTGATAGCGTGATGGAGCACCTTTCTAGAGATAGGATCGAAATTGATATGATTAAAGTCGATGGGCCTGCATTTTCTAATATGGATAATCGCCTTTTAAACCTACAGTTGATCGTTCGCTCATTTACTGATGCGGTAATGTTTAATGCTAGTGGAGATGTTTGTCTGGCCAAAGATGAATTATATAAAAAGAATATTATTCTGACTCGTGGAAGTTATAGACCACCAACAATGGTCAATATGGATATTCTAAAAACTGGGATCAAAAACTTCTCGGCGGATATTAAAGAAGATAGTGTCGTTTCTCTAGCTGAGATAACAATCAATCACCTCAAAGAAGATGGAGAACTTACTAGAGAAGATTTTCTGGCACGAGTTGATTTGTTAAATTCCATCGGACAAGAAGTTCTTATTACAAACCTGCCACAATTCTTCCGTTTATCTAATTACCTGGCCAATTTTAAGCCAAAAAACGTGGCCCTCGTCATGGGGGTTTATAATTTTATGCAAATCTTCAATGAGGATTACAACCAGCTAAATGGGGGGATCCTTGAAGCTCTAGGGCGTCTTTTTAGACCTTGTACTAAGGTATATTTGTATCCTTACAGAGAGGAGAGTGAAGACGATCAATTAATTGATTTATCTACAGTCGAAGTTGAGGAGAGACATAAGTCGCTTTTAGAGCATCTGACCCTTACTGACAGGGTGAAAGACTTGAAAGGTTATAATGATAAGCTACTTCATATCTATTCAAGAAAAGTTTTAAAAATGATTCGTTCAAATGAAGAAGGCTGGGAAGAATTGGTTCCAAAAGAAATAGCTAAGACGATTAATGATAAATGCCTTTTTGGGCATCCATGTACGCATATTATAAAATAAGCGTACCTTGGTCTGAAACTTTTTTACTCATTTGCGCCTTAATAATATCTTTCATATAAAGATATTCCTGGCCATTGAGTTGGTTCTTTTTGTGAAAGTTATTGAGCACTTTGAAAGTGTCTTTTTCAATTCCTTGTGACATACATTTTTTAAAGAAATGCTTAGCGTTTTGCTTACAAAATCTAAATTGGGCGTTAACATTTTTATTAATATTGGGCTCAAGATGATTTAGTAGTGATTGGGTCTTGATGTCAGCATCTTTTTTCACATTTTCTAAACGGTAAAGATCGAGTAGGTCCGTGAGTTCCTGTTGTCCGAGTTTTCCAAATTTTTCCTCAAATTTAGCTAGCGAAGCTTTGAGCTCCTTTCCATAACATGAATTTTCATCTTTTGCATTGAGGTGACAATAGATGAATATTTGAGTTGGATCTTGAAAGCTCTTAAATGTTGAATCTTCCACGGAAGCGATTGAACGAGACTGAGTAGAAAGCTCTGCAAAATGTCCCGTTTTAGGATAGAGTTTTTTCTGGCAGCTTGCCAAAATAGAGGCGAAACTTAGAAGTATAAAGCCATTAACCAATGTAAAAGAGATGATTTTATTTGTTTTCATGTGACTCCCGCTGCCATCTTCCCTATCGGAATTCAGAAATAATACTTTAGTAAAAATATCAGATAATAATTGATTTGCTCGGTTTGTTTTTATAAGTTACTGTTATTTGTGGACTTTAAACTCAAGCTCTATATTTCACCCTGGCGAAACCCATATATGAATCTCGCGTTCGAAGATCAGCTTTTAAAATCTATTGAAGCGGATGAAAAAATACTTTTACTATATCAGAATGAGCCTTGCATAGTGCTTGGCCGTTTTCAAAATCCCTGGCGAGAAGTTAATCTTAAAGAGCTTGGTCAAGTGCAGTTAGTTCGTCGTCAAAGTGGTGGCGGTTGTGTCTATCATGATTTGGGTAATATGTGTTTTAGTTTTATCCACGGGTCCAGAGATCATGGCAAGGATGATAATAATGCTATTATCCTTAAGGCGCTAGAAAGCCTAGGGATATCAGCAAAGGCTTCAAATCGATCTGATTTGATTTTGGAAGATGGTCGAAAGTTTTCTGGTTCTGCCTTCAAGCAAAAAAAAGATAGGTCTTTTCATCATGGAACCTTACTGATGAAATCAAACCTAGAGCATTTAAATTATTTGCTAGATTCGCCGCTTAAAAAATTAGAAGGCAAAGGTATTCATTCCAATCGTTCGACTGTGGTAAATCTGTGTGAGCTTAATGATAAGATCCATTTTCAAAAACTCGGAGCCCACTTAATGGAGAGTTTTGAAAATTTCTATGGGCAGAAGGTCGTTCTAGGCAAAAATGAATTTCATAATGATGAATACTTATCTGCTTTACAGAACTGGGAATGGATATACGGTGAAACACCAGAGTTTTTTGCTGATACAACGGACTTTAAAATTACGGTAAAAAAAGCAATATTAACTGAGTTGGAGTTTAAAAAAGCGGCCCCTAAGTTAGCCGATTATTTGAGTGAGCACTTACTAAATAAAGCAGTCCGAATGGAGCTGCTTGAAATCGTTATGGAGCATGCCTATAAGATTTTTCCGGATGCTTATTTGTTTGAGCTAGAAGATAGCCTAGCTGATTATTATTTTTAGTGAGCGACGCAAGTTGAGCAACCGCTTCCATCGGATTTTGTTCTTAAGTCTTGGAAGCTCCAAATATCTTGATATCTAGTATTTATTTCCTTACAGGCTTCCATGACATTTTCGTGAACGCTTTGAAAAATTTCATTATTCTCATCGTCCAATACTGTGACGCAGTACGAAAAATTATCATCTAGGATTCCTGGTTCGGCCATTAGGCTAATTATTGCGAATTGATTTTGGTTTCTATATTGACAGTGGTTCCAGTTGTCGGGATTAAAAAAATTGTCCATTTTTGTCCTTTATGTTAATTGACAAATCTAGCATATAAAGTGTAACTTACCAATCCAAATTATGTAAATCTGGAGGATAGCATGGCAAAAGGGCCAAGAGTACAAATAACACTTGAGTGTACAGAAGCAAGGAAGGAAGGAAAGTCTCCTTCACGTTACACGACGACTAAAAACAAGAAGACTCACCCAGAGCGTCTTGAAACTAAGAAGTATAATCCATTTCTTAGACGTCACACTGTTCACAAAGAAATTAAATAGTTCCAGCCTTCTGGTTCTATCTTAGTTAAATCAAAAAAAAGCGGCTGGAACTATCAGTCAATATAAAGCCCACTGGAAAGTGGGCTTTTATAGGTTCTGGTTCTATCTTAGTTAAATCAAAAAAAAG
>CAXRIU010000022.1:0-73453 GCA_964231135.1 Bacteriovoracaceae bacterium
CGAGGGGTACAATAATGTCTGTAAACAGCTCCAGAAGCGAGCTTACGGATATAAGAATTTTAAAAATTACCGATTGAGAGTTCTATATGCCTGTCAGTAGCTGTTGAGTGCAGTGCAGTCCACCATTAAGGGAGAAGAATCAAAAAAAAGCCCCGCATTTGCAGGGCTTTTTAATATAAACTTGGTACTCCGTAGGGGATTCGAACCCCTGTTACCGCCGTGAAAAGGCGATGTCCTAGACCGGGCTAGACGAACGGAGCATTTTCTTGTCGTCTATTACGTTTTACGAAGATGGTGATCGCGCTGTGACTCGAACACAGGACCCTCTCCTTAAAAGGGAGATGCTCTAACCAACTGAGCTACGCGACCATGTCTCCAAAACGTGAGACTTAATTTAAGGTTTCTCTTTAAATAAGTCAACAAAAGAAAACAATTATTTTAAAAAAAAATGAATTTGTAAAAATTATCTTTTGGCCTTCGGTTTACTTGCCAAATAGCTCAATAACTTTTAGTTTTCACGGCTATGTCCGAAAATAAAACAGTATCTTTTCACACTCTTGGTTGCAGACTTAATATGTCTGAGACAGGCTCTATCGCTCAAGGCTTTGTTGATCGTGGTTATACCGTTAAACCTTTTGGTGAATCTGTTGATGTGACTTTTTTAAATACCTGCACAGTCACAGATGGTGCAGACTCCACTTGTAGGAATCAAATTCGTAAGGCGCAGAAAGCTTCTCCCGAAGGAAAGGTTGTTGTGGCCGGGTGTTATGCTCAAATGGAAGCCGAAAAAATTAAGGCCATGCAAGGAGTGGATCTTATTTTAGGGACACATGAAAAACATAAAGTTTTTGATTACCTTCAAGATGAAGATCAAAACTTAGTTCATATAGATAAGACCAATGAATTTTGGGGAGCAGCTACCACTGAATCTGATAACCACACACGCGCGTTTTTAAAGATTCAGGATGGCTGTAATTATGTTTGTTCATTTTGTATTATCCCTTTTGCCCGTGGAAGATCCCGAACAATAACTGTGGCAAAAGCTATTGAAGAGGCCAAGAATTTGGTGTCTCGTGGTTTTAAAGAAATTGTTCTCACGGGGGTAAATATTGGGGAGTATGAATCAACTTCGGGGGAGAGGTTAGTTGATTTAGTACAAGGGATCATAGAAGTCGAGGGCCTTGAGCGCCTTCGACTTTCTTCTGTTGAGCCAAACACTATTACCAGAGAACTACTTGAAGTTTTAAAGAACTCCGGTAAGTATCAAGACCATTTTCATATACCTCTTCAATCTGGTTCGGATCGAATTTTATCTAGCATGAGAAGAAAGTATGACACTTTTCAATACCGAGGTGTTATCGCTCTTGTAAAAGAATATTTCCCAGATGCTTCAATCGGTGCAGACATCATCGCTGGTTATCCTGGTGAAACTGATGAAGAGTTTCAAGAGACAATAGATTTTGTTACTGAACTTCCGATCACGCATTTTCATGTCTTTCCTTATAGCAAAAGAAAAAACACGACTGCAGCGCGAGCTGAAAATCATATCCAAGGTGATTTAAAGAAAAAGCGTGTCCGTGCTTTGATTGATCTAGGGGAAAAGAAACTTGCAGATTTTCGAAGGCTTCAGCTTAATAGCTCATCAGAGGTCTTATTTGAGCGAGAGAAGCAGGGCTACTTTGTAGGGCTTACTTCGAACTATCTTCGAGTAAGAGTTAAGTCCAACGAAGACCTTACCAATCAGATCCGTAAAGTAAAGATCAGCACTGAAGATAATAATATTCTGAACGGTATAATTTCTTAGTTATTTCAGTCACTTATACCCTGAAAAAAATAACCATTATATGGTTTTGTGATTGTGCCAAATTGAAAACTCAGCTATAACTCGCTGCAAGAAATTTTTGACTACGGTTCTTAAGAAATTATTAAGCCGCTGCAGAGAAGATAGGTGGGGCGAATGTCCCCTTAAGGGAAGTTGGTAGTAGCTGGCAAAAACTTGTGAAAAAAATTTGGGGAAGTTTTTTTCGAATAATTCTAAGGACTTTTTGCTGAAGATAGTTACTAAGTAACCGTAGTCAAAAATTTTACATACCCTATAGGTATAACTGGCCATCTCATGATAGTTCGAGTTCATGAAAAAAGCTCTTATAATCGCCGCTTTATTTATTTGCTCTCTAAAAATCGCACAAGCATCAGATTACGGAACTTGTACAGCTGATCCTGATTCTAAAATGTATCTTAGTAATACCTTCTCCGATCCATATCCCAAAATAGTTAAATTTAAATGCCTCTATACCTGTAAGCTTGAAAGTAGCGAAGTCAGTATTTGGGGAACTCTTGAAAAGAACATCACCAGCCAGTCTGATGATGCTAAAAATACTGTTTGCCAAGGAGTTAAGGTTAAACGAGTAAGTTGGGGCTGGGATTTTGCAGGTGTAGATTCTTTTTATATTTTTTCTTCTCAGTCACCAGAGTTAAAAGAGTATGCGAAAGAAAATATCTCCAGAGAAAATAAACACGAACTGGCTTTAATAACATCTCTTAAAGAGACAGCAGAAGTCGTCACAAACTCTTACGCAATGGTTTCAAGGCCAGGCTTTTTATATTTCGGCCAAGCGGCAACTGAAATAAAAGAAATTGTCAGCGGTCTACCTGAAGATACAACAAAACTCGATGAAGTAATATTGAAAATAAAGAAGGCTCAAAAAGAGCCTTCTCGTGAATCATCTGAATATTTAGTTTTTAATTTTTTTAGGGCCTCAGCAGCTTTTAGATTTTAGTGAAAGTATTCTTTTCTAAAGTGAATCTGTGATCGCTCTGGTCCATAGGCCACGATACCAACTGGAATACCTAAGTTTTCTTCAATCATAGCAATATAGTCATTAAGCTCTTTAGCGTATTCTCCAGCTTTATTAAAATCATCCTTAAAAGGAGGAAGTGATTTATAAAGTGGAGTGGCCTTAGATAAATCTAGTCCAGGGTAGGCGCAGTCGTATTCTTTTCCATCTATTTCGTAAGCGTAACAAACTTTTAATTCTTCCAGACCTGAAAGAACATCGACTTTTGTGAGAGCTATAGAAGTTAAACTTGAAGCTTTAACTGAGTACTTTAGAATCGGAAGATCCAGCCAGCCACATCTTCTTCTTCGCCCTGTAGTTGCTCCAAACTCAGCTCCAATGCTTTGAATCCTATCGCCAATTTCTTCAGCAATTTCAGTTGGCATGGGGCCTTCTCCAACACGAGTCGTATAAGCTTTTACAATACCAAGTTTCTCAGTCACAACACCGTTAGTTACTCCTGCTCCGGTATAGATCCCAGCCGCTCCTGTTGAGCTTGAAGTCACATATGGGTAAGAACCGTAATCGATATCTAAAAGAACTCCTTGAGCTCCTTCGTATAAAATTTTAGCATTCTCTTGGGTAGCCTTATCTATTAGAGAGAAAGTATCCGCAACAAATGGCTTTAAAACCTCACCGTATTTATAAAGTCTTTCAACTTCTTCTGCTACTGTTGGGTAGTCGACTTTATATAAACTTTTAAAAAGTAATTCTTTCTCTTCAAGGGCAATAGAAAGTTTTTTTGTTAGGGTTTCCTTGCAAAAAAGGTCTTTGATTTTTATAGCACGTCTACCAATTTTATCTTCGTAAGCAGGACCAATTCCTTTTCCCGTTGTACCAATTTTATTGCCGGTTGAACCTTCACGGTTAGCATCAAGGATTTTATGATAGCGAGTAATCACTGTAGCGTTTAAAGATATTTTTAAACGATCAGAGTTTACTGTTATTTGATTTTTAACTTTTTCCAGCTCTTCAAAAAAAGCCTCTGGTTCAAAGACAACACCATGAGCGATGATTGAGGTGCAGTTCTCGTGCAGGATTCCCGAAGGAATTTGATGTAGGACGATTTTATTATCACCAACTATAATGGTGTGGCCGGCATTATTCCCGCCTTGAAAACGAACAACATAATCCGCTTTTTGTCCTAATAAATCAGTAATTTTACCTTTGCCTTCGTCACCCCATTGAGCGCCGATAATAGCCAAACTTGTCATGCCTGTGTCTCCCAGTTTTTGTACCAAACTGTCTCAACATACGCCCAAAGTTACTGAAATAAAACCAAAAAATAAACGCTTTGGCAGAGCCGGTTCATTATGCTAATCTCATAGAAATACCAAAAATCAACTTGTCCTAAAACCTGTATCCCAGATCAAATGAAACACTTGCACCCTCGTGATGAGGAAGATTAAACGAAGCTGTTGAAGTACTGGTTTTATATTCTTTTTTTGTATCATAACTTGAGGCTTTTAAAGCAATAGTTGAACCCAAAGTTAAGTCTTGGAAACTCCACATATAGCCCGCCAAAAGACCAGCTCCGACGCCTGAAATTTTATCTTCGATATTTTCGTCTTTAATCTGAATATCGGCTACGGTATAGTCTACAAAACCGCCAGCATGGTAGCCATTTTGAAAGGCTCCATTTTGAAAAAAGCTAAAACGAAAATATGCTCTTTGTTGCCTGAGCTCAATATCAAAATCATTTTCAAGAGCCTGGCCACTTGGGATCAAAGCTCCTACATAAAATGCAGTTCTAGTTGAAGTCTTTTCACCAATTTCAATATTTGCACTAGGAGCTCCACTCACAACTCCACGGGAGTTAAAATGAATTGTTTTGCGTTCTTTTGCAAAAGCTGCAAATGAAAAGGTAATCGCTAGAATACATAGCAGGTTTCTCATATCTCTCTCCTTAAAATTAATAATTAAAGGAGCAAAGAATATGCCATGCTTTTAATCTCAAAACAGCTATTTATAGAATGCAAATGAATGTTTTGGTTCTGTGTGTATAGTTTCTAGACGATTTTGGGCCTCTGTAACATTTTAGGTTAAGTCATTAAAATTCCATTGGTACATATTTAGAGTTCAAAAATCCGCATACTTGAAGAATCTTAAGCTTAAAATACGCCATATTTCTATATCCATAACCTCTCTTCTTTAACGTCTTAATTACGTTATTCTGACCTTCAGACAGTGAGCTTGAGACTCTATAATAAAAGTAGTTTTTAAATGTGCTCCATCCCTTATCAAACTTATCCCACCATTTATTTAATTCAAAAAAGTATTTGCACTGACGAATCCATTCTCCAAGCTGAACAAACTTCTCCCGAGCTTCATATTCATCTCTAGAGTCATACAGCTGGTGCATCCCTTCTTTTATAAGTTCTAAGTACACAAAGTCCTGATTCTCCTTCATTAGAGTATTTATATGTCGGTTATCAGTCTTGCTTCGCCTCTCAGACTTTGTCACAAAAAGCCGTTTAAACTTACCTCTAGAAAGTCTTTTAGTTTCACCACGACATATATGTTCATGAAGCCATTTTCTATCTGTGTCCACTGCTTCATTAAAGTTCTGCATTACATGAAACCTATCCCACACAACTGTTGCCATCGGACAATGTTCATTTACACTTGCTCTATAACTATCATGTTGGTCTATTGCGACCACATCAATATCCTTACAACGATCTTCTCCAATAGCTTTAAAAAACTCATCCAAAGCTTCTTTCTTGCGAGATTCTGGAACCCAAATAACTCTTCTCGTATCCAAATCACACACAATTGTGAAAAATCTGTTATCTCTGGATTCTTTGGAGTGATACTTTTTCTTCCTAGCATAGACTTCATCAACTGATATTCTTGTAACTTTAGGTATCTTATAGTGCTGAAACATTCTTTTAAGCCGATTGAAATCGAGTCTATGCATGGTCATCTTGTTAATTCCTACAAGCTCTCCAACCCGAGATACGGCACTAATCTCACACATTCTTCCAAGCCACCACACATATTCACGAGTTAAGTGAGGAGTCTCAGGAGCTATAAATTCTAAATGTTCAGCTCGGATCTTTTTACACTTATCACAGTATCCTTTACGCCTTTTTAGATGAATGAATGTCTTATATTGAAAAATTGGCATGGTTTGAATTTTTTGGCGATAGTAACCAGTGATATGAGAAAAAGGAGATTTGCATCTATGGCAACAGGATTCTTTATCTGCGTAGTGGTGTTCAACGAAAAGATCTATATAGCCCTTATCAAGCCATTCATCCATTCGTTTTAAATAAAATCCATTAATTGCTTTTAAGAGAAATTTTGGTAATCTCATTACTGGCCTTCCTTTGCTTTAAATAATTAAAATTGTGGTTAATTTTATTTTACTTAAAACAAGTACAAGGCCAACTTTTTTAATCAACAACCTTCTTTGTTAAAGATCCCGATTTTGAAGAGGCGAACAAAACCGCACAAATAGATGGCATTTTTTAGAATAAAATGGATGCCAGGTTTTAATATTTCAGTCTAGTCAGTTAATAAGGTTCTGAAATTAGATTGTACAGTAACTCAGATTGAGCAATATACGACTTTAATATATAATCAGAACATAATGGTGAGGTGTTATGTTAGCGGATTCAAAATTGGAGAAAATCTGTTTGAAATTTCTTTTAATACTGACTTTAATTGGTTGTACTAACTCTCAAATAAAAGTCGCAGGAGAAGTTTCATCTTCTGGGCAAAACGACAATGTAGGTGAACAAGAACAAAATGATGATACCGAGTTTCTAATGGCAAATTCAAGTTTTGACTCTCAAGATTTGATAGTGACGAATGTATCATCAGAGGTAAGAGCAATTGCTTTATCTCATGACAAACAATACATCTACACATGTGCTTTGAATGGAATAAAAGAAATTTACGCATACGATAGAGGCAATGGAGCGTTGAAATATACCTACAGCTACAGTGCAAGCAATAGGTTCTGTAAATCCATTGACGTACATTCCTCGGGTACTGTTTATTTTTCTCTATCCGACTCAGATGAAATCGGAGTTGCTAGCTCAGACTTAAGTACGGTTTCGATTCTATCTTTAGAGAGTATTGTCGGATTAACGGATACTGGAAACAATGACCTCGATGCTCAACAAGTTTTTGTCTTTGAAAATTATTTGTATCTTGCAAGTGATAAATTGGGGCGAATTTACAGGTTGAATCTAAACAGCTCGAATGGTGCTATCTTGAGTTTAGATACCACTTGGGGAACAGCTGGATACGTTCAATTAAAAGATGATTTGGGCAATAATATAGATTCATCTGATGAATTACTAAGTATGGTTTATGACAGCGAAAGAAGTTCGCTCTTTGCTGTTTTGGAAGGAGTTGATGTTGTTATAAAAATTGAAAATCAAGGAAGTACTCAAAGTTTCGATGTTATGGATATTCCCGCAGGGGCAGCACCTCATGATATCGAAATCTTAGATGAATATTTTCTAGTTACTTATGGAGCAAGCGATGGAAGTCAGAACAAACCAGTTGGTATAGGAGTGTTTAATCGTTCAGATTTATCTTATAAGACAACATTAAAAGATATAAATAACCAGTTAAGAAATGCTCAGGGGATAGTTGTTGATGAGGAGGATCGAGAGTTTTATGTAGTAGACGGTTTTTATGGTGCACCAAATGATATTTCCCTTCCTAGAGTTAGTGATTCAGGAAATCAAAATATTATTTTAAAATTTACTTATAATCAGTAAATCTTAACAGCCTTCAAACTTACCTGGTATTTGAATAAACATCATACTATGTGCTGGTAGATTAAACTTGTTTGCTAATTGGCTCTGCCATTTATTACCCATAACTTCAGTTGGTTCAAGAACTGGTTTACCATTAAATAAGATTTCCTGACTATAAAGACCATCTTTTGGAGAAAGGACGTCAAAGTATTTTTCTCCTTCAAATCCTTTTAAGGTAAAGTCTTGTTTCTCGTTTGTGAGATTGAGAGCAAGCAGCACAGCTCCATTACCGAAGCGTGAGCAATGAGAGTAAAAGCGAAGAGGTGAGTCTTCGTTATCAAAATTAACTTTTAACACATTTTGTCCCATGTATTTTTTCCAAAGAAGACTAGCGTAGTAATCTGGTCTCGGTGTCCCATCATTATTGAGAAGAGCATAGTCTGCTCCAATTAAATTTTGTCTGATCACCACCTTATGATCGAGTTTGGCGAGTTGTCCTAGTTGATCAATCCACCAGAGGGCATTGATATATTGATCAGAAACCCCTGGCTCTCCTCCGCATTGAGCGGAACCAGTTTCACCCAGCCATAACTCACTTTTAGGAGCATACTTGTCTCGTGCATGTTTCAGCTCTTTCGCCCAAACACTAACTTCATCTAGATATTTTGGGGTGATAAGATCATCTTTATCCATTCTTCTGATCGCAACCGGACAACGAAATGATTGGGTAGGGTAGTAGTGCCAGGTTATAATATCGAGTTCGTTTTTTAATTCAGGAATTAAGTTCTCCATTGAACCAAAATAGAATCCTAGCGGTTCTCCGATAACTGGCCAATAGGCTGAAGCTGGACCTGCGAGTCTTGATTTAAGATGATATGAAGAAATAAGTTTCTTCGCCCGTAAGTAATTTTTTGCGTATTCATTTTCTGTGGGTTGAAAATCTTTTCCAAAGATCGCCCAGTAAGCAAACACTTCATTTCCAAGTTCAAATTTCCAATTGAAATTATTCACTCTTAAAAAAGCAAGAAGCTCATCTAGGTTATCAGTGTTCCATTTATTCTCTTTCCAAGTAGGAGGACCATGATTCAGAGTAAAGAATACCTTGAGTCCTGTTTTTTTTGAGAACTCATTAACCTCAAAAAGTTTTTTCGCGGTAAACTCTGAATCAAATTTTTCAGGTTTTTTACTACCTTGGATATTATAATAAACTGCATCTGCCTCAGAGCCCCCAATTCTAAGATAGGCTGGAGCAAGAAGCTTAGCCCGCTCAATAAGAGTGTTATTAGACAGATCTAGTTCTGGAAGTTTATTTTTGCCACGACCGCCAATCATCTCTCCTTCTTTATCCCAAAAAAAACTGCCTACCACTTGAGCGGTATCAAGAGAGACTGATAGAAACTCTTCATGAACATATGAAATTCTTTGTTCTGTATTTATCTCAATTGTTGGAGAAGTATAATTTTTAGGCCAAAAAACAATAATGGTAGCGACAAGCACAACGATGATGGCAATAATTTTTTTCATGCCTGAAGTATAGATAAAAAAAAGCCCCCTGTCTCCAGGAGGCAAAACGTTTAAAATAGGAAACTCTCGCTAGGCTATAGATCGCATTTCAAAATTTGCTTCTAGAGCATCAAGAGTTGCTTGAAATTCAGATAATGTTGGTAAGTTTCCAAAGTGAGTATTCTCAAATGAGTTCATCCCTATGAAGTCAAAAACTTCAATTTTAGTTGAGCTTTCACTTTCTTTTTTGAAACATCTCCATTTTGTGTCGCCGGTTTTTTGAAAATTAGTAAGGACACTTTTTACTAACTCTTCCCTTGTTTTAACTCCAATACTCATCACTCTTCCTTTAGTGTCGAGTTCAAGATACCAAACCTTGTAGTCTTGGGTTTTTTCCGGGTGCTTGTTGGGTTCTACACAAACTGCTAAATACATATGTGCCTCCTTGCCTCAAATTTTAGATAGGTCCTTAGCTCGTCCCTAAGCTATACCTGCAGCGGACCTATTTAACCGCTTCCTGCTCAGTCATCATATCCACGTTCTAGAGGGGCTGCACGAACTTTTCCCTAACAGTTTCTGGCCTATGTTTAAGAGAATGTCAGAACTAAAAGGCTCAATTTGCCCCCACGTATAACATGTTGGGTAAACCACTTGATATTGCTAACTTCCCTGTGGGTGGGGTAATGGGGCGTTTTGCCCCGATATTGCCCCTACGCTTTGTTTCAATAGTGTTTTAGGTCAGTATTGAGTAGAATAGATTTAACATATGAGCATAAATGTATTTTTGGCCTCCCTAAAAATGGCGGTCGCAACCTTCTTAAGTCGAATATTGGGCCTTGTTAGAGAGCAGGTTATCGCTTTCTATTTTGGAGCGTCAGGATTTACGGATGCCTTTTTAGTTGCCTATAGAATTCCAAATCTTCTAAGGGATCTCTTTGCAGAAGGAGCTTTTTCTGCAGCTTTTGTACCTGCTTTTGTAGAAGCCAACCTAGAGAGCAAAGACAGAGCGAGAAAACTTCTATGGTCACTCTTCATAATTTTAGGGGTGATAACATTCAGTTTTACGGTTCTTATTTTTATTTTCGCGCCAGAGATTATTGCGTTGTTTGCTCCGACCTTTGTTGAGAACCCCGAGAAGTTTGATATCACGGTTCTTTTAACTAGGATTATGTCCCCGTTTTTATTTTTGATTTCGCTAGCGGCTCTTTTTATGGGAGTGCTAAATTCATTAAAAGTATTTTTTGTTCCTTCTTTAGCGCCCGCATTTTTTAATATCACAATGATCGCAAGTATTTTAGGTTTCACTCATTTCTTTAGTGAGAGAAATTTGAATCCAATTCTTTCTGTGGCCTTGGGAGTGGTAATTGGGGGAGTCGTACAATCATTAGTACAAGTTCCTCTGATTTTTAAGCGCGGATATGGACCAATCAAACTTGATGGAATTTTTACGCCAGCATCAAAGAAAGTTATGATGAAGCTTGGACCTGGGCTAGTGGGATTTGCAGCGACTCAGATTAATTTGATTGTGAACACAATACTGGCTTCGAGCACTGTTGTAGGCGCCGTATCCTGGCTTAGTTATGCCTTTAGATTGTTTCAGTTACCGGTAGGAATTCTAAGTGTGTCTATTGGGAATTCTAATCTTGTTCATTTTTCAAATGCGTGGAAGGAAAATAATCCGGAAAAAGCAAAAGGGTATTTGCAAGGAAGTTATTTTCTATCTCTCTATTTGGTGTTGCCTGCGATGGTTGCTTTAATTGTTTGCAGTGATGAAATTATAAATATTATTTTCCAAAGAGGTAAGTTTGATCAAAACTCAACGCAAATGACGGCGATTGCTTTAAGGTGGTACGCGATAGGTCTTCCTTTCTATTCCTTATATAAAATTCTTGTTCCGACTTTCTACGCAATCGATCGCCAAAAAATTCCCGTGTACTGCTCAATCGCAGGTATTGTATTTAATATTGTTTTCTCTGTTCTTCTAGTTCCAGAATATGGCTTTAAAGTTTTAGCGGTAGGGACTAGCTTGTCTATGCTGTTAAATGCTGGAGCTCAAGCTGTGATCCTAAAGACTGACTTGAAAACACCTTGGAGCTTTTATTTGAATTTTAGAGTTTTTAAAATCATTTTCTCTGCCAGCGTTTGTTTTGTTGCTCTGAAAGTCCTAAAATCAGGATTTAATTTCTTTGACCAGAGCCTCTTAATTCGCTGCTTAATCTTAAGTTTGTATTTCACTGTTATTGCGATGTGCTACTTCGGCTTTTGCGCTGCTCTCGGGGAAAGGGAACTTTTTGGGCAAGTTATCCGCAAATTTTACCGGAAAAATTCTTGAGTTAACGAGTTTTAGTAGTGTAGACTATTGGGAAAATAGCTAAGGATCCTAAAATATGAGAACAGATTTCAATACGTTAATCGCACTAGCGACCCATACAATTAATCACCTTAAGCAAGCAGATATTGTTGAGTATGCTGCGGATAAGAGAGCTGATTTAATTGATGCACTTGCAACAGAGTTGGGGGTGGCTTTTTCAACTGATGAAGACATCAGAGATCAGGCGATAGAAGAAGTAGAAGAGAAGTTTGGCTTAGAAGAAGTTCCAGACGATATAACTGAATCAGAAATGTTCAACCATGCGAGAAAAGAAATTATTAAATCTTTCCAAGGTGAAAATCTTGGTGGGCTTTATATGGTTGAGTCACTTTTTAATGTTGGTAATAGGGTTAAAGATTTTCTTTTAAACTGTGACTTGGTTGATGATGTTTATAGTTCGGATGAAGATTTAATTGAATTTATTGTTGCGGCGATGAGAAAGTTCAATCCTAGAACAGAGAACGTACAACAAGCTTAATTAAAATAAGAAATTTCCAATAGATGGCCCTCTTTTTAAGAGGGCTTTTTTTGTGTTTTCAGATATTTATATCAAATCCTTTAAAGTTTTCTCTCAAACCGACCGATAATCCATGGAGGCGAATTTTTCCGACTCAAAGGCTTTTGTTTAATAGTCTATAATGATTATGACTGTGAACCTCAAAGGGTAATACTATGTTTAAGGGAATTCATTATTTTTTCGTTTTTACAGCGCTGGCTGCGGGAGTGACGAGCTCCTATGCTAAGACTGAGAAGGTTTCGAGTGAGGGGCAAGATGATGTCGCAGCACTCTTTAGGGCCTGTGAAAGTCGAAATGGACAAAAGATAGTAAATAATATCTATGAGAAAAAGAAGGTCAACGAGCGAAAAGACGGTGATGACGTTCTTATTACCTATGAAACTTGTGATGAGGTTCTCTGTTATCTCGCCACTGCTGGTGTTTCTAACGTGAATTTTAATTCTATAAAAGAGTTCGAAGCATACTTAGAGGAAAATGGAATTAGCCGTGCGGCAGCAGTTGTAGCTAAGGACAAGGTTTGTGTTTCTGATACTTTTAGAACTTCTCGTGAAAGAGAACAAGATCAGGATCAGGGCTCAGGAAGTGTTAGTGGCGGTGGTGGAATCCGAATTAAAGTCGATGGTAGTTGGTATGCTTGTGCTAATACATCTGACCCAAGAGAATGTGCCAAAATTCACGGAGTAGACCGTTCAGGTAGAATTACTTTTGAATTCGATGGTGAAGCTGATGATGGAACCAGACGTTATGTTGGAGTGACTAGAGTTGGTGATGGAGACCTAGATGGAAGAATCTATCTTGATATCGATGGTGATGTTGATGGCCGAGGAAATGGAAGAATCTATAGAAACGGCTCTTATATATACGTAAGCGGTGATCGTTTTAGATGTTCTGCCTCTGAAAGCGATGAAGCATGTCTAAGAAGACTAAGAAAGTCTGGAAAGATCGAAATCGATGGTGATATCGATTGTGCTCACTGTGGTTTCAGAGTGACGACAAGGACTTCAAGAAGTTCAGGAACAGCAGGAATTTTACAAGGGGTCGCCGAAATTACAGGTGCATTGGCACCACCTCTTTTTGGATATCTTGGAGTGAGAGCCCAAGCAAATGCTTATAGAGACTCAAATAGAGCCTGGGCAAACGCTGCGGCCACTGGTTTTGAACAATGCCAGATCATGCAAACAAGTTATGTTCAAGATACTTACAGTTATATTTCAGCGAATGAACATCCTGATAGAACAGTTACACCTCCAAATTGTAATGGTTATCAATTAAATAGTTTTGGTGGGATGACAGGTCAGTTTGGAACACCTTATGGTGGATACGGTAACGGTTGGTACGGAGCTGGATATACTCCTGGCTTTATGGCCGCGATGTACGGACCAGGCGGTGGATTTAATCCTTATTTAAATGTGACTGGTGGCTTTGGTTCTCCATACGCTGGTTATGGATATAGCCCATATGGTGGCTTCGGAGTACAAGGAAACCTGAACCTAAATACTTTACTAGGATTACCTGCTGGTGGAATTAGTTTCGGTGGTGGGGTGAATACTGGTGGTTATGCTGGATATCCTAGTTATGGCTGGGGCGGAGGCTGGGGCGGAAGCGTCGGCGGAGGCTGGGGTGGAAACGCAGCTTATAGTCCAATTGCGTGTGTGAGAGCACCATGTCCTGGTCAAGGTGGCTGGGGCGGAGGCTGGGGCGGAAGCGTCGGCGGAGGCTGGGGTGGAAACGCTGGCTGGGGCTGGGGTAATAATGCCACAACTGCACCTTGGGGCGGAGCTACTGCGTGGGGTGGTGTAAACTATCCAAACAATGGTGGATCTTACTGGGGTAACACCGGAGGCTGGGGTGGAAACAACGGCTGGGGTAACGGAAATAGCGGTTGGGGTAATAACAGTGCAAACGGCAATGGTTGGTACTCAGTTCAAAATGCTCAAAACGCAAATGCGCAAGCATTTCAAGTTGGTGGTATGAACCAACAAATAGCACTTCAAAATCAAGCTGGGCAAGCGGCTTACAATGCTGCTAGCTATGGTGGCGGTTCTGGATATGGATATGCTCCGTACGCACCAGGAAATGCAGGTTTCTCTATATCTGCAGGGTATGGCCTAGGTGGAAGTTTTCAATATGGATTTTAAGATTTAATAATAGCAAAAAAAAGGGAGCTCCAAGGCTCCCTTTTTTATTTTCCGTGAACTAATAATTTAATTTCGTGTTGGAATAAAACTTCAATTTTATCATCAACAAGGTTTTGAACAATACCAGGTCCAAAGCTTTTGTGATCAAGGATATCTCCCACCTCAAAAGTTTCTCTAATAGTATATTTCACTGATTTACCAGTAACTTTCCCCATCTCTTCCGTCCAAAGGTCGTTTACTGAGATTGATTTTTTCTTTCTTGTTCTTGTTGTCGTTGATGATTTTACTTTTTTACTTTTAGTCGCAGGATCTTTATACATATGCATTGCTTGGCAAGTATTACACTTAACCTTTCCAATTGTATGTGTGTCCTTCATCGAAACGATCGTATGACCGAGTGGTAATTTACATTTCCCACAGTAAGAGAGAACTTCTTTACCTGCTGAATAAGCTGTCATTTTAAACTTCCTTTAGATATTTATGGTCGGCTTCGCAAATCTTGTCCGATACTCAACATATGAGCTATACTCCAATGAGGGGTAATTGACTTTGCAAGAAAATAAAACCACAGATATTCTAGCGAATTCCAAGGCTTACGGCAAGTCTAGTGATATGGTAAAGCTTAATCGCGAAGACCTTCTAAAAAAGGCTAATACGCTCCCTAAATCACCTGGTTGCTACTTAATGCAGGGCAAACTAGGTGAAATCCTATACGTCGGTAAGGCCAAGAATCTCAAAAATCGTGTGACGAGTTATTTTAATAACTCAGATAAAAATCCAAAAACTCAAATCCTAGTTTCTCATATTAAAAATTTTGAGTTTATCATCACCAATTCAGATGCAGAGTCTTATGTTTTAGAAAATAATCTGATTAAAGAGCATAGACCTAAATACAATATTCGCCTTAAAGATGATAAGTCCTATCCTTATCTTGGGGTAGATTGGAATGAAGATTATCCAAGACTACTTTATCTGCGCCGACCGAAAAAAAAACGAGGCCTTGAATTATTTGGTCCTTTTCCTCAAGGCTATAATGTTTCACAAATTTTAAGAATCCTCACCAAATCTTTTGCTTTAAGAGATTGCTCCATCCATGAGTTCAGAACAAGAAAAACTCCGTGTATTCTGTATCAGATGAATCAGTGTACCGCTCCATGTGTAGAAAAGATTTCTCAAGACGAGTATAAAGCCGATTTAAATGCGGCGATTGATTTTTTCAAATCAAAAAAGAAAGTAGAAAATTCAATAAGTCTTCTAACGGATAAAATGATGTTACTGGCAGAGGAGGAGATGTTCGAATTTGCAGCTCAACTAAGAGATCATATTGAAGAGCTTACAAATTTTGCAGAAAAATCTTTTGAACAAAATGTAGAGTCGCTCAGTGATTCTAATGTTGATGTGATTGCTTATTATATTGGCGAGCAGGAAATCGATATTAGTATCTATCTTATCCGCCAAGGGAATTTATTAGGGCAAAAGAATTTCCACTTTTTAATGGATGATCTTCTCGATCAGGTGGAGAGTGAAGTGACTCTGGCCATCTTGCAATACTATGGGCAAAACAGTGAAGTTCTCCCTTCAAAAATAATCACTATGCTTCCGACTTCTGCAGCAAAACAACTGGAAGAAGCTCTTATTCAAGATCAAGGTGAAGGTTTAAAGTTAAGAGTGTTTGGTGAAACAAAAAAATATGAAGCTCTGCTTAGAGCTACTAGAGAGCATGCTGAGCAATCACAAAAAGTGAGAATTAAAAATCAAGCTTCAGTTTATGTGGGTCTGAATAAGTTAAAAGATCTCTTAAAAATGAAAGATAGGCCTAAGACGCTTGAGTGTTACGACATCGCTATTTGGCAGGGCAAATCTCCAACTGCAGCGCAAATTGTTTTCTTTGAAGGAAAACCAGATCGAGCGCAGTATAGACATTATCACCTCGAAGAACGACCTGAAGGAAATAACGACTTTGCCATGATGGATGAAGTTTTTAGAAGACGTTTAAAATATGGAAATCTACCTGATGTGTTTATCGTGGATGGAGGATTTGCACAGGTTAATACTGTTTCAAAAGTTTTAGAGGAGTTAGATATCGATATACCAGTGGTTGGAATCGCCAAGGCAAGGGATTTAAAATCAGTGGGAGGTTTTAGATCTTCAAAAGTGCAATCAAGTGATGAGAGGCTAGTAATCAAAGGCAGATCAAACCCTTTTATTTTATCTAAATGTCCGCCCCTTCTTAGAACAGTTGTTTTTATGCGAGATGAAGCTCACCGATTTTCTCGAAGGCTTCATCATAATGCCGAAAAAAAGCGCGTGATGAAATCATGGATTGATGAAGTTAAAGGTATTGGTAGCGAAGTGAGGAAAAAAATCCTTAAAAATAATAGCTACACTTTAGATGAATTGTCAGAGTTTAGTATAGAAGAATTAAAAGATTGCTTAGATGTAGAATTAAAGCATGCAAACTCAATTTATGAGTATTTGCATGCTTTAAAAAATTAATTTAAGACGTGAATCACCTTGCGATTACCTTCTCCACAGTCGATACAACGAGCTGTTTCTTGAACAATTAAGTTCTTATAATCTGGTAGATGACTTAATAAGAGTTTTGATCCACATATACGACAATGTCCCATTATTTTTTGAACATTCTCAACTGTTCCCCAGTACTCTTCAAACTTCTCAAATTTAAAATCCATTTCCTTAGACATGCAGTTGCCTCCCGATAAATAACTTATCGGGGGAGGGCATCTTGGCTTAAATTAAGCTCCATAAAAATTAAGACTAGGAAATTAGTATCTATTTAGGTAAATAAGGGCATGGAAAACCGCTATAAAGACGCTCTGCGCAGTCTGCGTGCCTCAGAGCCAACTCATCCTTTATTTTCAACTTCATGGAGCTATTGCTCCTCTGAGAGCGCTATTTCAGTGCCTGAGATGGATATGAAGGAATTGAGCTCGGAAGAAGTCAAAAAACCTGAAGCGAAATCTGAAGAAAAATTTGAAGAAAATAAAGATGTAAATCTGATCACTGAGAAAACCAAAATGCTTGACTCTCTTTATCAGTTTGGAGACGAAAAGCTTACTAAGCGAGAAGAATTCCAATTTCCTGGAGGCTCCTTAAAGAAAAAGGACCGGATAGCGCGTAACTTTAGTGACGCTACTTTATCTGCCTTCACTGATCTTGATTTTGAAATGAGTTGGTCAGAGCAGTTTTCTGCTCACGGGGTGAAAATTTTAAAAACGAAGCAAGGCTTGATGGAGAATTGTGACGTTTTGTTTATTACTGATCAAGCTGAGGGGGAATCAGAAGCTCAGAATATTTTCGAGCTGTTTTTTAAAGCACATGTTGCAAGCTTATTCTCTAGAATGGTAGGTGCCATGCAATTAGGGGAGAGTTGGTTTCTTACGGATATAAGTGATAAGACAACTGATCAAATTGCTCGGGAAATCCTCTATTACCAGCCTAAGTTTATGATAACTCTCGGAGCTGGTCCGACTCAGTTTTTATTGGATACTGAGAGCCGATTGAAAAATATTCATGGGCAATTTTTTGATGTACAACAAGGGGATTACACAGGCCAGTTGATGCCTTTATTTTCTCCTAAGTTATTGAGTACAGCTCCAAATATGAAGAAAACAGCTTGGACTGATATGCAGAAAGTCATGGAGCAATTAAAGCTTTTGTAAATCTTTGAAATTGTATTAGAATAATAGCTAGAGAGTCCAAGGATGGGATTTGAAGCTAATTTTTCAAGGAATGATATTTTTACTTAGCGCTAGTGCTTTTTCAAAAGCACCAACGATCAACGTCTTGATCGGAAAATCACTTAAAAACGTTTTTGTTTCAGGGGTTGACTTAGAAAGCCAATTATTTTTTCAAGAAGATGCAAAGTCTTATAATGGACGTCGCTCACTTAATTTTAAATGTGATCCAAAAGCGAAAACTATTCTTCCTAAAAAACCGACTAAGCTTGCTTCTGTTCTCTCGCTAACGGGCCTATTAAATTGGCAAGAAGATAAATACCGTGGAACCCTCCATATTATTACTTCTGAGAAAAGGGATGGCTGTGACTTAATTAACGAAATGCCACTTGAGGATTATCTTGCTACATTACTGCCAAAAGAAATGAGTTCAAATTGGCCATTGGAAGCATTGAAGGCTCAAGCTGTAGCAGCTAGATCATATGCGTATTATAAGATAAAAACAAAACAAGTCTCTAAAGACAAGGGTTACAACGCTCACTACGATATAGAGAATTCTGAGAAGCACCAAGTAAACGGTAACTTCTTTGATGCAACTTACTCAACTTTTAAAGCCACACAAGAAACTTCAGGAGAAGTCCTGACGATGGATGATGGCAAATCATTACCAATCTTTTTTCATTCTAAGTGTGGTGGGAAAACTCTTAGACCGGATCAAGTCTGGACTAATCCTATCAAAGGATATGAGTCAGTAAACTGTCCTTTTTGTCACAAACATGGGACCAAAGATTGGAAAATAGAACTTAAAAAACCCAATCTATCTGGATACATTGGCCAGGCTTTAAGTCAGTATGAAAATAAAACGATGGCAAAAAGAAGTAGTAAGCTAAGTTTTATGCCAGACAATAGAGGTAATAGTGCCTTTAGATTTTATGAAAAAGATAATTTCTTCTCATTAAAAAAATCGAGACTAAGAGCAACTATGGGAAGAAAGAAACTTCCATCGAATAATTATTTTATTAAAGACAAAGGACATAGTGTTGTGATCTCAGGTTCCGGTTTTGGTCACGGTGTAGGACTATGTCAGTTTGGGGCAAAAGAACTTGCTCTTCGTGGTTTTGATTACAAGCAAATATTGAATCATTACTTCCCAAGCTTTAAACTAACTAAATTATATTAGGTAAAATGAAAGTATTCTTATTGATAGTAACATTTCTCTGGAATGTGAATGCTCATGCATTTGTCATTCTTATCGATCCAGGCCATGGTGGCAAGGAGTTGGGGGCTGTGTCTACTATTATCAAGCTCGATAAGAACGGGAAAAAGTACAAACAAAAAATTTATGAAAAAGATCTTACCCTAAAGCTTGCTAAGTACGTTCAGAAAAAACTGATGGATAAGTTTTCAGTGTACCTCACGAGAAGCGTAGATCGAACTGTGAGTTTGGATGACAGGGCCAATATGGCAGACACGGTTAAAGCTGATTTATTTATATCTATCCATTTTAATTCTGCCATGGAACCTGATTATCACGGATTCGAGACTTACTATTTAGATAATCATGATGAGAAGGCGATAAAGAAAGTTGAGTCCATAGAAAACAGCGATACGACTGGTGAAGATAAAGTTATCAATCAGATTCTAATAGACTTAGTGATCAGTAAAACTGTTAAGTCCTCTAAAAAATTAGCGGGTCTTATCCATGGTCGACTTTCTGAAAAGATGAAACGGCACAAGAGAAAGGATAGAGGAATTAAGCCTGGCCTTTTTTATGTACTTGCACTTTCTAAGCGTCCAGGAGTTCTTATTGAAGCTGGTTTTATGTCAAACCCTAAAGAAATATTCAAATTGCAATCAAGTCGATATTTAAATGATTATGCTCAAGGAATTGCAGACGGTATTTTAAAATTCTATCAAGAGTCACCCAAGAGAGAAGTTCCCTTATTTTAGACAAAAAAAAGCGCAAGAGGTTAGTCTTGCGCAATTGAGAGAGGGAGAGAGTACTTCGACGTTGTTTCGTCTCAGTGATTTAGTTTTAACTTATTTTATGACTTGCCGCAATAAAAGTTGGCCGAGTATGTAAAACTTACCCCATTTTTGCCTGCTTCTTTTAAAATCGATAAACCCTTAAAATTAAAGATGTGAAAATAGAATTTAATAGAAAAAAGCTCTTTAAAAATGAAGACAGTCGTTTTCTTTTGGCCACAGGATTTAAGTTTGTCGGTATTTTTGTGGTCGTGGCCATTCTGGTTTACTACGTTGTTTGGGTCGTAGCATCCGTAAATAGTGTTTATTTTGAGTCTAATGGGATAGGACATTCAGCAGATTTAAGGGAAGCTCTCACGGAGAGTCTTTTATCTGTTTTGGTAGATAATATTCCTTTTGCATGCCTCATGGTGATACTCGTCTTCTTTGCGGGAGTTTACTTCGGGAAAATACTACTTCGTCCATTTGAGCTTATTGGGAATTATAGTTTGAAGTGCACTGAGGGGGAGAACGCTGAGTATAATCCAGATCTATTTTCTGACTATAAATTGCTGACTCGATTTAGTGAGTTTTTCTTTCGCTATATTGATGAATGCAAAGAAGCCAAATCTTTTAAGGAGGCGACAATTCCTCCTAGTTTTTCACGAATACACGGACCAAGTTTTGAAAGAGTTTTCTTTTTTCACTTCATGCTTTTGATTTTAATTTTCACATTGCTCACTGGTTTCACCATGGTTTATATAACCACAGAGTTTAGGGCTCAATTGGTAGCGATTACATTAAATACAATGAAACTTGATGTTGGTGAAACTTCGGTTCGATATTTTCTAGAGAATCAAGCCTATATATTTGAGTCTGTTATTTGGATGTCGATCGTTTTGATTATAGGTTCATATTTGACTCTAGCTTATCACCTGTATGGAAAAGTATCAGGAGCTATCTTTGCTTTCTTTTCGACGATGAGGTCTTTTATGAAAGGAAATCGTAAAGCAAGAGTACACCTTATTGGTTACGCACAAATTCGTCCTCATGGTAGGTCCTTCAATAAATATTTGGATTATATTGAAAGATTATGTGAAAATAATGAAAATAAATAACCAAGAGTTGACTTTGATTTGACACAATTAAAGTAAATTAAAACCGATAAAAGAGAACAACGGAAAACAAAAAGGATATTGTATGAAACGTGTACTAGGTTTATTAATGATGGGGACGATGCTGGTTGGTTGTATGGCCGATAAAGCAACAATTGGAGAACTTTTAAAGAAGAATCCAGAGCTAATCACAGATGCGATTAAGGAAAACCCAGAAGAATTTATTGGGGCTTTAAATGAAGCAGTAAAAGTTGCTCAAAGCTCTCAAAGAAAAAAACAAGAAGAAGCTGAGAAGCAAGCCTATGAAGATAGTTTTAAAAACCCACTTGAGCCTATGATTAGAGATAACGAAATCATTCGTGGAAATAAAGACGCTCAATTGACACTAATTGAATATTCTGATTTTGAATGTCCTTTTTGTTCAAGAGGTTACCAAACTGTAACTCAACTTTTAGATAAGTATAAAGGGAATATTAGATTCGTTTATAAGCATCTTCCTTTATCTTTTCACCCAAATGCAATGCCAGCTGCAAAATATTATGAAGCTCTAAGACTTCAAGGTGATGATAAGGCCATCAAATTTCATGATGAGCTTTTTGATAATTTCTCTAAGATTAAACAAGGTGAGAAATTTTTCAGAGCTATTGCAAAGAAGACTGGTGCTGATATGAAGAAGCTTGAAAGTGACCTTGACTCTGAAGTTGTGAATAAAAGAATTCAAGAAGACCTGGATGAAGCAAAGAAGTTTGGTTTCCAAGGTACTCCGGGCTTCCTTTTAAATGGAATTCCAGTAAAAGGTGCTTACCCAGCTGAGCATTTTGAGGGAATTGTTGAAGAACTTAAGAAGCGTGGAAAGATTAACATTTAATAAGTTTTTACGATAATCTTCGAAAAGCCCTCCCAGAGAGGGCTTTTTTTATGTCCGCGCGGATTTTAAGCAAAAAAAATACGATGGCAAGTTTTTAAAAAAATAATTTTTTTTCGTAAAAAAAATTTGCCAAGATCAAAAAACAATTACACAATTTTCCTATAGTATTATTAACACTGACCTTCAGGAGATTTCCATGAACAGAAAAGAATTAGTTGAAGCGATTATCAATTCAAAAGAATTAAACCACCTAACAAAAAAAGATGCAGACCAGTTCATCACTACTATGCTTGATACTGTAAAAAAAGCAGTTAAGAAAGGTGACGATGTTTCTTTAGTAGGATTTGGAACATTCACAAAAACAAGAAGAGCAGCTAGAACTGGTGTTAACCCAGCTACTGGTGAAAAAATCAAAATCAAAGCTAAGACTCTTCCTAAGTTCCGTCCAGGAAAAGCTTGGAAAGAAATGTTCTAATTTCCCTTTGGGATTTAAGAATAACGAGGAGGTCTTTGACCTCCTTTTTTTTTGGAGAAAAAATGATCACACCTCAAGATAAATACCTCATTCTATCAGCATTAGTGCAAATGCTTTTTCCTTTTTTTGCTCTGGTAATCATGTTTAGGCGTAGAATTGCTTCTCTGAAGAGTGGTGAAGTAAAACTTAAGTACTTTAGTACATACAACAAAGAAAATAATCTCAGTGACAAGACCGTGGCAGCTGGAAGACATTTTACGAATCTCTTCGAAATGCCAACTTTATTCTATACCGTAATTGCTTTCATTTTCATGACCAGACAAACAGACCTAGTATTTATTATAATGGCCTGGCTTTTTGTCCTATCTAGATTGGCCCACTCATTAATCCATCTTGGAAGTAACAATATTAGAAATAGGATGAATGCCTTTGGAATTTCAAGCCTTATATGCTTGATCATGGTGGTCTATTTAATAGGCAAGATTTGCCTCCTGTAAAACGTGCCGTCAATTTCTTGACGAATAAATGGTCGTTGTCAGCTTTTTTTAGGCAAAAATTACCAAGTGTCATTATGCTCTCTTGCTTTCGATGTCTTAGGGCGCTATAATTTTGACATAGCCTGTGGAAAGGATTTCCTCAGGGGCCAACAACAGGAGTACTCATGGCCGACGAAGACAACGCAGAAACTGGTGCTGAAGAAGGTGGAAAGCCAGCAAAAGCGCCTAGTCAGAAAAACCCTTTAGTAGCATTATTGCTGATTTTAAACCTAGCTGGGCTAGGGACAGTTGCTTTTTTTCAATACCGTTTTATGGAAATGGAAGCGAAAAGACCTGACCTAACTAAGCTTTTAAAAGAAATGGGACAAGATCCAGCAGTTTTAGCGGAACAACAGCCAACTAATTCTCCGGCAAAAGAGACGTTAGTTGATCTAGCGACATTTACAGTGAATTTAGCACAAGGTGATGGGCCAAGAAGATATGTACGTTTAAATGCTGTTTTAAAATTGAGTGAAAAATCTGAGGTTTCAGAAGTTGAGGCTAGAAAACCTCAAATTAGAGACACAATAATTAGTATCCTCAATAGTAAGAGACCTGAGGATATCTTAAAGAGAGATGGGAAATTATATCTAAAGCAGGAAATTAAATCTGCAATCAACTCTTTTCTGATTGATGGAAAGGTTGAAGACATTTTTTACGTTGGTTTTCAAATAAACTAACACTCTTAAACAGGAAGTTTTAGAGTTAACGTTCCAGGAGGGGACTCAAGATGGCACAAGTATTAAGTCAAGACGAAGTTGATGCACTATTAAGCGCGGTAAATGATGACGCTGATGTAGATGCGGATAATGAACTTGATGATGATTTTGATGATGATGAGTCGGAGAATATCCAGCCTTATGATCTGACCAATCAAGATAGGGTTATCCGTGGGCGAATGCCTATTCTGGAAATCATCTATGAAAGATTCATAAGGCAATTTAGAGTTTCACTTTCAAACAGTTTGAGAAAGATCTCGACGATCTCAATGATCTCAACTGATCTTCTGAAGTTTGGAGAGTTTGTAAACACCCTTCCAATTCCAAGTTGTATGGCGATCATGCGTTTCAATGAACTGAGAGGTCCAGCTCTTTTGGTATTTGAATCAAAGCTTGCTTACGCCATCATCGATTCATATTTTGGAGGAACGGACAGGCCGTTTACAAAAATCGAAGGAAAAGAATTCACATCAATTGAACTTTCTTTTATGAAGAGAGTCATGGATATGGCCATTAGTGACCTTGAGGAAGCGTGGCAACCCGTTCATAAAATTGATGCTCAATATGTAAGGACTGAAATCAACCCACAGTTCGTAGGTGTTGTTCCACCAAGTGATGTTATTATTACGACAACATTTGAAGTTGAATTTGAATCAGCTTCTGGGACCATCATGGTTGTTATTCCATATTCAACCATAGAGCCAATTAAACAAAAACTAAGTTCTAGTTATCAATCTGAAAATGATGTTGTGGACAGTCTGTGGACTCAAGCAATGCACGAGCATGTTAATGCTTCTGAAGCCAGTGCGGTGGTTAAGCTTGGTGACACAACAATGACAGTTGGTGACCTCGTAGGGTTGCAGGTAGGAGATATCATTCCCCTAAGTCAGGAAGTTTCAGGTGAACTTTTCATCGAAGTAGAAGGAGTTAAAAAGCTTCAATGCTTAGCTGGAGAGTACAAAGGGAACAAAGCCGTTCAAATTACTAAAAGATTACAGGATTTTTAAGAGGGTAAACCATGGAAGAGAACACAGAAAACAATGTAACAGCAATTAACCAAGATCAAAAAGATGCGATCTCAAGCTTAGCAGATCAAATCAAAACAGGTGATGAAGCACTTAACAAGCTAAAAGTTCAAAACCTTGATTTCATTCTTGATATCCCACTTAAAGTGAGTGTCGAGTTAGGAAGAGCTCAGGTTGTGATTAAAGACCTACTTCAACTTGGTCAAGGTTCTGTTTTGGAACTAGATAAACTAGCAGGGGAGCCATTGGAGGTTCTAGTTAATGGGAAGCTAGTTGCAAGAGGTGAGGTTGTTGTCGTAAACGAAAAGTTTGGTGTGCGTTTAACTGATATTATCAGCCCATTAGAGAGAATTGAAACCTTAAAATAAGGTGAGGAATTTATGAAATTTTTATTCTGTTTATTACTAACAACTCAAGCGGCATTGGCCAACGTAACTCTGACAAAATTAAGTTTCGATAAAACGGCGAAGCAAGGAAAGATTACTGTTAACTTCACTGGAAGTTTAAGAGGAATTCCTGAGTTGAAAGTTATGGGAGATGTTATCCAAGTTATTGTTCCTGACTCTAAAGTTAAGCAGAATATGGAAAAATCAGTAAGTTTTTCATCTAATTTAAAAGACACTCAAGTTAGAGCGTATCAAACGACAGCAACTGAAACAAAAATCAAAGCTATGTTACCATTCAATATTGAAGCTAAACGTGATTTTGTTACTTTAAAGCTTGAGGATAAACATATTGAACTTACTTTTCCTAGAGTTCAGAAGGCCATCGCAAAAGCTCCAAAAAGAGGATCTATCGTTCCAAAAAAAGAAGTGGTAAAGAAAGAGTTTCTTAACAAAGCGTATTTAGACAATCTTCTTGATATTGAGAAAAAAGAGCAACCTAAGATTATTAAGCCTACACCTGCAGTGGCGAATAAAGCAGAAACTACAACTGCTGCGGCAACTGACAAAGTAAGTACAAAACAATCTTCAGTAAAAACATTCAACGGGGAAGAGATCTCTCTTCTTAAGTACGGTGGAAAATTCGCAGCTTTTCTCGGGCTAGTTTTAATGCTTTTTTACGGAGTCGTAAGCCTAATGAAAAAAGGGTTTCTCAAAAAAGGTAAACTCGGATTTTTAGGAAGTACGGAAAAAATCATGGTACTTAATCAACACTACCTAGCACCAAAGAAAAGCTTAATGCTCATAAAAGCTCATAACCAAGTTTTCTTAGTTAGTAATACTGAATCTGGTATTCATCCTATCTCTGAGATTAGGGATGTAGCGGGACTACTGAAGGATGAAGAAAAAACTTTAGTAGGAACAAACTTTGATTCAAATCTTGATTTTGCAGACACAGACCCTGTGAATGATTCCAAAATTAAAATTAAAGAAGATATCACCCAATCTAATAGAGAGTCTTCTTTATCAAGCTATAGCCAAGTGAAAGATAGAATTAAATTTTCTGATCAAATTAAAGAAAAGGTTAAGGGACTCAAGTCTCTTCAATAAGGAAAACATGACTGGACTAATTAAAACGCTGACAACATTTTTCTTATTGACCCTCTCCGGAGGAGTTTTTGCCCAAGCAGCAGGACAAGGGATGAGCCTTCCTGGTTTAAGTGTCAACTTTGGGCAAGGAACAAATTTAGTAGATACCATGCAAGTTATGGTTCTGTTCACTGTTTTAACTTTAGCGCCAGCTATTATTATTTTATGTACTTCCTTCACTCGTATAATTGTTGTCCTTGCTTTCGTAAGGCAGGCAATCGGTACTCAGAGTATGCCACCGAATCAATTATTAATTGGATTCGCGATGTTTCTTTCTCTATTTGTCATGATGCCTACCGGAAAGAATATTTACGATAAAGCGATTGATCCACTGATGGCAAAATCAATCACCACGACTCAGGCCTTATCAACTATTGAATTTGAACTCCGTGGTTTTATGTCTAAGCAAGTGAGAAAAGCGGATATAGGATTATTCTATGACGTAACAGGAACAACTGCTCCAAGTAATATAGATGATGTTCCGATTCATTTTTTAATTCCAGCGTTTATTATCTCTGAATTAAAGACAGCCTTTCAAATAGGCTTTCTATTATATATTCCATTTCTAGTACTTGATATGGTTGTAGCTTCAGTACTAATGGCGATGGGGATGATGATGTTACCTCCGGTCATTATCTCGATGCCGTTTAAGCTACTTCTTTTTGTTCTGGTAGATGGATGGCAACTAGTAACAGGTTCGATCTTAAGATCGTTTAACTAAGGATATTTTATGGATAATGGATTTGTAGTTGAAGTCACTAATCAGGCCATAAAGGTTGCTCTAATGCTTGCAGCTCCAATGCTTTTAGGGGCATTAGTTGTGGGTATTTTGGTTTCACTTTTTCAAGCAGTTACACAAATTAATGAGCAGACATTATCTTTTATTCCAAAGATCTTAGTTATTGTTATGGCATTAGTTTTTATGAGTCCATGGATGATGGAGACAATGACTTCATTCACTCATGAGTTATACGTAAATATTCCTAAATTGGTAATGAATAGATGATCTCTGTTGGAATTAATGACTATCCCGTTTTCATAGCCTTCTGGCTCGTGTTTACGAGATGGGCAGCGATTCTTTTTCAACTTCCACTTTTTGATAATACGGGAGTTCCTTTTCTAGTTAAGTCATTAACAACAATGATCATTAGCTACGCTTTTTTTCCTATCGTTGAAGCGACAATGGTTCAACAAGTTGTTCAATTTGGTGTGGAAAATTTTTGGTACCTTACAATATTTAATACGATTGTAGGTCTATTTATTGGTTACTTAGTCAAAACAATTATGTCGCTATTTGTAGCTGCTGGTACGATCATGACTCAACAAGTAGGATTTGCTTCTGTGACATATTTCGATCCAACTGCTGGCTCGCAGATAGGTCCATTTGAAAAAATGATTCAATGGACAGTTTTAATTACGATCTTAACTTCGGGAGCTCTTCTTCCAATGTTTAAAGGAGTGGTTAACTCTTTCTTTAGCATTAGTATTAATAGTCTGGGGAACTTTACAAATATCCACGTGTTTTATCATGACTTTTTTAAAGGTGTTTTTTCGGCAGCTTTTTTGCTGGCAACGCCACTTATGTTTACGAATTTAATTTTAAATATGGTGATGGGGATTGTCGCAAGAACCATCCCTCAAATGAATATCTTAATGGTAAGTTTTGTTGTGAATATTGGGATTGGACTTTCAGTGTTTTATGCAGTGTCGGAAGAATTATTTCACGTAGCTTACAAAATGTATGTAGACAGACTGGGCGAGTGGTTCCAGTTTGTAATATAGGATAGAAAATGGCTGACGATTCAGACAGTGGCGAAAAAACCGAAGAGCCTTCCCAGTATCGTATAGACGATGCCAGACGGAAGGGAGATGTAGCTTCTTCTAAAGAGCTTAATTCGGTTCTGATTTTAGCAGGTGCTTTTTCAGTACTGGTGCTTTCTAGTCTCTATATTTTTGAAGTCATGTCAGATTATATTGCATGGCTTTACGGTCTTGATCTAACGAGAGCTTTTGCTGACCAAGAAATGGGAAAGCAGATTCTACGTGAGTCTTTTTATAGTATCGGAAAGTGCGTGGCCCCAATATTTGGAACCTCCTTTATTCTTGGTTTTGTTTCCCAAGTTTCTCAGGTGGGATTTATCTATGCTCCCGATGTTCTACAATTGAAGTTAGAGCGAGTGAATCCGGCCAGTGGTTTTAAAAGAATTTTCTCTAAAAAATCACTCGGAGAAGTTATTAAAGGTCTTTTTAAATTCTCTATTGTTTTGGCCATTACTTATTCTATTATTCAGGCCAATATCACTAGCTTTGTAGGGTTTTTGCATACTGAAGCGGCACAAGCTTTTAGTTATGGAAAAATATTTGCTTTTAAACTAGCTGGTGCCATTTTGATCGGTTTACTAGTTGTCGCGATCATGGATTTTTTCTGGGAAAAATACCTTTATATGGAAAAACTCAGAATGACAAAACAACAGGTTAAGGAAGAATCTAAAGAAAAAGACGGAAATCCAGAAGTTAAGCAAAAGATTCGTGCCATTCAGCGTGAAATGTCTCAAAATAGAATGATGTCGGACATCCCAAAAGCGGATGTAATTGTTACAAACCCGACACATATTAGCATCGTTATCAGGTATGATAGAGATACCATGATTGCTCCCCAAGTTATTGGTAAGGGGCAAGATCACCTTGCAATGAGAATTAGAGAAATCGCGAAGGAACACAACATCCCAATCGTTGAAAATGTTCCTCTAGCAAGAGCTCTTTATAAAACGGTTAAAGTCGGGGAAGGAGTGCCCAGATCTTTATATAAAGCAGTAGCAGAGATACTAGCTTTCGTTTACCGAGTAAAAAGAAAAGTAAAAGCATTAAGTTAAGGATGACAAATGTTTAAAAACTTCAAAGATTTCGCCAACAGCCCTGATATGTATGTAGCCGCTACCCTAGTCGCGGTTTTGGCAGTTATGATTGTTCCTGTTCCTCCAGCGATGATGGACTTACTAATCGCAATCAGTATTGCAGCATCAGTTATAATTCTATTTCTTTCGATCTATATCAAGAGACCTTTGGACTTCTCAACTTTTCCATCGGTACTACTTGTTATAACACTTTTTAGACTTTCACTAAACGTAGCTTCAACTAAAAATATTCTTGGTCGTGGGGGAGCAGAAGGTTCAAGTGCTGCAGGGGAAATTATCCGTGCCTTTGGTGAGTATATCGTTGGTGGTAATTTTGCTGTCGGTATTATCATGTTTATCATTTTCGTTATAATTAACTTTATTGTTATCACGAAAGGTGCTGGTAGGGTTGCTGAAGTTGCTGCACGATTCACCTTAGATGCAATGCCTGGTAAGCAAATGGCCATTGATGCTGACCTTAATGCGGGTTTAATTGATGAAGCGACCGCAAAGAAAAGAAGGGCTGAAGTTGGTGCTGAAGCTGACTTTTATGGGTCTATGGATGGTGCCAGTAAATTTGTTAAAGGTGATGCAATTGCCGGTATTCTTATTACTGCAATCAATATCATTGGTGGGATCATAATAGGTGTTGCCCAGTCTAATATGAGTTTTTCTCAGGCAACAGAGGTCTTCACTTTACTAACTGTAGGTGATGGTCTGATTGCTCAAATTCCAGCGATTGTTATCTCTACTGCTGCCGGTATTATCGCTACTAGAAATACAAACGATGATGGGCTAAGTGAACAAATTGGTAAGCAGTTTAGTGTGAATCCAAAAGCGCTCTATATGACTGGTGGAGTTGTAGCATCCTTTGCCATAATTCCTGGGTTTCCAATGTTTCAATTCTTGCTTGTGGGTGGAGGCTTAGCTTTTGGTGCTTATAGAATGGATAAAAGTAAGGAAGCCTCAGCACTAAAAGAAAAACAAGAGGCGATTGAAGAGAAAAAGGCTAACGATGATAACCTTGAGGATCTGCTTGGACTTGAACTTGTTGAACTTGAAGTAGGTTACGGTTTAGTTAATATTGTAGATTCAGAACAAGATGGAGATCTCCTTGAGAGAATCAGTCATATTAGAAAACAATTTGTTTCAGATTGGGGGCTTATTATTCCATCAATTCGAATCAAAGATAATCTAGAACTTAAACCTGGTGGGTATACTCTAAAAATTAAAGGGATTAAAGTTGCTGAAGCAGACTTGATGCCAGATCACTATCTTGCTATGGATCCGGGAACAGTAATTGAACCGATTGACGGTATTGAAGCAAGGGAACCTGTTTTCGGTTTAGATGCTGTTTGGATCAACGAAGAGCTCAAAGACGATGCTCAATACAATGGATATACCGTAGTCGATTTATCAACTGTTATTGCAACCCATATCACTGAGATCTTAAAGTCTAATCTTCACGAGATGTTCGGACGTCAAGAACTGGTGGGAATACTTGATACATTTAAACAAGATTATCCTAAATTAGTAGATGATTTAGTTCCTGAAATATTGTCTCTTGGCAGTGTGTTGAAAGTCCTGCAAAATTTACTTAGAGAAGGAATTCCAATAAGAGATTTGCGTACGATTCTTGAATCATTAGCTGAGCATGGTACAATGATAAAGGATGCTGATACGTTAACGGAATTAGCGAGAGAAAGCTTATACAGGACTATTACGGAAAAAGTGAAGAGTGATCAGGGAGATATTCCACTATTTACACTAGATAGAGGAATAGAGGAGTCATTAGCTCAAAACATTATTCAAACTGAAAAAGGGCAAGAGCTATCTCTTGATCCAAAAATCACTCAAACAATTCTAGCAAGTTTAAATGAGCGAATTGAAGAAGCAACTGAAATGGGAGAAAAGATGATCGTTCTTTGTTCTCCAGTAGTCAGAAGGCACTTCAAGCGTTTAACTGAAAAGTTTATCCCGAACTTAATCGTTGTGAGTCATAACGAATTGAGCCCGGAAATAAATATTAGATCACTTGGTACAGTAAGGATGTAACCCATGTTTGTTAGAAAATTCGAAGGAGACACATTAGACGAGACGCTTAAAGCTGTTAAAAGAGAGCTTGGTCCTGATGCTATCATTCTTAAAACTGTGACAAATAAAGGTTTGAAGGGTGCTTTCAAAAATAAGCGAATCGAAATTACTGCTGCTATCTCAGAGCAAAACTATACAAGAAAAGCTAAAGTAGACCGCGTCTTAAATGATGAACAGAGAAGTGATTTTTATAGCGCTCCAGCTAATGAGGTTAATGAAGCCATCAATAATTATAATGGTTCAGCCCAGAGTGGAAACGGCGGATATGGGTCACTTGGTTTAAATAAAGTGGTAAATACAGTTTCAAAAGCTTCTAAGAAACTTCAAAATTCACTGGATGATTTTTTAACTACTCCCGATGAAGAAGATGAGGCTCCAAGACAAAGTTTTGATCAATTTGTAAGGCAGCAGCCTGTTGCTAAGCCAGATCCTCAACAGCCTCGAAGAGAGCAAAGAGTTGCTCCTGTTCAGCCAGTGTACGAAGCTACTTCAGCATCAGATAATTATTACGATGAAGACCTTCACCGTGAGATTGAGTTTGAGAAAAAGCGTGTAAACGAAGTTTCTGCGGCTCTTGGTGGAGAGATTAAAAGTCAAAAACATCAGATCGAATTACTTGAAAAAAAGCTCTTTGAGTTAACTGAAAAACTTTCGGAAGCTCAGAGTGGTAAATATGAGGAGCCACAAGGACTTCGGGAGTTACGAACGACTCTTCGTTCTTTAGAACTTGAAGAGGGGCTTGTTCAAAAGATTATTCGTAAAGCAAATTTTGAAATGTCTCCGGATGACTTAAATGACTCAGACTCAATTTATGAGTTCGCTTTAAGAGAGTTAAATGAAATTATTCATGTTGGAATGCCTTATTTTTCAAAGGCAGAAGCTAAACAACCAGTGACAGCACTAATTTCTGAAAGTACTTGTGGACAGGCCAGTATGGCCTTAAAACTGGCAGTACTACAAGATAATGTTCAAATCATTAGATTTCGCCAAAGAGAAATTGATCAAGGTAAATCAGAATTTACTTCAAGAATTTTCAAATTGGCCATCACTGAGGTTCAGACTCTTTCTCATCTTATGGCCGAAGCTCGTAAGGCTAAGGATGAAGGGAAGTCAATTATTCTTGATCTAAGACTAGACTTCAAAGAAGAAAATGAAGCTCGCAAATTTATCGAAACTTTAAGACGTTCTTTTGATCAAATTGAATTTCTTGTCACTCTGTCGGGGATTCATTCGGAAATCTACAACCGAAAAATTCTTTCCAAGTTCAAGTCATTCGCTAATGGTGTTACAATAACACATATCGATCAATGTTTAAGTTTTGGATCGCTTTTAAATGTGCATCAAGCACATGCAGAGTTGCCTTTGATGTTTTATAGCACAGGAGCTGTTGTCCCTGACGATATAGAGTCGGCAACCGCAGAAAGACTTTTAGCTGGAATGTTTCAGTTATAAATAAATTAACCGACTGACAGGATGTTGGTCGTGTACGTAGGACAGGAAGTTTATGGATAGAACTAGTGAATGGCTTAGCTCATTCAATTCTCACAATCAGATCAACAGTCAAATTTTAAGTTCAGAATCAACTGAAACTCAAATTATTTCCATTACTGGTGGTAAAGGGGGAGTTGGTAAAACATCAATTTCACTTAAAATTGGAAGAGAACTGGCAAAACAAAATAAAAAAGTTTTGCTAATTGATACTGACTACAATCTATCCAACACAGCTATCAAGCTAGGTCTACCTCTCAATAATACTTTTTACTCGCTAGTTTCTGCTGAAAGAGTATTCGAAGATTGTTTATACAAAGACGGTAATTTTCATCTTCTGTCAGCTTCAAACGGATGCCTTGATTTATTTGATGCAGAATTTAGATTAGAAGAAGTGATTATCGATATTCTTAATGAACATGCAAAAGAATATGATTATGTTCTAATCGATTGTCCTGCAGGACTTACCAAGCAGTCACTGACTCTTAATGCCTATAGTGATAAAAGAGTGGTTGTCGTTACTCCTGATAAGTCTTCTATCACTGATAGCTATTCACTTATTAAGGTGTTGAGCATGAAGTTTGGAATTAAAGAAAATCATTTACTTGTTAATATGGTGACTCAGAAACAACAGTTTTCTAAAGTCGTAAAAACGTTGAGTGAAACAGTAGAGAATTATTTAGGTTGTCGTACTCATATCCTAGGTGGGGTAAGGCGTTTAAACGTTCCTACAGGAGCTTTTGATACTGAATTTTTAGGTAGCGGCAAAAATAACCTGCACCAAAATTTTCTTCAAGTGGTCCAGCGGTTGACCGAAAAAAAGAGTGAAGTTCGTGAACAAGAAGTTCATTAAAAACCCCCATGCTTAAGGAGAAGCTCAATGTCATCACTCACCGCTAAATTAAAGAACCTTAAAGATTACAGATGCACAATGGATCCAAAAGTTAAAGATGAGATCATTGTAGAATATGCACCGTTAGTGCGCTTTATCGCTCAGAAGATAGCGGCTCGTTTACCGGCCAATATAGAATTAGATGATTTAATCTCATGTGGGGTTATTGGACTTATGGATGCAATTCAAAAGTTTGATCCTAGTAGAGATAATAAGTTCAAGACGTATGCAGAATTCAGAATTAGAGGTTCAATTCTTGATGAACTAAGATCTCAAGACTGGGTCCCACGTTCAGTTAGAGAAAAAACTAAGCACTTAGAAAAGACATATGCAAAGCTAGAAAGAGACCTCGGTCGTCCAGCAACGGATGAAGAGATGTGCGCAGAGCTTGAGTGTTCTATGGAAGAGTTCCATGAAATGCTTAACAAGTCTAAATCAGTTTCTCTTTTAAATATTGATGACTCAGCAACTTTTAGTCGTGGGGATAAAAAGTTAATGATGGGGCTTTTAGAGCATAGACGTTCTTCAAACCCATTTTCAGCGGTTAATTACAAGAGAGCTCAAAATATCATCAAAGATGGAATTAAATCACTTCCTGAGAAGCAAAGACTGGTTCTTTCACTTTACTATTTCGAAGATCTTAATCTTAAAGAAATTGGTCAAGTTTTAGATGTAACAGAATCAAGAGTTTCTCAATTACATACACAGGCAATTATGAAGTTGAAAGCCAAATTAAAGAATGACTTCGACTCTCACGAAGATATTGCAGTCTAGATTTTAAATTCTAAATTATGTTAGAAATATAAGGCCGCTTTGATAGCGGCCTTTGCTTTACAACCCATTGAAATTTATTAGATAATTTTACTTAAGAACAAGGAAGTCGCTCGAGGTTAGGATGATTCGAACATACAATTCAAAAATTATTGGTTTTTACCAAATTACATTGGCCATCATGGGAACGGCCATCCTAGGAACACTAGCTTATTTTTGGCAGCTAGGTTTTTTAGATGGTAGTCGTGCTAAAAATTTACATCAAGTTAGTTATATTTTGGAGAAGCATGAAGCTAAGCCGGAGATCAATAGAGTCAAAGAACTTGTTGAGATTGAAGACTATAAACTTGCCTTAGAAAAAATCAAAGAAATTGAAAAAGAATTCTCTAAGGTTGATTTACAAATAAAAACAGAAGAGTTTGAAAAACTTAAAACTGAATTTCAAAAATTAAAGACTTCAACCATGAACTTGCTTTCATTTCAAAAAACGAATCAAGTACTTAATGTTTTTAACACTAAGATGGATAAGTTTTATGATTTTGTAAGAGAGAATCGTTGGAAAACCTTAACTCGTATGAGTGAGAGAGTATATTCTGTAACTCGTTCGGGAGTTAAGCTGAGCAATATTGAAAATGTGATTAAGGATGTTGATCGTGACTTTCAATCTATGATTCGCATTACTGAGGGATCTGTTCTTGAGAGAAAAGATAAATCGGAAATCGTATCACGTATTAAAAATCTTCAAATTGAAATGACTATGCTCAAAAAATATATAGATGAGCTAGACTTCTTTAAGCAGCTACACGTAGATGCTGGGGCAGCATTAGAAGCATGGATGAGGACGGTAAGTCCTGAGCTTACTCTGCAAAAACTTAAGGTTGAGCAGATTGGAAAATTCTTTATCATCGGTCTCGGTGGGCTATTCGCTCTTGCAATGCTTCTTCTTGGTATTAGTATCCCTTATAGCAGTTGGATAAATCGTAAAGAACAAAAAAAGCTTGAAAAGGATATTGAAGTTCTCGTTAGTGAGAGAATTATTGAAGCTGATAAATCGGTTTCGTTTAGTGGAACTTCTCAAGATTTTCAAGACTACTGTGAAAAGATGTCACGTTATGTGAACAAAAGAATGAGTATGGGGGCGATTTTTCAGGAAGCTCTTCCGTTATCTTCAATTCTTTTGGATGAGAACCTTCAAGTTATTTGGAGTAATAAGTTTTTCTGCGAAGACTGGATGATCGATGAAGATGAAATGAAAAAAGACTATATGACTTGGGACTTTCTAAGCAAACTGACTAATCTTGGAGAGGAAGATCCTGTGATTGAAGCGCTTAAGCATGGAGTTGCTGGAATTTATCAAATCCAAGTTAAGCCATCCGATGATCTGACAGCGAGACCATATGAAATGTTTGTCTCTCCAGTGGAGTATCAAGGACAACGTAGAATCCAATTATTTTTCTATGACCTGAGAAGCTTAGAACAGACAATTAAAGATCAAGCACAGAGCTTAATTAACCCAATTAAAACGAACCTCAAACGCTTAAAAGAAAGTAGTTTTGTAGTCAATGAAGAGACTAAGTACGACTTTATGGTAGCCGGAATTAAAGACGTGTATCAATTGTTTGTTGATAATCATGAAAAAATTGAAACCGAAAAGAGTTCATTAATTGATCAAATCGAGATCATGTCGGCTGAAGTTGAAAGACTTGAAGGAGACCTTGAGTTCGTTAAAGAGAAGTTGATTCTTAATCTCGAAACTGGCAAAGGAAGCATTCAAGACCTCAAAGTTTTTAAAGAAAATGTTATTGGGTTATCAAGTGAATCTCGTGAGTACGACAGACTGGTAAGAAAGGGCTTAGAAGTCATTAATGCCAATGTAAATGCACTTTCTAACAGTCGTAACCGCGTTGATAGTTTGAGAAAATTTGTAGAAGAAGTATACCATTCAGTACCTCAATACGGAGAGCAGAAACAGGAAATCAAGCGACTGAAGCAACAATTGAGCGAGAATTTGAATCGTTCAATAAGTGCTATGAAAAATAAGGGCACAAATGAAACTTTGCAGAAGTTAAAAGATTCATTTGTGGAGTTAGAAAAGAAACTTTCACAATTAGAAATCTCTCTGAGTAAGGCGGATATGGTCCTCTCAAGTGGTAAGAACCTTGTGGAAACTAGCGCGACTGAATATGAGTCTGATCAGATTCATTTTGCGCAGTCAGAGTTGAAAACTATGCAAAAATCAGTGCAGGTAAGTTCGCAAAAAGTTGAAAAGAACGAAGCCATGATTATATCTAGTTTAAAGCATCTATTTGAGGGCACGAAATCGCAGTTATCCCAGAGTAATGATGCAGCTAGTCGCATTCAGAATTAGCACAAAGCTAATGCGTATCATGGACTTTAATGGTAATGTTTGATATCACTCAAAAAAGTTTTGTATATCAAACATTATGACATTAGATAAAGCGAAGAAAAATATTTCCTATATTATAGAGGCCCTTGAACTGGAAGATGAATATCTTCAAGCGAGACTAGTGCATTTCGGATTTTGTCCTGGTGTTGAAGTCCGAGTTAAGAGATGGGCTCCCATTTTTAAAGATCCTCTACTAGTAGAAGTTGATGGTTCGCAGATTATGATATCTAGAGACCACGCAAAATTTCTGCGTATCACTGAGGTTTCAGCATGAGTTTAATTGCCTTAGTTGGACTTCCAAATTCTGGAAAGTCGTCACTGTTTAATACCCTGACAAATTCTCGCCAGCGAATTGCTAATTTTCCTGGTATTACTACTGAGAAAAAATTAGGCGCGCTAAAGAATACAGAGCTTCAGGTGGTGGATCTACCTGGTGTATATACTCTTGATGCAGCTTCTTTAGATGAGAAGGTAACGAGAGACTATATCTTTGATAAAGCCAATGAAGAGAAAGCTGATCTATTTGTACTCGTCATGGACGCAACCAATTTGAAAAAATCAATATACCTTGCGCTTCAACTTAAAGAAATTGGGCAAAGGTTTGTGCTCGCACTAAATATGATTGATCTCTCTAATAAAAGAGGTCAAAAACTTGATTTAGCGAAACTCTCTTATCATTTAGGTGGAGTTAAAATATTCCCTCTTTCGGCCACTACAGGTGAGGGGATTCAGAACTTAGTTGATTCACTTTCTGAGAAATTATCTGAGAAATTAGAAGATGAGAAAAAAAATATTCATGTTCCAAAAGATTTTCAAACACAAATTAAGCAACCTGAATATGTGAAAAATAAATTATCAGAAGTTCAAAAGATCGTAGATGATATAACCCTTTCTAAGATTGCTCCAGATGGTTTAACTGAAAGACTGGATAAAATTTTTCTTCATCCCTGGCTTGGACCTTTGATTCTTTTTTTAACTCTCTTAACTATGTTTCAACTTCTTTTTAGTTGGTCTGATCCTTTTATGGGATGGATTGAATTTGGATTTGAAGGTTTAGGGAATCTCGTTTCATCAACTCTTCCAGACGGATATTTAAAAAGTTTAATTGTAGATGGAATAATCGCTGGGGTGGGAGGTATTCTCGTATTTCTTCCGCATATTGTTTTCCTGTTTTTAATTATTTATTTCTTAGAGGATTTTGGATATTTGGGGCGAGTGGCATTTAGTTTAGATTATTTTATGCGAAAAATGGGTCTTCCTGGTAAGGCAGTTGTTCCAATGCTCTCCTCCCATGCATGTGCGATACCAGGGATTATGTCTGCAAGGATTATTGAGGATCATCGTCAGCGACTTTTAACCATGTTGGTTTCTCCTTTGACAACATGTTCGGCTAGACTTCCAGTATATACTCTTTTGATAGCGGTCATGATCCCTGAAGATAAGTCATTTGGACCGTTTGGCTTGCAAGCATTAACTTTGTTTGGTCTTTATAGTCTTGGAATTGTATCAGCCTTTGCGATCGCATTCATTGCTAAAAAGACTTATCTTCCGACTTCTCCGGCCCATTTATTAATGGAGCTTCCAGCATACAGAATGCCTAATGTGAAAAAAGTTTTCACTCAGGCACTTATGAAGGGTTGGATATTTGTTAAAAAAGCCGGGACAGTAATATTTATTTTAAGTGTTATTATTTGGGGACTTGTAACTTTCCCTGGCGCTCCTGAGAACGCAGATAAGCCTGCTATTCATTATAGCTATGCAGCGACTATTGGAAAAACGTTTGAGCCGATTTTTCGTCCTCTTGGATATGATTGGAAGCTAACGACTGCATTAATTCCAAGTTTTGCTGCTAGAGAAGTTATGGTTTCTGCCATGGGAACGGTTTATGCCGTTGATGGAGATGATTCTGAAGACGAAGGCTTTTTAAAGGATCTATCCTCTATTCTAAATGCGCAATACTCGCTGGCAACTTTGATGTCGCTTCTGATTTGGTTTGTGTTCGCACCTCAATGTATTTCTACTTTTGGGGTCTTGAAGCGCGAGACTGGTGGCTATAAATATCCTCTTATCTTTATGGGATATACTTTAGTCATGGCCTATATATTGGCTGCGCTAACATATTTACTTCTTAAATGAGACCTTCTTCCAGTTTTTTAATTGCCAGGTGGTTTGTACAACGGCAATGACTTCTTCGTCTTCGTTGAGAATATTCGTGGTCATGATGATTTCTGCTGAATCATCTGTTTTTAATTTTTGACCGAGTTGATCAAGTTCTTGGTGATCAATAATCACTTCGCCGTATACGCCAGTGGTGGCCTGTTTAAAATATTCTACCTGCAGGCGTTTCATGATCAATCGATACCGAGAAGCTCCAAATTTTTTTATTAGGCTTAGTCCAGCGGGATATTCTCCAAGTGTTGCTATTGCACAGGCATGCAAGCCTCCAAGGTGGTTTTTATTCTTGAGTATAAAAGGCAATTTTAGCAGAGTTTTTTGGTGAGATAGTTCTACAAATTTAAATTTGTGAGGGATGTTAAACGGTATTCCCGTATTAAAAATTTTCTCAAGTGCCAAAAGAGTTGTCTTTGAGTCACTATTACGTAATAGTTTATCAATAAGCTGGTAGATTTGTTGGTTCATAAATACCTTATCGGTCACAAAACTCAGAAATAAACTTGTTAGATGATGTTTGTTTTCAGGGAGTTATGGATATGGTCTACTAAGTTAAGTCAAAGGATAAATGTATGAAAAAATTATGGATGATTTCTCTAGTACTAGTAAGTTCTGTGGCAATGGCCAAAGACTTCTACATTACAATTGGATCTGATGCAGTAGGTTCTGCTCAGAAGTCACTACAAACTAAGCAATTCGCAACTCAGGATGGAATCTCTGTTCTTAGAGTGAATGAAAAAGACGTTCTTGAACTTTCAGAGCTAATGCATGAAAAATTCAATCGCTGTGGGGGATTCATAGTTCATGATTCTCTAGATGAAGCTCTTGGAGTTTTAGATAATTCTCAAGATCGTTTAAAAGCGAAAAGCTTAGACTTTTTTAATTACTCTATTTCTGAAGGTGAAACTGTAGAAAGAATGATTTCAAAAGTTAACGAGTTCAGCATCAGAGAAATGATCTTAAAACTTTCTTCATTCAAAAACAGATATTATAAAGCACAAACTGGTGTAGATTCTCAAGCTTACGTAAAAGCTACTTGGGAAAAACTAGCAGGAACAAGATCTGATGTTAAGGTTGAATATTTTCAACATGACAGATGGCCGCAACCATCAATTGTAATGACAGTTGAAGGAGCTTCTAAAGCTGATGAGATCATTGTTATCGGTGGACACGCTGATTCTATCGCAGGTTTCTGGGGAAGAGAGAGAGCTAGAGCACCAGGTGCTGATGATAACGCTTCTGGGATCTCGACAATCACTGAAGTCATTAGAGTTATGATGGATTCAGGGTACAAGCCAGAAAGAACTGTAAAATTCATGGCGTATGCTGCTGAAGAAGTAGGGCTTTTAGGTTCAAAAGCTATCGCAAATCAATATAAGCAAGATGGAAAGAAAGTTGTTGGTGTTGTTCAATTTGATATGACTAACCACAAAGGTACAGACAACTTAGATATCGTTTTCATGACTGATTATACTAATGAAGCTCAAACAAAGTTCATGGGTAGTTTAATTGATACTTATATGACTGATGTTTCTTGGGGATACTCAAAATGTGGATACGGATGTTCAGACCATGCTTCTTGGCACAATGCTGGATATCCTGCAAGTATGCCATTTGAGTCGACAATGGGAGATATCAACGGTAAAATCCATACAGCTAACGATACAATTGATGCACCTGGATCAGCTGGAAATGCTGACCATGCAGAAAAGTTTGCAAGACTTGGTGTTGCATTCTTAGTAGAAATGGGAAAATAGACTGAAAATAGAGGACTTATTTCAAGAGATCGAAGAGAACTTAAGCGCATCTCGTAATATATTTGCTAAAAGTATATTCACTGATGAAGAGGATAATCTTCGCTCTCTTGATGAGTCCAAAATACTCCTTGAGACCCTCAAATACATCCTCACTGAATCCCAAAAATTATTAAACGAATATCCATCCCTTGAGCACATCTTCGAAAAACGATTCGGAAAACTTTCTCATTCATTAAGAAGAGAGAATATTATAGAAGTCCTATTTCGCGAGGACTTTCTCTTTCCTGAACAGGGAGAATACCCTTTAGTTGCGGAACAGTATTTAGACCAGGCCTTATTGCTAGATTATCAAAAAGCTCATCACGAATGGCTTGAGCTTATTAAAGAAAATCATAATGAATCTCAAGCTGAGATCTTACATAACTTTAATCTTGAAATTAAACAGAATCAGCTAAAATGCCAATGCCTCAAATGTATTGCTGACTACCGGGCAAAGGTTCGTGACCATGTTTATGATAATGAAATTGCTGCTATCGATGCGGCAATTGATAAATTAGAAGATCTACTTTTAGAGAAGGATATCTATTATCTTAGTGACTTCATCTCTAAAGTGAAAAAGAATCAGGAAAAGAACCTTCAAAAAGTGCGCTATAGACTGAAAAGAAGTTCGCTTAATAAACTTGATTCTGATCTTAAAAATTATTTTAAAACGAAATTAGGACCAAATTCTGAAATTGGTCGCACTTATATAGAGCGCTTAAAAAGTTTTTTCGCTGGAATTTTAACCGAGCAAGGTCATCCCGCTGATATGATTACTGAGGCTGAATATGACCGATTTTTTAGTCAATTAAATGTTGGTTTATGGCGAGCGCCTCAAGCCTTAAAGAAGGATTTTTTAAGACTTCTGCGTTCCGTTGTGGCCCTAAAAAGAAAAGATATTTCTGCAACTATTCTAAGAGAATATTTAGGACAGTTCTGGATTCACTCCGAAGCTAGGCGAAAAAAGCGTCGTGTGATCTATCATATGGGGCCTACAAATTCAGGAAAAACTTATAATGCAATAGAGGCATTGGCGGCAGCCAAAAGAGGTTCATACCTTGCTCCGCTAAGACTATTGGCCTCTGAGCTTTACGATACTCTCAATGATAAAGGTGTAAAGACAACTCTTTTAACCGGTGAGGAAGTTGTCGAAATTGAAGGAGCTCAGCACTTTTCTTCGACCATTGAGATGGCCAAGCTGCATGAAGAGTTCGACTGTGTCGTCATTGATGAAATCCAGATGATCACTGATCCGCAGAGAGGGTGGGCTTGGACTAGAGCACTCGTTAATATGAATGCAGATGAAATCCACCTCTGTGGAGATCACTCTGTGTATGAACTCGTAGAGCAAATCTTATCACTAACAGGCGATACCTTAGAGGTTAAGCAATATACACGAATGACAAAACTCAAGGTCATGCCAAGGCAGATCCGTTTGGTCGATATGCAAAAGCATGATGCTTTGATTGTTTTTTCAAGACGAAATGCCCTGAAGTACAAAAGAGATCTTGAAAATTTGAATTTCAAAGTCTCGATTGTGTATGGAAGACTGAGTCCAGAAGTTAGACGTGAGCAGGCAAGAAAATTTGATGAGGGCGAAACTGATATCATGGTGGCAACTGATGCCATTGCGATGGGGATGAACCTTCCTATTAAAAGAATTGTTTTTTCGGCGATTGCTAAACACTTTGATAACAAAGAATTTCCACTAACAAATTCCGAGCTAAAACAAATCTCAGGTCGTGCGGGTAGGTATCAACGCTTTCCGGAAGGCGAGGTAACTGCCCTTCAAAAAGTGGATGAAGCTCTCCCAAGACTTGAAGCAGCCCTAAGTGCTGAGCTTAAGCAGAAGACGCTTGCGATGGTGGGGCCGGACTTAGATATTTTTCGTTCGGTGAATATTGCGCTTAAAGAAAATAATCTCGAGACTCTCTCACTTTCTGAGTTTTTACAGCTTTTTAACACCATGACTTTTGAAAAGCCATTTTACTGTGTTGATCTAAAAGAAATGATTGAATTAGCTGAAATGGTTGAGGGTGCAGACCCGATGAATTTGCTTACCGATGCTGAGATTTTTGGCTTTGCCTGCGCTCCAGTAAATCAAGGTCTGATTGAGCATGTCCAGTACTATGTGTGGATTCTCAACCACTATGTTGGTAGAAGAAATATTCTTAATGAAGATATTGATGCTGATTCTGATGATATTGATTATCTTGAAACAGCGATTAAATGTACTGAGCTCTATCAATGGCTAGCTCGCCACTTCGATTATAATTATTTTGCTTTTGATATGGATAAGCTTTTAGACAATAAGTCTCAAGCGATTGAAAAATTGAATCAACTTCTTTCCGAGAAAGTATCTAAAAAATGTTCGTCATGTGGAAAGAAACTAAGCGATGATTTTCAATTTAATATCTGCGAGAGTTGTTTTTCTGAGCGTAGAAGAAGAGGTCCGAGAACAAATAGAGCAGCTGGTTCCAGACCTGGTGGCCGATCAAGTGGAAAATCGGGCGGACGATCTGGAGGTAATTCAGGCGGTCGTTCAGGTGGTAAATCTAGTGAACGCTCGGGTGGAGGAAACTTTAAATCTTCCAATAAAAAGCGTAAATCTAAAAAAAATAAGGCAGATGCTTTTAAGCGCGGCTAGACAGTCTTCATTCTAAAAGGTGCAGCACAAAACCTCGTTTTTAGAAATTGCAGGCTAAATTTAACTTCGCCTCTTCTGAGTCTATCAAAATAATCCTTAGCTTTCTCCAAAATTTCTCTTGGTTTGAACCAACCTTGAACAGCACCATAATATCCAAATCCACCGACACCAACAGAAATCAATAGAGGTGTGGCAAGTGGTATTCCAGCTATATCCATTCCAACTCCTGTGACAGCGAAAAAGCTTAGCATCGCGGCCCTGGATCTAGACCAGTTTTCAATTTTAACTAATAATTTATGGGAGCTATCATGAATAGTATATCCCTTGTGTTCTCCGGTTTTAGCTAAAACTTTTTCTATTTCGTCTAAGAGTTCTTTTGAGTTTTCAGCCTTAATTCTTCCGGCAATTACATCCTCTTTTAACTCAGCAATCTTCTGATACTTTCTCACTTGAATAGCGATATCTCCTGGACCTTGAGCTGCCATTCCTTTTAAAGAGCCCCACAAAACTTCACCTGCGGTTCCAAGCACTGAACCAAATGCTGATATTCCAGCAATCGCCTGCGGAAGCTTAATACCAATTCCTGTGAAAGCTAATTCTGTAACATACCATTTAAAATACTCTTCAGCTTGATGAAGTCTCGCCATTAATTTTTTTATCGCTTGCGGTCCCTGTTGCACCGAAGCTGAACTATCGTTGAATATATTAGGGTATTTTTCTACAAGTCTTGGAAATTTGTTTGAAATACTTCTTTTCATTTTACTCATGAACTTCTGTAGAGTACCCGCAGAAATTTTAAATGATTTTCTTAGGCTTCGAGCAATAAAGCTGTCAGATTCCATTAAAAAATTTGACCATTTACCATTGGTCAGAAATTCACCATATTTATTGGAGTAATAAGTAATTCCACCTGAAACTATTCCAGGTACTAGTGCGACTGCTGTAGCAACTGGAGCAGAAACTCCTTGCATAAAATAGAGAGCACCAAAAGTACCCGCAGTAGAGCTTGCAAAGCGAACAAAAGTCCAAAAAGTTCTTCCACTTACTAGAGAGGAAGGATAACGGTTTCCACTTTTATCTAAGCTCGCAGTAAGTGCTGTTTCTTCAGGAAGCTCTTGAATATGTACTTTCCTTCGACCAAGTTCCAACTTTTTCATGATTAGTTCGAGGTCTCGATTGTCTACGAGTTCATTTTTATCGGGACCAACGGCAATGACGGTATTTTGAGCAAAGGGATTATGAGCTTTATCATCAGCAATAATTTGTCTAATTTGTTCTAATTTATCTAGTGAGTCATCGTCACCAGTGTATTCTCCAAAAAAATATTCGATTGTTACAGCTCGATTGATATCAGGATTTTCTTCATATTGAGGGGCGAGTTGAATATAAGCAATATCATTATGAAGGTCTGCTCTAGGGTCTAGAAAGGAGTTGAGATTTATATAACCCTTTCTTTCGTCTGCAATTGCAGACATTGATAAGATCATAAGTGCCGTAACTATTAAAAAATTGATGATTCTCATAGGAAACTTATCGGTAATTAAGGTAAAATATTTATATAATTTTCATCTCTTTTCGAATGTTGTATACAGAATTTCATGAACTTAAGTGATTTTGCTTCTCAAATTCTAATGAAAGGGGAACTTTCCGACAAATTGGTTGATCCTACTCGGATTATTTTTGACGAATACAATTCAGATTTCACTTTACCGAAAGCTCCGGTGAGGTGTGATCGAATTACAATTTCCACTGAAAATATCAAGTTTCCTAGGGGGCATTTTCACCTTAAAGAAAAAAAGGCCATCGCGCTTCATAGTTTTGCCAATCATGAGCTTCTTGCTTGTGAAATGATGGCGGCAGCTTTACTGCTATACCCTCATGACACTGACGAATTGATTCGCTTCAAGCGAGGAATTATTTCTACTATTAAGGATGAGCAGAAGCATCTTAAACTTTATATTCGTGAGTTAAACAAACTTGGGTATGAATTTGGTGATTTTGCACTCAACGATTTTTTCTGGTCATATATGAGTAAGCTTGAAACACCTGCGCAATACACTGCCTTGATGGCCTTGACATTCGAAGCCGCCAACCTCGATTTTGCAGCCTATTACGAGAAGATATTTAGAGGTCTAGGCGAAGATGATATTGCCAACGTTTTAGCAGAGGTCTTGAAAGATGAAATTTCTCACGTTGGTTTTGGTGTTCGTTATATGAATAAGTGGAGAGAAGATAAAGATCTTTGGAATTACTATCAAGAAAATCTCCCATGGCCGATGACGCCTGCTAGGGCGAAGGGTAAAGTTTTTGAACGAACCCCTAGGGAAAAAGCAGGACTTGATGAAAACTTTCTAGAAGCAATTGAGCAATATAAAGATGATTTTAGCGTGACGAGTAGGAGAGAATGGAAACAGTAATTTTTAATGCTGACTTCGAATGGCAACTTTTTCAAAATTCTCAACAATTGAAATCAACGAAAAAAACTCAAGAGTTTGAGTATTTAGTTAATTGGGTTGAGCCCGGTCTTACCATTCATACGACTAAAGATTATGCAAAAGAATATCAGCGTTGGTATTTTAAATTTACCCACGAAGCTTTTAAGTACAGTGCTGATGATTCCGAAGTAAAACCATGGTGTGGTGATTTCTCACAACTAACTTTAAAGAGAAAATTACAGGATAAGTCTCAGACCTTATCTTTTGCTGCAAAGTATGGTTTGGGTCCCGTTGATTTTGGACTCATTCATGATGAGATGGAAATTCAACCTGGCCATCTATATAAATACCCAAAATCTTTGAGTGGAATGGGACATTATGAATTTCAAGACAAAGATAAAATGATTCCTTTTCTAAAGAGGGGAGAAACTCTAACTAAAGAGAAAAAACTAAACCGTATTTTAGATTTTTCAACATTGTGGTTAGATGGTGAATTACAGTCTTTCTATCAAAATATTGTCACTGAAAATTATCAATATAGGGGAACATTAATTCAAGAGGGCACTCCATTTTTAACGGTTGAGCAAAAAGAAAATTTTAATCTTAAAACGGCACTTTTAAGTAGTTGGCTGGAAGATTATAGAGGTGTTCTCTCAATAGATTCTTTTATTTATCAAGAAAACAACACGCAAAAAATTTATTTCCTATCCGAAGTTAATTGTCGAAAAACAATGGGGTATACAGCAAGTAGACTTAAAGAAAAACTTTTTCCCCACGAAAAATTGGTTAAATTTGTTTTTGGAAATTATAAGGTCCAAGTCTCTGACTACGAAAAATTGTACGAGAAATCAGACAAGAAAATAATTGCACTTTCACCTGATGATCATAAATTTAAGTGTTTTCTCATTGCTGCTCAGGACTTAACGGATTTGGAAAGATTAGAAAATTTAATTTCTTGATTCACGGAGAGTATCCAGTATAAGTTTTCCTGCTATTTCTGCAGATGGTCCGAAACTGATTAAATTATTTGGAAGCTCTTTTAGCGCCAGAATTCCTGAGCTTCTATCTTGGATCGTATTGGCAATTGATATCTCAGCAGCTTCAAAGTCTCTGTTGAAAGGATCGACTAAAATATTGTTTTCATTTTTAATCACGTGTTCAAAGAGAGGCTCATGAACGATATGAAAGATAAAGTTAATTTGAGGACAGCTCTTAAAAAGTAAAAAGTGAATATGGGTATCTTTGGAAGGAGCAATTGGGCCAATTCCTTCAATCGTTTTTTTCCTCAAATCACACTTTGTTACTCTGGTATATTGCGTGCCATCTAGGTTGGCATATTCACCGGTATCAAGGCCGGTAATGATGAATTCGTTTTCACCAACTAAAATTCTCTTTGCAAGATCACCATAGCTGACTGCAGTAGTCTTGTTTTTACCGATCATCCCCATTCTATAAAAGATGATCCGCCACTTTTCTAAGCTGATATAGTTTTCCTCTAAAAGAGGAGGTGAAAATTTCAGGTTATACTTAAATTTAAGCTCAGTAGCATTAGGGTCCAAAATATGACTCCGATTCAGTTTTACTCCAAGTAAAAACCGTCTATAATATTATAGTATCATGAAATTAGAGGGTAAGTTAGGAGTATAATATTTCAAATCAAAATAAAGATGATTTAGATGATTTAAGTTTAGATCTTGAGGGAGATCTTTCGCTAGATGACGACCTCAGTTTGGAAGATGATTTATCTCTAGATGACGATTTGGAAATGGATCTGGAAGCTGGAGTTGGGGATGATCTGGATGAAGATCTTGGTGCCGACCTAGGCACTGATTTAAATACACCTCTTGAAACAGCTGAGTTATCTGCTGATCTTTCGCATGAAGAAAATATCGAGAGACAGATTGCCGATGAAACCCAGGCCGGTAATGATGAATATATTGATGATGATGAAGAGTTTGAATTCGATTCTGAAGAATTAGAAGATGAAGACGAATATGAGTCACCACAAAGTGGTGGTTCAATTAAAGATAAGTTTCAAGATTTTATTGCGGGCTTTGGTAAAAAAGGTGATGGAGATGAATCCAAAACCACTATTATGGAAAAAGCCACGCAGATTTTTAAAATTGGTGGCGCGGGATTAAAGAAGGACCCAGCTTCACCGAAAGCTGCCTCAAGTGATAAAACACTGTCTCATACTCTTCAAGAAAAACTTCCTGCTTTGGGTAAAATCCTTGGAAAAAATAAAAATATAGATGAGGACATAACTCTCTCAGGTGGCCCAACCTATGAAGAATTAACTCAAATAAATGAACCCGATATCGAATTAGATAATTTAGGTGATGCTAAGAAGCGCCAATTTAAAGTCACTCGAAAGTCCTTAATCTATGGGCTGGTTGCTATTGGAGTGATTTTTTTGGTGGTTGATGAATTTATGCCGGCAGAAGATGACTTTCCCGTTTTACCCGATCCTCCAAGCCGCGAGAAACAACCGCCGAAACCTGTAGCTGAGCCCGATCCGATTGCCGAGCCCGATCCGATTGCTGAGCCTGAACCGGTGGTGGAGCCTGAGCCGGTTGCTGAACCTGAACCGGTTGTAGAACCTGAGCCGGTTGCAGAACCTGATCCATTTGTTGAACCTGAGCCGATCGCAGAGCCTAATCCTGAGCCTGTCACGGAACCAGTTGTCGAACCAGTTGCCGAACCTGTAGGCCAAGCGGAACCTAGCGTGGATGATGCGCTAGAGGAAATTGCTAAGCAAAGAGAGCTAGAAGAGAAAATGGCAGCTGAGCAAAGAAGGCGAGAAGAAGAACTTTCTCAGATGATGAATGAAAACTCTGGTGGCGAAGATATGGGAGAGAACTCCAACATTGAAGAGAATGAGCTTGCAGGTGGAAATACTTCGGGAGATTTTAGATCTGAAAATGGAGAGGAGCAGATCCTTCCTCAGAATATAGTTGAACCTCAGGCAACAAATGAGATCACTAAGCAGTTGTTAAAAGATCTTGAAGTAAAGCTTAAAGAGGAAAGAAAAGAACAGGAACTTTTGGAAGACGTAAAACCTACCTCAGCTCCTAGTTATGATAATATCGGCAGAGGGCTAGTTTATAATTGTGCAGATGAACATTGGGCCTGTGTGAGTGATGATAGTTACAAGCAATGTCGTGGAAACTTCAGTTGGAATAAGCAGCAGGGCGTAGAAACTGAATGTTATCCATTTGCAAAACTAGGCAATGAAATTGACTGTGCTACTGTTCAGCAAGAGAAGATAGATACAATCAGTGACACTAATTTTTGCAATTAAGCTGCAGCTTTGCCCAATTTTTTGATAGGTTCAAGCAGTGGTACGAAGAAATCGTGCTCACCTTCATGATTTCGCATAAGATCGACGAATTTATCTACTAGACCCGGATCGAATTGAGAGCCGGCAAACTCAATCAGCTCATTGAAAGCAATATCTTGAGGAAATGCATTTCGATACACTCTATCAGAAGTCATTGAATCAAATGTATCTGCAATAAAAATAATTCTCGATGCTAATGGTATTTTTGTCTCTTTAAGTGAGTCTGGGTATCCACGTCCGTCATATCTTTCGTGATGATGAAGAGCAAAAGAAGCGACTGATTCCAGCGTTTCAAATTCTGATAGGATTTCAAAAGATTTTAAAGGATGCTTTTGCATCATCCTAAACTCAATCTCTGTAAGCCTCGTGGGTTTGTTTAAAACCGCATCAGGGACACCAATCTTTCCAATATCATGAAATAACGCCGCAATTTGCAATTCGTATAACTCTCTGTCCGACATACCTTCTTCTATGCCCAAAAGGAGCGAGTAGTAACAAACTCTCTTAGAATGGTTGAAAGTATAATTGTCTCTAGTATCAAGTGCTTTTAATAAACCTTTCAGAGCAAACTCCGCAGAAATATCGTCGTGAGATTTAACTTTATCGAAGAGCTCAGGTAATTGATAAATAGATCTTGTCGTGAATTTTAAAACGTTACTCATAATTAATTTCCCTGCCTTACCCTTCGGTTGTTTTCAAATAAAATAAACAGTAGAATAATTAAAATGTTCTTAAGTGTTTAATATAAGGATAATATTTTGATCGTAATAGACGAAAACTCTCAATTAATAGACTGGTTAAATAACCATAACTCAGAAGGCATTGGCTTTGTTAGAGTAGACCTTGTGACTTTTGAATTGTCTCAAGGATTGGAAACAGAACTTGTAATGATTCAAGATACTGTTTATCACCAGCTTTCAAAATTTCAAAGAGCGAAACTTCAAGGAGTGGAGGCATTGATTGTCTTTAAGAGTAGTGAGGCACCTCTTCAATTTTATCTAAGTAATTTAATAAGTGTCATAGATCGATCTACTCCAGAGGAGTTGCTAACGAATCAGATTCTTTATCTTGAGGATAAAGTTAAAGGGACAAATATTTTAAAATCTCAGCTTATTTCTCTCTCCTATGAAATGAATGAAGTCATGGGGGGAGTAGAGAATCAACTTCTTAGAGTGAAAAAAGCTTATGAACAAAAAGCCCCTAAAAGATTAGAAAACTTTAAAGGCTTAAATGTTTATAGCAAGTATGCAGCTGGTGAAAATATGGGGGGAGAATTTTTTGATATCTTTTCAAAGAATGAGAAAATCTTCATGCTAATGTCTAATAGCTCATCCTACCTAGCTTCTAGTAGTATTTTACAGCATTTTAGCGAACTTAAAATGCAGGACGAAATCAGTGCGAGTGCCCAGCTTGATCTGATTTTAAAAATTCGAGCAGAAATTGAAAATCTCAATCGCTCAAAAAAGAAAAGTATTGTCACTCAACTTCTCACTTTTGAATTAGATCTTACGACAATGAAAATGTCTGGGTATCAATTGGGAGAATTTCAAATTCTTAGCTCAAACTCGGAGCATGAATCTGAGATTGGATCATACTTTGATCAAGATCTAGAACGTGCAAAATTTGAATACACTCTTACTAAAGGTGAAAGACTGCTTTTTAACTCGCCAGGTTTTGTGAAAAATTGGTCAACTTTAAGAGAAAAGCCAGACCTATCAGAGTTATTAGAAAATGAAGACGTTAAGGCATTAGATGTTTTAGATGAAGTGTTCTTCAAGCTAAAAAAAGATAAATCTTCAGGCTTTTTGCCTCAAGATGCTTCATCAATTATTTTAGAGGTTGTAGATAATGTATTTCTTAAAGTTTAGTTTCGTAGCTCTTTGGTTGAGTTCACAAGTATTTGCACAGGGCTTTGATTCAAGGTCTTGTCTGGATGCTGAATATAAAACAGAAATTTCTCATCAAGGAAAATTCTTTGGCCTCATTAAAAATGATCTTAAAATTGAAAAGAGTCACTGCCATATTAAAGTGACATATAAAAAAATTCTCGAAACAGTTTGGGATATTGATCTTTGCCGTGAACCTATTCATATGAAAATTACGAGCAAGGGGAGTCAGTCTGTTTATAAGCGAGATGGAAAAACGTGTGATACTAACAAGTCTGATTATTGTCGCTATTGGCAAGAGCTAGATGGCATAATTCAAGATCACGGTTTAATTTTCGCAGAAGGTGATCGGGAGGATTTGAACTCTGCACATGGACAAACTTATTGTGTAAATTTACTTTTGAAAAAATATTTGGCCAAGGGATTTCTATTTTCAAAGTACTCTGAAAACGTTGATATTTTTGCAGACGAAAATGAATCGTGCGCGATTCCTGACTCAAGTAATAGCACACAGGACACTCAATCTCTCAATGCACAGTCAGATGTAAATCGGACAGAGGAAAGAACTGAAGAAACTTTTGAAAAAACTGCAGATGATATGATTGGTGAAAAACCTCAGGCAGGGCCAAGTTTTAAGCCGGCCCCAGCTGAGAGTATTGAAAAAAAGTTTTAATTAAAAAGCTTGTTCGATATCTGCAATAAGATCTTCTACATCTTCTATACCAACACTAAGTCTAATTAGGTTGTCGTGAATTCCAATTTCTTCACGAATCTTTTTAGGCACTGAAGCGTGAGTCATAATAGCCGGGTGTTCAATCAAAGACTCAACTCCACCAAGACTTTCGGCTAAAGCAAAGATTTTTACTCTTTCTAAAAAGCGCTTTGACTCTTTTAATCCACCTTTCAGATAGAAAGTAATCATTCCACCAAAACCTGACATTTGTCTTTTGGCAATAGCATGCTGAGGGTGACTTTTTAGTCCAGGATAGACAACTTTTTCAACCTTTGCATGACCTTCGAGGTATTTAGCGATCTTTTTCGCATTTTCTTCATGTGTTCTCATTCTGATGGCAAGAGTTTTAATACCTCTTAGCACTAACCATGAATCAAATGGAGAAGAACTTGGTCCAATCGAGTTTTGAAGTACCCAAAGGGCATCGTAGATTTTCTTACTATTAGTCATCATCGCGCCACCCACAACATCTGAATGACCATTAATATATTTAGTCATGGAATGAACGACAACATCCGCTCCAAGATCAAGTGGGTTTTGGAAGTATGGGCTCATAAAGGTATTATCTACAAAGACATCAACCTTATTTGCTTTCGCCATTTTCGCAACTTTTGCGATATCAGTGATCTTTAATGTCGGGTTTGTTGGAGTTTCCAACCATATAATCGCTGGTTTTTCTTTCAATTTCTTTTCTACTAATTTGTAGTCTGTAGTATCGATGAATTCAAACTTGTGCTTATTCTGAAACACAGTGGTAAAAAGTCGGTACGTTCCACCATAAACATCATCCCCACAAATAATATGTGAACCCTCAGGCAGCATATGCATAATTAGAGAAGTCATAGCGAGACCTGATGAAGTTGTTAGTGCATATTTTGCGTTTTCAAGAGCTGCTAAGTTTTCTTCTAATCTTGTTCTCGTCGGATTATGAGATCTTGTGTATTCATACCCTTGATGCTTGCCGGGACTTTTTTGAACATAGGTCGAAGTTTGATAAATAGGAGGCATAACGGCTCCTGTTTCTTTGTCAGGGTGTCCGCCTGCGTGAATGGCCTTTGTTGAGAATTTAACGTCTTTCATCTTCATGCTAATTTTCCGTTTTCTTTAATAATTTCTAATATTGCTTTATCTGTCGCATCTTGTGACATATCAACTTGATAACCTTTTTCTTTCATCCACTCGTTGTTGTAGATTTTAGACGCATATTTCGACCCACCATCGTGAAGAACTAACAGGATTTTTTTCGGCTCTTTTAAAGTCTTGGCATATTTAAGGGCTCCTAAAACTGCCGCTCCACATGATCCACCAGCGTAAACACCTTCTTCAAGAACCAGGCGTCTAGTCATTTGGAATGATTCTTCGTCTTCAACAACTACAAAATCATCAATCACGTCGAAGTGAACATTTCCAGGAAGAAAATCTTCTCCAATACCCTCAAGCACATATGAATGAGCTTCACCCATTTCGCCAGTTTCTTTATAGTGCGCAAGGATTGATCCCTTACAGTCAACACCCACGATTTTGACATCGTCCATTTTCTCTTTCAAATATTTTCCAATTCCAGAGATTGTTCCACCAGTTCCTACTGCGGCCATAAACACATCAAATTTACCTTCAGTCTGCTCAAAAATCTCAGGTCCAGTTTGTTGGTAGTGGCATTCACTATTATAAATATTCTCATATTGATTCACATGAAAAGAGTTAGGCATCGTTTTAAGAGATGCTGCTACTGAATAATAACTTCTCGGATCTTCAGGTTCTACATTTGTAGGACATACAACAACTTTAGCTCCAAATGCTTTAAGATTATCAATCTTCTCTTTGGATTGTTTATCCGCCATAACAAAAATACATTTGTAGCCATGAGTGTTTGCGTAGAGAGCAATCCCTACACCAGTATTTCCGGAGGTACATTCTATAAAAGTTCCACCTGGTTTAATATCACCATTTTCAACCGCTTTTTCCGCCATATAGACACCCATACGATCTTTAATTGATCCCCCTGGATTTAGGTACTCTAGTTTTACGTAGATTTCAGACTCAACTTCTTTATCAATTGAGCTCAAGCGGATGATAGGAGTATTTCCAATCGCTGAGATGATGTTAGTGTTCTTAAATTTTTCCATTATATCCTCACTTTTTTCCAAGTCTTCGTTAGTTTTATGAGATGCTCTTTGGGTTCGATACTCAGCACCTCGGGAAAACTCAATACGTTTTTGAATTGAGCTTCAAGGCCAGCTTTTAATTGGTTTTCACGATTTAATAGAGCTGACTTTAGTTCAGCTTCTTTTGATCCAGCAGCAGGTTGCCATTCAAGAAGATCATCATTTACACATTTGTTTAGAGCTATTGAACTCTCACTCGTAAATAAATCTTTGGCATGCGATTTAATCTCAAGAGCTTCTTTAAGTTTGTTTTGTTCAACACTCGTTACTAAAAACCAGTCTGTTTTAAGTGGATTGCGAAGAACTTTTTGTAACTCAAGGGCGCCAAGGAAAGCTTCTTTGGTGCTGTATATATGAAGCACAGCTTCGATGAAATCATCGACGAATTTGTCGCCTGTCACTTTACCTAAATAGCCGAGTAGTTTTTTTACTCCACCTGAAACGACCATTGTGACCATTCTTTTTCCAAAATTCATTCCGGTATTAGATTCAACTTTTTTTCCAAGATAGGTGAATATATCGATAAAACTTTGGTCAAAGAAGACACGTATTCTCTCGATACTGTCCAGAAAGTCTAAGAAGTGACTTCCGGGAGGAGTATCAAGTATAATCGAATCATATTTACCGGACTCATTTTGGTATTGAAGTTCAACAACTGAGAGAATTTCATTGAGACCACCGTAGGGTCTGGTTAAAATTTTTAGAATTCTATTTTGTAGGATGTCACTTTGATTCGTTTTTTGAGCTATCTTAGAAAAAGTTCTTTCAGGATTCATTAAAAGAGCATCAAGCTTTATACTTGAACCTTCAAACTCAAACTCGACTGGACATGTGTCTCCTGAACTCGCATCGGATAGCCCCAGTAGGTCCTTTAAGCGCTTCGCGGGGTCAATTGTGATCAACAACACTTTTTTCCCGCCATCAGCTAAAGCGAGTGCTCTTGCCGTTGCAAGAGTGGTTTTTCCCACTCCACCAGTTCCACTAAATATTTCAAATTGCTTTGAGTCCATTATTTGAACTTATACTAAACTTTCCATCGAAGGTAAAAGTTCTTTAGTTAAGTCATCGACATTCTGTGCCAGTGAAAATGGGATAAATTGGTCAATTTGAACTTCGTTCTTTGCTAGTGCTTCTAACTCGTTTTTAAGCTTTGTTTGCAGGCTGTTGGGCAGCTCCAACTCTTTAAAATTTTGAAAGGAATAATTGCAAATAAGCTTTATATCAAAATTTTCGATGGCTTTTACTTGTTTAATGAAGTCTTGAGACTCTTGAAGTGGAAGAGGAGCTGGTAGCGTCACTAAATTCAATTGCACGAACTCAGGGCTTTTTAGCATATTAAGCATTTCAGTTGTGTCATCATACAGAGAACCTTTCTGAAAAATCTGATTAAAATTTTTTGTAGCTTCAAACATGGTTAAAGCGTGGCCAGAAGAAGGGGAGTCCAGAATCAAGATTAAATCAGGATCTGCTTTTAAAAATTCCAAAACCTGCCCCATAAAAATAAGGTAGTTGAACCCAGGAATCATATTGATGAGTGATTTAAAAAAAGGTGTTTTTACAACCCAGTGTGCGATTGTTTTTGAGCCAAGTTTTTTACCAATATAGGCCTCTGCAGACTCCATTAGGTCTAAGCCGAGGGTCTCAACTCCTAGCTGTTTAGCCTTGTCGGAGACTTCTTGATATTGAATTGTTTGTTCTTCGAGCTTACTTGTTTTGAAGTAAGTTAGTTTTACTTTTTTATTTTTATTTTGGAGTGTTTTAGTGAAGGCTAGGGAGAGAGTTGTTTTTCCAACTCCTCCCTTTCCTGTAAATATATAAAGTCTTTTAAAGCTCATTAATGAGTATCAAAACAGATACATCACCGTAAGTAAAAGTTTAAAATAAGATCCTCTTACTGTCTCGGTTTCGTCTTGCTTAATATCAAAAGGGTGGTGATATTGTGCAAGTACTCCAGTTACCACTTTGCTATTAAGCCTTAGATCAACTCCACCTCCGAAGTTCACACCAAATGTGTATTTGGCCTCAGAAGTTTCACCGGCGCTATTTCTAATTTGAGGCATGTAGAAACCAAGTCCTCCAAGAAGAAAAGGTGAAAATGAGTCAAATTCATAAGACCTAGCCTTGATACTAAAAGCGTATCCACGCAAGAATACAGCTTTTTCGCGGTACTCATGAGTTGAGATATGAGCATTGATAAGTAAATCAAATGTGTAGCTAGCAGTGTAACTATAAAGCAAGTCTGCCGTAATTTTGTTATCACCTTTCTTTTCGAAATTACCAAAAAGAAAAGTTTGGCCTAGGCCGATCCCAAGACTGTGCTTATTTATTTCACGTTGTGAGGGAGCAGCAGATCTTTTGACCTCAGCTTTTGCATCTTCGACAACTTTTTTCACAGCATCTTGAGAAAACGCAGTTTGTTCAATAAAAAAACTCATGGTCGCAAGGACCATGAGTCTAACAATTATGTTTAGCATAAATGTCGATTTGTTTGAAATTAGTTTAAAGTAGTTGAAGGAGTTTCAACACTACCAAGGTTAACAGAAGAAGAATTCATGAAACCTGGCATTGAAGTTTCTTCTTTTACTTCTGGAGCTGCTTCAGTTGCTGGCTCAGAAACAATTGATGTAGGGTAGTTAAGGTTAAGTTTTGCCTCTAACATTCTGATATAACCAGTTAGAGTTCCCTCTTCTGCTCTGATAACTCTCTTTAAAAGCTCAGTATCACCAGGCTTAAGAGACTTTCTTTCTTGGTCAGCAAGAAGTTGAAGTTGAGTCATATATGTAATGTCATTTTTAGTTTTATTATCGATAACTTGGATTTCGTTACCTTCTCTAATGATTTGAGAGATTTCTTCTAATGTTACGTAGCAAGATTGAAACGTGTCATAGAGTTTTCTGTTTTGGTACCTTTTGATAATTCTAACGTCTTTCATTTTGGTTTTCCCCTATTTTTAACTTCCCCTTCAATGGTTTAACGATCCGGGTAATTCAGTTGCAAACTGTTAGTGTCGTAGCGCTTCTAAATAACGCTACCGCACCAGGCGTTTTTAATGCCCCTTACATACACGCCCTTTGGGAAAAAAGTCAACTCGATTAGTCAAAAAAATTAAGCATGGCCTAAATTTAATCAAAATTAAGTATTTTTTACTCAATGCATCAGCTTATCCGTCGGGCTTTAGAACAAATTTTTCCGACAACTCAATAAAAACTCAGTTTTTATGCGGGTATTCCGATAGCGAAATAGGCGACTCATTGAAGTGTTTGCTTTGAAATTTCAAGAGGTTACATGAAATTCATCTCAAAATTACAATTTTTCTTTCTATTTCTCCTAGTGTTCTCTTGCGCGCAGCACCCTGTTCAAGAGAGTCAGAAGCTCACTCAAGCGAATCAGCATTTAACGCAGGAACAAATCAATGAGATTAATGAAAAGGCAGCTAAAAAGGTTTCAAAACGTCTGCAAGATTTATCTATTGCAGCAAAGAAGGCTGGGCCGGACAAAATAAAATTTCTTGCGAGTGACATGTACCTCAAGGCTTCAGCAGCATTGATGGAGGGGGACTATTACACAGCAAATATTATCTTTAAACATTTAATAGATCTCGTGCCAGATGATCATTTCATAAAACAGAAGTACGCTGTTAGCCTTATTCGTACTGGAGAGTTGGAAGAATCAGAAAAACTATTGGCAGAGCTTTTTGAGGCTTCTGGTAAAAAAGATCCAAAAGTAGGGCTAGTTTTGGCCGGAGTCCATAGCTCTCTAGGCAATGTTGATATAGCAAGAGGAATTTACCAACGCGTAATTGCTAAAAATCCACATAACGAAGAAGCTTGTATATTTCTCGCTAAGTCTTATGCGGTTGAGGATAAAATTAAGACAGCCGTGAATTTACTGAAGAAATGCTCTGCTCGAAATAAGTCAAAGGCTATCTTCGATTATTATATTGGAAAGATCTATGTTGAGAAAGAGCAGTACAAGACAGCTAAGGGCTTTTTCCAAAAAGCATTAAAGAGAGAACCAAACTTTTCTTTAGCGGTAATAGCTCTCGGTGTAATAACTGAAGAGCAGGGTGATAATCTTAAAGCACTAGCTATATATAAGAAGCATCTAAAGAGAAATCCTAATGACACGATCGTGCTAACTCGTGCGGTGCAATTACTTTTTAGTGAAGGCAAATATCAAGAAGTTATTGAGTATGCAGAAAGACTTAGTGATTACGAGCCAGATAATTTAAATTTAAAAGTGAAATTGGGCATTTTATATAAGGACACAAAGCAATTTGAAAAAGCGATAAAGGCTTTTAAAGAACTATTAGTCTTTGCTCCTGATAACGACAAAATATTGTATTACCTCGGTTCTATCTTTCAAGAGGTTACTAATTATGAAGACGCAATCGTTTACTTTGGTAAGATTCCTGAAACAAGTGGACTTTACCAAGATAGCTCTTTTCAAATCGCTCAAATGCTATCGCTTTTGGCAAAAGACGAGTTTTATAAGAAGAACAAGAAAGGTGAGCAGCACGACAGGTTTATCACTTATATAGACTCTAAAATCAAAGAGATCGCTCCTTTTAAAGTAGAGTTTAGTATAGTTAAAGCAGTCTACTTTGAAGGACTACAAGATAATGATGAGGCAATTGATGTGTTAGAAGTTGTCCGCGAAGAAAAGTCTTTTGAGAATGAACATCGTTTCTACCTCGCTTCACTCTTTGAAAAAGAACAAGAGTACGCAAAAGCGACAGAATTGGTTGAAGAGATCATTGAATATGAGCCACAAAATGCTCATGCTTGGAACTTCTTAGGTTATTCGCTACTAGAGCGTGGAGAGAAGTTAGAAGAGGCTTTCGGCTATATCAAGAAGGCGGTAGATCTTAGTCCTGAAGATGGATATATCCGTGACTCTCTAGGTTGGTACTATTATAAGACGGGAAATTTGAAAGAAGCCTTAAAAGAAATCCAAAATGCCGTCAATAAAGAGCCAAATGATGTAGCGATCAATAAACATATGGCTATCATTTATTCATCAATGAAAGAGTTTAATAAAGCTAAAGAGTATATTGTTAAGGCCCTAAAGATTGTTCAAACAGATCAAGAACGCCAAGAGTTAACAGAGGCTCTGCAGCAGCTGGAGCAGAATCGTATTCCAGCCTCATTCATAACCAAAGATTAGTTGTATAATTGAGGCTGTCAGGTAATGATAGCCTCATGAAGTACTTACTATGTATCCTCTTACTATCAAGTTGTTCCTTATTTAAGACTAAAAAACTAAGTTCTGAGTTAGATCAATCTCTGCAAAATATCTGTTTGTCCTCAAGGGGAAAGGGAAGACTCCAAGTTGGTAATAGCAAATATGTCTTTAGCTATGAGTCAGTTCTGGATAAAGAGCAAGCGAGATGGATGCTAGCCTTAAATTTTCCCTTAAGACCGCAAGAAAGTTTTACGCTAGATTGGTCTGAAAACGGAAAAACAAAACTCGAAACGAGCCTTGAAGATAAAATACTAAAAGAAAATAAAGGTGTGAGCCCTGCGTCAGTTGAGACCTTTATCCAGGGTCTGGGTGGGATGATTCAAGAAATTATTGCTATTCGGGATCAAAGGGTTGCATTAGAAAAACGTGATTTTCAATGGAAAAAAGACCGAAACGAGCTTAAAACCATTAATTCAGCTAAGAATTTGAAAGGTGAGTTTAAGAAGCTTGATCCACAAGGACATTTTGGTCTAATGCAGCTTAGCTATCTTGAAGCGAAGAAGAGTTTTTATAAATTGGATCTAGTTGTGAGAAAATGTTTTGAAAAAAACTGAGCTAAACGCTCCAACTCTCTAAAACCCCAGTAAATTGTCTTATTTAGTGTCAAATTGCACTAGTTGTCATTTCCAGAGCATTTTTATACAAAATTTAAGGACTATTTCTTATAAGAAAAAGAAAGGAAGAATTTTATGAAATTATGGACACTTGGAGTGTTGGTTGCAGTGTTGGCCGTGAGTTGTACGAAAAAACAAAACTTTGACGAAAAAGTTTTGAATGTCGTTGTTTCGGCAAAGGTTAAAGGTCTTGATCCAGTAAATGCTGGAGATACATATTCAAGTGCAGAGATCGCTAGAGTATATGAAGGATTATTAGAGTATGAATACCTAAAGAGGCCTTATGAATTGAAGCCAAGTTTAGCGCAAGCTATGCCAACTGTTTCTGATGATGGTCTTACTTATACTTTTAAAATTAAGCCGGGAGTCAAGTTTCATGATAATAAATGTTTTCCTAATGGAAAAGGTAGAGAGTTAGTTGCCAGTGACTTTGTTTACTCAATTAAAAGAATGGCCGATTCTAAGAATAATTCTACTGGTTGGTGGTTATTAGATGGGCGTATAAAAGGTCTTAACGAGTGGAAAGACAAATATAAAGGTAAAGACGCTAATTATAGTGAAGAAGTTGAAGGCTTAAAAGCTCTAGATAAGTATACTTTGCAATTTACTCTTACTTCAAAATATCCTCAATTCTTATATTCACTAGCGATGGTTTATACATTTGCTGTTCCTCATGAAGCGGTTGAAATGTACGGGGAAGAGTTTTTAAATAATCCAGTTGGTACTGGTGCATTTCAAATCACAAAGCCATACGCTCAGCAAAACACAATTGAGTATGTGAAAAACCCTAACTATCGTGACGATTTTTATCCAAGTGAAGGTGCATCTGAGGAAGATATCGCCGCAGGTCTGACAAAATATGCTGGAAAGAAACTTCCTTTAGTTGATAAAATTAAAGTCCAAATTCAAACTGAAGCTTCTACTAGATTCCTTTCGTTTCAAGATGGGAACGTAGATCTTTCTGAAATTCCAAAGGATAATTTTGATCAAGTTGTTACGCCTGATCAGGGACTAACCGATGAGTACAAAGCAAAAGGTATCGACTTAGAAGTTACGCCAGATCTGGATATCACTTATATTGCTTTTAACCATGATGATCCGCTTTTCAAAAATAATGTAAAATTAAAGCAAGCGATGAGCTTAGCTTATAACGGTGCAGAAGCTAATACTCTTTTCTATAACGGAAGAGGAATTTTGGCTCAGACAATCATACCTCCAGGAATTGGTGGGTTTGATCCTAACTATAAAAATCCATATGCGAAATTTGATCTAGAGAAAGCGAAGAAACTTCTAGATGAAGCTGGTTATAAAAACGGTGAGGGTCTTCCTGAAATTTCTTATGAAACCACAGCAACCACTGTTAGCCGTCAGATGTCTGAGTACTTCCAAAAAAATATGGCAGAACTTGGAATTAAGATCAAAGTTAACACAAACACATGGCCTCAGCTGACTCAAAAAGTGAAAAGCCGTCAGGCTCAGATGTTTGGGATGGCTTGGCTTGGAGATTATCCTGATGCTGAAAACTTCTTACAACTACTATATGGACCTAACTCTGCGCCAGGACCTAACGGTGGAAATTATAATGATGCTCAATTCAACAAAGACTTTGATACTGCAAAAAATATGCAGCCAGGGCCAGAAAGAGCCGCTAAATATGCGAAATTAGCTCAGAGAGTTGCTGAGGAAGTGCCGCTACTGCTTGGTGTTCATAGAACTTCTTTCGTCTTGAAGCATTCATGGTTAAAAAACTACAAGTTTTCTACCTTCAATCATGGACATGCTAAATATTACGATGTCGATATGAAAAAGAAAAAAGAGGTGCTAGAAAGCGGTCTATTGAAGAAAGATGTTGAAAAAAAGACGGCATCTAACTAATTAGTTTTTTGGAGAAAGAATGAACTCAAGTGTTAACTATATAATCAGAAGATTACTTTATTTGATCCCGGTATTACTTGGAGTATGTGCATTAATCTTTTTACTATTTAACGTAGTAGCAGGGGATCCAACAGCGCTTCTTCTTGGTAAGCATGCTTCTGTTGAGCAGATGGCCGAATTAAGAGAGCAGCTTGGGTTAAATAAATCACTTTTCGCTCAATACTTAGATGTTGTGAAGTCAGCATTTACTTTTGACTTCGGAAGAAGCTGGTCAACGAAACAGCAGATTTCTAGTATGATTATGCAGGGAGCGATACCTTCGTTAACACTTTCAATTCCAGCTTTTATCATCTCAACTTTTACTTCGATTATTTTTGCAGTAATCGTTGCGTATTATAGAGGAAAGGGAATTGATCTTTTTATTCGTGTGACTTGTATAGCGATGATGAGTATTTCTTCTCTAGTATACATCTTAGTTTTTCAAAATGTTCTCGCGTTTCAATTGGGACTGTTTGAAATCTCTGGTTATGAATATGGCTTCCCTAATTTTCTCTACTACGTGTCGCTTCCGATCATTATTTGGATCGTTTTAAGTTTAGGACCTGATATTAGATTCTACAGAACTATTATCTTAGATGAAATTTACCAAGACTATGTAAGAACGGCGCGTGCAAAAGGTTTAAGTGAGAAGGTCATTCTTTTTAAACATGTTTTGAGAAACGCAATGATTCCTATTTTAACGTACACAGTAGTTCAACTACCGTTTCTTCTTTTGGGAGCTCTTTTATTAGAGAGCTTCTTTGCTATACCAGGACTAGGGGGAATGACGATTACAGCACTGAATTCGTCGGACTTTCCTGTTTTAAAGGCCATCACCATTTTATCAGCAGTTGCGTACATTATATTCACTTTGATTCAGGATATTCTTTACACTCTTGTTGATCCACGAGTGAAATTACAATAGGATAGATATGTTTGGACAAACTACATCAGCGGACGGAATTTTGGTAAACGAAGTAACAGCTCAAGCTCCAGTTAAGAAAAAAAGCTCACTTTGGTATGATGCTTGGAAAAGACTCAAAAGAGATAAGATTGCAGTCGCATCTGTTATTATCGTTGGTCTTTATGCCCTAATCGGATTGTTATCGGCACTTGGTATCGTAGCCGCCGATTGGAATCAAGAAGTCGGTCCAAGTTATGCGGCTCCATTTGAAAATTGGGATTATATCCTTGGAACTGATATCTTCGGTAGATCAGTTATTACAAAAGTCATTCACGGTACGCAGATTGCTATGAGTGTTGGCCTTGTATCTTCTTTGATTGCAATTCCGATAGGAGTTGGTCTTGGTGCAATTGCCGGTTATTTCGGTGGGAAAGTGGATGAAGTTATTGTTTGGTTTTACACCACAGTATCATCTATTCCTGGAATCATGCTTTTAATGAGTATTGCTTTTATCTTAGGTAAAGGTATCACTACAGTTTATATTGCTCTTGGGTTAACTTCTTGGGTTGGGCTTTGTCGTCTAATTAGAGGAGAAGTTATGAAGCACAAAAATAGAGAATATGTACAAGCTGCTGATGCTATCGGTGCGGGGCACACGAGAAAACTTCTTAAGCATATTCTTCCAAACGTTACTCATATTGTAATCATCAATACATCTCTACAATTTCAAGTGGCGATTAAGTCAGAAGTTATTCTTTCTTATATTGGTCTTGGAGTTTCTGGTCAGCCTTCATGGGGGACAATGATTGATGATGCAAAACTAGAGCTTGCTAGAGGTGTTTGGTGGCAATTAGCTGGAGCAACGGTTGCGATGTTTCTAGTTGTACTTGCTTTCAATATTCTAGGAGATGCTCTTAGAGATGCACTTGATCCAAAGCTTAAAGGAAAATCATAATGAGTGATTTATTACAAATCAAAAATCTAAACGTAGACTTCAACACTCCAGAGGGAATTGTAAGAGCAGTTAATAATGTTTCTTTTGATGTTCCACTTGGAAAGACTGTGGGTCTTGTTGGCGAATCTGGATCAGGTAAGTCTGTAACTTCTCTTGCGGTGATGCAATTGATCCCAAATCCTCCAGGGATTATCTCCAGTGGTGAAATTATTTTTGAAGGGCAAGATCTTTTAAAATTACAAGAAGAGGAAATGAGAAAAATTCGTGGTAACGATATCGCGATGATTTTCCAAGAGCCAATGACTTCTTTGAACCCTGTTTTCAAAGTAGGGGATCAGATATCTGAATCTCTTATGCTACATAAAGGTATGAGTCCTAAAGAGGCTTGGGAAAAATCAGTTGAACTATTAGATCAAGTTGGGATTCCTAATCCAAAGGCTTCTGCTCAAAAATATCCGCATGAAATGTCTGGTGGGCAAAAGCAAAGAGTTATGATCGCCATGGCCATTGCTTGTGAACCGAAACTACTTATCTGTGATGAGCCTACTACAGCTCTTGATGTGACAATTCAAAGACAAGTTATTGACCTGATGTTTGACCTTCAGGATAAATACAAAATGGGAATGTTATTTATCACTCATGATCTCGGAGTTATTGCTGACATTGCGGATGATGTAGTTGTTATGTATCGCTCAAATATTGTTGAGCAGAACACCGCTAAGAATATTTTTATGGCACCTCAACACCCATACACCAAAGGCTTAATTGCCTGTCGTCCTGCTTTAGATAAAAATCCGGAAAGACTTTTGACTGTTTCTGATTTTATGGATGAAGCAGGAAATGAAATTGCTGTTGATCAAACTAAAACGAAAAAAGTAGATAAAGTGTTTAAAGTGGATGAAGAAAAGAATCCAGTTTTACTTGAGGTAAATGACTTACATGTGCATTTCCCAATTAAAGGTGGAATTTTCGGACGAACTGTCGACCATTTTAAAGCTGTAAATGGTGTTTCTTTTAAACTGCGTAAAGGAATGACCCTTGGTCTCGTTGGGGAATCAGGTTGTGGTAAAACGACCTTAGGTCGTTCACTGCTGAGGCTTATAGAACCAACAAAGGGACAAGTTATTTACGATGGTGTAGAGATCACGAAATTAGATAAAAAACAAATGCGTGATATGAGATCAAAGATGCAGATCATCTTTCAAGATCCATACTCCTCTCTAAACCCTAGAATGACTGTTAGTGAAATTCTTATGGAGCCAATGGTTCTTCATAATATTGGAGCGACAAAAGAGGAACGTGAGAAAAAAGCACGTTGGTTAATGGAAAAAGTTGGCCTTAAAGCAGAGCAGTTGTCTCGTTATCCTCACGAATTCTCAGGTGGACAAAGACAACGTATTTGTATTGCTCGAGCTTTAGCTGTAAGCCCAGATTTTATTATTTGCGATGAATCTGTATCGGCTTTGGATGTTTCTGTTCAAGCACAGGTTTTAAACCTATTGTTGGATCTTCAAGAAGAATTTGGCCTAACCTATATCTTTATATCTCATGACTTGTCGGTAGTTAATTTCATCTCTGATGAGGTTGCTGTTATGAATTCAGGTCAATTTGTTGAAATGGATAGGGCAAATGAGGTCTACCTTAGACCAAAGATGGATTACACGAAGAAACTTCTTGAAGCAATTCCAAAGGGAATGCCAAAAGAGCTTCTCGCTGAGCAGTCAGGCCTTCAATAAGGGTAATTAATACAAACCTAACATTACAATTCGAAATACAATGGGTATAAGACGATCACTATTAATAATATGGGGATCGTCTTATGAAATCTATCGTACTAATTGCATTATTATCTTTAAGTTCTATGGCGTTTGCTAAGTCTAACTGCACTGTTTATTCTTCGGATTCTGAACTTACACAAGGAATGAACAAGGACACAATTTGTCGTGAAGCATTTTTTGCTGTGGTTGGAAACTACGCTGAAATGGACCAAGCTCAAATTGTTATTCAAACTAGTGGGCGTGGAATGTACCACGTCAAATTGAGTAAAATTAATATCCTGATGAATTCTGGTGAAAAATTCTCAACAAGAGGAACTCTTCATTGGTACCCAGGTGATGAATACGTAGTTTTAGAATAGGATTAATTTTTGGTCTTGTGGCCTAGCTTCTCTGCTATCACAAGACCAAAACTTGCTAGTATAAAACCGAAGTAAACATTCCAGTTCCAGTTCCAATTAAGATGAAAGGTGTTGATGTAAACACCCAATACACCAAGAATATAGGCAGCGAAAACATTAAGTACACTAAGCTTTGCAGTCTTGAAAACTAATGTGGCAAAGAATACAGCAAGTAGGGAGCCAGCTGTCCATGAGGTTATTTTTAAACCAAATTCAAGTAATCCTTCACTCTGAGATGCAATAAAAGCAATAATCATAAGCCCAAGAGTTATTAGAAGAGTATCTCTTTTATAAAGTTTAGTTATTTGCTCTTTATCGCCCGTTTTATGCCTTAATATGTCGTTGTAAAGAGTCGAACTTAGTGCATTGATGGTAGAATCCAAAGTACTCATTGTTGCTGCAAGAACACCTGCAACCATAAGTCCTCGAATGCCGGCAGGAAAATGATTGGTGATGAAATAAGCAAATAATTTATCATTTGCTACTCCTGGGTGAGCGTGAGTCTGGTAATAGGCCCAAAGTAGTGATCCAATTCCTAGAAAAAGAAGACCTACTGCTATCGAGACAAAGCTTGAGAGGATGATGGCCTTTTGAGCACTTCGCATTGAAGAGTTTCCTGTTAACCTTTGGACGAAGTCTTGATCTACTCCATGAGTGGCCATGTCAAAAAGAACTCCTCCTGCTACTCCGATCAAGAATAGGCCAGGGTTAGAAAAATCAATAATCTGAGTTTTTCCAGCACTTGCTGCGATTGCCATCAATTCACTCCAAGATTGATTGGCGACTTGAGGAATTAAGTAATGGGCTACAATTCCACCGAATATAAATAAAGCCATTTGTACGATATCAGTTCTAACAACCGCTTTAAGCCCACCGATTAAGGTATAGAAAAATGTCACAACACAGATCATAAACACAGCGATGTAAATATTGACGTTAAAAAATTGAGCCACCAGTATTGAACCTGAGAAAAGACGAACACCAACTGCTAAAAACTTGTTCAGAGAATAAAAACCCGCTATGGCCCTTTGACCATTTTCGTTTCCAAATTTCCCCATAACCGAATACACGGTTATTCCTTTGTCATAAACTAGCGGTAACATTAATTTTGCAATAATAATTCTTCCAAAAATCGCTCCAAAATAAATTTGAACAAAACTGAAATCTTTCCCAAAGGCAAAGGCGGGGATTCCTAAGAAGGTGAGTGCTGAAACTTCCGTCGCAATAATAGAGCCTAAAGACTCAAAAAAGGTGAGTGATTTACCTGCTAAATATTGGTCTTCTACCAACCCATTACCTGAGTGTTTTCTTCCTGAAATGGTGGCCAGGAAAAAAATACCTATCAGGTAAACCAAAATTATAGCAATATCGACTAATTCGATCATCTTAACCTCTCGAAATTTGGAATTGGTATGAAATTAAATAAATAATACGAAAAAATCAGTCGTTAGTCCCCAATATTTTAAATTTTCGCTTAACAATTCCGATAAGTTAATGAATCTAAACCCGCAGGGAGATCAATGACGGTTAAAGTTAACGGAATTGAATTCAACAAAGAAGACTTGAAAAAAGTATCGTTGTCTGAAGTTAAGACACAAACGATTTCTCGTGCCCATTTTTTTCACACTCTTCCTGGAGACAATCACCTCTCTCTTCTTCGAGCGGGAGACTTTGTTGAGCCTTCTTTTATTTCGCATTACTTAGATAAGGGAATGCTTACTTTACAACAGTTAGACATTATCAATGATGAAGATTTAAATAACTATAAGAGTGCGTGGAGAGAGCTACGTACGGCAAAAACAGAAAATCAGAAAATAGTTCAACGAGATTTTATTTTAGAAAAGATTGCGAAAGACTACTGGCTTACTGATGAAAAAAGCTTTTTAACTTTCGTCATTGCTGCTTTTGAGGAGTTCTATATTTACCCTCCTCATATTTTAGATCATGTGCAAAAAGAGAGTTCTCTTTTATACACAAGGGCATTATTGATAAGTGCTCTTTCGAGTATTGCCGCTTTAGTAAATGGATATCTTGATTATTGGTTTATAAAAGATCTCTACAATACCGCATTCATTATGGATTACGGACTTGTCGATTTTGGAAATTTCAATTTTGTCATGTCTCTTGCTTGTGAAGCTGAGAGAAATAAGCCGGGAACCGGAATTGAAACAATGAAGAAATATCGTCGCTCTGAGGGAGAGGTTCAAGTTTTCAAGAATCACCCAATCATCAGTTATGAACGTGCCAAAGAACAAGAAGAGCATTTTACCTACCCAGAGGTCATAAACTTTATAAAATTTCATCATGAAAAAACAGATGGCTCAGGTTTTCCAGAAGGACATAGTTACTCCGCAATGAGTGATGCGGAGACATTACTTATTTTTTGCGATTATTTGGTTCCTTTTAAGGAGCATGTTTTTAAACATGGAGATGGAAAGCTCATCGTAAAAGATTATTTTGATAATTTAAAAAATATTGAAGATGGCTACTTACTTCCAATTTTGAAAATGATTCACAATTGGGAGGATTGTATGACATGGGCCTTAGGAAAAAAAGGAGAAGCTGCTTAGATGAGTCAACAGTCTAAAATTCTTCTCAACTCATTTGGAGACCTCTCTGAGGAACTGAAGGGCTTTTTTGAAAAGGCGGATGTTGAAGTTGTGACTAGAGATGAAGTGAATCTTGATTCTAAGATTGACTTCATACTAGTTGATTCTGTTGAACAAGCAAAAGAAAAAGCAAAAGAATTTAACTGTGTCGAACGTGGAATTAGGATCATTTGTTTAGGGCGTAAAGAACAAGTTAAAACATTCCTTCTAAATAGCGGTAGACTATTTATGAACTCAGAATTTGCTGACTCTGAAATTGGAAAGTATTCGCTAACGAAATTCATTCAAGAAAACAGCAATATTCACCTTGATGAGAGTTTTAGCAGTCTTTTTGACAATTTTAAGAAATTCAATGTGATAAACCATCTGAATATGGGACAGTCGCTAGATCGACTTTCCACTGAAGCATTTGATGCTGGATTTAATATCGTTTCACTTAGAAGCTTTGTTGATCATGTCGTTTTTTATCTGACATACCTAAAACAATCGGGCAAAGCACAAGTGCCTTTTGAGTTTGAGTACGCCTTTAATGAAGAGCATTTAGCTATAAATATATATGCTGCGGTTGACAGCTTTACCGCTGAATTTATGATGGACTGTTTTGGTGACGTGGAAAATGATGAACCTTTACAGTTTTTACTGGGGGTTGCGGCAAAAAGTTGTGATTTTTTAGATGTGAGTTATATCGAGAAGCCTGGGAAAGTGGTTATGACTGCTTTTTACAGTAAAAATGCAGACCAAAAAATTAAGGGTTTAGCTTTTAATAATATTAAGACTACATCACAATTAATTGCTCAGGTGGATAAAAAGCTCAAAGACTTTGTTCCGCAAGTTGAGCAAGAAAAAGAGCTGGCTGAAAAGCAAAATAAACTTGCCGATCAAGAACTTCCTGGAGGCTTTTTTGAAATCCCAACTCCTCCTAATGATTCACCTCTTGAAAATCCTGAGGTTCGAGAGGAAGTACTAGCAAAAGTAGAAAGTAAATTTCAGGAGATTTTTCCAGATAAAAATATCACTGAAATGACGGCCGAAGATTTTGGACAAGTTATGCAGGCCATTCCTATAGAAGAGCTTCCTGCTGGTATGAAAAAAGCAGATGAAGACTATATGATTGAGATGATGCAGAAGAAGCCTATGGTGGAAGAAGCATTATCTCTGAGAGATGAAACTAGAAAAGAGCTGCAAGATGATGAAATAAAACTTGAGAAAGTTAAAAAGAAAATATCTGAAAATGTTGCAGAAGATTTAGCGAAGAACTTAACTGCAGATCAAGTTAACGAAATCCTTGCGGGTAAACAACCGGTAGAAGAAAAAGGATTCAATATTGCAGTTGATCCTGAAACGTTTGTTCCTCCGAAGTTCGACTCAGATTCTGATCCATTTGCTGTTCCTCCAGGGGAATTTGCAGACCCCGTTAAAGCTGCGAAGCAAGCTGTGCAATTTGCAGAAGAAAACTTTGCCAGCCCCCAAGAAGCTCAAGCGTTTGCCATTCAGTTAGCACAAAAAGCAAACGAGCATTTTGATGATCCTGAACAAGCAAAACAATTTGCAGATATTTTAGCAGATGAAATCGGTGATCCCTTGCCACCAAAGCAGCAAGAAGTTTTTAAAGAACTTCTCGAAGCAAAAGCGACAGGTGAGGGGGGACCGGTCATAAATATATTTGCTTCAGAAAACTTGATTCCTCAGGAGGAAGAAGTAATTGCAATGCCTGAATTTGTTGCTCCAAAGCAAGCTGCAGTTACTCTGGTAGAAGAATCACAAAAGCACTTTGAACAGTCACCAGAAGTTCAAGCATTTGCCCTAGGACAAATTGCTCAAGCTCGTGAAAAATTTCCTGATGAAGAATCTAAGCAAGAATTCATTGCCGAGATAAAGGCGCAACTTGAAGATAAAATTGAAGACCCTGTTAGTCAGGCAGTTTTCGAAAAAGCAGTCGAGTTTCAATTATCGGATATGTTTGCATCAAATAGTCCATTTATGGAAGATGTTGGAGATCCATTCGCCGTAGCACCTGGAGAATTTGCAGATCCAGTAGAGACAGCAAAAAAGATAGCTGAAATAGCCTCTGAAAAGTTTGATACTCCAGAGGAGGCTCAGGCATTCGCTCTTAACATGGCCTTTCAGGCACAAGGAAAGTTTCCAGACCCCGAGGCTTTTGCTTCTGCACTTACTAGTGAATTTGAGGAGAGTTTTGATAATCAGAATCAGCAACAGGACTTTAGCAATACATTGAATGCAATTGCCGTTGGGGGAGAACTACCTGAATTTGAAAATGATCCTTTTGGGTCAGGTTTTGTCGCAAATGAAGAAGCGGTGGAAAAAATTAAAGGTTCTCATGCTGAAAAAGAAGCGGCTCAGAATATAAAAGGTCTCGCACCAGAAGAAGAGGGCATGATCTCTGTTGGAGGGGATGTTGCAGGTGCGGAACATGCTACCAAGGTCAAAGGTGGTAAAGACGCAGCTGATAATTTTGCTCAATCCATAAAAGGTGCACAAGAAGATAAGCGAGGAGAGTTTACAGCTAGATTTTCTAGCTCTTTTGAAGACAGTAATAATAAAGGCGCTTTCAATTTTAGAAGTTTAACTGCAGCCGATAGAAAAAAAGAACTCAATAAATTTGTTAAACATACACTTGATAATGATGATGTACTTAGTGGTTTGGATGATACGATCAAAGCTTTTGTTCATCGATCTGCTCCCGATAAGTTAAATGAAGCACTCGAAGAGTTTGCATTCGGTAAAGGTCTAGATATTGCTAGCCTTTCAGATGATTTCCTTAATGAGTTTAAAACGACTCATCTACCGGTGGTATTAAATAACGTTCTTGATGATGAAAAAAGTATTACTAGCTTTAAAAATACTCTTGAGAGTGTTGATAAGAAGGAGCCTTTCAAAGTTATTTCAAGTGGAATTACTCCTGAAAAAAGTGCTTTTAATATGAAAATTCGAGAAACTCTTGAAACATCAATTGCCGGAATGGATGGAGTTACAGAGCAAGATGGTCACTTGGTGATTTCAGATCAGTTGATGCAAGACTCAAATTTTCAGGCCATTGTTAAAAACTCAATGAGTGACGCTATCCAAAATAATTTCCAAATCAATGATATGACTGAGCAGGGAATTATGCAGGCTGAAGAAACACTCACTCAGCAGATTGTGCAAGCAATTCCAACGGACCAAAAGGCTGTAAAAGAGGTAGTCAAAGAGTCCAGTCGTGCGGCATTGAAGGAGGCGGAAAAAGAAGTTTTTAAACAAAAGCAACTACAAGAGCAGCAAGAGCAACAGGGGAAGAACGAAAATGGTGCAGACCAATCCCAAGAGCCTGCCGTAGATAAAAAAACTGAAAAAATTCTCATGCAAAAAGTTAAGCAGGCAGAGAATGAGAAAAAGCAGCTTGAACTTAAAGTGAAGGCAATGGAGGTAAAATTAAAGGCCTCAGAAGCGACTGCTGATAAGTTTAAAAGTATTCAAAATGAAGCAGGTGCCGAACTTGATGAAGCAGGAATCGAGGCGGCAGCTGAAAAGGCTGTGCAGTCTAAAGAAGAAAAAGGTGAAATTCCAAAGACGGCCATCGCTGAAGGGGAAAGAGAAAAGCTTGTCGAAGACATTATGAGTGGTAGGGATCTTACTCCAGAAGAGCGGGCGAAAATAGCCAAAGCTATGGAGAATGAAAAAAAGGTTCGCGATCTTGCTAAACAAGCTGAAGTTGAAATTAAAAAGCTCCAGATGGAGACTCAAAAGAAAGAACAACTCTTTAGAAGTGAAATTAATAAAACCGAAAAAGCTCTCAAAGCAAAGGATTCGGTAATCGAGCGCGCAAAAGAAGATATGCGCAATATCATGGGGAAAAAAGAGAAAGAGTTAGAGTCTATCAAGAGCCAAGTCAATGAGCTTCAGCAGAAATTAGCCGATGATAAATCTGTGCAATTGAAGCAAGATTTGAAACAAGCACAAAAACAGGCTGAAGACGCAAGTCGAATGTCTGAAGTCTATAAAAATAAACTTGAGAGCATGGCAAAAGCTGTAAACAACGGGAATAAAGAAAATAATATTGCCCTGATCGAAGAAGAAAATAGAAATCTTAAAAGACTTAAAACTCAATTGGAGAACAAGCTTAACACTGATACAAAATCTCTACGCTCAATTGAAGAAAGATATAATTCCGCTAAGCAAGGTGAGATGGAAGCAAAAAATGCTCTGGCCCAATATAAAGGTAGCTTAAAACAGACTCAGGGGCAGCTAAAACTATTGCAAACACAGAATGAACGTTTGAAAAAAGCAGCAGCCAATGCCGGTGCTGTAAAAGGTTCAGAAGATAGAGAGCTTGTTCAAGCTAAGGCGCAGAATGTGAAGCTTCAAGATACTATTAAACGATTGAATGCTAAGCTTGATCAAGCTGCCAAAGCGAATTTGGATATGGGGAAAAAGGCTGATTCAGTGGCTGTTCAAAAAGTAACGAAAGAATTAGAAGCTGCTCAAAAAGAAGTTGATCTGGTTAAGTCACAAAATGAGAAACTTCAGGCCGTGATTGAAAAACTTAAAAAGGAAAACCAAGATGTACCTATCAAGAGTGCAGATCCAGATAAGCTAGCGGAAGTCGCAGAAGCTAAGGCTGCAAAAGCTGAAGATAGTGCTAGTAAAGAAGTAGAACTCCTTAAAGCACAAAATGAGGAGCTACAGCAGAAGCTTAAAAAAGCAGTGGATAAAATTAAGCAAGCAGATGAGAAGTCTGATGAAGAGCCTAGCAAGAAAGAGGAACGCTTGGAGCGAAGCATTAAGAGTATGAACCAAGAATTAACTAAGGCTAAGAATGAATCAGCAGAGCTCAAGAAGAAGGCTATGTCGATGAAAACGAAAGTTACTGGTCTTGAAAATGAAATCAAAAAGCTCAAAAAAGAAAATGAAAGGTTATCCAAAGCTAAGGGTGGAAAAAAAGCTGCATAATTTTCTTGTCGAAGCGAAAGTTTTTCTTTATATTAACTGAACTCGTTTATGCCGTAGTGGTGGAATTGGTAGACACGCTAGACTTAGGATCTAGTGCTAACGCGTGGGGGTTCAAGTCCCTCCTACGGCACCATCAAAAAATTCAAAATTTAAAATTTAAAATACAAGGATTCTTCTCCCTTAATGGTGGACTGCACTGCACTCAACAGCTACTGACAGGCATATAGAGATTCTTCGATTCTTCTCCCTTAATGGTGGACTGCACTGCACTCAACAGCTACTGACAGGCATATAGAACTCTCAATCGGTAATTTTTAAAATTCTTATATCCGTAAGCTCGCTTCTGGAGCTGT
>CAXRIU010000023.1:0-153461 GCA_964231135.1 Bacteriovoracaceae bacterium
GTTTGGTAAAATGGTGACTAGAACAATGCTTAGGCATTGTTCTTTGGATGGTAACTCACCATGCACTTAATGTGCTTTGAGTATGTTTGGTAAAATGGTGAGTTACTTATATTTTTGAGAGAGTTTTTCTAGGTCTTTGATCTCTCGATTACGAATTGCTTCCAGCTCTAAAAGTTGTCTTTCTTGCATTTTTTGCAAATGCTTTTTCCTAATATCAAATGAAAGCCTCGTCACTTTAATTCTAAAATCTACTAACAAATATAGGCATAGAGACTTCTCTTTTTTTGTCAGTTTCTTGCGCACTTCCTTTTTCTCTCCTGTTCCGCCTAAAACCATTGAAGAGTATTCCCCAGAGCACTCTTGTTCTTTGTTTCTTATATACTCTGATGTTATGCCCCCTATTTCTTCCATTTCACTGACATAGGTCTCAACATCCAACTCCCCCAATTTCTTCAACTTCTCAAGGATTTCATCTTGAGAAATTTCTGCAGCTACAATTACACTATAAAAACTAAATAGAAGTGCTAATAATTTAAACAAAATAATTTCTCCATACTCTCTTCTCACCACTGTATTCTTGCATGAAATTCTGAAGTTCAACTAATAAATGGTCAACAGGTAAGCCAACTACATTAGAATAACTTCCTTCAATTCTTTCGATAAAGGATAATGCGTAAGACTGGATGCCATATGCACCGGCCTTATCCATCGACTCTTTCGTATCAAGATAAAGTTCCATTAACTCAGGAGAAATTTCCCTGAAGAAAACTTTGGTCTCCACTGAAAAATTCTTATTCTTAGAACCTGCAACAATCGATACTCCAGTATAGACTTCATGGGCTCTTCCACTTAAAGATCTAAGCATTTCTCTCGCGTGCTCTCTTGAAGTCGGTTTTCCTAATACTTTGTTATCTAAAACAACTATTGTATCAGACCCCAAAACCACATCATTCAAAGACAAATCTTTGGCCACGGCACTTGCTTTTTGAAAAGCGAGGTCTTCCACGAGAAGCTTTGGATCAGTCTGCGAACTAACTTCCTCTAAGTCTGCAGGTTGGATTTCAAAAGGTACATAAAGGGTTTTCAGCAGCTCTTGACGCCTAGGAGACTGGCTAGCGAGTACGAGAGAGTAAATATTCTTGTCCATATCTTAACGTCCATAAGTAGTATTGAGTGTCAGACATTTCACGTACCAATAGTTGCTTGGCACCAAAATAATTCTTTAACTTATTATAATGTAGTACAAGAGATCTTTCAAAATATCTTGGTCCAAATTCTTCAGTCTTATATTGTTTGAAAACGAAATCCATATTTTTTAGAATGGTAGTTTCTGTTCTTCGAACATACTCTTTGGCGAATTTTAGTCGCTTAGTTAGTTCATCTTCTGAGTCTTTGTTCCAAACTCGATAACCATAGTCAGTGGCGATCTTATCATTTGAAATATCTGGATTTAGGAAAGAGAGAGAGTACTCTTTAATCCAGATTTCTCTTGCCAACCACAGACTTGGTGTTCGCTTCGTAAAGTTGGCCACTGCTTGTAACCTTCGTGACTCCCCTTTAAAAGAATAGTATGCTCTGCCATCAGGTGCCACTTCATACCACTTCTCGTTTTCAATAAGTTCTTCTTTTGAATTCTTATATCCTCGAAAACTTAGTGACAGACTTTGATGACGATTATCCAAACTTAAGAAGTCAGAATAAGAATTTTGTTTTCGAAAAATTGTTTTCCCCTTAACCCCATAATAAATATCAAGATGAGTGTTAAGAGACTCGAATCCGGCGTTGGGAGTATAGACAAAAATTCTAGTGTTACGTTTTGCAAGCTTGTTGCTATTTTCAAAAATAATATCGTTTAGAGCTTTATATTGGGAAACATACCCCGGATTTTTAACGATAGCATATTGTAGTTTTTGCTCCTCATTAAAACCTCGAAACTCTTCAATTGAGTAGTACTCACGATTTGCTTTTAAAATTTTTAAAGGGTGAAAGCCTAGATCCGTTTCAGGGAGATTGAGGTCTTTAAACTTTCCACTTTGTCTCACTCGATAGCTTGCATACCCATAATTATGCCTAAGAAAAAACTGAACTTCTGTTTTGGACAAATTCACCTCATTGAAGCTAATTGAACTACTTGCAGATAAGCGAATAAGTGTGCCATCAATCAATAGTGCCCAAAGGCCAGAGTCCTTTTCTGTTAAGATCTCATCACCTTCTCGAATAATACTTAAATGCTCAACAGAGTTTTTTCGCACCCCGCGATACTTTAAACAATAACCGATACATTTTATGACTCTCCCCACAACTTCTCTGTTGGTGGCTTCGCGAAATATTTGACGCCAGTTGGGATTTTCATCTTTTATTTTGCGGTTTTGGCGCCAAGTTTTAAAATCAAGCCATTCAAATTCATCTATTTGTTTCCAATCAGTAAGTTCTCGCTTCTGATTTCGAAACCTTATACCTTCCTTATCAAAGTTCTCTTCATCAACATTGAAATTTTCTTTTCCGCGGGGACCACTACTTAGAAGCTCATAAGCTTTTATAAGCGAAGCATCAGAAGAGTCGAACGCAAAAGCGCCCTGACATAAGATAAAAGAACATAATAAAAAGGCCCTCATATTAAGCTTATCGTCCAGTAATTCTAATTGTTTACTATTCAAATGAATGGGAATTTGTTATGCTTTGCAAGGCAATTTTTACCGTAAATTTTTACTTTTTAGGAGTCTTCGTATGGAGCAGAATCAAGAACTTGATAATTTCTCTTTTGTAAATTCAGAGAAAAGTATTTTGAAGTTCTGGCAAGAAAACAAAATATTTGAAAAATCGTTGGATAAAACCAAAAACAACGCTCCCTATATTTTTTATGATGGTCCTCCTTTTGCTACGGGACTTCCCCACCACGGGCATTTAGTCGCTTCCACTATCAAAGATATCATACCTCGCTACTTCACTATGCAGGGTCGCTATGTGGATAGACGATTTGGATGGGATTGCCACGGTCTTCCGATTGAACAACAGATCGATAAAAAATTTGGTATGAGTGCTAATGATTACGTCGCTGAAAATGGTATTAAAGCTTATTGCGATGCTTGTCGTGAAATCGTTCTGACCTACACTTCTCAATGGGAGAAGACTATAAGCCGCCTAGGTCGCTGGGTTGATTTTGAAAACGACTACAAAACTATGGATCTCGATTTCATGGAATCCGTTTGGTGGGTTTTCAAGCAAGCTTGGGACAAGGGACTTATCTATGAAGGCTTTAAAGTAGTTCCTTATTCAGTGGCCCTTCAAACTGGACTTTCTAATTTTGAAGCCACCTCAAATTACCAAGACGTGCAGGACCCTGCTGTCACAATTCTATTTAAAATTGAAGGGTCTGATGAGCATTTAAGTGCTTGGACAACAACTCCTTGGACATTGCCTTCAAATATGGCACTTATCGTAAACAAAGAAATTGATTATGTTTTAGTCCATGAAAAAACGAGAGATGTGAAATTCTACATCGCTGAAGCTAGAGTTGAAGCCTATAAAAAAGGTAATGACTTTGAGATTCTTAAAACAGTGAAAGGCTCAGACTTAGTTGGTCTCAAATATGAACCGCTTTTTGATTACTTCAAAGACCAAAAGGAAAATGGTGCTTTCCAAGTTGTAAGTGATGATTATGTTACTACAAGTGATGGTACAGGTATTGTTCACTCGGCCCCTGCTTTTGGTGAAGACGATAATAGAGTTTTAAAAGAGCACAATATTTCAGCATTCGCGCTTCCATTAAATGCAAAAGCTGAATTCACTTCAGAAGTAACTGACTTCGCGGGACAATATATCAAAGATGCTGATAAAAATATTATCAAGCACCTTAAAGATAATGGAAAGCTATTCCACCAATCTGTACTCGTTCACAGTTATCCTTTCTGCTATAGAACTGATACGCCATTAATTTATATGGCCATGCCACAGTGGTATTTGAATGTAGACCAAATCAAAGACGATATCCTTGCTTCAAATAAAGAGATCTACTGGGTGCCGGATCATATTAAAGAGGGGCGTTTTGGAAAATGGCTTGAAGGTGCTAGAGACTGGGCGATTTCAAGAAAGAGATTTTGGGGAACCCCACTTCCAGTTTGGAAAAATGAAGAGACAGGAAACTTTATTGCTGTTGGGTCGGTTGAAGAACTAAAAGAGCTTTCTGGTATAAAAGTTGAAGACCTACACCGTGAAGTTGTCGATGAGATTACTTTCACTAAAGAAGGTGAAGCTGGAGTTTATAAAAGAATTGAGGATGTTTTCGATTGCTGGTTTGAATCAGGATCAATGCCATATGCTCAAATCCACTACCCTTTTGAAAACAAAGATGTTTTTGACAATGGTTTTCCAGCTGAATTTATAGCTGAAGGACTGGATCAAACAAGAGGTTGGTTTTATACCTTAACTGTACTTTCCTCGGCTCTGTTTAAGAAGCCTGCTTTCAAGAATGTTATCGTTAACGGAATGGTAATGGCCGGTGATGGCAAGAAGATGAGTAAACGCTTAAAGAACTACACCGAACCTGATATTATCATGGAAAACTTCGGTGCTGATGCTCTAAGGCTCACTCTGATAAACTCGGGTCTAGTGAAAGGTGAAGAACTTCGTTTCACTGATGAAGGTGTAAAGGACATGGTTAGAAGAGCGCTTCTTCCATGGTACAATTCTTTTAAATTCTTCATGACCTACGCTAAGGTCGATAATTGGAGCGCAAAAGAGAACTTAAAACTTGGTGATAATATCACTGATCGTTGGTTAATATCGAAACTGCAAACTTTAACAGCAAGTGTAACCAAAGAGATGGAAGCTTATAAGCTCTACAATGTTGTACCTCAATTATTTAACTATATTGAAGACCTTACAAACTGGTATATTCGACTCAACAGAAGACGCTTCTGGGAAGACCAATTGAGTGATGACAAATGTCACGCCTACTCAGCGCTCTACACAGCCCTTCTTGAGATGTCGAAAATTATGGCGCCATTTGCACCATATTTATCTGAGCATATTTTCTTAGAGTTAAAAACTTTTGGCCAAGATTTACCTGAGTCAGTGCATTTATGTGATTATCCTAAAGCTAACGATGCCCTAATGGATTCAAACCTTGAAGATTCTGTTATCAGGATGCAAGAGTTGATATTACTAGGACGTCAAAAGAGAAACCAAGTTCAAATTAAAGTCAAAACTCCTTGCGCGGCTCTTGATATCATTCATCAAGATCAATCTCGCTTAGATGGTCTAGCACAGCTTGAGGACTATATTAAAACAGAACTAAATGTTAAAACCATTAATTATTCAACAGATGAAGACGGTCATATAAACCTTTTTGCTAAACCGAACTCAAGAGTTCTAGGAAAGAGATTGGGGAAAAACTTTGGACCTATGATGGGAAAAATCAAGGCACTCAAAACAGCGGATCTAAAAGCGTTTGAGCAAGCTGGCACCATTGAAATTGATGGTATTACTATGGATACTGAAGAGATTTTTGTTTACAGGGAACCTAAAGACGGATCAAATGCCTTATCTAACCGATGGATCACAATTGATTTAGATACCAATCTTACTGAGGATCTGATTGATGAAGGACTTGCCAGAGAAATAGTGAACCGTATCCAAAGATCACGTAAAGATCTTGGATTCAATGTAGAAGATAGGATTAATATCTACTACTCTGGTGATGCAAAACTTATCGATGTCATTGAAAAACACCGTGACTATATTGCAAGCGAGACACTCACAGTAGAACTTGCAGCTCAGAGCGGTTCTGATACTGATGCCATCGATTTTGACATTGAAAAAATGAAGCTTGGATTAAAGCTTGAGAAACGTTAATTTTCAGAATTTAAAATTCTTGATTGGCTGCCTGGGTTTGATGATTTCAACTCAGGCCATGCCATATACATTGGATGATATCGAACTTTCTGATTACGAATTTAACCGATATGTAAAACCCCAATTAATTAGTATTTCCCAGGACTATCAGTCGTTACTGCTACAAGTAAATCCGCAAGTTTCTGGTAGTAAGCCATTTTTTAATATCTATCGCGACCTTATACGCTATAAATTAGATCTAGAAAAATATTGTTTAAAAAAAGACGTTAATCTTGAATGCCAAGAAACGATGGAGAAAACTCTTAAGACGATTAGAAGTGGTCTTCCTCACCTTCAAAAAGAACTCACATTTACTGAGCAAGAAAAGGTCGAGCCTAATATTATGCTCGAAGCCTTTGATTCACAGTCTAAATTTTTCAATAGTTTTTCAGCGCTAGAGATGAAGACTCAAAATATCTACTATCTCTACCTCGCCCGCACAGATGTAAAAACAAGAATAAAAGACTTAACCAAAGAGATCGAAGTCTCGTTCATCATTTTTAATGATTATATTTTAAAATCGACAGATAAGAAGTTCTACACCGAATTTAAAGCCTTCTGGAGTGATTTCATAAAACCCGTTGTTCTATTAATCCTTCCTCATAGTGATCAAGATCTATTTATCCAAAAGATTAACGATTTTAACCTGAGGCTAAATTTTCTCAATGTAGTACTGACAAAAAGAAATCACCCTATCACGAAACAAACTAAGACTCTTGTCACGATGATACATAATCGTTGGAATAATATTTTAAAAGTCTCTCTGAAACGTCAAAGATAGTAAGTAATATTCAAATACGCGTGCTCTGTATCCTTAAAAATACCGTAACCTGAAAAACTAGCGTCATCAGGAATCATATATTCCAATATTCCCGCATTTATTTTAAAAACTTCCATGAACCGTTGTGAATAATCAACTTGAATAAATCCCTCTTGATTACCTTCTAAGTCATACATAGCTGATAAGGTTAATTGTTTCGAGTTGAGGTCATTAAAGTTTAATCTCCAAGCTAAAAAAATATCATTGGCCAGTGGAAAACCTGCTTGATTTTCACCACCAGCATAATATTGGTACTGGTATTCAGCGATAAGACTCGAAGACAAGTTACCAGACATCTCTAGCGGTCTTTCGTATCCAATAGCAAGGGTTGAGAAATCTGACGGTGTCACCAAATCATCAGGATCAGATGATTCTTCCAAAGCTTGTTGAGCAGTAAATATCTCTGTTTCCGATAAATAGTATGAATGTGATAAGGACAGTTTTAGTAAATCATCACCAATAGGTCCGACTAGATTGACTCCCGTTAAATACCTTTCAAAAAAGTACGGAGTATTAAATTTAGTTCCATTCGGAATCGCATTATCAAGAGTGATATTATAATCATCTGTTCCTACAATTGCTCTTGTTCTATCAATTCCTTTTGTGATCACTATAGTTGCATCCCAATCGCCGAACATACCTTCCCAAGAGATTAAGAAATGATCATCCCAATTTGGTTCATCATCTTTTGAGCCCATCCAAATTGCCGTATCTAAATTTGTATCCAAGTTAATCCTTGAGTTACTTCCTGGCAGCACGGGTCTCGTTGGATTTGGCAGAAGGTAAAATGATAAATATCCACCTAGTTTTTGTGCTGATACCCCGAGCGCAAGCTCTCCCATTTTTTCAGCATTCACAATTGAAACATCAAAAATTCGGGCATTGATGGTATCTAGAGGATTGAAGGCATCCATATTGGAAAAATTAAAAATTTTATAACCAACTTGAAAATTGTATTTCGAGGCCAGAAGCTTTGAATAATTTAAATCCTCAGGCCAGAACAAATTACGATTTGGATCCTGATCATCATATCTAGCGGATATGATCGCTTTTAACAGTCCTCCGCCCAACTCTTTCTCTGCATGGATTCTTGCTTTGAATGCACGTTGATTTTCAAAAGTTTCATCGTCTTCATCATCAGCAAATTGCCTAAGCTCCATGGTGAATTCAGTAGACTCAATTCGCCAAGGTTTAGCTGGCTCTGGTTTCTTCAATTTCTTTTTCTTTGCTTCTTTCTCGACTCTCTCCTCAGGGAGGTCTAATTCAAGATCAAGTTCATCTTCTGCTAAGGTTGGAAGTCCAATGAATAGGAGAAATAAAGGGAGATATCTCATCTCTTAAGCGCTCCCTTTGAAAATTTATTATCAGGATAATTTCCACCTAACTCTCTATTTGTCCAACGAATGATAGATTTTTTATTAGTCTGCTTGTTATCCATTTCAATACTGGCTGGTCGCCAAAAAGTCTTACCTCCCACCTTAAATTGCTTATAGCCCGCATAAACAGCCACTTTCAAAAGCTCTCCACTTCTATCAAAAAATTCTATTTTTTCAGGAGAAAGATAGTTCATATTAATCGTCACAACTGTTTTGGAATAAGTTGAATCTTCTTTGGCCATTCGCTCATAAGAATAGTTCTTCCCTACGTTTTTAAGATTAGAGTAATTATACTTTTCTAGCGCAGGTTTTCTTAAATCTTCAAAGGTAAATTCACTCCCCATAAATGAATTGGATTTACTCTTAGAAGTAATTCTTCTAGTAAGTCTTGCTGCTGGCATATATATCCATTGTTGATCATCTTTTTCATCGTAACTCCAAGTAAGAAGTTTCGTTCCAGCAATATCTTTGGGAAGAACAAACTCTAAAAGAGACTTATCACCTTCTTTCGTCTCAATTCCTAAAGAATTCATTTTTCTGGTAATTGATACGTCCCCATTTATTAAGATCATCTCCATATCGCCACTTTCACCTTTGTATCCGTGATTAGACTCAGAAACCATTACAGCCAATTCATTTGCATCTTTTGGAGCGGCAAAACTCAAGGAAACTGCTAGTAACATAAAAACAATGCTTATTTTTTTCATAAATTCTCCTAAAATATTAACCCCATCCCTAAATTGATACGGACATTATCTCGAAAAAACTCAGGTTCCTTCGTTAAAGTAAAATTTGTTTTATACTGACTGGCTTTTACGCTAGTTTCAAAATCATCGTACTGATAGGTAGTGATAGAAAAACGACTTATCAACTCTTTAGTGTTAAAAAACCTAACTCCAATACTAGCTGCAATGACATTGTACTCTTGAGTCGTCTCAATCTCATAGCTACTATCTGTTGATTCAGTGTCCTCGTATCGAAGAAAAAATACGTCTTTCGCCTGTAAACTCATAGCACTGACAAAAGGTTGAATTCGCAAAGATTTTGTAAACGTATTTATATTTAAGGAAACTCCTCCCCCATAACTTAGACCTTGAAGCTTTTCTTCAATATCGTATTCGTCTTTTTGCTTATAACTATTTGTGACCAACCCATACCCGATAACCGGAAATAAACTGATAGAAACGGGCCAATGAGGCATGATTTCTTTTTCGATCGAGATGAGAAAATTATGCTGAGTATAGGTCTGTTTGAAATCTGCTGAAGTAAAACCAGCTGTGGATGAAGTCTCAAAATGCTCAGCTTTGGTTTTGGATATTTGATAATCAAAATTTAAATACCAAGAGCCTAGAAGGCTATTAGGAGGTGTCCCTTCTGCACCAAGGGTTTTTCCCAAGAAACAGGTCACTAATAAGGTTAAAATTAGAGTGAGCTTCATGCTCTCAGAGGTCCTTTTTTTTCGTTTATTTATATAATTTTAAACATTTATGCTTCTTTAGGCTAGTGTAAGAATTTCAAATTTCTCGCAAATTATCCGGTTATCGGCTAAATACCTAAAATCATAATCAGAGGTGGTACCGATGAAGACGTTAGTACAAATTTTAACTGATAATTCCAAGCTTAATTCAAAGCTGATTCATTTTTACTCCAATGCTACCCCCACAGGGAAATACTCTTTTAGCGATCTCTACCGAAACTCCATCCTAAAAGCGCAATTAATAGACTGTTCTTCTCAATCAAAATACGTCTTAATTGAAGGAAATAATGACTTTGAATTTGTTTCCAATTTTTTTGCAGTATTGCTGGCGGGAAAAACGGCAGTCCCAGTGACGACCTCATTATGGATAACTCCAAACTACTTCACCAGTATCATGGACAGTATCTTAGAAACAACGGATGCTGATCTGTTTTTATGCAGCGACAAAACAGCGCACTTAATGGCGTATAAAAAAATTCGCTTTATTTCTCCCCTAGACTGGGAAAATTTAGAAATAAATTCGAAAGACTTTGTTCCAAAAATTGTCACACCAGATGACGAAGCTCTCATTCAGTTTTCTTCCGGAAGCACCGGAAATCCTAAGGGCGTGGTTCTTACCCACAAGAATATTATCGCAAACCTAGATCAGATTGCATCAGCTATACATTTAGAAGACTCAGACAAAAATACAGTCGTTTCATGGCTACCTGTACATCATGATATGGGCCTAATTGGAGGACTGCTGTATAACCTCTATAAATCTAACCCAATTCACCTCATGACCCCCTACGACTTTGCCGTCAATCCAGCTCGGTGGTTGAAACTAATTACGGAAGTTAAAGCGAATATAATTGTGGGGCCGAACTCTGGATACCACCTCACAACCAAGAGAGTTAGAGACTCAAAACTTACCAGCTATGATCTTTCAAGTGTAAGAGTTGCACTTTGTGGAGCAGAACCTATTAATACTAAAACTCTTTATAACTTTGTAGAAAAATTCAGTCGTTGTGGATTTAAAGAGAGCGCTTTTACTCCTTGTTATGGGATGGCCGAAAGCACTCTGGCCATCAGCTTTTTCCAGCAAGACTCTATCCGCGTTGAAAGCTTATGTCCTGATGAACTACATGAAAACAAATTGGCAGTTCCTCAATACGGTGAATCAGACAAAGAACCTCTACTAGCAGTATCCTGCGGAAGACCACTAAAAGGAATGAAGGTTAAAATCATAGACTCGAAGGGAAATAACTTACCGGAAAGAGCTGTTGGAGAGATCATCATCAGTGGCCCAAGTATTTGCCAAGGCTATTTGAATCGCCCGGAGCTTAATAAAAAATTATTCACTGGAGACTATTTAAAAACCGGAGATATGGGTTTCATCGCCAACGGAGAAATTTTTGTTACCGGACGAAAAAAAGATGTGATTATCATCAACGGTCTAAATATCAATGCAGAAGAAATTGAGATGCAACTTCTTAAGAATAAAAGTCTTAGGGCCGGAAGATTAGTTGCTATCCCTACGAAGTGTAAGAAAAATGACTCTGAAGATATTGCCTTAATAATTGAAACCAAACCACGTCTTTACTGTTTGCAAGAAGCTTACCGTGAAAATCTTGCTGACAAAGTTTTCAAACAAATCAATGACTATATATCCGTTAAAAAAGAAAATATCTTTATCGTTCCTCCGGGAACCATTATTAAAACTACGAGTGGAAAAGTAAAAAGACAAAAGATGAGAGAGCTTTTAGAAGATGGAACCATTGAGTCCATTAAATTTTCTCATGCTTTTTTCCAATATAAATTAATCGAGAATAAAACCAAGGCCAATATAATGATTGGTGGTATCACAAAGTCAGCAGAAAAAAGATTTACAAGGATCTTTAATGGATAACGATTTAAATATTTCAAAAAAATTCGTCGATTACGCGAGGCTTAATCCTTTAAAGCCTGCATTTGTCAGTCCTACTGAATACGATGAAAAGCAAGTCCAAAAAGAAGAGATTATAACTTTTGAGGACTTTGCACATAAAGTTGCATCATATAGGAAAGGCCTTATCAATCAAGGCTATAAAAAAGGTGATAAGATTATTATCTTAACTCCTATCTCAATTGATTTTTATGCCTTAATGATGGCGATGTTCACCCTTGGACTTGTTGCAGTTTTTCTCGATCCAGGTATAGGTCTTAAAAAAATCCTAACGGCGATAAAAGACTCTAAGTCTCAGGGAATTGTAAGCCTTAAAAAAGTATTGAAATTCTGGCCATTGATTCCAACTTTATGGAGAATGAAGCGCTATTGCTCTGATAACAAAGCTTTCGGAACAAAGAAACTTTCTTCGCTATTTGTACCAAATAAAGACCTTATTGAAGTGACTCCTCTCTCTCCAAAAGACCATGTACTCATCACCTTTACTTCCGGCAGTACTGGGCGTTCAAAAGGAGCGGATCGAAATGCACAGAATGTCTTTAACCAACTTCAGGTTATAGAAAAATATCTAGCTTGTGAGGATGATATAATTGATATGCCTGTTTTTCTCATGTTTGGTTTTATGAACCTTCTTTATGGAATTACGACAGTTCTTCCGGCAGCAAAATTTGAAAAAATCGGAGATATTAATCCTGCGGTTATCGTTGACCAGATGAAAAGATGGAACGTAAGTCGCATGAGCGGATCTTATACTTTTAATGATAAATTATCTCAATACCTCCTTGATACAAATGATCAAATTAAAAGTTTAAGAACATTGATTCTTGGGGGAACCCCTGTCACAAAAGAATTCTGTCAAAGACTAGAGAAAATCTATCCCAACTCCAAAAACTTGATGACGTATGGATCAACTGAAGTTGCCCCTATTTCAATGTGTGAGGTATCCGAACTTATCGATTTTAATGGTCAAGGAAGTTTTGTGGGACTGCCCTGTTCAGAACTGGAGATAGAAATTGTAAACCTCCCTTCATCAAACTTTCAAGGGGATTTAACACCATATCGCTCTGACTCTTGGGGAGAAGTGTTAATATCTGGACCTCATGTAGTAAGCTCATATTATAAAAATGAAGTCGCCGACCGACAAAATAAAGTGAAAGATTCTCAAGGTAGAATTTGGCACAGGACCGGAGATACAGGCCAATTTGATAAAGAAGGAAACTTAATTCTTACTGGCAGACTAAGTGACCTCATTATCCAAAATGAACATATTATTCATCCTTATTTAGTTGAAAATAGTATTAATGAAATTCCAGGAGTTGAAAGGTCTGCCCTTATCCGCAAAAATGATCAAATATATCTCTGCTACACCTCTCAATCACCAGTAGAGAAAAGTTTTTTCCAGGAAATACTAGAAGTGTTTAAGATTGGAAACGCGAATATTCTGAACATCGATTCAATCCCTCTAGATGATAGGCATAATTCTAAAATCAATCGAATCGCTCTAAGGAAGCTTATTTGAAAAGTTTAGGCGTAAAAATATCTGAAATTCAAATGTATTTACCGGAAACTATTGTTTCCAATCAAAATATAATTGAGGAACACAACCTTCGACTGAAAGACCAATGGGTAAAAGATAATATTGGAATTACTGAAAGACGCTGGACAGATCTTAAAGCATCTGACCTTGGTTCTGAAGTTCTAAAAAAGCTAAACATAATTCCCGAAGCCTTAATCTTTGCCACTGTCTCCCAAGACTATAATACTCCTGCCACGGCAACAGTTGTTCAAGGAAAGACTCATCCGGGGAAATTATACCCTGCATTTGATGTCACCGCTGCCTGCAGTGGTTTTTTATACGCACTAGATATTGGTCAGCGCTTTATCCGCACGGGGATGAAACAGGTCGCTTGTATAGCAAGCGAAGTAAGAAGCCGTGACCTCAACAAGCAAGATAGACGAACCGTAATGCTTTTTGGAGATGGTGCAGCTGGTGTAATCCTCACTCCTTGTGAAGAAGATGAAGTCGGCATAATAGATATTAAAACAATGGCGGATGGTAGGTATCACGACGCTATCGTCGTTCCTAATGGTGGAAAGATTGAAATGCGAGATGCTGCCCAAATTTTTCAATCTGCGGTAGAACAGATGCAAAATCTTGTCACCGATACTCTTAAACAAAACAATTTGACTCTTGATGATATCGATTACTTCATCATTCACCAGGCCAGTAAAGTCATCGTAGAAAAAGTGTCGGAAGCACTTGAGTTACCATCAGATAAAGTCTTCATGCATTTTCCAACCAGAGGAAATATGACTTCAGCTTCCACAGCAGTATCCCTTTGTGAAGCACACGAAGATAAGAAAATAAAAAAGGGAGACCTTGTCCTAGTTTTGGCCACTGGTGGTGGATTTAGTGCTGGAATTTCCATCATGAGATGGGAGATCTAGATGAAAGTCATGGTTACTGCCGGGACGACAGGCATAGGAAAAGCAATCGTGCAAAAACTACGAGAAGAAGGGCATTATGTACTTGCCACGACTTCGAATAAAGAGAAGCTTTGTGAAGACACGATTTTGTGGGATATGAAAGTGCCAGAGACAACTCAAAATCTTTTTAAAGCCTTTGGTGATGTGGACCTATTTATTCACTGTGCCCACAGTTTCTCTGGTGCATGTTTATCTGCCCAAATAAAAAAAGATGAGTTCATGACTTCACTTAATACTAATATTGCAGAAATTTTTGAACTCACCAGACAACTCTCTAGGAAAATGAATCGAAAAAAGAAGGGACATATTATTTTCCTCGGAAGTTTGTTAGCGCTAGATCCTGCACCTGGAAAACTCATTTATATTACTGAAAAGATGGCTTTGCAGGGAATGTTAAGTGCCTTCAAAACAGAGTTCACTAATTTAGATTATCATATTATCCATCCTGCGCTAGTTTCAACAGAACAAGTGATGGAGAGAATTGATCAAAATATTCGAGACTCAGTGGGAACCTTACTTACCCCACAAGAAGTTGCCGTGAAAATTTCACAAGTAATTAAAAGTCCCAAGGATTTTTCATTCGAAGTAACAATTAGAGGGGAACAGAATTGGAAAAATTAGTTTTCATCCCCCCTATGGGACATGAGTCCAATTTTTTTTCGCTCTTAATTAAAGAGCTTAGTGGTTTTGATGTCATTCTTTTAGACTATCCAGAAAGCACGACTAGCTTACAGGGTTTAGCTCTATACTTTGCTGATTTGATTCGACCTTTGGGCCCATGCTATTTAGTGGGTCTCTCTCTAGGTGCAACTATTAGTTATCCAATCAAAAGAATTCTGGGGGATCAAATAAAGCATATTTTTGCGATGGCCACAGGCGGACAAAAAGTAGCGCGCGCCCGCAAGGAGATGTTATTATTTGCAATTGAAAATCTTTCAAATGATGAAATGCTAAAAAAAATACTAAGCTTAAAAGAGGAAAGCTTTCTAGAACATTTCTCACATAACAAAAGACAAGCACTAGAGTACTTGAGTTCGTTGAGAGAAAAATGGAAGTCTAAATCACCCCAAAATCTTATTCAGCAACTAACCTTTGCACTAAATGTTGACTATGAAAGCTTAATGGTAGAATTTCAAAAAAGTATTACCGTCATTTGGGCAGAGAATGATAGAATTTTTTCCCAAAGACATTTAAAAAAATTAAAAACAATAATGCCCGACGCGGAATTTATTTTAATACCCGATGCCGGTCATTACTTTCCACTAGAACACCCAAAATATACGGCCAAGGTTATCTCCCATCATGAAATTTTTAATATTTGATATTTTGTACGCTCTTTTTAGCTTCCTTACCTATTTTATTAGTGGGTCTCTCACTTATTTGCTGGGAGCAAGGCTATGGACAGAAAATGCTTACTTAAATATCTCAGTTCTTCTTTTATGCATTTTTTGTTTCCTATACATTTTTGTCTTAGTCCTAGGTATTTTGAAAAATATCTTTCAGCCTAAACTAATCGTTGGCGACTTCCCTATCGGAATGAACAAAGATTATATCGCCTGGGCACTAAATTCTATTTTTTGCGGAATATTTCAAACGGCTCCATTTTACTCAAGTAGTAGGCTACTTTTCAGTTTGTCTTGGTTGTTTCACCGCTTAATGGGAATGAAGTTAGGTTTCTCAAGTTTAGTGGGGCTAAAGACGACCATTCGCCAACCAGAACTTATCGAAGTTGGTAGCGGTTCTATACTTGGACTTGGATGTATTTTAAGCTGTCACTTTACAGCTAACGGAAAAATTCACACTCAATTACCCATAAAAATTGGAAACAAGAGTATAATTGGCGGATACTCTGCTATTGCTCCAGGAACTACTGTCGGAGACAATAGTGTTGTAGGCGCTGAAACGAGGGTTTTTCCCAACTGTGATATTGGTAACAACGTCCAAATAGGGGCCCTTTGCCATATTGATCAGGGAGTGAAAATACCGGATAATGTTAAAATAAAATCTTACTCACGAATTAGAAAAACTGATGAAATAAAATCAGGTGAAATTTGGCAAGGAAATCCTGCTCAAAAAATAGGAGAAATATCGTGAATTTTGAAAAAGAAATGAAAGCGACTCTAAATGAAGCGATTGAAAAAGTTAAACAAACCGAGTTTTGCCGATCGTTAATGAGCGGAGAGAATGCGAAGGAAATCTATAAGTCTTATCTTTATCACGCTTATCACTATGTTGTTAATACCGCAGGTTTCACACCTCTAGCCGCCAGAAGAATGAGCCGCGAGTATGTAAGAGTTAGAAAATGGGTTCTTGAACATTCAGGTGAAGAAATGGGACATGAACTGATGGCCTTAAGAGACTTACAAATTCTCGGTGTAGATAGTAACGATGTCGTTCAAGGTGATATTCCTATCGGTGTTACTGCATGGATGAGTTTTTTTCATTTTAAAGTTGCCCAAGCTAACCCTTGGAGTATGTTTGGAGTACTATATTTCCTTGAAGGAATGGCTCAGTCATTAGCTCCTGCACTCCTTACGCCTATAGCTCAAAGTTTAAATGAGGATGAAAAGAAGGCGATATCATTTTTTAGAGAACACGGAGAATTAGATCATGATCATATGCAAGAACAAGAAGCGCTACTCTTTAGCACCAAAATTTCAGAAGATGATCAACAGGCAATTCTCTCAACGATAAAAGAAGCAGCTGAAATTAAGGTATTTATGTTAAACACACTAATGCGAGATCTAAAATGAACAAACCATCAGAACAAGAACTAAAAGAACTCATCTCAGAAATAACTGGACACGAAGTTTCTGAAATTGAAAGTGAAACTCGTTTCAAAGAAGACTTAGCTATGGATTCGATTTCGGTCGCCGATTTACTAGCAAGTCTTGAAGAGGATTTTGAGATAATTATCCCGCAAGAAAAAGCGGTTGAATTGCAAAATGTAGCGCAATTAAATACTCATATCCAAAGTCTCTAGCAGTTCAATTCTAAAGTCTTCTAGAGGTTGTTCGAAAATTTCTCGAATCCCCTCTAGACGAGTTCTTTTATCAATTTTTTCAATTCCATAGAATGCACATGATATCAAACATCTCGAATAGAATTCGGCCCTAACTCTTGCAAGATAACTCTGAGGATCGAGAGTCTGCTCTAACATATCTTTTAATTGCAGGAGTTTCTTATCTAGATACTCATCTCGATCCAATGAATAATAGTGGGAAAAAACGACATCAGCTCCCCTATTTGATAGCTTCAAACCGTCGCCAGAAAAATACTCTTTGGCTGATGTTGAAAAAAGATCTGATTTTTGAGGCTTAGCATTCAAGTGCCGTAAAATATTTTTGACCTGTCCGGAAATGATAAAAAGATTAACAGCTGAACTCCCATCAAAAAGTCCCACAACACTATGATCGCGTTTTATCTTCTCAAATTTAGCATAGGCCTCCTCTTGAAGATAACCTCTAGCTCCTAAGACTTCTCCTGCTAGCTCAATCCCTCTATTCGCAAGAGTTGGTGCTAAGAACTTTATTGCTGCTGAATAAAGACTCATGACTTCGGGAGCCTCTGTGATAAAGCGGCAAAAAAGCTTGCCCACTTCTTTAATAACGAGGTATCGAAGATAAGATTGATATAGAAGCGCAGCTGGAGCTTCTATTTGATCCAGACGAGTATTGTATAAGTGCCTTTCACGGGAGAAGTCCAAAGCTAATTCGAGAGAGGCCTTTAGCGATCCGGCACTAAAAGCTGCACACATTGTTCTAGACACTTGCATTGTTTTTGCAACGACTTCAAGCCCTTTTCCCGGTCTCGAAATAATAGCATTATCGCCCAAATTAACTGACTCAAAGCTGATTCCACTTATGTCCGCCCCACGAATTCCGTGAGTTTTAATTTTATCAAGGTATTTGAATTCCCCCACACACCTTTCTTTGTCGACAAAAAGAACAACCAATCCGTCGGGTGAATTGGCAAGTACTGTCATCGTCTTTCCTATGGTGGCGTTATTGATACACCATTTTTCACCAGAAATTTTTCCATTTTCAAAGAACACTTCGCTGGCACTTAAGTCAGATCCATGATCTTTTTCAGTTAAAGCAAGACAGCTATTACCTCCGCTCAAAAGTGAATTCGCCATTCTTTTCTTCTGCTCATCGTCTCCACCAATCCACACCGGAAGAGAGCCTAGTAAACACTGCCCAATGGCAATAGCGGTTGTTAAGTTAAATTCAGAGAGCTCAATTGCCTTAGGAAATAGGTCTTCAAGAGTTGTGAGTTCTCCACCAAACTGCTTGGGCACTAAAATGGCATGTAGCTTTTCTTGAGCTAATTCTGTTGGATAAGATCTTTTTTCATCATCACTCAATACGAACTCTGAATAAGGAGCAAGAATTTCTTTTATCTTTTTCATATTTACCTAAGGAAGACTAATTTGTTTTTTTGATACATTTTTAAGTCCATATTTTTTAGTTAAACTTTTATCAAACAGCTCTACGATTTTCGCTCTCACAGCTGAGGCTTCAATAACTTCATCCACCACACCTAGTTCTTTTGCAATACGAGGATCCTCATATTGCTGAAAATATTCCTGAGAGCGATCAACTCCATCGTTTTCATACAACATAGTTTTAGCGCCTGCATACCCCATTATTGCAATCGAAGAATCTTTAAGGGCCATGACATAGTCTCCCCCCTGAGCTTTGGTTTGCATCATAAGAAATGCCGCTGCTCCATAGCATCTGCGAACGACTACTGACCATCTCGCAGTGGTGGTTTGCATAGACTGACACATCTGTGCACCATAACGTAATAGTCCGTGATGCTCTTGATCTTCACCCGGCATAAAGCCTGGAACATCTATGAGGTTTAAAAGAGGTATATTAAAACTATCTAATAAACGGATAAATCTAGCGGCTTTTCTAGCTGATTCATAATCAAGTGCACCAGCTAAATGGGTAGACTGATTGGCCACAACTCCAATTGTCCTTCCTTCTATTCTTGCAAAACCTGTGATCACAGACCTCGCAAACTCAGGTTTTATCTCCAAGAATGTGTCTCCATCAACGAGACCATTGATAAAATAAAACATATTATAAGCTTGGCGTGGCGACGTGGGCAGTTGAATATCAGACTTCGGTGCAATCGATTTAGTCACTGCTATTTTTCCCTCGTTCCAACTTGGGAGGTATTCCAATAATTTCTTTGCTGAATTTATTTGCTCGCCGATATTGGTCTCTACCCTATCGCTGATCCCTGTTTTCTTAGCGTGAATTTCTGCTCCACCAAGGTCTTTCATATTGGTTTTTTGGCCGATAACTTTTTCGATGACACCAGGTCCTGTCACCATCAAAGTCGACCTTGCTTTATTCATGATGACAAAATCCATAAGTGTTGCGGAATAAGCCGGGGCACCCATGGTGGTACCTATGATCAGAGCAATTTGCGGTATATAACCTGAAAGTTCAATATTCTTGGCAATCACTTTCGTATACTCATGCCCACTTTTTATTCCCTCTTTAACTGAAACACCAGGAGATGCCATTAGAGCAATAATGGGAATTTTTTTTGTTTGAGCAAGCTCCATGACCCTAAGTATTTCACTTGCTCCCCGAGAGCTAATAAAACCCTGCTCGAATTTTAAATTATGAGCGTAAAAAACAAACTCCCCACTATTGACTCTGCCTATACCTGCGATGATTTCCTGACTACTTGAATCAATAAAATCAAACGTATCAAATAGATTTTCCACCCACGACTTGGGGTCCATTCCAATTCTTGCCATAAATCTATTATCGCTTGAGAATGAGCATGAGCCTATTTCAGGCAAAGAATTCCGAAAAAAAACGGGAGTTTAGCAAAGGTATCAAATAAGTCGATAAAGACATATGCTCATAAAAACCGACAAAAGCTATCGTTCTTTTTTGACTGCGACAACAGTTTCTGCAATTGGAAGTTTTGCTTTCAATTTTGCATTCATGAGTTTCCTCTACTTTCAGACAGAAAATGACAAACGTTTTGTCGCCCTCTCTCAAGTCTTTTTTGTAATAGGAATGCTTTTAGGTAATCTATCAGGAGGAGTATGGGGCGAAAAATTCGAAAAAAGAACTCTATTACAAATAACAGAACTTATCAGAGTTCCCATCGTACTTATCATGCTTCTTTTCTCAGAAAGTATTTGGGTGCTACTTTTTTTACATGGGTTAAAGACATACTTTGCCGGAATTTCAACTCCACTCAAGCGAGCCTATATTAATTCCACGATTGCCTCCAACAAAAGAAGTGAAGCCAATACCGGATTCACAATATCGTATTCAATAACTCAAATTATTGGACCTTTTTTGGGGACTTGGATCTATTCAATTGTTTCAGACCTCAAAGTTTTAATTGTTATAGATGCTATTACCTTTCTTATATCCTTTGCACTGATGCTCACGATTCGTAAGTCTTCATCAGAAACAAAAATGGAGACAAAGTTTTTCACAGACTTAAAGTCTGCATTTAACTACCTCAAAGGTGGGCACGCCCATAGGGGGCTATTTTATCGGCATACCATCGTAGGCTTCATCTCTGGCTTACTAATCCCCCTCGTTTTACCTTTTTGTGATGAAGTGCTAGGCGAACAAGAAAAATTCTATGGTATTCTCATGGCACTCTTTGGAATAGGAGGAATTTTAGGCGCAATTATCAACCAGAAGTATCTTAAGAAAATAAATTCTGGAAAAAAAATACTTTATATATGTCTCTTAGAACCAATAGTTCTTCTAAGTTGGATTTATACTTCAAACAAATACTTCAATCTAATTATTTTTACATTATGGGGAGCACTATTTTTTGCTCGTGCCACAAGCCAATTCAATTATATTTCACTTAATATAAAACCTGAATTTAATTCGAGAGTTTCTTCTTTATTTGACTTTGTATTTACGGCCACAAATATCATTGCTGTAACCTTTATTTCCATTTACGGTCACCTATTTACAGTCCAACTATTTTTAAGCTTTATCGGAGCGATATACCTCATAGGAAATATACTAACTCCGTTTTTAGCGAATCAACAGGAACTAAAGAATGCATAAAATAATACAGTTTATTTTAAATCATCCAAAGACTTGTATTGCTATTAGTCTTCTTTGTACACTGGCATCAATCCCCGGTCTTTTAAACTTAAAACAGGATTATAGCTATCGTCATTGGTTCAATGAAGCGGATGAGCTACTCATTCAAGAAGATCAATTTCAAAATGACTTTGGTTCAATTGATAGTTTGACCATCTTAATTAATTTTAAACAAACTGTATTTGCTCCAAAAAACCTAAAAATCATCGAAGAACTAACCAACGAATTATCAAACCTCAGCTACGCAACCAGAGTTGATAGCTTAGCAAATTATGACCTTACTTACGCTCAGGAAGACGAGATTCTCATCGAAGAACTTTTTAGTTTAGACGATACAAACTTAATTGAAAGAGCTGCGCTTAATGACCCAATACTAACAAATAATTACCTATTCAATTCCAATCACGCCACAACAATAAGTTTTCGCTTTAATCATAAAGGACAAAATAGCTTTTATAAGTTGGTTTTGAATGATATTGAACGGATTTTAAGCAAAAAAGACCGAGAAGCATTTAGTAGCTATCATCTTTTGGGCAATCCCAAAATTTCTACTGCTTTCAAAGACGTTGCGGTAAAAGATTTAAAGATCCTAATCCCAGTGTTATTATGCTTAGTTCTCCTGCTGATATACTTACAGTTTAAAAGTTTTAAAATTGTACTTTGGTCTCTTTTAACGATCTGTATCAGTATTTTATTAATGCTAGGTCTCTCCAGTTACCTGGGCTTCACTTTTAATAATCTCACTTCCATTACACCAGAACTTATATTGGCAATTGGTCTTGCTGATGCTGTTCATATTATCGCGACATTCAAAATGAAGCGATCAAATCTCTCTCATTTTGAAGCTATAAAATATTCATTAGAAAAGAATTACTTCCCAACTATCATTACATCTTTAACTACCGCATGTGGTTTCTTTTCATTTTTCAATTCCAATGTGGATAATATAAGGGATATGGGAATCGTCGCAGGACTAGGTACCTTAATTGCTTGGTTTGCGACCTATTTCTTCCTTGCTCCCCTGCTACTTGTTACTTTCAAAGACTCAAAAAAGACCATCAACAATTCTAAAAAATTCAAGTGGAGCTCTGAAAAATATATCAAAAAGCTTATAAAAAATAAAAGTTCGGTTTACCTCTTATATGGTGTACTCATTGGTGCCTCCTTATTTAGTATGACAAAGATCGAAATCAATTCAGATCCACTTAGATACTTTAGGGGGGAACTTGATCTTGCAACAGATATGCATAAAGCACAGTCTATTATGAAAGGAATCTTTCCCTTGGAATTGGTTTTTGAAAATAAAAAAACTCAAAATATCAAAGATCCAGATTTTCTCAAAAAAATAGACAGTTTTATTTCCGAGCTCAAAGACACTCAAATTGTTTTTCAAGACTTTTCGGCGATTAAGATCCTTAAAACGATGAATAAAGTTTTTCATCAGGATCAAGAAAGTTTTTACAAAATACCAAACTCTAGAGATGAAATTGCTCAGCTCCTCTTCACCTATAATTTATCAGTCCCTCCAGGACGAAATCTCAATGATAGAATTAGCTTAGATGAAAAAAAACTAAGAGTAACCTTTATGATGAAACATATGGACTCAATATCAGGCGATAAATTCTATTCCAATATTTTAAAATTGGCAGAAAAGCGAGATTTAAGTGTAAGCATCGCTGGTAAAAGATATTTATGGCATTCTTTAAACCTTAAAGTAGTGGAGTCTTTTCTTAATTCGCTTGGACTAGCACTTCTTTTGATTACAATATTATTATCTATCTTCTTTAAATCCATCCGAATTGGAGCACTATCTCTCATTCCAAATTTGGTACCAATAATTACGAGTGCTATTTTCTTAGCGGTCACAGGTCGGTCTCTAGATATAGGCACGAGTATTGTCGCCAGCATTGTTTTAGGAATCGCGGTAGATGATACCATTCATGTGATTGCAAATTATAAGAAAAATTTACTTCGGGGAAGTAATCCTCAAGAAGCATTGATCGAACTTTTTAGTGACACTGCACCAGCATTGATAATCACTTCTCTAATACTAAGTATAAGTTTTGCGTGTTTTATACTGGCGAACTTTGTGCCTAACCAAAACATGGGAATACTTTTATCGCTATCTCTTATTTTTGCACTTATTTGTGATCTAACACTTCTACCAATACTTCTATATGATTTTGTTAAAAGGAAAAATTTATGAGACCACCAAGTCTGGCGATTAAGTACCTTGCGAAAAAACATGCTCGAAAGCTTAAAAAGATACAAAACAATCCATCATTAACCCAAAAAAAAGTTCTCGATAATATCAAAGAGATATTTTCGCAGACAAAATGGGATTCTAAATTCAAGATATCTGAAATCTCTTCTCCAAGAGCTCTGGCCGAAGAGTTTGAAAACACAAGCGATACCGATTATGAAGACATAATACAGAATATCCGTGAGCATAATTCACCGGAGGCCATACAGCAAGGTCCATTAGAGTATATGGCCAAGACCTCAGGCTCTACCGCAAAAAGCAAATATATCCCCTACCCAAAATCTCTTATTAAAAATTTTCAACGCTTTTCTTTTGAAACGTTTTTACATTTTTCTCATAGCAGAGCCGTTTATAATTTAATGCAAGGCTACCTCCTAGTAAGTCCATCTAATTTAACGACAGAAAAAAACGATTTTGGAATTCATATTGGAACAGGAACTGGGATTACGACATCACTTGCTCCGAAATTCACTCGATCAATAGTTAGACCTAGTTTAAAAAACCTAAACCATAATAGTTTTGAAGAAAAGATCGATGCAATGGTAAAAGAGGCGATTAACTTAGATATCAGAAGTTTTACCTGTGCTCCTGCTTTTGCTGTTCCTATACTAGAGCATCTTTTTAATGAGGCTCAAAAAAGTAAAAGAGAGGTAAACGATATTCTCGATATCTGGCCTAATCTGAAATTCTATTCTTTTTCAGGCTCCTCTGTCATTCCCTATGAGAGGACCCTTAGGCGCTTTTTGGGAGACAAAATTCCATTTCTAGAAATCTATTCTGCAACGGAATCGCCAATCGCCTATCAATATGAGCCTGATAGACCGGGTGAACTATACCTAGACCTAGAGAGTTGTTTCTTTCTTTTTCAAAAAGAGGGCACACCAAAAAACAGTCGCCGCTTCAATATCAGTGAACTTGAAGTTGGTATTCGTTATCGTCTACTCATCACGACATACGGAGGGCTTATTAACTATGAGCTAGGAGATATTATTGAGGTTACAAATCTCAAACCTGTCCTTATAAAAATTATCGGACGAGAAAAAGAAGAAGCAAATATAGCTGGCACCGAGAGACTCTCACTGGCCACTATCAGAGAGCATTTAAAATGGGTGTTTGATAAATATGGTCTCTCGATAGATCAATATTTTCTTTCCTCCTATACTGATGATGATGGTAAGATTGGATATCTTTGGACTTTTGAGACGGATCAGACCATATCAAATGATTTAATCTCTGATCTAGACACAAATTTAATGAAATTGAACTCTGGTTACAAAGCTTCAAGAGACTCTGATGTCCGTCTTCGCCCCCCTAGAGTCATCACAATACCAAAGGACAGTATTAGACGTTATATTCTAGAACATAAATCTTTTGGTCAGGGAAAATTCCTCGTAGTACATAATGATAATAAAGATGTTGATCTTTTTTTCGCGTGGCTAAATAACAGAAAATAAAAAAGGCCTCAAAACTGAGGCCCTTCTATAATTAAATTTTTGTTTTTGAACGATAAGTCTTAAAGCGAGCTTTTCTTCTTCTCTTCTCTGAAGCTTCTCTTTTTTCTTTAGCTTGAACAGAAGGTTTCTTGTATTCCTGACGTGCTCTATAGGTCTTAACAATACCATATGTGTCACACATTCTTTTAAACTTTCTTAAAGTTCGCTCTACACCTCTTTCATCAACTGTAATGTAGATATTTTGCACGGAAAATCACCCCCTTCTAATTCAAATTTTGGTCCCTAAAAATAGTTCGAAGCACTATATTTGTCAAACTGATTTCGACAGCTTGAACAAAAAATGCTAGATAAACGCACATGAAAGACAATCAGATGGAATTTTTCAATCAATCACATCAAGCTCCCCTAGCTTACCGCTTGCGCCCAGCATCAATAAAAGACTTCTACGGCCAAGCTCAGATCAGAAAAAAAATTGAAAATCTTGATGCCGATAATCTTCCTCATATTGTTTTTAATGGTCCTCCAGGTTGCGGTAAAACGACTCTTGCTAACCTTCTAGCTAAGATGTTTGGTAAACAGTTATTAGCATTTAATGCTGTTTTAGGTGGAGTCAAAGAACTGAGAGTCCTCATCGAAGAGGCTAAAAACAACCTACTAGCTGGTAACAGAACCATCATCTTCATCGACGAGATCCATAGGTTTAACAAAGCCCAGCAAGATGCCTTACTTCCTTATCTTGAATCTGGGGAATTTATCCTCTTTGGTGCCACGACTGAAAACCCGAACACTTCCCTTAACCCGGCCATCATCTCCCGAGTTCAAAGATGGCGCTTAAGTGAGCTTTCAACTAACGAGCTTAAGGACATAATAAAATCTGCCTGCAAGAAGATTGACTTAGACTTAAACGATGAAACGATTGAGTTTCTTGCGGCCAATAATAACGGAGATGCCAGAGCGGCACTCAATCAGATTGAAAGACTCGAGCAAAATAAGGATAAGGATCTAAACGACCTCAATTTTCTGAAAGAATACCTCGTTGAAAGCTACCGGGTCTACGACGATGCTCGCCATTATGATGTCATATCAGCTTTCATAAAAAGTGTACGTGGCTCTGATGTGAATGCTTCCCTACTTTGGCTTGCGGTTATGTTAGAAGAGGGCGAAGATATCGAATTCATTGCCAGAAGACTTATCATATTGGCCAGTGAAGATATTGGAAATGCAGATCCCCGTGGCCTTCAGATGGCAACTTCTGCTCACTATGCGATCAAACAAATTGGAATGCCTGAAGCTCGGATTATTTTATCTCAAGTCACGACTTATTTAGCACTAGCGCCGAAATCCAATGCCAGCTACCTGGCCATAGATGAAGCTCTCGCTTATGTGAGGAATAACCCTATGGTTCCGGTTCCAACTCACCTAAGAAATCACCATCCAGATAAAAAGAACTATAGATACCCTCATGCCCATGCCAATCACTGGATTGAGCAAAGCTACATGCCAGAGGAGCTTCAGTTTTATCATAGTTCTGATTTAGCTTATGAGAAAATGCAGACCGATTTTCAAAGTAAAATCAGGCATTGATTTACAGAACTCCCAAGCAGGTTTAAAATAGGCCATGATCGAATATGTAATTGAAAGTAATCCTGATGACAGGATATTGCAAAAAGCTTCCGACGAACTTAAAGCCGGTAATTTAATTTGCCTTCCAACAGATACCAATTGGGTATTTGTCGCTGATATCAATAATAAAAATGGTATCGAGAAACTCTACAAAATTAAAAGAGAAGACAAACAAAAACATTTTTCGATTTTATGCCAAGACATTTCTATGGCTTCTGAGATGGCGATCATTGATAATCAGGCATTTCGTATATTGAAAAAGATAACTCCAGGAAACTATACTTTTATTTTCGAAGCTTCTAAAAAAATAGCCAAGATGGTGCAGGCTTCTAAGACTGATAAAGAAGTAGGTGTGCGTTTTGTTCCTAGAGTGCTTATTAACAAGCTGATTGAAATTCATGGTAGCCCACTAATTAGTAGTAATATTACCAATGGCGTTTTAGGCAGAAACCCTGACAATACTGACGAGATTTATTCTTTTGAAATAGAAGATAAACTCTCCGGAAAACTTAACTTAATCATCGATCCAGGTGAAATAAACTTCGATGGTCCATCAAGTATAATAGACTTCTCAAAAGAAGAAGGGCCAGAGCTTATCAGAGAAGGCGTTGGACCGGTAGACTTTCTAAGGTAATCCTAGGTTAGCTTCTCTTATTTTCGAAGGAACTTTAATAACAAGATCTAGGGCCGTCACAATACCATTTTGTTTTTTCGTTTTTGCGGTGACGCTAAGACCTGACCTTGAAAATCTTTGGGCTAATTCATCGATAACTGGTCGATAAATTGACTTGAGATCCTGTTCACTCATAAAAATTTTATCAAAGCGGATTCTAGCTCCTACTCCCTGATAATTTTCTGCGACTTTTGCCGTCCAATTATATTCTTCAAATTCATTTTCAGACATAGTCCTGATAAAGCCACCTAAACAGGTAAGAAGAATACTCTTCTCAGTTGGATGTTCTCCTTTATTTAAGAGAACTATCAATTTTGGAAAACTATTTCTTATTGTTTCAGACTTGTTTGGAACCAGCTCTTGGGCAACCTTTTTGGTTTCCTCAACTGTTCTTTCCAATTCTTTTCTATCAGTTTGAGTTTTGGATAGTAATTTTTGATTTATTTTCTGAGACTTTTGTAATCTTGAATACTCAGCTTTAAGCTGATCGATTTTCTCTCGAAGCTCTTGCTGTTTTTCCACTTCACGTTCCATGGCCTCTACCAACCTCACTCTTTCACGATGAAGTTTATTCACAAAAAGTACTCCTGAATTCAACTCTTCTCTTAAAAGTTCTGTTTCTAGTTGCATCTTGTATAAAGAATTCTTAGATTTTTTATCAGTACTTTTGGTTTTATTTCTGGTGTATCTATCCATGATCACTCCTCATTCGCATGACTATTATTTCATCTCAGCCAATTGGAATCCATAGAGCATTAATTTCAGGAATATTTTGCCTTTATTCTTTAGTTTTTCACTCAACTAACCGATAGGTTCTACCTAGGAGAATCCATGAGAATAAATATCCGTTATTTAGGGAAAGTTATTGAAGAAGTTAATCTTAACTCTAATAAAAACGAGTACTTACTTGGTCGTTCTGAAGAATGTGACATTCGACTCGCTAAAGACTTTATAAGCCGCAAGCATGCTCGGATATTTTTTGAAGATGGCCTTTGGTTTTATCAGGATTTAAGGGTAGATCATCCTAACTATTCGGATGAGAAAATTCCCCTAGAAGATTCTAAGGTTCTAGAGATTGAAAAAGAGATGGAACTCGTCACAAGCAATTACCTAAATCATGGGCAAACCAGAATTATCAAACTTAAGCGTGGGACAAAAAAATCAAGAAAGCCACTATGGCTAGCTGCCTCTATACTAATTATGCTCCTGGCAGGTGGAGGCTTCCATTATAAGAATAATTATCTTCCTCTCTCTTCTGGTGAGATACTCGCCCACAGCCAGACTCGCTTTATAGAATTTGAACTAAAAAAAGATCAAAACCTTGAAAGAGAATTGGTTGCCAAGGGAATTCTGAAAGAAGAAGATTTTAAAGACGAGGTGGGATTTTGTAGTGGATTCTTAATAGGCCCCAAGATGGTGATGACAGCATCTCATTGTCTCCTTGGCGCAGATGGTGTGAGTCCTATGGATCAGTTTGATCTAAAAACCCACGATGGAAAAAAACATCAGATTTCACGAGTGCTCGGCCTTGACCTCTCTCGTGATATTATTGTCGTCGAAGTGGACTCTCTTGAAGGCTATCCTTATTTTGAATTTAAGAACGACCATGAAGTGGGTGAAGCAGTATACACTGTTGGAAATGTGCACGGTGAAGGAATGGCAATTAGAGACGGAACCATCTCTTCCGTCACCAAAGATCCTAATAATCCTGATATTGAATACCTACGCTATACGGCCGCGACTAGCCCAGGAAACAGCGGTGGTCCGTTGGTTGATCAGTTTGGAAAGGTTGTTGGTCTAGTGTTTGCTAGGTCAAATGCAGCAGAAAACTATAATTTATCAGCGCCTTATTTTACTCTTACGAATTTCAAAAAGAATTCTCTAGCGATCCAAGAGCCTAAAGTTGTTGAACTCAATACTGAGAAACTTATTTTTGGTAGTTTTCTTTTAGTAAAATATACTCAATATAATCTTATTAGCGAGGCTCTCCAGAACAATAAGTACTTTTTCAAACAAGAGAACCAAGAGAAGTTAAATAAAATAAAATTCAATGTTTCCCTTCCTCAGTCTTATAAAAACTTTAAAGAAGAGATTGAGAAAAAAGCAGTATCTAAAATGAAGGAGAATATTGAGCATGTCCTAGCTGAGCTTAAAGAAGCGGAACAAGTTGGTGACAAATGGACAACTCAAGTAACACCAAAACATCCAGTCTTAATTCCAAGAGATTTAGATGACTCGCTTCTCACTCTTGATCAATTAACTGAAGACTATGTTTGGGAAAAGAATATCCTCATCCTCCAACCTGGCTATTACGCAGAAGCAGATGCCAGTGACCACAGCTACTACGCTGGCTCTCTAGACAATATTTTTCCCAAAGATTTTGACTTGTCCCGCAGAAGTGTATTTCCTCAATATTTAAGATCTAGCATCTACCCTTTCAATACCTTCCTATCAGCACCAACAAGTTTAGTACTATTAGACTATTCTGCAGATGAACCACAAGCTCTTGATGAGTTGAAATTCAAAAACAGTTTTCAAACAGAAGGTTATTTTTCTCTGTCAGCACAGGATTTAGCCTATGCTTTCATTCGACCTAAAAAACTAAAAGAATACAAAATTGAGAATCTTAAATTTGAAGACCAAGGTACAATTGAAGATCAAAATGGTAGAAAGTGGAGAAAATCAAAAGCGCATATTCTGGGTCACAACTTCATAGATCGTTACTGCTTAGACTACCCCCAAGCACAGATGTGTATCAATAATCCTTCTCAGGACTTAAATAAATTAACTTATGAATTGCAGGAAAAATCGTTTATTTCTAATTTTCTATCTGAAAAGATTTTGGATTTAAATTTCTGGACTACAGATGCTCTTCATAGTTACCTACAAAACAAGCCTTCTTTTGAATTTAGTGATATGAAACTTGAAAAAAAGTCACAAGGATATCAACTGGGTTATGAATATTTAGGATTAAGCTTTCCCATATCAAAATCTGTAAAAATGATTAAGGCCATGCCTGCAGTGATACGAACAGAAGACGGAAAAGGACAATGGGCCATCGTAGGACACCAAACTTACTTACCTAAATCAAGAAAGTCTCCCGCGATGATTTGCCGATCAGAATTGGACTTCCCGGGTCTAAAAACATCTTTTCTCGCTAAAACTTATCATCAAAACAAATTAGCAAAAAGAACGATTGCGAATAATGAGGGTAATAAGATTTCAGTTAAAACAATAAAGTCCGATCGTTGGTCAAATGAATTGAAATTATATCAGGCCTGTAGAGAAGTTTTTAAAGTGGAGTACAATGAAGGATATCATATGGGGGAATTCGTTGATCCCCCCACTGATGCTTTTTAATTAAAATAAACTTGAAGGGTCCATAGTTTCAAGCGTGTTAGTTACATGCTTAAGGAACTTGGATCCTAACTCACCATCAATCAACCTGTGATCGAAAGTGTGAGTTGAGTACATAATATCTCTAATACCAATCGCATTATCATCCACAACTACCGGTGTCTTTTTAATTGCTCCGACACAGAAGATTCCAACCTGAGGCTGAAGAATGACTGGAGTGGCAGCGATAACTCCAAATGAACCATTATTTGTGAAAGTGTAAGTCCCTCCACTTAGGTCATCCATCGTTAATTTTTTATTACGTGCCTTAATAACAAGATCATTTAGTGCTCTTGCAATACCAGTAATATTTAGATTATCGGCACCTTTGATAACTGGAACAACAAGACCATTACCAGGAACAGCAACAGCACAACCAAGGTTAATATCTTTCTTTAAAACGATATTATCTCCGTCAATACTTGCATTAACCATTGGGAATTCTTTAAGCGCTTGTACAAGAGCGTATAGGACAAAATGAGTATAAGTTAGGGAGAACCCTTCTCTCTTTTTAAATTCATTTTTATAGCTTTCTCTAAACTTCACAAGATTAGTCATATCTACTTGGTCAATAGAGTTTACATGTGGAGAAACGAGTTTAGACGCTTGCATATTTTTTGCAATCGCTTTTCTCATATTATCCATAGGAACAATTTCAACTCTATCTGTTGAGCTATATGCAGGAGGTAAATTCACACTCGGCGCACTTACACTTGATGAACTATCTTTTGAAGAGCTCTTTGCAGATCCAGCCCCTCTATTTTCAAGATAAGCTTCAAAGTCAGCTTTATTAACTCTTCCACCAGCTCCTGATCCATCAATATTTGCGAGTTCACTAAGAGCAACACCATGTTCTTTGGCCATCTTTTTTACAAGAGGAGTATAAAAACGTCTCGTTCCTGACTCTTCATCACCTGAAGAATCATGACTAGAAGCTGAGCTTTCCTCTTTAGCGGCAGGTGCTTCTTCTTTTTTAGCTGGCGCTGACTCTTCTTTTTTACTAGAGCTTGCACCTAGGTCTGCATTAGCATCATCTTCGATAACAGCAATAACTTTACCTACGTCTATTGTCTCACCTTCTGGGTACAATAATTCAGCAATTCGACCTTCAACTGGACTTGGAATTTCTGATTCAACTTTATCAGTACTAATCTCTAAAAGGATTTCATCAATTTCAATTGAGTCTCCAACATTTTTGTTCCACTTTGTAATGGTACCAGTTGTAATTGACTCTCCCATTTGTGGCATAACAACTTCTATTCTTGCCATCTATATCTCCTATTTAACTTTTTATCTTTATATTCTACTTATTTACTAGTTTAAACCTACTTAAGGTCAGATTTTCCTTAGAAATTAAGCGCCCTATTCTTTGCCGCCATTACCGACTCTGCTAACCACTCTCCTAGAGTTGGATGCGGGTGAACTGTGGCAAAAATTTCCTCATCAATCCCCTCCATCTGTCTGAATAGAGTGTATTCATGAATAAGCTCTGTTGCTTGAGTTCCCACGATATGAGCTCCTAGCAATTCTCCGTATTGTCCCAGAAGAGTTTTTACAAATCCTGCTGTTTCATTAGACGCTACGGCCTTACCGTTAGCTGTAAAAGGAAGCTTACCAACTGTGTACTTAATTCCTTTTTCCTTTAGTGCTCTTTCTGTATATCCAACAGAAGCCACTTGAGGCTGACAATATGTACAACCAGGAATATTCATTTTATCAATTTTATGTGGCTTATGACCTGCTAAATGCTCAGCCGCCACAACACCCTCGTGAGAAGCTGCGTGCGCTAAAAGTGGTGGTCCAGAAACATCACCGATAGCATAGATATTTGATACATTTGTTTGGTACATATCATTGACTTGGATAAAACCTTTTTCAGTTTTAACACCAATTTTTTCAAGACCAAATCCTTCAACAACTCCAGTCATACCAACAGCAATTAGTCCCATATCAAATTTATAATCGACTTTCTTGCCCTTCTCTACAGCTGTGATAGTCACATCTTTTCCGTTATTTTTAGCTGAAACTTTTTCAACTCCTAGAGATAGCTTTACACCGTATTTTTTATAAGCTTTTTCAACTTCTTTAGAACAGTCTTCATCTTCAATCGGAAGTAAGTGCTTTTGTAATTCAAAGATATGAACATCAACACCAAATGCGTTCCAAAAATAAGCGAACTCTACTCCAATCGCACCAGCTCCAATAATCCCAATACTCTTTGGAAGCTTATCTAATTTAATTGCTTCCCACGCACCAATCAGTCTTTTCCCGTCATGCTCTAGACCAGGAAAACTTCTGTATTTGGCTCCAGTTGCGATAATACAATTTTTGAATTCTAAAGTTTCGCTTCCAACTTTAATCATTGTCTTAGAAGTAAATTCACCATGACCTTTGAAAACCTCAATTTTATTTTTCTTCATCAGGTAATCAACACCCTTTGAGATTTTCGAAGCGATTTGATTGGCCCGCTTTACAGCTTGAGTTCCATCAAGACCTTTTAGATCAACATTTATTCCAAGGTCTTTGAAATCTTCAAGTTCGTGAACTGAGTGAGCTGATTTTAAAACTGCTTTAGTAGGGATACATCCTTTATTGAGGCAAACTCCCCCCATATGTTCTTTTTCTACGATAGCGACTTTCTTTCCCAGCTGACTTGCACGAATTGCAGCTACATATCCACCTGGTCCAGCACCTAAAACTACCACATCAAATTTTTTGGCCATTATTGTTCCTTCTATAGAATTAAAAAATTTAAAAATTAATAAGATTTACGGTAGCTTATGTCAACTTTAACGCATCACAAGCAAAATCCTCTTTGACGTAATGCTGCTGCGAATATATAAGTGCAAACCATGTCTGAAAGACTCGCAATAGATTTAAATTTTTCTAAGGAAGAAATTCAAACGCTCACCAATATTTTCCCTAAAGGTGTTTGTGCTTTCGATTTTGAGATGACCGGCCTCTCTCCTGTATTTGATAAGATTATTGAGATAGCTGCCGTTAAAATCACTCCCCAAGGTGATATAGAAACATTTCACTCGCTAGTTAATCCCCTCATCGAAGTTCCAGAATACACCATTGAGTATCACGGACTTAATAATGATATCCTCAGAGACGCACCAAGCCTAAAAAAACCACTAAAGGATTTTGTCGACTTTTATGGGGACATGCCTCTTATTGCGCACGGAGCCATCTTCGACACAAGTTTTTTAGTCAAAGCTTTGCACGAGTTCCATTATCCAATAGCATTAAGTGATATCTTAGATTCTTGCCGATTGGCCCGAGCCTATTTTAAGTCGATGGCAAAAAATTCGGAAATAACTCCACCGGAAAATTATAAGCTCTCAACCCTAGCGAGCTATTACAACCTTCGTTTTGAGCACCATCAGGCCCTTGATGATGCTTTTGTTGCACTGAAGGTTTTTACAACGATATTAAAAGAATTACCAAGTGGAGAACGCAATTCGAAAATGAGAAATTATGCTCATGTTTTCAAATTAAAAGATTTCAAACGCCAAGAAAGTTACGCTCTTCCTAAAAAATTAGAGATTTTAAAATCTTTTCTGCAAACTAAAACACCAATTGAAATCAAATACTCTGGTGGAAAAAGAAAAGAGGAATTTAGACCGATCACTCCCATCGCATTATTACCAATGCCTCAAGGACTCATGCTCTATGGGATTTGCATGTTGGATAATTTGAATAAATATTTTCAAACAAAAAAAATAAAAGAGATTCGGGAAATAGAAAAATGATTTCTCCAAGAGAAAAGCTCACTTCCCATCTTGAAGCGAAGCTCGCTGAATCTGTAGCTATTCAAAAACAATTTCTCTACTCCAATGATGAAGAGGACCAAACTGATGGTTTGCTTGATCCGATTGGCGATGCTCTCCGAGCAAAGGGAAACGGAATTATTCATCGCTATAAGAACCGAATTCTTTTTATGCCTACAACGGCCTGCCCAGTTAATTGTCGTTATTGTTTTCGTAGAAATGAGTTAGTAAGCCCCTCTAGCTTTTTAAAAGGAAAATTAACTGAGCTGGAAACATACCTTAAAAAGCATCCAGAAGTAGAGGAAGTTATTTTAACAGGTGGAGATCCTCTTGTTTTAAATAACCAAAGACTTGAAGAGGTTTTTAAAATTCTCAATATATGCGGTATAAAATTCTTAAGGATTCACACCAGAGCTCCTGCGGTAGATCCCACAAGAATAGATGATGGCTTTCTAAAACTTATAGAAAAATTTCAAGCTCGTTTCAAACGAATATTTTTAGTTATTCACACTAACCACCCTGACGAATTAGACTCCTTAATTGCAAATAGTATCGAAAAATTAAATGGACTTAAAATTACTTTGCTTAGTCAATCAGTACTATTAAAGGGAGTAAATGATGATGCTGAAATTTTAAAGAGTCTAATGGAGCGTTTAGTAGAAATAGGTATTACACCATATTACCTCCACCATCCTGATAAGGTTAAGGGAGCCATGCATTTTTACCTATCAGAAGACGAAGGTCTTAAAATCTATCGCCAACTTAAATCAATCTGCTCCGGCTGGGCCATCCCACACTATATACTCGACTCTTCCGAGGGGACTGGTAAAAAATTTATGATTAATCAAATTTTCTAAGCTGCTGTTTGATCAGAGTCTGCAAGATCATCTTCTTTAAAGCGTTTAATTTTCACTCTAAAAATGGTCGGTTGATAGCTGTGTACCAGGAGTTCTCCACCATTATTTCTAATAATTCGACTTGAGATCGAAAGGCCCATCCCAGTGCCTTTTCCTACGTCTTTAGTGGTAAAAAATGGTTGAAAAATTTTGTCTCTAACATCTTCAGGTATACCTGGACCTGAGTCTTTGACATCGATAAAGATATTATCATCATCTGCGCTAACAAGAATTTTAACTTCTTTTTCTTCACTCGCTTCAACGGCATCAAAAGCGTTGTTTATAATATTAATCAAGACCTGCTCGATTTCGATTTTTCTTCCAAATGTAAAGAGGCTCTCCAAATCTACGCCATCTTCAACAACTAAATTTGATTGTACATCTGAATTTGCTTTTTTTAAGTTTGATACTTCTAACGTGTATTCCAAAATCTCTGAGAATTGAACTTTTTCCATTGGATCTTCAGAAGTATCACGAGACATATCTCTTAGATTCCTAATAATTTTAGTGATTCTTTCCACAACGGACTTAATTTTAACAGTCGAGTCTATTATCTTTTGTTTATTCTTCAATGGATCTTTTTCTGTTAGCTTTAAAATTATTCGGTTAGTACCTTGGATAATTGCTAAAGGATTATTTATTTCATGCCCAATTCCTCCGGCCATCTCTCCCATGACCGCCAATTTGTGGTTGTGAAAATTTTTTAATCTCTCCTCTTCTAGTTGAGACTCTGCCTGCTCTTTAAACATAAGATTATTTTTAAAACTCTGAACAACCTTAAACCACAATAAAGTCACCAACACTAATAGAACCAGCGATGAAGTAAGGACTATATTCAAAAGAATTTTATTAAAACCAAATTTTTCATCTCTATAAACACTAAGCTTTTCTGCCGTCAAAGCATGGCTTTCATTGTACTCAGCTAACCGATTCTGATACTCAGAAGATTTGAATAGCTGTTTCGCCTTATTAAATTGCTTTTTCTCAATAAGGCTGAGAATTTGTTCTTCTATTCTGCCTAGGTCTACTCGTTTCAACTTCTCGACTGGTATACGCAAACCAACTTCTGCGTACTCTTCCAGTAACTTGAAATAGAACTCATTATTGTACTCCATGATTTCATAGTTCAGTAAATATCCTTCGAGATCATCAAGGTCCTGTGATTTTACATAGCGCTTGAGATGAACTTCCATGAGTGAGTTCGTTCTTACACTAATGGAGCTTCTCTCTAATATAGAAAAATGAAATTTATCCGTTTCTTCAATTTGCGATTTTGCTTGGAACAAATAGAAATAGAAAAGAGTGTAAGACAAAACTGTCATACAAATTGCAATGATTGAAAGTCTTTTTGGAAATAAACTACCTTGCATAAGCTCCTAATTTCATAAGGACTTATCGGTCAAAGGTAGACAAATAATTAGGAACTAGAAAACCAAATTAAGTGAGGCTCCAATAATATTTGTTTTCTCCGGGACATCGTCAAGGCCAGTAAAGGTCGTGTCAAAATTCGAAGCACCCTCTTCAGTATGCTCTACCATTTTGTAGTCGAGCTTCCCGACTAAAGAAAAACTAAAGTTGTAATTATATCCAATAGTTAACGATTTATCTCTTCCTTCATCATAGGCGTTTTTGGTTGTTTCACCGTGAGTAAGATGAACCAAATGCTTACGGTCTAAAAGGTAATATCCCAGAGTAAAATAATAAGCTTCTTTATCAATTAGGTCTTCATCCAATGTTTTAAGAGCGGTCCATTCACTCATAATCAACCAATCAGATAAATCTAGCCTTAAGCCTACAGTTGAAAACTCCGCAGTACCCGACAAAAAAGGCCTGGTTATGGTTAGATAATTATTGGCCGTACTAGACTCTGTTTGAAAAATATAATTTCCATCAGTCTCTGCCAGACCTTTCGCTGCACGAAGCTTTCCTTTTGGGAAAAGAAGCTCCATTTGCAGTCCTCTTATATCAGTGATTTTCACATCCTCTGTTACATAATCCCCAACAACTTTATATTGAGACTCTCCAAAGTTTAAATCGAATGTAAGAGAATAATCCTGATTAAAATCGAATCGATGTGAAAGGCTAATACCATTATGACTATCAACTGGATTTAAAGAATACGCTTCAGTCGGAAGACTAACCCACGGGTATAGAGCCCCTACATAGCGATACTCGGAGATCATCCAACTAAAGGTTCTGATCTTTCCTACCCTAATATTAGTTTTATTTCCCCAATCAAATTTAATTTGGGCAACATCGAATTCAACAACTGCCTCATCTGCGGTTTGTGTTCCCAGAATTTGCACAAATCCGGAAACATTATTATCAATATCGATACTAAGATTTATTCCTGCTGAAGAATGCTCGATCATAGAGGGCTTATCGGTAATAGTCGTATCGTAAACAACCTCTTCATCGGCAACGAGATAATTGGCATTCACAAAGCCGTGAACTTGACCAAGTTTTGCGAAAGACTTCTGAGCAAAGAGGAAGGTTATTAAGAAAAGGAAAATAATTTTAAATTGCATAAGGCTTACTTTATCAGTTAATATTTAGTTAATGATAGTGAATAAAATATTTCATTTCAATCTCAAAAGTACGAGAGCAATCCTTCTGCACTTCTCTTTAGTATTTTTGATCCACAATACTCCCTTAGCACAAGCACGTGCCATTGCTGGAGACTTTATCATTGCGGTTGGCCAACAAAGAATGAACGAGAAAATTGATAAAGAAACTGTAATGAAGGCTTTTTTAGGGGAAATGACAAAATGGCCTGATAATTCACGCCTACTTCCTGCTCACCCAAAATCTAACTCAATCATATTTAAAGAATTCTCCGATCAAGTTTTAGAAACAAGTACTAGTGAATACCTTGTTACTTGGCGTAGAAAGCTTTTTTCGGGAAGAGGTCTTCCGCCTAAGGAATTAAATAGCGACTCTGAGTTACTAGATTTTCTCAAAAAAAATTCTGACGCAATGGTTCTTTTAAAAGAAAGACCAAAAAAGACTGATGGTCTATTCTTAGTTGAAATCTCTGTAAAATAACTGATGACATTTTGTTAAAATCTATGCTATTTAATCTCACTCACGATGCGACAGTAGCTCAGTTGGTAGAGCGCCACCTTGCCAAGGTGGAGGTCGCCGGTTCGAACCCGGTCTGTCGCTCCATTTAAATAGAAATCTTTAAACATTTTCACTTTGCAGCGTTATTAGCTATCATATCTAAAAGAGGACATTTAAATGAAATCCATACTCGTTACCGGAGGTATCGGCTTTATAGGAAGCCACCTTTGTTTAGAACTTGCTAAAACTGATTCAAAAATCTATTGCATTGATAATTTTTTTTCATGCTCAGAACAGAACCGTAATTATTTATCTGAAGTTCGTAATATTGAAATTATAGAGCACGACATATGTTATCCCTTAGATATCAAAGTAGACGAAATCTACAATCTCGCATGCCCTGCGAGTCCAATTCACTATCAGAAGGACCCTGTAAAGACAGTCCAAACGAATGTCGTCGGTACTTTTAATATGTTGGAGTTAGCAAGAAAAAATTCCGCCAAAATTTTCCAGGCATCTACTAGTGAAGTCTATGGATCACCGACAGTGCACCCACAAACTGAAGAATACTGGGGGAATGTCAATCCAATAGGAATTCGCTCTTGCTACGATGAAGGCAAACGTTGCGCAGAGACTTTATTCTTTGATTATCACAGGCAGTTTAATCTAGAGATCAAGGTCATGCGAATATTTAATACCTATGGGCCACATATGTCTTTAAATGACGGTAGAGTCGTTTCAAATTTTATCATTCAAGCACTAAAGAATGAAGACATAACAATTAATGGAGATGGTACTCAGACGAGGAGCTTCTGTTATGTCGACGACCTAGTAAGCGGAATATTAAAATTTATGGCCACTAAAAACGAAGTGACTGGCCCTTTGAACTTTGGTAATCCCCACGAGGTCACGATCAAAAACTTGGCTGAAGTCATCATTAAACTGACCAACTCTAAGTCAAAAATTCAATACCAAGCTATGCCTCTAGATGACCCCGAAAGACGAAAGCCTGACATTTCAAAAACAAAAAGTCTTGTCAACTGGACTCCAACAACTGAATTGGAAGATGGCCTATTAAAAACAATAGATTATTTTAGCTCTATCATCTCATAAATTAATTGGGACAATTTTTTATGACCACTTTGACTTAGGTGAACGGCATCATAAAAATCAGTAGTACCAAGTTTTTCGACAAGCAGAACTTGTCCCATCCCCTCTAGTTTCTGTTGAATGAGTCTGTTATTATTTTGAATGATACCGGTATTTAAATTAGATTGGCTAAATTGCTCTAAATTCCAAGGTGTCACCAAAAAGAGAATCTTCTCGTTAAACGAATTGTTCCTAAATGATTCCAAATCAGCCTCAAATTTGTCGTCAAGTAGCCAATACTCGTTCCAAGATTTCTTCGATATGGATGCTATTTCTGGAAATAAAAAGTACTCCCCTTTTTGTTCAGTCATATTTTGCTGATAGAGCAATCTCCCAAAAGAAAACTTACTCAATTTTATTGAGCTCCTTTTTCTATCGAGAAGAGTTTTACTCATATTATCTTTAGTCAATGTCGCTAAATTAACACTCACAACAACTTTCTGAATTTGATTTTTATATTCTTCCAATGAGTTCAAAACAGACTTAAAATCCTTCAGATTTCCGTTTATGAAGCTTAAGTTCACTATCCCAAGATTCTTTAAAGGAGGAACTTCAGTGAAGACTTCCTTAGAGGTAACATATTTACCATAAAGCTGGGAGTCACCCAAAATTATTATCTTTGGGGCGGCACTTTCGTTTGAAAGCTTCCTTTTTATATAATTTTCTATATAAGGGATTCGCTCATTTTTAGGAAGTAGAGTTAAATCTCCCATTCGCGAAATTACCATTGAATTTTCAACACGATTATTAAGTTTCTTCCAAAACAGCATAGGAACTAAACTCAGAACAAAGATAAATAGATAAAGTCTGGTTTTAAAATTCAAAATAAATAAACCTTTCCGTATCCTGTAACTCCCAAAAGAAAACAGTAATGATTAGTAAAAGCAAAGTCATAAAAAGCTTCCCTCTCGCACTCTGAGCGAGAATTGTTGAGTTTCTACAGCAAAAGACAATGACAAATCCAATAAGTAACCACGGCATAAAAAAATTAGGCACCATTAGTTGTGATACGTAGCTAACTAAGGCCTCAAGATTCAACCCAAACCCAACCCCCAAATTAGCGAGGAAGTAATCGTATTGTTGAGTTAAGATTTTTAACTGAGAAGAATTAAATACAAAGAGGCTTTCAAAAATTTTAAAGACCCGATCAATATCGCTATTGGCAAAATACTGCCACAAAACACTCACACTAATAAACGTCAATATTTGTGATATAAGAAATGGAAGCTTTATTCCTGAAAGTCTAAATAAACGCCACACGACCATCAGAATAATATGACCGACACTCCAAAAAAGAAAATTTAATCCTATACCATGCCAAAGTCCACTCAATAGAAAAACACACGCCATAATAAGAACTTTAGGAAGTTTAGTGTTTTCAATTAAAGGAATATAAAGATAATTTTTTAAAAATTTATACAGTGTTATATGCCACCTCGACCAAAACTCTTGGATGTTTTTACTCTTGTATGGCGAATAAAAGTTGACTGGAAGTTCAATATTGAACGCCTTGGCACTTCCAATCGCAATATCGGTATACCCAGAAAAATCAAAATAAATCTGAAAACTGTAAGCTAAAATTAAAGCCCACGCATAAACTGCTCCCAACTCATCTATCCGATTCAATTCAATAAAAATTTTTGCAAATGAGTCGGCTAGCACGATTTTTTTAAATAAACCGATCGCAATCAGAAAAAAACCATGCTTAATATTTAAAAATTTATTTTGTCCCAGCCAAGATGACTGAAACTGAGGAATAATATCTCTATACAATACAATTGGACCTGAAATGAGTTGAGGAAAAAAACCAACAAACAAAGCATAGTCGAAAATATTCTTTTGTTTTACTTCCCCTTTATAACAATCCACCTGAAAGGCGATTTGTTGGAAAGTATAGAATGAGATTCCCAACGGAAGAATAACTCCTGTAAAGACTGATTCACCTAATTCTGATTGATTAAACTGAAGTTTGAAATAAAGTAAAAGTACCAGGTTGAATGCAATTCCAAAAAAAGTCGCCGTTTTATTGCCCTTTAACCTCTGTGCCAAAAAGAAGTTCATCAAGATTGACAAAATCAATATGGTTAAGTCTATCCAACTAAACAAAGCATAAAAAATAACAGAAGCTAGGATGAGAATCCATTTTCTGAGGTTAGCTTTTGCATGAAAAAACGAAAGTAAAACCAAGGGAAGAAACGCAAAAATATAGTTGTAGCTATTAAAAAGCAATCCCTCTTCCCCTACTTTTTTATTCTCTAATTAATCGTCTTATTTCATTAATTCTACACTCTAACACATTGAGAAATAAAGAATTTTTTAATTACTTTCCTTTATTGACCATACTATAATTTTAAAAAAGGAAAAAATATGAGCGACTTCGAAAATCCTAAATTAAATAGGCGGGACGCTATAACAGCAATTGCGGCAATGTCAGCTGCAAGTTTTTCTTCAACTGCCAAAGCGTCTAATGATTCTGACGCTACTAAAATCGGCCATAGGTTTAAAGATAAAGTTGTTCTTATAACAGGGGGTACTTCCGGAATGGGTAAAACCGGCGCACTAATGTTTGCCATGGAGGGTGCCAAAGTTTTTTTTAATGGAAGAAGAAAAGAAAAAGGTATGGCCGTTGAAAAAATGATCCGCGAAAAAGGCGGTGAGGCCACATTTTTCCAAAGCGATGTTTCTATTGAAACGCAGGTTCAAAATTTTGTAGCTGCTGCCGTCAAAAAATATGGCAAGCTTGATATTGCCTATAATAATGCAGGTGTAGTTCTTGGAAGGATTCCTATACATGAGCAAACTCTAGACCAATGGAATAAGATCCACTCTATAAATTCCACAGGAGTCTTTCTTTGCATGAAGTATGAACTTCAACAAATGCTCAAACAAAAAGCTGGAGGTACTATAATTAATGTTTCCTCAACGGTCGGCCATTCAGGCTTTTCTAAACTCCCTGACTACACTTCAACTAAGCACTCTGTATGTGGCCTTACTCGGGCAGCCGCAGTCATGTATGCAAAAGACAATATTAGAATTAATGCCATCTCCCCCTCAGATGTCCGAACTCCTTTAATTGGTGGGGATAAGTATGTTGACCAAATTGGCGCAGAACATCCAATGGGGCGAGTTGCTGAGCCGGAAGAGATTGTTAAAGCAGTAATGTTCCTAGCATCGGATGATGCAAGTTACGTCAATGGTGAAACAATGCTTGTGACTGGTGCTGCTCTGACGATCTAAGATGAGTAAAGACTTGAGTATTTTTGATAGAAGAAAATTTTTAGTGGCGATAGCTGCCACTTTGGGATTCACCTACACTGCAAGCTTTGTAGCGGACTTATTAATCCTGCAAGATAAAAAAGAATTTAAAGATTTTAAAACTGAGTTTACAGACAAAGAGTCAAAAACTTTAGAATATTTATGTTCGACTATAATTTCACCTTTAACGAGTGAAGATATAAAATTGGTATGGCTAATGCTTTTTCACTTCTACTCATTCGAAATTCAAGAAAACATAAAGCCTCTTTTGATAAGATTAAACAATTCAGCAAAAGAAAAGTATAAGGCTGATTTTGTAAATCTATCTCCTAATCAAAGTGAAGATGTACTCTCTGATTTTGAAAAAACTCTATATTTAAGCTATGTCAGAGACGAGTCCTACCTAGCAATCAAAGAGTCTACTTTATTTAGCTACTATAGTTCTCCAAGGAAAGACAATGAAGCTATTTGATGTCGTCGTCGTTGGAGCAGGAGTAAGCGGTAGTTGGGCTGCCAAAGAATTAACAGAACAAGGCTTAAAGGTTTTACTCTTAGACCGAGGAAGTAAGATTATCCATAAAGATAGCTATATAACAGAGGATAAACCAAGTACAGACTTTAAGTTTAGAGGCAAGCTACCTCCAGCCTTACTCAATGCAATTTACCCTATTCAAAAAAATTCTTATGCTCTATCTGACTTTACCAGACATTTTTTTATAAAAGATAAAAATTGGGAGTACAATTCAACTTCACCTTTTTCGTGGATTCGATCGCAAAAAGCCGGGGGAAAATCTCTTCTCTGGGGAAGACAAACCTACCGTATGAGCGAACTCGATTTTAAAAACTGGCCGATTAGCTATGAAGACCTAAAACCTTGGTATGACAAGGTAGAAATATTCATCGGTGTGAGTGGTAAAAATGAAGGTTTAGAAATAGTTCCCGATGGAATCTTTCAACCTCCCTTTCCCCTCAACTCTATTGAACGACATGTGAAATCAAAATTAAAACAAAACTTTAGCGATATACACCTAACCAATGGAAGATGTGCACACCTCACAGCACCAACAGATGAGCAGGTAAACCTAGGACGCATGTCTTGTATTAAGAAGAATCAATGTGAAAGAGGATGTTCTCGAGCAGCTTATTACAGTGCCGAATCCTCTTCAACAAAAGCCGCAAGAAATACAGGTAACCTCACCGAAATGTATGACTCTGTCGTATTAAAGTTAAATTTTGAACCTGGCCGTAATAAAGTAGTTTCTATTACAGTGATTGATAAAAAATCAAAGAATGCTCAAGAAATCTCTGCTAAAGCATTTTTTCTTTGTGCTTCAACTATTGCATCAACACAAATTCTATTAAATTCCAAATCAACATCATTTCCACAAGGTTTGGGTAATTCAAGTGGAGTTCTTGGTCATTACTTAATGGACCATATGACGAGTCTTGGTGCTAAAGGAATAGTGGAAATTGAATCTAACGATATCGACTTCACAAGACCAACAGGCTCATATATCCCTCGTTTTAATCATAAGCTTAAAAACTTAGATTACAAAGGAGGATATGCATTTCAGTGCTATGTTAGCAGAGGATCTTGGAGCAAGGCTCACCTTCATCCCGGCATTGGAAGTAGCCTAAAAAAGAAGATAGAGGAATCTAAATGGTATTTCCAAATGGATGCCTTAGCTGAGATGCAACCTCATTTTGACAACACTATCACTCTTAATGAAAACGAAACGGATGAATATGACCTTCCACTTGTTAAAATTGACTGTAAATTTAAGCAGAATGAATTGAGAATGAAGGATGATATTAAATTAAAATCAGTAGAAATACTAAAAAAGGTGGGACTTAAAAATGTAGAATCTTATGACTCCAATAATGTCCCAGGCCAAACAATTCATGAGATGGGAACGGCAAGGATGGGAAACAATCCAAAAGAATCAGTAGTTAATCAATTTAACAAACTTCATGACGTAGCAAATGTCTTTGTCGCTGATGGCTCTTGTATGGTAAGCTCTGGCTGTGTTAATCCTTCTCTCACCTATATGGCCTTAGCAGCAAGGGCTGCAAACTACTGCTCCAGTCTAATAAAGAATAACCAGCTATAGGAAATCTACAGATGAAAATTTTTATTTTTTTACTACTTTTATCCAATCGAACTTATGCCGAATGGAAAGACCTCATTAAGGATAAAACCATTAAAGATTTCCCCATACACTTCAATCAGGAAAAACTGAACACCAATTATAAAGAAACATTTCAATTAAAGAACAATGTACTTAAGCTTGATTACACTAAGTACAGCGAATTTGAGATGAAATTAGGATATCTTTTTTTCCCTCGACCATATGGAAAGTTTCACCTTAAATTTGAATACCGATTTGTTGGTAGTGTGCTCAAAAACACACCAGACTGGGCCTACCGCAATAGTGGTATTATGTACTTCTCTCAATCTGCTGAAAGCATGCAAGATTTTCAGATGGCGCCAAGTAGTTTTGAATTTGTTCTTCTCGCTGAGCAACCTGATAAAAAACGTACCACGGCCAATCTATGCACACCAGGAACAAAAGCAATCGTTAGTGGCAGTGAAGTCGATGACTGCATTAACTCTGATGCTATGGCACTTCCCTCAGACCAATGGGTAGAAGCTGAAATAATTGTAGAGGATTCAAAAAGCATCAAACACATAATTAACGGTAAGATCGTACTCACAGCTTCAAATCCTACTGAAGATACAACCCACAAACATTATATGCGACCAAATGCAGTTGATGGGAAGTTAATCAAAAAAGGCTTTATTGCGATTCAAGCGGAAGGTAGTGAGTTGGAATTGAGAAATTTCTTAATCAAAGAACTACCTTAAAGTTCAGATTCATCACAATACATCATATTTTCAGGATGAAAGTTCATCTCTTCTCTTCTAAGAGCCAACCTTAGTCGTCTCAGTCGATCTCGCCTGATCTCTTTAGTATTTGAATAATCAGAGGTCGTCCAACTTCCATCATGTTTTACAATTTCACCTTGATCATCAACTAAAATATTGTATTTTGTTGGTTGTCTAGCAACACCAGAGTTTTCTGCAATCTCCATTTCAATTCCAGTGTTAACCAGATAAATTTGGTGTTTTCTTTTCTTTAAGTAATCTACAGTCATTAGAAAGTCTTCTTCTTCCTCACCTGGAAAACCGACTAAAATATTTACACAAACATTGATTCCCAATTTCTCACAATTATCTAAGCATTCTCCCACGACATCCATGGTTATTCTTTTACCCATGACTTTCAAAACTTTCTCAGAAGCACTCTCAAGACCAAAAGTGATAAAATTACACCCAGCATCTTTCATTTTTGATAAAAGTTCGTAATTAAGTCTTTTATCAAATCGAGCGTTCCCTCCCCAATTAATTTTCATCTTTTTCTCTAAGACAAATTCAACTAAAAGCTCTAAAAGATCATGATTTCCATTCATCAAGGAGTCGCATATATGAATATAATTATGAGCGTATTTTTTAGTCCCTTCTTCTAATTCTCTTGCCACATTTTGTACAAGTCCCATCCTAAAGCGATGCCAATAATGAGTTTCATTGCAAAATGCACAAGCTGCTACACAACCACGGCTCATCATAATTGGAAGCGCCTGGTAGGTATAATCATTAATGTTAAAATCAGAAAAATCTGGTAATACAAACTCCTCAGGTGTCATTGGTTGCTTTCTCTTGGTGACTACAATTTCTCCATCATCACCTAAATATTTTATCGAAGGCAGGGTTCTAGGGTCCTCACCATTTTGAATTTTCTCAACTAGGTCACACATAGTTTTTTCGCCTTCACCATAAACCACATAATCTGCGAGTCTATGTCGAATAAAGAAATCGGCATCGATCCGAGTTGAGGATGGTCCACCAATAACGATAACTGTGTCTGGGCAAATAAGCCTGTAGATACGTAAGACCATCTCAGTAAATTTCATACAGGATGAAAAAAGTGAGATCCCTATAATATCGTACCTCTCTGCGGCTATTTTTTTTGCCACCTCTTTTACAAATGGGCCTAATAGCGCAACCATACGGTCGACCATATCATCTACATACTCCATTCTTCGATTTCCGAGTTCGAACCAATAGCCATCTTCAGGAGCTTTTTCCGGATAGAGCTTTTTATAGACATAGAGATTATAGTCCTCAACTGTTACATCATGTCCTCTCTGTCTCAAAGCAGAACTAACATAAGCTAAGCCTAAAGGAGCTAACTTAACCGACCATATGGGAAATAAAAACAAACCTATCTTCAACTTGGTACCTCTAAATTATTTTTCGCAAGAAAACCGTATTCTTCAGCATGCAGTTTTTCCTCTCTAAAAGTCATTCTCTCTTCCACTAACATATCTCGCAGGCGCTTGATTCTGTCTTTTCGAATTTCGATAGTATTACTCAAATCAGCTGTTGCCCAGGCCCCTTGATATTTACCAATTTTTCCGTCCTCATCAAGAAGGATATTATATTTTGTAGGTTGACGGTAGACACCTGTGTTTTCGTTAATCTCCATTCCAAAACCAGTATTTACCACATAGAGCTGACGCTTATGCTCCCTGAGAAAATTCATCGTGGTTTGAAAGTCTTCTTCTTCCTCTCCAGGAAACCCTACGAGTATATTGACGTTTGCTTTAATACCAACTTTTTCACAATCGTCCAGAACCTGCTTCACGACATCCAATGTAATTCGCTTGCCCATCATCTTTAATACTTTTTCAGATGCACTTTCCAAGCCGAAAGTTAAAACATAACAGCCAGCTTCTTTCATCTTAGTCAGAAGCTCTAGATTGAGTTTAGCATCAAATCGTGCGTTCCCGCCCCAATTCATTTGAAGTTTATTTTCGAGAACAAAATCAACTAAATGTTCCAAAAGATCATGATTTCCGTTAACGAGAGAGTCACAAATAAACACAAAGTCATAATCATATTTCTTTAGGGCATTATTTAATTCACGTCCGATATTTTCAACAATCCCCATGCGGTAGCGATGCCAATAATGAGTCTCATTACAAAACGCGCAAGCTGCCACACAACCGCGACTCATCATAATGGGTATGGCCTTATAGGTATAATCCCTAATGTTATAATCCGAAAAATCTGGAAGAGAAAATTCCTCTGGAGTCATCGGTGACTTTCGTTTAGTAATAACAATTTCACCATCTTCACCGAGATATTTAATTGAAGGAGTATCTCTAAAGTCCTCTCCACGCTGAATCTTTCCAACAAGTTCACACATGATCTTCTCACCTTCACCGTAAACCACATAATCAGCAAGGCCATGACGGAGAAAAAAGTCCGCATCTGCTCTAGTGGATGATGGGCCACCTATAATTATTTTAGTGTCAGGATTAATAGCACGATAAACTCTAAGCGCCAGTTCAGTAAACTTCATGGAAGATGTAAAAAGTGAAACCCCAATAATATCGAAATTTTCTTTAGCGATCTCTTTAACCACCTCAGGAACAAATGGACCCACCAGATTAATTAGCTTCTTACCCAGCTCACCAGAATACTCAATATGTTTGTTTCCAAGTTCATACCAATGACCATCTTCCGGAGCATTTTCTGGGTAAAGTTTTTTGTATATTTCTAGGTTATAGTCCCTAACGACTACAGTATGTCCCTGCTCTCTAAGAGCAGATGCCACATAGGCCACTCCCAAAGGAGGTAACTTAACTGACCAAATTGGAAAAAGGAATAGACCTATCTTCAATATAGCCCCTTCTGAAAAATACTAAAAACTTAAAGATCTTCTAAACAATTTACCATTGATTGCTACTAATCCTCAATACTACAAGGCCTCAAAGCCAAATATCAGCTGTAAATTGGCTAAATTACACCAATCTTCTTTAGAAATCTTAAGGATTTCATCTTTATATGTTACCTCAATGAGTTTAGAACTTGGCACTCTCGTAACAACAAACGGCTCCCTGGCCGGATCTGATACTAAAAATTGTTCTTCTTCAATATTTACCCAAGGCACAATTTCCTTTCCAGCAGTACCCGAGTTTTCTGCTTTTTTCTCACCATAAAGTTCAATTAGTTGCTGCAAAAAAGGTTCTCTAAAATTTTTGAAGTTTTTATCTTTTGAATAGAAAATCGGATCCAAGCAATTATTGAGTGAAGTTTTTAGGTGTTCACTGGCCTTAGCAGTTCCACCGCTGGCCTCTTGAAACATATTTTCTAAACGCTCCATAACGAGTCTCATATTATACCGAAAATCAAAGTCTTCGTTTGAAATCTTTTTTAATTCTTCACACTGAACCATTTTTTTTGCCAGTTCATTGATAGAAACAGTTGCCCCCCATTGAGAACGATAAACATTGCATCCACTCACTGAATTGGGAAAAAACTCGATATAGTCATGATAGCCGCCCCAACGGCTCAATATCGCTCGCCCTTCAACTGCCAGAAAAAAATAGGGAGCGATTCCAAAGTTTTCATCAAGATGAACAGAGGCTGAAACAAAAATATCATCAGGATGAATATACCTTTGAAAAATTTCTTTTTGATCGATAAATCCTTCAAAAACAACAGAATCCCTCAGGTCATATTGCTCCACCAACTCTTCCAACAACTCCATATAATTGGGACCAACCTGAGCGAGTAAAGGTATTCCTAGCCCATCATATTTACCAAACAAACGAAGCTTACGAGGAGAGCTAGCTTGCTTTTTATAGACTGCATAGGCACAAATTAAAAGGTGAATATTTTTAAGCTCTGAAATCCGTCCCATATAGACAAAGTCACCCTGCTCTCGTTTACACTCAGACTGTAAATTTCTAAAACTAAAAGTCTTTTGAGAGACAAAAGGTACACATTCATAATTTGCTTCAGGATATCCTCTTTTAAAAACCAATTCATCTTTTATACAAGAGCCAAAAAACAAATCCTTCTCACCAAATAGTTCATCAATATGTGAGCGATGATAGTGCCAACCAGCATAAGGTCCATTTTCATGGAGATGGAAAATTAAACGAACCGAAGAGTTCACGAAGTTCTTCATAAAACGTAAAAAAGTTATCTCCTTAGGGTCTAATCGCAAAACCAATAAATGATCACATTTTCTTAGAATATTGATAAAATATTTTAAATGTGTTTTTCGTTTAAAGAAATCGTTTTGAACAATGACAAAGTCACGTTCAAGATCAAAAGTACCTAGCCATGACGTCATAAGAACAGGCACAATATCATTCATACTGATCCACTCGTGTTCAAACATTGAATAAGGAACAGCAATTAAATCTTTTTTTGATAGGTCAATTCCAGCAAGTATTTGTCTATACTTATCAAAAAACTCTCTATATTTATATCCAGTGGCATCTTCATCACATAATAATAAAGTACAATGCTTACCAATAAGCTCAATATCAGATCCGTATTCTTTAAGAGCAATATTTATCCTTTCAATTAACTTCAATCGATTCACGTAAACTGATTTTTGGTAATCACTTCGTGCTGGAGATTCTATGAAGTCTTTATTTACTATCTTTTTAGCATAGGAAAGAGCAATACCCTGAACGAATGATTCCGTGTTTATGAGTGTGTTTAAAAATGTATAGCTGGTAGAAACTGGTAGCTTGTATGCCTGATGATCACTCAATCCGCCCCAATCAGTAGCGATAACAGGCACTCCTGCCTCTAGCGCTTGTTTCAGGGAATATCCAAAATCGTCTTGAAACGAAGTGGAAAAATTAACCAGAACAGAATTAGCTGACAATTCTTCAGTCCATTCGTTAGGCCCTAGGCCATGCTTAATCCTTGGAGCTTCGTATTTCCATGGGAGAGAATTGATTAATCTCGCCACATTTTTTTCAATACATTCATAGGAAATATCTGTCCGACCTTCAGTGGCCACATGATCTATATGAGTCGTTTTATCAAACTCACCTAAAATCACTAACCCAACATTCATGTTATAAAGCTCTTGTAAATAAAAATTGGTCCAGATGAGAAGAGGAATATTTTTTTGATGATTTATCCTTCCGGCATAAACCATCTCCCATGGAGCTTGAAATGAAGGAAGTTCCATCATTCTATTTTTACTGCAGATATGATCAGATAAGATATTAATATTTTCTTTAGGTACGTTTAAAAGCTCGTGAAGAATATCTGCAAAACGATAAGAGAAAGTATTTAATCTAACTTCTTCATATTTAAGCTGTTTCAATCGGTGAACATATTCCAAAACATCACCAAAAAAAACGACATCCCCCTGAGAGCTTGCATGAAATTCATCATAATCAAAGTCTTTCGTTAAACAAACAAAATCTTTAGAGAAATATTTTTCACAATGATCAATTAGAAATGAAGTACTAGTGAAGTTATTAAGCACTCTATGTTTCATCTCAAATGCCTCGCTTTTGTATCAAATAGTCTTCAATAACAAAGTACTTAACTTCGGAGTGACAAAAGAAATTATAAGCATCTTCAATTGACTCAACAATCGGCTCTCCCATTATATTTAAGCTCGTATTCAGTAAGCAATAAACGCCTGATAGTTCGCCATATTCTTTAACCATTTTATAAAATCTAGGATTGGCAGCTTTGGATATGGTTTGCATTCGGGATGTATAGTCAACATGGCAAATTGGCTTAAGTTTTTCTCTGTACTCTTCCTTTACAATTGGAGTAAAAGACATAAAGGGGTTCTCTCTTCCTTTTTCCCATTCAAAATATTCATGTGCTTTTTCTAAAAGGCAACTTCCCCCATAAGGTCTAAATGACTCCCTGAATTTAATTTTTTTATTAAGGTAGTTTTTTAAATCTGGGAAATTCAATGGTGCTAAAATAGAGCGGTTACCAAGGGACCTTGGACCGACTTCACTTCTTCCTTGAAACCATCCTATGATATTACCCTCACTCAGAATCCTCGCGGCAATTTGCTCTATCTTTTCATGTCTCTGAATCTCAAACTTCGATGAGAATATCTCTTCAATTTTTGTCTGAGATGCAATATTTTCTCTCGCACCATAAGATGAATTTTGTATTCTAACTTTTGAATTTCTCCAGCTATCAACTCCATTCTGTTTTAAATACAGGCCATAGGCTGCTCCCAGACTAATTCCTTCGTCACCCGGATTAGGAGGAACATAGATATTATTAAATATCTTAGCCTGTAGCGCTTTCGTATTTCCGACACAGTTGAGGGCACATCCCCCAGTGATAATTAAGTTATCATAGTCAGGATAATCATTTTTAAGTTGCTCGATCTTTTCCAAAAGAAATTTTTCATATGTAGCTTGTGTCTCGCCAGCGAGTGAAATCATTCTACTTTGCACCTCGGAAGAAAGGTCCTCCCAAGCAATACCATTGGCGGCATTATTCCAATCAAGTTCTAGTTGCTTTTTAAAATAATCCACCTCTTGGAATTGTTCAATTTGGGCATAAGATGCGAGTCCCATTAATTTTCCAGTATGATATTTTGAGCCAAAAACATAAGTGGCCATATTCTCGTAGAAAATTCCAATCGACTCAGCCACCTCTTTGCGACGAAACTTTTTTTCTTCGTTTAAGTTTGAATTTTTATAATAGAGTCCAGACCATTCTTTTTTGACACAATTGATTTCACCTTGCTCTTGAGTGTAGACGGATAAAAACTCTCCAGATAGGACATGCTCGACTCCATCTATATTTTTCGGAGTATAATCCTTAAACAAACTCAATTCTTCTTGCGAGTACTGATCTTGAGAGGTTCCAAACCCGTCGATAACTAAAATGATAGATTTTTCAAATGGAGAAAAATACAAAGCACTATAGGCGTGACAATCGTGATGTTTGAGATTTTCTAATTTATTTTGAGGATAAGGAACATATTGATTCAATCCAAGATGTTCACATTTTTTAGAGAAAGGATACAAAGTATTCCAGTAATTGATTTGATGTTCGATCGGTCTTCCTAAAGCATTAAAAGAAATCATCGGAGCCAATTTCACTAACTTTTCATGATATTTTTTTAATACCTGCAAGGGAAACCCACCTTGCTTTTTGACGCGAGAATGCCTTTCACTCAAAATGATTTCTATTCCGTCCTCATCAAGAAGACATATTGAGGAATCGTGCATTCCCATATTAATGCCAAGATAACTTGTTTGACTCAATCGAACCTCTGTAAAAGTCTTTCCTAAAATTTTAGACAAGATTAGCTACTTTTGTAAGTAAATCTTTTACTTATTTAGCGCATCTCGCTAAGATTTAAAAATCGGAAACTTATGAAACAATTTATCCTGCTCATATTGATTTTAAGCTCAGGTTTGGGTTTTTATATTGCAGCATGGGAGAAAAAACAACTCCCCGCAATCCATTCTTTTAAATGTATAAGCTATGATCCTAATTATAAGGTTGCCTTCGATCCCAAATCTCCGCAACACATCAATAGCGAAAATATCCGCAAAGACTTAAGCTTCCTAGCTCAATACACCAACTGTATTAGAATTTACACTTCCCGTTTCGGCCATGAGGAAGTCCCGAAAATTGCCGCTGAATTTGGCTTGGAAGTCGTAGCTGGAGCCTGGATTACTGACAAAGATAATTACGACAATCAATCAGAAGTGGATACCCTCATTAAGCTCACGAACGAAAACAGTAATATCAAGCGCGTCATTGTAGGCAATGAAGTTATAGAACTTGAGCTGACATCAACCAAGAAACTCATCGAGTGGATTGAGCTTGTCAAAGCTAAAACAAATGCCCAGGTCTCAACTTCTATCATAAGCTCATCTTTTCAATACCGATTTGAAAGAATAAAAGAGGTTTTCGATACAATCGATTTTGTCGCAATTCATATTCTTCCCTATTGGCACAATATACCGGGAAATAAATACGTTGATTGGAGTGTGGAGCAATACCGGATTGTTAAAGAAAAGATTGGTAACAAACCTATTTTTGCCGCAGAAATAGGATATCCTTCCCGAGGTCAAGCTAATCGCTTCGGAGATGAGATGTCTAGATTGTTACAAGGGAGCTCTCTAAGAAAAACAATTGAAATTTTTGAAAAAGAGAATGTTGACTACAATGTGATCGGAGCTTTTGACCAGCCCTGGCAGAGATTTGAATTTGGCGGGATTGCTAATGTTTTTTATGGAATTTTTACTATTTATCGTCACGAAAAATTCCCCTTAGCTGGACCTATTCCATTTTTCGATATCCCCCAAGTGACATTATGGTTCCATGTCATTTTTGTTTTGATCTCTTTTCTATTTTTTAGGCACAAGCTGAATTTAACAGGACAAATCTATGGTGTAGCGGGTATTCATTTTATCTATATAAGTTTTAATTTTATTTTAGATTATTTTTTGACTTCTTACCCTTACCTTTCATTTGGGCAAGTTTTTTTCGCCATCAATTTGTTTGTTTTTCTCGTTCTAAGCCTATTTCACCTTATGGAATTTCTTTTTCGATTTTTTAGAAAAATTGAATTTCAAAGCTCAGTGCGAATCGAGCGAAAAGACTTTAATGCTCCCATAGTACTAATTCCATTTACTGATGAGCCGATCGAAATTTTATCACGTAGTGTGCGCAGTATTATGTCGCAAAATAGAGAGGGCTTTAAAGCCTACCTAATTGCCAATAACACCGATAGAAAAGACCTAGATGAAGTCCAAAGCCTTATTTTTGAAGATGACCGCTTTGAATTCATTCATTTCCCTGAAGTTGACGGCTTTAAGGCCGGTGCTCTAAATAAAGCGATTAGAGAAATAAGTATCCCATATGATTGTATCTTTTTTCTTGATTGTGATTATCAAGTTAAACCAAACTGGCTCTCTCACGGCATAGAAAAGCTTTGCTCTACTTCCGATATCATCTTTTACCCTCAAGCCTATGAAAAAAACAATGAACGTATAATCTCTAAATTAATTTCTAATGAATACTCAGGTTATTCAAAATTTAGCCTACCTTTAAGGTCTAAATTTAATATTGGAATTCTTCACGGAGCAATGCTAGTGGTTTCAAGAGAAGTATTCTTTAAGCTTAATTTACTCAATGAAAGATCCATTACAGAAGATGCTGACTTTGGAATCAAGGCCATCACTAATGGTCATACTATTCATTATGTTGAAGAGAATTTTGGATATGGTGTATTTCCTGCCAATTTCAAGGCCTATCTTAACCAACGCGAACGTTGGGTGATCGGTGCTTGCAAAGTTATGCAGCATAGATTTCGAAGTGTCCTAAATTCAAATCACCTCAGTACCCCTAGAAAGATCTATTTAATATTCAATTGGCTACCTTGGGTTGCGACTCTACCTTACTTGATCTTTGTATTTTACCAACTCTACTATTACGACAGAATCCTATTTAGATACCACTACATGGATGGGGTCTATTATTTTATGCCTTTTCCCTTTCTGTTTATTTATATGTTTACCACTCATACTCTTATTAAGCGCTATACCTTAAACATAAGTATCAGAGAGGCCATACTAAGCTGCTTCAGTTCACTTTGTTTACTCAGGACAATATCAATCTCAATCATAAAAGGTTTTATACCTGCTTTAAAATTTAAATTTATTCCAACTATTAAAGACAAAAATATTAAACAATGCACTCCAATCGGCTTTCTATTTAACTTCAGTGTGCTTACCTTATGCCTCTACTTTGCAGTTCGATTCTTTTTTTACTTTGAAGTCTATTCTTTTCAAATTTACCTACAATTTCTCATCATGTTTTTAATTGGACTAATTTCATTTTCAGAACTCTGGGTCGCCTATTTGTATAACAGAGACATCAATCGTAAACATTAGACTTTTGTTTAGTCGCCGATTAGAATTTTACTATGACACAAGAGATTTGGCTTAAATCCAAGAAGTACGATATTCCGTTCATTATTCTCCCTGGCTACTTGGCCTTAATACTGGCCATCCTTTTAAGAGACTACTATCAAATTACTTGGGTATCACTACTGTTATGGGTATTGATGAGCACTATGATTGATAGTGCTCATGTTTTCGTTAGTCTATTTAGGACCTACTTTTCAAAAAAGGCTCAAAGACTTCTAAAAATGGTCCTTTTAGTAACTCCTATACTTGCCTTCACGGCATGCTATAGTTTGATCCAATTTGACCAATCTACCTATATGAAGTTTCTGATTTATATGGTGGCCTTTCATTATATACGACAGCACTACGGAATTATTATCTACTATTTTAATAAAACGCGCTCATCAAAGAGTTCTAGACTCATTAATCAGTTGGCAATTTACTCTACACTCATAGTTCCATTAATTTACTGGCATACTGTCCCTAGAGAATTCGGCTGGTATGGGAAGATTGGTTTTTATTTTTGGGATAATCCTCGTTTTTTTGAACTTGCACATTATTTTTTGATTTTGGTAATTGCACTGTATTTATTGAATGAACTCCTTCTGTTTATAAAAAACAAGGAGATTAACCTGCCAAAGAATTTTCTTTTTATTGGACTTGGCTTCTCTTGGTACTACAGTATTGTTAAAACTGATGATGCTCTCACTTTTCTACTGGTCAATAATTTAGCACACGGTATTCCATATTTTGCTTTCAGTTGGTATTTTTACCAAGTTGAAAAAGAAAATAAGCAAGCTCATATCAATGGTAAAGTTCTATTGTTTTTGGCCATACCAGTGCTCATCGCTTTTATAACGCAAATTACAACTGACTTAATCTTTGAGCATAAATATATTGAACCAACCTTAGGCATTAAGCCTTGGATTGTTAGTGGTGAATTACAAGGTATGATTGCAGCTATCTTGGGAACTTTTGCCATTACCCATTATGTGCTAGACGCTTTTATTTGGAGAAGAAAATATATTAAAAATTAGTGTTCAGCGTTCAAGCAAATTAGAGCGGCACTCGCCTCTAATTCTTCGTTGAAATCCGTATCGTTTAAGATGTCACCAATGTCCAGCACGAAAACTTGTCCGAATTGATCATAATCATGAAGTAATTTTTTGTGTTTGTCGTCTATCACTGCTTTACCTTTAAAATAACAAGCTTCTCCATATCTGAAATAAACTTGTCGAAAAAAGCCTTACATTCCTGTTCGGTTTTTTTTGTCATATGTTGTAAATTTTTAAGAATATCCTCTATCTTAACGCCTTCACTTATGGCCAGAAAAATCTCAGCAACAGCACCTTTTAAATGAATAACTTTATCACTCAAATCACTCTTCTCATCAAGAAAAACGATAGAAACCGTACCCACATTAGTTTTGTTGAATAGGATTTCATTGGATATTTCAATATTATTAGACATAAATTAATATTCACACAAAGCCAAATTTTAGTCAAAACAAAACACTCAAGATGAGTGCTAAATACCTAAAACCATGTAAATTTTAGTGATTTTTCAGTGAATTGGACCTCGTAACAAAATATATAAAGGCGCATATAATTGGCAATAAGACGCCGAATTCACTATACAGGAATGGGTGATTTTCCCGCTGTTGTGATCCCAATAGCCAAAAATACACGATATAATTATGCACTCCGTGTAAGAATACAAAATTGAGAACCGATCTTCCTTGCTCATAAACCTTTCCCATATAGAAAGACATTGAAATCGTTAAACCGAGGAAACAGATTACGGATATAAATACAGAATACTCTGCACTATACTGAGTCCCCAGGATAATTGGGATATGCCATAACCCCCAAACGATTCCTACACTTAAGCTGGTCAGTTTGTGCGACATAAAAGAACGTAGTTTTGGATATAAATAGCCTCTCCAGCCAATTTCCTCCCCTGCAGAACTAGCAAAGAGTATAAACAAAACAAAACTATGCTCCAAAAAACCTTGAGTTTTTAATCTAACATAATTTTGGTTTATGAGTTTTATAACGATACCGTCCCCAATCAACCAAGAAGCTAAAACAAAAAAACCTAATAAAATAACGGGGTATAGAAGAACTTTAAAATTAATCTCCTTAATGATTTTGAGTTGCCCTATAAGCTTTCTTTTGCTTGCAATCAGGGCACTAATAGCGGGGGTCCACATTAAGAGGTATACCCAATATTGACTATGTTCAAAGAGTTCACTTTGCGCAGCTGTTTCTTTGGCAATTATAATTCCTTGAAAGATAAGGCTTAAAACAGTAAGGATGACAAAGAAGATTTTCAATTCAGACTTCACTTACGTCCTCACTATAGACCTTATTCAAATTTGAGACCTCTTTGCCCATTAAAACTCGTAGCTTGGAATTAATTTTAAGCTGGCAATAAAGAGCTTTCAGATTTTTTTGATGAGAGTTCCAATTAGCATCGAATATCAAAATATTTTTGACTCTCTTCAGTTCTCCACCTGAAAAATACCCTTTCCAATCATAATCAAAAGTAACTTCTTGTTTTGACTTCAAATCACTTGGTTTAAAAAATATACCGAACTGAAACGAAAACAGATCATTTAATACATCAAAATCGATAGCCGCTTTATTCTGCAACTCATCTTTTACTATCTCATAAAAGAGCTCGAGATTGAGTCCAAGTTTTAACTCTAAGTATTTCTGAAAGGAAATAAGTCCCGTGACCTTAGTACCTTCAAAATCAATTTCGCGTTTTCCAATATCTCTACGTAGTAAAAAATCCAAATTCTCGCGGCAAAACTGTTTTAAATAATCAATTGAACTACCCAGAAAATTGTTCTCTTTATTTAAATACAGCGATTCTATGACAGCTCCCCGCTTAATATCGAACTCTTTTTCAACAAAACTCAAGACAAAATCTAATATTCCCGTTTTAACAATCGTAAGAGAAAACTCAGCGAAAAAATTCATTTCTAAGTAGTCTTCAAAACTCATCGTATTACTGGCAACTACCATATTAGCGTATTCAAATAATGTTTCCCCCTTAAGAGTAAACGAGTGTTCACTTCTCTGGACTTTTTCGACCTGAAGTCCAAAGAGATCGATATGACCTTCAGTTTTTATAGGAGCGTTTTCACAGATAAGAAGTGGGTATATATGGAAATTTTTAATGCCCAGGTTCAGAAGTTTAACGATTCCATCAAACCATGTAATTACGCTCTCTCCAGGAAGCCCCAGAATGAGTTCACTATAACTATCTACCCCTCTATTCTCATATTCAGATTGTAGATTTAAATAGTTTTTCAGACCTATATTTTTGCGTCCTACATTACTCAACACGTCTGCGTTCATGCTTTGAAAGGAAATTGTATTACCAGGGATAATAGAAAATTCCTCTTTTATAATTTCACCGATTTTCAAAATTCTTTTATTAGTATTTTTAGCAGTGTTAAAGTAAATGGCCTTCGGATATCCATATTTCTTTTTTGCTTCAACCCACATCCTTGCAATATCTTCATCTCGTTTATTGATTCCAAAATTTGCATCAGAGCAAAATACTAACTCATATTGAGCTTTCGCGATCTCTTCAATTTGACGCTCTATTGTCTCCATTGTCATATTACGAACTGACTGTCCGGTACTTTCCCCCCAATCACAGAAGGTACATTTATAGGGACATCCACGATTGGTTTCAAAAATAATCGCTGGTGCAATATTCCTAGATTTAAGCTTCTCTTTTAGTGAATTGAGGGAATTATAATCAATTAAATCTAAAAAGCTACGTCCCTTGAAGTCTAAATCTTGCTGTAAATGAGACCGATCCGCCAAAGCACCTCGCTGAGATATTTTTGGATGGAAAACTTTTTCACCTAAGATTAATGTTTCTAAAAGATAAGTGAATACTTTTTCTCCTTCCTTATGGACGAGATAATCAACATAGGGAAACTCTTGAAAGAAATCTTTTCTCCCGACGGGAACTTCGGGCCCTCCCAAAACAATATGGCATTCAGGAAAACGTTTTTTAATCTCCTTAGCAAGGGCCATATTTTTTTCCCAGGTCCAAGAATAACATGAGAGACCTAAGAGAAACGGATCCTTAATCTCCGCTATAAGTTCGTCAAGATTATTCCCCGCATATTCGATCTCTCCCCATTCAACTTTGTCAGAAAGCTTCGAATTTATTTGAAAATAGCTTTGCAGAAGTAACTGTATGTAAGGAACAAAATATGTATGCCCTTGAAACGATCTATTCGTGTAACCATTACTAAAAATATACACTCGCTTCATTTGGTTCCTCGAAAATAATCCATAAATGGCTTTAGACAAGCATAAATGGGGTTTTTAGGTTCCTCATAATTTAAAACTCCGATAGGAGCATTTATATTCTTTTGAGTCGGCAACTCAAATGTTCCAAACAAATGATCCCAAATAAGTGTTATATTTCCGTAGTTTTTTACTTCTTTCTTATTCCTAATATGATGATGCAACCTATGAACTCTAGGTGTAACAATAAAATACTCAACGAAAGGAATTCTCCTTTTAATTTCAAAATGATTAAACGTATCAACCAAAAGAATCAAAAGAAAATTCAACATGATGACTGATAAATCAAAACCAATTAAAAAGAAAAATGGCATAAAAATAGTTGGTAAAAATGTGACAAATGATTCACGAAATTTCAAGTGAGGAGAATAGTGCTTTCCCGAATGATGAATAATATGATTACACCAAAAAAAATCACTCGAGTGATAAATTCTGTGAGTCCAATACACAAAAAAATCAAATGCCAAAAAGAGAATAAAAAATTGACTCCCCAATGAGAAAGAGTCAAACATCCTAATATCTTTTAAGATACCCGAATACCATTCAATCAACTTTCCTATAAGAAAGCTATCCACAAAGTAAGTGATAGGGAAAATGATAAGGCCTAGTAAAAGTTCCCCCTTATAAGACTTATTCTTTAAAATTGCATACAGAAATTGAAAAGCCAAGATAGTGTAAAATACTAAAATGACACGATTCAATATGGCTTCATTCATTATGACATTATACATTAATCTAGACCAAAAATGAAAGCTAAGTCATAATAATCTGTATGGTTGCCGACAAACTCAGAAACCTATTTAAAGATGCCCTAAAATGCTATCAGCAGAATAATGATAGTGATTTTTCAAATCAAATGGCAGTACTCCTACGACAGTCCAATCTTTGTATTGGGAAGGAGGAGCTTATGAAGTTTGTCTTAAATAATCCAAACTCTAACTATCAAACCTTTGATCCTTGGAGTTTTGGGCACCCTTCAATTACAGTCTTCTCGCATGATAATCTCTGCCTGGACTTAAATTTTTGGCGAGACGAATCGATCACTATTCACGATCACAATTTTAAAGGTGCTTTTCAAATTCTTTCTGGATCTATTAAAAATATAGAATTTAATTTCAAGGAAACTTCAAACAAGAATGATTTTATAGGATTTGGCGAGCTTAGGATCACAAAACAAGAATTGCTATCTCAAAATGAAGTGAGACCTATTCCGGACTCAACTCAGAATGACGGACACCTCATCCGTCATACTGAGACACCAACTATAAACCTCGTGATAAGGGAGAAATGGCCGACTGACAATTTCCTTAATATTTTCTTTTATCCGGGCATGAGGTTTAGACATGATAAAGACTTTAGAAACAAGCTGATAAAAAAGCTTCAAATACTGACCTATTTCGAAGACCCATCTACAGAGATAAAATCAATTGATTCAACTGAACTCATGGGAATGTATATTTATAGAAAATTTGCGGAAAATAAAAATATTGTGACCCACTTACAACAAGAAATTTCTCAACGGCCTAATGGCGAAAATTTTATTTCTCACATAAACAGACATCAACTTTTCATGCAGAAAATACTGATCTCATGATAGATATTAAAAGAATTGCAAGATTATCTCGATCTCTATTAGAAGCAGAAGTGTTCTCGCATAAGGCCTATGAGTTACTCAGTAAGTTGGATATATCAATCCCCCAAAACATGTCACTACAGGCCTTAGTGGATTATTTAAAAGACCAAACGAAGGATATTCCTCAATACTTTAAGTCTGGAGAATTTGCTGATTATAATTTCACATTATTTAACAGCGAAAATTTTAATATCGACCTCTATATATGGACAAAAAAACATACATCTATTCATAACCATCACTTCACTGGAGCGTTTAAAATACTCTACGGATCAATATACACCGAAGAATTTGAATTTAAGTGTGAAAGACACCTCAACGACTTTCTCGATTATGGCAAGTTGAAGCTGATTAAATCTCAAACCGCTTCAACCGGATTTACACAAGAGATAAAAATACTAGATAATTTCATTCACATAACGAGGCATTTAAATAACCCTACAATCACCATTTGTATAAGAGATAAAAAAACACTAGCGAAACCTATCAGCGGTTTTTTCAGAAATGGTCTAAAAATCAATCATAGTCCTAAGTCGACCAGTGACTATCGCTACTTCCAAGATTTCTACTTTAAAAACAATATCGAAAAATCTGAACTTTCCAATAAACTTTCATTTGATCAACGTGAAATCGCAAAATTAATAATCGAAGGTTTTGAAGCTGAATCTAGATGGGAAGTAAAGATGAGACACTTATGGGGACAATTGAATGAGTGATTACAAAGAGCTACAAAAATACCTCATTTCAATTGCACCTGGAGAATTTAGAGACCTCTCAATTCTTGATTCAATTCACCCCATATATATTTATCGATATAAATTTTCAGACTTCGATTATTCAGCCTTTGGTATCTCATTTGATTCACAACTGGCAAAGACTAAATGCTTTGCCGAAGCCATTGAAAGGTACGCACTCTATCACTGCAAGGATTTTTCAATGAAATCTATAAGTGACCCATCAATAGCGATTCAACTTAAATCATCGGAATTTCTAAATAGCAATGGAGTCGCTGCTCATCTTAGTATGGAGGAAGCAATCAAAGAAGGTCAGTTTGAGTTAATTGAAAGACACCATATTCTGTCTTGGTGGCTTAATCAAGCCAATGCCATTGAAGAAGAATTACAATTTGAGCTCAAAGATGAAGTAAAAATTCTAAAAAAATTAAAGAATATAAAGATATACTCCATATTTTTGGCACAAGAGAATCCCACTTTTTTGGCCATTTTTATCGAGAAAGAGAAAATCTATTTTGGAATGGGACATCATGCGATTCCATCTCTGGCGGTGGAAAAAGCTATTCTCGAATCTCTATTAGTTTATCGGCTCAAAGCTGGGAAGAAAGTTCTGAGTGAATCCCAAGAATTTGTTAGTCAGAATATACAATTAAATCCTACAGAATTTCTTGATCTGTATTATAAAGATATCACACCAAAAGGCTCTCCTTTGATTGTGGTAAAAAATTATGGCTCTAACTTAAAAGGGATTTCAAAAAAAGAGCTTAAAGAGATGGAAAATTCGGAGCGTTCAAAGAAACTTTGCCAGCTGTTTTACTTATGATTTTCAATAAAAGATTTCATTTCGGGATTCACAGATGAAATATCTAGATTATTATTTCGATCATACTCTCTCGTGAATTTTACAAACTCGTTGAAGCCAAATTGGTCTTTTCTTACCATACTCGCAACTAAAGACATCATTTGTTCAATATTCTGAATCATATAACCTTCAATATCGCCCTGTTCTTTAATTTTTTGAACTAGAGTTTGCAATTTTAAAAATCCTATCGTTAGTAATTTTTTTGGCATTACCAAGGGAGAAAGGTACGAAGGGAAATAGAGCATTATTAAATTTGGGCATTTTTTAACAAATTTGAAACCTTCTAGATAATGAAAAAGCTTATCTAGATGAACTAAGTTATTGGCCTGAACAGTTGTGCTTACAATGATTTCAGAAACATTGAATTCTTTATAGTTTTCATCTAATAATTTTAAATTATGATCTATATCACTCCATTTCGATGGATATCGGATGTAGTTATTTAGCTCTCCAAAAGCATCTATACTTACAAGGAGTTTTATTTCTTTGAATTCTTTCCACAAACTTAATGTTTCGTTAGATAAAATCGTTAAGTTAGTATTATAAGAAAGTACAATATCTTTGGCCCTTCCTTCATCAACACAGGCCCTCAACACCTTATTCATATGAGGATTGTATAAAGGCTCTCCGCCTCCAAAATGCAATCTTTCAAGTGTACTTAATTTCTGCTTGAACTCTGTTAAATAATAACCACTTTCTAGCCAAGGATCTTTTTTGTACTCATCAAAATTATTGGTAAAATTATCTTGTTTCAGATCATCTGATAGATAAGAATACACATTAACCCATTTCCGAGATGCCCTTGGGTTACACATCCGACATTGTAGGTTACACACATTACCTAGTCGATAGTCTGCATGCAGTGTACTAAACTGGATTTGTCCGTCTTCATTTGTTTGTGAAATCAGTTCATCAGCAATATTGGCATATTCATGGTTTTCAATTTGTCTTCGAGAAACGCCTCCCGAATTCTCCGTAATTTTACACCTCATACACTCACGGGGTAATTCACCTGACAATAGTTTTAGACGAAAATCTTTCATATATTGAGAATTCATTATGGAATCAATAGAAGGCTTGTCTACAATATTAAACTTTTCTCCATTTTCATCACGAATAAAATTATTGAATTCTTCGCCAGTACAACAAACTTGATAATGTCCCCCCAAATTCACAAAACTATGTATCCAAGGGAGCACACAGAATGATTTATCGCATTTTTTCTTATCATCAGAATTCATATTTATTTATTATGCATTCCAACGACATTTATGCCAACAATCATTTTGGAACAAAAAAAAAGGCCGGAGGTAAATCCGGCCTTATGTGACTATAAGCTTTTACAGCTTGATTTAAAAATTCTACCCTCAGCATTTCGAATCTGAGAAGTAAGTTGTCCAGGATAATCCATCAAAATATTTACATAAACATGGTCATCGGACTGGTCTACCGAATAAGCTCTGTATGCTACAGTTCTTCCTGTATCGATTCTTTCAAATTTTGCATTAGTTCTAACAACATCAGTTCTCGACTCAACTACTCCTGCATTCCCAGCAGTTCTGGTCTCTACACTATATGAAATAGTATCATCACTTGTATCAACCATTCCCTTCATCGAGAAGCTGTTCATATAAACAAGGTCAGTTCCAGTACATTCAAATCCAAAAGAGTCTGCAGATGCATTAAAGCTAAACAGGGCACCAACTAATACTAATACTTTCATATCCGATCTCCTAATTGTTTGCCCTGTTTTTAGCACTATAGTCTAAGTCTGTAACCTGTTTGTAAAAATTATACTCTTTAGAACATATTAATATTGGCCGAAAATCCAACATTTGTGTTCGATGCCTGTAGATTATCATACGCAAACTGGATATTTGGGTATAAAAAGATATTTCGGCTCAATGAAATTCCTAGACCAATAGACTGGGTAACAGGTCTAGTTAAGTACTTAGATCTTCTTTCAGCTCTATTATTCTGATACCAGTTTGAACGTACAATCGTTCTCAAGTTAAACGTATCATTAATAACGTATTCTGCTTGTGGAAGAAATCCAAAAACAGTCTCATTCTGAGCAGCGAGTAGAGCATCATCATCCTTATCAAAGAAGTAGCGGCTACCTACAAATAGTGCTCCCGCTGAGAAACCAGTTTTTCCAAATTCATACATCGTGTTAACGGATAAATCAGCTGATCTTTGGTAGCCAACATCACGGTAGTTACCTGCCGTGTATTCCGTCATCCCCACACTGACAACAGTTTGCACTCCAAAAAACTTATTCATATGAGTGTAGGCCAGCGTGGGGTTATTGACGTCAAGATTACCTTGGTTCTTTTCAAATTCAGCCTCGGCTCTTGGATCACTAGTATCGATTGTTGAGTTAAATGGTGCTAACATTTGAATTCCTACACCTAAGCTCAAACGATTAAGTGTATTCAAGCGATAACTTGTGTTTAATGTTCCTGACATACCTGCAATACTTGTGGTATCACCAGCATTAGAAATATTAGGCCTATCAGCCGCAAGAGGTTTCGTTAGCGACCCACCATTGTAGTTAATATTTGTGTTTAAACTGAAGTTGGAAAGCGAACCATTCGACGCTCTAAACCTTCTGTTAGTAATGAGCTGATCAGCTTTATCAGTCTTTTTTTCTTCTTTGTTTTCTACCTTTGTTTCTGATTGATTAGAAACTTCTGCATGCGCCCCCATTGAAAGCAAGAGAGCTGGGATTAGTAATAACTTCATATTTTCTCCTTTGTCCGATAGACATTAACAACCTTTTTATAAAGCTTAGAGCTTTCAACTTAGACAGACTATATACAGTAAGTTTTATTGAGTATTTCAACGATAATGCACTGCTATTTGGTTGCAAAAAGACACCATATGAAGAAAGTATAGGTTTGTGTCAAATTATCGTTAGGTATATCCCAATTCAATTAATTCATGTTAAGTAATCGGTATGAAAAATAATCGTCGTGAATTTTTGAAGTTTCTGGGCGCAAGCTCGGTTGGTGTTTCCTCTCTAAGCTTAATACAAGCATGTCAAAACTCGCTTGATAAGTCAGCATCGCCTTTTCCAACCCAAAAAGATGACGTGGTACTTTTAAACGGACTCAGTTACTACCCCATTATAAGCTGGGGAGATAAAATGAAAGATGGGCTCGTTTTTGGATTTAATAATGATTATATCGACACAGAATACCTAAGCGACGACGAATTGATTATGTGGGTTAACCATGAATACACCAACCCACTTTTTGTCTCTGGGATGGAGAGAAATAAGGAAAATATAGATAAAGAAAGAAGCCAAACAGGTGGAAGCTTGATCAAGCTCAAAAAAATAGATGGTAGTTGGAAGTTTATTAAAGATGATAAGCATAACCGCGGTGTTCGCGCTGACACGCCAATGACGTATGCATACGATAGAAAAATCCAAGGCTCAAACAAAGTCATTGGTACTTGTTCAAACTGTGCAGGTGGAAAAACGCCTTGGAATACTTTTTTAACCTGTGAGGAAAATTACGATATGAATTATGGCGAGCTTGACCGTAAAACCGGAAAGCTTCTTTATGAGCCTTATATGGGATGGAATAAGGTCTATCCTCATAGTCCTGAGCATTACGGATGGGTAGTAGAAGTAGAGCCCAAAACAGGTAAAGCACAAAAACATATCAAGCTAGGTCGCTTTGCTCACGAATCAGCCACCTGCCATGTTAGTAAGACAAATAAAGTTGTCGTGTACTCTGGAGATGATAAGAAGGATGAACATCTATATAAATTTGTATCTAAAAGTGGGAGTGATTTTAAAGAAGGTGTTCTATATGCTGCCAATATTGAAAAAGGACAATGGCTTCCACTGGATTTAGAATTATCTCCTCAATTGAAGAAACATTTTAAGTCGCAAATTGAAGTTTTAACTTACCCAAGAGAAGCGGCTAAAATTCTCGGTGCGACTGAACTAAATAGACCGGAAGATATCGAAATTCACCCAAAGACTGGAGAGGTTTTTGTTTCACTAACCAACAACAAACCAAAAGGTGATCTTCACGGGAGTATCCTAAAAATTTCTGAGGCGAATGATGATCATACCTCGACTCAATTTAGTGCCAAGACTTTTGCAATGGGTGGAGAATACTTTTCCTGTCCAGATAACCTGACTTTCGACTCGGAAGGGAATTTATGGATGGCAACTGATATAAGTGGGAATTCTCTAAATAAAGCTGCCCACCAGAAATTTAAAAACAATGGATTATTTGTCATCCCTACAACCGGGAAATATGCGGGTAAAGTTATTCAAGTTGCTTCAGCACCGATCGATGCAGAATTTACAGGATTAAAATTCGACAAAGAAGAAACAACGCTCTTCTTGTCGGTTCAACATCCAGGTGAGACAACTAAAGATATCAAGGCTCCAACAAGTACTTGGCCGACTGGATCGATGCCCAAACCGACAGTAATAGCTATAACCGGTGACACACTAGGGAAAATCAAGAGTTTATCCTAAAATAAGCACTTAACTTTCCTTGCGCTTATCCCCTATAATAGCAGTATGTCTAGAAAAATGAGTAAAACATACTGCCCATTAGCATGGAACCATAGCTTCATCAATCAAGATGGATCGTTTCAGGTTTGCTGCACCAGTGAAGAGTTCGATAATCATATCAGAAATGAGCACGGTCAAAAAATAATGATATCAGACGATGTTAGCCCGTCCGACGTTATGAACTCAGACTTTATGAAAGACATCAGAGTCCAAATGATGAATGGTGATTGGCCTGAACTTTGTAAAAGATGTGAGATCACTGAACACCACGGTGGGGCCAGTCGAAGAATTATCGAAATTCAAAATTACCGCGATATAAACCAGAAAAACCTTGATTCAACAAAAGATGATGGAACAACTTCCGCTCCTATTACATCTGCGGACTATAGACTAGGAAATCTCTGTAATCTTCAATGCCGAACTTGCAATCCAAGATCAGCTCAAATGTGGATTAGAGAGTGGAACGAAATCAAGCCTGATTATGAAAAGTTCCCTCAGGAAATAATGGATTCTTATAAAGAATACAATTGGATTGATTCAGAAGTCCTTCCAAAGGATTTTATTCATAAAGCACCTACCTTGACCCATGTGCATTTTGCAGGTGGAGAGCCACTTATCGTGCCTCAAATGAGAAAAATATTAGAGATTTGTATAGAGTCCGGTAATGCTAAGAATATAACCCTAACCTACAATACCAATATGACCGTTCTTCCAGACAATATTATTAATCTTTGGAAGGAATTTAAGATGGTGAAATTACTGGCCAGTGTAGATGCTGTTGGTGAATTAAATTCCTATATTAGGCACCCTTCAAATTGGGAAAAAATAAATAAGAACCTAGCTAAAATTAATCAATATCATAAAGAGTTTAATGTTTCTGAATGTATGCTAAGTACTACCGTTCAGGCGCTTAACATTAGCAAACTACGAGAAATGGTAGACTACTTAAAGCAATATGAGTTTTTAGTACCTGTCCCGAATCTAATCAATCTTCATGTTCCACATTATTTTTCAAGCCAGATATTACCGGCTGATATGAAAGCTGCAATTACAGATGACTTGTTAAAATTGAAAGCAGAATGTGAGAAAACGATTCCAGCTCATTACCGTTATCTAACCGATAATATCGCCCAAGTTGTAAACTTTATGAACGCTGAAGATCGTTTTAAGGAAGGGGTGTTCAGAGAATTTCTACAATTCCAGTCCAAATTCGATAAGAATAAAGAATTAAGTGTTTTTAAATTCTATCCTGAATTCAAAGGATACCTTTTAAATGCATGAATTAGTTCTATCACCTTCTGAAAAAACTATACTAGCAGTCGACATTGGTTCAAACGCAATGAGAGCTTCTATGGCCTGCCTTGATCAAACTAATGATCTTGAAATTTTGTCCACGATGAGATTCTCACTTCGTTTGGGAGAAGACGTATTCAGGACCAAAAAAATTAGTAAGAAGAAAATCCAAAAAACTATTGAAGCTTTTGAAGACCTCAGAGATTTAAATAAAAAATTTAAATTTAAAAAAATAAAAATTGTGGCCACGAGTGCAATTAGAAATGCAGAAAATGGTCCACTCCTTGTAGAGAAAGTAAAAAAAGAAACGGGTTTAAATATCGAAATAATAAACGGGAAAAAAGAGGCTGAATATATTCAATTGGCAGTTGCCAATGTCATGAACCTCTCTCAGTCCAGAACCCTGCTTATCGACATAGGTGGTGGTTCAACCGAGATCACTCTTTGCGACAATAACAAAATAGTTTTCACCAAGAGTTATAGTTGTGGGACGGTTCGTTTACTTGAAAGCGGCCATTTTAAAAAGCAGAAAGAACTTATAAAAGATTTTGTTGATGAAGCTAGTAGCGATTTTAAAGTTTACTTAAAGAAAAAGCCAATTGATCTTTGTATCGGAACCGGTGGAAATCTAAGAAGGATGGGAAAACTTAGAAAGATTTTCTTTAAAAGAAGTAATCTTAAAGTAACTCATACAGAACTTAGTGCGATATTAGATGAAATACAATCTTTCTCAATTGAGCAAAGAATGGATTACCTGGATATGCGAGAAGACCGTGCCGACGTCATCATTCCTGCGACTAAGATCATCGAGGAAATTCTATTTCAATTCGGTATATCTGAAATACACCTTCCTAAAGTAGGTCTAAAAGAAGGACTAATCTTATCGTCATTAGATAAGAAGCCACGTAATCTCTTTTTTAGCTAAAGATCAAAGCTATCGACTTCATCTTGTGTTTTTTTCATCATGATAAAATGAGTGCCTGTTTTCTCACTCCCCTTTCTTTGAGTGTAGGTTCCATTAGCATTAAGCTCCCATGCACTTCGGTGATCCTGCATCAACACATCAAGAAAAGCCGCTATTTTAGCTTTTACATTATCAGCTAAAATAGGAGTCATCACCTCAACCCTTGCGTGCATATTTCTGTGTATCCAATCTGCAGAACCTATATAGTACTCACCTTCCCAGTCCTTATCTGGTTCACTAAAAAAATACACTCTGGAATGTTCCAAGAACCGACCTATCACAGAAAGAACTCTAATATTCTCGCTTAAATCTTTGACACCAGGCTTTAGGCAGCAAAAACCACGAACGATGAGGTCTATTTGAACTCCAGCCTGCGAGGCCTTATAGAGAGCCTGTGAGATAACAGCATCTTCCATTGAATTCATTTTTGCCACAATACGAACTTTCGCTCCGGCCAGAGCACGCTTCTCTTGCTTTTCAATCAACTTTAAAAAAGATGATTTCGCATTAATTGGAGCCACCAACAAGGTTTTATAATCTATTTTTAAGGATGTTCCTGTTAGATAATTAAATACCTCATTTACCTCGGAAACAATTTGATCATCTACGGTAAAAATCCCCATATCTGTATAGAGCTTGGCTGTCTTACTATTATAATTTCCCGTCCCGATATGAACATATCTCTGCAATCGCCCATTGCTTTCTTTTTTAACAACCATAGCAATTTTGGTATGAGTTTTTAGGCCAACGACACCGTAAACAACGTGAACCCCGGCTTCCTCCATCTTTCTTGCCCAGTGGATATTTCTTTTTTCATCAAAGCGAGCTTTTAACTCGATTAAACATACGACTTGCTTACCATTTTCAGCAGCCTCAATTAAGGCCCTAATGAATTGAGAATTATCTCCCGTTCTATATAGGGTCATCTTGATTGAAAGTACCGATGGGTCTTCACTCGCCTCGACAATAAACCTTTCAGCACTAGTGACGAAATTCTCATAGGGATGATGAACGAAAAGATCTTTCTCTTTTATTCTTTCAAAGATATTACCCTTTTGAAAATCCATGAGAGTAACAGGTCTCCAACTAGGATTACTTAATTCAGGAATACCCAAGTCAGCAATTGAACTTAGAGACAAATAGTCTAGAGAGGATTTATAAAAATAAATATCTTCATCTCTAAGTGATAACTCATCTTTTAAGTATTTAAGCATCTGTGGATTACAAGTTCGTAAGCATTCTAGGCGTATTGGCTCTTGAAGGCGTCTGAAATTAACGGATTCCTCAACAAGTTCCAATAAGTCCTCAGTATCCTCGTCAGCATGTTCCCAGTCAGCATTCCTAGTAACCCTAAATGGCATGACATCTATAATTTCTAACCCATGATAAAGATGAGAAAGGTTTGCCTTTATAATTTGGGAAGTATTAATCATTTTAAGATTACTTTCCCCTTTTCGTGGGAGCTTAATCCATTTATGAATAGTACTTGGCACCTTCACTCTTGAAAAAGATGTTTCAGTTGTGAGTGGATTCTTCAGGTACAGTCCAAAGGAATAAGAAAGGTTTGATATAAAGGGAAACGGCTTTCCTGAATCAACACTCAATGGAGTTAATATAGGAAAGATATTTTTTTGAAAGTATTCATTACAGAAACTCTTTTCATCATCTGACAGGTCTTCGAATTTTACCAGCTCTACATTTTTATTTTTAAGCTCTACTTTAAGCTGATCTAATGTTTTCTCCTGCAGTTCATTGTCGACGAGAAGTTTTTCTCGTATTTTTTTAAGCTGTTCTTGTGGAGAAAGCCCATCGATCGAAACATAAGAAAAGTCAGATTCTAATTGCCCCTTAAGCCCTCCAACTCTCTTCATTACAAACTCATCAAGATTCGATGCATAAATAGAAAGAAACCTGAATCTCTCTAATAAGGGAGTCCTGGAGTCAACAGCTTCATTAAGCACTCTGGAGTTAAATTCTAACCAAGAAAGCTCTCGGTTGAAAAAATGTTCCGGATTATATTTTCCAGTCGGTTTTAACTGTTTTTTTTTCTTTTTACCTTTGAGCGGTTTATTTTTCTTCATCCAACTTCACCATCGTTTTGCCAGTTGCAGCAATTATTATTGAAATTATAGGACTCAATAAGTTAAAAAATGCAAAAGGAAGATAGGTCAATGTTGCAACCCCCATCGTGGTGCTAAAGAAGGCTCCACACGTGTTCCAAGGAACCAGTACCGATGTAACCGTTGCTCCATCCTCTACAGCACGAGATAGATTTTTAGGCTGTAAATTGAAATCAGCATAAGCGCCTTTAAACATCCTACCAGTTAGGACAATAGCGATATATTGATCTGAAGTGGTTAAATTTAAAAAGATAGATGTTCCAATGGTTGAAGCCACAAGATTTGAAATTTTTGTGACCTTCTTTAAAATCCAATTTGCAATGGCCTGTAACATGCCTGTCGCTTCAAGCATACCTCCATAAATCATTGCCATCAAAATAAGCCAAATTGTATTTAGCATGCCGCTCATTCCACCACGTGTAAAAAGTTTATCGATCACTTTGTTTCCAGTAGTAGATTCAAATCCTCCAAAAAGAGTATTCATAAAAACTTTATAAACATTATCAAAGTTGACTTCACCAGAGCACAGTCTACTTAGTAACTCTCCTTGAAAAATCAAAGCATACACAAGTCCAAAAATTGTTCCGGCCAGGAGAGCTGGTATGGCCGGGACTTTCTTATTAACCATTACAAAAACAATGAGAGGAAGTGAGAACAACCAAATAGAAATATTAAAGTTTTTATCAATAAGTTCTAATGTCTCAGCGATCTGATTTGTAGTGGTAGAATCACCTTTATTGAAAAAACCTAAGATCGTAAAAAGAATTAGTGAAATTAAAATAGCTGGACCTGAGGTATAAACCATATGTTTGATATGATCAAAAAGATCTGCTCCGGCCATGGCTGGCGCTAAATTTGTCGTATCTGACAGAGGCGACATCTTGTCCCCAAAATAAGCTCCTGAAACAATTGCGCCGGCAACCATTCCTTCTGAAATGCCCAAAGTCTGACCAATTCCAATTAAAGCAATCCCCACCGTCCCAACGGTAGACCATGAACTTCCCGTCGCAAGTGAAACAATACTACAAATGATAAGGGTTACTGGGAGAAAAACTGCCGGATGTATGAGGTCTAAACCAAAATAGATCATGGTCGGAACAACTCCGTTAAGAATCCATACACCTATCAATGCACCAACGACTAATAGAATCAACATGGCCTGAAGAGATACTCCAATGGAGTCGATAGCTTTTTTCTCCAATTTCGCGTAATCAAGCTTTAAATGAAAGACACCAATAAGACCCGCAAGAAGTGCTGAGAAAAGCAAGGCCAACTGATTAGGACCGTAAGAGGAATTATCTCCAAAAATATAAACGTTATAACTCAACAATAAAATCAAGACGACAACGGGAATAAATGAAATTCTCAAACTTGGCATATAGGATCCTTTTTACAAACCCTAACATAATAATTTTCATAAGTTGACACATTAAATCGTGTCTTATAATTTATACCTAAACATCTAGGAGCACTTAAAAGAAATGGCAAAAATAATTATTGGCTTAGTACTATTGTTCGCTTTCAAAGCATTTTCTGCTGATGAACTACAAGTTAAAGAAGTTAATAATACCGTTTCAGCTTCAACAGAACTGTCTACAAAACAACTAGAGAACATTAAAAAATCTATTCAAAAAGCTCTATCTAAGCTTAATGAATCTGTTTAAAGTTTAGACGATCTCCAAATACCGTATATTTTTTTACCACTACATTTTTGAATACACAGCTGCGTTTACAACCTAAACCACTAAAATCACAGTAAAAACCGGCAACCATACGCATGGCATCATTCTTGAATCTATAACTAGTAAGTGTAATTACGTGTAGAGGAGAGAGACATGAAACTTACAAAACTATTTGCCTTATCGGCAGTGCTGGCCCCCGTGGTATTGGCTGCGACTTTGTCGCCCGATGCTTTGGCCAACCAATCAAAAAGTCCACAGCAACTTAAATTAGAGATGCAAGCTCAGAATCAAGAGTTCGCCAGACTCCAGCAAATGTCCAAAGAGATGCGAGAAAAGCAAACAGCTGAGAACGAAGCAGAAGCTCGAGAAAATGCCATTGCCGAAATTCAAGCAGCTAGAGAATCGATCCAATTTACTATCGAAAAACCAAAAATCGAGATCCCTGTTCTATCTTTAGACCTAGAACAGATTATTTCTGAGCCACCAAGAGAAAATTATGTGGGCAGACAATTGTCTGTTATAGAAGCAGAAACCGAAAGAGAAATAGCTTCCCCAGAAGAGGCAAATGAGATCGCTGAAGCAGCGATTATTCCTGATACCCTTACGCTAGAAGCACTTGCTTTAGAATACGCTTCGGGTGAAGCCCAAAGAAAGGTAGCAGCTGATGATACGGAACAGAAGAATGCTCAATCGATAGTTATTCAAGAAAAACCAGTGATTGTCGCAGATCAAACTTCAACTGAACAAATAGCTCAACAAGTTGTTGCTCAAAATTCTACAGAGAGAAGTGAGGTCGAACAAACAGAAAAACCAATTGTAGGTTCAGTTGTTATTGATGAAGGAAATGATACAGAAGCTGAGAAAGTAAAAGCTGCTGAAGCAGAAGCGCAAAGACTTGCAGAATCTTCAAATAATAATCTTGTAGAAGAGGTTTCTGATGTTGCAATTGCTGCTCAACAACTTCTTGACCAAGCTTCAGAAGATGAAATGGATGAGGGAGAAGCACAAAGAATTGCTGCAGCGATCTCTGAAGTCGAGGATACTGCAGGGGTTCTAGATACAAAGGTTGATAATCAAGTTATCTCTGAAGATGAACTATCTGATCTAAAGGTAGAACTTGAAGATGCTAAAAAACAACTTGCAGAAGCGAAAGAAAAACTATCTGAAAAAGATAAAAAGTTTGCCAAACTTGAAGAGAAAAATAAAGCATTAACCAATGCATATTGTGAGCAAAAAACTGACTACTTAGAACTTTCAAATAAGATCGAAAGCTTTGAAACTAGTTTCTTAGGTGGAATAAATGAGAAGTTTGATATGCTTACACAATTACTAACGATGAATTTATTGGCTCAACAAGGACCACAAACTCCTAGCCTGTATAATTTCAATCCTGGTCTATCTAGTGCAAACCCAAGACTTCAGTACTTTGGTCTTGAGAATGGATTAAGACTAGCAACACTCAACGATTTCTTTGATAGCAGGTCTTTGAGAAATAATATGATGAACGGAAACACTACGGTGTACAATGTAACAGGCGACTTCTATGCTGGTGGATATATGCATAACCCAGTTGAAGGTGGATTCTATAACGGTGACTATACTTACCAAAGTGGTTTCCAAACACCTGCGGCAGGAAGTTTAAACTACCCTACAGTAAATGCTCAACCATTTGCTTATGACTTCTCATCTGGAGTTAACGATGGGCAAAGATCGGTAGGACAGCAAGATACATTTGTTATGAACCAACCAGTTGTTAACAGAAGTATGATCGAAGCAAACGTGCAAAGAATGAATAGTGGCCAGCAAATTTTTCAACGCCAACCAACAGCTGAGGCTCAATCGCAAAGAGAACAAAACGTAGTAAGATAATTTAAAACACCAGGCCCCTATCCAAAAGGGGCCATTTTTATTTCCCTACAAATACACTCGGACAAAAACATAAATCGGCATATTTTTCCTAAGGAAATAAATTCCCCGTTCGATGAGTACTTTGTAACTGGGGGAACCATGAAAGATCTGAATAAATCTTTAAATCTAAAACTAATTATCAAAAAATGCTATGTATGCGGTGAACTATCTGAAACCGCAACAGAGCCAGAGAAATGTGGAAGCTGCGGCAAGTCATTCTTACCCCTCAACTACTTCCAAAAAGTCCACGATCACACAGAATTCAAGCATTTATATTGTGATACTTCGGATCTACATGAAGATGACCTTATCAAAGGAATCTACGTAATTTGGTAAACAAATCCACATGCCTATGTTAGTTTATAGGCATGCAAACTATCGAAACAGAACAGTCCAGTATTCATCCGATAATTCATGAAGTTCTCAAAAAGCGAGGCTTCGACACCCCAGAGCAGATTAACGAGTTTCTCTCTTGGAATCTTCATAACCTGCCGGCACTTACGGGTTTAAATGATATTGAAAAGTCAGCCGATCGAATTATTCAGGCCCTAGAAAATAAAGAGCAAATTGGAATTTACGGAGACTACGACGTAGATGGTACCACTTCTTGTGCACTACTCTTTCAATATTTTAAAATGTTGAAAGTAGAAGTGAAGCTATATCAACCTTCGCGGTTTGTTGAAGGATATGGAATCCATCCGGTTAGTATCGATAATGCTATCGAGGACGGAGTAAAAGTCCTTATCACTGTAGATTGTGGAATAAGTAATAATGAAACAGCTGACTATGCTTTAGCTAAAAATATAGACCTCATAATTACAGATCATCATAAAGACGCCAAACCAGAAATGCCTAAAGCCTATGCTATCGTCAATCCTAATAGAAGAGACGAGGACTTAAATAGTGAGCTTACAACTCTTGCTGGAGTTGGTGTGGCTTTCGCTTTATGCCTTAGTATTAAAAACAAGCTGGATGCTAAAGGACAAAATACTCCAAGTATCTACCCTCTCCTGCAATATGTTGCGATAGGAACAATTTGTGATCTGGCCAAATTGACTCCTATGAATTTGAAGATGGTTCGTCATGGTTTAAAACAAATTGTGAACACTCAATACGCTGGAGTGGAGTGTTTTTTTAACGATGAGGATCGCCAAGCTCCTTTTATCCCTTCAGAGAAAATATCTTTTTATGTTGGTCCACTAATAAACTCTAAAGGAAGGCTTGATCATCCGGAAAAAGCGCTAAAACTTTTGATCGCGCCTGATCATCGAACTGCTTTTGAAAATTACTCTCACCTTGAAATTAGTAATAAAGAAAGAAAATTTATTCAAAATGAAGTTTTCTCTGAAGCCAAAGATATGGTGATCAAACAAATGTCCGACGCTGATCCCGTTATCAGTATCGTATATGCTCCACATTTTCATGAAGGTGTTATAGGAATCGTTGCCAGTAAACTTGTAGAGACTTTTCAAGTGCCGGCCATTGTTTTTAGCGATGCAGAGGATGAAGGTGTCATTAAGGCCAGTGCAAGAAGCGCAGGAAACCTCAATCTCTTTGATGCTCTTAAGTCCTGTGAGGATCTATTCTTGAAGTTTGGTGGTCACAAAGCTGCCGCTGGTTTATCAATGCCAAAAGAAAACTTTGAAACATTTAAAAAGAGGATTAAATCTTATTTAAATGAGATACCAGCTATAGAAAGAACGGTTCAAGAATATTACGATGCAGAAGTTTCATTTAATCAAATTGATCCTGTTTTAGTTAAAGGGCTTGAGCTATTAGAGCCTTTTGGGATGGGGAATGAGCGTCCTACTTTCATTATGCGAGATGCAAAACTTGAATCCTATCAACTTTTAAAAGATGTTCATGTGAAATGGTTTTTCACTAGCAAAGACAATCCAAAACACAAGATTCAGGGAATCAGTTTTAACTATATTGGAAAATGGGGCTGCCTTCATCCAGAGGAGCTTTTTGCGAGACAAGAGAGAGAAGGTCTTAAGGTAAAGTTTCAATTAGGTGTGAACCGCTTCAGAGGAAACGAAATCATTCAACTGATCGTAGATAGAATTTCACTTGAGAGCTAAATGAAGAAATTCTTCTATGTACTCGAGACATGTTTTTTAGGTCATCGCTACCATGGTTGGCAAAAACAAACCAATGCTACTAAAACTGTACAACAGCAAATCGACCGTAAATTAAAATACCTTCTTGGTGAGAATAATTTTAAAACACTTCCTGCATCTAGAACGGATAAAATGGTTTCAGCATTCAAGCACTATTTTCAGATCTACGCCGAAAACCCAATAGACATAAAAGTCCTAGAAAGTTTGAACGAGTATTTGCCCGATGATATTGCTGTTACCAATATATTTGAAGTCGATAGCAATTTTCAAATAATAGGTAGCGCTGAGTACAAGGAGTATCATTACTATTTTGCGAATACTAAAGCCAAGTACCCTTTTGCAGCACCTTATATGACTTTTATCCAAGAAGAGCTCGATATTGAAAGAATGAAGAAAGCTTGTTCGCTGTTTTTAGGAGAGCACAATTTTAGGTCCTATTGTTATCGTCCCAATGAAAACAAAGAATTCATTAGAACAATTGATGAATGTGGAATTTTCGAAAATGATCTCTTGAAAGCAAATTTTTTTCCGCCACTGTCTTTTTATTTTAAGGTAAAATCCAAAGGTTTTTTTAGGCATCAAATTCGCTTGATGATGGGGACCTTGTTTAAATTGGGGCTGGGTGAAATTTCAGAAGAAGATATTAAAACATCACTTGAAACAGCTAGCGACTCTATCGGCTTTGTGGCTCCTCCTAGTGGTTTAATTCTAGTGGACACGCAGTTTAGTGGACTTACTTGACTTCGACGAAGTCAAAATAACCTCTCACAGAGCTAGAAGGTTCACTGGAAAAGAATTTAATATCTTTATCCCTAAGAATCTCATTCAAATTTAAAACAAAATCAAAGTCTTTCGATAACTTGCTATTATAAATGCTTAACATATCCGCGCTGATAAATTTTACCCCTAACTTATCCACTTCTAGCTTTTGCGCCAATTCTTCCAACTGATAAGATGTCAGGCAGTGACTTAATAGAATGGGATGACCTTCAAGTACTTTATCGGAATTGATAATCCTCTTAAGCTTTTTTTGATCCTTTAAAAAAGGATCTATCCACACAATACTTACTTTTTTAAACTTCGGAGGAGTAAAATCATAGCTCGCACCTAGCACTTGCTGGTAAACATTGTAGAAAACAAAGCTTTCATCTTTAAAGGGAATTTCGTTACTTGATGATGATGTTTTATAAGCATACAGTTTGCGATTGAACATATGCTGCAAATGGACTATCTGCGAATAGTTTAAACTATAACTCTTATTGAGATTTTCAAAATGAAGGTATCGGATATTGTTCTGGCGGTGACACTGACCTGCTCTTGAGAAATTTGCCCAGTGAGGAAGATCGACTAAAAAAAACTGCTCTATTCCACTAGAACGATAAATACCTTCAAGCCTCTCCTCTTGCACCATTTCTGGCCCGGGAGTAGAGCAACTAACTAAAATAAAGCTTAATAGAATCCAGAAACTCATGTATTAGCAGAGTAAACTACTTCTCTTAAATGAAGTAGTCTACCTGCACAATTTTTATAGAAAATATACTTTTGATTCGCCTTTATCGACGCATGAAAACTCAGCAAATTTATAAATAAATTCGATGAATGGTTGAAATGCTTGAAAGCTTGGAAGACTCTGATCAAACTCTCCCCCTAGTCTCAAAAATGCATTCCCTTTTTGATCAATATATTCCGCCATATGCTTTACACCAATTGATAAAGGAAGAAAGTCGTCCTTAGTAAAATAAACTCTTACTGTAACGTTATCTACCTTTGAGAAATGATCACGCGCTTGCTCAGAAAAAGGAACTTGAAATAAACACCCTTCTCTTGAGATATCTACCATTCCTACATTGAACTTCGTTCCATTCTCATCAATTTCCGCATATGAGCCTAAGAACTCAGAGAATAGAACCCTCTCAAATGATCTCTTTCTCTTCTCGATAGATTCGTCTCTTTTGGCTTGAAAATCAATTACATTGGACATGCTAACTCCTTGCATAATAAGTCTAACATGTTTATCGGTATGACTTTGAGCGAGATTAAAATTTTCCTATCTACTGGCCTTGGGACGAGTGATTGGGCATAATATTCCGGAGTAAACTAATCTGGTGACAATTATATGAAAACAAAACAACAGTTTTTAGCTGACTTAGAAATATATCTAAACGATCTTCCCTCTGAAACAAAAATAAATATGTTGAGTCAAGTACTCAACGATATTGAGCAGAACCCTACTATTCTTAGTGAGAATACTCTTGATTACGCCAATAAATTGAGGTCTCGCTTTCACTTCACTAATTTCAAAAAGAAAAAAGAATTTAGTGTGCTAGGTCTAATCGCAAAACTTTTTGTGGCGTTCTGGTTAGTGGCCATCATCGCGATCGGAGCTCTTGCATGGAAGTTCTCACCTATTTTCAAAGTCGACGAGGAGACCCAAAGAGTGATTGTTCTCGGGGGCCTTATTGATATTGATGGAAAGTCCGGAAAAGTTAAAATTTTTGACCAAGTTCAAATTAGTGATAACAACCAATTTACTGATTCATTTCAAATGAATATGAACATGAGTAGCGAAGTAGATGAACTGGATTTAACTTTCAAGACAGGAAAATTTACTCTCAAAAACTCTCCCAATAATGAAATCAAATTCGACTGTAAGCTTTCAGGTCCATTCGATCAAAAAATGATTGAACAAGACTCAGAACTGATTAAGGTCAATTTTGCGTCACTTGATGGAGCCACTTGCGAAATCTCTGTCCCTGAAGGTAAAAGGATTCTACTAGAAGGAGTTACCAGCCAATTAAATATCGATGAGCCACTTTTCAATATCTATATTGAAATTGAAACAGCTCACGTGGCGATTACCCCAGCCCCAGAACATGACTATCTCTACAATTTAGAGCTCGAACAAGGGTATGTTGGGGACTTTAAATCTGCCGACACTAATTCTGCCACAGAGATCCAGGTAAGACTTCAAACCGGCACGATTGTGACAAAATAGGTTATTTCATGAAAGACTTAAAGGAAATTCAACTTGAATACCATCAGCAACCTCTACAACAAAAAGACTTAAGCTCTAAACCTTGGGACCAACTCGAAAACTGGTTTGCTGACTTAGAAAAAGAAAATATCACCTACCCTAATGCTGCCATACTTGGATCAGTTGATTCTTCTGGCTGGCCAAGCTCAAGGACAATACTAGTAAAAGGTTTTTCAAAAGAAGGAATTCTTTTTTTCACTGATTACGAGTCACAAAAAGGTAAAGATATCGCTAGCAATCCAAAAGTTAGCCTGACATTTTTTTGGAAAGAATTGGATCGCCAGGTTAGAATTCAAGGAATGGCCGAAAAAACTAGTTTTGATGAGTCCGAAGCTTACTTCCAATCCAGACCCCTTGCCTCGCAAATTAGTGCTGCATCATCTTTTCAATCCAATCCAGTTACTAAAGAAGAATTAGAAAACAGAGTAAAAGCCTATTCTGAACGCTACCAAGAAAAAGTTCCCTGCCCTGAGCGCTGGGGAGGATATAGAATTAGTTTTGAACGAGTAGAGTTCTGGCAAGGAAGACCAAATAGGCTTCACGATAGATATCTTTACACTAAAGATAACGATACTTGGAATATTCAAAGATTATCACCTTAAAAATTTTCCAAAAAAAAAGCCCAGCTTAAAGCCGGGCCTACTATTAAATTATTTTTCTTCTTTGTTTTCTTCTGCTTCAGGATTTACTTTAAAAAGCTCAACATCAAACTGAAGAGTTGCTCCACCTGGAATCTTTGGAGGTGCACCAGCATCCCCATAAGCTAGGTCCGCAGGAATAATTAATCTAATCTTCCCACCTTCTTTAATTAATTGAAGACCTTCAGTCCATCCCTTAATAACTCTATTAAGAGGGAAAGTGATTTTGTCTCCTCTATCAACCGAAGAATCAAATACTGTTCCGTCAGTTAGAGTTCCGTGATAATGAACTTCTACAATATCTTCCGCTTTAGGAGTGGCACCAGTTCCTTCTTTAAGAACATGATAAACTAAACCAGACTCAGTCTTTTTTGCGTCTTTATTTTTAGACATATAGTCGTTGATAAATTTCTCACCACCAGACTTTTGATCTTTAGATGCCTTTTCCATTCTTGCTTTAAACATGCTTTGAATTTTAGGCTGATAAGTTGCCATTTCAACTTCTTGCTTATTTCCTTTAGCAGCATCAACTAAACCTTTATATAAAGCAGATAGTTCTTTATCGTTTAGGCTTAAACGCTGTAGGTTTCCACCAAGCATATACCCCATGGCATAAAATGTTTTATCGTCTTCTGACTCAAGTTTTACGTTTTTTGCTCCCCCGCCTTCGTTACATGCAACAAAAACAAAAGTGGACAAAATTAATAATCCCAATACTTTCATGAAAATCCTTTTTGCGTTTCATTTAAAATTTAACACTTAAAACGATAAACTGTTTTTATACACTTTGCCAAGTACTACTAAATGCGAATACTTGACCTCAAGAGTACAAGTATTAAAGCGAAAGCCCCTACAACACTAGATATCATTCCTACAGGAAGCTCAGCTCCATAAAAAACAAAATTATAACAAGCGAGATCTATCACCGCGATAAGCAGCCCCCCCAATAGCGGTCCATATAATATTTCAGATCGCATGTCAGTTTTGAAAAATGTCAGACTACGAAGCACATGAGGTAAAACAAGACCTAAAAGGGAAAATACGCCGAAAAAGCTTACGACAATTCCAGTTAAAAGTAGGCTCAGTAATAAATTTATTTTCTGAAACTTCTCAACATCAATCCCAATTCCTTGGGCTACAAAAACACCAAGATTAATAGCGTTGAATTTGGCTGCATTTTTTAAACAATAGACCCAAATCATCACGCAAGGAACCACTAAAATGATTAAATTTGATAATTGAGCATGCTTAAAGTGACCAAACCAAAGTCCAGTTGGAAATTCATAATTTAGAGCAATAAACATGAACTGAATAACTGAAAAAATAGCTCCAACCATTAGATTGAATGCTAACCCCAAGAGAATAATTTGTTTCATATTAAGGTATTGCCATAAATCTCTTGGCCTAAGACTTAGAAAAATAGTCGCAAGAATAATGAAGAAAATACTGAAGACGATTAAACTTAAAAACTCAGAGCTTAAAGAAGAAATTTTTGTCACAATTAATCCTTGAGCAACGAGAAGGCTCACAACAGAAAGCCCATCCATTCCAAGAGTTGAAGGACTTGCGAGAGAATTATTAGTGGTAAGCTGACTTAGACTTCCACTTAGAGTTAGTCCATACCCAACAAAAAAGGCGCAAAGAACACGGATGATATCAACTTCAAACATAAAGCCTCGATTTGATAGTTTGATTTTCATTTACCAACTGATAAGTTCTCTGACATAGTTTACGAACAATTTCAGACTGATGCTCAATAACTAAACAAGACTTTCCTTTCAATTTGAGACCTTCTAATACACAAGCGAAGTTTTTTGTGTTTTGGTCATCCAAGTTTTGAACAGGCTCATCAAAAAAGAAAATATCCCCTCCTAAGTAAAGAGAGAATAAAATTTTTACCATTTGATTTTGCCCACCACTCAACTTTTTTAAAGGAGTTAGGTCATAAGCTTCAACATAAGGATAAAACTCGTCAAAAAGAGGACTCTCCTCAGAGCGGTAGCTTTTCAATTGCTCTCGCATTTGAGCAAAGTTTATTTCATTTAAAGGCATCAATTTTGGTTGATCGACAAAGCGACAAACTTTATTTGGAAAAATGTCCTTCTGCTTCAGTTTCAATAATTGAAGCAAACTTGACTTCCCCACTCCATTCTCTCCATAGAGTAAAACAGACATCCCTGAATCCAGTTTTATATCAATTTCTAAACCGGCATTTTGAATAAAGTTATCTTGATTAAGCTTGATATGCATAACTAAAATTCTAAGTTAATTGAGTGCTTATGGCCATTATTGAATATTGTTGAAAACGGCGCTTGCTCTGCTAATATATTTTAGAGGTGAAATTATGAAATCAAATGAAGTCATTCAGAAGCTTGAAATCGAATTATCAAATTTAAATTCTTCCACCCACGGACGAAGAACATTTCTAGCGGCTCTTCCGTTTTTGCTCGCTTCTTGCGCCACCTCAAAAAAACACCGATACCGTGAGGGCAATAACAAAGGTCAAAAAACATCCATCACTATAAAAGATGAAAAAACGATGGCAAAAGAATACCTACCAAAGATGTTAAAAGACTACCCTCCCTATCAAGATAAATACCTTCAAGGTTATATCAACCATGTAGGGCAAAATATTGTTCAAACCAACAAGTTACATCAAAAACCTTATCAATATCGCTTCAGACTAGTTGAGTCTCAGACAATAAATGCCTTTGCTCTTCCTGCGGGGGAAATATTTGTGACGGGCCCACTACTATTAATGGCGGAATCCGAAGCAGAACTTGCAGGTGTTATAGGTCATGAAATTGGACATGTTAAAGCCCGCCATTCAGCTGAACGCATTGATGCCGCTAAAAAAGAAGAAGGTAAATCTGCACTATATGGCTTGGGAGGTGCACTTTTGGGTGGTCTCGCAGGATATGGTTTAGGCAAAGCAGTTTGTGGAAAAAAAGATAAAGAGTGTGTTGAGCGAATTGCCAAATACGGTGCTGGTGCAGGTGCAATTGGTGGTCTCCTGATACAAAAATATGCTTTTATGGCAAACAGTCGAGAGGATGAATTAGAAGCGGATAGAATTGGATTCAGAACAAGTGTCCAAGCGGGCTATCATAAAGACTATGTGGGACGTTTCTATAATAAATTGTATCTTATGGAGAAACAGGCCAAAAAGTCTCAAAGCAAAGTGATAGCTTCACTTTCGGATGCAATGAGCACTCACCCTCCAGGCAAAGATCGAGTGGCACAAATGAACGTCATGGCAAAAAAGCAAAAGCTTTTCGGCCCATCGAAAATTACGACAGACCATTTTGCGAAAGCCCAAACTACTTTGAAGAAAATAATGAAAGTTTAAATAGCTCCCCCAAAAAATAGGCTTGCCTTATACCAGGAGTTAGAACACCTCGGTAGCTGATATCGAAATAATTTGGTTTAACTTCTTTAACTTTAAATTCTTCAGTTTTGGTTTCATTTAATCCAATATTAACAAATCCTTTCTGTCGCTTGAATTCTCGCATTGACCAGTTTACGTATGCAAGCTCTGACGGATATGTGCTAAAGCCTGCAAATTTTCTCAAAAAGATAACTGGTCCATCATTGGCGATTATCGTTTCCGGTAATTTTCCAGACAAAGAACCTAGGAAGAAATTTGCTTTTATTTCAATATTCTTCTTTAATAATTTCTCTTTTAAGCTTTTAAACTTCTTACTGGTTTCACTTAACTGACTTCGACAGCCTTTTAAAAAGCCTAACGCCTTAACCTCAAGCAAATTTATCACTTCAAATGGATCTTGATCTCTAGAGTCAATTTCTAAAAAATTCATGTGATTAGACTTTTCTAGCAAGTATTTAAACTCACGACTCTTATCAAAAACAATTAATGCGTCTTTGTATTTTTGAAAAACCTGCGGAGACAAAAAAAGCCCTCCGGCCAGAACTTCACCTCTGAACTCCTTATTTAATGGATGAAATTTGGAAATAGCTTTAAGATTTTTATCACTGACTAAATCTAGCTCTTCTAAAAAATGTGTCATTGGTCCCGAAAGTGAGACGATAGATTTTTGGATATGACATTTACCAAAAGCTATATTTATCGATGCCGACAAAAACAATAGTATTAAAAGAGAAATTTTAATAGCCATTTTCATCCATCGCAAGATTTGCCAACTCATCTACTCTTTCATTTTGAGGATGTCCGGCATGCCCTTTTACCCAGTGAAATTCTAAATCCATTTTTAAATTAAGCTGATCCAGCTCTTTCCAGAAGTCTAGATTTTCAGGCTCTTTTTTATCTGCCTTTTTCCAGCCTCTTTTCTTCCAACCAGCAACCCAAGACTTAATTCCATCAACCACATATTTCGAATCAGTGTAGACGAAAATTTTTGTGCTTACACCATACTCTGTAGCAGCAAACTTAAGTCCTTGAATAACTCCAGACAATTCCATTTTATTATTCGTCGTAAAAGCAGCTACTTCCGAGTATTCAGCTAAGACTTCTCCCTTAGCGTTCTGCAACATATACGCATAGGCTCCTGGGCCGGGGTTCCCTCTGCAACCACCATCACTGAATAAGGCCAATGCATTTACGCTGCCCTCTAGCTCTTTTGGTGGTAAAAAATCTCTCGCACTATTCTGCCCTGGTTTTGGCTCTTCCCATAATTTCAACTCTTTCTCTAAAACAGCAAGTGCATCTTGAGCTGCGTCAGAAGTGAGATATTTTCCAAGATCTTTTATTTTTGTCTTTAATGTGGCTTTTTTCATGAACTAAATTTAGCGCAGTTTCAAATACTTGTGAATTATAAATCAAAAGAATGCACAGCAACAAGAGTCTTTAAAATTAGACTTTTCAAAATTCTCAATTTTTTATAAAGTGCCGTTTAATCAAACTGTTGAAATCAGAGGATCAATTGGAATTAAATTATTCAATCAAGGTGTATAAGCAGTACTTTAACTTTGCATCATCACATTTTTTAATTTTTGACGATGGCACAAGGGAGCCACTTCATGGGCATAACTATCGAGTCATGATCAAAGGTGAAGTAAGTGAGCTCAAAGCGGACATGGTTTTTGACTTCTTAGATATCAAGCCAATCGTGCGTGAAGTTTGCGACAGCCTTGACCATAAAGTCATGCTCCCGAAATTGAATCCGCAAATTAAAATATTTGAAGAAGATAAAAACTTTGTAGTTATCACTCCTTGTGAATCAAAGTTTAGTTTTCCTAAACAAGACGTCCTCCTTCTTCCAATCCTAAATACCAGTGCAGAAAGACTCGCAATTTATCTATGCGATGAAATAAGAAGAATTACCTTGGAGAGATTTAATTTTAAATTCCATAATCTTGAAGTTGAAGTAGAGGAAACTCCAGGTCAATCTGCTATATATGCTCACAAGGAGGAGCTGTGATTTTTACCGAACTTCCCTCAGGAAAAAGTTTTGAGGGTAACGAGATTGAAGCTCATAAATCAGATGTTCAAGCTGATAAGTATGTCTACTTAATGGCCGGAACACACGGTGATGAAGTAGAGGGTGTTTACGTCCTTAAAAAATTGTTTGAATGGTTAAAAGAAGACCATACAATAAAAGATATCCCACTTGTGGTTATTCCTATACTAAACCCAGATGGGTATCGTTCTCAATCGCGAGTTAATAGTCAGGGAGTAGACCTCAACAGAAACTACCCAACAGATGACTGGAGCGGCGAATACACCCAAGACAAATATAATCCGGGGGCAAGTCCTCTAAGTGAGCCTGAAAACGTTTTTTTGGATAAGCTATTTAAAAAATACCATCCAGGAGTGATCCTTTCATTTCACTCATGGAAACCAATTCTAAACTATAATGGAGATGCGAAAGATATCGCTGACTACCTTGCTAGTTATAATCAATATCCAGTTGCGGGAGATATTGGCTACCCAACTCCAGGAAGCCTAGGAACCTACGCACCAGCCAAATATTCTGCGCCTGTTTTGACATTTGAATGCCCAACTCTAAAAGAGGATTTAACTCTTCAAAGTATCTGGGAAGCCAATGAGAAAGGCCTAAAAAGTCTTCTCCAATCAGAACTCATTTCAAAGAAGTTAAGCTAATGAAAAGGCTGTTGATTATTTTGATACAGCCTCTTCTCTACCTTTGGTTTATTGCACTTATTCTGTGTTTTGCCTTACCTGTAGTAATATTTGCTCTACCGTTTAACGCCAATACTCGTTTTAAAATTACGGCTCCAATGTGGGTCAAGTTCTTTAGGATTCAACTTAAAACAGTTTTTTTTACTAATCTACTAATTGATGACAGACGAGATGACCTTAGTAAGAAAAGGACATCTCCAGAAGGCTTATATATAGCTAACCATCAAAGTTTCGGTGATATTCCGGTGTTGTTCTCTAGGGTGCTTATGGCCCCAATCATGAAAAAACAAGTTCTTTATATTCCTGTATTAGGGCTGCTTGCCTACGCATCAGGTGCGATCGTTGTAGATAGAGAAGATAAAGATTCTCGTAAAAAGGTTTTTGAGGTTTCGAAAAAGGAACTCACGAGCAATAGGCGTCAACTTCAATACTATCCAGAAGGAACAAGAAGAAAAGATGGAGGCTTTGGGCCTAAATCTTTTGAAGAAATAAAATATGCTCTCATACAAGTGGCTTTTGAATACAATGTTCCAGTTTACCCGATAAGTATTTATGGAACTCCAGAGGTTGTTAATGGTGGACTCATTTGCCCAGGACAGAAAACGGGGATTATACTTCACGAACCTCTTCACCCACATGAATTTGCAGAAGCTGAAGTTTTTGCAAAAGCAGCCTGGCAGAAAGTCATTGATGGCTTTTTTGAATTAGATAGGAAAATTAACCTTCGTAATTAAAAATCCTTCCTCTATTGCGGCAAGACCTAAAATTCGATCGGATTCAAATCCTCGAACCCAATAAGCAGCCTTCAAAGTCCCCTGCTCAATACACTCAATTTGATCTTCACGTAGCTTCACACCATTAGTAAAAAGCTTTGAGCGTTTTTCATTCAGAAATATATTCCCAAATGGCAGGACATGATCTATTTCCATTCTCTCAGCCTCAGGACTAGGCTCAAAGTTGACAGAATTACGAAGGTTACTCCCCCCAACTTCCTCACGAGTTAAACCATCTAACATTCCAATTGTTCCTAACTCAATGGCACAGTCACGAAATAGAGTTCTAATATATGTTCCAGAAGAAACCTTATAGCGAATCCAAAGCTCAGGAAATTCGTACTTAACGACTTCAAGTTCATAGACTTCACGCCGAACTTGTTCTTTTTTAATTTCTACCCCTTCTCTTGCCCACTGATGAAGAGGTTTGCCCTGAAATTTTGCCGCAGAAAATTTGTGTGGAGATTGCCAATACTCTCCAATATATTTCGACTCAAGCTTCTTTTGAATAAACTCAATATCAAATTGGCTCATTACTGATTTTAAATATTCGCTTTCGTCTTTTTGAATTATCTCACCATCAGGATCACCGGTATCAGTTTCTACACCCAGACGTCCTTTTGCCAGATAAGTTTTTGGTAGACAGTCATGAATATAGTCATTGAGCCTTTGCGCCCCACCAACACCGATCATGAGTACACCATCCGCAAACGGATCCAATGTCCCGAAGTGACCTACTTTCCCAAATTTCTTAAGAAGTGGCTTCCATTTACGAATAACATCGTAAGAGGTAATTCCCGCAGGCTTATTAATATTGATTATAAATGGTCTAGGATTCTGATTCTGAGTCACTGGCCAAAATCTCCTCAATTTTTCTTTCGTCTTCAAATTGAGAATCATAGAAAAGTTGTAACTCAGGAGTATGACGAACGTTTAACTCTTTCGCCAATATTGAACGAAGGGCCGGAGCAACTCCTTCCATCGCTTTTTTAATATCGCCTCTTTTATTGGCATCAAACGTATCCCAATAAACTTTAGCCTGTGAGTAGTCGGCAGTCAGTTCAACTCGAGTAATACTGGCCATGACTAACCTAGGATCAGCAATGTCACGACGAAGTGACATATTTAGCTGATCCTTGATTTTATCTTCGAAAATGGTTTTATTAAAATTCTTCTTTCTTGCCATTATAATGTTCTACTAGGTTCCTCTAGCTTACGTTGTTTTTCTTCTAAGATATAAGCTTCGATTAAGTCAGAATTTTTAATATCGTTATAACCTTCAAGCGCCATACCACATTCGTATCCACTAGAAACTTCTTTCACTTCATCTTTAAAACGTTTAAGAGTTGAAAGTTTACCATCAAACATGATTTTTCCATCACGCAGTAGACGGATATTACATCCACGCTCGATTTTACCATCGATAACACCACAACCAGCAATCGTTCCAACTTTTGGAATACTGAAAGTTTCTTTAACCTCTGCACGTCCGATATATTTCTCCACAGACTCAGGAGTTAACATACCTTCAAGAGCTTTCGTTACATCGTCGATTAGTTCATAGATAATACTATAAGTTCTAATCTCAATACCTTTTTCTTCAGATAACTTTCTAGCTGAAGTAACAGGTCTCATGTTAAACCCTACAATATATCCATTAGCGTTCGCAGCCATAATGACATCATTATCAGTGATAGCACCAACTCCACCAGAGATAACATCGACGCCAACTTCATCATTTCCTAGAGGAAGTAAAGCTTCTTTGATCGCCTCAAAAGAACCTTGAACGTCAGCTCTGATAACAAGATTAAGGATTTTCTTCTCGCCAGTTTGAACATCGGCATTCGCAAAGAAGTCTTCTAAGCTTGCAACCTTAGGCGCTTGAACATTCTGAAGAGCTTTTCTTTCAGAAATTCTATTTTCTACGATTTTCTTAGCTTCTCTTTCGTTTTTAACAACATTAAGAATATCACCAGGGTTTGGTGGGTCGTTTAATCCTAATATTTGAACAGGGATCGATGGCCCCGCTGATTTAACATCTTTACCAGCTGTAGACATTAGTGACCTAGCTCGTCCATAATGCTCACCACATACAACGGCGTCACCTTTGTTCAATGTACCTTTTTGAACTAAAACAGTTGCGACTGGACCTCTACCAACTTCAATTTTCGATTCAATGATTACACCTTCAGCTTTTCCTTTTGAAGATTCACGTAAATCCATAATTTCGGCTTGTAACTTAATGGTCTCGAGTAAATCATCAATACCATCACCATTTAGTGCTGATACCTCGACATAAAGAGTTGTCCCACCCCATTCTTCAGGAATAAGTTCGAATTCTGTAAGCTCTTGCTTAATTCTATCCGGGTTTGCCCCTTCTTTATCCATTTTGTTGATAGCTACGATTATTGGACAATCTGCATTTTTAGCATACTTAATTGACTCTTTTGTTTGAGGCATAACTCCATCATCTGCAGCAACAACAAGAATAACAATATCAGTAACATTGGCACCACGTTGTCTCATAGAACCAAAAGCTGCGTGACCTGGGGTATCTAAGAATGTTAGTGTCGCATCTTCAACTTGTACCGAGTAAGCACCAATATGCTGAGTGATACCACCGGCTTCACCATCAGTGACTTTTGTTTTTCTGATGTGATCTAAAAGTGTTGTCTTACCATGATCAACGTGTCCCATAACAGTAATGATTGGGTTTCTCAACGGAAGACTTGATTTATCTTTTTTAGCTTTTTCATCTTGAAGAAACTCTTCTTCATTAAATGCCTTATTCTCAACTCTATAATCGTAAAGAGCTGCGATTTCCTCTGCTAATTGAACACCAATATAGTCTTCTTTCTTAACTAGAATTCCTAAATCAAGACATTGATTTTGAAAGCTTTCAAATTTCTGACTTAATTTTTGAGCAAGATCTGAAGCCGTCACCACGTCATAGATATGAACAACTCTTTTTGAATCCTTAACTTCAGTAATTTCTGTTTTCTTTGTAGAACCTGAGTAAATCTTCTTTCTTTTAATCGGAGTATAGATAGAGCGCCCGACCAAAGTTGAAGCTAATTTCATTTCTTCATCAGCTCTAACTTGAGTCATATCTTTTGTTTTTGCAGCACCTTTTTTAGAAACTATTGCGGCTAAATCACCCATTCGTTTCTTGTTTGCATCTTTATCTGAATCAGAAGCATCAACATTTGGCGAGGAGTAAGTTCTCTGAGGTTTATCCTTCTTCTCTTCATCCTTATCTTCACGCTGAGGAGGAGTATCTGGGACCGATATAGGAGTGAAAGAGTGCATTTTTTCACGGTATACTTCTTGCTTCTCTTCAGCTAGCTTTTCTTTCTCGGCCTCTTTATCTGCTTTTCTTTTGACTACAACTTTAGTCTTAGGCTTAGCTTCTTCAACAATTTGTAGCCCTTTAAGCTCTTTCGTTTCAGGCTCTACTGCCTCAACCACAACTTCTTCGGGCTTAGCGACAACTTGTTCAGGAGCAGCTGTTTCTTCAACCTTAGGCTGGTCAACCTGACCTTCGTCTTCAGCGGCTGCTTTTTTCTTTACAACCTTCTTTACCACTTTCTTTTTAACAACTTTTTTTGCTGTCTTCTTTTTGGTGACTTTCTTTTTCGTAGCTGGTTTATCACCGCCACCGGAATTTGGAGCAAACGCCTCTTTTGCCTTTACTACCTCTTCATCACTCAATTTCACCATATGGTTACGAACATTAAGTCCCATACCCTTCAACTTCTCTACCAGATCTATGGCTCCAATATCGAGTTCTTTCGCTAATTCAAAAACTTTCATAGGCTAGTCTTACTCCAAATATTCCTATTAATCTTATTTTAATTTAAATGCTGCTAATTCTTCTCTTAGTCTTCTTTCTGCATCAGAGAATTTCTCTCCATCATCTTCAGAATTTTCAGAGTGTGAATCGTCAGCAATCATACCTTGTCTTGTTGAAGGTACTGCAGACGCAGAGATGATTTCATCTTCTTCTTCTGGCTCATTTTGAATTTCAGGATTCTCAATAGCAGATGAAGCTGCATCAATCATGACTTGAGCTGCATCGTTATCAATCTCCATAATTTTCGCTATATCAGAAGCGTCACTTGCGCTTAAATCAACAATCGACATAACACCGGATTGTACAAGCACTTGAGCAGTCGCTTCATTAAGCTCACTAAGCTGAACAAGGTTTTCAACAGCAAGTTTAACTTTTTCTTGCAGCTTAGATTTAGAGATAATATTTACTTTCCAACCTGTTAACATCGCAGCAAGACGAACGTTTTGTCCTCTTCTACCAATTGCTAGTGAAAGTTGGTCCTCTTCGACAATTACATCTAAGATATGATCGTCTGAGTTTCTATTAATTGAAGTGATCTCACTTGGTGCTAAAGCATTTCTTACGAAAACTTCAACATCTTCGTGCCACTTAACAATATCAATTTTTTCACCTTGGAGTTCATTAACAATATTTTGAACTCTTGAACCTTTCATACCAACACAAGCTCCTACAGGATCAATGTCTCTATCAACAGTGTAAACAGCGATCTTAGCTCTGTGTCCTGGCTCTCTTGCAGCCGCTTTTATCTCAATTGTTCCATCTTGAATCTCAGGAACTTCCGTTTCAAAAAGTTTTACAAGAAACATTGGAGACGTTCTACTTAAACGAATTTCCGGTCCTCTGTTAGTCATTACAACTTCAGAAAGATAAGCTTGAACTCTATCTCCAGGCTTAAAAGTTTCTCCGTAGATAATTTCTCTTCTCGTTAAGATCGCGTCTGCTTTTCCTAAGTCAACAACAACATTGCCTCTTTCGTAGCGACGAACAAGTCCGGTAACCATATCACCTTCACGGTGTTTAAAGTCAGAAAATAAAATTTCTCTTTCAGCATCTCTTACTTTTTGAAAAATAATTTGTTTTGCAGTTTGAATGTCAACTCTTGAGAATCTTGGGTCTTCAATTTTAATCCCCAATTGATCACCAACAGCACATTCTTCGTCTAGCTCTCTAGCTTGGTTAAAGTCAATTTCAACAATTGGATCCTTAACTCCATCAACGACATTCTTATATTGAAATATTTCAATTTCACCATCATCTTCATTGTATTTGGCTTCATATTCCCCCTGGATTCCAAACTTTTTTCTAGCAGTTACTAAAAAAGCTTGCTCAATAGCTCCGATAACAACATCGCGTTTAATTCCACGATCCTTGCCAAGTAGTTCAATAACTTTTCCAATCTCTGAAAAATTCACAATTTACTCCTTATATTGATCCACCTCAGGATCTAAATTTGCTTTTTTAATTATCACAAAAGGAATAGTGATTTGTTCACCGTCCACATCTACATTTACAGCTTCTTCGTTAGCCTCAACAACCTTGGCCCTAAGCTTTAAGCTTGTTAAAACCCCTAACTCTTTAAGTTGATCCCTCAAACTTCCTTCCAGCTTGTGTGGGTCAATCTTGAGTAAAACAAACTCACCAACAGCGAGCTCAAAGTGCTTGATACTCTTAATATCGCGATAAACACCTGGAGAGGAAACCTCTAGAACGAAGTCATCAGGGATCCACTCTTCTGTTTCACAGTATGGAGTAAACCCTCTATCAACCTTAACACAGTCTTCAATTACTGCAGTTTTAGTAGCTGAATCCATGATAAAAACTCTTAAAGTTGAAGAACCACTGATATATTCCATATCATATAGCTCGTAACCACATTCTTCGACAATCTTTTTCGACAACTCAAAGAATTGTAACTCTTTACCTGACAGTGACTTATTTATATCCAAAAAAGGACCCCAATAAAAAAAAAGGGTCGGAAAAATCCCACCCTAACCGTAACAACTTAATAACAGGGCTAATTTTTATCAACTAAATGATTGATTGACAAGTTTAATCACAATGAAGAAGCATCGCATAAGCATTTTGTCCGTTGGAGTAATATTTCTTTCTTTCAACCAAAATTTCAAAGCCAAGGCCACGATAGAATTCAACTGCTGCAATATTGTTGGTGGCAACTTCCAAATAGATACTTGTAAAGTCTTCTTGAGAGGAAGAATCGTTAAAAATCTCTTTTGCTAAACCACTTCTTCGCTCTCCTGGCCTTACCAGAATTTTTAGTAAATGTCCTTGCTCTTGCCTTGCATCATATAAGATAAAACCAATAATTTCTTCGTTGGAAAGCCGGATATAAAGCGAATAATCAGATTCAATATTAAGATTGCCCCAATCATTGTCATCCCAAGGGAAAGGAAAGTACGTTTGATCTAAGCTAATCAATTCAGCTAAATAAGCTTGAAAATTATCTGGAGTGATTTTAACTACCAATAGGCCTCTTCGTCGATTTGCTGATCGATTGAGTTTATTAGGTTTCTTGCACCAGAAACAGCTTTATCAATATCTCCAACACTTATTTTTCCTTGGCTCTCGGAAGGAAGAAATCTTGAGCGCACAAAAACTTCCAATTGAACGACCTTTTGAAACTTGCTTTCAAATTCTTTCCCTTCAAAAACTGATAAGTCGCATTTGTTTTGAGTCGCAGAAAGTTTAAAGTATTTTTTCAGTACTTCTTGAACAACGACTTCGTGGGATTGTGAATAAGTCATCAACTTGTAATAAGGCAGAAGGTCTTCAAATTTTTTAATTTGCTCTTTATCAAACTCCGCGTTGAATTTAATATTTTCTAAGTCTAATTTTGTGAAATCTGACCAGAAAATACGATGAGTAAGCGAGTCAGGATACATGCATTTCAAAGCAGCTAACCTCGACTTAGTCTTTTTTAAATCACTTAAACTGTAAACTTGATTGGCAACCTTAAAGATAAAACGATCTGTGAGTTTGGTTTCGGCCATCCCCACAGATATTGAAAAACTAAATATAAAAATATTAAACAGGAGCGTTGATATCAACGTTTCCAATGAAACGCTTTTGAACTGCATCATCTTCCTTGTGAAATCTAGCATTTACTCGAGGATTAAAAGTATATCCATCTTTCCCTCGAAGGATGTACTTTCTATTATTTCCTTTTGGCTCAATCAACTTTCTCAATCTTGAAATAGAAGTATAGATCAATTTGTCGTGGATTAGAGGGTTATACTCATCTTTCCAAATCGACTTGGCCAAATCTTCTTTGTTATATGAACTTCCAGGATTTCTAGCTAAAAGAAACAAAATTTCAAGCAATACAAATCTATGTTTGAAATCTATAGACCCAATAGATTTCTCGTGAATCATTCTGTTATGACGATCAAGATAGAGATCTACACTTGAGTCATTAACATCTTCAACTTGATTTTTGATCAATGTGTTAAGTCTTTGGTACTGAGAATTGATTGAATGAGATGCAATCCCAAACAACATAAGAGCTTGGTTATACTCACCTGATCGCTTCGCCACAATCCCTTTACCCAAAAGAATATATCCAAATAAGTTCCAACAATTCTTTTCCTGCAAGAGATTCATCGCTAGATCATAATTCTCGTTGGCGAGTTTATATTCACTTAGTTCACGAAAAATATTCCCGTAGAGCTGATGCATCGAGCCCTTCAGGTATCCTTTCTTCAAAATTGTTAAAAGTTCTTTTAATTGATTAAGGTATTGGAGTGCTTCATTATGCTTCTCTAAATTAAAAGAGGCATTGGCCATAGCATATAAACCTTTCGCAATTAGCTCTGGCTCATTTTCTGTTTGGGCTTTTTGATAAGAAAGTGAAAAGTTTTCGAGAGCTTTATCAAACTCTCCTTTATAAGTAGCAACCATCCCTACGTTGTAGAAATAATGTGAACTCAGGCTTCCCATAGACTCCTGAAACTTCTCTACTAGTTGCTCAGCCTTTTCAATAAATTCTTGAGCAGACTCTTCTTCTTGTTTTTCAGAATAGATTCTAATAAGGAATCCGTAACATTTGAACATTGCAAAAGCGTCTCTAGGGAAAATTGTCTTCTCCAACGCTTTTAAAAAGAATTCCTCCGCTGAGTTGAGGTCAGCTTTGTCATAATAGATCTTAGCGAGGCGATAAAATCCTTCACCAATAACCTTATCCTCATCAGCATCAGCCCCCATCATCACATCATTACGAATAGACTCAGCCTGTGCCATGTAATATTCATGAGGTTTAAGATTACTTTCTTGATTGTCTAAATTAGATGTATCCATATTTATCAGTTCCCCAATGGCTCCCCAACTTGCAGCTAAAACTTACATTAAAGTCATAAGCTTGTAAAATGCGTAAACAATTGAATATTGGGTAATACTCAATTTTTATTATTTTCCTTCTTACAACTCGCTACTTGAATTTAGAGACTTATCTAAATTCATCTTAAGCCATCCCATAGAGGTATACCTGTGAATCACTTGCCGACAATTAGATTTGTAAAACTTACAAGTCTAAATCCAATCTAAGTCATTGTTAAATGGTAAAGATACTGCTAAATTAGCGCTACATTTTACCCGTATATTTAGAGGAAGTTTATGGCTGAATACGATTTAGAGACTCTTAGGCATTCAACTGCCCACGTGATGGCACAAGCAATTCAAGAACTGTATCCGACAGAAACAGTGAAACTCGGAATTGGCCCAACCATCGAGAATGGTTTTTATTACGATATAGATATGCAATCTCGCATCCAAGATGATGAACTCAAAAACATTGAAAAGAAAATGAAAGAGATCATTAAACGTGGAGATGAAATTACTCGGTATGAGGTTTCTAGAGAAGACGCTCTTAAAGTTTTTGCAGAAAGAGGCCAGGAATACAAACTGGAATTAATTAATGACCTTCCAGATTCAGAAGTCATTTCCTACTACACACAAGGTGAGCATTTTATCGATCTTTGCCGTGGACCACACGTAGAAACAACTCGTCACCTTCCAATGAATTTTAAACTTCTACACACAGCGGGTGCCTATTGGAGAGGAGACGAAAAACGTCCCATGCTTCAAAGAATATATGCTGCATGTTTTGAGAGTAAAGAAGAGCTGAAGGCTCACCTCACCTTTCTTGAGGAGGCGAAAAAGCGTGATCACAGAAAACTAGGTAAAGAACTAGGACTTTTTCAATTTGATCCCGTCGCACCAGGTTCTCCATTTTTCGAACCCAAAGGCGCAATCATTTATAATGAGCTCGTGGACTTCATGAGACGAATCTACCGAATCTATGACTATAGCGAAGTCATCACTCCACAAGTTTTAGATGTTCAGCTTTGGAAAACTTCTGGGCATTATGACAACTACGCCGATGATATGTTCTTTACTCAAGATGACCATAGAGAAATGGCCGTCAAGCCAATGAACTGTCCATGTCATATGTTGATGTTTAAGAATAGACAGTACTCATATAGAGACCTTCCACTACGTTATGCAGATTTTGGAAGACTTCACAGAAACGAAAGAAGTGGGACTCTTGCTGGACTAACAAGAGTTAGAACCTTCTGCCAAGACGACGCCCATATTTTCTTAGAGTCAAAAGATATCCAAGCTGAAATAGCAAGTCTTCTTGATATGTTTAATAAGTGTTACGAGCATTTTGGATTCCAAAAAATCAAAATTGGTCTATCAACAAGACCTGAGAAAAAAGTTGGAGCCGATGAGGTTTGGGATCAAGCTGAAACTGCGCTTAAAGCGGCACTAGATGCTTCAGGGCATGAGTATGTTATAAATGAAGGTGACGGTGCTTTTTACGGACCTAAAATTGATGTTCAAATGGCAGATGCACTAGGGAGATATTTTCAATTAGGTACAGTCCAATTGGACTTTAACCTTCCTGAGCGATTTGATCTAAAATTTAAAAATAAAGAAGGACATGACGAAAGACCAGTTGTTATCCATAGAGCACTTCTTGGATCTCTTGAAAGATTCATTGGTGTCTTTATTGAACATTGTGCGGGAGTTTTCCCATTTTGGTTATCTCCAGAACAAATTGTCATTGTTCCTGTTAATAACGAAAACCACGGGGAAGCTGCCACTGCTCTTGATAAAGAATTAAAAGCTCGTGGAATTAGATCTAGAGTAGACCTTAGCAATGAGACTCTAGGAAAGAAAACGCGTACGATTCAAAAGTCAAAATGCCCATATATGATTGTTATGGGTGACAATGAAATCGAAACGGGCTCGGTAGCTTTAAGAGCACATGGATCGAGAGATACAAATACAATGTCTAAAGCTGAGTTGTTTGCGCATTTAGACAGCTTGATGGCAGAAAAAATGCCAGCAGCACTTAGAGACTAAAATGAAAAAAAATATTGTCGTATTAGTTGGTGGTGGTGGAACCGAACATGAGATATCTCTCTTATCTGCAGACTATATTGAGTCGCAGATTGACCGAGAATTTTTTAATGTACACCGTGTACTAATAGACAAAAAACAAAAGTGGACTTACCAAGGCTTGCCTATCAATTTTACCTTTGATGGTGAGCTCACAATGGGAAATGAGAAATTCAAAGTCGATGCCGCCATACCTTGCATTCATGGTCCCCCAGGAGAGACCGGAGAAGTGCAAGCTTTTCTAGAACTTTTGAAAATACCATTTCTTGGATGTCGCTCAGAAGCGAGCATCTTGAGTTTTAATAAACTTGCGACCAAACTATTATTAGAAAATGCAGGTATTAAAACGGCTCCGTTTGTTCAGCTTCAAAAAGAGGGTGGTCTTAGCAAACTAGAGGCATTTTTTAGCGAACACCAGGATATTTATCTCAAGGCGACTAACCAAGGAAGTTCAGTCGGTTGTTACCATATCACTGACAAGGGTCAAATCTCTGACAATTTGAAAGAGGCTTTCACCTACTCTCCCTACGTTATTGCTGAGAAAACGATTGTTGGTAGAGAACTAGAAGTTGCGGTTTTTGAGTATCAAAATAAATGGATAGCAACGATTCCAGGTGAAATTGACTGCCCATCAGAATTTTATAGTTACGAAGAAAAATACTCTGAAAATAGCAAAACTAAAACTTTGGTCGAAGCTCCGAACGTATCGCCTGAAAACCAAAATAAAATGAAAGAGATGGCACTCGCTGCAGTAGAAACGCTAAAGCTCAGACATTTGGCCAGGATTGATTTCTTTTTGGCAGATGATGGTGAGATCTATATTAACGAGATAAACACTTTTCCAGGCCATACTAAAATCTCAATGTTTCCGATGATGATGGAAAATTCTGGAGTAAAATACTTCGACTATTTAAACGGCACCTTAAATAGTCTCACGTAAAATCAAAAAATGAGTTAAAATGGTCCTTATGGGACCTACTCTTTCAATTCTAGAACACCACCGACTTGGGCTCACACTAAGACCTGTATTTATAGGACAGGTGATCTTATTAGAGACATTCTCTCATCCGGCCTATGGCTACAAAGATGGTGAATTTGTTTTGGCGTTGGAGGAAGATGAGGCGATCACTTCTGACTTTGTTTCAAATTATGCTAAAAATTTAGGAAAGAATATTTATATCAATACTGAAGACTTCGAAAGAATGAGTGAGAAAACTCGTGGAGAGATCACTAAACTTTCTAGAGCACTTTCGATTGGAAATCCAAAAAAGAATGCAACAAAACATGCCAATCTTTTATCAATGCAAATGGAGACTTTATATAACAATCCATTTAGCGATGAGATCTTAAATAATCAATTTCAAAGTACAAAAAATTTAAGTGGGCTTTTACTGAATCATCGTGACCTCCATAAAGACCTATATCACACGATGAGTAAATCCAATTACCATTATACCATCACACAACCCTTGCTCTCCTCGATTATGCTACTTAGTTTTTTCCAAACAATTGGGGGCTTTAGTGACAAGGAAATTCAAAACCTATTTCTTACTAGTTATTTCAAAGATATTGGTATGTCTCTAATTCCACGGGAAGTTTTTGAAAAAAACAATTTGACTGAATTTGATATGAATCTATTTGCTGAACATTCTCAAAATTCCATGCAAATTTTAAATAATAGAATTCCTTTGTCTGATTCTTATTTAAATATGATTAAGAATCACCACTTCTTAAATAATAAAATTCAGATGATGATCAATGGACAAACTTCCTCAGGTAGTAACGAGTTTATGACAGGAATTGAGTCTTCTATGCTTAGTAGCTTAGATATCTTGGTAGCAATGACTCACGAAAGACCTTACAGATCAGCTACGAGTGTATTTGTTGCATTGGAACTTTTGAAAAAAGTTTTATCCGACGAATATCCACAGGAGTTTAAAGCTCTGGTAATATTTCTTAAAAAGTTTTATTCGCTGTAATTTTTTTCTTCCCAATCTGTGCTAAATATTTAAAAATTTAAGAGCAAAGGAATGCAAAACCATTTAGCTGTTTATTCTAAGGAGGGAATACATGGCACTACCAACAGAAGTTAGTCCACTTACAGGTATTATTGCTGAAGAAGCTGTCGTTATCGATTTTGGAGAACATGAAGGAAAATCAGTTCTTGAAATCAATGACACTTGTCCAGATTTTTATGACTTTCTTGTTAATCAACGAGAAACAGGAAATTTTTCAATCCGTCGAATGAAAAACAAAGAGTATAGACTCTATGTTCATTCTACAACTTTAAATTAAATGAAGATACTGAGTATTGGCATCTTTGGTTTACTAGGAGTTTTCACTCGCTTTCTCTTAGATGCCAAATTCTCAGATAGCTCTACAACTGTTCCCCTAACAACATTCTATATTAATGTTGCTGGCTGCTTTTTTGCGGGCATTGTTGCATTTTTTTTATTAGAGAAAGGGCCGCATATTTTAACAACTGGACTACTAGTTGGTTATTGTGGTGGCCTTACGACTTTCTCCGGCTATACCCTTCAAAGCTTAGACTTATTTACACGTGGTTTTCCCTTGAAAGCATTTCTATACATCATTATCAGTCCAGCGGTGGGCTTGTTAGCTGCCTATCTTTCTTTTCATTCAACTGCTTGGATTTTTTCTCAAAATTAATCCTTACATTTCTTTTGAAATAATATTCATTTAGATTTTTTTTTCTTATAATTTGGTATTAAGGAGTTATTATGAAAAAAGGATTTTTTCTCGCCTGTTTAGCGATTACACCAGCTTTCGCGCAAAACTATGAGATTCATGTATTAAAAGAAGGTGAAACTTTATCTGAAGTTTTATATGCCAAGGGATATATACCTCTGTACGGAGAAAATAATTGGGTACAAAAAACTTTAGAGATGAATCATCTTAGTTCAACCCAAGACAAAAAGTTAAAAAAAGATTTTCCAGTAATCCTTCCCCATAGACCTGAAGAAGAGATAACTGCACCCTCCACTCAAACAGGTGAAGTCTCTAAAGAAGTTATATATAGAGAAAAGTTAGTTTATCAGTCTAGACCCCGTAAAGGGTTATTGGGTGGTTTAATTTCAGAACATCAAGATGTTTTTTTAAATTTTTCGCACAGGCAAACTCAGTCTAGCTACGTTGGAACCTCAGTATCTCAGAGAGAAAAATTCTCCGTTGGTCTTAATGTAAATGGGAACAACCTTAGACGACTAGGCAATATTATTTATGACTGGAATGTGGGACTAGAGATTAATTCACAGGGATCAGCAAGCTTTACTTCAAATGACCAAAGAAATGCAACCTTGGATCCAAGCATTGAAGCTTACACTGAACTTGATATTATTTCTGCTAAAATCCCTTTTGAATTTGGCCCTCGTTTTACTTTTGAAGAAAGATCAAGAATTAACCAACTGGATGAAGATAATTTTGGAACAAGAAGAGATCGAATTTTTTGGTTGGGCTTTAATGCTCACAAAAGTTTTAAAGTCTTAGGTTCTGAGTTAGAGACAGGAATTAATTTAAAAACGAGTTTTCTTCAAACTTCACTAACTGATGAAAAAGATTTTAGTGCATCAGGTATCAATGCGTATGCTCAAATGCAATTAACCAATGACTATTTTGTCGGGTTAAATATTGAGAGTATTCAATATGACCAGATTAACTTGGCTTCAGAACAGAGTTTTGGCTTAAATTTTAAATATCAAATAAAATAGAATAGGATCGATAATGAATAAATTACTACTAATAGCTCTTCTCTCATTAAGCATAAGTTGTGAAGACAAAGTAAGTGAGCCTTCAACGGAAGTAGTTGATCGCCCTACTGCATGTCCATCTATAGACCCTGAGCTAGAAAGATCAGCTTATGAATTCGACGGAATTCTAAATATCACAAGTATTAAAAGAACTTCTGCTGTCGTATCTTGGCAAGCTTCTGAAAATTTTAATCAGTATCATATTATCTCTCTTGCAAGTTCTGGCAGAAATATTATTGCCACAGCGGGCGCTAACGACACAGAAGTCACTTTGTCAGGACTGACTCCTGACACAGAATATACACTGATGGTTAGAGCCATGGATAACCGTGGTTTCTTGGAAGCTAACACTAAAAAACAGTCCTTTAAAACTCTTCCTTGGCCAAATTTTTCTAACCTAAAATCTTTAAGATTAAATGGTGCTCAATCGATTCTACTACCTGAAAGTAACCAATTTAATCTAAGCAGCGATTTTAGTTTTACAGGCTGGTTCAAAAAGGCTGATGAGGCTAAAGACGAAAGAATTTTTACTTTTCATAAAGGAGTCAAGGCTTCAAGTGCTCTTAGTCTTGGACTAAAAAAAGAAAAACTCTACCTAACCTATCGCGAACAAAGTGGACAGATTAGAGATTTCAACTACAACTATGACTACCATGACAATATTTGGCATCAATTTGCTTTTACCTATGATCAAAGCTTCCTAAAGCTTTATATCGATGGAGTTTTAGTCTTTTCTATTAAAGACAAACTTGAAGGCATCACCGGTAAGTTCCGAGCCCATATCGGTGCGTATGCTGGAACTCAAAAAGCTTTTGTTGGGAGCGTTGACGAGTTTTCATTTTTTCAACAAGCATTAAACCTTGCAGAGGTTGAAGAGCTTTATTTGAATGCCAAGGCCTATGATCTTAGAGACCATTCTCAAGCTGCAAGCCTCCTTAATTGGTACCGTTTTGGAGATGGATCTTTAGATGATGAGAATAGAATTGAAGATGTTATTAGTGGTAAAAATGGTTTTCCACTTAATATAAATCTAAGTGATTTTTCTAACGATTCGCCTTAAGTACTTGAAATCAAGTCTACACGAGGTAAATAATTCACCTTGTTAAAACCGAACGTTCGTGCTAATATATTCTTATGAGTAAGGGACTTGAAACTAAAGAGACAATTTTAAAATCAGCACTAGAGCTCACAAGTAAATTTGGGCTTGAGAGCTTGTCTATAGGTGGCCTAGCAAAGTCCGTTGGAATGAGTAAAAGCGGACTTTTCAGCCACTTTAAGTCGAAAGAAACACTTCAAGTTCGAGTCATGGACTATGCTGCTGAAAAATTCACAAGAAGAGTGATTAAGCCGGCCATTAAAGATCCAAGAGGAATACCTCGCCTACGCAAGATGATGGACCTTTGGTTAGAGTGGTCTGAGAATTATATGGTCGGAGGGTGTCCATTCGTATCAGCTATCGTCGAATACGACGATCGACCAGGTAAAGTTAGAGATCATGTTCTGCATTTACAAAGCAAGATGATTGGCTCGTTTGAAAGAGCGATTCAACTATCGGTTGAAGAGGGACATCTACACGCAAAATCTGACGTTCAATACTTAGGTTATAAGATTTATTCAAATATGATTGGCTACCATATCTATAGCCGTCTACTTGGGAGACAAGAAGCCCGAGATAATTTTAACAAACACTTCGATGAAATAGTTTTCGCTCATAGAGCAAACTTGGAGGATTTATGAGTATCACATTAAGAGTTATTCAAATTATCGACAGATTGAAATTACAAAATTACTTTGTTGAAAAAGATGATCGAATTATGTTCGCACCAATTCGCATCTCTCTTAACGAAAAAACATTGGAAAGAAAGATTGATAAAGCTTTCAAATTAAAGGGACGTCCATATCAAGCGGATGAATTTGAAGTAAGCTGTTTGAAAGACTTAGATTTTTAAGACAGTCTTCCCTCGTCCTCTAATTTCTTGAGATGGGAGCGAATGTTTGCCATTGCATAGGAATGAAGATGGCGAGGGATATCAAAGTAAAGAGTTTTTAAAATATAACTCGGATCTGGCTGCTTTAAATACAAATCTAATATCTGCTTCTCTCTTAATTTTCTATGCTCTAACGTTCGCTGTAAAATATTTGTTCCCCCTAATGCGATACCGTGTGAAGGGATAACACAATGAGGTGAAAGACTGATCACTTTCTCCAAGCTTTCAAAATAGTCTTTCATATTCCCTTCTTCCCCACCAACGACAACAGTCCCCACTCCTTGGAATAAATCTCCAACTATAAACCAATTGAGTTTTTCGGGAGCTAAACCAATATGACCGATATCATGTCCAGGAATTCTATAGGCTTTTATGCTCTGACCTATCCACTGACCTAGTGTGTCTCCTTCTTCAACCAACACTATCTCGCAATCGAGAAAATAGTCCTCACCTTTTTTTGCGATGATTAGATTCTTAGTCTCAAGACTCATATATAGAGGTAGTTTAAAATGTTTGGCCACTTGAGGTGCGAATTGATGGTGATCGCCATGGTGATGAGTGATAATAATCTTATCAAGTTGATGTTTTTCTAAGGTTGCGATCAAACTTCTATATTCTTCAGTATCTTTGGGAGATGGATCCACACAAATTTTTGCACCGTCACCAATGACAAAGCAGTTAGTTCTTTCAGCTGGAGGCAAAGTGTTTGATTTGGGCATCAACTGCAAAAGATTTTTGATTGATTCTACCTGAGCAAGACCTTTCTGACGGTCTATATCAAAATCGACAACCTCATCAAACTTATGAGATTCACTTAAGAGACTATACATTTTTCTCACCGGTGGAACGAGAAGCGCTTCTCCAGCGTTATACTTTCGAACAATATCATAAGGGTCAACCCACCCACTTTCTGCAGCTTCATTGGTGTCCACCTTAAAGCGAAACTTAGTTTTAGTTTCAAATAAAATAAAATATGTCTCAAAACGATATGGATTAAAATCTGGACTTGTGGCAATTGCAATTTTTCTCCAGCTAAGTATTGATCCCGATTTAATAGCATCTTTTACATCTATGCCTAGTTCTTCTTGTGCCTCTCTGCAGGCTGCTTCAAATAAAGGATCATCGGCATCTTCATCTTCTACGCCAACTTTACCTCCAGGAAAAGCTATATAGCCTGGGAAGTGATGCAGAAAGTTTTGTCGCTTGATAAAGAAGACTTTGCTTTTATTCCTAAAAACTAGTGAAACAGCTTTTCTGATTTTTTGGCCCATACTCTATTATAGACAGCGGCTGCGAGTTAATCCAGTGAAATGAGAATAGAATCGATAGCACTCGTTCTGACCAAAAACCATATTACTTTTAAGTACTTCGTGAAGCTCAGTTACTGCTAATTTTAAAATAGTCTCAGGGTCATTATATTTTCCAAATAGCGGGATTAAGCGATCGAGCCACTCAACTACTATGGATAATTTTTGTTCATCATTAAATGCTTTCAAATAAGTCGCCTGATAAATTGCGCGTGCAAAGACCGCACCTATGAGATGAGGATCCTGAAAGTTGGTCATCTCGCTACAATTTGTATAATTCATTGGTTCTTCAGATAGGAAATACTTTATCGCCTCCGAAGTTAAAACCTTAGGGCTTCCATCAAAAAATTCTCCGTATTCAACATCTCGTGATTTTGTCATACAGCCCATGCCAAATAGTTTTCTACCTGCGGGCTCGCCAAAATATGAAAAAATATCTGCAAATCCCTCATTTAATGCAGATACTGCCAAGCTGTTATTAACCTTTCTCACTTCTTCTGCACTGTGAGTTTCACCAAATGTATTTGAGTTATCTATACAAAGAGAAACTTCATTGGACTCATCTTCAAGTGGAGGCAGGTTCGAATTTTTTTGAGCATATTTTAAATAAGTTTCAACAAAAACATGATGTCCGTATTCATGTAAGGCAACCATTGGATATTTCCAAAAAGGCCTTCCCCCTAAAGGTAACACAAGGTTTTCTTCGTCATAATAACCTTGAGGAAGAAATGTGATCTCCTTGGTTCGACTATAGTAAAAAGCATTGTTGATCAGGAATTTATTCCCTTCTTTTAGCAGTGGAGCTGTTCGAATTTTTATCGGGCTTAATTCTAGGTTTGTCACAAAAGATTCAAATCTATTCTCGAAATTTTTAATTGGGCTTAGGATACTTAGAGTCGCATCTTGATATGTATTTTCCTCGTACTTCCCTTCAATTTCACACAGCTCAAATTTCTGTGCGTCGCGCTCGATTACAGGATTATTGAGAAGTTCCCATTGGGTCGCTCCTAAAAAGTAACCAGAAAATTCAATTTCATTCACAGCTTTAATCGGTGTCGACAAAGAAGTCGCCTGAGAGTGAAATCTCCCTCTGGTGAATACATCAATTTCAAATTCACTTGCACTTGAACTGCTAATACACTGTTTCTGAGAGACACTTAAAGCTACTGGGATACCAACACTTTTTTCTCCATATACTTTTGATCGCTTCGTTTTTGATTTCGTGATAGGTCCGCACCCCACGGTCCCCATTAAAGCTAGGAATAAAAAAGTCTGTCTTATCATGAACTTATACTAGCTCTATTAGGAATCAGTTCACAGTAAGCCTGAATTATTTACATAAAAAATCCCCCAATTCAGGGGGATCATTTTCTTTTTAAATAGCTGTTATTACAGGTTTTAGCCGATTAGGCGTAAGGCATTTTGACCTTGGGCATTTGCTTGAGCTAGCACTGAAGTACCTGCTTGATTGAGAATACTGTTTTTTGCGTTCTCAGCAGAAACTTGTGCGTAGTCTACGTCTCGAATTCGAGAGTTTGCAGCATTCAAGTTCTCATTAGTAATTTCTAAGTTATTACTAGTTGAGATTAATCTGTTTTGAATCGCACCAAGTGCAGCTCGCTGACCTGATACTTTTTCAATAGCACTATCGATTGTAGAAAGAGCTGACTGTGCACCCTCTTTATTGCTAACTGAAATTTCCCCAATCCCTAAGCTTTCAAGCTTTGCATTTTGTTGAGTTGTATCGTAGCTGATTCTATCTTGGAAATCGTCGTTATTAACGCCGATTTGAAAATCTAGTTTTTCACCTTCACCGGCCAACAACTTCATTCCGTTGAACTCAGTAACTTGTGCGATTCTTTCAACTTCTTGCTTTAAGTTTTGATATTCCATATCAGTAAAACTTCTCTCAGTATCTCCAACAGTATCAGAAGAAGCTTGGATAGATAGTTCTCTCAATCTAGTTAAGATATTTGATACTTCATCTAAACCACCCTCTGCTGTTTGAACCATTGAAATACCATCGTTCGCATTTCTGTTTGCTTGAGAGTTTGACTTAATTCTCGCCTTCAATTTCTCTGAAATTGCTAGCCCGGCTGCATCGTCAGAAGCTTTGGTAATTCTACTTCCTGATGACATTTTTGCTAATGTACTTTCTTGATTCTGGCCATTTTTTGCAAGCGTTCTTTGAGCTGCAATAGATGGTACATTTGTGTTAATACGGAAACCCATACTACCTCCTTGTTTAACCGTTCTCTCATTCCTTGAACGCTAACTCTTTTCCTGTGAGGTAGCAGAGCTTACTGCTCTATTATGGTTTAGTGACTAAATAATGATCCTTGCTAGATCAATCTTATTTACTTTATCGGGAGTAGATTTTTTTTCTTTATAAATAATTTAAGTTTTTTTATTTTTTTAAGGATTTTTTGTTGAGAGGCAAAAAAAAACGAAGCCTATAGCTTCGCCCAAATTGACAATAAAGCAGTTTATACAGGACCCAACTGATCAGGCCAGGTCCCGTATAAATTAACTAAGAGAGAAGACGTAATGCATTTTGCCCTTGCGAGTTTGCTTGAGCTAACACAGACGTTCCTGCTTGATTTAAAATATTAAACTTGGCATTTTGAGCGGCTACATCGGCGTAGTCAACATCTCTGATTCGAGAGTTAGCTGCAGATAAGTTCTCGTTAGTAATTTGTAAGTTATTACTAGTTGAGATTAGCCTGTTTTGGATTGCTCCTAGAGAAGCTCTCTGTCCAGACACTCTTTCAATTGCTTGATCGATTGCTTGAAGAGATGATTGTGCACCCTCTTTATTCCCTACTGAAATATCAGTAATTCCTAGACCATCAAGTCTTGCATTTTGCTTTGCTGAATCATAAGTAATTCTATCTTGAAACTGATCATTATTAACACCAATTTGGAAATCTAACATTCTACCTTCACCAGATAAAAGTTTTGTTCCGTTGAATTCCGTCACCTGAGCAATTCTTTCAATTTCTTGCTTGAGTGCTTGATATTCCATATCTGTAAATTGTCTTTCTGTATCTCCCACAGTATCTGATGCTGCTTGGATTGAAAGTTCTCTTAATCTCGTTAACATGTTTGAAATTTCATCTAATCCACCTTCGGCAGTTTGAACCATTGAGATACCATCGTTAGCATTTCTGTCTGCTTGAGCAGTTGAACGAATTCTTGCTTTTAATTTTTCACTAATTGCTAATCCTGCGGCATCATCTGCTGCTCGAGTAATTCGTGTCCCTGAAGACATTTTGTTAAGGTTGTTCTGGCTCTCTCGGGTGTTTACACCTAGGGATCTTTGTGCTGCGATTGAGGCAACGTTAGTGTTGATTCTGAAACCCATCTTCTTCTCCTTGACCGTAAAGTCGTATCCATCCTGATACGTCTCCCTTCCATTCTTTTTGGAGAGATAAGCTTCCTGCTTGATAAAGTCTTTCTTAGTTTAGTTAATTTACAGCAGTGCTACCTGCTAATAACTTTATCGACGGTCTTTCAAAATAGTTTTGAAAAATTGCAAAATAAATTTTATGGGGTATTTTTTGCCGAAGCACTCAGATTATACGAAAAAAAAAGGCCCTGGATTCCCAGGGCCTTCATTATAAAGCATTTGATAATTAAAATTATCCAATCAATCTCAGGGCACCTTGACCTTGAGAATTTGCTTGCGCAAGAACTGCAGTACCAGCTTGATTAAGGATGTTGTTCTTCGCATTTTCTGCAGAAACTTGTGCGTAATCAACATCTCTGATACGAGAATTCGCAGCAGATAAGTTCTCACTAGTAGTCTGTAAGTTGTTACTAGTTGAGATTAGTCTGTTTTGAATCGCTCCAAGACCAGCTCTTTGTCCTGAAACTTTTTCAATTGCGTTATCAATTGTTTGAAGCGCACTTTGTGCACCTTCTTTATTACCTACTGAAATGTCATTGATTCCTAAACTCTCAATTGAAGCGTTAGTATTAGCTACATCATAAGAAATTCTATCTTGGAACTGATCATTGTTAGTCCCAATTTGGAAATCTAACTTATCCCCTTGTCCAGCTAGTAACTTAGTACCGTTGAACTCAGTAACTTGAGAAATCCTTTCGATTTCTTGCTTTAAGTTTTGATATTCCATATCTGTAAATTGTCTTTCAGTATCACCTACTGTGTCTGAAGCTGATTGGATTGATAGTTCTCTAAGTCTTGTTAGCATATTAGAGATTTCATCTAGCCCACCCTCTGCGGTTTGAACCATTGAAATACCATCATTCGCGTTTCTGTTAGCTTGTTGTGTTGAACGAATGTTTGCTTCTAACTTCTCACTGATCGCCAATCCAGCAGCATCGTCTGCAGCTTTGGTGATTCTAGAACCAGAAGACATTTTAGCTAATGTTCCTTCTTGCATTCTGTTTGTTTGACTTAGTGATCTTTGTGCTGAGATTGAAGGCACGTTCGTGTTAATACGAAAACCCATAAATTTCCTCCCTTGGAAAAAAAATGCATCCTCCCGATACGCCAATGTTCTGAAAAACCGTGAAATTGGTAAGCTTTCTGCTAGATCTGTTAATTTATAAATGCTTCCGTTCAGTGGAAGCACTATACCTTTCGGGAGCGGCAATTAATTCTTAAGGAAAAAATTGCGGAACTTGCAAAAAAAAACAACTTTTGCCAAAAAAAAACATTTTTTATTGTGAAAAAAAATAAATCTTATTTTTTTGTTAAGGTTTTTCTAACTAAATGACTCAAACGGAAGGTTCGACTTTGGACTCCAACGGTTTAAAGAGACGCTCACACTGGCTCTAAAATCACTTGAAACACCTTCTGGGTCGAAGACTTCGACCTTAGCATAACTGAGAGGGGTGTCATTCATATCGTGTGATAGATCAAGGTTTACCATTCTAGTCCATGTACCAGTATTAACAAACGTAGTTCCATCAGCATACTCTCTAAAAATTGGCTCATGGGTATGACCAACAATCAGAACTTTCGAATTTTTATGCTCATTAAAAAACTCTCTCGTTAGAGACTCATAATCTTGAAATAGAGTAAGCTCAGAAACGATCTCCCCTATAATTTTTCCCCAACCAGACTTCAAACGATAATACCTTAAAAACCTGATCATAAAATAAAAGTAAGCTGTGGCGATCATAAAACGCAGAATAAAGAAGGTGTCATAGATAAGACCATGTAACATAAATGTTTTGATCGGCCTTACCGCATTTACATGATCACGCTCTACTTTATACTTATTAATGACATGGGTGACGTAGTATGACCCCCAAGGCGGGATAAAATACTTCTCCCCTTTTGCAGACTCTACAATACACTCACTTTCACTAAAGTGATGAAGTGATTCGTATTCATGCCCATGTTGGATGTAAACTCCCTCTATCGGTTGATAAAGAGTCAGTGAGTTCTCCATACGTATCTTGTTTTGGCACTCTTGCGGAAATACGGCCCTAAAGCGTTCTTTTAAAGAGTCGAATAAAAACTCTGCATCATGATTTCCAATGATATAGACAAGTGATTTATTCTTAGCTTTCACAAACCTGACTAAAGCTTCCATAACTTCAGGATGAGCTTCAAGAATTATTTCTAATTTTTCAAGGGATGCTTTTTCACTCCAGTACTCATCGTCAAAGTAATTTACGTAGGGAACTGCTAATGGATCAAGAAAGTCTCCATTAATAACTAATTCGACCTCTTTAGAAAGGTACTCTCCCGATGAATAATAATTGAGAAAATCTACCAGCTCTTGATCAGAGTGAAAGTCTTCTAGATGATTGCGCCTTCCTTGAAACTCGTCCCCGGCACTTAAATGAAGGTCACTAATAACAAGAATAACTTTTTTACTTTTTTTATTTCTTCTCAGGAACTTCATAGTCCTCCTGAGAAAATCTTAGTTCTACCGCTTCCCCCGGAGGAGCATAAGGAACAAAGTACAGACGATCCACTTTGCGCATATCGACTTGAATGACTTCTTTACTCTCTGGATTGAGAGTTACCCGAGTGATCACTTTATTTGTAGTTTTTAATTGTCCAATAATTTTATCTAGTGTTTCGTTCTGTAAAGAGATACTGACTACATCAACAGCTTTTGCAGGAGAACTGACTCTAGTTGTCTGATCACCTATCCTCACGACAAAAGACTCGCTGTACTTGGCAAAGCCTAAATTAGAAATAAGTAGAAATATAAAAGTTAAAAATTTCATCATAATATCATACGTACTTGAGTCAGCTCTTTTATCTCATCCCTATATTTAGCTGCTTCCTCAAAGTTAAGTTCCTGACTGGCTGCTTTCATCTTGTCTTTAAGCTCTTTGATTCGTTGATCAACTTGCTCTAGACTCATATTTAGCTCAACCTGCTCTTTTACTTTAGAGCCGCGGGATTTTTTATTCTTCTTCCCGCGAAGAACTTCTATGACTCCTCCTGAAATTTCTTTTCTAATAGTTTCAGGAGTTTGTCCGTTATCAATATTATACTGATTTTGGCGTTTTCTTCTATTTGTAGTTGTAGTGATAGCTTTTTCCATACTTGGAGTGATCTTATAACTGTAGAGGATCACTCGGCCATTGGCATTTCTCGCAGCACGACCGATGGTTTGAATTAGAGATCTCTCTGATCTTAAAAAACCTTCTTTGTCTGCATCTAAAATTGCAACCAAAGAAACTTCTGGAATATCAAGTCCCTCTCTTAAAAGATTAATTCCCACTAATACATCAAACTCACCTTCTCTTAATTCTTTCAGAATTTCCATTCTCTCAAGCGTATCAATATCAGAGTGAAGGTATTTAATTTTAAGACCTGCTGAGCGGTAATAAGAAGTAAGCTCTTCAGCTAGTTTTTTAGTCAGGGTCGTAATTAAGACTCGGTCACCTTTTTGGATAGTCTTTTTACATTCAATTAACAGATCATCAACTTGAGTTCCAGCATCCTTAACATCAATGATAGGATCAAGTAGGCCCGTCGGTCTTATAATCTGTTCAACAAACTCTCCCTCAGTCTTTTCTAATTCATAATCACCGGGAGTAGCTGAAACAAAGAGCACTTTTGAATATTTCGATTCAAATTCATCAAATTTAAGAGGTCTATTGTCCAGAGCACTTGGGAGTCTGAATCCGTACTCCACCAGATTCATTTTTCTGGCCCTATCACCTCGATACATCCCCCCCACTTGAGGAATTGTGACGTGAGATTCATCCGCAATTAGTAAGAAGTCTTTTCCAAAGTAATCAATTAATGTCGGAGGTGGATCTCCAGGTTTTGCTCCAGTAAGATGCCTCGAATAGTTCTCAATTCCAGAACAAAACCCCATTTCATCTAGCATCTCAAGATCGAGTAGCGTTCTTTGCTCCAGTCTTTGATGCTCTACTAATCTATTTTCTTGTTGTAAAACTTGAAGTCTTTCACGCAATTCAATTTGAATTGTTTTTAATGCAGATTTCAGGCGATCCTCACCCACTACATAATGGGATGAAGGATAAATTACAGCTTTAGTTAGCTTGTTAATAATTCTTCCTCTAAGCGGATCTACAATTTGGATGCTGTCTATTTCATCATCAAAAAACTCGATTCGAACGACATTGGAATCTTCATAGGCAGGAAAGACTTCTACTGTATCTCCTCTAACCCGAAAAGTTCCCCTAGAGAAATCATAATCATTTCTCTGGTACTGAATGGAAACTAATGTTCTTAGCAGCTCATCTCTTTCAATAGTATCTCCAACAAAAAGAGTAATTTTTTTTCCCAAGTACTCTTCGGGCGAACCGATACCGTAGATACAGGAAACCGATGCAACAACGATTACATCCTCTCTTTCAAGTAAACTTCTGGTGGCCGAGTGCCTAAGTTTATCGATTTCATCGTTTATGGAGCTATCTTTTTCGATATAAGTATCTGTTCCAACGACATAAGCTTCCGGCTGATAGTAATCGTAATAAGAGACAAAGTATTCTACGGCGTTCTCTGGGAAAAATTCTCGAAATTCAGAAAATAATTGTGCTGCCAAAGTTTTATTAGGAGCTAGAATAAGAGTTTTCTTTTGCAAGTTTTGAATGATATTGGCCATCGTAAAAGTCTTACCGGAACCTGTGACTCCAAGAAGAGTTTGATATTTTGCGTCCTTTTCAAAAGACTTCGTAATACTCGCAATAGCTTGTGGTTGATCACCTGTAGGTTGAAATTTAGAATGAAGTTTAAACAATACACAGTCCTTGAAATTTATACTTGCCAATCTCTACTATTTTAAGGAATCTATTACGGATTGACACTTACAGAATTGAGACAAATGAGAAACACAACGCATAGCACATATCTCATCAATCCATCAGAACGCTTTATCGTCTCAATAATTTCTTTTTTCAAAAATCAAAATAAATTTAAAAACTCGACTACCAAGGGGAACTACTATCAGGCATTTAACCAGTATTAATTTGTTGTCTACTAACGATATTCTTTCAATACTGGAAAGAGCTTCATATTTTTCTCAATTAAAATCCCGAAAATCTTACTACCCCAAAATTCTAGAAGGCCATATTATTGCCAACCTCTTCTTTGAGAATTCCACACGTACAAGATTCTCATTTGAAGTAGCTGCGAAAAGACTTGGAGCTGAAGTTTTAAACTTTGATAGTGAAAGCTCATCCCTAGCTAAAGGTGAAACACTCTATGATACTCTTCGCACCTTTGAATCTCTTGGAATTGATGTAGGTATTATAAGGCATTCTGATGATCATTATATAGAGTCACTTAGAGATAAGCATGAATTTCAAGTCATTAATGCAGGAGCTGGTAAATTTGAACATCCAAGTCAATCACTACTTGATCTATTTACCATTCAAGAAGAATTCAAAACTCTAGACAATTTAACGATTACGATTTGTGGAGATGTCTCGAACTCTAGAGTCGCTAAATCAAATATAAATGCTTTAAATAAATTTAAGAATAATAGAATCATACTAAGTGGCCCTCCAGAATTAATGCCAGAAAAAGCTGACCTTCCAACTGGCTGCGAAATCATGGAGCTCGATAAGGCCTTAGAAGTTTCTGATGTAGTCATGTTCCTAAGAGTGCAACATGAACGCCATCACCTTTTTGAATTGGACACAAGTAAATATAATGAAGAGTATGGACTAAATAATACCCGAATTAAAATTCTCAAAAAAGATGCCATTATCATGCATCCTGGTCCCTTCAACAGAGAAGTAGAAATAAGCTCATCACTGATTGAGCACCCTCAATCGAGAATTTTTAAACAAATGGAAAATGGGGTTTATACCCGAATGGCAATATTGGAGTGGTTATTAAAATGAGTAAGCTTAATCTTTATCTTGAAAATGGTGAGACCTTTAAGGGAGAATCCTTCGGTCATATTCCAAAGAACCCAAAAGTATCTGAATTGGTTTTTAATACTTCAATGTATGGCTATCAAGAAATTATCTCAGACCCATCTTACTGTGACCAAGCAATTGTCATGACCTATCCACTGATTGGTAATTATGGGGTCAATCAAGACGATAGTGAAAGTATTACCCCTCATCTAAATGCGTTTATCATGCGAGAGTATTGTGATCATCCTTCTAACTTCAGATCCAGACAGAACCTATCACAATATTTAAAAACACATAAAGTTATTGGTTTACACCAAATAGATACGAGAAAGCTCACTAAAATCATTAGAAAGCAAGGCACTCTAAAATGCATCATCACAGATAGAGAACTTGATGAAAGTGAAAAAAAAGATCTGTTCGCAACTCCTTATGTTACCAATCAAATTGAAAAAGTTTCTATTAAATCAATTTCTCACTTCCCTTCTCTAGGCGGAAAGCGGGTTGTATTAGTGGATTTTGGATACAAAAAAAATATACTTGAATCTCTCCTAAAGCGTGGCTGCGACGTTATAGTTGTTCCCTACAATACGAGTTATGAAAAGATCCAGGAATTCAACCCGAAAGGAGTCGTTCTATCTAACGGCCCAGGGGATCCAAAAAGTATATCGGAAGTATTACCAACGATTCAAAAAATTCAAGAAAGCTACCCTATGCTATCGATCTGTATGGGGCATCAAATATTTGCTCTGGCCAACGGAGCAGATACAGAGAAAATGAAGTTTGGTCACAGAGGCGGAAATCATCCCGTCATTGACCTCGAAGCTGATAAAGTCTACATCACGGCCCAGAACCACGGTTATTGTGTAAAAAAAGAATCCCTATCAAGCACAGACTTAGAAATTACTCAATTAAATTTAAATGACAAAACAGTTGAGGGACTAAGACATAAAACTCTACCATGTGTTTCAGTACAATATCACCCTGAAGCCAGTCCCGGACCAAATGATACGAAATTTTTGTTTGATCAGTTTATTGCGAACCTAAGTGAGGATAATTATGCCCAAAGATAATTCATTAAAAAAGATTCTAGTCATCGGCTCCGGTCCTATAATAATTGGTCAAGCAGCTGAATTTGATTACTCAGGCTCTCAAGCATTAAGAGCATTGCGCGAAGAAGGAATTGAAACAATCCTCATTAATTCAAACCCAGCAACTATTATGACGGATAAAGAGATGGCGGATAAGGTTTATCTTGAACCCCTGACGGTAGAGTTTGTAAAAAAAATTATTGTTAAAGAAAGACCAGACGCTATCCTTCCAACTCTTGGTGGTCAGACGGGACTAAATCTTGCACTTCAAATTGAGCGAGAAGGATTTCTGACAAGAGAAGGAGTTAGACTTCTAGGTGTTAATTTAAATACGATTGAAAAGGCTGAAGATAGGCAACTATTTAAAGAGCTGATGCTAGAACTGGGAGAACCAGTTCCCGAGAGTAAAACGGTCAATGCGATAGACCAGGCACGAGCATTTAAAGATGAGGTTGGACTTCCACTTATTATCCGTCCTGCTTTCACACTTGGAGGCACAGGTGGAGGTATCGCTCATACTGACGAAGAGTTTGATCGAATTGTAAAAAGCGGTCTTGATAACTCGCCCATCACTCAATGCCTTATTGAAAGAAGTATTGCAGGCTTCAAAGAAGTTGAATACGAAATCATTCGCGACAAAAAAGATAACTGCATTGTAGTTTGTAATATGGAGAATATTGACCCAGTTGGTGTTCACACTGGTGATAGTATTGTTGTAGCTCCTTCTCAAACATTGAGCGATAAGGATCACCAAATGCTAAGGGATGCATCCCTTAAAATAATCAGGGCCTTAAAAATTGAAGGTGGATGTAATGTGCAGCTCGCCCTAGATCCTTATAGCTTTCAATATTATGTGATTGAGGTGAATCCACGAGTTTCAAGATCATCAGCACTAGCTTCCAAAGCGACGGGTTACCCGATTGCACAGATTGCAACTAAAATAGCCATTGGTTATTCAATGGATGAGATTATGAATCCCATCACAAAAAACACCTACGCCTGCTTTGAACCAACTCTTGATTATGTTGTGACTAAAATCCCACGCTGGCCATTTGATAAATTCCACTCCGCAGACAGAACTCTTGGTACCCAGATGAAGGCCACAGGTGAAGTCATGGGAATAGGAAGAACTTTCGAGGACTCTTTATTAAAATGTGTAAGAGGACTTGAAATTAAACGATGTCACCTAGAATTAGAGCCCAATAAAAATTTCACAACAGAAGAGCTACTCGCAAAAATCCAAGTACCAAGTGATGAAAGAATTTTTGAAGTCGCTGAGCTCATTAGAAGAGACATTACAATTCATGAAGTCTATGACAGGACCAAAATTGATTTATGGTTCTTGCAGAAAATTGAAAATATCATCAAATTAGAAAAAGAAATTTCTCCAGAAAATATCAATGCTAAATTTATTCAAAAATTAAAGCTTAACGGTTTCTCAGATGAATTTTTAGCAAAGAAATTCAACCTCACAGAGATTGAGTGGAGAGAAAAAAGAATAGAAATGGGTGTCACAGCAAAATACAAAATGGTTGATACCTGTGCTGCTGAATTTGAGTCCCACACTCCTTATTACTACTCTACTTTTGAAGATGAAAATGAACTTGAAAAGCCAGAACAAGAGACTGTATTAGTTCTCGGTTCAGGGCCGATTAGAATTGGACAGGGTGTAGAGTTTGACTACGCGACAGTCCACGCCATCAAGGCAATTAAAGAGTCAGGTAAAAGAGCGATTGTTATAAATAATAACCCAGAAACAGTCTCCACAGACTTCAATACTTCAGATGCCCTCTACTTTGAAGCAGTTACTTTTGAAGATGTGATGAATATTGTGGACTATGAAAAGCCTACCGGGGTCATCTGTCAGTTTGGAGGCCAAACAGCTATCAACCTGATTGATATCCTAGATAAAGCTGGAGTTAATATCTTGGGCACTGGTTATGAATCCACAGATAAAGCCGAAAACAGAGATCTATTTGAAAAAGCTCTGAAAGACCTCGATATTGCCCAACCAATTGGGACAACGGTCTCTTCACTAGACGAGGCCATAAAAGTTGCTCAAGACTTGGATTATCCTCTCATGCTTAGACCTTCCTACGTCATAGGTGGACAGGCCATGCAAATTGTATATGAACAATCAGAACTAACAGAGTATATAAATTTCGCAATGGAAGTTTGGCCTGGTCAGCCGGTTTTAATGGACCGTTATATGATTGGACTTGAAGTAGAAGTTGATGCGATCTGTGATGGTGAAGACGTCTTCATCCCAGGAATTATGGAGCATATTGAAAGAAGTGGTATACACTCAGGTGACTCATTTGCCGTCTACCCACCCCAAACTATCTCAGAAAAAATCAAAGAAGATTTAGTTAAAACGACAATAAAGATCGCCAAAGATTTTAAGGTCAAAGGCCTTATCAATATTCAATTTATAATCAAAAAAGAAAAAGTCTATGTCTTGGAAGTAAATCCTAGATCTTCCAGAACTGTACCTTTTCTGAGTAAGGTGACAGATATACCTATGGCAAAGATTGCGACGAAAGCAATTCTAGGTGAAAGTTTAAAATCACAAGGCTACCCAACAGGAATTCATCCCGAAGGCAAGTTGATTTCAATTAAAGCTCCAGTATTTAGCTTTTCTAAACTTAGAAATGTCGATTCTGCTCTTGGACCGGAGATGAAGTCCACTGGCGAAGCTATGGGACGTGATACATCAATGCAAAAAGCACTAAACAAAGCCTTCAAGGCTGCAGGAATTGACTTCCCTCACTACGGAACGATTCTCGCAACGATCGCGGATAAGCATAAAGATGAAACCCTTGAGATGATTAAAAGGTTTCATGACTGTGGGTTTAATTTTATGGCCACCAAAGGCACCGCCAAACTTCTTGAGCAACATAATATCCCAGTAACCGAGGTTGAAAAGATTGGTAGGTCAGATCGCGATCTTTTAGATGAAATAAAAGATGGAAATGTTCAAATTATCATCAATACTATTTCTAAAGGTAAAAATGTTGAGAGTGACGGATTTAAAATAAGAAGAGCCGCTGTCGAAAATGGAGTGGTCTGTATGACCAGTCTGGATACGACTTGGGCACTTTTAAGAGCGATTGAAATCAACTCTTTGGGAACGATTGCCTTATGAGCCGACTGAAACCAATCATCGTCGCGCTTGATTTTTCTTCTGCGGACAAGGCTTATGCCATACTCGAACAAATTCGAGATGATATTGAGTATGTAAAAATTGGAATGGAGCTTTTTTACAGTGAGGGTCCTAGGTTATTATCTCATGTAAAAGAACAGGGCCTTAAAATATTCTTGGATTTAAAGCTTCATGATATTCCCGTAACAGTAGCAAAGTCTGTTTCTGTTCTGGCCCGGCATCAAGTGGATATGGTTAATATTCACGCAAGTGGTGGACTAAAAATGATGAGTGAAGCAGCTAAGGCTTACAAAGATATTCACCCAGAAGGAAATATGATTGCAGTCACTCAATTGACTAGTACAACTCAAGAAGTCCTCAAATCAGAGCTTCAAATTTCGACTCCGCTCGCAGAAAATGTGCTTCACCTAGCTAACCTCACGCAAAAAGCGGGCCTGGATGGTATAGTCTGTTCTGCCCATGAAGTAACAACAGTAAAACAAGAGTTGGGCCCCAGATTTATTTGTGTGACTCCAGGAATTCGAATGAATCCGCAAAATACTCATGACCAGAAAAGAGTTATGACACCATCCGAAGCGCTGAGCTGTGGAGCTGACTACCTCGTTATGGGGAGAGAAATTACTCAAGCAGCTAATCCCAAAGAAATTATCGAGAAACTTAAAGGAGAATTAAATGAATAATATTAATAAAGTTGCCCATGCTCTTTTAGAATCTCGCTCAGTATATATCCAACCAGACCCAGAAAAGTACTACACTTGGACTTCGGGAGTAAAGTCTCCGATCTACTGTGATAATAGGCAACTTATCTCCTACCCAACTTACAGAGAAGAAATTATTCAAAAATTTTCCCATTATATTCAAAATAATTATCCTCAAATTGAAGCAGTAGCGGGAACTGCTACTGCTGGTATTCCTTGGGCCGCTTGGATCGCACATGAATTGGAACTACCTATGCTATATATTAGGTCCAAGCCTAAAGATCATGGAACAAACTCAGCTATTGAAGGCAAAGTAACTCACAAACAAAATATTCTCATCATTGAAGACCTTATCTCTACAGGAAAAAGTTCAATCAATGCCTATAACCATGCTATTAATGAAGGACTAAATGTAGAAGCTGTCCTAAGTATTTTTACCTACGATTTTAAAGAAGCTAAAGAGAAATTTAAAGCTCAGAATATTGATCTCTACTGTTTATGCACTCTAAATGATCTTCTCGACTATGCAAGAGATGCTAGTTTACTAAACGACCAGCAAATTGAGACAGTTATTCAATGGCGAGAGCAATTTTAAACAATCAATCTTTGGAGAGCTTCTTTATACTCTTGATCAAGCTTATGACCTGCTTCATTCAGAGTAATAAACTTTCCAGAGTTACCTCTTAATGTAAGCTGATCAAATTCCTGTTTGGCTTCATCGTAATCCACAACTAGATCATGGGGTGAATGAATTTGGTGAAGAGTCACATCTTGCCGGTATTCAAAGCGATTATTTCTAAAAGTTGAGGCCATAGCAATAACTGTATCTACATTAGGCACTACTTCTGCAATTTTGGGAGCGATATAACCACCTTGAGAATAGCCAATAATTGTTATAGGTAGATCAAAAGGCCAAATCCTTGAAAGAAAATTACGCATAAAATACGCCGCAGGATCATAGTTTATATAATAAGTTTTTTTACTAGGATCGAAAAAATACCAAGCATATCCAGGTGAGAAATACTCTTTCTTTTTAACAGGTACAGGAAAAGGAGCGTTAGGTGCTACAATGATTCCATCTTCAGGAATTATAGACGAGAGCTTCTTAAACATAAACTCACCATCTAAAAGATAGCCATGCAAAAGCACATAAATACGTTTAGGCTTCTCCGGAACTCGTATATGATAATCATGGTCAAAGACTAATGGAGCATTCTCAAATGTCTTTTTCATTAGTCCTCAGATTTCTTTTCAGTATATTCTGCTTCAAATACTCCTGGCTGAATTGGTTTTGCAGGTCTCGGATCCATAGTTGATTGAGAGGAATCGTGACTACCGCTAGAATAAGTCGAATAACTAAAACCTCCACTTCCTGCACTAAAAGTTCTGAACTGAAAATTTCCATTTTTCATTCCGCGCATGACTGCATTTCTCACCATTCCCACCAAAAGATGCCTTGAACCAGGCATAACAAGTAAGAAACCAAAAATATCAGTCATAAAACCTGGAGTTAGTAATAACAAACCTCCAGCAAAAACCATAAGTCCCTGAATAATTTGATCTGCAGGAAGCTCTCCTCTATTGGTCTGTTCTTGAATTTTCGTCAAGATACTGAAGCCCTGACTTTTGGCCAGCGAAGCACCTACAATTCCCGTAATTATAATGAGCATTATTGTGTTAAAGCCACCAATAACTCCACCAACTTGAAACAATAAATAAAGCTCCAAAGCTGGAACGAGAGTGAAGAGTAAAAATAATGGGCCTAACATCTATAATCCTTTTGTTTCTTATAAGATGGTGTCTCATTTCTGAGTGTCAAGGTCAAAAAAAAGGCCCCAATTAAGGGGCCAATTTAGATATATTTCAAATCAATAATTATCTAAAAATCCAATTTGCAGATGCATCTATTTTGATTTCATCTCTATTTAGGACCTTATTTGCGTCAATATTATAAGCAGTATCTAAAATAACTCTCATTTTAGACGGTAGATTGATACCAAGTGAATTTAAATCAATTGTAATTTCTGTTCCATTATTGATGGTTTGGATATCTGCTTCATTATTAGATAGGTATTTATCTAAAAGAAGAGGATCTGTACCAAGTCTCCTGTTTTGGAAGATTCTGATTTGCTGAGTGAATTCATTTAAATTAAAGCCTTCACCAAGAGTAAAAGTTAAGATTCCTGATCTTAACTTCACGTTCTGAATTCCATTTGAGAGAACTCTCTTCGCAGCTTCAGCAGAAACAAGTCTTACTTTATAAGTTAAATTAACATATTTAACACCTGCTCTTCTGTTCTCAGTTCTATTCTGTCTATCAAGCACTAAGAAGTAATTTCTCGAGCTATTTACGTTAAGACTCGCGGCTTCTCCGTTCATTCTTAAAGAAATTTCTTCTCTAATTGGATCCAATTCCGCTGGAAGTGCGAACTCAAACTCTGCTTGAGTTTCTACGTAATAATCATGAACTTGGTATGACTGTCTGACAGTTCTCATACATCTGTAAGGAACTCTTTGAGTTACCGGACGGCATCTATTTACAGTTCTACAGTTTCCACGCCTGTCACATTGCCTAACTGGACTACAAACCCTTCTCGTCTCAGTTCTGTAACAAGTCGCCGGAACTCTTACGTTTCTGTACTCAGTTCTAGTTTTTTCAGTTGATAAATTTAAGCTTACAGAATCAGTATCCCCTGAGTATAAAAAGGTTCTGATGTCGGTTGTATCTGCACTCGCAGAAAAACTTAGCACTAATAATAGTGTGGCAAATAATTTCATTGCTCCCTCCCTATGGTTTCCCTTATCCTATTAGAAGTACAATAAGATTGCCTAGTTAGGTGCGGTTTGAAACCAGTGAATTTTCACTAAATTTCAACTACTTACAAGCCAGATGTAAGATTAACTTTGTAATTTTTACATCATTAGATACTAAACTTTGAAAGTTATGGCGCGCAGCGTTATCATTTTTAACAATAGTTTTAAACAGGAGTCGTTTTATGAGATTAAAAAGCAATTTGCTTGCCCTACCTGCGTTAGCTGCAACCGTCATGAGCTTTACCGCTACCGACGCAAAAGCTGAAAAATACACAAATATTTATCCTTTTGTGCCTTATGAGACCAGCTATATTAATAGTGAGGTAGAGAAATTAAGTGAAGATAGCAATTTCCTCAAAAACTTCGATAAAATTCACTCAATGGGTCTTCATAAAGCGAAGACAAAAGAAAAACCTTGGACTAGTACTTTCTGGCCTTTAAACCGTGGTTTAATCGCAGATGCATATGATGATTCAATCTTCTACTACAATCCATTTGAAGTTTTCTCATGGGAAACGAACAGAAATAAATACAGAAGAAGAAAAGAAAATTTTCACGATAAAATCAAAGAACTAGATTCTGATGAATTAGCGGAACTTGCACCGTCAGAAAAGTATGACCTTCTTCTTGGTGATGATAAATTCGATCTAACCAACAGACTTTGGAAATATATGCAAGCTTGGGGGTCGATGAAGGAATATGGATACCTTCACTCTCTTGATAAGGTTGGTGGAAACACAAAAGCCGTTCAAAAAATGATGCTTGATAATAATTGGAAGAATCCAGATGGAACTCCATATACGAAAGAAGAAGCTCTCGAGCAAGCTATTGAGCAAAGAGGTGGTCTAGCTGAGCATTATGCAAAGAAGATGGTAGCTGCTGGACAAGCTGGTTCAGTTTTAGATGCCCTTCCACAAGCACTTCAAAAGGCACATTCAGAAAAAGAGAACTTTGTTATCAAAAGAAAGAATGATTTTATGGCAACCTGGGAAGGTATTTGCCATGGTTGGTCTACGGCTGCAGGTAATATGCCTCGTCCAAGAAAAGCAGTTTCATTTAGATTAAAAGATGGAAGAGACTTAAAATTCTATCCGGAAGATATTAAAGGACTTGTTTCTCTTCTTTGGGCAAACTCTACCATTCAAGATGGTAAATTCTTAAATGATGACGGAGTTAATGTTGGTGGTGGAATCATCATGCAAGGAATGAGATGTAACGATACTGACCCTGCAAAAGATCAATGGGGTCGTCTATATGACCATAGACCTGACTTCTTCTCTAAAAAACTTGAACCAAGATGTGTTGGTGTTCACCCAGCAATCTGGCACTTAGGACTGGTTAACGTAATTGGAAATCAAGGTAGAAGTTTTATTGTAGAAAGAAAAATTGAAGCAGCGGTTGATAACCATCCAATGTGGAAATATGATATGGACTTCTTTAATCCATACACAGGTTCTTACTCAAACAATATTGGCGACGTAAAAGTACGTTATGAAAAATCTAAAGATCAGTTCTCTGAATTTAGAAATCCTGAAACTAAGTTTATCGTTGGTGTTAAAACAGCAATGACTTACCTTGACTGGGAAAGACCAAAAAGAAAGAACACTGATAGCGAAGAAGATGATAAAGAAGCAACTAAAACTATGCTTTATGACTTAGAACTAGATGCTAATGGAAATATCATTGGTGGTCAGTGGAGAACAAAAGAAGTTGGTAAGGGATCAAACCATAATCAACCAGATTTCTTTTGGGTTGTTACTAAAGACTGGAGAAATTACTTCGGTGAAACGACGACTATCTGGAAAGACGGTCAACAAAAGCAACTTCCTGAGTGGACGGATCTTTCAACTACCCCACCTGCAGATTGGAAGTTAGCAGCTGAAGGAGCACACTCTTTCGTATACCAACAAACTCATGACTTTGGTTGGAGTGAAAGATGTGAAATTAAAAATGAAGAAACTGGTGAAGTTGTAAAAGTAGCTTGTGAGTACAAGATCAACAAACCTCAACCACTAGTAAACGTAGTAAACAAACTTCTAGAATTATCTCAATAAGAAATTAAAATTTAGATAAAGTTAAGAGGCCTTCGATTTTCGAGGGCCTTTTTTTTGTAAATCTTACAACTCAACGCACAATTTCACCATGCCCATCCTTTTTTCTGGTAGAAGCTCTGTCAAACAGGAGTTCTAATATGATCAAAACAGTTGCAAAACTTTCGCTTATTGGACTTATAGGAGTACAAGCTTCCTATGCCGATAGGTCAATTTCATATCCAGCAATCTACCCGTTCGTTCCTGCTGATAAAGACGCTATCCATGAAGGAATAAAACGATTTACAGAAGATAACTCTCCCCTTTTAAATTTCTACGATATTTTAAATAGTGGGCTTGCCGAAGCCAAATCCGACGTACAACCTTGGGGGGGAACTTACTGGCCACTCAATAAAGGCCTTATTGCCGACCCTTATGAGAGCACAAGATGGGGATATTACGTTGAGCTAGGGACAATTTCTTGGACGAGAAATTATAATAAATACCGAGGACGCGCAGCTGGTGTTTTGCAAAATACAGATAAACTAAATGAAGGTCAGCTAATGACTTTAGCGCCTTCTGAAAAATATGACCTCCTACTTGGAGACTTAGGTTTTGATTTAACTCATAGGCTATGGGATTTCACTCAGAAATGGGGTAATTATAAAGAGAATGCTTTCATCACCGACATCTTTACAGTAGGAGAAGATGCCTTAAAGATGGCGAAAGATATGGTGGCAAAAGGCTGGTTTGATGATATTGAGGATGCATTCACAAACGCATACCAATTAAGAGGTTCTCTCGCTGTAGAAAATGCTTTAGACCTTGTACGCTCAAGACAATATTCAAATATCGAAGCGGCCATGCCAGAAGCGATTGAAAAGGCCATGAGCGAAGCTGACAATTTTGTGATTAAGAGAAAAAATAATCTTATCGCTTGGTGGGAAGGTATTTGTCATGGTTGGGCGACAGCTGCCACTAGATACTTAAGACCAAGAAAAACATTAGACTTCGAACTTGATGATGGAAGAAAACTTCGCTTCTACCCTAGTGACATCAAAGCTTTAATTAGCTTGATGTGGGCAAACTCTCTTATCCAAGATCTCTATCAAGAAAATGATGAAGGAGAAAATATAGGAGGAGGCGTACTTATCGAAGGTCTCAGATGTAACCTAGAAAATGCAAAAACAGATATATGGGGAAGAAAATATGATTCAAGCCCTGATCCATTTACAGGTAAGTATGAATCAAGATGTAACGGAGTCCACCCTGCGAAATTTCACCTTGCCCTAGTAAATATTATTGGTAAGCAGGGACGAAGCTTTGTTGTGGAAAGAAAGGTAACTGAAGAAGTAGATAACCTTCCGATCTTCAAGTATGAAATGGACTTCTTCAATCCAAACAGCGGTCGATCAAAACGTAGTATAAGTGACAACGTAGTTAGAATTGATGAAGACGATCAGTTCAGACAATTTAGACATAAAGATGCAAGGTATATCGTTGGGGTTAAACTAGAATACACTACAATTGCCTGGTCAAAGCCAACGAGGTACTTCAATAATAGTGAAAGAAATGATGACACTGATGACACAACAGTTTACTACGACCTTGAACTTGATGGAAATGGAATCATCGTAGGCGGTCAGTGGCGAGCAGTTAAAACGGGTCAAGTTGGTGGTAGACATTCAAGAAACAAAGGCAGCAATAATCAACCTGACTTTTTCTGGACAGTAAGTAATAGCTATAAAGATTTTTTCAAAGATCAAGACCTTGAACCTTGGGTTGATACTACGAAAGCTCCACCGGCAAGCTGGAAGAAAGCGGCGAAAGAAGCTCACGAATTTCATTACAACTTGAAATTCAGCTACGGTACTGGTCAAAAATGCGATATGTATAACAAGAAAACAGGTGAAATCAAAAAAGTAAGCTGTGAATACGAAATGCCAAGACCACAACCACTGGTTAATGTCGTCAATAAGCTAGTAGAGTTATCTCAATAATTATAATAATTGCGCGCTCATCTCTTGGGCGCGTTCTTTTTCTTTTTTTGCAAAATCAATCAGTTTACTTTGAATAGATTCATCTCTAGAACTCATCATCCTTAGAGCTAAGAGGGCTGCATTTTCACTATTATTAATTCCTACAGTTGCAACCGGAACGCCTTTTGGCATTTGGACAATTGAATACAAACTATCGACTCCAGATAACGATGAGGATTTAACTGGCACTCCTATAACTGGCAAATAACTAAAGGCTGCTAACATTCCCGGCAGATGAGCAGCTCCGCCGGCACCAGCGATAATACTGTCAAACTCATTTTTTTCACAATACTGAGTGAAGGCCTGTAATTCGTCTGCCATACGATGTGCTGAAACAACGTTTTTCTCAAAGCTGACCTCAAACTGCTGTAAAACTTCTTGAGCACCTTTCATCACTTCCCAATCACTTGAACTCCCCATGACGATCATCACTTTCATAAACGATATTCCTTCTCCACCCAATGAGCTGACTCCGAGGTAGTATTTTGATTATCAAAGAAAGTTATATGACCTAGTTTTCGACCAGGACGACTTTCTTTTTTGCCATACATATGGATTTTATAAGGACATAATTCCTCTTTATAAGGAAAGCTTAGCTGATAAGCTCCATTGTCCCTACCTATAATATTCAACATCGTTAAATTTAAATAGCGTCGTTTTGGTATATAAAGCTCGCTATCAACGATCGCGTTTATGAACATATCAAACTGGGAGTGTGAATACCCTTCAATGCTGAAATGAAATGAATTATGAACTCTAGGAGCTGCTTCGTTAAAAAGTATACGGCCATCCATAGTTTCGAAAAACTCAAATGCATAAACCCCAGGACCGGATAGTGCTACACTAATTTTTTGCACTCTCTCTTTAATCTCCATCTTCACTAGAGAAGAGACTCTTTCTCCATCTTCAACAAATAAACATTTTTGATCTTGTTGCACTGTTAAACAAGGATCAAAAATAAAATCATCTCGAAGGCCTTTTACTAATAAACAGGCATACTCATTTCTTAGATCGAGTTTTTCCTCCAAAAAAGAATTAGAAAAACGTGGATCCTGCCTAAGGCCATCTAACTCTTCCTTGGAATGCACAATCTTATTGCCGTAACCATCATAGCCACCATGGGACATTTTCAAGACCAAAGGATATTGCAAGTCTTCTTCAACGGAAGGATCGAAAGTTTTCGCGTAATCAATACCAAGCGCATCCATCAAAGTTTTTTGATTTTTTTTCGTATATAGTTTTTTATAGTCAGCTAACTCTGGATAAACTTTTGTTCCGGTTTCTTTTTGCAGCTTAACAAGAAGGTCCACATCAAAAAACTCACTCTCCAAACAAACCAGATCAACACTTTTGAAAAAGTTTTTTAATTTTACTTTATCATCACGTTCACCGACAAAAATATCCTGACACAAACTGACTATAGGATCATCGATTGAATCACAATAAGCGGATATTTCGAAATCCCGTTTAACTGCGGACGAAGCGATTAAGTTAGCTAACTGGCCTCCCCCCAAAAGTCCTAGGCGTTTTTTCATATCTTAAATATAGACAGCATAAAATTAGAGGTCAATTTTTTATTAGGAAAACTTAAAAAAATAATAAGTTTAGCTAATATTTAACTTTACAGTTTGGTCCCTTAATAATTATGCTTTTGATAAATCAATTTAGGGTCTCTTATGTGTGGAATTATTGGCATAACCGGAACCCCCTACGCTGCAATGGAATGCTACTTAGGTCTAATGATGCTTCAGCATAGAGGTCAGGACTCAGCAGGCATAATTTCCTTTGACTCAAAAAACAACACCTTTCATACCGATAAAAATATGGGTCATGTAAAAGAGGCCATCGATGAGGCGAGGCTCCATGAGCTTACGGGTAGTTCTGCGATAGCACATAATCGATATTCTACAATCGGCTCTAAAAGAAACCAGGAGATTCAACCCATGTGTATGAACTATCCTTACGGGATAGCAATGGCGCATAATGGCCAGGTATCGAATTCATTAAAACTAAAAGCGCAACTTCACGATAGATATAAACGTCTATTACTCAGCCAAAATGATCTTGAACTCATCATGAACATTTTTGCGGAAGGTCTCCTTAGTAAGAGTATTGAAAACCTCGATAGTGAAAAAATTTTTCAGGCGGCTCAACATGTTTTTGAAACTGTAGAAGGCGGCTACTCTGCAGTTTCACTTATAGCTAATGAAGGCTTAGTCGCCTTTAAGGATATTCATGGAATCCGCCCTCTTTGTTTCGGTAAAAAAGGCAATGCCTATGCATTTGCCTCTGAGTCAAAAACACTCGAATACTTAGAATATACTCATATAGAAGAGCTTGCAGCAGGTGAAGTTATTTATATAGATAAGGATAATAAGCTCCACCGTAAAAAACTGCATCAGGCCCCAGCTAAACCATGCATGTTCGAGTGGATATACTTCGCCAACGCTGATAGCACTTTATGGAATAAAAATGTTTATGCACTAAGGTTAAAACTTGGTGAATTATTAGCAAAACAAATTTCTTCACGTTTTGATTTGGTTGTACCTGTTCCAGATACAGCTCGACCTGCCGCTATAACGATATCCGAGAACCTACAAATTCCTTACAGAGAAGTACTGATTAAGAATAGATACGCTCAAAGAACCTTTATCCTTAACAATCAAAAAGATAGAGAGAAGGCTGTTCGCTTAAAGCTAAATGTTGTACGTGAGTTAGTGAAGGATAAGGATATACTGTTAGTCGATGATAGTATTGTGAGAGGTACGACCGCCAAACACATCATTAAACTATTAAAAGATAAAGGTGCAAAATCAGTTTCGATTGCGAGCACATGCCCTGAGCTTAGACACCCCTGTTTTTATGGGATTGATTTTCCTGACGAAAAAGATTTGATCTCTTCGATGCACGATCCTGAACAAATTGCCAAGATCACTGGCGCAAAAGAAGTTATTTTTTTAAGCGAAGACAATTTAAAAAAAGCATTTAATTCACAAGGTACCTGCATGGCCTGTATTGATGGCCAGTACCCTGTGAAAGTCGAAAGTGAACAATTTATTGAAACAAGGATAAAAGATCATGATAGTTTATCGCGGATCAACTAAAGAGATTAGAAAGAAAAAAGAGAATTTAATTTTTAAATTCACTGATGATTATTCAATATACGACTATGGAAAAATGCCTAATTCAATCCCTAACAAAGGCAAATACTTAGCGAAGATTGCTTCCAACTGGTTTCAAATCCTAGAAAATCCAGAAAGCTTTAAAGATTTAAAAACACCACCCTTTTGTCGTGAAACTCTAGATACAAATCTATTATCTGAACTAGTTTTTAATGGTGCAAAAACTCATTTTGTTGCCCCAGTTTCAAAGAGGGAGATAGAAGTCCAAGCTTTTAAAGTGGCTCAAGCTGAGCGAATAGACGGAAGTTTCGACTATAGTTTTTTTGAAACAAAACCTGAAAACACCACGATTCCCCTTGAATGTATTTTTCGATTCGGAGCTCCGCTTGGCTCGAGTCTACTGGATCATGATTCAAATCTACTACCAAATACCTATTTTGAAGAAATACTGGTTGAATTTAGTACTAAGCTTGAGCCTAAGGACAGGAAGCTAAGTTTAGAAGAGGCCATCATCATTGCTGGTCTAAGCTCAAAAGAAATTAATCAGCTGATATCATTAGTTAAGATTTACGCCTCTTTACTTTGGAAAACATTTAATAGTAAAGGTCTTGAGCTATGGGATGGTAAATTTGAATTTGCATTTGGTAAGAAAAATCAAAAGAGCGAAAGAGAAATCGTTTTAATTGACTCAATTGGTCCTGATGAGTTGAGGCTCACCTTTAAGAACCTACCTTTATCAAAAGAATTTCTCCGCCAGCTATACAAAGACACTAAATGGTATAAGTCTTGGACAAGAGGTGAAAGAAAGACACCAAAGAAGCTCTCCCATAAAAAAATCTCAGCAGCAAAAGAGATTTATAAACAACTGAGTTTAATATTTGAAACCGACAGTTTTAGCCTACCTAAAAAAACTGAAAAATTGATTAAAGACTATAATCAACATATTGTTGTTTTGGGCAAAGGAGCAAGAGAACATGCCCTAGCGCGATCACTTGCTGCATCTCCGAAAGTGAAACAAGTAACAGTCATTCCAGGTAATCCAGGAATGCGCGAACATAAAATCTACCCTCTAGAAATCCAGTCTCAAAACTGGATCGAGTTTTGTAAAAAATCGGAGGTCAGCTATGTCGTTATTGGACCAGAAGACTTAATAACAGCAGGATGGGCAGACAAATTTCATTCTCATAATATTCCCTGTTTAGCACCTACCCAAAAAGCAAGTTTATTAGAAAGTTCGAAAGCCTATTCAAAAACATTTATGCGTAAGTACAAAATCCCTACTGCCGAGTTTAAAGTTTTTGAAGATCAAGAAAATGCATACAAATATATTCAAGACTCTAATATTGAAAAATTTGTCATCAAAAAATCTGGACTCGCCGCCGGGAAAGGTGTTTTTATTTGCGAAGACAAGTCCACCGCTCTGGATGCAATCACTCAAATTCAGGATGACAAAATCATTATAGAAGAATTACTTGAAGGGCCTGAGGTATCTTATTTTGTCCTTTGTCATAAGGAAAACTTCATTACATTAGGAACTGCATGTGATTATAAGCGACTTCTTGATGGCAACAAGGGGCCTAATACAGGAGGTATGGGATGCTATTCTCCCGCTCGCTGGCTATCCAAAAAAGACATCAAGAAAATTGAAGACAAAATTATTGCTCCCACACTCAAAGGTATGGTCAAAGAAAAAAGAGAATTCTCAGGAGTCCTATTTATTGGGTTAATGAAAACCAAATCAGGCTTTAAAGTTTTGGAGTATAATGTGAGGTTTGGTGATCCAGAGACACAAACGATTCTCCCCACCTTAAAAGAAAGTATACATGAGGTATGTCTTGCAACAATTAACAACACTTTAAAGAAAGTAAAAATAAAGAAGTCAAAGTACAGTAGTGTTCATCTTGTAAAAGCTTCGAAAGGCTATCCTTTCTCAGATGCCACTCCCACTAAGATTGAAAATAATTTTATCAGCAATAGTAAGGCCCAACTCTTTTTTGCCGGTGTAAAAAAGGAAGACAATCAACTTTTATCTTCAGGTGGTAGGATCTTAGGAATTACTTGTTTAGATGAAAACCAAGGTCAGGCCAGATTAAAACTCTACCAAAAAGCACTTGAAATTAAGTTTCAAGGTGAACAATACAGACAGGATATTGGGCTATGATTAAAGCTGCCCTCTTAGCTTCCGGCCAAGGATCAAATGCAAAGGCTCTTCTAGAAAAAGAGAGCACCCTCAGTGATGTTTCCATAGAACTAATCATTACAGATAACCCTCATGCTGGAGTTATAGACATCGCAGATAATTTTAACAAGCCATGCTTTATATATCCAAAGGGTAAAAGTAGTAAGAATCAACATGAGACCTTAATTCTAGAAACTCTGCATGATTTCGAAGTAGATTGGGTTTTACTTGCCGGCTATATGAGGCTTTTATCAGAGGACTTTATTAAGAGCTTTTATTGTCCAACATTGAAACAAAGTAAAATTCTCAATATCCACCCTTCTCTTCTTCCTTTGCACCCAGGGCTCAATGCCTATGAAAAGACATACAAGTATACACCTAATCAAGCGGGTGTGACTATTCATTACGTCGATTCAGGTATGGATACGGGAAAAATTCTTATACAAGAAAAATTTGAATCTTTGAGTGAGAATTTTGAGGACTTCAAAAAAGAAGGACTCAAATTAGAACATCGCTTGTACACAAAAGTACTGAGCCAATTAAGCAATATATCGAAGGAAGGGCATATATGAGGATTGACGTTTTAAACACAGAACTCAACACCGGAGCAAGCTACTGGATTGAAGGAGAGGACTTAACTGATAACGAAATATCTACCATTAAAGATGTCCTAAGAGATCCCATCGACCAAGTGATATTATATGAAGAAGCTAGACCAAATTTTCATCAATTACTTGAAGTTAGCTTTAGACCAGGAGTAACTGATAACGCAGCAATTGCACTTAAAACTGTTTTGTCTGATTTAATACCTAATAAAAAAATCGAACTAGCAACTGGACGAATTTTTCTATTTAATCAAGGTGAGAAAGTAGATATTGATCAACTCCACAATCCTTTAATTGAGAGGGCAAACCTTTTTCAATTTCACCAAGCAAGTGATTATGTCCCTTCCCCTCTATTCCCCAAAGTTGAACTCCCCCTAAGAGAAATAAACTACTTTGATTTTGATGTTCTTACGGTTAAAGAATTAGAAGAACTCTCGCTAAAAAATGTCTGGGCATTTTCAACAAGTGAACTACAACACCTAAAAGAATATTTTACCTCTCAAGAAGTAAAAGATGATCGGAACAAGAAAGGTTTATCTTCGAAAATTTCAGACATAGAAGTGGAAATCCTCGCTCAAACTTGGTCAGAGCATTGTAAGCATAAAATTTTTGGAGCTGAAATCAATTATACCGAGTCTGAACAAATGACAGGTAAAAAACTAGGGAACTTCACAGTAACTAGCGTCTTTAAAACACATATCAGAGACATTACTAATACTATTAAAAAAGATTGGCTCATCTCCGTATTCGAAGACAACGCAGGTATTGTGCGGTTTGGACAAAATAACGACTATTGCCTCAAAGTAGAGACTCATAATTCTCCGTCTGCCCTTGATCCTTATGGAGGAGCACTTACAGGAATCCTTGGAGTGAACAGAGATATATTAGGATGTGGTATAGGTGCGGAACCGATAGCTAATATGAATGCGCTCTGTTTTGGTTCTCAAAAATATCCTTCGGATATTGTGGATCAACTACCTAAAAAACTCAAATCTCCACAAACGATTCTCAATGGAGTCCATAAAGGAATTGAAGATGGTGGCAATAAGAGTGGTATCCCAACGATCAATGGCGCGATGAGCTTTCATGATAATTTTGCAGGGAAACCCTTAGTATATTGTGGAACTGTTGGTATTATCCCTCAAAAAATAAACGGTCATGATAGCTACCTAAAGAGGCATATACCTGGAGACATCATCGTAATTTGTGGTGGTAGTGTGGGAGCTGATGGTATTCATGGTGCTACATTTAGCTCAATGGAATTGGATGATAACTCTCCAGCAACAGCGGTTCAAATTGGAGATCCTCTTACCCAGAGAAGACTAACTGATTTTCTCCTTGAGGCTAGGGACGCTGGACTGTATCGGGGAATTACTGATAATGGAGCAGGAGGACTTTCTAGCTCAATCGGAGAGATGGCTCAAAAAACAAATGGCGCGGTCATCAACCTAGAGGCCATTCCACTGAAGTATCCTGGCCTTTCTCCTTTTGAAATTATCATAAGCGAGAGTCAGGAAAGAATGAGTTTCGCGGTTGCTCCTGAAAAGCTTAAAGAATTTTTATGCTTGGCCAACAAACGAGCTGTAAACCCCGCAGTAATAGGTCATTTTCATGATGAAGGTAGTTTTGATATTAAACTAAATTCAAAACTCATTGCCTCACTCAGTTTAGATTTTATGCATAACTCCCTTCCCCCAATGAAACTTAAAGCTCACTATCTAGGAGAAAATATTGAATGCACTTGGTACAAAAAATCAGCTAATCCCAAAAAAGAAAGCTTCGAAAGTCTTGTTGAAAAAGTTCTTTCCAACGAAAACATTGCCAGTAAATACCATTTAGTTGAACAGTTTGATCATGAAGTTAAAGCCGCTACTATTCATAAACCATTCACGACCAAAGAAAAAATTTCCCCAAATGACTGTGGAGTTATATGGGGAGCTCCTTTTGGGGAGCATAAGGATTTGGGTGTAAGTCTTGCATGTGCTCTTCTTCCTCACCTTTCTCATGTGGACACCTATTTCATGACTCAAATGGTGATCGACGAGGCGATAAGAAATTTGATTGTTGCAGGAACTGATCCTGATTATATTGCCCTATGTGATAATTATTGTTGGCCAGACCCTATTGAATCAGAAAATAATCCTGATGGTGCACATAAGCTGGCTCAACTAGTTCGATCGACAAAAGCACTAGCAGACACTGCTCTTGCTTACCAGACTCCCTTTATCAGCGGCAAAGACTCTATGAAAAATGACTTTATTGGATTTAGAGGTGATAGTGAAAAAATAAAAATAAGTGTGCCCCCGACGCTTCTCATTACGGGAATTGGAAAAGTTAACAATGTCAATAAATTACGCTCTAGTGCCTTTCAAAACAGTGGAGATATCATTGTCTATATTGGGCCAATGGATTTTAAGAAGAAATATAAATCTCACGCATTCGAAACTTCTTATGATTTACCAAGATTTGATTCTGAAAAGAACTGGGAAATTCATCAGGCAGTTTATCATTTGCTTGAACATGAATTAATCGAGTCCATTCATGATGTATCAGAGGGCGGAATTTTTACTTCACTGGTCGAAAGTAGTTTTGCTAATAATCTTAGTTTCTGCCTTAGGGACTTTTTAGATTCTAATGAAGATTTGCATGCCTTTTGTTTTAACGAACTACCAGCAGGCTATACGGCCACTATCAAACCTGAAAACTTTGAGCGCTTCCGAACAGAGTTTAAACTTCCCTATCGAAAGCTGGGTCTAGTCACTTCAAACGAGGAAATTATCATCAATGAATACCAATTGAATAAAAATCATATGTATAAAATATGGAGTCAAAATGATTAGAACTTTAGTTTTAACAGGAGAAGGTATAAATTCACACAAAGAAACAGCGAGAGCGTTTCAAAAAGCAGGATCAGAGGTTGACTTCATAACGATAGAAGAATTCCTTAGACTTAAATCGTTTGATCTCTGGGATATAATTACATTCCCTGGCGGCTTTAGTTATGGTGATGAAATTAGATCTGGAAAGCTATTGGCCCAAAAAATTAACCTTCATCAAAAAGAGAATCTAAAAAAGTTTATATCGCAAAAAAAGCCAATATTAGGAATTTGCAACGGCTTTCAAATTTTGGTGCAGTTAGGTGTTTTTGAAAAGAAGCAAAGAACAATCACGCTTGCCCAAAACCAACATAACAAATTTATTAATAAATGGACTAAACTAAGAGTAGACAAAGAAAACAAGTCTTTTTGGCTCAAAGAAATCGATAACCTGCATATGCCTGTTCGTCACAAAGAAGGCCGATTAAAAGCGACTAAGAATATTACTGATTTTAAAATAGCTTTTTCATACGATGAAGACATCAACGGTTCATTTCAAAAAGTCGCAGGAATCACCAATGAAGAAGGCAATATTTTAGGGTTAATGCCTCATCCAGAAGCAGCTATTGATCCTGAATTATTTATGGGCTCACACCATATGGCGATTCAAAATCAAATTCTTTTTAAAAATGCAATTGAATACTCAAAGGGGTTAAGAAATGAGAAGAGCGTTAATTAGTGTTTCAGACAAAACTGGTGTTATTGAACTTGCCAAATTTATTCAAAACGAAGGTTATGAAATTATATCTACTGGGGGAACAGGTAAAACCTTAAAGGAAGCCGGAATCTCTTTTATCCCAATTCAAGAAATCACAGGTAATCCTGAGTCGTTTGGCGGCAGGATGAAAACGATCAGTTTTGAAATTTCTAGCTCTCTTCTTTATCGTAGAAATAATTCAGAGGACGTGAAGGACGCTCAAGAACTAGGTGTAAAGCCTATAGATCTAGTTATATGTAACCTCTACCCTTTTGAAGAAGTTGCAAAAGTTAACGACTCAATTGAAAGTCTAGTAGATAATATCGATATAGGTGGTCCAACAATGATTCGGGCGGCCGCCAAAAACTATAATGATGTCACAGTCCTAACGTCCCCGGCTCAGTATGATTTGTTTATGAGTAAGTTTGGGGCACTATCAATTGAAGATCGCTTTCAGTTTTCCCTTGCCGCTTTTAAGTTATGTGCTAGCTATGATCAGTTTATTTTTACCCATTTAACGAGAAACTTCACTGATAACTTCCCGTCTCCTCTAGCACTTAAATCTGATAATCAACTTAGGTATGGTGAGAACCCACACCAAAAAGCTTGGATTGCACCAGTAAATAATTCTAATCAGAAACAAAGCCTTGCACAGAGTACTCCCATTCAAGGTAAAGCCTTATCATATAATAATATGCTCGATGCTGATGCTGCTTGGAAATGCACTTCCGATCTTTACCAGGCTCATGATAAGAAAGCCGTTATGACCATTGTAAAACATGGCAATCCTTGTGGTGTTTCTTTAGGCGCAAGAGGAATCAAGCTTCTTGAGGATGCTTGGAGCTGTGACCCTGTCAGCAGTTTTGGAAGTGTCGTTTGCTATAGTCATGAGTGGGATATAGAAATGACAAACTGGTTAAATGATAAATTCGTCGAGATAATTATAGCTCCTCATTTCACCCCAGAGGCTAAAATTATGTTTCAGGCGAAAAAGAACCTACGTCTAATTGAACTCGCTCCTAAAGAGAGGGATATGAAAGAAACCACAGTACGTTCTATCAATGGTGGTCTTCTTATTCAAGATGAGGATGAAAAAATTGATTACGAATTTTGTACTAAAACGAAGAAAGAACTCTCTACTGAGCTTAAAGAGTTAAGACTTTTTGGAATGATTGTAAATAAGTACATTAAAAGTAATGGCATAACCTTAGTGGGTAAAAATGACCATAATTTCATCTTAGCAGGAGCAGGTATGGGACAGCCCAACCGCCTAGATAGCCTAAGCCTGCTTGCCGCTCCTAGGGCCCGTTCACTTGGTCACAACTTAAATCAGCTACTTTTAATTTCAGATGCATTTTTTCCATTTAAAGATTCAATTGAAGTCTGCCAGGAAGTGGGAATAAAAAATATCATTCAACCCGGAGGCAGTATTAGGGATGAAGAAGTTATAGCTGCATGTGATGAATTTGAAATTGCCATGGAATTTAGTTCTGTTAGACATTTTAGGCATTAGGGGAAACTTATGAATTATGAACAAGCAGGTGTAAATATTCAAGCTGGCGATCTATTCGTAAAAAGGATCGGTCAATTGGTTAAGGATACATATAATGAGAATGTAAAAGCAGGTGTCGGTGGCTTTGCGTCTTTATATGATATCGGAAATGATTATCTCGTCGCAGGTACTGACGGCGTGGGAACCAAGCTATTGCTCGCTAAAGAATTAAATCAACACGATACGATTGGACAGGACTTAGTTGCTATGTGTATTAACGATATTCTATGCACTGGTGCCCGCCCACTTTTTTTCCTCGATTATTTGGCCACAGGTAAGTTAACCCCTGAAATACACCATGAAGTCATAGCCGGTATTGCAAGGGCCTGTAAAGCCTCAAGTTGTGCTTTGATAGGAGGAGAAACCGCAGAAATGCCTGGTTGCTACGAAAATTCAAACTATGATTTAGCAGGTTTCGCAGTGGGAATGGTTTCTAAAGCAGAAGTTATTAACGGAGCTCGAATAGAACCAGGCATGAGCATAGTCGCTATCCCTTCAAATGGTTTTCACAGCAATGGATACTCTTTAGTTCGACAACTTTTAACGGACGAACCAGTAAGTATAAAAAAAGAATGTCTTATCCCCACCAGAATTTACACAGAAGAAGTGAAGATGGCGCTAATGACCAAGAGAGTTTTTGGTATGGCCCATATTACTGGTGGTGGTCTCTCAAATATAAGTCGAATGAATGAAAATTTTCAATATAAGATTGATAGTCTCCCCTCACTTCCCTCTCATATGAATTATCTGATGAGAAAATCAGGTTTGGAAATAGATGAGCTAGGAAGAACATTTAATATGGGAATTGGCTTTTGCTTTGTCACTCCTGATCCAGAAGAATTGACCAAGTTAATACCCGATGCACAAGTTATTGGAAATGTGACAACAGGTTTCGGAGTAACTTACTTAGGTAATAAGTTTTAGTTTGAATCCTGGTGGCCATAAGCTAGTATTTCCTTATGGTAACGAATCTTTTTATTGGTGCACATCCAGATGATATAGAAATTGGCTGCGGCGGAACAGTTGCAAAGCTAGTTGAAGAAGGGCAAAAATGTATTTTTGTGGTTGCGACAAGAGGTGATCAAGGCTCACTCAAATACTCCACAGGAGAGCTCGCAGAAATAAGAAAAAAAGAAGCTATTGCTTCTGCAGATTTTCTTGGCGCACACGAGATTGAATTTCTTGAACTAGCAGATGGGCTGACGAGATATGAGTTTTCAGACAAAATTAAACTTATAGAAATTATTAGAAAATATAGGCCCTTTACTATTTTCACTCATTCACAGTTTGATAGGCACCCAGATCACAAAATTATTCATGAGTTAACTGTCACTTCGATAAAGTCTGCTGCCGGGCCTTGGTTTAAAGAAGCCAAAGGTGCCCCCCATCATGTATCAAATATTTTAGGCTACGAAGTTTGGAACCCGATTAATGAATATCAAACAGCGGTAGATATAACTCAGTATCTTGATAAAAAACTAGCCGCTTTAGCGCTTCACAAATCTCAAACAGAGGATTATCCATACACAAGTGGTGTAAAAGGACTGGCCAACTACCGAGGAGCTATGATCAACGGGCATGGTAGTGCGGAAGTTTACGAAGTTTTAAGGCTCAAGACCTACTAAGATGCAAAAGATTATCAAACTGGTAAAAGATTTCAGCTTGGAATGTAGAGAAAAGAACCTAGTCATGCTGGCTGCGAGTTCTAGTTTTTTCTTTTTTCTGTGTTTGATTCCCCTATCTCTTTTACTCCTTAGTTTTGCTGGTTTTCTTTTTGAGCAAGTTAGCCCATCGAATTTTCTACAGTATATTGATTCAATCATTCCGGAAAGTATTCTCCCCACTTTCAAAAAGCTATTTGACCATTCTGACAAAATGATGAAAGCGAACCAAAATTTAAATAGTCTTCATTATATGATACTAGGCCTCTCCTCGATCGGTTTCTTCGGCTCAATATGGAGGTCTGTAGATATTATTACTGAAACGAAGTCACACGGAACCATGCTAAGAACCTTTATGAGTTTTCTAGCAATTGCAATTTCCTTTGCATTCATACTATTGCTTTCAGCTATTCCCGTGGCCCTTAGATTTTTACACTTTCTCCTAGAACTCAGTTGGGTGAAAAAGCTTAAACTGCATGTATTTTTAACTGAAAATTTCCAGCATTATGAATTCTCTGGAGTAAATATCATTAGCGCATTCTCCCTCTTTATTTTCTTTATCTTCTTTTTCAAATTTTTTCTGCGCGCCAAAGCGACTATAAAAGCCACCTTAGTTGGAAGTGGAGTCTTCACCCTCTCAGTAGTGGTTGCAAAATTTGTCTTCTTTCAATACCTACTTATCATCAAAGAGAACCTAATTAATAATTACGGACAACTTTACTCAATCATGATTTTTATTTTGTGGGTATTTGCTTTGATTCTTCTTTTCTACATGGCCATCATTTTTACCTATGTTCTAAGCCGTCAACATTTTGAGCTATTAGAAGATAGTGCCGAATAGCTCGCAACGCAGCAAAATATCGGGTTTTCCTTTTTTTCAAAAATGAGTATAGTAGGAGCATATTATTTTGGAGGAAAAATGGAAGTTGTTAAAAAGACCGGTGAGTACACAGTTTATAAAAAGAAATCTGGACGTTACGGAGTTCAAGGTTCAAATAAAAAGTGGATCAATGGTGAAGAGAAAATTAAAATTCTTTTAGCTGAAGGTTTAATTAAAACTACTGCACCAAAGCCAGCAGAAGCTCCAGCTGAAGAAACAGTTGAAGCTGCACCAGCAGAATAAACTAAAATTCGTAAGATTTATTTTTTAAATAACACTGAACGAATGCGAGTGTATCTATTTGTGCACTCGCATCTTCATCACAAGTAGCTTTTCTCTCGCCTATTCCAGGCAAACAAACTTGTAATTGAAAACGCCAAAAACTATCTTTACTGTAAAGAGATAGATGATTTGTAGCAAATTTATCATTATAGAATTCAACCGATTTAATAGAATTATCAATAGTTGCGATATGTTTAATAATCTTACCATTCAAAGGATGATCCCAACCGGGAACATTGATCTGAACTAAGGTTTTATTTTCCGAAGGACTACCATAAGAGACTATGACAACCGTTATCCGATCATTCAGGGTCTTATACACCCTAGCCGAGCGGCTAATTCTTATAGTTCGCGTTTCTTTGTGAGATTTTAAGACATCAGTTGTGGTAGACATTTGTTTCCCTCATTAAGTTTCTTAATAACATCTTAAGTCATAAACTTAAGTAATGAGGGACCAATTTTAAAGACTTAAGTATTTCCAAACACTTAAATAATTTTTAAAATATTTTTTATTGATATTTTATGCCTGAAATTATGGACAAAAATTAATATTAAGGGGCCAAATAGCAGATCTTTCAGTCACTGGAGATCGAACTTATTAAAACTACTATCTGGCCGTAGCTAATTTACTTAATTAATTACAGTAAAATTCACCATCACCGATTTCACCGACAATAGTGTCTTTTAAACTAGTAAGTAGTTCTGAATGCTTTTCCATATCAATAATGATTCCTAAAGTATTACCACCATCACAATAATCATCATGAGTCGTGTACATAAAATAGGTCTTTTCAGAATTGCTATGTTTTAAAACGGTTAATGTAACATCACGACAAAGTTCATCGCCTGCCCCAAAAACCTCTGAAAAACCTGCAGGAGCAGGAGAATCTCCTTCAAATAGTTTTTTAAAGCGTGAATGATATTGTAATTTGCTGTAATGTTCAGCATACAAACCATTAAAATTTGAATCCTTACATTTTTCTTCAGCAAATGAATTTATAGATAAAAGAACTAAGCCTGATAGCAACAAAAATTTCATATAATCTCCCTGAATTTCACTCTCAGAATTGGGATTATCAAAACTTTGTTAAGAAGTATCTTTACCTTGTAAAATTAACATACATCCGATTAAATAACGGCGTGAAAGCTCTCATACCTTTATTGCTCTTATTGCCTCTTTTTTCTTATGCTCAACTATCCACAGGCTTGGGCTATATTGATCTCGAAGACTACCGAGTTAATAATGAAGTCAATCCTCTTCCTCTGGGGATCAGCGTGATTCCTGCCATCAGCTATCGATCGGGTAACTTAAACATCAGAGGACCAAACATCACTTATAATTTTCTACAAGGACCTATCGGTTTTTCTTACCACTTAGAGATCGTTGGAGAAAGATATGAGTCTCAAGAAGTTAAATTGCGAAATAGTGCTGGCAACACGGGATTCAGTTTACGTTTGCTCTATTTGACTTTGAAGCATACTTCAGACTTTACCGGAGTCTACCGAGGAAATATCACCAATGCATTTCTCGCACATAGAATTCAATTATTTGATCGTTTAATGTTTATCCCCAGAATCGGATATCGTTACACTAATAAAAGCTATAATAATTATTATTTTGGAGTTCGTGCTAATGAAGTTGGAACTTATTCATTTTATGAACTAGAAAATGCACGCTCCGAAAATGCTGGAGCAACATTAATCTTCGTCGGATCTGATTACAGCCTTTCGCTGAGCTATTCTCATACAAACCAAGATCAAGTCATCTATGATTCTCCTACAGTAGCACTTAACTCATATAAAGTTTGGAGTCTGTTTTACAGCTTTAATTTCAAATAAGTTATTTCAAATTGAATAAAACTCACTTCTTTAAAAGTTTGTTAAAAGCTCTCACAAAGGTGTATAGTACTCTTTTGAGGCTTTTACACTAATATGAACATTAAGTTATTGAGTACATTTTTTTTAGGTTTAATTTTTGCTGCAATTTCAACACTCCTGTTTTTTTGCATTTCATTTTTACTCGAAATAGAAAGCATCAAACTACATAATCTGTTAGAGGAGAAAGTCGAAGGCTACACATCAAAGATTAGTGAGCAAGTTGACGAGGCCTCTATTAGCCTAGGAAAATTCGAAGACTGCTTACAAAAATTGGCCGTGTCTAAAGAGCCAAAAATCATTCAAAAAAAGATTGAAGAGAAATTCTTCGAGACAATCTCGAAGCAAACAGAGCAGTTTAACTCATTCTTTGCACTCACAGAGGAATTCTCACAAAAGCTTTTCAAAACGAGTGGCCATGTCTTAACTGTCACTAGATTAAATGAAAAAAACAAATACCGCTCTAAAATTTATAAAGACCCCTCTTACCTAAAAGGAGGAGAAGTCTGGTGGAACAAAGCACTAGGACAAAAAGAAGCTCAAGTGACTCCACTGTATTTTGATAAGTCCTACATGAATGTTTGGATGTATTCAGTCGTAAAAGAAGTTCGACTGCACGAAAAACTTATTGGAGTCGTTGGAGTAGATATACTAGCCGAAGATTTTTTAAAATCAGTCGAGATGCATGAAAATGAGAAATACCTAGACTATTTTTTGGTTAACAGCCAAGGACATATCTTATCTAATTCAGAATCAATCAAAGCTAATTTTGAGTTCGATGAAAACCCTTTTAATTTTGATCATAAAGGTTGGCAGGATGTTAAATCTGCGACAAATCTTTTCTATAGATCTTTTAAAGGTAAAGATGGAGTTAAATACGGCTTTCTAACGAAACAACTGGAGCATTTCCCAATATCACTTGTCGCCTATTATCCAAAAGATCTACTTTTCGAAAGTGCAATTAAGAAAGAAGCAAAAAGAGTTATTGGGGGGATTATTCTATGCATTTTAATTTGTATCGCTGCCTTCTATCTCTTTAGAAAGATTAACAGTCTTCACCAAAGGCTTTCTGATCAATCTAAATTTGCCATGATTGGCCATATGGCCGCGGGTATTGGACACGAAATCAATAATCCTCTCTCAATTATTCTTGGCCGCCTATCAATGATGGAACGAAAAATCTACAAGGATCTGCCAGAGAAAAAGCTCGAGTACGAAAAACAATTTCAAAAAGCTTTTATAGCCATTGAACGCATTGAAAAGATCATCAATGGAATCAGAAATGTATCTAGAAATAAATCCCCTAAGCATACTTATTTTGATCCAATGGGTGCCATCAGAGAATCTGTCGATATGGTGTCACCTTTTTACGAAACCGATGGAATCGAGCTCCTATTTAGCAACTCCGTTTCGAACTCTCTTCAATTATATGGAGATCGAGTTAATTTTGAGCAGATTCTTATGAATCTTCTATCAAACTCAAAAGACGCAGTTAAAAACTCTTCCGTAAAACGAATCAAGATTGAGACTGCACTAGTTGAGAAAAACCTCACGGTACTGCTAACTGATACGGGCTGTGGAATTGCTAAAAAAGATTTGGATAAGATATTTCAACCTTTCTTCACCACCAAAGCTGTTCACGAAGGTACAGGTATTGGAATGAGCCTAGTTAAACGCTATATCGAGGATATGAAAGGTCAGATTGAAGTTTCAAGCGTTGTTAACGAAGGTACTAAGGTTAAGCTCACTCTGCCTGTCAAAATTTCTTAAATATAATATATGAGTTTTTTAATTAAAAATGGCGCAACCGGGAGGATTCGGCTACTTGTTTAATTTCTGTACATTATAGCCTCAAGATGAAAAGATTACGGAGCTTTAGAAATTATCTTTCAACATAACGCCCCACACTTCTTTGTCTAAAAATTTTTATCAATTAAACTTCAGATGTTCTTTAAATTCCTTCACTATTCTACATCACAAGAAAATGACTGCTAGATTAATATTTAAATTAATAATAACTATCTAGGATTTGGCAGTTTTAGTTATGAAAATATTTTTAGATTAGCAGGTTACCAAGGGAACTTTCAAGAATTGGGTAGGCTAGCAAGAGAACTAAGACCTTAAAGCACACCTTAAAGTCGCGTTAGACTATTTTTTTCAACTACCTATGACAGCCATTATGACAAACATTCTTAAATTTTCTATTTGTTTCAGTCAGATGAGATAATCTAATAAGGTTTTTCTTGTCATCAGAGATTCCACATTTTTTACATTCAACAACAACAAAACTTTTTATACGACCATTTATTTTCTTAACTACGACCCTCTTGTAAGCGTATTTTTCTGAGGCCTCCCTATTTGATTTAAATTTCTTGAATGCTACTTCTCTATTTTTAAGTTTCACTCGCTCGGATGCCTGCAAAACCTCTTCACTTAAAATTTTGTAAATTTCGACCTTTAGCTCTTTTAGATTAGATACATTAAATGCTCTTTTGACGCTATTCAGATCAAAATCCGTTTTAAGAATCTTCAACATATGGCCAGGCACCAACACATTTTCATTCAAAATAACCAAATCTAAATAAGTCTTTGCCACATAATCATAAAAATAGGATCTTTTATTATTATTAAAAGAAAATGGATCTTTATATAAATCATTTATAAATCTGATATCTTCTTTAGATAATCGTTTCCCGTTCAATATGAATTTTGAAAGTTCTGATAAATTATAGAACTCAATATCGGGGAAGCTCCTTTGATATTTTTCAAGACTACTTTCTACACAGACTAAATATACGACTCTCCAACCTTCTGAAGCAAGTTCATTATATTTAAGCAATTGAGAACCAATTCTCTTCGCATCTCTTTGACTACTCAAAGAAGATTCCCCAAACTTACACTCGACAATGGTCTTTGAATCCAACCTAGTAAGATCTGGTCTTAATTTCTCAAGTTTAAAAGTATCTGTTCCAAAGACCTCTTTAATCTTGTTCTCAAATATTTTCCAAGAATTCTTACTACAATTGCACCCTCTGTGATTACCATTTTTTATAGTATCTAAATCACTCTTAAATTCTACGTTGCAAATTTTGCATTTAAATACTTGTCTAGTTTTAACTTTAGAAGAAGGGTTAAAACTTTGTAATTTTAAATCCTTTAAAAGGGTGTTTAATTCTTCTTTAGAGTATGTTTGGATGCCTTTACATCGAGAGCAACCAACATTGGTATTCACTAACTTTGTAGCACTTAAACAAAATTCTTTTCTTCCGTCTCTTGCTTTGGTGTTCCCACATTTTCGACATTTTAAGTGAAGAGGAGTTCCTGCTCTCAATTTTTTCCAATCGACATTGCAGTTTAACATTAGTTGCTTTGATTTTAATGCTTTTTTCACTAAATCTGGATATTTACTTGGTGGTAGAATAGTATTTTGGGTGGGTGAACATATAGGACACCTAACCGTACGATGGTAGCTAAAATTGAGATTTCCATTTCCCAATCGATTCTTAGTATTACCACATTTTAAACAAGCAACACTAATCTTAGAAAAATCCTTTTGCATGAAAGCTTCGGGAATTTTTTCAACAATTCGAAAACCTTCATGATTAAGTCTTTTTTCAAGTTTAGCTCTAGAAATTAAATTAGAATCTCTTTCTCTAATTTCCTGTTGTTTTAAGCTTTTGGAACGCGGGATTAGGTTGGTCGAAATCATATGCGAGGTTATTTCATCATACCAACCATTCTTCTTGGCTTGCCTTACAGCTTGTGGGTATTTTTTGTGATATTCATTCTTTGTTTTTAACTCCAAAGCTGCTTTTTTACAGTTCTGCTTTTTTGACCAAAATCCATACCCTTGAGTGACACCAAAAATCTTCTTCGCTTCTGGCAGTAAACCTAAATGGCTACACAAATGATACAATTTTGACTTTTCCTCTCTAAATTTTGAATAACTAAAGCCATCACTCTTTATTAACTCAAGCTCATTAATTATCTGAGATCGAGTAAGGGGTTTATTTACCTCATAACCTAAGAAAGCTGGGTATCCTTTCCAACCGGCTTTCATGTATGCCCCGCAAGGCTTTTTAGGAAGAAACGCAGGAAAACTAGCTGACTTAGTATATTCTCTCCAATCATTATGGGATTTCAAACCCAATAGCAATACAAACGATGCTGCTTCATCATAATCCAAGAAGTTGCATTTACGTCTAGAGCCTTTATTTTTCATTCATTTATTCTAATTCGAATCTATTTTAAATTCATTAACGATTGTATTTTTTTCAGTAATCAGGTACTTGTTGCCATTATCAGAGGATCTAAACCACAACTGGATCTTCATACTAAGAAGATCTAAAAAAGCATATAAAAGATAAGATTAACAAATCAGAAAGTAGTGAAAGCAAGAGTTAAAAAAATCTAAGCTTAAATCCAAAGAACAGCATAAAGATTCCAACTATTTTTATAGTCGCCTTATTGTGAGTGCTCTTTGTGATTTACGTCAGAAGAAAAATAAACCTAAAAACATGAAAGTTCACAGGAGTTTGACTATAAAGAGTTAATTGAAAGAGAGAAAGCTAAAACATCTAAATCTGAGCGTGCTGTCCGAATTAAAACAATTTTAAATATAGCAAAAAAACAAACTCGAATTGCTATCTGAGAACTTCGGCATCTTGTTTTACCGGAGTTCCACACTTGATTAAAGCTTAACTAAATATACCTGATGAAATATTTCAAAAAAAATCCGACGAGAACAAAGAGTACCAAAAATCAAATTAATACTGATTGTGATTTAGGTTACAAAAATGTAAGGATTGTTTTAAAACTGGCGCACCCGGGAGGATTCGGCGACTTGCCGTTCGCTCCTGCTCACTAGCGTAGCCTCCCCTCACTCGGGCTTCCGTTCCCATCCTGGTCACTAATCGCTATCGCGCGCCCTCGCTCCCTTACGAATCCTCTAATCAAATTAATAATGATTGTGATTTTGGTTACTAAAATTTCAGGATTGTTTTAAAAATGGCGCAACCGGGAGGATTCGAACCTCCGACCGACCGCTTAGAAGGCGGTTGCTCTATCCAGCTGAGCTACGGTTGCGTGGTGGATTAAGAAAATAATGGATAAGACTATTCTTGTCAACAGATTTTGTACTACTTTCAGTAATTTATGATATGTTTATTTCATGCTTGCAAAAATTATAAGGTCTTCAAAACGCGAATTTGATTGTTTAGTGCTTGAATCGAAGCAGGAGCTAAAAGCCGTGTGCCTACGTGAGATCATTAAAAAAGAGCATCCTGTAGTGGGAGACGTTGTTCATTTGCGACCTATGGATGGTGATGACAGGATGGAGATATATCTCGTTGAAGAACGAAAAAACGAAATTTTTCGACGCATAGTGCGATCTAGGAAAAAGAAAGTCATATCTGCAAATTTAGACGCCATTTTAATAATTAGCTCGGTATCAAAGCCTGAATACAAACCATTTTTAATTGACCGCTATATCACCAGAACAGTTCAATGGAATATTCCAGCTATTGTCGTCTTCAATAAAATGGATGAATTTGATAATCAGTTTGACTTAAGTTTTGAAAAAAAGAAGTTTGACTCCTTAGGGGTAAATTATTTTGAGATTTCCAACGAATCGGATTCACCATACTTTAAAGAGATTGATAACTTAAAAAAATTACTCAAAAATAAAACGACAATTTGTTTAGGCCAATCAGGCGTTGGAAAGTCGAGGCTAATTTCGAGCCTCTCAGGAGGCGATATTGAGCTTCTCAGTAAAAGACTGGCAAAAGGTGTTGATAAGGGTGCTCACACTACCACCTGGGCAGAGCTTATCGACCTAGGTGATTTTTTTATGATCGACTCCCCTGGAGTTAGAACTCTATCAATTGTCGATATTGCACCAGATGAATTAACCGAACTATTTCCGGACCTAGAGCCTCTATTTTCTCAATGTAAATTTGGGGATTGTCGTCACGAAGAAAAAAGTAAGGGCTGTTATTTTCACAGCCTTGACCCTGAAATTGTAGATGATTTAATTGTTCTCCACAGACTTCATGCTTATAAAAAAATGCGCGATGAAGCTGAAACGATTCCGGATTGGAGTCGTGGTTAATCCCACTTCGAAAAGAAAATCGCCGCTCTTGGATTAGGATCCATATCATCAGTCATAACTTGAATTATTCCCTGATCAATATCATACTTACAGAAAGTTGCTGAACCAGAATCAATTTGAGTCGACCTTAATGGTGAAATACGGCTAAGAATTTTCTTAACTTCATCTTTACTACAACCATTGTTTTCTAAAGAAATTGTTACGATTTCTCGACAATCAGTCTCTACATCATTTAGAAACTCTTGAAAGTTAAAATCAAGACAGGCGGCAGTTGCGTTTAAACTAAAAAATAATCCAAATAATATTAAATGTTTCATAGGGTGTTTTTAGTTAATCAATTGAAATTAGTAAATATAACTGAAATTTTTATAGATAAGAATTTACTACAAACCAACAATAAATTGCGTTAAACTATTTAACAGGGCACATATAAGGGAAAATAATGTTGAAACCGGACGATATTCTTGGTTCGAATTTTGGTTGTGAAGACTTCATCAATCAGATCAGTGATCTCTTTTTTCTAATTGATTTAGAAGGCAATATTGTCATGATGAATAGATCTGCCCATAAGATTTTAAATTGCACACCAGATAACCTTCCCAAAAAATTTGCAGACCTTTTTCATGATAATGAACAATCGGATGGTCTTTTAAATTCTGCAGGGATTGAGGGAGTATGTCTTAAGTTCAAAGACTTTAAAAATCATCTTGCATTAATTATCGAAACGACCATTTTTGCGGTCAAAGATGATGAACAAAGACTTAAACACTATATCGTTAAAGGAAAAAATCTCAACGATTCGATATTGAAAGAATCAGAGATTCAAAAGCAAAGAAATTTTTTAAATGATACCGTTGATAACCTTCCTGCAGTATTTTATGCAAAAGATACAGAAGGGAGATTTATATCAGTTAACACCGCATTTAGAACTCTGTTTCAATGGAGTAATGAAGACGTTTTAGGAAAGTCACATTTTGAGTTATTTCCACCAGAGATCGCAGAGCAATTTCATGCTAACGATCAAGAAGTTATTTCTAAAAGACACGTTATCGAATCAGAAGAAAATGCATTTGACCATTTAGGAAGAGAAAGAACGTATCACTCCTTTAAATTTCCTTATATTAATCAAAAAGGTGAAGTCTATGCAGTTGGTGGAGCTTCGCTTGATATTACGGAAAAGAAAAATTTTGAAAAACAAGCCTATCATAACTCAAGGCTCGCCGCTATTGGAGAGATGGCTGCTGGAATTGGCCATGAGATAAACAATCCGCTTGCAATTATTAATGGTTTTCTGATTATCACTAAAAAGCTTCTTTCCAAACCAAACATCGATATGGAAAAAGTTATTAAAAAAATTGAAAAGATGGAGCTGGCCAGCTCTAGGATTGAAAGTATAGTAAGAGGTTTAAGAACATTTTCCCGATCTGAAAACAACGAAATCTCTCACTTCAACCCCGTAGAAATCCTACAAGAATCAATAGATATGCTATCTGAGATTTATGAACAAGATGGTATAGCAATCACCTTTAATAACCAAGCTGGAACAGCTTATCTCTTCGGCAACCGAGGAAGATGGCAACAAATCATTATGAACTTATTTTCCAACGCTCGTGATGCGATAGAAAATACTCCACAAAAAGATATTGTCATTACAACCAAAATGGAAAATCAGAAATTCATTTTAGAGTTTAGTGATTCTGGCCACGGTATACCTGATGAAATTAAAGATAAAGTATTCAATCCTTTTTTCACAACTAAAGAAGTAAATAAAGGCACAGGCATTGGCCTATCAATGGTTCATACCATCGTTCAGCAGTTTGATGGACAAATTACTGTCGCTAGCAATACGGGAACAACTTTCACCTTAGTTTTTCCATGTAAACTAGTAGCTTCTGACTCTCAGAACCCCCAAGAGACAGCAAAGCCGATTCCATTAAAAAACGTCACTGGACAGAAGATCTTAGTGGTTGATGACGAAGAAGATATCTGTGAATTGCTTTCAGAAATCTTAGAAGGCACAGGTTATAATGTTACTAAAGCATCTGACGGAAAAGAAGCATTAGATATTCTTAATAGCAAACCTGACTACTTTGATTTAATTGCGACCGATGTGCGAATGCCTATGATGGACGGGGTAGCTTTATTAGGTAAAGTAAAAAAGCTAACCCACTCAAGTAGAACAAAGTTCATTTTTATTACAGGTGGCACAAATATTGATATTGAAAAAGAATATAGTTCCATTATAGATGGATATATATACAAACCGTTTGATGAAGAAAAAGTTTTATCAGCAGTTGAAACAGTATTAAAACCTGTAAAGTAACTGTATAACTTTTTAACGGCCTGATAATTTTTTACCTTCTTCCTTTTCTCTACTCCATACCAGAGCTATTATCTTGGAAAACTCAACGGAGAAAATTATGAAAACTTTATTAGCTGCAATGTTCATTCTTTCAACTAATGTCTACTCTCAAGATTATTTTAGCTCAGACATAGTTGAATTAGAAAACACATTGACTCAGTCGCATTGTATTGAACATATTTCTGAAGTTAGTGACTGTTCTCTTTCTACAAGCGTAGGTATAACTGCAGAGCACTCTGCCGAAGTTACAGTTAAAAAAGATGATGGAGAAGTTTTAACACTACCTCTTTCTGCAATCTCTACTAATTATGAAGAGTATGTACAAAACACACAGTCAAAAAATGATGTCACTGACGGTTTAAAGACAGTAGGATATATGGCACTGACTTTCGTATCGTTAGGGCTTAATACAGTGGTAGAAGACTATCAATTTTGCTCTACCGCTAAGGACATGCTAGAAGAACAACTAACCGTAATCTCAAACAGACTACCAAAATGTAGTGAAATCGACTAATTTTTAGACATATGAAGGCCATAAACTCATGGCCTTCTCACTTACCTATCGAATTCTCGTCTACTTTCTGGCACTAAGCTTGCAAATAGTATTAGTGATGAAAAAAGTATTATTTATATTCATATTTATTCTAATGGGATGTTTTACCCCGACTCAAAAACAACAGATTGAACTCAACGATAATAAGAAATCCGTTGAGGAACTAGAAGCTAAGATAACTGAACTCGATCAGCAGATTGGCGATAATGAGTCCAGCGAAACTGATATTCAAGCTTTAAAAGATGAACTGGTGTTATTAATTTCTCAACTGACTACTAAAGCTGAAAACGATTTGAAGGAATTAAATCTAAAAATTTCAAAAAACCAATATAATTTAGAGCAATTAAGTAAAATCCAATATCAAGTGTCCTTAGATACATTTCCCATTAAGCCGAGAGAGCTCAATTTAGATCAGGCCACAATTGATTCTTTATCAGAAAAGATTGAAACACTAAGGCTTGCTCAAAATAGTATGCGCGAAGAATTTGAAGTTGCACTCGCAGCTGCCGAAAATAATTGGAATAAAGAACTTGCTGCCAAACTATTAGACTCTAATCGTGTTGTCACTGAAGAGATCAAAGAGATGATCCTAAGAGAGCTCGAAAGACTCCTACTAACTAAAAATGAAATGGACCTCAATAAAGACAGCTCATCAGTTTATGCCACAATCTCCTATTCTAGACTTGAAAAAAGACTGACAGAGCTTGAAAGTCTGAAAGGCCATATGCAGTTAACAAAAGATATTAATAAAAGGACATATGCTGTTTGCTTTGAAGAATTAGCTTCAGATAATTACTGCTTAAATCAGGCAACAGCTATCAGGAGATTAGGTGGTGAGTTTATTAATCCGCTTAACTATAGCCGAACAAAAGGAGGGCTACTTTCCTACTTGGCGATGTCCGGAGTTGAACTACCTGCAATGATGAATGATATTGATTCCATGATAAAACCAGATGATTCAAATCAAGCTACTTTTGAAAATTGTAATATTGAAGAAGAAAACGATATAGAACATATGATCGCTCCTCAAGCACAGTGGCCTAGGCTAGTAATACTAGCTCTAATTCTTGAAAAGGCACAAAAATCAATTGAAGCGCTTAAGCAAAACAATGAGATCTCGGAACGAATCAATCCCGTGAGTTATCTTGTGGCGTGGTGGCGTAGTCCTTGCTATCAAAAGGCTATCTCCTCATCTGGCGGAGATCATATCTACGGTTCTGCAGTTGACTTAGGTTTTTCAGACCAAGCCAACAAAGAGACATTTGAATTCTATCGAAATTTTATTGAAACCCATCTTTGGGATAATGATAGCTTTGGAGTTGTTTACCCCTTACAAGCCAATGACCTAAAACTACGTATAGGAATAGGTTTAGGACATGGTAGTCATAATAAAGGAAAACTTCACATAGGGATATTTAGTGAAGTAAAAGCAAAAAGAGGTTATCGCTCGCAATGGCCTTATGGCAACTACAGCGACTTTCTCTAAAAAACTGCACAACTTTGTATACTAGCAAAATTCACTGACTGTGGCTTAACCCAATCTATGACTTGCTTGCTATCATTTAGTACCTGATAAGAACCTTTGGAACCGCCCCACTAAAGTGGGGGGAATACTATGACTTCAACGATGAACTTATGGAGTTCGCCTTCTGATTCTTTCCAAAAAATTCAATCACTTACTATATGCTGTTTTGATACCCTATTGCATTAGCAGAGGCATGAAACGTAACTGCCCTAAAAAATCATGTGATTCAGATCAAATTATTAAGAACGGATTCTACTACCGAAAAAATGATGCTCGTAAAATTCAGCGTTTTAAGTGTTTAAAATGCACCACTAAATTTAGCGCTGCTACCGGAACTTTGGAGTTTGGGCAGAAAAAAAGAAGGGTTAACTTCTTACTGCTAAAGCTTTTTTGCTCCAAAGTCTCACAAAGAAGAGCCGCAAAAATTGCTGGAGTTAATAAAAACACAGTGGCTCGTAAATTTGATTATTGGGCGAAGAAAGCTGAGCTAAAA
>CAXRIU010000024.1:0-127893 GCA_964231135.1 Bacteriovoracaceae bacterium
TTAAATAGCTCATCAGAGTTCTCCTTTTTTGTTTTAAACTTCAACAATTTAATTTTAAAAAGGAAGGACTCTGATGGCCATCTATGGAATTAATATCCTATTGATTTAATCAGAATGTCAGATTTGATCTAAACTTTTACAAATAAATCATCTTTAAAAGTTGTCGAGTCGGGTTTGAGTCTATTGATGTCACGGTCACATTTTTGATAGATTTCAAAAAGCTTATGGATTGGTACATCAGACAAGTCTCGATCAAGGATTTCTTTTATAACTCTTTCTTGTGTTTTGCTTAATGATTCAAGTTTGTTCTTGTAAGTGAGCCTTAATTCTTCAAGAATTTGCTCTTTATACAACTCTTTATAATTTGCAATTTTTTTTGATAGCTTTCTACTTGCGTTTAACAAGGTGGGTTTTGATATATTCAATATCTCTGAAATCTTATCAAAGCTGTAACCCTTGGCTCTTAATTTGATAAATTTTTCTTTTTGATCTTCAGTAATCATACTGAAATTTTACTGTTTTTTTACTATGTAGTCACTTTTGGGTGTTATCAAGGCTTCTTTTAAGTGTACTTCTTAGCTTTCTGCTCCAGTCAGTGTCTTCTTGCTTCTCTAGAGGGAGCATTGGCATTGAAAAATCTAGTTCATCAAGATTAAAGTCTACTAATTGCTGAAGTTCACTAGTTAAAAAGAATCTATATTTCTCTAATTCTTCTTTTTGGGTTAAATAGGCTTCAAGTGGAGCAAGCAGGTGTTTAGCAATGTGGCTCGGGATTGGCATTTTCCCTCGTTTTAAGCGTGAGTTTTCATCATTAGTACCTAATGAGTTAAGTGCGCTTAGAGACTCTGAGATTGAGTCACCGAGGGCTTTAAGAGCCTTGTGAAGCTCATTGTGTATTTTAGGATATTTATTTGCTAGTAAATGGAACTCTTTTCTAAATGCTTTTAAGTCTCTATAGGTTTCTTTGTGGTCTTGTTCTTCAAAGAAGACTCTGAGCAGAGTCGCTACATGCTCAACATCAACTACTTCATTCTTTCGAGCTTGTATTTTACCTTTTTCTGCTTTTAAGAGAATGATAAAGACTTCTCGCCACTGGTTAAAGTCAAAGATTTCGCTCATATAGGTTACCGTCACATATTAATTTGAAAAAGCCATTCAAAGTTAAAATGAAAACGCTCCTCTTTAGGAGCTTTGTTTATGTCAATAAAATCAAATAGTTAACCAGTGAGAACTCTAAGGTTCATTTCTTTATATCACTCCAAATCACGGGAGTCGTAGTTAATTTGTAGTCGACGCTTCTTTTTCACGCTTCCAAAAACAGAGTGTGACTACGGACCGTATTCCACTTAATGGAGAGTTTTATAATGAGTAGGAAGTTTGGATACAGAAGAACTTCAGAGATCAAGATGACAAATGAAGCTAGAGTTTTACGAAGACTTCGTTTAGAATGCGGTACAAAGATAAAAGAAGTAGCAAAAGAAATAGGGAAGTCAGAGGCGTATATCCGTCACATAGAACATGGACGGTTAGATGTTCCTGATAAGGTGATGGTTAAGAAGATTCTATCTGTCTATGGAGCTACTTACCGGATTTACTCTGCAAAGTGCAAAATTGATTGTACAGAAGATTCATATATGGAGTTAAAGAATTTGATTCATAAAATTCCTGAGCAAAAGCTAGCTCTTGTTTTATCTTTAATTCGTGGAGTTTTATCGTCTTGATTAAGAAATCTTTATTAATCAAAAAGAGTTTCTTGCCTATGTTATTAATATTATTGTTGATAGAATATAATTTCATAAAGAATAATTATTACTATTTTTAGCTATTGAGATTATGAAAGTAAATAAACGAGATGCCTCTGGATCTACAATTGGTTATTTATACCAGTGTAAAGTTGGACTAATTCAATTAATTAAAAAGTCACGATTAGGTGACGAAGAATATTCTATCTCAATTGAGAATTTAGATGATTTACAAATTGACTCTAGTACTAGGACTGAAGATTTAATTCAGGTAAAACATCACTTTAATGCATCTAATTTGAATAATAAAAATGTAGATTTTTGGCATACTCTAGAGGTCTGGATGGAGGAGAGGGATAAGACCAAAAATTGTTCTTATTTTTTACTTACGACTTCAGTTGCTCAGGCAGGTACCATTTCATATTTCTTAAAGCCTGACCCTGAGTTAAGAGATGTTGATAAAGCTGTTGAACTTATGAATAGTGAGGCACAGGATATAAAAAATAAAGTTTTAGATGTTCCAACTACTGAGTTCCTGAAGTTAAACATCGAGGAGCAAAAAGAGTTTATTAGGAGAATTTATATATTGGATGAGAATCCTAATATTAAAGAAATAGATTCTGCTTTATCTAGAGAGTTAATTACCAACGTTTCAGAAGACTTAAGGAAAGATTATATAGATAGTATTGTTGGTTGGTGGTTACAGCAAATAATACTTTGTTTGAGTAAGTCTAAAAAAAGTATATCTGTTGGTGAATTGTTTGCAAAAATTTATGATTTAAATGATCAGTTTGCTACTTCTAAATTAGCCGCAGATTTTAAAGCATACATGCCTACAGAAGAAGAAAAGGAAAAAGTAAAAGACAATACATTCATCAAACAGTTAAAACAAATCTCAATGACAGAAACAGCAATTGGTCATGCTATAAGAGATTACTTTCGAGCTTATAAGCAAAGACTAAAATGGATTAGAAATGATGTTTTAGCGGAAGAAACTATTATTGAGTATGAACAGGTTCTTGTTGAAGAATGGGAAAGAATTAAAGATGTCTCTGAAAGAGGGAAAGACTTAGAGAATAGTGATGTATGTATAGAGGTTGGACAACAGATATATGATTATTTAAATCAGCATGATCTACCAAAAATAAGAGACGGCTTTAATCACCCTTATTTTGCAAGAGGAACTTATCAGCAGTTATCTAATAACGTTAGTGTATGGTGGCACCCTAAGTTTGTTGAAAAGATTGAATCTTTGCTGAAAAGTGAGGAGACGTGAGCTATAAACAGTCAGTTGAATTTCAAAATTTATATAATCCTATTTTTTGTTCAGTATTCGTCTGGAGATTTATAATTGAATATAGCAAGGAGAGTCATAAGCCTGTTCCTATCCTTCTTCTGTTTATTGCTCTACCTTTAGTTTTTACTGAAAATTCAAGAAAAGTACTTCCTAAAAATAAAAGAACATCAATGCCAGTCTGGATTAGAGAAAATGCCCATCTTAAAGTCAGCTTTACAAAGAGAGTAAGTCTTTTAAATAAAAGTGTCTTTGATGCGATTTCTTATCTAGTGGCTAAAGGTATTATTGATGTTGAGAGTGGGGGGATAACAATTTTAGATGAAAAAATATCAACTAGACAAATTAACCAATACTTAAATTTAGATAAATCATTAATTAGTCTTGAAAGTGAAGAGTCCGCTGTTGATTTGGGTGAAATATATAAAGCATCATCATTTGTAGGAAGATGGTTTGGTAGAATTAATAGTGAAACATTAATATATGGATTGTTAGGTGTGAGACCATGAGTTTTCAAATAAAAGAAATAATTCTTGCAGGGCATACGAGTTTACGTAGGGTTCCATTTGAACTTGGAAAGATGAATGTTATTACCGGTTTTTCCAAAAAAGGAAAAACTGCTCTTACAGATATTGTAGAGTACTGTTTAGGCCGACCGTTTCAAGTTCCTGTTGGACCCATAAGAGATAGAGTAAGATGGTATGGAGTATTGTTATCATTTGGCAATGATGAAGTATTGATTTTTAGAGAGAAACCAGTAGGAAGTCAAAAGAATAACAGTAATTGCTACATAGATGTAGCAGGCTCCGTTGAGATCCCTAAAGCAACAGAGATTCAAGGTAATGAGTCTCTTGATGGTGTAATATCGTTTCTAGCAGATAAGGTTGGGATCTCCGAAAACTTAGTAGTTCCAAAAGAGAAAAATGAGTCTCCAGGAGAAGCGAAATTAAAACATTCTATTATTTATAACTTTCAAACCCAGGAAGAAATTGATAGTCGAAAACATTTGTTTCATAGACAAGATGAAAATAGAGTTGCTGATTATATAAAACTAATGTTTCCTTATTTTGTTGGGAGTATTGATGAAGATGACTTCTCTAATAGACTTGAATTTAGAAGATTGAATAGTCTACATCGTAGATTAGTTGCTGAACTTAATGAGATTGAAGCTATTCAAGTAGAAGGTGTGTCACAAGGTGAAAAAATGATTACTTCTGCAAAAACGTTGGGAATGATAAGTAATAGTTATGAGCCTGAAGATTTAAATGACATAGTTGAAAATTTAAACAACGTTTTAACATATAGAGATGATGATATCTATAATTCTCCAAATACAACACTATCTAATTTCATTGATAAGAGAGAGGAGTTATTTGAAGAAATTGATGACTTAGAGTTGAATCTAAAAACCTCTCTTAGAGTTAGAAAAGAAAAGAGGTTGTTTGATAAAGAAGGCTCTATACAGTTAAATAGGCTAAACAGTATTGGGCTGTTTGATTCTATTGAGTCAGAAGGAAGTAAACTTGATTTTATAAAGAGTATTGAAGGTGAAATCGTTACTGCAATCTCTAACTTAGAGCGACAACTTTCAAATGTAACTTTGTCGACACCAAAGCTAGATTCATATATTGACGATTTAAAGAAGAATCTAGGTGAAAAGAGATTAGAACTCAAGAAGTTAAATCAAAATATAAGAGTTATTGAAGAAGAGGATAAAAAGTTAAAAGAACAAAAAGATAAATCACTTTCTCAAGAGCTTTTAAAGGGAAAAGTTACTTTATATTTAGACTCAATTAAAAATAAAGATAATACTTCAAAACTGAAAGAGCAAATCAAGAAAATTAAAGAAGAACTAGATGTTCTAGAAAAGAAAATTGATCCAGAATTGATTGTTGAAAATACAGAAGCAATAATAGAGTCTCTAGCTGACGATATGACTTCATGGGCAGAAAAGCTTCATATGGAGCATAAAGGAAGATATAAACTAGATTATAGTAAAATGACAGTTACTTCTATAACAGAAAAAGGTCCTGTATTGATGAATGATATGGGAAGTGGAGCTAATTGGATTGGGTGTCATCTTATATTTCACCTTGCTTTACATAAATGGTTAGTTAGCAAAGGAAGGCCTGTACCTAGATTTTTATTTATTGATCAGCCGAGCCAGGCTTATTTCCCAGCTGACAAAAAAGATATCAAAGATTTACCACTTGAGGAGTTAGCTGAAGGTGATAGAGAATCAGTGAAGAGAATGTATAAATTAGTGTACGATATTGTTAAAGATGAATTTGATGGAAAACTACAAGTTATTTTCTTAGATCATGTTGATATGGAACTAGATTGGTTCGAAGAATGTGTTGTAGAGCGTTGGAGAGGTAAAGAAGCTCTTATTCCAGATGGTTTTTAATATGAGTACTAAACTTGAAGAGTTAATTAGTATTTCAAAAGATAACTTCATTTCTACTTATCTTGAGTCTCTGCCCCCTGATGTGGAGTACTCTGTCGGTAGAGTTGATGGCTTAAAAGAAAATACTATTAGCAGAGTAGACTTAATTGAAAAGTTTAATAATTTGGTCTCTAGTAATATAGAAAACTTCAAAGAGAGCTTTATTTCTCATATTTCTTCTATGGAAGGTTATCTTGCATATAGTTCAACTCCAAAGGCATTTGAAAAAGCATGGATGTATCGAAAGACTAAGATCTCAAGTTTATCTCTGTTTGAGGTTCAAGACCTCTTATCAAATCATGCGCAGTTAATCCCTATGATAAAATCGGAAAACTTATTTAATTCTGGTGAAAAGGGAATGATCAAATCGAAAGATAATGGTTCTTTTTTATATGGAATCAGGCATTCTAAAGGAAACTATGATGATGCCTTAGACTCACTAGGAAACTTTAGTTATCAACCACCTTTTGATGCTCTAGGTATGCTTAGATACAGATGGCTTGAATATTTAACTGTCGAGGCAAAAATACCTATTTATATGTATGTCACAATGTGGTTTAAACATGAGGTACTTGAATCTACAAATCATGTAACGATGATATGCCCTGTGAAAATAACAAAAAGGCATAAAGAGTTTGATGCTCCTTTAAGTTTACAGTTAATAACAGTTGATGAGGCAATAGAGCATACGATGATGATTAGATCTATGGATACTTTAGATCTGGCATCTAAAATTAGATCAGGACTACCGGATGAATATGTAATTAAGTTCAATTATGAAAATATCAAATCTAATTTAAAACTGAGAAATCATTTAATTAACTGGGCAGTGACTAAAGGTAAGAAGTGTCCAGGAGATAAATGCCAAAATATCGAATTTAAGAAAATTAAAAATAAGTCTAAGATACATCTGGGTCATATTGTTCCACAAAATTGGGGGGGGATTTTTCAATTCCTACAGGAGAAGAATCATATTCATCACCCAGATAACCTGTATCTATCATGTTCTGAATGTAATATTTCTTTGAGTTCATCTTTTCCAAATGATCAATTACGTAGAAATATTATCGAAGAAAAATATGGAACGATTGGAGATTATATAAGAGCAGACTTAGGTTATTTTTCTAAGGTGGATGAATGATATTATATGATTCAACGAAGTCTGGTTTTCGTAATGACGTTAAAAATAATCTTATTGAGAGAAAGATATTAGAAGCTTTCCAAAAAAACTTGGGACATAAAACCTCTAAAAGTGAGATTGCGTCTTGGCAAAACTCAATGATGTATATGAGTAATGCATTAGAAGATAAAGAAATTCCAGATGATGCAGGAGTTTCAATCGAATATATGCTTCCAAGATCATCTAAAAGAATAGATTTTATTATAACCGGAAGAAATGAAAATAATGAAAACTCTATGGTCATTGTTGAACTTAAGCAATGGCAAGAAGTTGAAAAAACAGATGAACCAGGAATTGTTAGAAGTTTTGTTGGTGGAGGAGTAAGAGAGCTGACTCATCCATCATATCAAGCATGGTCGTACGCAGCCTATTTAGAAGACTTTAATGATGCAGTAGCAAGACAAAATATAAAAATAAGGCCATGCGCTTATTTACACAACTGTATTTCTTCTGAAAACGTTAAAGACCCTATATATCAACATGACCTAGATCGTGCTCCTTTATTTGTTAGAGAAGACTCTCAAAAGCTATCTGACTTTATAAAGAATCACGTAAGAGGTGGCGATTCTGATGGAATAATGTATCTAATTGATAAGGGTACAATTAAACCTACAAAGAAATTAGCGGATTCTTTTGCATCTATGCTTAAAGGCAATCAAGAATTCATAATGCTTGATGACCAAAAGATCGTATTTGAGCGAGCTTATAAACTTGCAAGTAAAAGCCATGCAAAAGATAAGAACGTTCTTATTGTTCATGGAGGGCCTGGAACAGGAAAGAGTGTTGTGGCAATTAATTTATTAGTAAAACTGATTGAGAAACAGTTGAATACACAATATGTATCAAAGAATGCAGCTCCAAGAGAAGTATACTCAACGAAACTTACTGGTGTTATGAGCCAGTCAAGATATAAGTCATTATTTGTGGGATCTGGAAGTTTCAATGCTACAGATAAGAACGTATTTGATGCTTTAATTGTTGATGAGGCTCACAGGCCCAATGAAAAATCAGGGCTATATTCTAATCTTGGAGAGAATCAAGTTAAAGAGATAATTCATTCCTCAAAGTTTAGTGTATTTTTCTTAGATGAAGATCAAAGAGTAGCTCTAAGTGATATTGGATCAAGAGATGAAATACTACACTGGGCTAAAAAGCTTAATGCTAATGTTGAAGAGCTTGAACTGTCCTCGCAGTTCAGATGCAATGGCTCTGACGGGTACCTTGGGTGGCTTAATAATTACTTACAAATTAAAGAAGCTGCTAACATTGATATGACTGATTTTGATTATGACTTTAAAGTATTTGATTGTGCCAAAGAAATGCATGATGCCATAACGAAGCACGATAAAGATGGAAAAACAGCTAGAACTGTTGCGGGCTATTGTTGGGACTGGATTAGTGCAAAGGATACATCTAAATATGATATAGAATTGGGTGAACTTAAAATGAAGTGGAATCTAAAGGCTCATGGTAGTAAATGGATCATCAACCCAAAATCAATTACTGAAGCTGGTTGTATCCATACATGTCAGGGACTAGAGGTTGATTATATTGGAGTTATCATAGGTCCAGATTTCGTTATTAGAGATGGTAAGGTTGTTACTGATGCGATGAAAAGGCCTGGCCGAGATAAGACTATAAAGGGCTATAGAGGAATGTTCAAGGAGAATGCTGTAGAAGCACAACTAAAGGCAGATCCAATAATTAAGAATACCTATAAGACACTAATGACAAGAGGCATGAAAGGATGCTATATCTACTGCACTGATGATGAAACTCGAGAGTACTTTAAAAAAGTATTGGAAGTTAAATGAAAAGCATAAACGTAGAAAAAATTAATAATGAAGTTAGTAAGTTTATTGAAGATAGAGATTGGGATCAATTTCACTCAATTAAAAACTTATCAATGGCACTAAGTGTAGAGACTTCGGAGCTAGTCGAAATTTTTCAGTGGCTGAAAGAGTCAGAGTCTAACGAAGTTGCTATCAACCCTAAATTAAAAGAAAAAGTAGAAGAAGAAATATCTGATATTTTTATTTATCTAATGAGAATTGCTATTAAGTCCGGTGTAAATATAGAGGATGCAGTTTTATCTAAGATTAAAAAAAACTCAGAGAAGTATCCCGTTGGTAAGGCTAAGGGGTCTGCAAAAAAATATACTGATCTTTAATTTAGTTCTTTTTTTATAAAGGCTTTCAAATCAAATGAAATATCATCTCTAATTCTTGGAGATAAAGCGTTATAGTGATCAAATAACTTACCGAGCTTTTCAGAATCAATTTCATATTCACTATTTATAAAAGCTACAAAGTCAGACTTTAAATCATCTGATCTCCAGTCATAAATATTTGAGAGAGTATTAGCAATAATTGTTTCAATGGAAGAGTTCATTTCTAAATGTTATCTTAACACTTAAGCCAAATCAATTTTGTGATTAAGGTTCCTCAATAATATTTCATAAATAAAACGCCTGAATAGGGATCAAAAAAATCCAAAAAAAAATTTCAGATTTCAAAAAATCCGTTTTTGTGCACCTAGATTGGTGTCATTTGAAAACGCACCCCATAAGTCTTCTTTGTTTCGAGGTGCCCGAGTCGTTTATCTATAAAGGAGGATTTACGACTTCATCTGTTAAACCAGTAAAAGAAATACAATTTAATTTAAGCGAGGAGGAAACTATGCTTAGTGATGAACTTGAAGAAATTCTATGTGAGTTGTTTTATGTTTTACCGGAAGAAGGAACACAAGATTACATTGATGAGAGGTTTATTTATGACCTTGCAGATGAGAAAGAGATTCAAAGAAGGATTAAGCGAGATCAGGATTGGCTTTCACAAGGAGAACCTGAAGTAAAGGAATTTGAAATACTAGGGGAATTAGCCACTAGTTATTTCGAAGCTCCAACTAAGGTTTTTTATCCCAAAGAAGAGGTTCAGTGTTATGTGACAGGTTATGTTCAATTCTTAGGTGGTGTTGACTTTACTCAAGATGGGGATACTCTTGAAAAGTGGAAAGCAGTTGGTGTTAAAGTTTAAGTAGAAATGGGCAACATTTTTGACCCAGAGAGCATAACCGTTTATCTGAAATCGAAAGGAATTGAACTTAGCAAAACAACACGTATTGTGTTCTATGGATCGCCTTTAAATGAAATAGTTGGTTCTAGAATCTACATAAGGGAAGAGCGTAAAGAGTTAACTCCCTTTTTTTAAATAATTTCTGAAATATTACATCTGTAATATGTTACAATCTAGGAATAAGCTTAAAATCAATTGTAATTAGATGAGGATCTAAATGAATAAAGTCAGTAATGTGAGTCTATTGATATTTTTTGTATGTTTTTATTCCTCTGCTTTAGCAAGTGATGGCTCACACACAGAAAGCAAGAAAAACTCTCGAGTTAAGGGAAGAGCGAAAACGTCATACTATACTGATGTTTGTAATAGGGAAGATGTAACTGATGCAATTCTAAGAAGTATCAATCAAAAAGACTGCACTAGAGTTTTAAAAGATGATTTAAAAAAAATTAAAAAAATTTCGCTCTTTAGAAATGCTCCAGAGGGAGATAAATCACACAAAAAACTTCCTGAAAATTCATTTTATGGTTTAGAAAACTTAGAAGAAATTAACTTTGAGGGTTTTGGCAATTCTTTGCTAGCTGATGTTGACCTGACTATGAATGAAAAAATTAAGGACATTAGTATTAGTTTTAATTCTTTCCACGATTATATAGACATCAATTTTTTGAAAGGGGCAAAAAACATTGAGGTTCTGTCAATTTCAACCGTCTTTGGCTTTAGTCTTAGTGGAAAAGATCAAATTAAAGTTTTATATCAACCGACTATAAGCTATCAACCGACTACAAAAGAAGATAAGTCTTTTTTCGAGAAAGCTAGAGTATGGGCTCTCGAATTGATAGAGCGAGAAAAGAAAATGGACTCTATCGAGGTTCCTGACTTTGTTAATTTGAAACAGTTATGGTTGGAGGGAGTTATTATACCTCGGATATCATCAAGTTTTTTCAAAGAGGCAAAGAAATTAGAAGTCTTATCACTTGTGGGTAATGGACTAAATGATTATACCGTAGACTCTCTTTCAGGCTTTAAAAACCTAAAAATCGTAAGAATTTCTAAAAACAGATTGATTTCTCCTACAAGAACACTTTTTAAAAATTTGATAAATTTAGAGGAGCTTGACCTTTCTGGGAATCTAATAGCCAATCTTAATTGGCTCGACTTGGAAAAATGTGAGCGTCTCACAAAAGTAAATCTAAGTGAAAACAAAATTAAATTTCTTAACCGTCACACATTTAAATCCTGTTCTGAACTTCAAGATATCGATTTATCAAAGAATCAAATTAAGACACTTCCAGAAAGCATTTTGTTGAACAACAGTTTCATTCGAAAAGTGGACATTTCACAGAACAGGCTCAAGTCATTTTCAATGAGGTTTTTTAAAGAAAACAGCCAATTGAATTCACTTGATTTAAGCTACAACAAAATTGAAGTTTTGGAACAGAAAGCTTTTGAAAAACTCTGGAACTTAAAAAAGCTAAATCTTTCTTATAATAAATTAAGTGAGTTATCTCCACAATTGTTCTCGAACACTGGGTTGTTTTTAAACAATCTCGACGTTGAAACAAACCATAATAGAAGGTCTTCATCACATCGTCTTACGATAAACAACAACGAAACTTTGGATTACTATCCCGTAGATCAAGTGGGTATACCTCTGGGCGTATTGGGAAAACTCGAAATAGAAAAAATGAGTCAAAAAAAGTATATTTTTCTGGGAAAAGAAAGTGCGAAACAATTTGAATTCAAAGAAAACATAATCGAGGAAATAGGGCAATATTTTGAGGAAAGTGAGGGAGAAGTAGAGCCACCTCCAAAATACCAAAATACGTTAAAATTTGATGGACTTCAGGAAGGGTATTTTTTGGCAATTTCAGATAAGCTTAATATTACTGAAATAGAGGCTTGGCAAAGTGCGGGCAGTGTTAGTCAAGATAAGCAGAAAGAAATTTTGCGCGAGCTAAAAGAAAATGGACAAATAAGCTCACATCAGTTTGCAAATATTAGAAGTGTATCAAAGTTAGATCCTCGCGGTGAATGGATGAGTTTAACATTCAACCAAAAAGGGACTAGAGGTGTTAGGTTCCTCTACTATCAAGGAAATCTAATTAATTTTGATGTTCCTTATCATAGTGGGGATAGTTATCCGGAACAGAAGTTTGTAGGTCGGTTTAAATCAGACGGTACGACTTATCTAGTTTACCATCATTCTTCTTGTTACAACGGACTGGAGGCAATCGTATTTAAATTAAAGGGCAATAATCTAGTTCATGTTAAACCAAAGTTCGACCCTGAATGGGCAATTTATTGCTGCTAGAAGTATTTAATTCAGGTTCATAACTCAAATTTACAATTAATTTTGGCAACAGTAGAGGACCAAATAATTTTAGAGATGATAAGAAAGATAAAAGAGAGAAGAGGGTAGAGAGAAGGTTATGGTGGCCACCTCCACTAATACATCAAGTTTGGTACAAGTACCAATTATCTAAACATTTTTAAATTCAGAAACCTAGCTATCAATAGATACGTTTACAGCTAAACCCTTTTATGAGAAGATAGAATAAGAGGCTCTGAGCTAACTTGTTTTCGAATGGAGAAATTTATGAGTGAGATTAAAAAAGGAAGTTGTCATTGTGGAGCTGTGGAATTTGAGGTTGAGCTAGAAAATGGATTTGAAAATATTCGACGATGTAATTGCTCTTTGTGCAGCAGAAAGGGTGCTATTATTGCGAGTGTACCAGTTGAAAAACTAAGAGTAGTTAAGGGTGAAGATCATTTAAGTTTGTATGAGTGGAATACCAAAACAGCTAAGCACTACTTTTGTAAGACCTGCGGGATTTATACTCATCATCAACGCAGAAGTAATCCGACTCAATTTGGTTTTAATATTGCTTGTATTGAAGGTGTTAATCCATTTGATTTTAAAGACGTTGCTGTTGGAGATGGCCAAGCTCAGTCGTTGGAAAGCAATTAAAACTTTGGGAAATGTACTAAAATGAGTGCAAGTAGCTCTTGGATAGCTAGATTTTATCGTTATTTCAGACATTTAGGTTTGCTCTAACAGTAAATTTTTTACTTTAATAAGTAAAAAATTTATTGATTAAAGTAAGAAGTTTACCGATAATATGGGCATGCTGGATAAGTTATTTGGAAGTGAGACATTGATGTATATTTTTTTAAACCTTTATCATTATGGAGAGGTTTATAGTGCTTTGATCGAAAAAAATACCGGTATAGGAAGCAGAGCTGTTTTAAATCAACTAGATAAGATGGAGCAAGCAGGCATATTTGTTTCAAGAGCAGTAGGCAGGACGAGGCTTTATAAGTTTAACATGAAGAGTCCTATCATTAAGCCGTTGAAAGAGATTATTAAGATGACCTATGTAAATATCCCCGTAGAGAAGAAAGAGGAAATGTTCACTGAAAGAATGAGGCCACGAGCTAAAGGCAAGCCAGTAATAAAATAATGATCAATTTAAGAACTTGCTCCGAAGAAGAGCTTTGGAAATATATAGCCACAGAGTTAGCTAAGAATAAGGTAGATATTATTTTGGTGGGTGGCGCAGTTGTATCAGTGTATACGAGTGGAGCATACAAGTCAGGCGATCTTGATTTTGTTCTTTATGATTTTGCTAGGAAAGAGTTAAGTCGAGCGCTAAATAGGCTAGGATTCTTTCAAGAGGGAAGACATTTTAAGCATCCTGATTGTACTCACTTATTTTTAGAGTTTGCTACTTTTCCTGTAAGCATAGGTGAGGACTACGAGATTACTCCAGCTGAAATAGTGAATGAAGGGCAAATGATAAAGATATACTCACCTACAGATTGTGTTAGAGATAGGCTTGCTAGTTATATTCATTTTGATGCACAAGAATGTCTTGATCAAGCAGTTATGGTCGCTCAAAGACATCCCATTAAGCTTGATATGGTTAGGAAGTGGTGTATAGGTGAGGGGGGAGAACAACATTTTAAAGATTTCTCTCAAAAGCTAAAAGAAAAATAACTTTTAACTCTATATTTTTAGTATTTTTCCTTGAGTCTAACACGGTGTCATAGTCGATAATCTTTTGTAAGATGTATGGGAGGTATTTAATGATCAAGATAAAAGACTTTGCTGAGCAGACTGGATTTTCGATTCGTATGTTGAGGTACCTCGAAGAAGTCGCGGTGTTAGTCCCCAAAAGAGAAGAAAATAATTATAGGGTCTATACTTCGGATCAGGTAGAGACGGCTTTAAAAATAAAGAAACTGCAAGTTTTAGGCATTCAACTAAAAGAAGTTCAAATACTTCAAACCAGCGACAAAGACCTTCAAATTAAAACTTTGGAAAATGTTCTAAAAAGAGAGCAAGAAATCTCTGAAATGAAGTCCGAATCTATTCCTGAATTGAAGAATATTTTAGATAGCTTAAAAAGTGGGAATGAAGACCTCGATAGTTATTTAAATCAAGAGAAAACAAACCCTAGAAAAATGAGAACGCTTGGTGGAGATGAGAAGTTTCATAGAACGGCCTACAATATACCAATTTTAAGAAATATTTATGAAGATCATTTAACCATTGATGCAAACATCGATTTGATAGCAACTGACCTTTTGAAGTTTAGTGAATGGTTTGAAAACTGTGACTATCTTGCAGAGGTCTTTTCAGTGCTACGGGAATCGTCTTTTGTTTTTGGAAAAAATTTCTTCCTGAAATGGGCTTTAGTCGATTGGAGGACTTCACAAGAGAAGATGTAAGCCAATTGATGGGGCCGCATGATATTGTGATTCGAAGCACTTTTAAATATAAAGATACTGGAGTAGAAGGCGAAATTGTCATTCCATATTCTCCGATTTATACGATGTCGCAATTGAGCAATAAGACCTAAGATAAACACCTAAAATTACGAGCAATACCTTTTATTTACTTAATTATTTCACTCGGATAACCGATACTTAAACCTATAAGGGGTCCTCCATGAAAGTTGGTTTAGCGGTTTTACTTTTTTCTTTTTCTATTTCAGGTTATTCCCAGCAAGTTGAATTAGGAGAGCCCGTATCAAGAGGTATGTTAAAGAATTTTGACGAAATTGAAGAAGTTCTAATTGAAGATGGCGAACCTCTGGCCGATCTAAAAAAAAATGCATGTCATGTAGATGAAGGTACTGAAGTTGCCAGCAATGAATCATCCTGGGCAAATTTTTTAAAATTATCTCTACTAGAATCAGGAACTAAAACTATAAGTGAGGCTTTTAATAAGCTAGATATCAAGAAACTAAATTGTGGTGACTCAGTTCCAGTAGATCCGGAGCTAAAAATGTGGGCCAATAGAACTTCGGTTAAGGCGATTAGCTATTCATGTCCAAATGAAAGTGGTGAAGAAGGTGCAGGTCTTTTTCCTAGTGTGGTGATGCACTCTGAGATTGATGGTAAGCAATGTTTTATGTCATTTACACCGGATATTTTAAACGAAGTCTTCAGAACGCCGGAACAAATCCGCTACTCTGAAACCACTTTGGCAAAATATGCTACAAATATTTCTTGTTCGAACAATGACAAAATTGAATTAGTCGTTTTCTCGCAAGACGAGAATAACAATTTTAAAATTATTAAAGACGGAAGCTTCACTATTGAAGACCTTAAAGTTTTTAATCCTTATTACAATCTAAATTTAACCGGAGTAGGTGCCGGGGCGACTTTCAATTTAGACGGACCGTATATCGGCGCGGCATACAACGCAACTTTGATTGGAAATGTCATGAGCCTCTATGCTGGAACACCGGTAACTGCAGACACATTAATGTCTACTATGATGATGTCTGAGGAAAGCAAAGAAAATATTCGAAAGTATCTTAAAGATAATAATATTTCTGGAGATACGCGTTTGTATATTACGGCAGCTAATATCTCGGGGAGAAATCTATTAGTGGATAGAGATATTAATCTGGATGAGTCTTTAACCACTTTTAACCGTATTGGATTGCAATCGGTGGTGGGAAAAGGTCTTGGTGCCGATGGAGATTTGACTTTAAAACTAAATACATCCATTGCTGATACAGGTAGATCCCTTGTTCGTGGTTCCCTGCATATCCAAGTGAATAATGATATCGAAGTCTCGGGAACCTATGGAGCAAATTCTACGGTAACAGCGACCTACGATATTGGAGATGCCCAAGGGGTAACTCTTGGCGCGCAAGCTTCAACTTTGGGAGGGGCCGGTTTATGTGCAGGATACTTCTCTCAAAAGAAAAATGGGATTAAAAAGAAACAAGGTATTTGTGTTAGCCAGGGAGGTGGTGAGTATTATCGCCAAGAAGGTTGTCCTGAACTTTATGGAACATCTTGTACTATGACAGTGACAAGTATCTTTCCAGCAGATGGGTTTGTAGATATTAAAACCATCAATAAAATGCGTCCGGGTGAATACTACCGTTTGGAAAATGGAAATTTAGTAGGTCTTAGAAAGGTCGAAGGCGAAGATGGGGAAAATCAGTACCATTTTCAACTCTATCAATATCCGGAAGAAGTAAATACAATTCGAAATGAAATCTTTGCCAGAGAGAAAGACGTCAATGAAAGAGCACCTATTGTTTATGAAAATCTTCCATTAGATAGCAAGAGATCTGCAAGAGAATACAATTCATTTCTTGCCTCAGATATGATTCCACTCTTACTTACAAGTAGAGGTAAGGATATTAAAGGTGTGCGCTTCAATTTAGATGGAAGTAAAAAAACAAACGTATTAACAAGTGATGGAGTTTTAATTGTCCATAATTTAAGAGAGCTTGATGAATCGAATATTACTAGAACTGATGTGGATTTTTCACTTAAGCGAAAACTTGCCTCTAAAGACGAGGTTGATTCTGAGCTTTCTGATATTGTGAATGAGCTGCAAAAAGCTGGCGTTATTTTAGGACTAGATTTGGCGACTCTGACTAAAGAGGAGCAGGCCGGGTTTAAAACATATTTGAAATTCTTAGTGTCCAATTATGGGCTTGGTTCACTTAAAGGAAGAAGGATCATTATTAATGATGATACAGGAACATTTTTAGGTTTTGGTGAAGAGGCCTATGACTTTTCTGGAACGGATTTTAAAGTAAGTTTAGATGTTTTAGGGAATTTAAATAAATTAGACTTTAAGCAAAAGGTACCAACTGACTTTACTCCAAGAAAACCTGAAGAGTGTAAAGAGGAAGTTGATGCAGAAAAATTAAAATGTATGCAAGATTCTTTCTTGTCTGTTGTATATAGTAATACTTTTCAAGTAGCAGGAAGACAAATCAAGTTTTTATCTCGAAATGATATGGAGGATATAATTCCTGGTTCAATTTATGGAAGAAGTGGTCCTAAAAATACTGTAAAGCGAGTTCCGACAGTTTATACTAAGGATGATGTTGTTTATGTTTTAAATGATCCTGAAAGAATTGATGATTATCTAGACCCAGGAATTTTTCATAGTCCAGTTAAATCAATTAAAAAGGCGATGATTCCAACTGAACTAGAAGATGCTTATGATGTGATGGCGGATATGGCGGGCGCTGCTAGCCAAGTAGAACAAGTGGCAAAAAATCACCAAGCTAGACTTGGAGACGGTGATGCTGTTTTATATAATTTTAAAAATCGCCTCAATAATCAATACGAGTTCTCTGATGTTTATGAAAATGACGTGGCCATAAATTATAATGGAAGAGAAGTTTCTAATTGCTTTCAGGTTAAAGATGGGATCGCGACCGCATTTTATAAAAATAAAGGCGAGAGCTGTGGGAGCCTCAATACTTCTGAAGCAAATATTGCTGGGAGAGTTGATCTGAATAATCCTGACAAAAATAGCCCTGCATATAAAGAAATCTTTGGAGCTCATCTTTCAGGACTTATGGATGTGAAAGAGCTTAAGTAGGCGTTTGATGAATTTGAAGAAGAGCTTTTTTTATAGATATATGTAGAGCTGCCTTAGATAAAGGCTTATCGCTTAGACAATAATTACCCCTGGCCCATTGATAGTAAATTTATATTTATTTCTCGCACTGAAAATTGACGTCATTTCTTCTTGGTGATTCACTAATATAAAATGGCAATTTAAGAAAAAGCTTATGAAGAAACTAGAAAGAAAAAATTCCAGAATCAGTGTTCGACCTATGACTCTAGAGGATTATAACGCTTGGAAAGATGCTCACTTAACAAAACTAAGATCTCAAAATAAATGGGATAGTGGGCCAATGGAACTCTCAGATCTGACAAGAGCGAATTATAGAAAATTAATTAATGCTCAAAAGAAAAGAAGAGAAGAAGATGTCTTTTACGATCTTGGAGTTTTCAATTTAAAGGGAGATCTCGTCGGTAATGTTTCGCTGATGGAAGTCGCAAGGGGAGTCTCTCAAACAGCATTTCTGGGGTATCAAATTTTCAATAATCACTGGCGCCAAGGGTATGGAAAGGAAGCAGTAAAGTTTATGATTGATATTGGTTTTAAAGACCTTAAGCTCCATCGAATTGAAGCTGGAATAGAGCCTGGAAATATCAGGTCAATTAAACTTGCCAAGACATTAGGAATGAGAAAAGAGGGCCTGAAGAAAAGGGCCATATATCTTAGGGGGCAGTGGGTAGATTTAATAATGTACACATTAACCTCAGAAGATATGAGAATAAAGTTTGATGCATCGGCAATAATACATAGAAAACGTACGTAAAAATGAGAATTTTAAAAGCTTTAAAGCATCCAGTCCTTCGAATTAAAGATTATTGTCTTCACACCAGTCTTTAAGCTGTTCTAATATATTTAAAGCAGTCCTGCCAAATTCTGTTAGTTCATACGAAACGGCGATTGGTCGATCACTAATAACGATCCTTTTTAAAAGACCATTTTCTTCCATTTCCTTAAGTCGTTCATTTAATATTTTTTTACTGGCCCCACCCAAAAGTCTCGACAGCTCATTAAATCGTACAGGCTCATCTTTTAGATGCCATAAGATTGATCCTTTCCATTTACCACCAATAAGGCGCATACCCCTTTCAATAGGGCATGGCCTTGCACATGATTTTGGTACAGTTTTTTTTCTTTTCCTGTTTGTTTCTGGACGTCTATCAGTCTTTTTCATAAATACTCACGTGGTTACTAAAAGTATACTGGTTGATTAAAGTTACCATTTCGTTATATTAGCATTAATACGAATTGTTATCAAACATGGAGATTAAAAATGAAAAAGGCACTGATTATAAATGCACATCAGGAGTACCCATTTGCAAAGGGAGAGTTGAATAAGGCACTTGCAGATAAGTTTGCAAATTTTCTTAGTTCTAAAGGCTATGAAATTAAAACCACAACAATGAAAGATAATTGGGACGTTGAGGAAGAAGTTGAAAAGCATGTCTGGGCTGACCTTATCATACTACAGTCTCCGGTTAACTGGATGGGCGTTCCTTGGAGCTTTAAAAAGTATATGGATGAAGTTTATACCGCTGGAATGTTTGGAAAACTTTGCCAAAATGATGGTAGATCTGAAGAAGCTCCTAAAGAAAACTATGGTGCTGGTGGTTTACTTCAAGACACGAAATACATGATGTCTCTAACTTTTAATGCACCAAAAGAGTCATTCGATGACAAAAATGAATACCTATTTCAAGGTAAGACTGTTGATGACCTGTTTTTTCCTCAGCATATGAATTTTAGGTTTTTTGGAATGAAGCCATTACCAACATTTGCTTGCTATGACGTAATGAAAAACGCAGATATTGAAAATGATTTTAAAAGATTAGATAAGCATCTTCAGGAGGTATTTTAATGAAGCCTAATAAATTAGCCGCAGGAGATAAGTTTCCTAAGATAAACGTAAAGACACTTAACGGGGAGGAGATAACTTTAGGAGTTCCAAAGAACGGGGCAACTTGGCAGATGGTTGTTGTCTATAGAGGAAAGCATTGTCCATTATGTACAAAGTATTTAGCAGCAATAGCTGAAATGAAAGAAGAGTTCTTGAAAGCAGGCGTAGATATAGTTGCCGTTTCAGCCGATACAGAAGAAAAGGCAAAGGCACAAGCTCAAGAAAAACTTGGACTAACATTTGATGTTGGTTATGACCTCTCTATAGAGCAAATGCAAGAACTAGGAGTGTATATTTCTCATCCTAGATCACCTCAAGAGACTGATCGCCCTTTTGCTGAGCCGGGACTATTTGTTGTTAATGAAGATTTTAATCTTCATGTTGTAGATATTTCAAATAACCCTTTTGTAAGGCCTGAATTAAGTGCATTACTTTCAGGATTAAATTGGATTAGAGATCCAAATAATAACTATCCTATAAGAGGAACCTACAAGTAGGAAACACAAGAAACTTGCTTGTTCTCTGTAGAGAATGTGGGGCATAAAGATGGATATAAAGTTAAGGCCTTTTCTTTATATGTAGCCTTTTTGGAATATAACCTCGTGTTAATGTCCACTTTTCATACTTAAGAGTAAAAAGGCCAAAATTAGCTTTTTCTCTGACTATTTTCTCTTCATCTGCTTTAATAATTTTATATTTATCGCCATCGTTCTCCTCATTTTTTATTATTAGGAAAAAGTTTTGGTTTTTATCAAAAACTGGTATTGCTTCTTCATCGTATATAGTCATGTGGTGGTTTTTTATGATTATAACTTCATCGAAGTATTTCCCACTAATAGGTTTATTTTTGTGATAAACGTGATGCTTTCCTATTGCAAGATCATAGTTTTGTACCCTTACAGGCTCTCCCTCGGAGTTAGGAAGTTCGTGGAATTGGTGATCTTCTTTAAAATAAGTTTTCCTATTCTTGTAGAAATAATTACTTTTATACCTCTTTGCTATTGTTCCACCCGGTAGACCCATTCCACCTCTGGAATAGTTTAATTGAATTAAAGGATTTGAGAGTATTTTTCTTAGAAACGGTTCTTCACATATATTATTAAAACGAAAATTATAACGATAATGGCTATATCGATAGTTTGCTTGGATTATAGTAGATGCTTTTTTGTAAAAACAATATTGATCTTTATTTAGTTTTGCTAATGATTCTAAACAAACTTTGTCATCAGCATCAGTTTTTTTTTTCTAAAGCTAGCTTAGATTTCTCGAATTTCTCGAATTTTGAATTTTTCCATTGTTTAATTTGAAATAAAGAAAAATGTTTCTCGCACCAGTTTAGAACATCGTCGAAGATAAAATTTTGCCAATAATAGTGATTTTTGTCCCTACCAAAATGAACTGAACTTACTCGACCATTATTTGGGGGTTGGCGGGCTCCAGCGTCTGTACAGCTTCGGGCTTCCTGCCAAGAGGCATCGTAGCCGCCGAATACATAGAAACTTTTTCTGTCTATGCCATTTAATTCAAGGTCTTTATAAAATACTTTGTTATTTTTTAAATTGTAGTGAGTTAAGATGTTTTGATATACATTAAAAGCATTTGGTTCATCGTAGGGCATGCTTTCTTCAAATTGTCTTTTCTCCTTTTCAGAATTGAAGTTAAAGAAATACAGGCTCTTCGTTTGGTATCTGAACCATACAGCAAGATCGATCAAATAAACGGCATCTTCGTTTTCAACTTTTGAGCAATCGACAATTTTTGAAGAATCTATTTCAGTAATTTTTTGCGATTCTTTTGGAATATTTGAGTGTTTTTCTAGAAGACATTTGGTTGTCTTAGAGCTCTCTGTTATTACTATCTTTTCTTCGTTGTTGTTTGATTTTTTATTGCACCCTTGAGAGGTTATTACAAAGACCAATATAGTCAGAGTTTTTAAAATAGAATTGTTAGTCTTTTGGTTCATTAGGTATATAATAACACAGTAGTACATTTGGAATATATGAAAACTAGAAAAAAATCCAGAATCAGTGTTAGACCCATGACTTTATATGATTTTAACACTTGGAAAGATGCTCACTTAATAAAACTAAAATCTCAAAAAATATGGGGTCATCTTTGAAATTTTTAAAATTTTCTACGGGAATATTGGCCTTCCTCTTTGTACTGATTTTTATTTTACTAAATAACTTTAATCCTAGTTACATAGACCCTAAAGAAGGTAGGAAAGACGCCTTAAAAGTGAAAATTAGTGATTTAATGGAGTATTTTAAGAATCATTGTGAGCGGTATCCTTCTGAAGAAGAAGGAGTTAATCAGTTCTTTCAAGGGAACAAGGAAATTGTATCCTGCTTTTCAAATGTGCCGGAGGAACTTAAGATTTCTAATCATCTTTCTCCCAAAGATTCATCTGGGAAATTGATCACAGACTATGTTTATAAACTTAATGAGAATGAGCAAAGATACCTTATTGAGTATGTTCAGAATGGGGAAGTAATAAAGATTGAAGGGGGCACGCGATGAAAGTATTAAAACATCCAGTCCTTCGAAGTTTTCTAATTGCTCTGGTGATTACAATCGCTCTATGGATAAATGAACAAAATGCCATTGGGTGGAAGTGGGAGCGTATGAATGTCGATGACAATCCGATCGTATATCTGCCGTTTTGGATTTATCTAACTTTCTTTTTCTTATGGATCTTTTTGGGAGTGCTAGAGCTTGGTTACTGGTTTTTGACGAGTCGGCAAACACGTAATAGCCTTTTAAAAGAGAAATCCAAGAAGAAAAGGGAAGTATGAAATCTTTTATAATGCTTACGATGATTTTTTTTACTAAGGCTCTGTATGCTTCAAATTGCGGTAATCTAAGATGGAAAAATATCGCGATAGAGAAAAGTCTAAGTGAGATTGCCTTCACTGCGGAAAATGGATCAGTTGTTATTTGGGATGTTGCCAGTGGATCTGCCAGAAAACTGCCAACTCCAAAAATCTCGATAAAAGAATTATTTTACGTAAATGATTCTAAGTTGATAGCTGTTGGAATAAAAGAGGGGAGAGGCCCTTACTTTTATGTTTGGAATTTAAAAAATGGTACTGACCGCAGTTTAGATAACACAATATTTAGAGATATGGCCGGAGATATCATCAGTAATTTGTCTCAGAATAATCGCTATGTTGTTTCCTCGGGTCAGCTCTTTTACGGAGGCTGGGGCTATCATGTTCTAGATTTGCAAACCGGCCGAACTGTCTTGAGCTTAAAAGGTAAGAAAGGCCAAGCACAAATATCGCATAATCTTGATCAACTTTATATTGCCTCTCAAAAAGGCGATCACCAAAGCGCCTATATTGAAATTTACGATATCCCGAAAAAAGAAGTCGTATATGAAGACTACCTCTCATCTACCTACAGTAGGGATGATAGAATGAGTTGGTCGGGAACCAAGATCGTTTTTTCTGGTTATAATGCCTTACTTTTTGATACCAAGACTAAAAACGTAGAGAATTTATTTGCGAGAGGCTCTCTTAAATCTTATTCAAAAGATTTATCTATTATGGCGCATTCATCTTCTTTTTATGGAAAGTCTTATACTATACGCTCTAAAAATCCTCTTTATGTTCGTGATTTAAGACCAAATGAGAAAACGATTACATCTAAACTTAGTCAAGATGGAAAGAGAATGTTGGCAGTTACGGACAGCAATAAGGCCATAATATTTGATGTAAATAATGAGTCTTATGATGTTGTCTCAGAGTGCTTTTTGACTCTTTAAGGAAAAATCTTCCGCATCTTTTTAATTTGATTTCACACATTTTACTGCCTTTTGTAAAAATAGAAATACGTTTTTATTCGTAAGTGACCTAAATTATTGATGAAAAAGTAAAATGCTTTGTTTGTGGTGAAGTTTTCACACAGAGTTAACATCCAGTTTATGTTCCGTTTACGCTTTTCTCATATTCTAGTTTTAGGAAACAAACACGAATTGTTAGAACTTACAAAGGACGTAATTATGAACAATCAAGTTATTACAAACACACTAAAAGAAAATTTTAACATTAACAACATTCCAGGTTTTACTTCGGAATCTATAAACTTCGCTCTTATTAATAGAAATAATGAGCTGAAGTTTGAGAGCAAATTAGCAGACATCGAAGAAGAGTTAAGAGATATCTCTGCTATACTGGCCTATAGAGGTGAAGCATCTGGCGTGTATGCAATGTTACTGGCAACACTAGAGAAAACCGTGTCTGAAATTTATGAACTCTTCGATACTATTACGAGAATTGATGAGATTGAGACAACTTTGATTTTAGAAAAGATAAAAGTAAAGATATCTCGTCTTCTTGAAAAATTAGATGTGCTCTCTACTTTTGTTTATGCAATGGATGAGGTAAGTCTCCCGCAAAATATGAGACACCCTCATGGTTCATAAAACTGGAATCAGATCTATTAAGATCAAGCGGATTTCCATGATAATTAGAGTTCTGGCCTCCGGCTTCACTATGGATAACAGAACTTGCTGCGAAATCCCAAATACTGCCGCCTCCGAGCTCTCTTTTGGGATGCTTATAGTAAAGGGCAGGGGCCTTCTCAATGGTTGTGATAGCATTCATTACCGCACCTCCTAGTGGAAAGTGTAGAAGGCCCTTTAGTCCTTGTTCTCTTGCATAATGTTCAAGCATTTTAATTTCTTCATCATAGTTTTGAATTTTTAAAAAACTCTGATCATAGAGAAGAGTCAAATTTTTCTCGTATGACTCAATCTCAAAAGAATGATCATTTTTTAAAGCACCAAGACCTTTTATCGCCTGATATAAGATATCATCTTTAGGGTTATAAACGACACCTATAATAGAAGTACCGTCTTTTGAAATGAGAGCGATAGATACACTATAGCCTTCTTCATCTCGACTAAAAGCGAGTGTTCCATCAAGAGGGTCTATACACCAAAAATAATCTTTGATAAATCTCGAGCCGTCATCACTGGATTCTTCTGCCAGAAGACCCAGATCAAATTGCTCCAACGTAGGTGTTAGGAAGTCTAGTACCGCGGCTTGAGCTTTTCTATCTATCTCAGTAACCACCTGACTGGCGAGGTTTGAGCCACCTTCTTTTCTTTCAACTTCAAGCTGAGTGCGATCTGCATTTCGAATAATTTCCCCAGCTGAAAGTGCAGCTTTTTTTGCTAGCGCACAAAGTTCTTTTAATTGTGATTCATTTAATTTCATCTAGTACCTTATGCATTTGTGTTTTAATATATTCATTGATTTTGTAATGCTCTGGAGACCAGCCTGCAAGAAAGCGATAAAAATCAAACCACGCGTACGGATAGAGTGCTCTCCAAGAACTAAGCAAATCATCACTTGCACCTAAACGCTCAAGCTCAGTGAAATATAAGTCTAGCACTTCTTCTTCAACGTCAAAAAGTTGATCTTCGCCGTACACACTTGATAGAAAATAAGCGAGATCTTTTACACCTACGCCACCGCCAGTGTATTGAAAGTCAACGGCGCTAACATTGTCGGAATTAAAAAGAAAGTTTGCGAGTTTAGCATCACCATGCAAAATAGTTTGGTGAGTGGCAGTTTTAAGTTTTTGATCAACTAGCTGAGCGTATTCTTTTAGAGGACCATCTTGCATAATTTTATATTCTTTAGGTCTGGTATCAAGATGCCAATAGCAGCCTATCTCCCAAAGATTTTCAGGTTTATGATCAAGATAGGTATAATGAAAGTTTGCAAGCCATTTTATACATTGCTTTACTTCTTTAAAATCAATCTCGTATTTTGAGTGAAATCCTCGCGTTTGCAGGTCTTCTATAATTAAAAAATTTGTGTCACCAGTTTTGTGAGTTATATGCTCAGGTGTATAAGCATTATTTCTATGCTTGGTGTAGTTGGCATAAAATTCCATCTCAACTTGGTATGATTTAACTTTACGTTCGTGTGCAAAACTTGAAACATGACCTTTGGGATGATTTACATTCTGAGGGTAGCTGATTTGTTTGATCACAAATTCACTACGGTCTGTCTTAATTCTTGCAAGGACTCCATAGCCACTCCATAGCTCCTGGATGACTTGATAATCTAGAATCTTTGATCCTAAGTTCAAGTGTTTAATATCCAGATCAGCTAATCGATTCATGAAGTTATTCTCCAAGTTGAAGGTGTGTATTGTCAAATACTGGGTTTAAATTTGAGGTGAAATGAGGGAGAATATTCAATATGAAAGATAGACCAGATTTTATAAAACACTGTGAAGATTTAAGAACAGAAGTACCTAGTAAGTGATGTGAATATGCGTTTAGACACTTTTTATGGAAAACTATATATACTTGCTTTGATAATGATCATTTATGGTACTTATTGTCTAATATCCAGAGATAAGCGTGATTCAAAATTCAAAGTCATTCTCGAGGCTCTATTCATCCCAGCTGGAATCATTATTATTTTGGTAGGGCTGAATTCTTAGAGTATTTCTAGATCTTTCATATTAAAAATTCTAAAATATGAAAATGGAACTAAACCAACCCTCCATTCGTCATGAGATCAATCATATTCTAAAAGAAAATTTTGGTTATAAAGCTTTTCGAGGGCAGCAAGAAGAGGTTATTCATTCTGTATTAACTGGTAATGACGCCTTAGTGCTTATGCCTACAGGTGCGGGAAAATCTCTTTGCTTTCAGGTGCCGGCCTTGTACTTAGATGGTGTAACGATTGTTATTTCTCCGCTAATCGCCTTAATGAAAGATCAAGTTGATGCTCTTAGAGAAAAGGGGATTGAGGCTGGTTTTCTAAATTCTAGTTTATCTAAAGCCGAGCAAAGAGAAGTGGAAGAAGCACTTTTTTTTGGACATTATAAACTTCTCTATGTCTCTCCTGAACGTTTGATGATGGATAGCTTTCAAGAAACTCTAGAAGAGTGTGATATATCTCTATTTGTTGTGGATGAGGCTCATTGTGTTTCACAGTGGGGACACGACTTTAGGCCTGAGTATATGCAACTTGGAATCCTCGCAGAAAAGTTTCCCGAAGTGCCCCGAATGGCATTAACTGCAACTGCAGGAGATGCGACTAGAGAGGATATGCTTAAAGCGCTTGCTCTTGAGAATGCCAAAACATTTGTCTCACCATTTGATAGACCTAATATTGAGTATCTTGTGCAAAAAAAGAAGTCCAAAGCCGAGAACCTAGAAATGCTATTTGATTTTATTTCAACGGAGTTTAAGGGAGAAACTGGAATAGTCTATTGTCTCTCTCGCAAGAAAACCGAAGAGACTGCGAAATATTTGCGCTCGAAAAAGATCAAAGCCCACGCTTATCATGCAGGTCTTGCTTTAGAAAAAAGAGAGAAAATTCAGAATAAATTTTTAAATAATAAAGACGTAATTATTGTTGCCACCATCGCTTTTGGTATGGGGATTGATAAAGCAGATGTTCGTTTTGTGGCCCATATGGATATGCCAAAATGCCTAGAATCCTATTATCAAGAAACAGGACGCGCGGGAAGGGATGGCCTTCCTTCCAAAGCTTGGATGCTCTATGGGCGCCAAGAAGTCGTTATGATAAAGCGGATGATGAATAAGGGAAGAATCGGAGTTAAACGTAAACGTGTGAACGATCAAAAGCTTGAATCTATGATCGGTTTTTGTGAAACCACCAGTTGTAGGCGAGAGGTGTTACTAAATTACTTTAGTGATCGCTACCAAGGGCCATGTCATAACTGTGATATTTGTCACTCTACGGATCTACATCAAATTAATGCAACAGAGGAAGCGAAGCTTGCTTTGCAATGTGTGTATGAGACTAAAGAGAAGTTTGGCGTAGAATATTTAATCCATGTGCTCACCGGCTATGCAACTGGTGAGGTTCAAAAAAATCTGCATCACCAAATTAAAAGCTATAATAGTGGAACTGGTGTTGTTGAAGATAAGTGGCGAGCGATCTATCGACAACTGATCGCCGATGGCATGCTCAGGATGCGCATGGATGGGACTTCAAAAATTGAACTGACCGCTAAAGCGCTTCCAGTCATTAAAGGTGAAAAAGAGGTTTGGCTTAGTGAAGATATCAAAGTTAATCGCGCTAAAAAAGTAGTAACGAAAAAGACTAAGACCCGCAAAAAGAAAACAAAAACAAAGTCGAAAACCAAAATAGCTCCTTCTTTTTCAGATAAATCCGCTGAAGAGGTGTTTGTTTATCTTAAAAATTTTAGAAGAGAGCTTGCTCGTAGCAGACGAACAAAACCCTATCGAATCTTTCCCGATAAAACACTTATGGAACTAGCGGAATCTAGACCAACAGAGCTTAGTGAAATTGAGGCGGTCTATGGTGTAGGTCCCAAAAAGCTTAAAAGGTATGGAGAGCTCTTTTTGAAGGCTCTTAGGGAAGTGTGAAATTGTTTGGTGTTAAAACTTATTAAAATGATCCTTCAATCGATTTCCCTTGAATAAATGAAACCAAACCTTCCACATATGGGGAGTGATTGCCTGTAACATCGCATAGAATCTATTAAGCTCAACCAGAGGTTTTGGTGGGAACCAACGACATGCAACTCCAATCGTTTGAGGGGTGAGGTTATCAACGGCATGCCAATACCAGCCTGGGTTTATAAGAGCATCCCCAGGTTCAAGAGTATAAGTCATTTTAGGAATGCGGTTGTAATGGGGATACTTCTTTTCAATTTCTTCAAAGGAGAGTTGGTGTAAAACATCTGAAAGAGCGTAAAAAGCATCACTTCTAAATTTGGGATAAAGCCAAGGTGTAAATTTAGGATGAATCACGGTCCATTTTTTACGACCGTATACATTCATAAAAATATTATAGCCAGAAGCGCAGTGAATCCCTGAGCCAGTGCCTTTTCCCCCAAGAAATAGCTGAGAGCCCACATAGATTTTTGATTTCTTAAAGATCTCTTTTACTCTGGCCATCGGTAGCATCGCTTCTAAGTCTGGATTATTACTTAAGATATCTGAGGCGTTCATAATATATTTTCGGTTTTCTTCTCCACTAAGGATTTCAGAAGTTACTTCCTTTAATTTACCAGGGCGATGAGAGACATCAAATGTCATATCTTCTTTTAAGGGACGTAACATGATTTCGTCGTCGCCATAATTTTCATGAAAATATTCTACCGTCCATTTTTTAACTGCTTGCGAATCCTTTAGAAAGCCCTTGATCACAAACGGAGTTATATTTTTATTTATCATTTTGTGAAAAGTATCACCGTTAATCTCAGAGGCCTCAAAAACAGGAATAGTTTCAATATTATTGATAATTTTCTGATTCATTAACTCAGGATAAATCCTCTTTTGATAAGTTTCCTCAAAGAGGTTTTCATTCTTAGTAAGATGACGGAGTAGGGTAATTCCATAGAAGAAAGTTTGGTTAGAAAATGAAAGTTTTGGTCCAGAGTTCATATAGTAGAATATAGCGTATATACTTTTGGCATTGAAGTAGTTTTTTTATATTTTGGGAGTTTACTGATGAAAGACATCACAATAAGAAAGGCCACTCTTGAAGACGCCGCTGAGATAGCGAATGTACATATCAATTCTTGGCGTGAGGCTTATGCAGACATACTCCCTCTAGATTTCCTAAATGAGAGACCTCTCGATTTTAAAAAAAGGTACGATTTGTGGAAGAGAGTTACGCAAAATCCCAATCAAGTGACTTTAGTCGCAGAATCTTCTCTTCATGGTGTCGTCGGAATGGTGAATGGAACGAAAGGCCGAGATAAGGGAAAAGAACATTGGTGTGAGGTATTTTGCATCTATCTTTTGAAAAAGTATCATGGACAAAAAGTGGGATATAATCTTTTAAAAGATTTTTTTAAATTGCATATAGATCAAGGATTCAGTCATGGCTATCTTTGGGTATTAGATAATAATCCAACAATTAAATTTTATGAACGCTCGGGAGGAGAGTACAATAACCGAACGAAAAACGTCGAGATCGCGGGTTTAAACCTTAAAGAACTTATGTACGAATGGCGCGACCTTAAAGCTCTGCTGCCTGACAGCTAATATCTGCAGTAACAGTCGACTTCTTTTGAGAAGAAGCTGGGTCTGCTCCATCTTTAGTTACTGAAATGATTCCCTTCAAGGTTTGGTTATTAAGATTAACCTTTACTTCTTGGTGACCTAGCCACGACCGCCATACATCAGTCATAGCCAGGATATAAGTGTTTGTACCGCTCACGTTATATATTCGTCTGTAATAATCAGAAGTAGAGATATTTTGCTTGGCCAGTGTTCCGGTTACTGATGCAATTTCAGAATTTGTATAGATGCAAATCTCTTCACCAGAGGCATCGCACTCATAAGCTAAATCTAGTGACACACCCTTATCATCTCCACTGTCGCTAAATATCGTATCTGACTTTTGGCAGACGCTATGGGCTTGCATAGAAAGTAGTAATAAAAGAGAAGTCGCAATAGTTTTCATATAAATACCTGTGTTTTTTTTTGGGGTATTGTAGCGGGCTCAGTGTCAGTCGCAAGGATAAGGAGCTTTTTTGAAATTATTACATTATGCCAGCAAGGCATAGAGCTTGACTGATGCTCATATAAAGCGCATTATGGCGGCATCATCTGGACATAAAACTAATATGCAAAGCGACTGGTGTTCGGATTAAGTCCGCTTTCATTTCTAAAGGTTTTCTATGTCCGCTTTTAAAAGCTTAAACTTGCCTGCGCAAATTTTATCCGCAATCACTAAACAAGGTTATAAAGAGCCTACTCCTATTCAAGCTAGTGCAGTTCCACTACTGATGAAGGGTGTAGACCTGATCGGAATCGCTCAAACTGGTACCGGAAAAACAGCAGCGTTTTCTTGGCCACTTATTACTAGACTAACTCAAAGCAAAGTTAAGGCTCGTCCTAAACATGTTCGTGCTTTGATTCTCACTCCCACCCGAGAACTAGCATCCCAGATTGAAGCGAATATCAAGACCTACAGTCAGGGGATGAATCTTAAACAAGGTGTGATCTTTGGTGGTGTTGGTAAAAAAGCGCAAATCAATCTAATGAAACAAGGTTGTGATATTTTGATAGCAACCCCAGGTAGGCTTCTTGATCTGATGAATGAAGGCTATGTGAAATATGATCAGCTTGAGGTATTTATCCTCGATGAGGCCGACAGAATGCTGGATATGGGCTTTATTCATGACCTTAAAAAAATTATGAAGGTGCTTCCAGCAAAAAAGCAGACCATGCTTTTTACCGCGACTATGCCTAAGACTATTGTGGGGCTAGCAAACTCTATTTTAAAAAATCCTAAAAGAGTTGAAGTGACTCCTGAGAACTCTACTGTCGAGAAGATCGATCAGAAAGTTTTTATGGTAGATAAACTCGATAAACTAAGACTTTTAAAGAATGTTCTTCAAGATAAAAGCATCAAAAGTGCTCTCGTATTTACTAGAACAAAACATGGTGCTGATCGCATCGTAAAAGAGCTTAAAAAGGTTGGAGTTGAGTCCAATGCTATTCACGGCAATAAGTCTCAAAATGCTAGAGAAAGGGCCCTTAAAAGCTTCAAAGAGGGAGAGACAAATGTCTTGATTGCAACTGATATTGCTGCCCGTGGAATTGATATTGATAGAGTAACCCATGTTATAAACTATAACCTTCCTGAAGATGCGGAAAGTTATGTTCATCGAATTGGAAGGACTGCTAGAGCAGGAAGAGACGGAGTTTCTCTTTCATTTTGTGAGGCAACTGAGGTTAAGCTTTTAAAAAATATCGAGAAGTTTATTAGTTACAAAATTCCAGTAGAGAGAGATCATGAATTTGATGTTGTTCACACTAGAAAAGATATTGAGCAAAAAGAGCAAGAGAAAAAAGATCAAAGAAAACTTCGTTTAAGCCAGAGAAGTGCCCGTAAAAAGGTTACAAAAAAGGCACCATCTCGAAGACCTACTAATAGAAAGAGGCGAAATTGAGTCTGCGAAAGATTTGGATTGATGCAGATGCCTGTCCTAAAATGGTGAAAGAGGTTATCTTTAATGTTTCGGGTAGAATGAATATTCCCGTTACTCTCGTTGCGAATAGCTTCATGCAGATTCCTCACAGCCCATTAATCGATCTTGTTCAGGTAGACAAGGGAGCGGATGTGGCCGATTTTTATATTGTCGAAAATAGCAATAAAGATGATCTTGTGATTACAGCTGATATTCCACTAGCGAAGCTTTTAGTGGATAAAGAGACCACGGCAATTAATCCGCGAGGCGAGATCTACACTGGAGAAAACATCAATGAAAGACTTTCCATGCGTGATTTTATGACGGATTTGAGGGACTCAGGTATGGTCACGGGTGGCCCCGCGCCTCTAGGGCAAAAGGATAAGATCGCCTTCACCAATTCATTGGATCGAATCATCACCAAAATGCTAAAATAATTGTTTTTTAAATTAAAAACGGGCCTTTAGTAGGCCCGCTTCTTTTTAGATTATAATCTTGCAGTGATAGTACACTGATTAGGTGCTTCGAATAAGAAAGTGAATTGAACATTTCTTTGGTTCGCATCGTTCACATCACAATCAGGAGTCGCTAAACATTTGTGAGCAATTTCTTGAATCATTTGAAGTTGAGTGTTTCTAACATTTCCCTGATATCTGTAAGTAGCGTGCCTCCCGATCCAGTTTGAACACGTTGTTTGATCCGTAGTTACAGTTCGTTCTACCATTACCGGCTGAGCCTGAGAATTAGTTAAAATGATCATTAAATCTTCTTGGGCATTAGTAATCGTTTCCTGAGCTACAGCAATAGTATCTTGAGCTTCATTTATTTGTTGTTGCGCTCGACCTAGTTTTTTTAGTACCAGTTCAATAGATGGGTTATGATCAGCTAGAGCTGCAGTTGAAGTAAAACAGAAAAGTAGTAAATAGATCAGTTTCATAACGAGTCCCCTTTGGGTGTTGTTGGTGAGATGGCGACTAATTAGCATGTTTTTGTGCGATGCGGTATCTTCTGTGAAATATTTATACCCATTACTAGTTTAAGCACCTTTCGGGCAGTATCTTAATTCTTATTATGCGAGTAATATTCCTCATCTTTGCCATTCTTTTTCAGGCGCAAGCTTTAGCTTACGTAGACTTTGACGTTAGATTATTTCATGATAATGCGAGGGAAAAGAGGGCGGAGCTTGTTTTAGAGAAATTAAATCAGAACTACGATCTTAGATCTATTTCCTATACAAAAAATATTATTATTAAATCAAATGAAATTGCGCACAGTCACCCTGTGCTAACTTTAAATACCCGCTATATTGATAATGAAGTCGCGTTCTTTTCAGTATTTATTCACGAACAGATTCATTGGCATCTTTCTCAGCCTCACCTTCAGATTAATATGGGAAAATTTTTGAAAGAAGTGGAGGTCTTGTATCCTAATATTGCTGTTGGAAGAGATCAAGGTGGTGCAAGAACCAGAAGGTCCAGCTATCTTCACCTCGCGGTCATATTTTTGGAGTTCAAAATGCTTTCCTATTATGTCGGACTTGATACCGCGAGAGATTGGATGCTAGAGAACATGGTGTATTCTAGCCTAAATAAGCTTGTTGTTCATGATTATGATTTATTTAAAAAACTTATTTCAAAGTTTGAATTGCATTTAAATTAGAAGCGATCAAGGTATTTACTTAATTAAATCACTAGAATAAATTTTATTAATGATGAAAAATTTTAGTTTATTTATTTTAGTTTCTTTATTTACTAACCAAGCCTTCAGCACTGTATCCAAGACAATCCAAACCGGAAGACCTGGTCAATCTATTGGGGCCGGTGTTGTTGGCGAAAATGTATTTCAAATTCAATCTGGAGTAGAACTCAACAAGGCGGAGATCGAAGATCAGTCTGTGGAGAATTTCATTCAAAACAATGTTTTGAGATTTGGAGTCAGTGAGAAGTTTGAGTTGAGTGCAGTTTTAGATATTGCCAATTTTGATAATACAGAATTAAAGACAGGAAACCTGCAAGTGGGAGGGAGAGTAAGTCTAATCAGTGAAGCAAAGGGAATTATTCCTCAGCTGGTGTTTCAAACTCGTGCACAATTAGTTGACTCTGATGGATATAAAAATTCGGCTATTCCTTTTGTATCGATACTATCTGCTGTTCACGATTTAAATAATTTTGGTTCGATTACTTCAAATTTGATTGTGAGCAAAACTGAAGATGATACCTTAGAGATTGGTGGTGGAACTCTCTCGTGGGGGAAAAACTACGATGAAAAACTAAGCTATTTTGTAGAGTACTATGCAAATAAATCAGAAAACGACTGGTTGAATTACTGGGATACCGGAATCGGGTATCTAGTAAATAACGATCTACTCATAGATGCTTCCGTTGGTTTTGACCTAGAAGATGATATGGAATACCAATTTGTTTCACTTGGCTTTTCTTGGCGAAGATTCTAGGTGTTATAGTGTAAAACGAAAATACTTGAATAGTTCAATAATTTTTTCATTGGAAATACTGTTGCCTTCCTTTGTTACTTCAGCAATATCTTTCCAAGGAATTATTTTACTGACTTCTTTTAAATCAGTATCTTCAACTTTTTTGTAGGCCATCGTCCAGTTTGGAAATAAGCGCTCGTTCGAATTTTGTTTGACAAGAACAGATATTGACTCATGCCTTGGGTCACTTGCAATTCGTCCAAAAAGGTCTAAAACTCGATCTTTATCACCTTCAAGTAATTGAAGAATGACACCACCTCTAAAAATTAACATTCCTGTAATACCGTTTTGAGAATTAAATTTGTTCGCGGTCGACAGTATTTCATCGATTGTAGATTCACCTTTAAATTGGTTAGATTTTAAACTTATGTAGCCCAATTGGAACATTTAATTTCTCCGTTTATAAATATAGTGAATAGGATTTTCGGAAAATTAATCAGAAATCTAAACTTTAGAATTCTTAAATATTATACAATGTTTTCGATCAGTCTTTTTAATTTAGGTGCTTAAGAAGTCTCGTGTTTAATTCCTTAACGGTTAGGTTTGAAGACTGTTGTTTACTCAAGCTTAAAATTTCATTTTTTAAGATGTTATATAAGTCTCTGACTATTTTTTGTTTTGCTGTCTTTCTGTAAAGCTTTTTTTGAACATATCTCCATAGCTCTGACCTCGTTGGAGCGTAGAGCGAATGTGTATCACGATTTTGATGCTCTTCTATATTTATTTGACTAAGAAAATTTCGCTCGTTTAAATGTTCTATTTCATGCTGAGATAATGTAGTCCCTTCTATATCTTTAGGTGGAGCAATGGCATAACTAATAATTTTAGGATCTTCAAAGTAAATTGCTGCAACTAAGTCTGCAAAAAGTTCATGAAGAGGGCCAACAATGGTTTCGTATTTATGTGCATTTTCCTGTGACATTATGGCGGCTAAAGTTTCATTGACTGCATAAGTATCATTTTTTCTGATAGCAATTTGCCATTTTTTAAAGTGTTCCAATCTTTTTTTAAACCAAGGCCAGTCAAGTGCAAGTTGCCTATTGAAAATTGCATGGGCAAGTTCATGAACCCAGAGGGCTTCTGACTGTTTTTTGTGAAGTAACTCTTTTCCGTAATAATCGTATGACTGATTGAGTGGCCCCTCAAAAATATTTTGATCCCGATACCAAAGTTCATTTCCTGAATCCGTAAAATAAAAATCAATATGAGTAACTGGTGTCAGATCAGATATATCTGATTGTACTTGTTCTAAAAAAGAAATAATTTTATTCGCCGCTTTACAATCTTTTTTCCCTGATAAGAAATGAACCTGTCCTCGAAGAGGCGAATCAATTTCGTTACAGTCTTCTTGTTGGTTTTCTAGTGGTATTACTAAATCCGACTTCTTTATTTCATTACATTGATCAGTCGTGAGTCTACCATTCAATGAATACATACTTTCGTGCATCAGATTATGAATGGAAAAATCTTTTACGTGGGTAGAGTTTAGCAGAATATGACCAAGTTCATGTGCGAGGACATTATAGTCTGCTGCAAAGCCGCCTTGTTCAGGAGTAAATTGGCGGTCATATTCAACTCGGTTGGTAAGCCAAACAGAGTTTAGGGTAGGCAGTTGATCAGCTTGCCTGAGTCGAATCTTTGGTATTGCCGTAGCTGAAATAGAATAAAAGCTTTGATCAAAACTTTGAATCCAATAAGTATTGATTAGATGATCATATCTGTATTTACTAGCGAGCTCGATTGCACTTTCTACAGGACGCGAATCTGCTAGGTTCTCATATCCTTCAAGATCAAAATAAATTTCCTCTTTAGGAACAGCAATTTCATCTATAGATTCGATTTTGAGTTTAACTCCACACTGAGAATATATTTTTGCGGCTTCCTCTACATGTTCTTTTACGACTTTCGCTGTCCAATTACTTTTATCTGCAAGATGTAGTGCAAGGTTGGCTTGATGGGTATAGCTCTGGTTTTTATCGCGGTAAAAATCAATCTCGAACGCCGAGATATTCTGTCCAGAAATTAGTATTAGAAAGGGCAGAAAGCTTTTCATGATTCCTTATAGGTGAAGCTTTGCCATGCAGCAAATAAACTGTATTTATTTCATACTGGTAAATCAAAAAAAATTTGAGCCTGCAATATTGACAATTTTTAGCACGATATTAGATTTTTTTTAGTGCATCTTATTTTTTCAAGGCTAATGGCGATTATGACTAAGGAGGTTCGAATATGCTTGAGGTCAGTTCTATCTCGAAGAAATTTGGTGATTTCCAGGCAGTTAATCAAATCAGTTTCAAGGCTCAAAAAGGCGAAATTCTAGGTTTTTTGGGACCGAACGGAGCAGGTAAATCCACAACCATGAAAATGCTTACCGGCTTTTTAGATCCTTCACAGGGGGATGCGTCGGTATGTGGCAAGTCGATTTCTAATGAGACATTAGAAGCTCAAAGAAAGATCGGCTATGTACCCGAAAATGCGCCACTTTATGAAGAAATGTATGTTCGAGAATTCTTAGAGTTTATGGCCAAGATGAGAGAGGTTGAAGACTCTATAATCGACAGTCGAATTGCTCAAGTTTTAAAAATGTGTTCACTTGTTAATGTTGAATTTCAAAAGATAGAGACATTATCCAAGGGTTATAAAAGAAGAGTTTCCCTCGCTCAATCACTTGTTCATGACCCTGAAGTTTTAATCCTCGATGAACCAACTGATGGACTAGATCCTAATCAGAAACACGATGTGCGAAAGCTAATAAAAGAATTAGCGAAAGAAAAATGCATATTAATCTCAACACATATCTTAGAGGAGGTGGAGGAAATTTGTGATCGTTGCATCATTATTGGTTCTGGAAAAAAACTATATGAAGGAAGTCCGACAGATCTAAAAACGAAATCCAAGGAAGGAAAGATTCAAGATGTTTTTCGTGCAATTACCACTGGGGTCGAAATTGAAGGAGTTTCATTATGATAGATAAAACAGTAAAAAATCTATTTTATAAAGAATTTAGTAGTTATTTTAAAACTCCTTTAGGTTATGTCTTTTTGGTTATTTTTTTATTTGGAATCGGTTACTTAACGTTTGAACCTGGCAGAGGAAGTTTCTTCTATATGAGGGAAGCTTCATTAAGTTCATTTTTTCGTTATATTCCGTGGATGTTTTTATTTTTAATTCCTGCAGTCAGTATGCGTCTGTGGTCAGAAGAAAGAAAAACTGGAACTATCGAACTTTTATTAACAATGCCCATAACTGTTAAGCAAGCAGTTCTAGCAAAATTCTTCGCTTCATGGGCGTTTATTGCTGTTGCGCTAGCAGGAACTTTTCCGATGGTTATTACTGTTATCTACTTGGGGAATCCAGACCTCGGAGTCGTCTTTATGGGGTACCTTGCCTCGTTGTTAATGGGCGGAGCATTACTGGCCATAGGAAGTTTTTTCTCTGCTCTAACAAAAAATCAAGTTATAAGCTTCATTTTAACGGTTTGTACGAGTTTTCTTCTGGTTATGGCGGGATCACCACCTATTTTGGAATTTATCTCAACTTTTTCACCACAGTATATTTTAGATATCTTTGAATCACTAAGTGTACTTAATCAATTTGATTCGATTGAAAGAGGTGTTTTTAGTTTGAGTAACCTTTGGTTCTTCGCTGTGATGATTACCTGTTGGGTTTACGGAAGTGTAATTCTTCTTAACGAGAACAAAGCAAATTAGGAGTACAGTAAAATGGATAAGAAAAAAGAAAATTATCTTAAAGTCGCTCTCGGTTTATTTTCAATGACTTTGTTAATCTATATTGGAACAACAGTCTTTAAGAAAGTGAGAATCGATATTACTGAAGAGAATTTATATACTTTATCCGAAGGGACAATATCAATTCTAACAAAACTCGATTCACCAATAAAACTAAAGCTGTATTACTCCAAGACAGCTGCAAACAAGGGGACCGAGGGATTAAGGACATTTAATAACCATTTCTTGTATGTTCAAGAGTTATTGAGACAATATGTATCTAACTCTAGAAATAATTTGAGCCTAGATGTTATTGACCCTCGACCTGATACCCCGGAGGAGGAGGATGCACTTGCTTATGGGTTAAGGAAATTTAACTTAACTGAAACAGAAAGATATTTTTTTGGTTTAGTTGCCGAGAACGAATCTGGTACAGAAAAAGTGATAGAGTTTTTTGATCCTAATCAAAAAGATAAATTAGAATATGATTTAACGAAACTTATTTATACCGTCTTGAATCCCCAAAGAAAAAATATAGGTATTTTATCTCCTCTAGATGTCATTGCCGAAGATGTAAATCCATACATCGCTCAAATAAGTAGAATGCAGGGAAAGGTCGTGCAGGATTCTTGGGTTATAACAAAGCTTCTTCGTGAATTATATAATGTTAAAAAAATTGAAAAGGATACTAAAACGATTACGGGATTAGATTCCCTGATCATAATCCATCCAAAAGGTTTTTCTGATGAAACCTTATTCGCTATTGATCAATTCCTTTTGAAAGGTGGAAAACTGCTAGTACTTGTTGATCCAAACGCAGTTAGCGACGTGGGGACTAATTTTCATGGTGGAAACTCAAACTCACCTGACGAAGGCTTTAAAAAACTGATGGACAAGTGGGGTATAGAACTCAAGAAAGATTTTTATGCAGGTGACAAATATTTGAGTGGTATTGGTAGGTTTAATTCCAGCTTACCTGCTGGAAAACTGCTACCTCTTTTGAACTGTAATGAATTATGTACCAGAGATTATGATGACAATACTACTTCGGGAGTAAATAATTCAACATTTGTATTCCCTGGTGTTTTAGAAAGCCAAAAATTAGAAGGAGTTGTTCATACGCCCATTATGTCTACATCAAAAAAAGGTAATAGTTATACTGCCCTTGGGTATGAGTTGAGTAATCCTCAGAGCTTATGGAATAAGTTTACTGAGGGAGACAGCCCGGTAGTGATTGCTTACAAAATTGTTGGTAAATTTAAAACGGCCTTTCCAGATAGAAAAGGAGAATTTTTAAAAGAGTCGAAAAAAGAAAGTGCAATCTATGTGTTTTCAGATGTAGATTTCATTCATGATCAATTTGCTTTTAAAAATACTTTCTTAGGTTTAGCTGCCGCAAACGATAACAGTACGTTGTTTCTAAATAGTGTTGAAGCATTGACTGGGGATGTGGATTTAATGAGTGTCCGTTCGAAAGGAAGAGTCAATCGGAGCTTCGATGTTATTAATGAAATAGAGCTTGAAGCAGAAAAAAGAACAGCAGACAAAGTAAAAGAAATTAATGCAAGTATAGCTCGCTTTCAAAGTGAGCTGAACCAGCTGAGTCGAAAAGCAAATGAAGGAAATATAACACTTATCCAAAATGAGGGAATTAGAAAGAAAAAAGAATTGGCAAAGAAAATTGCAGTTTTAAAAAGAGAATTACGAGCGGTAAAACGAGAGGGAAGAGAACGAGTTGAGTTTTATGGAAAAGTTTTCCAACTTTTTAACACCGTTTTTGTCCCTTTTTTAGTAATTGTTTTTGGAGTTTATTTAAATCGGAAGCGATATCGAAAGATGAAAAATGATCATCGCCCAGAAATTCAAGAGAAAACACTGATGGAGGTGAGTGCATGAAGCTAAAGACTTTATCTCTTGTCACAAGCGTTCTTTTTTTAATCTCTATAGTCGTCTATGTGAACGAGAATAGACGGGGTACAGATTTACTTAGTGGGAGTGACTATATAAAAGGCCTTGACATAAATAGAGTTCAAAAAATAGTTTTGAGTTTTGATAAAGAGAAACAGATTGCTCTTACAAGAGACTCTAATAAATTTGTTTTAGAGAATTACAAATTATATCCTGCAGCGACCAATAAGGTTAATGATCTAATTTATAAGATTGCCAGTATTCAAGTACGTGAGAAAGTTGCCGTCGGGGTTGATGAGGAAGCCCTCAAAAAATATGAGTTAGGTCGTCAGAATCGAAAGTATTTCGTCGAACTTTATGATGAAAACGGTAAAAGAACAGTTGCCTTTAGAGTTGGGAAAAAACATAAAGGAAAAGGAAACTATCTTTTTAAGGAAGGGACCTCTGATGTCTACCTTTCTCAAGATAATCTGTGGTTAAACTCATCATATAAGGATTTTATCAACACAGCTTTATTGAGCTTAGACAAAGAAGAGGTTGAGAAAATTTTACTGGGAAAAGGTGACAATGACGAAGTTATCGAAGAGAAGAAGGTCAAAAAAATTGCCGAAAAATTTTCAAACATCCATTTTACAGATTTTTACGCAGTTACGGAACCAAGGGTTCAGTCCATAAAGTTCGATAAGAATATTAAAATTCAGCTTAAGAATAAACTTGTCTACAATTTAAGTTTGGCAGAGGACAAAGATGAGCACTTTCTTAAGTTAAATGCTTTACTTGAAGATGTTCCCTCACAATTTGTTGTAGGAAGAGATGACAGTAAGGAAGAGTTACAAAAGATTGAGGATGTAATTAAGGCCCAAGGTGATGCGCAGCGAGTTAACTCTGAGCGAGCTGCATGGGTATACAAACTTGATAAGTCTACTTATGAGAAGATAATACAGTAGTACTTGCCTGTGTAATTGCTTTTATGTACTCCCTAGTAAATTAAAACCAATACTAGGGAGTTTTTTATGAAATCAGTATTTGCCCTTGGGTTAATGGCCCTATGCTTTAGTTCATTTTCACAAGAACTTGTTAAGTCAGACTACTCTAAAATCAAGGCAATGGTGCTTGAAAATGCTAGTCAAGCGATGCTTAAGTCAGGGAGTATTTCAGAGGCTTTAAGGCCATATTCACTATACTCGATTAAGGTTACAGTTGATATCGTTCAAACAGAGGAAGCAGCAAGCGTTTTTGCTCAGATTATGCCAGCTGAAGATAATTGCAATTGCCAAGATATTTTTGAAGCGACAATGGATGCCAATAAAACAGGAAACTTCTGGGAAATGGTGGAAGGTTCGCTCGTCGTTAAGCATATTCAAATTGATCATTAGAAATATTGATGAGAGTCTTTGAAGTTGGTGGCCATATCCGTGATGAACTTTTTGGACTCCCATCTAGTGACGTCGATCTAGTTGCAGTCGCCAACTCATTTGATGAACTAAAAGATTAAGTCTGCAAAAACTCACAAGAAATATTCTTAGAAAAACCTGAGTTTAATCTAATTCGATACAGAGCTTGCTTATTATAAGTATGGAGACCATGATTTTAGCGAACTAAAAACTATTGATAGGGAACGCCTACGTCAAGAGTTAGATAAATGTTTTAAGGTATCTAGTCGAAAAGCTTTAATGGAAATTTCTAGAATGAATAATGACTTTCAATATATGATTTTTGAACATTTTAAAATAAGACTCAACTGTCGATGAGAAAAGTGACTAGTGTCAAATTGCACTTCTTCTCAAATCAAAATCCAAGTGATACCTCTTTTAAAGAGAGAGGAAATCATGAAAACACCCGTTCATGCAATCAATCGATTCAAAAAAAATATAGGCTATGAGTTAACTTCCGAAGAATTTAATGAAATAGAGGCTCAAGTAAAAGAGCAAGTGAATTGCGAACTTATAAGCTGGAATAAAGAACAGCAGGTAGCTGTGTATAAAATGACTTGGAAAGAATTTTCATTCTATGCAGTATTTCACTTGGAAGCACAGAGAATTATTTCCTTTAAAAATTTAGATCAAGAAGTCTATGATGACCCAAATACTTACTACGAGTAAGTTAGTTACCAATTCTATTTCTGGAGAATTTATCTCTGATTGCTTTAAAGCGAAGTAAGTCTAGGTAGTTTGTTGATTTTTTAGTAAGTTCTTGTGATGTCTTAACAGATGTTCTGGCGAAAAGCTTTCCAAATTTAGAGGAGGCAGAACTCATCAAGCCAAGGCCGATAGGCATAATAGCAATATCAAAGTCTCGCTGCTTTTTTGCATCTGACACCTCAAGAAGTTCAATTCCTGACTCATCACCGTAGACTTTGCTCATGTTGTGCTCCACTTGATCATTAAGTCTTAGTTGAGAATGGGCAGCAAATCCACCGCCGACGCCAACACCGACTGCTAAACCAGCTAGTGGTGGCATAAACATAGAGCCCACCATAACTGGAAGGGCGACGCCTAAGGCTTGTTTTATATACCTGCGCCCGCGATACTTATATATAGCAGCAGCAAGATTACAATACCTCGGGTTTTCCATGAGAACTTCTTCTAGTTGGCTTCTGTAGTTCATAAATTCCAAAATACTATTGCTCGTAACCATAGTTGTATTATAGAGGACTTCAAATTCGAGTTTCTTTCTTGCCACATATGCCTTTTCTTTTTTGAAATTAGAAACTAACTCTTGGAAAGCGGAATAAATATCTTCAATCGTAGGCTCTGCAGCAGTTATGTATTGGAGCAGGTGTACGCTTCCTAACATACTTTGATATTTAAGGTAATGTCGATACCTTGTATCAAGGAGAGTTTTATTTACGAATTCATCGTATTGTTCAGGTTGCACTTTTCCCATTACAACGTATTGGTCCAATTTATTCTTAATTGTATTAATATACTTAGTAAGCTGCCTTCTCGCCCTGAAGGCTTCTTTTCTAGTTAATTCATCCCAGTCATTTAGCTTGTGGATTGACCAAATGGATAAATCCTCGTTTATATCTTCTTCAGGAATCTTTCTCCAAGAATTTAAATTATTAGGAGATTGTGCTAATGCGGCATTAAACCTTGCATCTTTTACAAATTTGGGTAAATCAATATAAAGCCAATGAGTGAGTTCAGCGCAATTTTCTTCAGTCGGGTTGGCAATACAGTATTCTATATTATGAAGCAAAATCTCTGTACCTTCTATTTGACCTTCTATTTTATTGATAAGAAGGCTAAGCAAAGAGAGGGAGGTAAGACTCTTTTGTTTATCAACTTCTGGCATTTTATTGCTAAAGAATCCTGTTGTAAGATGGTCAGTTTGAACGTTTTGATCGTTACAAGCGATATAAAATGGATTTTCACTTTCACTACCTGCAAGCGAATTTGATGTGAATATGATCATGGTAAATAGTACAGATTTCTTAATAAACTTCATTCCCAATCTCCGTAAATCTATTTTATGTTCGATCCTGCCCTTTTAGAAGGGATGCTTCCTAGATTTACAAGGGTGTCAAAAAAGCTGACACTCTGTTAAAAAATTACAATCGATTCGTGAAGTATGCACCTATGGGGTTAGACTTTTAAAAAAGAATATTTGATAGGAGATTATATGAAAGCTAAAAGAATTTTAGGAATGATGTTATTGAGTGCAGTTGGGGCAAGTTCAGCTCTAGCTGATACCTGCGAGCCAACAGATAGATATTATGACAGTTCTATGACACCCCATGAATGCGCAACAGTTGCTACTGGACTTGTGACTTCAGCAGGATCAGGGATTTACTCTGCCAAGAAGTACAAAGAAGCTTCTTTATACGAGGAAAAACACACTAAGTTAGTATTTGATGATGCTGGCAAAAGAGCTGTTATGGATAGTTTAGATGGGCAGAGATTAGTCTCTCAAATGACAGATGGTGGAAAAATCGTATTCACTTACGAATTAAGTGACATTCAAAATAGAGAGTATCATATCAATTTAATGGAAAGTAACGCGGCAAGTGCTAGATCATCTGCGGCAACGTCAAGGATCTTAGCCGTGACTGCCACTAAAACTGTAACAAGAAAGATCGGTAATTCTACAACTGTATCTGTTGAACCTGACTATGCGATGAGAGCGTTTCACGCTGCAAGAGCTATTCAATTAGATCAAGAAGCTATTGAATATGATAGAAAAGCTGCTGATGCAAGAGCAGGTGGTAGAGTTCCAATGTATTCACATGAAAAAGTTATTGACGCTGATTCAGGTACTAAAAATTTGGCACAAGACTTTATTGATGAAAGAGCTCATAACGAAAGTAAAATCACCCGCTTAACAAGACTTCCTGCAAATCATTTTAAAGCTTTAAAAGGAATTGTTAGAAGAGCAAGAGGAGGTCTTGTAGGAGTTGGAGCTGGTTTATTACTTGCTGGTGAAGAGTTTATTTCTGGTTCAATTGCAGAAGAGTTAGAAGAAAGTGATATCCCATTTAAGATTGATCTTTCAGATGGTAACGATTAAAAGTTCAAAAATACCTCTAGAGGTTAAAGGGCGCGGTAAGTGCCCTTTTTTTGCTTTTCACGAAGGTTCTAAGGTAACTTGAAAGAGCTTAAGCTGTTCTTAAGTTAGCTGTAGTGGGTCCGTCTTACAATTGAGATACTAATACTAGAGCGGGCAAGTTTCTTCGTTTTAAAGAGAGCTATATTCATTTATAATTAACTCATGATTTTAGTACTTGAGTTTACAAATGATACTCTTTCAAGTGAAGAGTTCGTTTCTTTTTTAAAAAGCTATGCAAATATAGAATATATGTGCTTAGGAGAAGATAAAACTTCAGTTGATGAAAAAAAACTGATACTTAAGCTTTCTTCCCAAGCATATTCAGAGGTGGTCATTTTTGCGGACCATGAACTCGTAGAAGTAAATAAGACTTTAATTTCTAAATTTAAGGTCATTTCCCCCAACTCAAAAATATATTTTGCTTCGATGGTGGATCTTCTTCACTGGCCGCGAGTGCTTTTGCGCTATAAAAAAGTCGATGGGATTTTTATTCTCGAAAATGAACTTGATAAAACATTTCTAATAACTGAACTTTTATCAAATAAAGACAAAATTGATTATCACAATTTTCTGTTCTTAGAGAATGATCATATCGTCTTAAGTCGTGATAAGCGAAAGTCAATTTCGATAAAGGGAGAGAAAAAAACTTTAAGCGTTTTCGCGACGATCCTTCCCTCATGGGGTATCAGTTTTGCACCTTGTGGACTAGCCTATATTATATCCAGTTTAAGAAATAATAATTATCATGTCGTAGCAAAAGACTTTAATCTTGAGTTTTGGAAAACTTTAAAAAAATCAGATTGGAAGGAGTATGAGTCTTTAGATACTTGGTGTGATTTAGAAGTATTTAACAATCAAACAATCTATAAAATAGAACATTTTTTGAATAATGTGGTGGATGAGATTATTGATTCTGGTTGCCAAGTGGCAGCTTTTTCGATTTTTCACACCTCTGAAAAAACCTATGCCGAAGTCGCCAGAAGATTAAGACAAAGAGCACCAGAGATTAAACTTGTTACTGGTGGACCTTCTTCCGTGGGTAAATTAGTGGATGACTATATTAATCAAAATTTTATAGATGCAGCAGTGCTAGGAGAAGGGGAGGAAGCTTTTGTTGAACTTCTAGATAATTGGTGTGTTGGTGATATTGAAAAGCCGGTAGGCGGTGTCGCTATAAAGGCGCAGGATGGTAAAATTATTAAAAACATGGTGAGAAAACAAGCCGACATAAATTCGCTTCCAGTTCCGGACTATTCTGACTTTAATATTTACAATTATTTGAATCATAAACTTCCCATCTTTTTTAGTCGGGGCTGTATTGCTAGGTGCACGTTCTGCTATGAAACAAATTTCTGGAAAAAGTTCAGAATAAAAAAGCCCACGCTAATAGTTGATGAAATGGAATACAATATTAAAAATTATAATATTAACACTTTCTCGATAAATGACTCTCTTATGAATGGAAGTCATAAGTTACTTGAAAAAATTGCGGATACGATTCTTGAGAGAAAACTCAAAGTTCGCTACCATGGCTATTGTCGAGTAGATAAGCGTATGACCAAGGAGTTGCTACAAAAACTGAGAGAATCTGGGTGTGAAGGCATCGCTTACGGGGTTGAAACGGGTTCGCAAAAAGTTCTAGATAGTATGCGAAAGGGTACGAAAGTTTCAGAGGCAACACCACTTTTAAAACGTACCTTTGATGTGGGAATGAATATTACGGTATTTATCATGGTCGCATTTCCCGGGGAAACGTTGATAGATTTTTGTAAAACTCTGCTACTTCTTTACAGGAATAGAAAGTATATAGATCAAGCGAATATAACTGCTTTCATGGCTGCACCAATGACTGACACCGAGATTAATCCAGATCAATATGAATTGCAATTTGATAAAAAGCGAGACAAATTAGTATCTACTGAGTTTTGGAATAATCCTCAAATGAGGCATTTAAAGTTTAAAATTATTCATAAATTTTGGAATCTTATAAAAAAGAATCATAAAAGAAATATTGAAAAGATGTGGCGTACTCCAGAGGGTAGGGAGCCATTGATGTAGTTCTCATCAATGGCCATATTATAAATTACATCTTTTTAACTTCAGTAAGAAAGAATTCTAGCATTTCCTCTGCATTAGAATCCTCACTAGCATCTAACTGAATATCCTTCATAAAACTGTAGTTTGAGGTACTGGTACGATTAGCAAATCTAATAACAAGCTTTTCTTTAGCCTGAGGTGAAAAATGAAAGCTTTTATCAATATTATAAGCTTTTATTAAAAGTTGTGCTATTTCATGCGCTACTTCTTGAGAGGTAAAGGCCGCCTCTACTTCGACCTTGACTCCCAGAACCGCAGATAGTGTTTCTGAAAGATTATTTGACTTAGTCGTTGCTTCTTTTGGTTGATTGACTAGATAGTTTAAGGTTTCGTTTATATCATCATCGTCACCTACCGCCAGATATATTTCGTCCCTATATAGGCTGTTGATATGAGTGAGGTTAATTGCCTTAATATTTATTTGACCGTGATTGAGTTGTATAGGCGTTCTTTGATTTTCTTCTAGAATTAATTGAATTAATTGTTCCGCTTTTTCAATGTCAATATAAGGAGAAATGGTCAATTCTTCAATTCCTAATGCATTTCTTAGATCTTCTTTGGTTTGAGCTATCCAATTGTCTCTTTTCCTAGGGGCACTAATAAAATATGATAAAGTTTCATCGATAGATGAACCACTTGAGGCATCCAAACTTATCGATTTTTCGTAAAGACTATTATTATTTGAAAAATCGATCTCTTTGAGGCTGAAATTCACATAATCTAACATTAATAAATTGTTTTCTTTTAACTTAACTAAACTCTCTAAAATTTTATCGGCGTTTTCTAAGTTAGCACAGTTTAGTGAAATACTGACGTCGATACCTAGTTTTTGAATGGCTTCAGTATTAAATTTTTCCTCAGCTTCAGCTAATGATTGGATACTTAATAAAGATTCAATTTCTTCAGCTGGATTGGATAGCCAACCGCCGCAGTTCAAGATTACTTCGTCGTAGCCCAAGTAGTGGTAATTTGAAATGGTAATTTTTTGTACGTCAAATTTTCCTGCTTTTAAAACCAGTTCACCATTTCGATGGGCGGCAATTATTAGATCTTTAATTTCGAGCACATCTTCTAATTCTGAATACTTTGGTTCTGCCTCTACCTCAATACCTAAAAGATCACTTAGCTCTTTATTAACTTCGTCATAAGCGGCTTTTATTTCTTCTGCTGTTAAGGTTTTGTCAGAGGATTCATTTGATTGATTATCAGCTTCTCTTTCTGTTTGGTCTTTTAGCGAAACAGATGATTTTGATTTTTTAGAATCATTACAACTTGCTAGGGAAGTCAGTAGGGTGGCAACAAATAGGGCATTTATAACTTTAATTTTGAGCTGTTTCATGGTCTCTTCTCAAATATCTCATTTAAACTAATGATTTAGTCTAACAAGAATATGTGAGCAGTTAACTTCGACTCCCAAAGTTTACATAGTACTGTCTAAATATTTTACATACACGTAAGCGCTTAGCTCATATAATGGTATATTCCCTCCAGTCTTTAATTTGTGAGGTACCTATGAAGAATATAACTTTAGCTTTGGTTTTGACGATAGTGTCATTAAAAAGCTTCTCTAGAGTCGATCCTGAGGCAGAGGTTCTAAGGTGTGTAAGTGTTGAAGAAGTAGAGCAGAGCTTTTCTCTATATGAAACTGATTATGGTTATCAATACTATTCTGAAACCGGGTTTTATGGTGTTAAAATTGGTAACTTTCAATACTTTAAAGGTGAAATTACAGAAAATAGTATAGACCTTTCTACAAGTGAATTTGGCGTTTCAAATGGTAGCCTTCTAGGGAGCAAGGAAGAAGATGAAGAGTTGTTTGAGGGAGTTTCTTTCAATCTAAAATATAACTCTCGGTATAGTGAGAGCTTTGTGCCAAAATTGGAGTCTTTAGAAAATATCGAGTTAAATTGTAGTTTAATAAGACAATAAGAGGTGCCCTCGAGCTAGAGAGGGCACAATTAAATAATTTAAGGTTTTTGATCTATTTGATATTCGAGTAGTTTTTCTTGTATTCCTCGGGCATTCTCTTCTCCCAAGGCTCCTTTTTGGCGATCTCTTTTTGAATATCTTCCCCCATCGTTGTCATAATTCCACTGAGAGCGTGAATCATTTTTTCAATACTCTTAGTCGAAGTGATCATCCTCAAAGGCCAGTCAAGGCCATTTCTGAGCTTCTGAAGGATTCTATTGTCTATGGTGCGGTTTCCGGTTAGTTTGAACTTTTTGTGCAGTTCTCGATCATTCACGAAAGGAACGAGATTAAGCGCCTGAAATACACCCTCTGGCTTCGTTCCATATTTATAAGCAGAAAAGACTTCTTGAACCGATGCACTCACGGCCTGTACAGGTATTTTAATTACTGGGTCTTGATCATTAACTCCACTATGAAGGTGGTTATCACAATGAGTAAGCCATTCTTGTCCTATTGAATTCTTCACATGAAGACCAATATGATTTCCGGCCCTATCACGCCCGTCTGAGTCGTGTAGAATATTTCCTAAGGAGTCTCCGACATAGGATCTAAGCATCCCTTTGATGTTTTTGCGTGCCCAAGACTTGAGTTGTTTTCTGGGAACTCTCACGTGTCCTGCTGAGAAAGCGTCAGTTAAGTAATGGTCTCCGAACGCATTATAAAATAGTGCCTTGTTTAGAACATACTCTGCTTGCTCTGTGCGATTATCTTTGGCAAGATCGTGGGCCACCAGAGCTAGATCAAGCGCTTTTTCATGAATCGTAATATACTCAATAATATTGTACCAACCAAAGTGATTGATATTAGTACTAAGTACTTTTAAATATTTTGTTCCTGAAAAGATATTGACCCAAGTGCAGTCAGGGTAGTCGACATCAGGATGAGTTTCTTGTTGAGCGTGAACCTTTCCTTGGTCGTCGATACATTTAAATGCTTTTTCAAGCCCTTTAATTATTCTTTGCTCCATATAGGCGCTTTCAGGGTCCTTATAGAAGTCTCCTAGTGCCACGATTTTTCCATAGTTAAGGTCAACTTTTCTATCTTTTCTATAGATGACTGAATTGGTGCAAGCTGAGTGAGGAGAATCGAACTCGGCACAAGCATGATTAAACCCTTCTTCACCAAGCTTTACGTGTTCGGCTCCAGACCACCGTGTACCTAGGTCGTGGTCATGACCTCCAATATCGCTACCAAGTAGCACTGATGGAGTCATTAAAAGAGTGAGGACGATTAGTTTACTAGCAGGAGTTTTAATACAGGATTCCTTTGTTTAGCTTTAAATGTGTAATGTAAACTTATCTATCGGAGGCGGGGAGGCTATCTTGATTTTTTGATGAAGATTCTGTGAGCAAAGCAATTAGCGAAAAATTTGCCCTTTTAAATTTTTTATTAAATGTGTCGAAAAATAGACACCCTATGAAATAATTCCATTAGCCCCCTAAAAACTATTATTTATTGGCATAATGAACCGATGAAACTATTGGCCATCTTTACTCTTTTACTAAGTACCCATGTCTTTGCTCAGAAAGTGGATGGTGTTGGAATTCGTAGTATCAACCCGAATTTAAATTCTTATTATACTATTGGGACAAAAGAAGTTGATTTTCAAACCAATTCTTCTGCTGGAACGAATATCACGCTGCTAACGAGTTGGTTTGATTTTGGCGTGACTTTCCAAGGTGGAAGAAATAATGAAGAGGGCATAAAGCAATCTCGCTATCATGATTTTTTCTTTAAGACTCAGGTTAAAGATTTTGAATTAACTTATCATCAAGCAGAATTTATTGGTGCCAATATTAATGAAGGACCTTTGACGGAGAAGGATATCTTCTTTGAAGACTATAAAGTTAAAAAGCAACTGTTTAGAGTCACTCATTATTTTAATCATGTCTTCAATAGAGTTTTAAATAACCCTAAAGCTGCCAGGAAAGAAAGAGCTCTTACAGGTTCAAATTATATATCTAGTTGGCTGGGAACTGTGGGGTATGTCGATACGCGATCTAAGTTTCCAAAATTGAATCAGGAACAAAGTGAATCCATGTTTGGGTTTAATTCAATTAATAGCTCGTCTTCTAGCTATATAGAGCATCTAGAGACTAGGAATCTATTTTTCAGTGTGGGGTATGCAGGACTGCATATGCTTACTACCAATTTTACTTATGATTTTAAAATTTCGTTTGGTAACGGGTTTCAAGAAGCCAAGTATACTCAAAATGGAAAAAGTCTAAATGATGATTCCAATGCTAGTTATATGGAATGGGATTTTGGTTTAAATTATCTTATAAATGAAACTCACAATATAGGTCTTAGAGGCGAAGCCTATCAAAATAGTGTTAAGATTGGCGACGCTAAGATAGACAGTAGTGCCAGTCAGGTCGCAGTGTTCTATCAATATTTTATCTAAGGTTCGCACATGCTTAGTATTATAAGACAAAGAGCAGTTAAACATACTCTTCAAAAGATAGTTAAAGTTTCGAAGAGAGGTGAACGTTCATATTATTATTTTGGTTATGGAGCTAATCTATCTGTCAAAAGATTTAAAGATCGACAGATGAATGTTGAAGAAATTGGTAATGCTGTCTTAAAGAATCATGAAATTAAATTTTCTTTATCCAATGAATACAAGAGAAAAGGGTATGCTGGAGTTCATCCTAAGCAAGATAGTGAGGTATGGGGAGTCCTGTACAAAATGGATAGATTATCACTGGCGCTACTCGATACATTAGAATGGTGTGGTTTTGGTGCCTATGAAAGAAAAGAAGTTGAAGTTTTTGTGGATAGCTCGCAGAAAAGGCAAAAAGCGTGGTGCTATTTTGTAAAAAGGCCAAAATTTGATTTATTTCCCTCAAAAATTTACCTTAATAATATGATTAAGGCATCTTATGAGAGAGGCTTTCCTGATAGTTATATAAATTTTCTAAAAGCTCAAGATTATAGAGAAAACTTTGAAATTGACTATGGTTTCAGCCTCTTATTCTATGGAAAAAGACGAATACTGGAAAAAAAACTTAAGCCTATATACAGGATTCATGATCAATTAAGAGAGAAACTTTGCGAGTTAATCTAATAAAGGTATTTTCCGATTGATTTATGTTTTACTGTCCACACAAGAATATTTTTTTCCCGTTTAGTCAAACTATTTGCATTTCCCCTGGTAGTACCAACCTTGCTTTCCACTCAAGTAGGCTTTTTTAGAATTAGTCATCTTTCGATAGCAAGAAGCTCTTCTTTTTGCACCCTCAGTATCAAAGATCTTTTTTATATCTAAATTAAGAAGAGGGTTAGGTTTTTTGTTTCTTTCGTTACGGTCCATAATTTCAAGCTTTTTGGCATGCTCAGCTTCTCTTCTATCACGCTCATCCCATGAAGCCTGCATATTCGCGGCAACTCTGTCTCTGATGGCCTTGCTTTCTTGCGCTCTCTTCTCTGCCGCTTGAATTGCTTTAATCTTTGGCTCTTGGATTTGAAGTAAAAAGGTCTCAACTTCTTTTAAGCTTTTAAAATTGTTAGGCTTTTTTTCTTTTGCAAAAGACTGAGTTCTCCAGTTGTAGGAATCTATTTGATATGTGTTATCAATGGACTCGTAAACAACAATTTGTTCTTCAATAAATCCCTTCGAGCTTTTTCTGCCGCTATAGTATGGTAGACTAAATTCAGTTCGATAGAAATTCTTAGGATCTTTTTTTAATTGTTCGACAGTGTAGTCAGGTGCAGATAAGAACATTTGAAAATCATAATTAAGTTTTGAAAAGTAAACTCCTTCTTTATCAAGAAGAACAATACTACCTGGACGCATTTTCTTTGTGTCCTTTAATTCTATATTTCCACTGTAAACTTTGGAGTAAGAAATTCTTTTCTCAGGAATAATTTCAATACCAACAAAATCTTTATGATCGGCCATCGCATCATAAACGAAGTTTTTATGCCCATGAATGATAGGAATATAAAAATCCCCACCTGCATGAATCCAAGGAGTCATATTGTAAGTCGCATTTTTTATTTTGGCGTTTTTATATCCTGAAAGGGTAGGGAAATAAGATACTTTTTCAAATGGGATTTCTCTACCAATCTTATTTCCTTGATAATCATAAGTTTGATAGAAGAGCTTACCGTCTTTATTATGACGTACCATCCTCGTATTAAGGTTCATATCTATCGTATCGGTAAAATTAAATGAGTGGACTGCAGGCAATAGCTTCTCTCTATCCGAATTATTGTCTACGTCCTCAATCAATTTTACGATCTCGAAATTCCTGTCTATAACGAAATAGGTTTTGAAGTCATTAGCGTAAGCCCCTGAGTAAATTTGAAATTGTCTATAATTCCCGTTAACTGGATCGGCGCTGTATTTTCGCCCCGGCTTTAACTGCTCAATCGGCGTAGGAGAAAAGGATTTGGTGGCAACTTCATAGAGCTTGAAAGTTTTGTCCTCATGTTTTTTGACATAAATCTTCTTATCACCAGTACTAGTGGCAGCAATGGTTTCATAGATTGGTTCTAAGAGTACAGTTCTATCAAAAGTCATTAGACCTTGATATGTCTTTCCGATTTTCCATTCCGGGTAAAGCTTTGGGGTTCTCTCATTGACTTCGATGGTACAGACACTGAGTTTATTTTTATTATTTGGATAATAACCCTTTCCCATCCAAAAAATACAAGTCGCATGCTTCTCCCATTTAGGATGATTGGCTTCTTGATACTGAATACCCGATGCACATGAGATTAAAATTAAAAAACAAAGAGAGAAATATCTTTTCACTTGGAACTCCTATCTGACTTAGCCTATGCGTGAACTAACCCATTTTTTTATTTTACCTGGAATTTGAATTTCTTCTAGTTTAAACCCAAGAGGTGCTAGGTAGTCTTCTGGGGGGATATTTTGCCTTCCTTTTCGGATTGTGCTGACAATTAACGCCCTGGCCATCTCCTTTTTTTCCACTCCACATTCGTTGAACCATATAGAGACGCTTTTCCTCAAAAGCTATAAATTGCGTGGTTCATATGCATATAACTGTCTAAGTCAGTCGGTAGAACTCGAAATGAATGCTCTGTTATCTCGTTAATATCGGAAATTTTATTTCGAAATAGGGAGCGCAAAAAACATTGAATAGATCTGAGTAATAAGGTCATTTCTCAAGTTTAGCGGAAAAATTGTAAAAAAATTACAAATAGATAGAAAAAATAATAAAATAGAAGTGTAGTCATATTTAAAGGTTACTTTGTTATGGAAAAATTTCTTAATCATATTAACTATAATTTGGAAATAATTGCAGCTGGTGTTGTAGTATCCTTCTTAATTTACAAGCAATACTTTATGAAAGATAAACTTTGTCCCCACTGCCAAGCTGTTTTACCTAAATGGTTAAATGAAGAAACTCGCAGGAAAGACCAACGTTACGGTTGGGTTTGTCCTTGCTGTGGAAAAAATGTAAATGTCAGCTTCTGGGGAAAACCGAAGGCATAATATGAAAACAGTTTTTTTTAGTACTCACAAGTTTGAAAAGCAATATCTTGATCAATGGACAACTAAGTATGGTTTGGATGCAATTTTTTTTGAAGGACGTCTCGATAAAAACACAGCATTTCTGGCAAAAGATGCAAGCGCCGTAAGTTGTTGGGCAAGTGATGATCTTGGACAAGAAGTTTTAGAGGTTCTTAAGAATCAAGGCATTAAATTTATTTCATTGAGATCTGCAGGTTTCTCACATATTGATATTAAATACGCTGAGAAACACAATATAGTCGTGGCAAGAGTCCCATCTTACTCGCCAGAAGCTATTGCTGAGCATACGCTTGGTCTTTTAATGTCATTGAATCGAAAATTTCCACGAGCAATACAAAGAGTAAAAGACTTCGATTTCCGTCTAGAAGGACTTGAGGGGGTCACACTTTTTGGAAAATCTGTTGGAGTAATTGGGTTAGGTCAAATAGGAACGGCATTTGCTAGGATTATGAAGGGAATCGGTTGTAATCTTATTTTACACGATCCCAATAGGGATGAGGAATTGGCAAAAGAGTTAGGAGCGAAGTATGTAGACCTACAGACCTTGTTGTCATCATCCGATATCGTTAGCCTCCACTGTCCTTTAAACGATCGAACTAGATACATCATAAACAGAGACTCCATCAAATGGATGCGCAAAGATGCATTCTTACTCAATACTGGCCGAGGCGCATTGATAGAGACAGATGCCTTAATTGATAAATTAAAAAATAAGGAATTAAGAGGTGTTGGGCTAGATGTTTATGAGCATGAAGAAAATATTTTTTCCATTGATCATTCCTTAGAAGGAATTTCAGATGAAAAACTCCTTAGACTGATGAGTTTTCCTAATGTTTTAATTACTTCCCATCAGGCTTTTTTTACAAAGGAAGCACTAGATAATATTGCAAGAATTTCCTGTGAAAACATAGCCAATTTTGCAAATGGGCGACAAATTGATCCTTCGAACTTAGTTGGCCCATAGTTATGACGTATAGCCTTAGGTAATAATAGCTATAATACATATTCAATTTATATATCCCTCTGCTGGTGCTATTTTCCTTTTGTCTTTAAGAGACTTTTACATTAGGAGAAGAGCATGAAGAACAAATTAAAAAACATAGCGATTGTAATAGTTGCCTCATTTACATCAACAGTCACTTTCGCTAATTCAAGTTTTATTGAACCTTTACTAGAAGAGTTAGATCAAGGAAAAAGTAATATCAATATTCTGTGTGAAAACTATTACGGTAAAATATTTTTGGACATTACTCGCAAAAACGGTTCAGTGACAAACAAATACTCGTCTTATCATTTAAATTACAATTTAGTCGATAGAATTGGAAATAAGAGTTATCTCGGAAGCGCTACAGGATATTCTTTTATATCAGTTCCAAATAACAGAGCAGGTGATTTAAATGAAGAACTCGCTTTTAGAGCAAACACTAAAGATGAGTTATTGAAAGAAATCATCTTTCACAGAGAGACTAATTATATTGGAAATAAATTCGAAGTTTGGGTTGAAGGAGTTGTTCTTAAAAGAAGAGGTAGTAGGGGGATTGGTAGTGCTTCTGCTGGTGAGTTCATTACAGGAGTAGCAATTGAAAATTGCAAGAGAGTCGGGAAAGGAGAATAGGATGAAGAATTTGTTAGTAATTGGATTTATGATTGTTATTTCAAAAGCGATTGGTGCTCAAGAATATAATTTAACCCATGGGGAAACGGCGAGCTTTAGGTCTAGTGTTGAAATTTCTGAAACAGAAGAAGCTCGTATAGAAAGAAGTTACAATGTGCTCTTGAACTTAGATAGAACGAGAAGAAATGGAATTATTCGGGCCGTACGTGAATCTGATAGTTTTTTTAGAATCTTAAGTGAAGATTTACTGAGTCGAGCGATAGAAATCAGAAAGCCAAGATTGAATGAGAGAGTTAGGGTTCCAACTCTTTACAACTCTGAACCTTATTATATTGGTAATTATGGGAAAAAGCCTACTTCTATCCCTTGGGGGAATCTATTCTATGATGGTAGGGCAAACATTCATGGTTATGATTTACCTTCCGTCAGAATTCGCGGTAATGAATTAGATTTGCAAGGCACTGAAGCATACATGGAGATGAAATTTGATAACCTGATTCTTGATTATAGTTATGTGACTTTAATTTCAGGCAAAGTAAACTCTATACTAGATAGCCTCAATAGGCACAGAGATCCTGCTTTGGTTGTAAAAACTATCGATGGAGGGGTCCATTTGTTTAATCTGTCAGGAGAATCTGTCTTTGACTCCTATTATTCAAGTGTTATCGAAGATACTGTAGCGATCAAATAGCTGAGACTCCCTCGATCTTGGTCGAGGGAGTTCATTTTTCTAAAATAGCCTGGAATATCGTCCAAAACTTAGACACCCCATTGAGTTTTTTCAAGCGCCAGTATTTTATAGATTTTCTGCACTAGAATGAAAGAAAAAATTCTAAGGAGAAAATATGAAAAAGCTAGTTATGGGTATGATGTTTCTAACTTCAATGAGTTCATTTGCTGCTGGGATTCAATGTGACATCCCTGAATATGTGTCGGTGCGTGTAATGCAGCAGATTGAACAACCAGATGGATCTCTTATTAGAACAGTGAATGGAGAACCATTTGCAGGTGCAATGTATCCTGGAGATCAGACAACTGTTAGTTGTTCATATGAGGTTGTTAACGCTAATGATATCTCTAAAATTCATACTTGTGTTCTAGATGCACAAAAAGACGGTGTTAAGGTTATAGATCAGATTACGATTCATTCTGACAACTCTCTTTCAATGTCGGTGACTATAGATTCTACTAAAGGGTTAGAGCAGGGAACAGTACCTACTATCAATCCTGAAACTGGAGAGCCAGTAAAGCCAATTGAGACGATTGATACAACTGGAGAAGGATTAATGGAACGTTGTTTTGTAATCGAGTAAGAAAAGAAAAAAAATTAAGGAGAAAATATGAAAAAGCTAATTATGGGTATGATGTTTCTAACTTCAATGAGTTCATTTGCTGCTGGAATTCAATGTGAAATTCCTGACTGGGGGAGAACGCATACGATGAAGCAGGTGGAAGGTCCAAATAGCTCTGTTACTAGAACGATAGATGGAAAAGGTTTTCCCGAAATGTTAAATGCTGGAGAAGAAGCGGTAATTGCTGGAGAAGAGGCATCACTAGTTTGTTCTTATGAAGTTATAAATAGTGACGATATTGCGACTATTCATACCTGTATCATGACTGCCCCAGAGCCAGGTATGAAAGTAACAGAGAAATTTACGATCTCAACAGATGGAAATATTTCAGCAGTAGTAACTTTAGATGTTTCTGAAGGCTTGGCGAACGGAACAATTCCTGAAATTGATCCTGAGTCTGGAGCGAAGACGGAGCCTATAATTACATTCGATGCAATTGAGGAAAACTCCTACCTAGACTGTAGAGTAATCGAATAAATTTAAATACTTATAATTAAATATCAGAGGATGTCTTAGACAGACATCCTCGTTTCACTTATTGCTTCCACAACTGTTTTAGTCTACAATGAGGAAGATGATAAAGAAGTTTAGTTTCATATTAATCGCATTTTGCATCACTTCGGCACAAGTCTACGCCCTTCAATGTGGGGTGAGTTGTGTGGTCTTTGAATCAAACTCAATTCAAAAAAATATATCTCCCAAAAAAGAAATGGCTAAAAATGATCATTCCTGCTGCCATGGTGAGAAAGAAGAAAAATCAACAGAAAAAAAGCCCAGCTGTCTCGAGCGTCTGGCCCTTAGTTGTGAATACAGTTTAGCCTCGGCTCAGCTGTCAGTGGAGAGTGATGATCACCTCTCAAAAATTCAGTTTAAATATATTAATGCTATTTTCAATAACTTGGATCAATATATCGTATTGAATCAGCGTTATCGACCCAAAACTCCTGATGCCATCAATTCCAAATCAGAAAAATTACTTTCATTATACGTTCTTAAGAATCAGTTCTTGATTTAGAAAATACCTTTCAATTTTTTTCGATTTAAAAACTTCAAATAGGATCATTTGATGAAAGGTATATTATTTTTATTTGTTATTTTATCGAGTTCACTGAGAGCCGAAAGCTTTCAGGAATTAAAAGCTAGTCTCGATGAGCACGAGTTACTTCAGTCGCATTTATCAAAAGCGATGGCCTTGAGAGAGAAGGCAGGCGATTCAGGAAGCTGGGGGGATCCCACTCTCACTGTGGCCGCAGTCAATTTTCCCCAAGGCTCACTTGATCAAAATGAGTCTATGATGACCGGCTATCAGTTTGGTCTATCCCAAAAGCTTTCTCTTTCTGGCAAATACGGAAAAATGAGAGATTCTAGTAATGCTATGTCTGAAAGTTTGAAGGCTCAAGCAGGGCAACTTAAGCGAGAGTTTACAAAAGCTCTTTGGGAGTTAAGTGCGCACAAAGAAAAGCTAGTACAAGAGAGAATTGTTTTAAAAGAAAATCTAGATTGGATTGAAAACAATTTGAAAATAACCAATAGACTTTACTCAACAGGAAAAGTTCCCCAGCAAGCGGTTTTGGATATTCAAATTAGAAAAAGTGAGCTTGCATCCCTTATAGAACAAAATAGGTATGCTATCGAAAGTGTGAAATACCAAATCGCAGCATTGCTAGACTTCAAAAAACCAGTAGAACTAAATTTAAAGACTGTTCCTTGGGGTACTCTAAATAAATGGAAAACGGCTTTAAGCGATGAGGACTATCGGGAGCAAGCGATAAAACAAGAGCTGCAGGCGAGTGATTTAAAATTATCTGCTCAAAATAGAAATATTATTCCTGATGTTACCGTTGGTATCTCTTATACTAAAAGAAATGATATCGATGGGCTGGGTGATTTTGTTGGTGCTAGTATTTCAATACCTCTACCCTCAAGTGATAAAAGATACGCCCAAAAGCGAGAAGCAGTACAGGAAAAACTGTCAGCTGAAAAACGCTATCGACATTATCTTAATACCAAACCTAATACCTTGAAAGAGATTGAATTGCAGATTCTGGACTTAGAGAACCAGTTAATGATCTTGAAAAAACAAACCATTAAATTTGCTAAAAGTTCAAGAGATGTTACAGCAAAATCTTATTCTAGAGGTGGAGCTGACTACTTAGAGCTTTTAAGAGCAGAGCTCCAGTATCAAAATCAATTGATGAAAGAAATTAGTCTTATAGCAAAAGTGAAAACAAAAAAAATAGAATATTTATATATTAATGGAAGCAAATTATGAAAAAAACGGTATGGACAATTTTACTCTTACTTTTAGTGAATTCTTGTTTTAAGGAAGAACAGAAATCGCCAAAGCATGATCATGCAAAAGCTGAAAAAGAAGTGAAGACATATTACACCTGCTCAATGCATCCACAGGTGCGCGAAGATAAACCGGGTAAATGTCCTATCTGTGGTATGGGGCTGACAAAAGTGGAGGAAGTTTTAGACGAAGAGCATGCTTCTCACTCTCATTCAATACAGTTGTTTTCATGTGAGGCCGATCCCAGCATTACCAGTGAAGCTCCAGGGGAGTGTCCTATCGATGGAAGCCCAATGGTTGAGGTCAAAAAAGAACAAAGTGTTGTCGCAAAAGTTAAGCTAAGAAAATCACAGGTAAATCATTTTAAAGCAGGTATTTTTGAGGTGACTCCTATGATGATGCAGAAAAAAATTAGATTACTTGGAACCGTTTTAAAATCTGAGAATAAAGAGTCGAATATACCTGCTAGAATACCGGGGAGAGTTGAAGAAGTATTTGTTCAGTCTACAGGTTCTTTTATCAAAAAGGGTGATCCGGTATTAAAATTATACAGCCCTAAGTTACTTACTGGGGGAGATGAATATCTTATCGCGAGAAAAAACTACTTTTCCAATCGTCGTAATAAAGAATTTAAGGAACTTTACGAGCAAAGTATTCAGAGGATGAAGCTATGGGGAGTTCTGGATGACCAATTGGAGAACTGGGCCAAAGAGAAGAAGGTTCCAAGAGAAATTACGATCTATTCTCCAGTTACTGGGATAGTTGAGCAAAAGAATGCGATCAAAGGAAAATACTTTAAAGAAGGACAAAGTTTTTTTGACTTAGTTGACCTCGATACCCTTTGGGTGGAAATGGATGTCTACGAACACGACTCCGCTCTCGTGAAAAACGGTCAGGAGGTTGAACTTGAATTTAGTGCCTATCCAGGAGAGTTATGGAGAGGGAAAATTGATTTTATAAGTCCTGTTTTAGATAGAAAAACTAGAACTTTAAAAATTAGAACTACGCTAGATAATTCAGATGGAAAGCTTAGACCTGGTATGGTTGGAACTGCATCAGTAAATTTAAAGTTAACTGGTTCACCATTGGTTATTCCAAGAACTGCGGTTATTGATACCGGAAAGAGAAAAGTTGTGTGGATTGATCTTGGAAAAAATAAATATCAAGCAAAAAGAGTTAGAACAGGTTTTGAATCAGAAGGTTATGTAGAAGTGAAAGAAGGTCTAGCTGAAGGTGATCAAGTTATAGTTGATGGTAATTTTCTGCTGGACGCTCAAGCTCAATTATTCGGAGGCTATGATGATTCAAAAACTAATTGAGCTCTCAATCAGGTATAGAGTTTTTGTTGTTATAGGGTTTATTGCTATCGCGGTTGGGTCAATTTTTGCAGTCAAAAATGCAAGAGTTGATGCTATCCCTGATATAGGGGAAAACCAACAGATCGTTTTTACTGAATGGAAAGGAAGATCACCTAAAGATATAGAGGAACAAATCACATACCCTTTGAGTGTTCTATTGCAAGGTATTCCTGGAATAGATCGCGTTAGAGGTACTAGTGCTTTTGGTTTTTCGACAGTTTATATTATTTTTAAAGAAGACGTAGACTTTTATTGGTCAAGAAGTCGAGTGTTAGAAAAGCTTTCTACTGCAAAGAGTGAATTACCATCTGGTGTGAATCCAACACTAGGACCAGATGCGACTGGATTAGGGCAAATCTTTTGGTACACACTTGAAAATGAAAAAGATTCAGTTCATCCCAAATCACTACAAGAGTTAAGGTCTATACAAGATTTTTACGTAAAATTTTTGCTACAAGCAACAGAGGGAGTTTCAGAAGTTGCAAGCATTGGTGGTTTTGTAAAAGAATACCAGGTTGATGTTGATCCTAATAAAATATTTGCCTTCGATATTCATTTTCCACAAATAATAAAAGCTATTAAAAATTCTAATATAGATGTTGGTGCCGAAGTTATAGAAGAAGGTGACCGCGAGATGATCGTTCGAGGGGTAGGTTTTTTTAAGTCTATCGCAGACATCGAAGAGGTCGTCGTTGCAGTAAAAGAGGGAACTCCGATTCGAGTAAAAGATTTGGCATCAGTTCAAATCGGACCAGCTTTTAGAAGAGGGGCTCTAGATAAAGATGGTATGGAGTCAGTGGGGGGCATTGTCACAATGCGATTTGGTGAAAATCCTACCGATGTAATTAATAGAATAAAAAAGAAACTCCTTCAAGTGAAACAGGGACTTCCTAAGGGTGTTGTGCTAAGGCCATTTTATGATCGATCTGAATTAGTTAAAAGTACGATGGGAACTGTGTACTCGGCACTTACTCAGGAGATTTTGATTACTATCGTCGTTATATTAGCTTTTTTACTGCATTTTAAAACATCCATTTTAGTCAGTTTAACTTTACCGTTTGGTGTGGGAATAAGTTTTATTTTGATGTATTTTTTTAAAATAGATTCAAATATCATGAGTCTTTCTGGACTCGTAATCGCGATTGGAACCATGGTAGATATGGGGATAATTATGACGGAAAATATATATTCTCATTTGGCCCAAAAAGAACAACTAAGTTCTAAGGAGAGAGTCGAAATTATTTGTGAGTCGGCAAAAGAGATTGGCCCAGCGATCTTAACTGCAGTTCTGACTACGGTAGTAACCTTTGTTCCAGTATTCGCTTTAGATGGAGCAGAGGGGAAATTGTTTGGACCACTCGCATGGGCAAAAACATTAGCGATGTTAGGAGCTGTTTTTGTAGCGATCGTATTATTACCGGTTCTTTCAATTTATATGCTAAAAGGAAAACTGGTTCCAATGGAGCGAAATAAAGTGAGTCGCTCAATCATGAATATTTATTCACCACTTCTTAATTGGGTGTTAGAGCATAGAAAAGTATTTTTATTAGCTCCGCTTTTGACTTGTATCTTAGGAGGTTTTGCATTCTCTCAGTTGGGCAGAGAATTTATGCCGTCTTTAAATGAAGGTGACATTCTCTATATGCCCGTTACAACACCGGATGTAAGCATCACTAAAGCAAGAGAACTTTTAGCTTATACAGATAAAATTATTAAACAGCACCCTCTTGTTGAGATGAGTGTTGGAAAACTTGGACGAGCAGATACTAGTTTAGACCCTGCACCGGTAGCAATGTTTGAGACAATAATCAAACTCAAACCAAAAGATGAATGGCCTTTCGGTGTGAGTATCTTTGAAATTATGAATGAATTAGACCAAAAAATTCAAATTCCAGGGGTTGTTAATTCCTGGGACTTTCCAATCCAAACTCGGATAGGAATGATTTCAACTGGTATTAAAACACAGGTTGCAGTGAAAATTTTTGGACCAGACCTCAAAGTCTTGGAAAGTTTAGGTCAGCAAGTTGCAAGTAAATTACAGGAAGTAGATGGTGCTTACGGTATTTATGCCGAGCAAATAAATGGAAAACCGTATGTTGAATTTGAAATAGATAGAGTAAAGGCCAGTCGCTATGGAGTTAACACTGGGGATGTTAATACAATTCTGCAAACTGCTGTAGGAGGTATGAAGATTGATCAAATGTATGAGGGACGAGAAAGGTATCCGATTAGAGTTCGTTATAAAAAAGAGCTAAGAGATCGATTGGATGAATTAAAAAATATTTTAGTGGCGACTCCTAATGGTCAACATATTCCCGTTAGCCAATTAGCAAAAATCAAAATTACCGTAGGACCCTCTATGATCCAATCTGAAAATGGACTTTTAAGATCTACTGTCCAGCTTAATGTTCGAGATAGAGATGTCATTGGATTTGTGGAAGAGGCGCGGGACAAAATTTTTAGCGAAATTGATTTGCCTGCTGGTTACTCAATTGAATGGGCAGGGCAATTCGAAAATCAAGCAAGGGCCAACAAGAGGTTAATGCTTCTTGTACCATTGTCATTGGTAATAAATTTACTCATAATTTATTTTGGGTTTAGATCTTTTAGCTTGAGCGCAATCGTTTTTACAGCAGTTCCTATTGCAGCTTCTGGTGGCCTAATTTTACTATGGCTAGGTGGATTTAATACTTCAGTTGCCGTTTGGGTAGGCTTCATTGCTCTTTTTGGAATTGCTGTTGATGATGGAGTCGTGATGATGACTTTTTTAAAGCAAGCTTTGAATACTCACAGACCAAAAAATTGGCACGAGTTAAAAGAAACGATTATGGAGGCAGGAACAAGAAGAATACGCCCATTGGTTATGACAACTACAACCACTGTAATTGCACTGTTTCCAGTTATGTGGTCAACAGGGCAGGGTAGTGAAGTGATGAAACCCATGGCGATTCCGACATTGGGAGGTATGGCAATAGAACTGGTAAGTTTATTCGTTGTACCAGTTATTTTTAGCTTTATTTATGAAAAGAAAATTGAAAATATGAATGAAGGAGTAAGTTTATGAAATTTTTTGTTTTAGTTGTGATGTTAATCTCTTCACTTTCATTTGCAAATGAAACGGAGGAAAAGAAGAAATTTAATGAAGTTCTATCTCAGTATGAAAAACTACACGAAGCATTCTTTGCAAATAACGGGGAAAAAATAGTTGAGTCAGCAAAGAGTGTACTGGAGAAGTTAAATCAAATTGAAGATAAGCAGATTCAGGAAAAATTGAATTATTCAAAGAAGAAACTCAATGAAATTATTTCCACAAAAGATGTAGAAATACAAAAAAATGCTATGAACACAGTTTCTCAAGCTTTGTTGGTCGTCCTTGAGAAAGATATTCCAAATGAGAATTATGCTCGGTATTACTGTCCAATGGAAAAAAAATATTGGATTCAGAACGTCTCTGAGACAGAGAAAGTTCAGAATCCATATGCCTCAAGTACTATGCCTACTTGCGGTGTAAAAAAGTAGTTTGAATTCTTTGGAGAATGTTCTGGTCTTCACTGAAGTCCGGAACTTCTCTTTTAATTCTTTCTTGCTCGTTTGTAACGATGCCATTTTTTTCGATATCATCTAAAAGCCATTGCATTTCTCTAATTTCTTTTTCTTGTGCCTTTATTATGGCATCAGCAAGTTCTTGGACTCGAATGTCTTTAATATTTGCCCTTTTACTTGTGAGAATTGCAATTGAATGGTGAGGGATCATCGCTTTCATCCAACGTTGATCTGCAATCGTATTTTGTGTCCTAGTTAAATATAAGAAAGTTGAGAACACAAGGGCACTAATCGCAATAATAGCGTAATTTGCCTTTTTGTTTTGATACATATTTTGCATAAAAAGCAACATAACTACGGCCATTGCTGCTCCCATGACCATCAACATATAAAATCTGGTTTGACTCCAATAGACATGGGATGCCTCATAAGTTGTAAGATATTTTATACCAAACATTACCGCCATCGAAGTTAGAATCATTATTAAAAAATTTGTATATTTATTCTTCATATCTACTCCTTTAAGACTAACATAAGAGTAGAGGCGGGAAATGACTTCCTCAGTCTTTGAAGAGAATGTTTAAATTTGTTATAATTTAGTCGTGAATAAGAAAATTAAATATTTATTAGCATATCTTGGTATGCTTGTAATCAATATCGTATTATTATATATACCCTTTATGCTGTTTCTTGGACCGCATAGCGATTTTTCTACGAATGATTGGTATCCGTTTCTTATCTTTGGTTTCTATACTTATGTCATTACAAGCCCATACTTTTATTTAAAACTTTTTAAAAAAGACTAAAAAGTTCTACCAAAATAAAGAGATTTTACAGCAGATTGTTTAGTTTTAGTCTCTATAGACTTGTGATATCTCCCATTAGAGTAGAGGCAGTTTGGATCAAAAGCTTTTTTTATACTATCAATAATTGAAATATATTCTGAATCAAGCTTATCGATGAAATTGTCCATTGAGTGAGTTCCAAAACGATAAGGGTAAAAGCCCTCAAGATAGCCTTCTTCTAAGAGAGCATGAAAATAATCATGTGCTCGTTTTTGGTCTTCAGAGTCTTCTTTGTTAAATAGAATTGGAATAGTACTATCAAAGCAAATTTCGTCAACTGTGGTTAAGGTGATAATAGGATTAAAATCAAACCTTTCTGAAACTCGCTTCATAAATTTAATATAATCTCTTACATTTTTTTGATTCAATTCAACTAATGGTGCATACCAGATAATCCCACAATTATCATGAGTTGGATTCGCTATCTTTTTATTGGATAGATTCTTCCAATATGCAAGTTTCAATGCAGTCCTTTCTGGAATTCCGTTTAAGATATTTAGTAGTTCCGTTAAAGCTTTAAATGTTCTCTTTAGGCTATTGGTAAAGAGAAATGGGATAGAAGAGTCAATTCTATTTAGTAATTGAATTTTACTTTGTGAAAGAAATACTTTTTTTGCTTTAAAGTTTTTTATATCTCTCTTGATAAGCTTTTTGGTCGCTTTAACGATCTCTTTTTGTCCATAAATGGCACCAACAATATTCCAGTCCCCAACCATAAAGTCTTTCTTTTTTTGTTGAATCAACTCTTGTGGAAGAGGCTTTCGAGACTTAATGAGTTCCTCTGGATAGTCCACCAGCATAGAGAGCATACGCTCCTTATTCATAAGATTGACTCCACCAACGATTCCTTTATATTTAGTTTTAATCTTTCTAATGATTTCAACTCCGTCTACAATTTCAGACTCGTCAAAATTAAAAAAGAAAAGTTCAATGGATTCAGATTTGGGTGCTAATTTAATCGTCATCTCTGTGACAATACCCATATTTGATTGAGTGAACATTCCGTCTAGATACGGGCCAATACCGTAGCGAAACTTTTTCGACAAATGCTTTAGGTCAATCGAACTCAATGGTGACTGATAAATTCTTCCGTCTGGTAAGATCGCCTTAAGTGCCTGACATGCTCCGAAGTGATCCATTATTGGTGTTATGCCATATCCACGTTCTAATGCGTTGCCAATAACCGAACAGTCAGGGCCACCGCCATGAACAGGCGCTATCCACTCTGGAGCATTTTTCTGTAAGTATTGACTCAAAATATTGTATGTGACACCCGGCTCTAAAGTGATGAGCCCATTTTCTCGATCAAACTCTTTAATCTGGTTCATTTTTTTTAGACTAATATGATGAATGGATGTTTGGTGCGAGGCGTAACATCCGTATCCCCAGTTATTACCGGTACTTGTAACGTTATAGCTTTCTCTTCTTTCACGAAACTTAGTTACCAATTCGGAAAGTTCTATAAGGCTCTCCGGAAAGTGCTCTTGGTGGTAATCGATTGTTTGTCCCAAAGTATTAGTTTTCATCTCACCATTATAAAATTTCTAGAAATTCAAATATAGTCAGGTGTTCGGTTTGATTCGCTTTCCCTTTACATCTAGGTTTTCTCTTCGATAAAACTGAAGGAGGAGAAATTTATGATGAAGCTGATATTGATACTTTTATGTTTAACCCAGGCCATTTTTGCAGGAGAATCCGGTAGGGTTGGTAACGGCGGTGGCGTTTTATTTTGTGAAAAAAAAGAGCCAGTTCTTCTTGATATTTATGAGAGTCAGTTTTATGAAATTCATACTTTTGAAAATCTTAAGTCAATAAGCTTAAGCGAACGTAAGAAACTTCTTGAAAGCAGAGTGAGTTCATTTTCTCCAGCTTTTCATGCTCTATTTAGAGACTTAAGAAAGCATTTTTACAAAAAGGTAAATTTCTTAGACGTTAGTTCATTTAAAATTCCAGACGATTTTAATAATCTGTTTTATGAAAGTAGTTGTGAGCTAAAAGTTGTCGCAGTTCAAAGAAAGCCACTACTTGCTTTTGATAATATCTTTTTTATTAATAAGGTTTTATGGGAAAAGTCAGGTGAGTTTACTCAAGAAGGTCTAATTGATCATGAACTCCTGTATTTAATTGCTTTAATTAGAGGAGCTGAAAATTCAAAACAGGCTCGTGAATTCTTGGCGTTTCTTTTATCAGATAGCTTTCTAACAAGTTCAGCTAAAGACGCAGAAGTTATGTTTATCAAAAACATTCTAAGGAAAGGTTATGTTGATAATATTGATGATCAGGACCGAGAACGGTTTTATACCGATGTCTGCGAATCTTTAAAGAATAGCTATTTTTTCAAGTGCCCTGAATACGTAAGATGATTGAACACGATGTAAACATCTATTCATTTAGTGATTATGTTTATTTCTTTGAGGATCTTTATCTTTATGTGAAGAGTAAAAACGTTGATTATTCACAAAGAGATTTTGCAAGAGATTTGGGCATTCCTGCTCCTAGGATTAATCAAATACTAAACCGAAAAGAAGGTTTGTCTGCAAAAAGAGCTCGTGAATTAGCGGAGAAAATAGATTTAAACGATGCCGAAAAAGACTATTTTTATCATTTGGTCCTCTCGAAAACTTCGAAGTCGAAAAACCAAAGAGAAATCTCTAAAGAGTATATTAAAAAATATAATCATAACACGAAACAGAATTATCTTGGAATCGAGAAGTACTCTATCATCCGCATCGAGGGGTGGGATATTGTATGGAATTCAATTGAGCTAGAGCCAGTACTGGATAAGCTCAGAGCGAAGTGTGTGTCGAGCGGTATCTCAAGAGACAAGTTTAATGAAATCGTTTTAGTTTTTATTGAAGAGGATTTAATTGGAGTTGTTGAAGGGCGAATCTTCAAAAAGAAAAAGAATATTGCTTTTGGAAATTCCATCTCTAGTAAAGATATTAGGAAATATCATATATCAAAACTTAAAGAATCTATCAGGTCTCTTGAACTTTTAGATCACACCCAAAGAAAGAATGAGTCCATGACATTTACAATAAGAAAGGTAGACTATCCGATATTAGAAAAACGGGTGGAGGAATTTGTAGATAATTTATATGTAGGGTTAGAGGAAACAGGTCATGATGAATTGATGACGATTAATGTTTCTCTCTTTCCAAGCTTCATGGGAAATGGAGGTCTGAAATGAAATTAGTATTAGCAGTCTTATTGATATTATCTGCAAAAGTTTTTGCCGCACCAGAGAGAGATCCGTTAGAGTGGTGGGGAAGTCAGGATGCAAGTTTCTCTGTATATGTTATGGATTGTGGTGACACTACAACTTTACTTGATTATTACGAACTTTATGAAGTTGAATCAAACTATGAGTACAACGTAGTAGGAGAAACTGAAGGAGAAATCATTGAGAATTTACTTACTCGAGCTAAAGACTACACACTTCCTCGGGGACTTCTTTATGAGTATTGGAAGAATCATTTTAATAAAGAAGTTAAATTTGTCAGAAATATAAATTTTGGTCCCTTAAATGACGAGTTCGATTTTACGATCAATGAAGGTTGTGAAGTAAAGACGCTCCTAAAGGCACTGAATCCGATAAACCCCGGGAAGGGAGTTTTTGTTGATTTGTCGCTATGGGAAAAATTAGATGTCCGCTCAAAAGCAGGAGCTAAATTTAATTACCTCATTAACTTAGATTATATCTTTATTAAAAAAAGAGAGGGAACTGTTTTTACCAGATACTTTAATGCACTTCTAGCATCTGATAAATTAAAGTATAGTTCCGAGTTGAAGCAAAAAAGTGATCTGTTTCGAAAGATGGGATACTCCTATATTTATTATAAAAATATCATTTGGAACCTAAAGCCATTTATGGAACGTGAACTTTTTATTGTAAATGACAATAACGAGTTACTGTTTGGTGAGATTATTTTGATTCCTTTTGAACTCAGAGACTTCGGATTTAAGGATGAAATAGAGGTTTCCAATGTTAAAGGACTGGTTATAGGGAGTGTCTCTGGAGAGAGTGTCGATGTTCGTCGTGATAAAGCTTTTCTTTTTCGTGATGTGGAAATTGTCTCTCCTTGTGCCGGAAAATATGCAATTCCAAGGGTCGATTCGACAGTCAGGATGGAGTTCGTAGACGGCGAATTTCATTTTATATCTTTGTTTAGTTATCATCTTTTATTTCGAGGAGAGCGGATCAGAAAAATTATTGCCGAAAATGGAGAAATTGTAATTCCTTATCAAGGTGAGGTAACATCTAGTTCAAATGTTGAAAAAGAAATAACTATGTGTGGAGAGTAAGATGTTGAAGTTAGTATTATGTTTTTTTGTTTTTTTTAGTTGTTCTCACAGCGAAAAACAGAAGCCAGTTGTTGAGTCCAAACCTGTAGAAGCAAAGCCTAATGATCAAGCAAAATCGCTTCCGGCTGCGAAATCTACTAAAACCGTAAAGGAAACCCCTAAACCTAAAAAGGTAGTAAAAGGTAAATTGAATATCGACATACAGATCAAAAAGACACTCAGTGACGGTTGGGAGCAAAGTTTTTGGTTTGAAGAAATAGACAATAAAAATGGATACGCTAAAATGGGGTTCTATGGAGAAGGATTTATCGAGTATTTCCTTTTTGTTGGAGCCGCTAAGGATCTATTAATTAGAATCGAATGGGGTTGTGGCCCAGCTTGTGAGCAGTTTGTTAGCGCATTTGAAATTAACAAAAATAAAGTTTCAAAGACTGAATTATCTGACTTTCTACCTGCAATTGGTGAAGAAGAAGATCTAATGTTTGAGTTTCCTCATTACGGAACGGTAACATCTGTCTATCAGGCTAACTTCAAAGAAGACGGTCAATATGATGGAGACAAGGTTTTCGATCTCGGCTGGAACAAAAACTCCAGCAAATTCTATATTTCAAAAAAATACTAAAATACTATAAAACTAGGCAACCTCTTCCAATTCTTCGTTGAAGAGGATGCCTTTGTTTTTCATCACTTCAAGAACCTTTTGAAATTCAACGTTATCAGACTTACAACAATGAATAAATAAGCCATTTCTAGCTCTCGTTAAGCACATATATATTTCTTTGTATTTATTATCTACAGATGACTGGTGGTAACCGTAACTTCCGAAATTAAATAGGGCACAGTATGAGGCCTCTAAACCTTTTATTGTACTTGGCATGCCAATTACTAGTCCTGATGCAATTTCATCTTTAAATACACTCTCTAGGGTGAGTTTCTGCTTCTTGTTATTTGGGCAAATGATAATGATCTCAGCAGGGTCAACACCATTAGTAATTAAGTTTGCAACCCAATTGCTAATTTTTGCAACTCCTTGATCAAGCCAAGATACATGGATGGATATCTTACTTTCAATAGTACCTAAGTAGTCAATATTATCTATTCCTTCATAGTAAGAATGGACTTCCTTATTGAGAGACTTACTTCCAGACATCAGAAAGTTCAACGCTAGATCCAAGATACCTCGTCCACAGCGGTAACTACCTTTTAAGTTTTTACTATGTCCTTTTATCTCGTAACCTAGTTCTATCCAGTTCTCAGAACCGCCCTTATCTTTAATTTTTTGTAGCTTGTCACCAGCTAAAAAGATATTTTCTATGAGGCGATCTTTCTTGTTAATAATCGTATTTTTCTTTTTACATATGGATTTAGCAATTATCAGTTGTTCGTCAGTAAAGTCTTGATATTCATCTATTAATACAGCGTCGTAAATGGGAGTTATTTCAGAATTTAAGATATGAGACGCCATAAATTCCAGTTGTTCAGGGTAAGTAAGACTACTTGGAACTCTAGTTTTGCATAACTCTCTTAGTAAAGAATAAAGTGTTTTGCACTGGATATGGCTTGATGGTGATTGTCCTAGCTTTTCAAAATATTGCACTCTGTTTTCTAGCGCTGACTCATTTTTATTTTTTAACTTTCTATTCTCTGAGAGTATTAGGATATTCCAGTCGGGGTGTTGATTAGAGATATGGACGGCCCTGGAAATAATGGCAATTGACTTTCCACTGCCTGGGATTCCTGAGATTAGGTAGTGTCCTGCGATTGGTTTTTTTACAAAGTCTAACTGCTCCTCATCTAACTTTGAAATACCATCAAAGTTCATGCTGGATGTATTAAAATAGGTTACAGGATTCATAACTGTGTTGATTCTTTCAATTTGCAAAGCGTGTTCTGTTTTGTTTGGAAAGATACCTTCTATCGTTAAAGATGTTTTATAATTTTTATAATGTGTCTCCACAAAAGGGGAGTCTTTGAAGAATTTAACGGGTAAGTTCGTAAATACTAGATTCGTTTTTATCTTGTCAGGTGTAATCTTAAACCCGTGAGAGGCGAGGTAGTCTTTTAGTTTAAAAGCATAGTCTTGTGCCTTCTTAAATGGACAGACATCCTGGCCACCACTTCGAAAGTAGATACTATTGTTTTCAATTTTATCGAGCTCTTTTTCTTTATAACTTTTAATTTCAATTATTGATATTCCATGTATTGGGTCTAGAATAATAAAATCAGGTTTAAAGCTGATATTATTGCTGAAACACAATAAGTTATCGTGAAGCAAGTAAGCGTCGTAGTTGACCTTTTTGTAAATGCTTTCAAGGTGTTTGAGGACCTTAGCTTCACAGCCATTGGGATTGAATTTTGTTATTTTTAATGCCATAAACAGTTATCGGTTATTGCTCTGATTAGATTAGTCAGGTTAACTGAAAGCTTTCTAAAGAAGCGCCAAGCACTGAATTTTAAAGAAGAAAAATGAAAACAAAATTTTTAGATATCCTAGCTGAATCCATCTCCCAGGATCAAAAAATGATGGGAGTACTGAAGCAGGTAAAAACTCTTGAGTTACCTGATTGTTGGGTCGGAGCAGGTTTTGTTCGCAATAAAGCTTGGGCATTACTTCACGGGCGAGAGAATGAGATTTCCCTTACCGATATTGATGTAGTCTTTTATGATTCATCAATTGAAGATATGTCTGAGCACGAATCACAGCTTCAAAGAAAATTAGAAATGCTCGATTCAACGCTGGATTGGGAAGTCATAAACCAAGCACGTACTCATCTGTGGCATAATCGTGAGCCTTACCTCAATACTACTGAGGCAATCTCAGAGTGGGTTGAGACTGCCACCTGTATTGGGGTTAGGTTGAGTGGTAATAATGAGCTCGAGTTTACAGCTCCTCATGGAGTTTATGATCTTGAAAACCTAATCTTGAGACCTGTGCCGTCTATGAAAGAATTAGATGTATTTAAGAACAGAATAGAGAAAAAAGGGTGGCTTAGGTTATGGCCTAAGTTGAAGGTGGAGCTAGATGTTTTTGATAAAATCTAAAGAAAAATTTCTATTTTTGCTTTTCACCATCTCCCTGGTTGGTATCTTTGGAGGCGCAGTAAATCTTGGAGCTTTTGGAGTTTTTCCTGCATTTCCATTTTTACTCTTTGCCTGTTACTGGGCGATTCAAAAAAGAGGTAAGACTCTTATTGCTTTAGTTACTGTACTTGTTGTTTCTGGCGGAATGTATTTGGTAAAAATCACTGATCGATCTTTTTTCTTTCCAGCCTTGGGCCATGAGATTCTCGTCTCAAAGGATATATGCCTTATTCAGTTTGATAAGTTAGTTCTAATTAGTGAATTAGATGGAGAGTGTGACCATAAAAGTTTGGGGGGAGCAATCGGCTCTCATGTATTAGAAAAGAACACTAAGCTTAAGATTGATCATGTGGAAGTTTCTCATAGTGACTTTGGAGAGCACTATATACTCAGAGCTAAGACTAAATTCGGACTTATTTATTATCGCTTTACTGATAAAGGGCTGTTTAGCTTCACGAACGGGGAGATTGTAGCAGCCAGTGATCTTCGTCGAGAAGTTTTCTACTACCCGTCACTTTTGATGTATTGGCCATTAATCCCAATTGCATTATTTTAAATATTTTAATTTTTACTATGATTTAGATCACGTCGAAATAATGCAATCTAATCTATCATTAATAAAGATATTATTTCAGAGAGGGATATATGAGTATTTATGAATCGCGATCCACGGGAGCAAGTGATGAAGTTACATTAAACGTTACAGTTGAAAATCATTCTTTAGAATTAGCTCCTCCTGTGGAGTTTAATGGACCGGGAGGATTTTTAACTCCAGAGGATCTTTTTAGTGCCAGTATTTCCAGTTGCTATATTTTAACTTTCAAATCACTAGCTGCTCACAAGAAACTTCCTTGGTTGGATATCGATGTAAAAGCAATTGCACATCTGGAAAAGACAAGTGAAGGACTGAAGTTTACCAAAGTTGATATTCTCAGCAAGCTCTTTATTGAAAGTGGTGATATTGAGGTTTATAAAAAACTTTTAATGAGAGCAAAGGATCTTTGTCTCGTGACCAATTCGATGAATTGTTTATTCACGGTTAGTCCTGAAGTTGAGGTTATTTAATTTTTTTGCGAGTACTTCTTATTCACAAGGTAGACTCCACTGATAATTAGTGCACCACCTACAAAAAGTGGAGCGGTGATTTCTTCACTTAAGAAGATGATTCCACAAATAACACCTACTAATGGTAAGAAATTGAGAAATGAGGTTGTTTTGGAAACTCCTAGTTCTCGGACACCGTCATAATACCAACTAAAACCTAAAAGTGTTGAAAAAATCCCAAGGTTCAGGATATTAAAAATATCGATTTGCGTGAGAGCTGTAATTGATGATCTGATATCATAACTGAGTGCCATCGGAGTTAAAAATAATAAACCGAAAAAACAGGCCCAGGTAATCGCCTCAAATGAAGAAATAGTTTGGAGATAAATTTTTCCAAGCAAAGTATAGGTGATCCAGGAGAAAACAGCCAGTACGAGATATATTTCACCCTGACCGATATTGTTTTCAGGCGATAGTAGTTCGAGAGGGTTGCCACGCGCTAAAATAACCAAGGTTCCCAATAGTCCAATAATAACACCGAGAATTTGCCAACGTTTAAGTGACTCTTTAAAGAATAAAAAAGAAAAGATGGTACTGAGTACAGGATTCAGGGCTATAATTAAAGAAGCTCTACCAGCTTCAATCGTTTTCAGACCATTTAAGAAAAAAATATTATAGAGAGTGACTCCAAAAAGACCTAAAATGGCAAACTTTATATAATTGATTTTTTCTGAGGAAAAGATTTTCCTATTTTTTGCATATAGCATAGGAAAAAGAAACAGGGTTGCGATAAAGAATCTATAGAATGCAATAATAATAGGGGGGTGACTTTGAGCCAGCATTCTTCCAGATACGAAAGCGCTTCCCCAAAAACACATAACGAGCAGTAGTTTGATACTCACGGAAGAAATATTCATAGTTTAAAATAACAGAAAAAGGTATTTAGGAGTACAAAAAATTGATACAATAGGTTTATGAGTTTTTATTTGTTTTTTATTTACCCTGATCTTAAAGATATCCTTTTAGAGGAGCTAAGAAGGAAGCACCCAAAATTGAGGCTTAGTTTTTCAAATAAAGAAGTGCTTTCTATGAAAGGTCCTGAGCATTATGATGTTCATCTTCGTAGGCATCCACTAGTTTTTGCGAGTCGTATGGCACTCTTTAAGGGGAAGTCTGAAGTGAAAGACAAGTACTCAGTTCAGATGAAAGAAAATGAATACTGGCATTATCATCCTATCAAAACTCCAAGTGATACCCTCGATTTAGGAAGTGTTGATAAGCCCGAAGCGGCACCTTCCAGGGCCTGGCATAAGATTGAAGAAGCAACGAGGCTTTTTGATTGGAAAATCAAAAAGGATGAAATTGTAATTGAGATTGGCTCAGCTCCTGGTGGAATATCTCATTTTCTCATTGAAAAAGGGGTAGAACTCTATGCTGTAGATCCAGCTGAGATGGATTCGAGTTTAGAAGGTTTTAAACATATTAAAGAAAGTGTTTTTGATATAGATAGAAGAGATCTTCCTACTCATTGTGATTGGCTTATTTCTGATCTTAATTTGAAAGGCGATTTAAATGTAGTTCAGTGCCGCAGGATTGCGAGTTATTATGCCAATCTTAAAGGTGGTTTTTTAACTATAAAGACTCCCAAAGCTTTTGATGTTAAGCATATGAAAAAGTGGGCCAGTGAGTTCTCTGAGTTCAAAACCTATCTCTTTCATCTTCCTAGTCATAGAAGAGAAATAGGATTGTTTTTTGTCCGTTAAAGATAGAAAAATAGTTATAGTAGGGGGAGGTCCGGCAGGACTCTTCTGCGCATATTTATTGCTGGAAAAAGGTTATCAAGTTGAGCTTTATGATCAATCATCCGGTTTAGCTAAAAAATTTCTGGTAGCTGGAAAGGGAGGACTAAACCTCACTCATTCCGAAGATTTAGAATCTTTTGAAAATCGCTACACTCATAATGAAGAATTTTTTGGAGAGTTGATACGCGAATTCTCGCCCAATGATTTACGTTTGTTCTGTGAGAAGCTAGGGGTTGAAACCTTCGTTGGAACTAGTGGCAGGGTGTTTCCCAAAAAACTAAAAGCAGCTCAAATGTTATTAAATTGGCAGGAGCTACTGCATTCTTTTCCAGGCTTTAGTCTCTATAAAAATCATTCTTTAGTTGGTTTAGGTTCGAAAAAAGAATTAACCTTTAAACATGCAGATGAGCTGATAGAAGTTAGAAGTGAACATATTGTTTTAGCCTTAGGGGGAGGAAGTTGGAAAAAGACTGGCTCCGACGGTAAATGGATAGAGTTTATCTCCAAACTTGGAATTGATATTGCTCCTCTGAAGCCGATGAATTGTGGTTTTGAAATCGATTGGAGTGACGTCTTTAAGCAAAAGACTGAACGTGCTCACCTAAAAAATATTGCCATCAATTTTGCTGGAAAGAAAGTTCGGGGAGAAGTTATGCTGACTCCTTATGGAATTGAAGGAGGCGCAATTTACGCTTTATCAAACTTCATTAGGGACAAAATCGAAAACGAGGGGCAAGCCAAAATTTCAATTGATCTAAAGCCTGATTTAGATTTAGATTCGATACGAAAGAAAATAGCGATGAAAAAACCTAAGGAATCAGTGTCGTCATATTTAAAGAAGAGTTTAAAGTTTGATAGTGCAGCAATTAATCTTATCTTTGAAAACCGAGACGTTGAACTTTCTGATCGCATAAAAAATTGTGAACTAGTTTTACGGGCCACACGTCCATTGGACGAAGCCATTTCAACGAGTGGAGGAGTTAAGCTTTCAGAACTCACTGAATTCTTGGAAGCAAAAAAGGTGCCTGGACTTTATTTCATTGGAGAGATGCTTGATTTTGAAGCTCCTACCGGTGGATATTTACTTCAAGGTTGTTTTTCTACGGCTTTTAGAGTGTCTAAAAATTTTTCTTAAAGATGCTTATATTTTTTTGTATTTTTGTCATAGCGAATCTTCGAAGTTTTTACTCTGCAATTTCCCTTAGTTTTATTTGCACACCTATTTAATGAAAATTCGTAGCTATCAAGAAATTGTTGTGGCCTTTCAGCAGAAATATAAACAAAGGTTTGGAACACTTCTACTCCTGTGATAGTGACGACTTTTTCTTTTTCATTGTCTTTGATGACTTTAAAAGTAAGATGTTTGTAGATGATGTCTTTCATCTTCTGGGGGACTTCGGTATTGTACGGTTTGTTTCTCAAAAATGAGATGGCTTCGTTGAAACTTAGGTCTTTTGCGCTGGCGTTGAATACTAAAAAAATAAGGATTAAAAGTTTTTTCATAACTCAAGGATACCAAATAGAGATAAAAAAGATAGGAAACAAAATATGAAAATAGATCTGCACAAATTTAGTCAGGATGAATTTACATTTAATATTTCCCATTTAAAGCATGAGGAAAAATCATCGAAAGGCTATGTACTAGTTCTACCAGGTGCGGGGTATTCACATATGGGGCCATGTATTTACTATCCCTCTACTATGTTATTCGAAGCAGGTTATGAGATTGTTAATATCGAGTATGACCTAAGGTGGGGGCAGCTACTAGACTCTTCTAAGAGCTATTACGGAAAGCTTATGAGGTTCATTGAAGAGAGTATCAACTCTCTAGACCTGCCAGAAAATAGGCTCGTTCTTGCAAAAAGTATTGGAACTCGCTTATTGGCAAGCCTTGATGTTCAGGCAACTAAGTATATTTGGCTCACTCCAGCGCTAAAGGATGACTTTGTCGTGGACGCGATACTCTCTCAAAATGAAAAATCGTTAGTCGTTATTGGGGATAAAGATCCATTCTATTTACCAGATCAGATCACTTTGTTTTCTGAGTCTTTGGTTATTAAAGATGCTGACCATGGACTTGATATTGATAACTGCCTAGATTCCTCTCTAAAAGGTATAAAAGAGCTGGTGCAAACCATTGAAAACTTTTTGATCATGACTAAATAACTCAATTTTAAAAACCTCATAAAAGTAGCTAAATATCCGATAAGATTGATGAAATATCATCGTTAGGGGATGCATGAGGGTTCTTGTTTTCTTTTTTCTATTTCTTTCTTTGGATAATTTATATGCTAATACCATGTATATGCAATTGGTTGAAGAAGACTCAGAGCTTTTAAAGATTGGCTTTAATGGGTTTGAGCAGCTGGATGAAAATACCACTTTCAAAGCATTTACCTATGATGATTTTGTAAATGTGGTCTCAAAATCTACCGAGAACAGCGGCATTATTGAGTTTCTGGAGAAGAAAAAAGGTAGTCTGGTAAACCCTTTAATTGTTACCAATGACAATGGGGAAGCTTTTCTTCTAGATAAGTCGCTTAATTATGTTGTCACAGGAAAAGGTGAAAGGGTAAGTTATCTTAGTTTTCAAGATGCAAAAGTCGAAAATGTCTTATCAAAATCTGTGCAAGATTCTATCAAGTTTATCTTTGAGTCTGATCTGCAAAAAAATATCTCCAATGGCTGTACAGATCTTCTTTTCTCTCAAGATAAATCACAAAGTGAGAGGGTAGAAAAAATCACAAATTTCTTAGAAGTCGTCTCTACAATGAAGTGTGAGGAAAGTTTAGATCAAGGCATGACTCTCAATTCTTTTGTGACAGATCAGTTGAGTAGTGAAATATTTAAGGGGTGTTTACAATGCCTGAGCAATACTTTTGAAGCAGAGAAACTAAGAAAATATGTAAAAAACTATTTATTTAACCCGGAAGAAGGTCAAGGATGCCACAATGAGATTGCTCGGAAAGTACTTACTCATATCTCTCAAAATGAGAAGCGAGATTTAGTTGAAGATTTTGTTAATGAACTTTCAGGTCATTTAGACCTAATTCAGTACGATCATGAAGAACAAGAGGTCGGCATCATGGATGTCGGCTTAATAAACGGTCTTGCGTTTAGTTTAAAGTATGTAATGGACTATGGAGAGAAGGGATTGTCTGAAAGAACGGTTGATTTTTTCACTAAAGATACTAATACACTTGATGATAGTTCTAGGCGAGAGCCCAGCGATGCAGCAGCTTCCATGTTAAGTCAATTAAGCTTAGCTCATTATGGAGAAAATAAAGTCATTAGAAATGACCTAGCAAGAACGATCATCAAAGAAAAACTTAATCCCGATCGTAGTAAAAATCAGACAGTTCGAGTTGTTCAATTATCAGACGAAGGAAAAATAGATCTCGGTGAAGCCGGAGTTTTAGTGAGTTGCCCTGAGGACTTTGCCAAAGCTTACACTATAGACAAAGATTCGGGAGAAAAGGTTTTTGTAGAAGGTGTATTAAAGCCAGCATTTGTCCCCGCGATAGACGGATTAACTATTCCCTATTCTCAAGCGGTGAAGCTTAAGAAAAATCAGCAAGAATTATTTGTGGTTTGCGATGAGGTAGAATCAAGAGTCGTCTTTGATAAAGCACTGAATGAAGATCAGGTGCTAAATTTAAAAAAATTAGAAGAATTTCAATTTAAGTTTGGTGAAGATGGAGCAATCGATGCAGTATCAACAATAGGCTTAGTTAAAGAAATGGATTTTAAACTTGCCACCGGAATGAAATTTGCCTTTGGGATAAAAGGCTATAAGCTTGTTTCCGAAAGAGAAGTAAGTGGTGTGAAGGACCATTTTTTAGAGGATCTACAAACAACTGACTTATATATGCCAATTAATCATAGTATGAGCCTTTCATCTTTTGATATTGGAACTGAGGATGGAGTAGAGTTTATTTTTGAAAAAAAGAATACAGACGGAAAAATTATAAGACTTAAAGTATACACTCCTCCTTATAACGTCTCAAAAGAAGAAAGAATTTCAAGAGAGGAGACGGAGGCAACTTCAGATGAAATTATTCAGAGCCTAGCAAAAAGAAAGGACGAGCACAATAATCTTATGGTTTTAAATCTCTCCTGTAATGCTGAAAAGACGATACCTCAATGGATGCATGCCTATACAGGTGCTGTTGAAGTCAATGTCGAAAAAGAAATCTTGGCGCCAGTAGTAATATCATCAGAAAGGTCTTTCAATACAGGAGATGCCTCAGAAATAATGGAGCATATGGAGTATCCATTTGGTGTTTTGGAATTAGCGAGTAAGGAATCAAAGATTGGTGATGTCATGTCTTTTTTAAACGCAGATCCTGATGCGAAAGTAGTTGCAAAAAGGTCTTTCGCACCAGTTTCAAATGTTGGATCTACTTATATTGAATCACAATCACAGGCTATGCGAGGAACGATTATTAGATCTGACGGAACTGAGGAGAAGTTTTAGTAGTGAAAATTCTTTCTGCACTAATTCTTTTATTAACTTACTCCACCTGCTTCGCCGGAAGTACTAAATATTTTGAATTGATGAGTTCAATTCAAACCAAACTTAGAGATGGTTCGTTTTTTTCTGACCTTCCTCTCGTTACTGCATCAATTGATAAAGCTTTAAAAGATGGTGATTTGAGTAGCGCTCAAAGGGATCATCTTGAGCGTGCTAAATCTCAGATTGAAAATATCAATTTAATAAAGCTCTCAACTGCGAGATGTGGCTCAGATAGCCCCTCGGTTAATAAAATTGCAGCAAGTTTAAATGGTGCCTTAGCGCTGGAACTTGAAAATACGAATTTAGGTTGTTTCAAGACTATTTCAATCGATGAAAGTTCTGACTCATTATCAGAAGATGTTTTTAATTTAACGAACTTTTTAAATATTGATCAAATGCAGGATATGATTGGTGAAGAGGTATTAATTGCTAATGGGAAAGCAAATCTGAAACATAAAAAAATGTATGAGAGAGAGTTTGATGAAAAGAATATTCAAAAAATTGTGGATCAAACTTGTCCAGTTGGAGTTAATATCTGTACGGATCTATTTCGAGAGCGCTTAATTCTTGAGCTGAATAGATTTAATCAAAGTCTTAAGGAAACCAATTACAGAACTCCTGAAGAAGCGAGGCAGGAACTGTTAAAACTAGTTAAAGGTTTAAATGAGTCTCTTTCTGAAATTGAGGTCGACATCGACGAAGAAGAATCAGGATTAACAGATGTTCCGGATTATGAAAAAACTCAGGATGCTTTAAAAAACTATTATCAGTTTATTTCAAAAGAAATGCAAAATGGCGTCGGAGGACTATTGTTAACAGAGTCTGTCTCAGATGAGTTAGGAAGTATAAGAAGTCTTTCAAAAGAGAATGACGAGGACCTAGAGGATCAGAACTGGTATAATCCATTTGCTACCTCGAAGTACAGAATGGAGCTTCATCAAACGGATTTAGATTTGGATGAAGTAGAAGAGGCTATCATTGAGGCAAATCAATCGATTGAAAATGCTGCAGCTCAAATTCATAGAATGCTTCAAGAAAGAACAGAAAAAAAAGAGCAAGCTAGAAAACTTGTCGATGAGGCAGTAAATAAAGATTATGCCTCACAAGTTTGGAGTGATCATCTTTATAAAGGTAAACTTCGAAATCTAGCGAAGCTTATGCCATTGTATCCAAGAATTTTTGCTAAGGTAATGTTAGCAAATCCTCAAGTAGCAGGTCTAATCTGTCACCTTTTAATAGATCTTGAAAAAATGGATGACAGAGATGCTTATATAAAAAACTCTACTGATGTCCTAACTTATACTGGTGCATTAACCGGGATTGGAGGACTAGCTGCAATGGGAGTCAAATTTGGCCTGAGAAATAGTTTAGCCTTTACAACAAAACAGTCGCTATCTCAGTTTTCAAGTAAGGCATTAACAGTTTCAGTGTTAGCTGAGACAGATTCGTTGGTGGGAAAAACTTATCTTTATAACGAAGCTAGTGAAAGAAGAGAGAACTTAGCTGATGCAAGGCAAGTTGAAGAGCCCGTATACAAAAAAGAGGGAATTGATTTAGTGGCAGCTCAAATCGCTGAAGATCACGCACTTTTTGATATGTCTTTAACCGCAGGTGCTCTGGCACTACCTTCAACTGTCTTAGCAACATTAAGTGCTTTAAAGCGTATTCCTCGGTCTAATGTCGTTTCAAAAAGATTACCTAATGGTCACTTAGAGGACATTCAGCTAACTAATAAAGGCGCTATTGAGATGTTGGTCGTAAAGCTCCGTGGGCAACCGGAACTTAGAAAAGATGTAGTTGCGATGATGAGAGACCCAAATGTCCCAGAGCACATAAAAGCTATAGTTCGCAAGGCCTTGGTTGATGATGTTGAAATTGCTCATTTGAATGAAGCTTTCAGAAAAATGTACGGAATACCAGAACAATTTGTTGGTTTTCGAGCTGGCATTGTAACAGATTCTAATATCCACCTTGTTCCTCGACTATCAACGAAGTCAGCAAATATGAAGTTGACAGAGGCGGCAAATTCTTCGAACGGTTCAAAGCCACTTTTTCTAAAGAGTCAAAACATGATTGGAATCAGAGAAAAACAATTTGATGGTGAAATGGGACCACTATTAACTCTCGTGCATGAGCTTACACATGTGAGGTATGATCGATTTTTTAGAAATAATATTGAGAAGATGGTCGGAAAGTTTCCACCAGATCTATTACGAAGATCAGAAGACGGTAAGGTGTTAATTGATGAACAGCTTGCTCATTACCTAAATGAACGATTTTCTCATGAAACAGAGTTTTATTTGGTTTCACCACTTAGAGATAAATACGATTCCTATGGAAAGTGGCAAAAGATTGGTGACGTACCGATTAAAGATGTGAGAAGAGAGATATCTCAATATGTAAGACAAGCTTATGAGATAACCGATCCTCGTATAGCCGAACTCGATGCGAGACCACTGTCAGATATCTTTTTAAATGGAATGGAGTAAATAATGCTAGAAATTGGCAAAATGAATAGACTTTATGTTTATAACGAAAATAAGAAAAACTATATTTTAAGAGCACCAAACTATGACGTAGACGTGGAGCTCCCAAAGTCAGAAGCAACAGAACTGGTTAATCAAGGTGATATCCTAGAGGTTTTTGTCTACGTCGATAATAACGATAAAGAAGTGGCTTCAATAACTAGACCTGTGGCGCTCTTAGATGAATTTGCTGTGGTTAAAGTGGTAGAAAGTCATCAATTTGGCGCTTTTGTTGATTGGGGACTATCAAAAGATCTTCTTGTACCTGATACTGAACAAAAAGAGCGTATGGGAAATAATAGGTTCTATATCGTTCGCGTATGTTTAGATGAGCGCACCAATAAACTCTATGGGACTACTAAAATTGGAAAATATATTCCTGAGAGTCAGTTTGATATTGGTGAAGGCGATAAAATTGAGATTATCCCCGCAAGTTATGAAGAACTTGGTTACCGCAGTCTAATTAATCGTAAATTCATTGGAATGATTTATCATAACGAGATTTTTCAAAAAATTGAAATTGGCACCCCTGTTAGTGGAGTGGTGAAAAAAATCAGAAACGATGGCCTAGTAGATGCCGCCCTACAAGTTCAAGGCTTCAAGAATATCGAAGACTCGCAAAAAGTTGTACTCGAATTTCTAAGGGCCAATGGCGGAAAAACAAGCTTACATGATAAAAGCTCTCCGGAAGAGATTCGTGAAAAACTTGGTATGAGTAAAAAGACCTTTAAAAATGCTATTGGAATGCTCTATAAGGAGCGTCGAATCGTCATTCACAAAGATGGGATAGAGCTTAAGTGAAGCTACTGCTGAGTCTGATTCTGTTTATGATCCTATTTGATTCCAATGCAACACTTCCAATTGCTCATAGGGGAGCATCTGCTTATGCTCCTGAGAACACTCTTAGCGCTATTCGTAAGGCGATAGAGCTTAAAGTTAAACATATAGAAATAGATGTGCATATGACTAAGGATGGAGAAGTCGTGGCGATTCACGACTCAAGCATTGATCGTACCTCAAATAGTGAGGGAGAAGTGAATAGTCACACGCTAGCAGAATTAAAAAAATTGGATTTTGGCTCTTGGTTTTCTGCGAAGTTTGCAGGTGAGAAAATACCCACCCTTAAAGAAATATTAGAGCTAACCGGAAATGATTCAATCGTTATAATTGAATTGAAAGAGGGAAATACAAAGTACCCTGGTATTGAAGAAAAGATTGTTGCATTAGTGAATGAGCTTGGAGTCTCAAAAAACATAATCTTAAAATCCTTCGATTATAATTTGCTCAATAATTTTGAGAAGCTTGCCCCAGAAATCGAGAGGCTTTATTGTACTTTTGGTGGAACGAGCTGGATCACTCTTGATAATTGGCTCAGATTTAAAGATATATTTGAAGGAGCGAGTTTTCAGTACTTACAGGTACATAGATTTTTTATTACAAAGGGACTAGTCCAAAGAGCTCATAACAAAGGGATCAAACTAGTGGTCTGGGATGTTCATGATAAAGCCTCGATGGAAGCCTATAAAGAAGTTGGCTTTGATTTTATCGAATCTAATAATCCCGATTTTGTCCTAGAGCTATCAAAGAAATAAATAGTCTTTTTCGACAACCAGTGTTAAAACTCGCCTATGAATTTTAATACATTAGCTTTAAGTCCAGAAATCCTGGCAAATTTAGATACTTTGGGCTTTGACCATATGACTCCCATTCAGGCCATGAGCTTACCAAAGATCATTGAAGGTAGAGACGTAATTGGCCAGGCTAAAACGGGTAGCGGTAAAACCACTGCTTTTGGACTAGGGATTCTATCCAAGCTTGAGGTTGAGAGCCTAACAACTCAGGCCCTCGTTCTATGTCCCACCCGAGAACTTGCTGACCAAGTTATGGGAGAGTTAAGAAGGCTTGCTAGGGCCACTCCAAATGTAAAAATTGTTTCTCTTTGTGGAGGAACAGATGAAAAACACCAAAGAAAGTCTCTTGATTACGGAGTTCATATTATCGTTGGAACTCCAGGGCGAATTTTTAAATTACTTAGAACCAAGGCCATAAGCCTCAGTAGTCTAAAGTCTTTTGTGCTAGATGAAGCTGATAGAATGCTAGATATGGGTTTTGCTGAAGATATCAATCAAATTGCAGACTTTATTCCTAAAGAAAAGCAAACCCTTCTTTTTTCTGCCACTTTCCCTGAAACTATTAAGGAATTATCAGTACATATTCAAAAAGATCCTGAAATGGTAAAAGTGGATGTGGAACATACCGAGAGTTCTATTGAAAAGCTTTTTTATAAACTTAAAAGCCACAAAGATAAATCAAGTGCAGTGGTTAGGCTTCTCGCAAAATACAGACCGGAGTCCACGGTGGTATTTTGTAAAACAAAATTAATCTGTGACAGCCTGGCAAATGATTTAAATAAACAAGGTATAGATGCGGTTTCTCTACATGGAGATCATGACCAAAGAGATAGGACGCTTGTTTTGACCAAGTTTTCTAACGGAAGTGCCAGAGTGCTAGTTGCGACTGATGTTGCTGCTAGAGGGTTGGATATCGATAACCTCTCGCTTGTAATTAACTTTGACCTTCCAAGGGACGCCGAGATATTTACTCACAGAGTAGGGAGAACGGGACGAATCGGTAGAGAGGGTGTTGCTGTTAGTTTGTTCGTAGAACAGGAACAATACAAAATAGATAAAATGTTCGAGGTTTTAGGAACTTCTTCTGAAATCTTAGATGGCGAAGATTTAGAGCATGCAGAAGGTTTTAGCCTTCTGCCTGAAATGAAAACTCTCTTTATTAGCGGTGGTAGGAAGGACAAATTACGTCCCGGTGATATTGTTGGTGCTATTGTGGGCACTAGCCAAGTAGAGGCCAGTGTGGTGGGAGACATCAAAATATTGAATGTCTTTACTTACGTGGCCGTAAAAAGAGAGCATGCCGACCAAGTGGTCAAGGGACTACAAGCCGGCAAAATCAAAAAACGTAATTTCAGAATAGGCTTTGCCTAGACTGTTACGTTTCTATGCTCTTGCATAGCTTCTTTATATTTTCGAGCTAGCTCAAGTTTGTCATTATTATCTAAAAACTTACCTGCTGGTCTGAATACTTCACGTTCTTCTTCATCTAGATGGTGAAGAACTAATTCTTGCAGTTTTTCAGCTGTAACTAGCCAGCCAGGTGAAGTCATTTTCTTTTCTTTTAATTCATTAAGTGTGTCGTCAATTTCTTTATGTTCAGCGACGCTATGTCTTGCGAGGTCGACAGTCGATTCGATTTCCATCATAGGGCCATAGAGATACATCTCTTCATATTTTGCATGACTTGTTAGAAGGTCAGATAAAACTTTTAACATTTTCTCTCTGCCTTCACTTGCTCCAGATGTATCTGTCAACATATCTAGTACATCTCTTTGCATTTCATGGTCTTTTCTCAATTGCGCAAATAGGTTCTCATCGCTCATAAATAACTCCTCGCTTGTTTCTCTCTGTGTTGCTTGGGGGGATTTAAAAAAAGGCGCCCTCCGAAGAGGGCAACAATATAATTAGTCTTTTAAATCACCATATTTTTTTTGAGCTTTACCTTCGTTCTTCTCAACTTTACCTTCAAACTCTTTTTCTCTGTTGTTGGTCATTTCACCAAACTTTTCTTTGGCTTTACCAGTAATCTCTTTTGATTTACCTTTTACTTGATCCTTATTCATCTTGATCTCCTTTGTTAATGCCAAAACACGCTATCGTGTTTTAAGTTGTAACCAGAGTAATACAAAACAAATGGAAAATATTAGAGCAATGGTCTAGATGTTTTTTAAATTATTACACATTTCTAGTTGCGTTAAGTCATACAAATCTAAAGCTTCTCATTGAAATAGAAGCATTTTGTATCTCTTCAATATCGAACACAAGCTCTGACTTTTCGTCAGCGGCACCTAGTATATAAAGAAGAGGTAAGTAATGCTCGGGAGTTGGGATACTTAACTTTCCAGCTTTAGTATTTAGAGGGGATTCAACAAGTGAATTGAAGTCTCTAGCAACGGCGCGCTCCTTTATCCAATTATCAAACTCGAGTGCCCAATCAAGAGGAGTGGCCGTTTCCTTCCAAGAAATAGTCCTAAGGTTGTGAACAATATTACCACTACCTAAAATAAGTACACCCTCTTCTCTAAGCTTTGCCAGTTTTTTTCCTAGTTTGTAATGATATTCAAATGGCTTTGTACTATCGAGACTTAGTTGGACCACCGGTATATTCGCCTTTGGATACATATGCCTTAAAACTGACCATGTACCATGATCCAGTCCCCAATTATTTTCATCTAAACCTATATTGGGATCACTAGAGTTTAGGCTAAGGCTTTTAGCAAAACTCGAATTGCCAGGAGCAGGGTACTGAACATTGAATAGGGCTTGTGGGAAACCAAAAAAATCATGAATTGTTTTGGGCTTATCCATCCCTGTAACCCATGTGCCTTTCGTCTCCCAATGAGCTGAGATCACCAGTATTAATTTAGGTTTTGGTATCTTGGTCGCAAGCTTTCCAAGTTTCTTAGTGAATTCGTTTTCGGCCAACGCATTCATTGGTGAGCCATGCCCTAAAAATAATACTGGTTGTTTCATCTCTTACTCCCAAGCTGAACTATAATCGTTTGCATATTGTTCGAAATTATGAGGCTTTCTACCTAAAATTCTTTCTACATTTTCAGTCACTCCTGCATTATATCCTTCTTTTAAGAAACCAAAAATTAAGAGAAGAAAATCTACGTAGTCCGCAGGTAGTCCAGCATTGACTAATTCGGACCTAAGTGTTGCGGGTTCAATATCTTCATAAATAACTTCTGAAGATATGCTGTCGGTTATGATACTTGCTACTTGGTTATGATCTAAAGCATGCGGGCCAGTTAAATCGAAATCTTTATTGTCGAATTCAGAACTGGTTAAAAGCTTGGCCACGACGGCTGATATATCTCTTGAGTCAATAAAGCTCGTTTTTGCATTACCAGCAGGAAGTAGTATCAATTTCTGCTCCTTGATTGGTTGCACCCAAAAAGTATTGAAATTTTGCATAAACCAATTGGGGCGGACAATATTATAATTTAGCCCAGAATTTTCCAGCTCAACCTCAGCTCTCCTAAACGGTGAGTTCTCATCAGCATTGGCACCCATAGCAGTCATGAGTACAACTTTTTTTAGATTATGGTTCTTAGCAGCAGTGATCAGTGGAGATAATATCTTGTAGTGATCAGCATAACCTGGAGGGGATAAAAGAAAGGCTTTATCAACTTCCTCCATCGCTGAGTCAATTCCTTCACCCGAGGCAAGGTTTATTTGAACCTGTCCTTGTTTTGGGGTTTTACTGGTGGCCCTTAAAACTGTATGACCGTCTAGTTCAAGTAACCTTGCGATTTCACTACCAACTGTACCTGTTGCACCAATTATTAAAATTTTATCTTTCTTCATAAAAACTCCTTTGTTTTAACTGTGATCATTATCGCCTAAAAGGTGATAGTTGATAATATGCATAAATATCAATATAATGTTTCCATATGGAAACAATTGAAATCGAATTATCTCGTATCTTTATTAAAGTTGTTCAGCATGGAGGGTTCTCTCAAGCTGCTGATATTTTGAAGATTCAAAAATCTACCGTCAGTAAAGCGGTCTCAAGATTAGAAGCCATAACAGGTACAAAGTTATTAATTCGAACGACTCGAAGTCATACTTTAACAGAAGCTGGAAGAGAGTTTTTTGAAAAATGCCTAGAGCCTATTCAGATCCTAGAAGATGCTCAAAAATCCTTACATGGTTTAGACTCTGTAGCGTCGGGGCATATCAAGTTAACTGCACCAGAGGATCTAGGAACTTATTTAATAGCTCCAGCAATAGGGGAAGTGAGTCGCAAAAATCCGAAACTGAGCTTTGATCTGCAATATACAAATGAAGTGGTTGATTTGGTTAAAGATGGATTTGATTTAGCAGTGAGAATTGGTCATTTGAAAGTAAGTAATTTAAAAATGAGAAAAATTGGAAATCTGAAGCTTATTTTTGTTGCCTCGAAAAAGTATTTAGAAAATGCGCCGAAACTAAATAGTCCACAGGATTTAGTTAATCACAACTGCTTAAGTATTAGTGGACTATCCATGACAAAAACTTGGGAGGTTAGTTCTGGGCGAAAGGTTGCAAAAGTTCAAATCTCACCCGTTATTGAGAGTAATCAGATGAGTAGCCTGCTTCAAGCTGCAAAGGTTGGAGCTGGAATATTGCTTGCCCCTAGTTTTATTTGTCAGCCGGAAATCGATAATGGAGCCCTTGTTCAAGTATTACCTCGTTGGTACAATTCAGGCCTGCCGGTAAGTCTCGTTTCACCCGTATCAATTGCTTCAACAGCAAGGCTTAAGGTTGTGAGTGAGGAGCTTATGAATTCAATTAAAAAAGCTTTGTCTTAATACAGGAGAATATATGATCACTATTTATCACAACCCAAATTGCTCAAAAAGTAGAGAGTCCCTAAGATTATTGACTGAAAGTGGTAATGAAATAGAAGTAGTAGAATACCTAAAGAATCCCCCTTCAAAAAATAAATTAATGGAATTGTCTAAGCTATTGGGATTAAAACCTTCGGAGTTTACCCGCAAAAAAGAAGCTGTAATCACTGAAGAAAATATTGATTTGTCTTCGGAGGAAAAGGTGCTGGAGGCGATGACTAATTATCCAAAAATCATCGAGCGTCCAATTATCGTTAACGGAGATAGAGCTGTCATTGGAAGGCCACCTGAAAAGGTGAAAGAGATTTTGTAGGTTATAGGTGCACTTTCATATTAAAGAAACCTACTATTAACTAGTAGGTTTCAGATTTACACGATATTCATCGGCCCTCCTTCAGGGGAGGCAGTAATACTTTTAACTTCTCACTAAAGCTTGGATTGATTGCTTTAGAGAGACATATCAAGGTAAGTGAGCTTGTATTGCTAAACTCCTTGGACTTAACTTGCGATCAAAAAGTTCCGCGATTTGTACCTGGTAACCATTTTCTTTTAAATAGAGAGCGCGATCTACTGTGAGGTAAGCTTCGATCACTCTACCAAATAAACCTCTGATTAAATCAATCGCAATGATATTTTTGATTTCCAATTGAATTTCATCTTTCTTATAAAAGGCTTCAGCATCAGTTGAAGATTTAATGAGTTCTCCTGCATAAATGGATGCATATTCCGAGAATATTTTATCGTAATCAGTTAAGTTTGTTCTTCCTGTCGGAATGAAATTATGGTGACCTAGAGAAAATAAATACAAGTGTAGACCGTAACGGTATTTTCTTATTTTTATTTTTCTTTTGAGTCCTACTATTGTTTGAAAGGAGTATCCTCTAGTGGCCAGGTTAAAGCTATTTTTTGTTAATTGTAATCCGGACTTTTGAGCCAAAGAGGATAGGTTATATTGATCAGTGAGTTTATGGTAGCAGCAACCAAGGCTTAATACGGATTTGATTTTTTGATTTACAGTGTATTGGAGTAAGTGAGGAGAAAGGTCTCCACAACTATGAAGTCCAATCACAAAACTGTCCTGAAATTTACCAGTAATCAAAGGATGGGGATCTTCGCCAAAATTGTTTAAGAGAAATTCGACTTTTTTTAAATTTTGCTCACTATTTTGATTTATTCGTTTTGCTCCTGATTCTTGAAGCTTCTTATTCATATCAATTGAAAAACTAAATCGCTCGCGATTGTTGACTAGGTTTTCCGTCAAATAGCCTGCACCGCCGCCAATATCAATCAAATTAACTTTATCAATTCCATCTAACAAAGACGCGATGATTTCAATTTCATGCCGCTTTTTCTCTTTCATTTTAGTCGTGAATTCTAGAGGCGAAGGTCTTTTAATAGGAGAGTTGAAATGTATCAAAGATTTTATTTTAGCGAGAAATTCTTGGAAATCCTGATTTTCCGTTTGAAATAAAAACGAGTTTTCTAATTCTATCAGTTCATCTTCCGAAGCTTCTTTAACTTCACGAATCCAATCTTCTATTTGTGGAACTATATGATTGGGATATTTTCTTATAGGTTCTAGATCAATAAAGTTTGACCAGTTCTGGAGAAAATGACTTAATTCTTTAAACCTCAACTCCAGGTTCATTTTTTGAACCTGTTAATATAGCTGCAGCGTTGACAGAGATCTTCAACTAGCTGGTTATTTCTAAAACCATTTGCAATGGCGGTGCTCCTCGGGGAGTTAATAATATCCTCAAGGTGGGAGCTGTTAATATTTCCTAGGTTAATAATTTTTTGATCATCAAGGCAGCATGGTACCACTGTACCATCGGCATGAATGGCCAGGTGATCAATCAATCCATTACACCTGCCAGTTTTAGACTGAAATGGAAGTTCTAGTCTCGGCCAATCAAAACGCGAGTCAAAATGAAGATAAAGTTTATGTTTAAGTTTTTTAGATTTAATTTTTCCTAACTCAAGTTTTCGGTTTATTTCAATATCCAACTTTTCTTCAAGAAATTGAAAAATAGGCTCATTTTGATCACTATGTGTTTCTTCTATATTCCAAAGTCTAATATTTAGATACATATCTTCTCGTTCACTAAAGGCGGCTTCAATGAATAAGTAAATTTTTTCCAAATAGGTGGTGAAGTTTTTATTTGGGAAGTTATCCATATAACTTTGAGCCGAGATGTTTACTTGGCGAATACATTTAGTGTTTAGAATAAGGTCAGTATGCCTTGTAAGTAGAAGTCCGTTGGTTGTCAGTTGAACTGGGCAATTATATTTTTGGCAGATATTCAGAATGCCCTCAAGGTTAGGATGGGCCAGAGGTTCCCCCATCAAATGAAGGCAAACCTGCTCAGCCAATGGTGCCACCTGAGAAATTGCATGTTCGAATTGATCAAGCGCCATAAACTGCTTGTCTCTTTCCGTAATAGGGCAAAAGGAGCAATTGAGGTTACAAATATTTGTAATCTCAAGGTAAATTCTTTTGTAGATCGCCATAAATTACTTTATAGCGGTGAGCCGTAAACTTGTCTATATAGAATCGAGAAACCTCTGTTTAGCTGAAGCATCTAATTTGTTTAAACTCCCGAGTCTAATAATCTTTTTCACCTTGATTCCACAAAAGCCCAGAATATCACGTTTTAAGACTTTTGCAGCAGGGTCTCTCAATATGAATTTTCGATACCATGCAGGCGCGTCACTAAAAAGGTAGAGTTCAGCCGTTTTCCCCTGAAGTAATTTTTCAGGCAAAGCTTTTCCCTTGGTATATTTAAATGCAAAACCGGGCAAAAATACCCTGTCAAAAAAGCCCTTTAAAAGAGCCGGGTAGGTAGACCACCAAATAGGAGTTGTAATAATAATCTTGTCGGCTTCTTTAATTAAATTTTGTGCCATTAGAACATCAGGTTCTAGGAGTCTGTTTTCACCAAAACCCTCAAATACGGGACTGAAGTCTAACTGCGCCACATGTAAAACTTTGGAGTTTTCGATTTGTTGTGCCAGTCTTTGGGCAACTTTTGTAGTAAAGCTCTTTGGTCCGGGATGACCATTAATAATTAAGGTCTTCATTTTTACTCCTTTGTTTCTATATTAGGAGTATTTGTGATATAAAAATAATGAATAATTGTAATACTTGGAATTCGCGAAATGAATATTAGAAATTTTGATCTCAATTTATTAGTCATTTTTAAAGAGTTGTTTGAAACGAGTAGTGTGAGTCAGTCTGCCGTAAATCTTGGACTCTCACAGCCTGCAGTTAGCCATGCTCTAAATAGGTTGCGGCAGAGTTTTGATGACGAGCTGTTTGTTAGGACAGGAAGGAACTTAACACCTACCCATAAAGGAAGGACTCTTGGGAGTGTTATTGGAAATCATATTAGAAGTCTTGAAGAGAGTCTTTTTAAAGACGAAATTTGGGATGAGAAAGAGGCAGATATAACTTTTACAATTCAAGGAACTTCGTATGATGCCTCAATTTGGTTTCCGCAATTTATGGAGCAGTTAAAAATAGAGGCTCCAACTGTTAAAACTCATTTTAGGGGGATTGTAATTGAGGATTATCTTGATCGCATGATAAGAGCGGAAGTCGATTTAAGTTTTGCCGGAAACCTAGATGGTTTTCCAAATTTCACTGTGGAAACTCTCGGTGAGTGGGATATGTGTGTTATTGCTAATAAAAGTAATAGAAATTTTAAAAAGAAAATGAGCCTCGATAGTTATCTAATGGCCAATCATGTACTCTACACACCCACAGAAAAGCCAGGCAGTGAGGTTGATACACTCCTGAAACAGCAAGGAAAACAGAGAAATATTGTAGTACAAACTAGCTACCTAAGCTCCATTCCGGCGATAGTGGTAAAACGCGATTGCTTGGCCATTGTACCGAGGTTTTTTGCCGAAGCGGTAAAGAGCTTTTACCCAATCAAACTTTTAGAACTACCACTTGATATTCCTGCATTCAGGCACCAAATGGTTTGGCACAAAAGCCAAGACCATGCAAAAGCTCAAATGTGGCTGAGAGGTTATATACGGACAAATTACCTCAGTTGGATGAAAAGCTAAACTTGTGTAAATAACTAGACATTCTTATATCCTTTCGCTCAAGAATTCCATCCGATGCTGTTCTATACTGTTATTATGGAGGATATATTAGGCAATTTTTCACAGTTAGACGCAGTATTGAACCAAAAATTATTTGTTTATAACGAAGTTGTTTTTACGACTTACAGAATTCTATTTTTGGTTATATCAACGATCTTACTACTCGTACTCAGTAAGAAATTACACAATCTCATTTATAGGCGATTATTTACCCGCAGTAGGATGAGTGCTGGAAATAGGTATGTAATAGCTACTATCACGAGACATTTGATTCATATTATTGGATTTTATGTCATCCTCGTAAATGCCGGTTTCGATTTCAAAACATTAACGGTAATTCTAGGTGCACTAGGGGTTGGTATCGGTTTTGGTTTACAGCATATAATCAACAATTTTGTCAGTGGTATTCTGATTCTTTTTGAAAGACCAATTAGCGTCGGCGATAGAGTCGTGGTCGAAGGTGTTGAAGGTAATGTGGTAGAGATAAATGCTAGGGCCACTAAAGTAAAAACAAACGATAATATCACTCATATTATTCCTAATGGTGACTTTGTTACTAAAAGGGTTATTAATTGGTCCCATGAGGGAAGAACTGTCAGGAACAGAATCCCCGTCTCTGTAGCCTATGGGGAAGATCCAGAGAAAGTGAAGGACGCGCTATTAGCTGTGGCCAAGGCCGATCCTAACGTTCTTCAAAATCCGAAACCAGATGTATTATTTAAAGAATTTGGAGATAGCTCCCTTAATTTTGAACTAAGAGTTTGGACTCAAAGTTATATAAGTAAACCAGGTGTTCTTAAAAGTGACCTCAATTATGCAATAGCAAAAAAGTTTAAAGAGACTGATATTGAGGTTCCTTATCCTCAAAGAGACCTCTATATCAAGGAGTTACCTACATGAGTACGGATATGATAGTTGTCTTTACCCTGGCAATTATCGCTATCGTGCTATTTGTAAGTGAGAAACTACGTTCGGATATCGTTGGTCTTGTCATTCTAACATCCCTAGCTGGTTTTCAAGTTATCGATGTCGAAACCGCTTTTGCAGGGTTTTCTAATAGTGCTACTCTGACTGTTTTGGCGATGTTTGTCCTGAGTGAAGCTGTGGCGAAATCAGGTATGCTAGATAAATTAAAAGAGATCGTTTTACAGTTTTCTAAAGACTCATTCTTTCGTTGTAGTGCTGCGCTTATGGTCTGCAGTGGAGTTCTTTCAATGTTTATCAATAACACAGCTATCGTAGCACTCTCTATTCCTGTCGTAATTGAAATATGTCGTGAAAAGGGATGGAGTGCCAGTCGAATTCTTATGCCTATCTCTTTTGCATCAATGTTTGGTGGTGTTTGTACCTTAATAGGAACTTCTACTAATCTATTGGCCAACGATATTATTGTTAAAAATGGTATGAAAGCTTTTTCAATGTTTGATTTTTTTAAGGAGGGGCTTATTTTCTTTGTTGTAGGCCTTGGTTACCTCTTCATTGTTCAAAGGTTTATTCCCCAACGCAAAAGTGATGAAAGCTTAGAAGAACAATATGAAATGAAGAGTTATCTGTTTAAAGTTGAAGTTTTAGATGATGCACCACTGGTAGGGAAGTATGTGTACGACCTCGCTGCGGCAGATAATTTGAACTTTGAAGTTTTAGCAAAGACTACTGGCTCTAATCGAGATGCTATTAAAGTTGGAGATGAGCTAAAGGTCAGAAGTGATGTGAAAACTTTGCAAGAAATACAGGAATCAGAAAAGTTTGAGATAATTCATTATGGTGATAATCATGTGGATCAAAATACTAAAGATGAAGATCTTATTGAGGCGATCATTTCTCCTCATAGTAATTTAGATGGAGCGAAACTATCTAATATAGAATTGTTTGAAGAATTTAATGCTAAAGTGGTGGCCGTAAGACAAAGAAAAGGTTTGGTTAGGGCCAGGTTTAATAATATTCGTCTGCGCTCAGGTGATTCAATTCTTTTATTTATTGAAAAATCTAAAAAATCGGCACTTAGATCCACCCATAATTTTGTTATTTTTCAGGCCCCTAATAAAAGTCATCAGCGTAGAGATAAAATTCCTCTTGTATTAGCTACACTTTGCTTTGTTATTTTGTCCGCCGCTTTTAATATCTTTCCTATTCTTTTGGCATCTTTTATCGGAATAATTTTTCTGCTGCTATTTAACGCATTAAAAATTTCAGAAGTGTATAAAGCAATTAATTGGCAGGTGATATTTCTTTTGGCTGGACTGTTAGCTCTCGGAGAGGCCATGGTCGAGTCAGGGGGGGCGGACTATATTGCAAATCAATTGAATCAAGGTTTACACGGACAATCTAGTGCAGTGATTACTGGAGCTTTCTTTGCCCTTAGTAGTTTTTTAACAGCCTTTATGTCTAACAACGCCTCAGTTGCACTACTCACACCAATCGGTGTCTATAGTGCAAATTACTTGGGCGTAGATTCAAGGGAGCTTTTGTTAGCGGTAATGTTTGGTGCATCCATTAGTATTTTTACACCTATCGGATACCAAACAAATATGATGGTTTATAATATAGGGCAATATAAATTTAAAGACTTCTTCATTGTAGGGATGCCACTTACTTTGATCTATATTGCCCTAGCTGGATTGGTTTTTAGCTAATTATAAGACGACTTCTAAGTTTTTAGATTCTTGATTTAAACTTCTAACATGAATTAAATGTTTAGAATTTGGTTTAAGGTCAGGAAGAGTAACTTCTTCGCTTACTGGTGTCATCTTACGAGGACAAAAATCTCTAATCTGTCTCATTTTTGGTAAGATTGTAACGATCTTATCGTTATCGGTGTAGACTTCAACACCGTCGAATTGGAAACAATCACTAGGTTTGTATCCTGAGATGGCAATTTTGTTGGCTGCCTTATCATATTTGACGTCAGCTACAACAGGGTAGCGAAACTGATCTATACGCCCTCGATTCTTTGGTACAATTTTTATACTTTCTTGAAGAGGGGTTGCATCGTTCTTGTTTACAAATACGTTATAATCTCCAGCAGGCAGTACGCCTAGGTCAATGACTTTAAGGTACGGTACTGCTACTTCTGCACATACAAATGTATCAATATAGGTCGCAGATACATCGATAAAGATGTCTTTTCCTTGAATATCTAAATCATATTTTGGATTTTGATAACAAAGATTAGGAAGTACTCCTGTGACAATTACCTCTGCATTATCATTTGCGTCAAACCCCTTTGGAGTATATACTTCATTCGTTGGAATATTGATCCTCTCAGCCGCATTCACCATACTTGGTATTAAAGTTAAAAATAATAAAAATTTCATTGATTAATCCTCCTTGTAATTTTAGTGTAATGATTTTTAACAGTTAGTAATAAATGGCGTTTAAAGAGAATGTGATTTTTTTTACACATATTTCCGAGAGATGAAATGCGTATAGAAGTTCAAGTTAAGACTAGATCAAAAAAAGAAGCTGTAGAGAAGCTAAGTCAAAATACTTTTGTCGTTCGTGTGAATACGCCGCCGATTGATGGAAAAGCTAACAAACGGGTAGTCGAGCTACTTGCAAACGATTTGGGAGTGCCAAAAACAAGTATCGTTCTTGTAAGAGGCCATAAATCTAAGTTGAAAGTATTTGAGGTGATAGGTTGAAATTATTTTTTGGAATCATTTGTTTGCTGAGTTTTAATTCCTTTGCAGAGGAAATTAGATATGAACAAGTCAAAAGAGAATATGAAAATATACTAACAAAAAAGTATGTCTTAATGCCTCATAAGGGCACTTATATTTTACCTATCTCATACAATAATAATCCAAATCACAGTGTATTTGAGGGAATAGAGCAAGAGGTCGGAGACGACAGTCGGGGACGATTTACCCGATATCTTGAGACTGAGTTTCAAGTGAGCTTTCTCATCTTAACAAATAGGAAAATTTTTGGATCAAATTTTGATACTTTTTTAGGTTATACCCATAAAGCTTTTTGGCAGTTATATAATGAGGATTGGTCAAGACCATTTCGAGAAACAAATTATACCCCCGAGGGCTTTGCAAGGTATATCTTTGATAAACCAAAAGACTTTTTGGGGTTGAATTTAGTGGCCTATGATTTTGGGTTAGTACATCAATCAAATGGGCAAATACAAGAGCTATCTAGAAGTTGGAATAGGGCCTTTACTAGAGTTGTTTTTTTGAGTGGTAGTACTGTTTTCAATCTATCGCTTTGGTATCGTTTTCCAGAGGATCGAGAAGACGATGATAATCCTTATATTTATCGCTATCTTGGATATGGTGAAATCGATATCAACCACAAATTTAGAGAAGACGATTTAAATTTAAAAATTATACCAGGTACTCAGTATATCAGCGGGGAAATCTCTTATAGTACCCCTTGGAAAGAAGGGTTAAGGTTTTATGCCAAAGCTTCTTATGGTCGAGGTTTGTCCCTTCAGGACTATGACCATGAAAATAGAAGAGTCGGAGTAGGTTTAATTTTGGCCAACCCTTTTGTAACTAAGGATTAAGGAGCTTTCTTTTCGCCCATTTGAGCTTGAAGATAGTTTTGCTCACCAACCTTATCGAGCAGTCCTAATTGAGTTTCTAACCAGTCGATATGATCTTCTTCTGTATCAGTCAGTAGCTTCACTAGAATCGAGCGGGAAACATAATCTTGCTCTTCTTCCATCATGACTATTAATTTTTTTAGTAGCTTGAGATTCTCCATCTCATAATCAAGTGATTGTTGTAACATTGATTTTACATTTGGCTCAACCTTGAAGCCATCTCTTGTGGCAATATCTGGTGCGCCTCCAAGAAAAAGAATTCTATTGATTAAAAGATCAGCATGAAGCATTTCATCGTCTCTTTCATGAGAGATTCGTTCAAAAAGTTTTGTCAGTCCCCAATCGTCATACATTCTTGATTGTAAGAAGTATAAATCGATAGAAGTTAGCTCTTTGGTTAAAAGAGAGTTTAATCCGTCTATAACTTTTTGATTACCTTTCATAGAAATTCCTTTGGTAGCATTATCGCAAGCAATTGCATTTTAGTCAAAGAGCATTTCTTTGACATAATTCGGAAGATGAGTGGAAGCAAGCTGCCAGTTTGGGTTATGCCACTTTAGTTCTGTAGCAAAAACATTATACTCAGAGCGCTTATGCTCTTTTATATCTGAAATTGTCCACTTTTTAGAGCAAAATGCGAAGGTCCAAAACACACCTGGATAAATAAGAATTGGTGCGCATACCGGAGCTACAACAGGAAATATTTGGCCTAAATTTCTGTAAATAGATTTAATATCAAACTCATCAAAAAAAGGAGTTTCAGTCTGACACATGAATATACCTTCATCTGTAAGAAGTTCCAGGGCCTTTTGATAAAAGTCTTTTTGATAGAGTCCAGCCGCAATACCTTCAGGGTCAGTGGAATCACAAATTATAAGATCAAAACTCCCAGGCTTTAGGTTGGTGATGTACTTTAGCGCGTCTTCAAAAATAATCGAAACACGTGGATCATTGAGGCCACTACTTACTTCCGGGAAAAATTTTTGGCAGACCTCTGTTACTTTTGAATCAATTTCTACCAAAGTGATATTTTCTATGCTTTGGTAGCGCACGAGCTCTCTTACAACACCACCATCTCCCGCACCTAAAACTAAGACATTCTTAGTAGTGCTTTGGCAGAGGGTTGGGATGTGGGCCATAACTTCGTGATAGATAAATTCATCCTTTTGGCTGATCATGGCAAAGTCATCTAAAAGTAAAACTCTGCCCAAGGATGAGGTCTCAACTACTTTGATTTCTTGAAATTCTGATTCTTCTTGGTGAAGAATAGCAGTCTGTTCAAAGCACTGCTTCACTGAGTTATTTAAGCTATATTCTGTCAGCCAAGTCTTTTGCAATCAGTATCCAATTTAGAAGTTGATAGATTTTGTTTTGTATACTATATCTTTGTTTGGCTAGTCAAACATGTTGAGAGGTATAAATTGAGTTCTTCAAGAAGAGATTTTTTAATCAAGTCTGCACTGCTTTCAGGGAGTGGTATTTTTGCAGGTAAGACGTTTGGACACGAACCCTTAACTCGAGGTTTAAGTGAGGTCTTAAAGCATCGTGATCGAGTGAGTCGCTCATACTCCCCACTTGTTGAATTGAAAGAGTTTACTGGAACGAAAGAAATTAGTGGTGACACTCCTGATGAAGCACACGAGATATTTTGGAACAAGCCAGGCTTTATCCAAAAAAAAGGTGGTCTTCCTAAGGCGAGTGAGAACTATGATGTCGTGATCGTCGGTGGAGGACTTTCTGCCATCTCAAGTGCCTACCACCTTCAAAATAAAAAAGTACTTCTTTTAGAAGGTCATCCAAGACTTGGCGGAAATGCAAGAGTAGAAAAATATAAGGATACCTATATGTCTCTTGGGAGTGCTTATGTCACTCAGCCTGAAGAAGGTGGCATCATTGATAACTTCTATAAAGAAATTGGTGTGCACTCGAAATTTAAAAAAGTACCCCAAGGTGTTCACCCGATTATCTTTCAAGGTGAATTTATGGATTCATTCTGGCATGGGGTTACTGATCCAGATAATAGGGATCAATTTGAATTAGTATATAAAAAATTAAAAGAAATTTATGAATATTCTTACCCTGAATTACCTCTAATTCCAGGGCTTGAAATAGATCGGCCGTCACTAGATTCACTCGATCGGCTGACCTTAAAAGACTGGGTTGAGCAAGAATTTGGTAGTATCCATCCCCATATTGAAGAGTATTTTCACCAGTATTGCTGGTCATCTTTTAGTACGGGGTATGACGAAATTTCAGCGGCACAGTTTTTAAACTTTTTTACCTCAGACCTTGCAGGGACCCAAGCTCTACCAGGTGGTAATGGAATGATAGCAGTAGCAGCATTACAAAAAATGAAAAATGCCAAGTTAACAATTAGATCTAATTCTTTTGTCGTGGATGTAAGAGAGGAAGGTAAAGGGACTTATATTTGTTATCATGAAAATAATAAGATTTTAAAAGCTATAACAGCGAAAAAAGTAATTTTCACAGGACCTAAGCTTGTAGCGAAACATATCATTGATGAACTACCGAACCAGCAATTTGAAGCCATGGATAATATGGTTTATCACGCCTATCTCGTTGCCAATGTATTATTTAAGAATCACCTCGATCCAAAATTTTACGATGTTTATTCCTTAATTGGTAAGGCACCAACTTCAGAGTATGAAGGTTCTAAAGAGCGAGTTTTTAGTGATATCACTTACGCTCATTGGGCAAATGCAAATCAAGCGCAACGAAGTGCTGTGACTCTTTATTTACCTTTGCCATATGCGATGGCACAGCAGTTTTTGTTTTCACCACAATTACTGGAAAAATACACGGCTCGAATTCAGAAATCGCTTGATCCATTTCTAAGAAAATCAGGAAAGACTTGGGATGATGTCGAAGGTATACGCCTAACACGTTACGGCCACTCTGTTGCTGTCGCTCAGGCTAATGCCATCGCTTCTAAAAAACTGGAAACGGCTCATGCGGCTATAAGTGATAAGATATTTTTTGCGAATCAAGATAATTGGGCCAATCCATGTTTTGAAACAAGCTTTGCTGTGGGGACTGTGGCAGCCTATCAAGCGCTTGGTAGAGATTTTAAATGAGATACGATATATTTAGTGTCTGCCAAATCGAGCAAATAGAATCAATTTGCGATAAGATGAACCAACTTTTTGGGGAGCAAGACCATTTTAAAATTGAATTGCTAGAACATGTTTATCTTCATTTTCCGAAATTGATAAATATTGCGGTAGACGAATATGGAGAACAAATTGGACATATTTGTTTTGTGCCGTTTAACAAATCTGGCTATGATAAGATGTTGGACCCAAATCTCGATGAAGAAGACTTGAGCGTGGAGGATCTTTTTCAAAAGAATATCGACAGTGAGATGTATTTATTTGTGTACTCCATTTTCGCAAAGACAAGTTTCTTATGTAAGAGTCTAGTTCAAGAAACAATTACAGCAGCAAAAACATATGCTGATTTTATCTCCCCTGAATCTATCATCTTTGCAGAAGTTGTATCGAAACAGGGAGGACTGCTGGCAAAGCGAATGAGTTTGCAAAAATATTTAACCTATAAATTTAGGGAACAAGAACTTCATCTTTTTAAGTCAAGTATTTCGAGTTATGTAAATTCGCTTAACAATTAGTTCAATCTATTGGACTATTAGTCTATGGCAAATATAGAGAAGAAACTAATAGAGTGGACCCAAAAAGGTCTTATCAGTGAGCAGCAGAAAACAGATATTGAAACTTATGAATCTGAGAATGAAGGGCATTCTTGGGTTTATTATGGATTTCTGATCTTAGGTGTCAGCGTAATAGGTCTTGGACTGATCTCAATCATCGCTGCCAATTGGATGTATATCCCTGATAGCGCTAAGCTGTTGGTCGACTTTCTTCTGTTAGGAACTGCTGCCTGGGTAGGAAATTATTATTACTCAAAAAACAAAAGAATGCATTTTGAGGTTGCTCTAACAGGTCTTGGATTATTAATTCTTGGATCTATTGGATTAATCTCTCAAATTTATCATACTGGGGGAGAGCTTTATCAAGCGCTATTTCTATGGTCATTCTTAACATTGGGATTGTTTCTTGTATCAAGAAGAGCTGCTTTCCCGTTGTTGTGGTTTTCATTGTTTACTGTCGCTTTGACTAATCTTATTTATCAATTTTCTAAGATAGGATTTTTAACGATTAATAATTATGGCCATTACACAGTTATAGCTCCCGTAATCGGTGTTTTAGCGATCATTTGTGCGTATTTTAAAGCACTAAGACCTCATGCTATTTCAGGTTTTCTTTTGGCCATTATTTCTATCCTTAGTTATTTTGTTGTCGGTGAGGTTGTTCAAGGTGGATTTGCAAAAAACGTAGGTCATGTTAAATATCTAATCCCTTCTTATATAGCGACTGCTGTTTTTGTGTCGTTAGCATGGAGACTTAAAAGTATTGATCGCAGACAAAAATTGGCCCTAATGCTCATTTCGCTTTTTTATTTTATTCCTATTCACCTGGGTGGACTTGAACTTTTCTATCCGGTAGCTACAATCTTGACTCTCTCTAGCCTCGCGGTTTTATTTGTAAGCCTAGAATATAAAAAACTCTTTCAATTCTTTTTATTTTTAGTTGGGGTAAGGTTTTTAGTTATTTATTTTCAAGTTTTTGGATCCCTGCTTGAGACAGGTATAGGTTTACTGCTCACTGGTGTGGTCATTATTGCGTTTGTTTATTTGTGGAATAAGTTTAGAAAGCCGATTTATGAATGGACTCAAAAAAAGCTACAAGGAAATTAAAATGAATATTTCAAAGAACTTAATTTTAACTGCATTAGTATTTCCGGTAGTGGCGCTAGGTATATTTACTGCTTTTAAAAAATATAAATTCGAGGTTGGTACTAAAATTGTTTTACCCATCTCAGGTTATGATCCACGAGATCTACTATCAGGCCATTATCTTGTTTATACTGTGGAATATGGTGCAACTCCTGACTGTGACATGAGATCAAAACCAGAGCCTAGTTATTATTGTATTGATAGTAAGCGCTTCTATCGTTTTAAACCATCCACATGTAGTGCAATCATTCGAGGTAGGTGTCAGTACAATCGTTTTCTAGCCGATATTGAAAAATTTTATATACCTGAAGATAAAGCAAGTGAGTTGGATAAACTAGTTAGAGGTAAAGAAGCTGCCATTGAGATTTCTGTGCAATATGATGGAACTGCACAGGTGCGTGATCTTCTAATTAATGGAAAGTCTTGGAGAGAGCTTTACTGAGCACAGAATTGTTCAGGGGCCCTCGTATATGTTGGCTCACATTGAGTAACCCATTTCCCGCTATCATAGTGAGCATAACCAAACCACCACAGAATTGAGTCGTCCTCTTTAACTTTTATTTCATTCGCAAATTGATTAGGCTCAGTTCCGTTAATAGAATAGCACCAGCCATGTGCATTCATTTGCGTATCACTTAATACTTCCATTGCATCTAGTCCTGTTGGAGTATTAAAGATGGAATTCATCGCCCGTTCTGTTCCTAAAAAGGCGATATTATTAGATGTAAGGACCTCAACAGTTACAGAGCCTACCGTATCATCTTCAAGAGCGCTAAATTTTGATTCAAATATAGGCTTTTCAGAGCACGGACCAACAAACTGGATTACACCGCTATAAGCATTGTTAATGATAAGTATGATAAAACAAAATAAACGCATAATTTCTCCATTTTCTTGCTTTTAGCTAGATTTAGCTAAATTGTCATGGGCCATGGCAAGTTTTACAAAAAATCTACACATTTATTTAAAGAGAGCTTCAATTAATAAGCTCGAATGCTAGCTAAACTTATATTCGGAGGTAATTATGAAGGCAGAGCTATTTAGAATGGTCTCAGACGAACATATATGCCCATTTGGCATGAAATCAAAGCATTTACTTGAAAAACAAGGTTATGAGTTTATAGATCATAAGCTTCGAAGTAGAGAAGAAACAGATCAATTCAAAGAGGCTTTTCAAGTTGAAACTACACCACAAACATTTATTGGAACTGCTAGGATCGGCGGCTACGATGATCTAAGTAGATATTTTGGACATAAATCAATGAAGCAGGAAGGTACGACCTACCAGCCAATCATTGCAATTTTTCTGAGTACTTTTTTCATGTCTCTCGCAGTTGTATGGTCAACATTTGGTTTAATTGATCTATACCAAGTTTTTTATCATTTTATTGCACTCAGTATGTGTGTGCTTGCGATATTGAAGCTTCGCGATCTTTTTTCTTTTTCAAATCAATTTATTACCTATGATATTTTGGCCAAAAGAAAAATTGCTTATTCCTATATTTACCCTTTTGCTGAATTTGCAGTTGGGCTAGGGATGTTGGCCGGAGTACTTATGCTGCCAATTTCTTTTGTTGCAATATTTATTGGATCTATTGGAGCTATTTCTGTAGTTAAGGCCGTCTATATTGAAAAGCGAGATATTAAATGCGCCTGTGTTGGGGGAGACAGTAATGTTCCCTTAGGGGCTGTGTCTTTAACCGAAAATTTAATGATGGTACTTATGGGTATTATTATGCTCTGGCGTTATTAGTTACAAATTTTAACAGATAGCCTTTTTCGTTACAATAATCTATTATCACATGGAACTCAGTGAAGCTGGTGAAAATCCAGCACTGTCCCGCAACGGTGATTTTTCTCGCAAGAGAAAATTAGTCCGATCCTGAACCAACTATTTTTACCCGAGGAGGTATTTATGCAACAAAACGTTGATATTCAATCGCGTATTCAAGAGTCTAAGACGACAATTGTTAGGGCCGTCTTTCCCAACACAACAAATCATTACGACACACTATTTGGAGGCATCACTCTTAAGTGGATGGATGAGGTCGCATTTATTACAGCGACTCGATTTGGCCGAAAAAAATTTGTTACAGTTTCAAGTGATAGGATCGATTTTAATATGCCCATTCCCGGTGGTCATTTTGTAGAACTGGTGGGCGAGGTCTCTAAGGTGGGAAACACTAGCCTTGTAGTGGACGTTACCCTTTATCTAGAGGAAATGTATCACAGAGATAAAAAGCAAGCTGTTAAAGGAAGTTTCACCTTTGTGGCCATTGATGATGAGCGAAAACCAATTGCTGTTCTGAGTTAGATACACTTGTTTGACATGCCAAACAGTTTGAGTCATATATTGTGTTCAATTTAATTACAAAGGACACAGGGATGAAGTATTTTTTTGTTTTAATGCTAGTTTTAACTTCTCATGCTCAAGCATACCAATGCGAACATTTTTTTGGTGATGCAGGAAAAGAGGAGACGTTAGAATTTTTAGCGGTTAATGAAATGAAGTATTCAAGCATTGCAGATTTTTGTGAGAATCACGATTATATGGATCTTGAATTAAATTTTATGCCAAACTATTTTAAGTTCGGTGAAGAAGACGATGATCACTACAAGATGATGATTCATAGAGCTTATAGCAGCTGTACTTATATCTATAACATCACTAAAAAGTTTATGACAGACAGAAGCTGTTATAGCACTTGGTGAGTTTAAAACTGTTTATACAAAGTTGATGAATACCGCCTAAAGAGGTACATTTAAGCGTAACTTTTCAAGGCGGTTATTTATGGACACAGAAGTCCTCGCGCGGTTTCAATTCGCTTTTACTATCGCATTTCACTATATATTTCCCCCACTTAGTATTGGTATTGGTTTATTCCTTGTTATCTTTGAAGGCCTTTATTTAAAGACTAAAAATGAAATGTATCATCAACTCTGCTATTTCTGGACTAAGATTTTTGCCGTCACTTTTGGGATTGGCGTTGTCACAGGTATCGTGATGGAGTTCGAGTTTGGAACCAATTGGGCGGTTTACTCGAGGTATGTTGGAGATGTTTTTGGTTCCGCACTTGCGGCGGAGGGGATTTTTGCGTTTGCTTTGGAGAGTGGCTTTCTAGGAGTTCTTCTTTTTGGATGGAACAAGGTTTCCCCTAGAGTTCACTTCCTATCCACCTTGGGTGTCTTTCTCGGTTCATGCTTTTCAGCCGTTTGGATCGTGGTGGCCAATAGTTGGCAGCAAACTCCTGCCGGATTTAAAATTGCCGGAGAGGGGATAAATGCAAGAGCAGAGATCACCGATTTTTGGGCCATGGTTTTTAATCCTTCCTCGGTTGAGAGGCTTTTACATGTTTGGTTTGGAGCTTTCCTTGCCGGAAGTTTTTTGGTTTTAAGTGTTCATTCCTATTATCTAATTAAAAATCGTTTTGAAGATTTATCAAAAGTGGCCATAAAGATCGCTGTTTTTATAAGTGTAGCACTTTCCTTATCCCAGCTCTTTATTGGACATCTTTCAGCAGATGGAGTGGCCAAGAATCAACCAGCAAAATTAGCGGCATTTGAGGGGCATTATAACGAAAATGATCCAGCCGATCTTTATTTATTTGGCTGGGTTGATCAAGAAAATCAAAAAGTTATTGGGCCTAAAATCCCAGGAGGATTATCTTTTTTAATTCATCAAAATTTCGATACAAAAGTTTCAGGTTTAAATAGTTTTCCAAAAGAGGAAGTACCTAAGCAAGTTAATGCGATTTTTCAATTTTATCATCTAATGGTGGCCATAGGCATGGTACTTATTAGTTTGTCTTTGTGGGCATTATTTCTTCTTATCAAGGGAAAACTGTTTTCAAGTATAGTGACGCTAAAGATCTTGGTTCTTTCAGTGCTTCTTCCTCAACTGGCCAATCAATTTGGTTGGTTTGCAGCTGAAATGGGAAGGCAGCCTTGGGTTGTCTATGGTCTTTTGCGAACTGATCAGGCATTTTCAGAGTCAGTGACCGCCAATCAGATTCTATTTTCTATTATTCTATTTGGTATCGTGTACGCTTTTTTATTCTTTTTATTTATTTATATGCTGAATAAAAAGATTCAAAAAGGACCTTATGATCATGATGACTCTGATGAAACAAGACACTTTACTAAAGACATGACTGATGCGGTAACAGGGGGCTAGATGTTATTAGGTTTAGACTATGAGGTATGGTGGTTCTTAGTTGTAGGTGCACTATTTAGCGGCTACGCGATTTTAGATGGATTCGATTTTGGCGCTGGAGCTTGGCATTTATTTTTTAAAGAAGAAGAGCATCGAAGGATAGCCCTCAATGCGGTAGGCCCAGTATGGGATGGCAATGAGGTTTGGCTCGTAATTGGTGGCGGAGCACTTTTTGCTGGCTTTCCAGTTTTCTATGCGACATTTTTTTCTGCGCTCTATATTCCTTTTATGTTGTTTCTGGTCTTTCTTATTTTTAGGGCGATTGCTATTGAGTTTAGAAGTAAAGAGCCAAGTCGTCTTTGGCGAGCCAGTTGGGATCGAGTTTACAGCGTTTCAAGTATTATGCTGGCTTTTCTTTTAGGAGTTGTTCTAGGCAATGTCCTTATTGGTGTCAAAATCGGAGCAAACTATCTCTATTTAGGAGACGGCTTATTAGATTTTCTTAATCCCTATGCACTCTTAGTAGGAGCAACTACGCTAACCTTATTTATGATGCACGGAGCTTTATATTTACTCTTAAAAACTGAAGGTAAGCTTTATGAGCAAATTAAAGACCTTCTTAAATATGGTATCATTTCATTTGTTATTTTTTATGTTGTTTGTACCTTATACACTCTGTTATATATTCCACATCTAAGTGATAAAATTCAATCTAATCCTGTGTTGTTTATTATTCCTATATTAATCGTTTTAAGTGTCGCTAATATTCCAAGGCTGGCTTCAAAAGGAAAATACTTAGCAGGGTTTATTTTTTCAGCTCTTGTTATAAGTCTTCTTCTTATTTTGGTTTCGGTAGAGATCTTTCCAAATCTGCTATTATCTAGTATCGATCCTAAGTATTCTTTAAACATATATAATAGTGCTTCTTCTAAGGGCTCGCTTAAAATCATGTTAATCATTACGGCCATAGGGGCACCACTCGTGGCGAGTTATACCTTTTTCGTCTACAAAACATTTTGGGGCAAAGTTAAATTAGAAAAACATAGTTATTAATATAGGTAAAAATGAATAAGAATTTTGTAAAAATTAATCAGGACACATGGGCAAGAAAAAATACCTTTATAGGTTTTAGTCATTTTGAAATACCACTTCTTTCAATAGATTTTGATTTAGAAATAGGGGATAGCTTCAAATTCTGTAAAGAGAATAATATTCCATTTTTCTTTTTCATACTTTTTCATCTTGCGAAGGCTGCCAACGGAGTTGAAAATTTCAGGTATCGAATTTCAGAAAAAGGAGAAGTTCTATTATATGAAAAGATTCATCCAGATTGGGTGCATGCCATAGGTGGTGACAGCGATAATATCAGACCGATATATTGCGAGTTTAAGGACGAATTTAAGGAGTTCATTACTCATGCCCAGTCGGAATACACAGAGGTCGATTTTGGTTCAAATGAAGATTATAATTATCTATTTTATGCCTCTTGTTTACCGTGGTTGAATTTTAAGTCGGTCAAGCAGGCACATTACAAAAAAGACGAGTGTATCCCTAAGTTTATTTGGGGCAAAGTCATTGACACTAAACTTCCTTTTAGCGTGCAAGTTCACCATGGGTTGGTGGATGGTTATCATATTGCATTGCTGAAAAATAAAATGGAAGAGAATATAAATCAACACATAAGGAGTCTTTAATGAGCGAGAAATATACACCACCGAAAGTTTGGAAAAATGATAAGGGAAGCGGAGGACAGTTTTCAAGTATAAATAGACCAACTGCTGGTGCTAGAGAAGAAAAGAAACTACCTCAAGGTGAGCATGAATTTCAACTGTATTCATTAGCAACTCCCAATGGTGTGAAAGCAACAATAATGTTTGAAGAATTAATTGAACTTGGAATTAAGGAAGCAGAATATGATGCTTATCTCATTAATATTGGTGAAGGTGATCAGTTTGGATCTGATTTTGTGGATATAAATCCTAATTCTAAAATTCCTGCTTTATTGGTGAAAAATAATGGCAATCCAATTCGCATTTTTGAATCAGGCTCAATCCTTTTCTATCTAGCTGAAAGATTTGATGCTTTTCTTCCTAAAGACATTCATGGAAGAACGACAGTGATGAACTGGCTATTCTGGCAAGTTGGTAGTGGTCCATATCTTGGTGGAGGTTTTGGACATTTTTATGCTTATGCCCCTGAAAAGCTCGAGTATCCCATTGATAGATTTGCAATGGAAACTAAAAGGCAGCTAGATGTTCTGGATAAACAACTTGCAAAAAATAAGTATATCGCAGGTGATGAATATACTATCGCTGATATGGCAATTTACCCTTGGTATGGAGCCTTAGTTGAAGGAAAGCTGTATGATGCAGCAGAGTTTTTATCGGTCCATGAATATAAAAATGTGAATCGTTGGGCAAATGAATTAGGGCAAAGGCCGGCGGTAAAGAGAGGAAGGATTGTAAACCGCTCTTGGGGTGATGAGTCTGAGCAACTTAAGGAACGTCACTCAGCTGATGATTTTAAGAAATTTAATTTCAACTAATTCTTAACGACAACAGCTAGTTTCGATAATAGTAGCTTATCATTTTTAAGAAGAGGGCTCTCTTTCAGGGTACTCCAAGCGAGCTCTTTTAATAAAACATCCGACTTAGAATTTAAAATAAGTTCTCCCATTTTTTTTACGCCAAAATTATTTAATGCCGGAGCATTAGATTTTAGCGCACAATCCGCAAGAATATATTGAGTTAAATATTCAAGTTCAGGGTAATCCTCACTGGCCTTTTTTGAGAGAAGGCGAGTGTTTTTAAAAAATAACTCTGTGTATCTGGTGGTCGCAATCGAAAAATTATTTTGCTCTTTGGTGATATCGATATATTTAGAAAAAAGATTTTGGTAGTCATCTAACTTAACATTATCACCACCTTCTTTTTGAATTCTTAACCTATTGGAACAATTCCCAACACAGAGATGTTCAAACTCATCTTCTATTTGGGACTTACTGATTTTGTCTTCGAAATAAATCGGGCCGTTAATCAGTTGATACGTATTGGTGTTTTTGTTAATGTCAATCAACTCATTGGTGATTTTGAAATACGTTTTTACTGTTTCATTTCTTTGCATCTGAGTCAAAATTGAGATAGCTATTATGATGAACATTAAAACTAAAGTGGCATTGGTAAAACGTTGATACATATCATCCTTCCTTTGTAATCATATTAATACTAGCGAGCCCACTATTCTTTCCTGCAATTGCTGTTTATTTGTGTATATTTTTAGACATTTTCTTCTTTGAACCGTGAAGAATCCTTATGAGCCTAGGAGTAATATCTATAGGAAGCTTAAAAAGGAGTTTAGTTATGGAAAAACTTAATCATAGAGCAGAAGCAATTAGACTAACTACAGTAAAGATCCCAAGTGAAGATTTGGATGAAATTCTTAGAGGCGAAATATCCGCAAAAGAAGCTTATACTCAAGCTCTGGAAAAGTTCGAAGGGACACCGAGTAATTTTGCAATTGAGCAAATTCGAAGTGAACATGAGCAGGCAATCGACTTTTGGAAAAGGGAAGCCAGGGATATGAACATAATTCCAGAAACGAATTCTGGTATTTGGGGAACGATTGTCCAGTCTTTCATGGCCACCTCTAAGGCTATTGGGGTTGAGGCAACTACGAGAGCACTTCGAAAAGGTGAGGAGCATGGACTTAATAATTATCAGCGCATGCTAGAAAGTACTGAGCTAACGAGATTTCAAAAAAATGAAATCGAAAATGTTTTTATACCAAGACAAAAAAGACATATTAAAAATTTAGATAATGTTCTTGCGTTAATGTAAGAACTAGCAGGGAGGATCAAATGGCCCGCAAAGACGCATTTTTAACACCGATGGAGTACTTTAGAACTCCAAAAGAATTGTACTTGGATACTTCATTTAATAAAGATGAAAAAATCTTGATACTGACCAATTGGAAGGATATTGCCTTATCTCTCGATGAAGCTCAAAATGAAGGTTTAGTTGGTGATAACCGAGATTACCACCAAGTTGAGCTTATAAACGATTGTTTAGAAAAATTATCTTAAGCCGTTGTTGGCTTAAATTTGTAACCAGCTCCGTGGACAGACTCGATAATATGCGAGATGTCCCCGAGCTTTTTACGAAGTTTACTTACGTGAGTATCAACTGATCTAGAGTAAACGTGAATATCTTCACCCCAAATATCGTTTAACATAGTATCACGTTCAATAACCTGCTCTGGTCTATTTGCGAAATACATTAGCATTTTAAATTCGAGTGACGTTAATTCAATCTGCTCAAATTGTCCGGCATCAGTTAGTACCTTCACCTCTTGGCTAGATTTATTAATTTCAATCTCTTTCCATTTCATAAAGTCAGAGTTTACCTTTAGGCTTTGGATTTTTTTCAATTTAGCTTCTACTCGAGCTTTAAGCTCTAGAGTGTTGAACGGTTTTGTTACGTAATCGTCAGCTCCCGCTGAAAAGCCAAGTACTTTTTCAGACAATTCATCATGAGCTGTGAGAAAGAAAATACTTGTACTAGGAGCTACAGCTTGAAGCTTTGTACAAAATTCAAGTCCATTTCCATCTGGCAATTCAATATCAAGCAAAACAAGGTCATAAACTTTATTAGCGATTTTTGCGTCAGCATCGTTAAGTGTCTCGGCCCAGTCAACTTCTATCAATGAACCAGTGAAAGCGGTTTTAACCATCTGGTGTACTTCTTTTGAGTCTTCAACTAACAATATAGAGTTATTCATTTTTCCTGCTTTTTTTACTGTATTGAATTTGATACAGCTATATAGATTAGGCTATGATGTTCTAACATTTTTTAAGGATAGGCAAGTAATGACGAATAGCAGTGAGTTGACTAATAAAATTCTAAGTGAAAAGGCAGAGCCTGGACTTGAGAAATTTCTTAATGAGTTTTATAATGACAGAGTAGAAGACTTAAGGACCATAAATTCACTTATGGATCAAGGTAAGCTAACGGAAATAGGGAAAATAGCCCATCAATGGAAAGGTTACAGCGCACCTTACGGATTCCAGCACCTCGGATTTTTAGGTTCTGAGCTGGAAAACTCTTGCAGTGAAACAAACTCTGACACTGCTCGTAATTTGATTAATGAAGTTTCAGTTTATTTAGATCTAAAAAATAAGCATCTAAATTTGGAGAAGTAACAAAGTCGATGGTTAAATCAGAACAGCTAATTAGGGAAATGAAACGAAAATTTATACTGTACTCTGCCCTTGGAGTATTGTTGTTTTCTGTTATCTCTTTTTTTGCATATGAGACCCATCGCAGAGTTATTGATCAACAGTCTTCAATCCAAAAAGCTTACACATTCGTTGGTAATCAAATCAACCTAGTAAATAAAATCTCAATTTTGAGTGAAAAATTTGATGATTTTGTTGAAGTTAAAGACTACATCATACTGCAAAACGAGTTCCAAAGACTTATCAAACAACTAGATAGCGAGAATGAGAAATTTAATCTTTGGCTGTCCAATGCAGAATTTTCAGAGGTTAAAAATTTTGAAGATTTACTTCTAAGAAACGATATTGATTCTAAAATGCTGCTCTTTATGAAAAGAGCTCGTGAGCTCGTCAACGACAATAATTTGTCCAATACAGACATTCGAAATAATATTCGCTATCTTAGTGACTCTTCTCGTGAAGGTTTGGTCGATGTTCTTGCCTTCATTGGTATGAAGATCCAAAAAATTCAAGCCGACTCTATGAGTGATCTACACAACATGGGGATCACATTAGTAAGTCTCTGTGTTGCTCAACTTGTCTTAATATGGCTGCTGGTTTTTAGACCACTATATGCCACGATAGTTCATCAGCATGAAAAAATATCCGATGCTCTTTTAAAAGCTGAAAGTGCTAACAGATCTAAAACAGACTTCTTGGCAAATATCAGTCATGAAATTAGAACACCTATGACAGCTATTCTAGGTTACGCTGATATATTAAAGAGAGAGAAAGTTTCACCACAGGATAGAGAAGATGCTATTCGTATTATTGATCAGAATGCAAATCATTTGATTGGACTTATAGATGAGATCTTAGATATTTCTAAAATTGAGGCTGGACGTTTTGACTTTGAGGAAATCGAAACCGACCTTCCTACTTTTCTTAATGAAATTCATTCTCTTATTAATGTGAAAGCGCAGGAAAAAGGAATTGATTTAATTTTTGATAATGTTGGTCGTATTCCTAAAAAAATTCTTACTGACCCAAAAAGATTAAAACAAATTATTTATAATATTCTTGGCAATGCAATCAAGTTTACTAGTGAGGGCTTCGTTAGACTAGAAGTCTCATTTGATACAAGAAATAATACACTTTCAATCAAAGTTCGTGACACAGGAATTGGTATCAGTAAAAGTCAGATCAAAGAGTTGTTTAGACCCTTTCAACAAGCTGACACTTCTGTTGCTAGAAAGTTTGGCGGTACAGGACTTGGTTTAGTTCTTTCTAGAGGCCTTGCTCGGGCGATGGGAGGAGATGTAAAAATCCTTAGTTCGAAGCCAGGTGTTGGGACAACGGTAGGTGTAACAATAGAGGCGGGAGTTATAAATGACAGTGATTTTATCACTAATTTTTCCACAAATATTATCATTCAGGAAAACGCTGAAATTAATAAATGCGAACTTTTAAATAAAAAAATTCTTGTCGTAGATGATGCTAAAGAAAATGCAAGGTTATTTGCAATGTATCTTGATCAAGCTGGAGCGGATGTAACCGTGGCCCACGAAGGTCAAACAGCAATAGACCTCGCTATGAAAAACTTTTTTGACATCGTTTTACTAGATCTTCAGATGCCTGAAAAAGACGGTTTTACGGTAATCAAAGAACTTAGAGAAAATGAGTTTGATAGGCCAATCGTTGCTCTAACTGCCCATGCTATGCAAGAAGAAAAAGACAAGACAGCTAAAGCTGGATTTAATGCTCATATTACAAAGCCAGTAAAACCGGATTTTCTAATCGAGCAAATTTCTTCCTTAATTGGGGGACATCAATAGCTTAAGGCAATTTTTGTATTTTCCTACACATTCTTTTAACTATTGTAAAAAGATTATTCTGATGCGTTCTGAGACAATTTATTTGTTGAATGAAGCCAAAGGAGGAATCTTGAATACAGAAAACGCACAACAATCAAGAAATTTGACAAACATTACTGATAGGGAACAATTAGTTTCAACATTGTCAGGCTTCTCAGAGACTGCAGTTAGCCGTTCAAAAGAAGCGATGGAAAAATCAGTACAGGTAGCGAAGGACTATCCAGTACATACAGCTATTGGAGCTGGAGTATTAGGATTTGTTGCCGGAATCATCACTCAAAAGTTTACAAGGTAATTACCATGAGCCTTTTTAAAATTCTTTCCAGGCAAGTGTTCTCCCAGGCACTATTTAAAGCTCAAGAAGAGAGTTTTAAAAAGGCTATGGTTCGCAAAATGCTCAAAGATTCTAAATCTATTGGATTAGATATCTTTTTTGTAAACATACTTTCAGTGGGAATTATTGTTCTAACGTTAGCGTTAATCTATTTTATTATTTTCAACCTTCCGATCGCTGATGAATACAAGTATGTTAGTTTCTTTATTATTTCACTCCTCTCGCTTGTTGGAGGAACAATCTATTTTATAAAAAGTATTGAGAAGAAAGTTCAAATCTATCAAAATATGGCGACATTAAAAAAGCAAAGTCGTCCTCACAACTTTTTCGAACCTGTTCTAGAACAATTAAAACATGAACAGTGGAAAATGAAGCACAAAAGATAATAGACAATATTTACCAGAGAGGTCTTTATGAATGAGATCAATAATGAGGCTTTTCTCATCAAAAACTTTAAAAAGCTCAGTGAATACAGTGAGAAAACAAATCGCGCCAGGACAAGAGAAAAAGAGGATTTAAGCTTTATCCCTGTTATTTTGAAGAGGTCTGATCAGGCCATCAGGCACCCGGATGACATCTTGGAGAATACGATTAAAGAAGGTGAAGAACAACACCATCGTTCTGTCATATCATTACTTCTTTCTTCTATGTCGGCGGGGATGATACTTGGTTTTGCGGCAATGTGTGTCTCTCTTGCTTCACTCATTTTTAATAAAGACCAACCATTTATTTACGACAGGTTAGCGCTAGCATTAGTTTACCCACTAGGCTTTGTTGTCTGTGTTCTAAGTGGAACCCAATTATTTACAGAGCACACGGCTACGGCAGTTTATCCCGTACTGGACAAAAAAAGCACTGTGAAATCATTATTGCGAGTTTGGACGATTGTTCTTGTGGGAAATCTCATTGGAACTTTTGTGTCTTCATTCTTAATTTCTCTATCTAATAGAATCATAACTTCAGGAGCAGGCTTTTTAGAAATTGCCATGCATTTTAGTAGCTTTAGCTTCGGTGAAACATTCGGAAGTGCAATTTTAGCTGGCTGGCTTATGGCCCAGGGGGGGTGGTTAGTTTATTCTACACCTCCTGGCTCAGGGCAAATGATTAGTATTTATATTGTGACATTTATTATAGGGCTAGGGGGACTTCATCACTCAATTGTAGGATCTGCTGAGCTCTTTAGTAGTATGTTAATAAATGGACAACCAGGCATTGGGGTAGCGACAAGTACGCTATTAGCAGCAATTTTAGGTAACACCGTTGGTGGGAGTTTGTTTGTCGCAAGTTTAAACTATGCTCATATTAAGAAAACTCAGAAAATAAATCAAACTAATCAGAAACGATAAATAAGATTGAGAGAAACTTCTTCTGCGTTTTCAATCTCAACAATTGGTTGAACATTATAATGTTTATAATATATTGAGTAGAGAAGATCTGAAATATAAGCACCAAAAGCATTACCAAGTAGGACGTCTGAAAGGTGATGCTTTTTTGCTTCTACTCTTCCCCAAGCAATTAAACCAGCTGTAATAAATGAACCATACTGAATGGTTTTTCCAAGCTTTGTATCATTTTTAGGAGAATTTTTTATATTATTATAAATTGTTCTGGCCAATCCAGATGATAAAGATGAATGCCCTGATGGGAAACTCAAATTATCAGATTGGTCGGGCCTAATTCTTCTCGTTGATGACTTGATAGCGTGTATGGTCAAGAAATCAATTAAGATGATTGAAGACTGAGTGAGAAGAAATTTAGTTCTAGGTGAGAAATATTCGCTTTCTGTTTGGTCTCTCAATGCAGGTAATGTAGAAGTGTACATCATCAACGGAAATAGTGCCAAGAGCATGCCATCAGTTGCTGCCTGAGCATTCGACTGAGACCCGAACAGTGGAGTATTTTTTGAAGCACTGTCGGAGACTTCTCCATCCAACAATAAGAGGGATGCTAAGCCCGCAAAAAATGGAATTTGAAAGTGGTACGTATTAGCTGCATCATATGCAGACTCGGTAAAGTTTTTATGATTTGTACCTGCATCTGCTGTTTGGATCGCTTGAAGTAAGACTAGAAAGACTAAACATAGATATTTCAAATTTCCTCCTCATAAGCAATGATAACAAATTTCGATAAAGACGTCTTCAAGCAGATGTTGCTTAAATTACACATTTAAATAAAAAGGATTGGAATAAAATAAAAGTCTCCTAGGTTAAAATTAAAATAAGAAAGGAGCTATTATGAAAGCAATTATTTTAGGACTATTATTTTTTGGAGCATACTCATGTGCAACGAACAACTTGCCAAACAGCCAAGGTGACAGACACGAGCAAATTAGACCTGCCACAACTAAGCCTCAAATTGGATCACCTGCTTTTGCAACAGATGGAAAGTTTACTGCAACAGAGCATGAGGATGTAGAAGTTAATGATTAAGAAATTAAAATAAGAAAGCCGACTTTACAGTCGGCTTGGTGAAATTTTGCGTGGTGGGGTAAAAAAGGTAGGTTATAGTGAATTTTCGAATTGAACTGAAATCATTTGGTTCTTTAATTCAGCAAGAGTTCTTATTTCACTTTTTAGTGCATCTAGTGCATCCTCAATATCTTCGTAAAAAAGATTCTTGCTGCGCTCATCCATAGCAACGGATTCTTTAACCATTTTACTGACGTGCTTAAGGCTTCTGTAGAAATGGTTTCTAAATGAGCTTAAGAAAAAATTGATATGATTTTCGTTTTTAGATGAAGTATCAATTAACTTCAGATCAAGCTCAATCATTCTGAGCTTAGAAACGAGAAGTTGCTCTTTTTCTTTATTACAACCAGCTATGGTTAACAGGTCCTTATCTAAAAAATCCAAAACACAATTTTTAACTAATACTGAGCTCATATCTAACTCCTTGTTTGACTGAACAATTATATTTTAAGATTAAAGGATTCCGTTGAACTCTAGTCTTAGTGTATATTTTGTGTAGATATCAAAACATTGAGTGGAGCGCTGAGTTATTTTGAACCCTTAGACTTTCGATAGACATTTTAGGTATGAATTAAGTTTTCTAGGTATTGGAGAGGAAAAGAGTTATCAAAATAGTGTGACTATGAAATCTAAAGAGCTTATTAAATCGACCAAACAAAAGTTTTACCTATATTCAATTATAGCAGGTCTTCTAGTTTTTTCCGTTTCAGTGCATTCTTTAAATGTCTATAAAGAGATTATCGACGAGCAAAAAAACTTACAAAATATATATGTATCTATTGGGAAACAAATAAGATTGATCAACCAGGCATCACTCATTTCAGAGCAAATCGAAACAAGTCACAATGATAAATCTAGTTTAAAGTCTGCACTAAAAAGCTTATTGATCAATATAAAAGCAGAAGTAAGCAATATACATGAATATCTGCATATAGGTGTTGACGAAGACAATAGGAAAGTAGAACAGATTGATAATCTCTATGATGTTAAAGCTATTCAGGACAAAACTCAAAGCTATCTAAATTCTGGATTCAAACTAACTAATTTTGAAAATCTGTCTAAGAATGATATCTCGGTGCATGTAAGGCAGATGACAGATAATTCGAGTGGTAGTTTGACAGACCTCTTGATCTTTATAGGTCAAAAAGCGAAAGAGGCTCAAACAAAATCGATGGAAGACTTAAATCGAGTAGGATTTGTATTTATTACTCTCTGTTTCTTGCAGATAATAATTGTTTGGTTGTTTATATTTAAACCTTTATATAGAACGATTTCAGAACAAAACGAAAAGATCACAGATGCTCTATTAAGGGCCGAAAATGCGAGTCGGTCGAAGTCAAATTTTTTAGCGAATATTAGCCATGAGATAAGAACCCCAATGACAGCTATACTGGGGTATGCAGATATACTTAAGATTGACGAGATTAAAAAAAATGAGCGTGATGAAATTGTTCAAATTATCGACAAGAATGCGAATCATCTTATAGGTATTATCGACGAAGTTTTAGATATTTCTAAAATTGAAGCTGGGAAGCTAAGTTTTGAATTCAAAGATTTAAAATTAGCAAAATTTTTAGAAGATATTGAGAAATTACTGCAAATCAAAGCCGTCGAAAAAAATATCGAATTAAGTTTTGTAATTTCAGAATCAACACCTTCTCAAATCTATATTGATCCTAAGCGACTGAAGCAGATTTTAATCAATTTGATTGGAAACTCTTTGAAATTCACAGAAGTAGGGAAAGTTGTCGTTCACGTATCTTATTGTGGCGAAAGTCAGACTATTTCATTCTTAGTCGAAGATACAGGAGTGGGAATAACCAATGAGCAGTTACCTAAATTATTCAAACCTTTTGAGCAAGGTGAGAATTCGGTTTCACGTAAGTTTGGAGGAACTGGCTTAGGTCTCGCTCTTTCGAAAAAACTAGCAAGAGAAATGTCAGGAGATGTGAAAATATTAGAAACAAAATCCGGAGTTGGTACTAAAATAGAAGCCAGTTTTCAAGTTGGCGAGGTATTAAGTGAGGACTTCGTTGATTTTATAAAAGAAGAGCCTCAAACGGCAGAGCTAGCTACAGAAAATTCGAAACAGCTCGAAGGGTATAAAATTTTAGTTGTTGAAGATGCTAAAGAAAATGCAAGGCTTTTCAAAATGTATCTTGAATTTGTAGGCGCAGATGTAGAGGTTTGCTATTGTGGTGAATCCGCGGTTCAGTCTATCAAAAATCATAACTTTGATATTGTGCTTTTAGATCTTCAACTACCAGGAAAAGATGGATTTCAAGTATTATCTGAATCTAGGAATAATGGTTTTAGCAAACCAATTATAGCTCTAACAGCTCACGCAATGGAAGAAGAGGTTCAAAAGACACAAGAAGCAGGGTTTCATATGCATATCACTAAGCCGGTAAAGTCTAATGTGTTGATAAACAGTGTTTCAAAAATTCTAAAACCTAAAGTTTCAATAGCTTAAACAGTAAATATAACTTAATTGTTTAAATAGTTACAAATAATCTAAACGCATCCTGAAATTATTATCAATCAAGATCCTCTAAACTGGTTATGTTAGTTCAACTGAACCACAACCAACGAAGGAGTAATTATGTTATATTGGTCAGTCTTATTTTTTATTATTGCACTTATTTCTGGAGTATTAGGGTTTGGTGGAGTCGCTGCTGCTAGTGCAGGTATCGCCAAAATTCTATTCTTCGTATTTATCATTGGATTTTTTATCTCAATTGCGCTTCATTTCGCAAGGGCAGTAGATAATAAGTCACGATTGTAACAAATGCTCTCGAACACACAACAGAGTAGTTGAGCAGACAAAAGGGGTCGTTTATGTATAAGAAAATTATTTTGATGTTAGCTGTATCTTTAATGTCTCTATCAGTTTTTGCTGGGGATACCTTGAAGCAGGACTATAGAGAGTTAAAGGCAGCGACCGAAAAGAAACTTGAAGTCATTGATGCGAAGCTTGAAAAACTGGGAGAAAAAATCTCTGAGATGTCAGGGGAAGCAAAAGAAAAGCTAAAAGAGCAGTATGCTAAACTGGTCGAGATGAAAAATGACGCCAAAGAGTATCTTGCTGATGCAGGCGATACAACTGAGGACAAATGGGAATCTACCAAAGATAAAATGGAAGATTACATGGACTCTTTAGAAAGTAAAATCGACGAAGCGATCGATTAATTAAGGAGATAGAATGAAAATTTTAATGATTGGAACACTTGCTGCAATGATGATGTCTTGTAGTAGTACACCTCATCAAGAGTCAACTTCTCAATACTTAGATAACTCTGCAATTTCAGCAAAAGTTAAAACTAAGTTAGTTGGGAGGACTGGTCTCAATGCTGGGAGAATCGACGTAGAGTCTTATAAGGGAACTGTAATTCTTTCTGGATTTGTCGACTCAGAAGACACAAAAGAAAAAGCTATTGAGCTTGCTTCTAACACCAAGGGTGTTAAAGAAGTGAAGGATGCCTTATATGTGAGATCTGAAATTTCTGAAGAAATGGAAGATTAACAACCCCATTGGGAAGCACCTTAGAGTGCTTCCCTTTGTATTTCTGTAAAAATTATATAGTCCCTATCTCATGCCAAATTAATTTTCTAGATTCACTCTGATACAGCTGACTTAGAGTTAGCCGTAAAGAGAGAGAAAAAATGTCAAAACTATTATTTTTATTAATTTTATTTCCAATAAATTCTAATGCAGTTAATGTGATCCTTTCTTCTGAAGAAAGCCAAGTGTTCAAACCAGGCACTTGCTTGAGCGAAGATTGTAGCCTCAAACAGTTCAAGATATCCTCGCAAAACTATAAACTTCAAGTAGGAGGAGTGTGGCGATTTGGGACGAGAGCATTCATTTCAATTGAAACAAATAGTGTTAAAAATATTCGTGATTATGGTGTTGTTCAATTTATCAGAGGCTGCGTTTACAATTCTAAGGTAAATGAAGTAGGTGTTGTTAAAAAAGAAATTAAAATATCCCGTGAATTCTATAGCGGCCATCAGCTTTTCTTACATCCTGATTGGGTGATCGACTCAATCGATCTTGACCCTTTATATAATAGTTTCAACCCAGATGTAGACAGGTTTGGAGCCTATCGCTGGAGTCCTACTCCAGGAGTCTTTACCAATTATGACGAGCAAGTTTATCTTTTAGAGCGTACGCCGGATTTTCCTGAAGTTTATGTTACAGACAGACCAGCTCAGGCATTTTATGAAGATGGTGAAGCCAAAAATGTTAGTTTACAGTTTAAGACTTGTCTTTATAAAACGAACGACATTCCTCTCGTTTCTAAACCAAGTGACCTAAACTTCGCTGATCCAATTAAATGTTTTGAATGGAATTCACAATTCAATTTTAACCACAAAACAAAAGTATTTGATGAAACTAACAAGATTGAAGATATTTGTTTGAAGCAAAACGATTAAAACTTGTATGTGAATTCGACACCACCGCCGTCTTCCATTGGGATGAAGTTTAGTGCCGTGTTTTGCACTTCGTCCTCTGCGTAATACATTCCTAAAGCGAAACTAGTACCGAGCGCAGCTCCAAATATACTATCGTGGACGTAATGGGAATCATCTGCAACTCTGGCCATAGTTGCCCATAAAGCTAAAGGTACACTGACGAAGTTCCAGTACCATTCATGTCTTAAAGCAACGTTTGTTGCGAAAGCAAAGGCAGCTGAGGCATGGCCAGAGGGAAAGGATTCAAATTTATGCTTTCCATTTCTTCTCTGTTCAGTTACTGCAAGCTTCAATGCAAATGTTGTTGCGGCAGTATACAATGTTGATTTCCACATCATTTCAACGTTTTTAAGGGCCTTAGAGTCTCTTTCTTTTATGGCCGGATATTGGGTTAGGGTGTAGCCGGCTTGAAAAGCTGCCCAGCCCAAGATATTTCCCCAATATCTCCAATCGCCATCTTTTTTCTCAGCGTGGTCTTCAGTATATCCGAATTCTCCACGGTTCTTTGTGTCTCGGTAGACCAAATAACTTAAGGCACTACCTGCACCTAGGACCCATACGGCAGGAGTTTGTATAGGTGATAGGATGTTTTGTTTCTCATTGGCCCAAAATTCTTTGGAGGCAGATGAGTCATTTTCCTGTGCTTTTACACTCGTATTAAGTGTGGTTGTTAAAATTAAAGTGTAAAAAATGTTTTTCTTTAGTGTGTGTTTCATAGTCATAAAGAATATTAAGTTAAAAATTCAAAACACTGTTCTTAAGCTGGTGCAAATTTTGTGTAAATTTATACAAAAATATAACTCATCAAAATGAGGTATGTTTTTACAATAAAACCTAAAATGTCTGGTATGAGAGTTATACTACTAATATTTTTTATTTTTGTGGCCATTATCAGTTTAAACGATGCAACTGCAATTGAATACCAAGACAAAGATCATACTTTTAAAGAAATATTATATGATCAAGGAATTGTATTTTCTGCCCACACCACTGGTTATATTTTAACTCAATACGAAACGATTCGAACCGAAGGTAGTTTTGATAATTACAAGGACAATTTTTTCAAGTTTCAGTTTGATGGGGACAACGTTAACTGGAATTATTTTGGTCATACTTATACAGGAGCTCAAGTTTACCTCTACTACCGAGCAAGAAGCTACAGCAAAGCCAAATCACTCTTATATTCATTTTTATCGAGTTTATGGTTTGAGTTATTTATTGAAACATATACTGAGAAACCAAGTATACAGGATACATTGAACACACCGATCTTCGGAGCAGGTTTGGGTTATTTTATCGAAGATTATAGTGTCGAACTTATCAACTCTGGCAACAAATACAAAAATTACTTGGGTCGTATATTAAACCCATTCAGTTTATTAGTTGATAACAAGGACATTTCATTTTTTACAATAGGAGAGCCAAATGGAACCTATTTTGTTTCGTTGAGGTATACATATGATTAGAATTTTATTTTTATTTGCTCTGGCATCCAGTCTAATATCCTTTCAAGCGAGAGCTGAAGGCGAGTTTCCAAGATTAGCAATGAAAATTGGATATCCTTTTGTGCATATTCAGGATAATGCACCTACTTATGGAGCAGATTTTGGTGCGGTTAATTTTGGAGCTGTTTTAACATTCAAATTTAATCCCTTTCAAGAGTTAAATATTCACAGTGAAACAAGTTGGACTCCTAAGCGACGATTTTTCAGTCTTGAGAGAAAAAATAGTGAGGCTGAAGGCGATACCAGCTTAACCACATCCTTTTACTCTCTAGTATATTCTCACACGGTTGGTACATATAATAATCGCTTTATTAAGCTTTCATTAGGTCCCTCAATTGGCATTTATACAGTGAACTTTTTTGACTTATTTAAAAAGGAATTAAATATAAATGAGATTAATAGAGTTAGAGTTATCAATGCAGGGGTAAGGTTTGGGGTTGTTTATGAAGACTTTGATGAATCCTTCTATGAATTCGCTCTTATTTACTCAAGAGAAAATGAATATACCCTGATATCAGACTCTACAAATGATGCAGAGATCATAGAGCGCTTTAAAGGTATCGAAGACTCACCTGTGTGGATCGCAAGTTTTAATTTTGGGAAATACATATTTTGAAAATATATATGTGTAGAAAATTACACAAATAATTGAGGAAAATTAGCATTTAATATTCAAGATAATTTTTAACATAGTTGAAGGAGGAGAAATTATGATCAAATCAATCTTATCATTACTTATGGTTTTTAGTTTTATCACTATTAACCCAGCACTAGCAAAACAGAAAAATGGTTTTGTTTCAACCTTTGAAATGGTTGACGTTATTGAAACTCAGCAAGCTAAAGCTGACATGAAAAAAATGATATCTAAAAAAGAGGTGAAAGCCGAGCTTGCAGATCTTGGTGTATCGCCTAAGGACATTGAACAAAAAATCGAAGGACTGACCGCTGTGGAAATTGCTCAGTTAGACTCTGAAATTCAACAGGCAAAAGCAGGTGGTATTCTTGTTACGATCTTACTAGTTCTTGCCATTATATATTTCGCACAAAGGGTATAATGATGAGAGTACTTGTATTGTTAATTTTTATAGTTAGTTGTGCAAGTACCGGGAGAGTATTATATAAATCAAAACTTCCGAATGTTGCACACAAAAAGCAGCTCTCGGAAGTTCCTTTTATTTTGCAAAAAGACGCCTATTGTGGCCCAGCAACGCTTGCAATGCTTCTCAACTATCGAGGCGAAAACTATAGTCAAAATGAACTTTCAGAATTAACTTTTGTAGAAAAGGCATATGGCACTTACCAGTCAAGTATGAAATCAGCAGTTAGGAAAAAAGGCTATATGCTAGTCGAGTTAGACTCAATAGAAGACATAATAAAAGAAATCAATATTGATAATCCTGTAGTTGTTTTCCAAAATCTAGGATTCGATTGGTATCCCTTATGGCATTATTCACTAGTCGTTGGATATGACTTAGAGAGTGATCTATTAACTATTCATAGTGGAGTGGACAAGTTTAAGAAGATAGAAGTCTCTAAATTTATGAAATCTTGGCAAAGAGCAGGGAAGTGGGGATTCACAGCAATTATTCCAGGCTATGAGTCTGCAACTGCATCGGAGCTAGAATTAATGAAGTCTGCCTCAATCTTAGAAAAGCTAGGCTACACACCTCTAGCAAGACGCGCTTACGAACAAATAGCCAATCAGTTTCCAGATTCTTTTATGGCCTATGTAGGACTTGGTAATCTTTCCTTAAGAGATAATCAATTGGTACGATCGAAACAATATTATGAAAAAGCAAAAGAAATTGCTCCTAGTAATCCTGTCGTTCACAACAATTTAAGTTACATAAATAATTTGATCAAGCTTCAGAATTAATTTCTACGTGTATCTATCTACACAGAAACAGCATAAAAATGAAAATCTTTTTAGATGAAACCGGCGGATACTTTTAGAAAGGAGATGCTTATGCTTTTTGAAGATAGAGTACGTGACATGGAATTAATAAAAGAAAGTTACCACAAAGAAAGGATGTTTGATGAAGACCAATTTGAATTTAGTCAGCCGCAATTACATGAATCTTTTTCTGAACAGGAAATTGCTTCATATCTTAATCGCCTTAGAAAAAGATGCCGTAAAGTCGAAGAAAGACAAATGAATCAAGAACAATTTGATGAGTTAGAAGACTTAATCAAGCGACTTGATACCTTAGAGTTCGGACTTTCGGCAAAAGGTACAATGGAAGCCTTAGAGGAAATTGAAAAAGACATTGAAGAATTTGAGTTTTTTGGAGAAACTCTTCATTAAAATTTAATGGCATATAGAGTAATACGATAGTTTTTACTTTATATGCCTATTCAACATTAGTATGATCTAGTCTTTTTTCTTCATTAATAATCTGATTCAATATTACATTTTTCTGCTGGTTTGAGACATCTAAGTCTTTTTGATTTAATTTGGGTTTGGCAAATTCTTTGTTTTCTGCTTTTTCCATATTTATTAATTTAATGACATAACTAGGATCGGGTACTTCTATCCCATTTCTTTCGATTGCATCTTTTGTTCGGGCAATGCACATGCTGCGTACTTGATTAAAGTCAAATTTATTTTGATCTACCCATGCATAGAATATGAGGTTTATACTTGAATCACCAATAGCATCTATCACTGCAATAGGCTTTGGCTCTGCCAGCACTCCGTTGGTCATTTTTATTTCGTTAATACCAATAACACGAGCGTTGTTAGGGTCTGCCTCTGGACTTATTCCTATGATAAATTGGAATCGTCTTTCCGGAATTCTTGAAAAATTGATGATTGCGTTCTTAAATATTTTCGCATTAGGAATAGAAATATTATTTCCGTTAAAATCTTTAAGCATCGTCATTCGGCTAGTCATCTTTTGCACCAGCCCCTCGTGCCCATCAATTAAAACATGCTCCCCCTTTAAAAAAGGTTGTCTCGCGCTTAAAATTATTCCCGCTATATAGTTCTCAATAATGTCCTTAAAGGCAAAACTAATTCCTAGACTGAAAATACCTATTGAACCAATTGCAGCCGTTGTAATGGTGCCTAGACCAAGTATCTGTAGCGCAATGATTACACCGATTAACTTTATTACTATTGAAACACTAGATCTGATAAGCTCGATTAACATTTCTGAGTTGCTGATTCGGCTAAAAAGCTTTTCATTCCTCTTGATTAAATTAGCTAAGATAAAAAATAACGACAAAAGTAGAACCGCCGCAGCCAGCAAAATTGCTAACTCCAAGGGGAAATCGAATTGCGCAGCATACTTTCTTACTGAAGTAACTATTAGGTCATTGAAGTATTGACCAACTTCGGGAAAAACTAACTCTTTTTGTTTATTCATATAACCAGAATAACAAAGTAAGAAAATATTGGAGTAAAAAGATTTTTTAATTTATGTGTAAATATCTACACAATCATTAATTCCCAAGATGCATTCAGCTACGGGTAAAGAATATACAATTTTAGCATTAATTAACCTAGGAGGATTTATGGAAAATTCAAAAGAAAAGAAAACAGTTACAAAAAATGGAAATATCCCCAGGAAAGATTCTAAAAAACGGGATGTTTTGAATCAAGATTCTGCAAAAGATCAAATCGAAAAACAGCAAGATTTTAAACCTCGAGACAACGCTTAAGGAGAAGTACGATGAGTATTAGATATAAGAACAGTAAAGGACTTAATGAAAAAAAGTCAAATCAAGGAAGTATGAATTTTGACCATGAGTTTGCGGAAGAGCAATTGCGAGAAGAGTATTTTGGTTCAAACGATCAAGAAAAAGTTGAAGAACACGCAGGGGATAGAGGTGAAACTTCCGGAGAGAGTTTTGATAAGTACCCTCAATAAAAAAAGCCTGCATAAGCAGGCTTTTTTTATGGTTTCATCTAAAATATTACTTCTAAATTTTTAGAATCTTTCTTTTCACTACGTATATGTATGAGTGTTTGTAAACTATTTACCAATCGAGGAGTTACAATACTAATCTCTGTCTCAACCATTTTCTTTGGACAAAAATTGCTGGCTTTTTCCAAAATGGGTAGGGCAATAATTGTGTTTTTTCGATCGCTATAAAATTCAACATCAACTAGTTCATAACAACTGCTGGGTTTATAGCCTTTAATTAGTAATTTTTTGTCAGTATGATTATAAGTCACATTGTGAATCACTGGGTATTGATACTTATCGATTTCTCCCGCATTAGGTGCTGCAATCTCAATTTCTTCTTCGATTGGAAATTCGTTGTCACCGTAAATAGTAATTTGGTAGTGACCAGGTTTCATTTTTCCGAGATCTAAAACATGAAGATATTCTTTGGTTGCTTCCTGGCAAAAACCTTCCTCATTGAAGTTTGCCTCCATTTTTACTTTGATTTTAAAATTTTTCGTATCGACAATTGCTTGAGGGGTGTCATAGCAGTAGCTCGGCATATAACCCGATATTATAATTTGCGAATTATCATTGGAGTCAAATCCCGCCGGGGTGTATACGTTTTGAACTGGAATTGAACGTTTTTCTGCTGCGAATATGCTATTTCCATAAGCACTAAGAAGTAGCCCTGTAAGAGTTAAACAATTTACCATTTTTAATATTTTCATAAAACCTCCGTTTTTTATTACTTTTTAATCATCTTACGCTTTTCAAAACTATTTTCTGCTTTGGATTGATAAGCTTTTTTGTAAAAAACTGCACAACTTAATCAGGTAGGTAATTGAAAATAGGTGATTAGATTTTTAAGAATGTACACAATTACTTGATGCTATATTGAAGAAGTTCGAGCGGGTATTCGGTACTATAAACATGACGTTAACAATACTTAGGAGAAAAAATGTTAGTACAACTTAAAGGAACATTTAATAAGAAGGAACAAGCTAAACAAACGTACCTTAGATTAAAAGAAGTTCTGAGAGGAACTAATTCTAAGATTGAATATAATACAGTGAGCTTAAACTCTAAAAAACATAACAAGGATTTTCTGAAATTTAAAGAACTCATGCCGAAAATTTTAGGATACTCTATTCTTGGAGTGGCCATTGGCGGAATTACTACTTTTACTTTAGATAATTTTTATAGAGTCGTTGACTTAGAGTCTTCAATGTATGCAGCACTGTTATTTTCTTTTGCCATTGCTGGACTTTTGCTTGGATTTACTCTGTATTTTGTCGAGAGAGAGAATAATGTTCAACTTAGCGTGCGAGATCTAAAAAGCGAGAAGGTCATTTTAACAGTTAACTGTGAGAAAGATCAGGTTCCTGATGTGGAGCACACTTTCAAACGGTATAATGCTCAAAAGGTTTATTTGAACTAATTCAAACTGCCCCACTAAAGTGGGTGCAGTAGATTCATTTAAAATGTGAATAAATGTACCAAAACTATTTTTAACACTCCAATTTGCAACAACTTAGCCACTGATGTTCTTATGCCCTCTTGCATGTAGGGGGGCATGAAACGTAACTGCCCTAAAAAATCATGTGATTCAGATCAAATTATTAAAAACGGATTCTTTTACCGAAAAAATGATGCTCGTAAAATCCAACGCTTTAAATGTTTAAAATGCGCTACTAAATTTAGCGCATCTACCGGAACTTTGGAGTTTGGGCAGAAAAAAAGAAGGGTTAACTTCTTACTGCTAAAGCTTTTTTGCTCCAAAGTCTCACAAAGAAGAGCCGCAAAAATCGCTGGAGTTAATAAAAACACAGTGGCTCGTAAATTTGATTATTGGGCGAAGAAAGCTAAGCTAAAAAATCGTAAGTTCAATGAGAAACTAGCAAAAAATCCCGCCCAAGATATTCAATTTGATGACCTAATAACAAAAGAAAAAACGAAGCTAAAACCCCTCTTAGTTACAGTTGCAGTAGATGTTACAAGAAAGTACA
>CAXRIU010000025.1:0-52704 GCA_964231135.1 Bacteriovoracaceae bacterium
ACTCGAATAATTTTAAAAGTAATAACCGATCCAAAATCTTGGGAAGCTTACTGGGATAATAAAATGAAATTAAGTGGAAATATCAAGTTAAGTTTTGAAGGAGTAAGTTAGGAGCGCACTACAGTTTTGGGACAATATCAACATATTAACAAGGAGTTCGCTATATTAAATCAACCCTTTAACTAGTAAATTTGTAAAAAATTAAACAAATCAAAACTTATGCGAAACTTTGATCGACACTAATATCGCAGGGATAGCAGTATAAACAAAATCTTTAACGTCCGGAGTCCCATGTCCTTTAGAGTCACGATACTCTTTTGCTCCTGCGGCCAAAGCTCCTACGAGTGAACCGGCAATCATGCAGTAAATCTTATTATCATCACCCACAAAGATCTTTTGGCAGGCATACGTCGCTCCACCACCTATTGCAGCACCTACCAGAAAGTGTTTCTGTAAGTCAGGTCTGTCATCAAGAAGGGCAGTATGAATAGCTGCCGCAGCAAGGGCTCCGTTAACCGCAAACTGTACAGTTTTATTATCGAAGATTGTTTTATTATCTATAACCTTATAACAATTTGGGTTGATTTCATCTAACCCAGAATATTCCCTTAGTTGTTTTCTTGAGACCTCTACTCCTCCAACAGTTATCAACTCATCCTCGTAACTTGGAACAGAGGTATAGTCCTCAAGTTTAGGAGCTTCAAATATAATTTCAGAAGCAAATGAATTAAGAGATAAAGTTAAAATAGCGATAGCTTTAATTAAGATTTTCATACAGGAGGAGCTGCAATTAAGCTGCCATTAAGGTTCGCACAATTTCAGACACTTAGTGCGAAATGATTGTATAGACTCCTGGTTAGCGTCTAATATATAACCACTAATTATTTTTCTTTTTCCTAATAAAAGCTCTTAGTAGCTTGGTAAATATCGCCGGCAATGTATTCATATGCCGCCTAGAAGTTTCAGGTGTTGAATCAATAAGCTCTAAAATTCTCTTTTTTGGAATTTGCACTTCCCCATGATGAGCAAGAAGAAACCTCTCTATTCCAAGATCGAGGTACCGCTTAAGAGATTTTTGATATTTTTCAGGTGCTATAATCGGATACGGTCTAAAAACTCGCTTGTTGTTTCCGACAAAATTGTCAGCAATATAAGCTAGACTTTGCTCTTGATGATAAAGCGTAATATCTGAAAGAGTGTGCCCAGGACATTCTAAAACTTTCCAATCAGAAAATCCATCAAGCGTATCCCCTTCCCTAAGTATAAGGTCTAGTTTAGTTTTTCTGGGAAAGATAATATTTCTGAGAGGCTTCTTTTTATTAACTGCAACCAAGTACGTAAGCAGAATATCCACCCAATAAGTTGCAAACCCGCTCACTCCACCATACCAGTCATTAAGGCCTGCAGGTCCAGCGATCCTGATACCCAATTTTTTAAATTCAGATAATCCTCCCGCATGATCTGGATGGGCATGAGTCGAGACAACAAGTTTCAGATCATTTAAAGGACGTTTGAGATTTAACTCAATATAATTGACAACTAAATTCACATCACAACGACAGCAGCCATCAAGTAAAATTAGACCGTGATTGTATTCGACGAGATAGATCGTTTGAATATAGCCTGGAATCTGATGAATTCGCATAACGATATTCTACCATATCTTCCTATTTACAATTTAAAGAGTTCAAAATTCCCTTTAACGTTTTCTTTTCTTTTTTATCTTGTTCAATTGTGGCCAACGTGTGCACATTAAACATTTTACCTTCGCAGTTAAAGAAATAATATTTTTCCACATAAGTTTTATTCAACATTACGTAACTATAACTTAGCTTGTGAACCTCTTTAATATGATTCCAGCTCTCCACAGCGTATGGAAAAAACTCTTTCTCTGTTGCAAAGTTCTTCTTAAACCACTTCCTGCGACCAGCTTTAAAATTTTCATACGAGTCAGTAAGTTCATCTTTATCAAAATTGAAGTCATCAAGTGGAATTCTATCTATCATAATCACTGGTCTCTTTTTATCGGTAATTTCACCTAATAGAGCAAGTTCAGCTCCATATAACCCAGGAGCGGCCTGCCATTGACTTGGAACTGATACATTAAACTTAGTATCACCAATTAAGAATTCGGTGGGCTTTTCTGAAGCCATACCTAAAGAAAAACTACAGCAAATTAAGACAACGAAAAATTTATTAAGCATTTTTTAACCTTTTTTTGGGTACTTACCTTATAAATATCGGAGAATTCAGGATTTTCTTAAATTTTCTTCATAAAAACTTAAGAATTTTTCTTAAGCAACGATAGGTTATTTGGACAAAATTCCAAGGTTAATGTGAAAGTAGTAAATCTGTTAATTATCTTATCTCTTATTTTTCCAGCCACACTATTTGCTAATAGTGAGGAAACAAATGATCTTAGCGCTTTAGGTGAAGCAGCTCATACCAATAGTTTTGCCCTAAAAACTATAGAGTTAGAAGACTCAATCAAAAACTTTGAGGAGAGATGCCTAGATGAAAATGGAAATGTTGATGAAGCTAAGCTAAATACTGACTCCCTCAATAGTTGTGATGTCGACGGTCAGTTTGTCATCGATGAAATTCTCCTCTTTGAAAATGAAATTGCTCAAAACCTTGAGACTATTAAAGCTAGTGCCTGCCAGCGCCCAGAAGAAATTTCAGAACTAGAAGAGTTATCAAATGCAGCGACCCTAGCCGCCTCCCATGTAGAATGCCGAAAAGACCAAATTGAACTACAAAAAGAGTCTTGTGGAAAAGCATTTATGTGCAACGTGGGACGAAGTGCTGTTCGTTTAGCGACTTCGGGTGTGCTCATGCCAAAAGTTGTAAAAAACAAAATTAGAAGCATGGCTTATGAGAAGATGAATTCGATCTCAAAAGATTGTGCGAAAGAAGACGATAGCGATTGTATCAAAGAATTTGTAAACAATATGCTTGCAAGTCTAATGTCCACAGCGACCGCACTTTGGGATCTTGCAAAGCAAGGAGTGAAATCCCTTTTTAGTTTTACGGGATGGTTTGATAAAAAATCTGATAAAGCTCATCAGGCTATGAATGAAACCAAAGAAAATGTTGTTAATTTCTTAGAACATCCATTTGACTGGATTGGAAATAAAATGACCCAGATTCAAAACGCAATTGATGGTTGGATTAAAAGCACCGTTCTTTGCCAAAAATGGGAAGGAGAACCACACTTATCAAAATGTGAAGTCCCTCTTTATAGTTATGATTGTATCGATTGTGAAACGAGAGTAAATGCCTTTTGTGCCGCTGCCGGAGCGATTGTATCTGAAGTAGGAATCGCAGTACTTACAGCAGGTACAGGAACGGTCATCTCCTTAGGAGCTAGAGCAGGAGGAGTCGCCTTAAGAATGGCAGCTAAAAAAGCTGCTAAAAAGATTGGAATTAAAAAGCCTAAGATTCCAATGAGTATAGGAGCAAAAGGAAATATTGTTGCCAATGCAGCCCAAAAAGCCTTTCAAGCTGGAGCAAATACATTAGCATACTTAAAAGATAAATACGCTTCAATGAAAGCTGCTATAGATAAAGTAAAACAGATTAAAGCAGTAAAAGTCGCCAATGCAGTTGTAACTAAAACAGTCGAAACGATAGCAGACCCTACAACATTATTGGCAAAAGTTACAGACAAAGCCTATGTAAAAACAGCAACGATGTTAAGTAACTCCAGCAGTCGAACCCTTAGTACCCTAGCTAGAATGGACGTGCGCCAAGCAAAGAAAGCCAAGACAGATAGAGCTGCCAAAGAAGCTTTCAGGGATAAAGCAAGAACCCCTTCCAACGTTCGTGTTGTTGTGGCCGGAAAAAAACTATCTAGTAAGGCAAATGCTGTATCGGGTGCATCTACTAACAAACCAACCATAACAAGCCAAAACCAAAAACCAACTGACCACGGTCTAGGGAAAAGACCTGATGAATCCCACGGTGGTCATAATGGGGACAGAGGCTACACGACCTCCGGAAATGAGAGAAACAGAAATACTCCAGAGCGTCCAGAAATTGGTACTGAAAAAGGTAAAGGAGATAGGCATAGAAAAGAAGATCATCAAAGTGGTGAGCATGAAAAGAGTTCAGCTCCCCTAGCAGCAGGTGTACAGATGGGCTCCATCGCAGCTGTTAAAGGTGCCCAAATTGCTGCCGTTACTGGCCGTGAAGAGACTCCGACCAGAGAGGATGAGCACCAAAATCCATTAGACGACTTTGAACAAAAGCGGGAAGAAGTTGCTGAAAAACAAAGAAAACGTGAAAAAGAGAAGGAACGTAAAAAAGCTCGCTCAGAAGCAGTTCTAGCGGCACAAAAACCAATAGAGACAAGTTCAGAATTAAAGAGGACTCTCGGAATCACAGATAATGTGGACCTAAATGATAAGAATCAGCGAGAAGCAGTCGAGAGAAAAATCTCTTCTCTACAAGATGTCTACTCAGAGAGCAATAGATCAAATGTCATCAATGATATGATGGCTAAAGACTCTACACTTTCAAGGGAAGCTGCATCTCAAAAATTTTCGCAGAGACAACAAGAACTACAAAGTGCTAACGAATATTTAAAAAGGTCTTCATCTACAGATAATATCGCTAGCTCAAAGTCAGCCAAACAAATTGCGGAAAAGCTAATTCAGAAAAAAGAAAAAGATGGTTCAAACTCGCAATATGATGAAAATGAAGCAAATCAAAATGAACAAAGAGTAACTGCTACAAATAAACCAAAGAAGGCAAAAGAAAAGAAAGATGCAATAAATGGTGGGCTCACGTCTTCTCCTAGTCCTGACGGTCTGGTATCAGTTCCAATAACAAGCAACAGCGGGTCATCGAACTCAGGAATGGCGGTTACTCCTAATTTTGCACCTGTAACTCCTAATGTGGTACCAGATGAAGTCTTGAAACAAGAGTCTTATAATAATGCACTTTTAGCTGCACAACCAACTAGCACCAAAACGCCTGAGTCATCAGATGAGGTTAATCGTGAAATTGCTTCTGATCAAAATTCACCAATCGAGACAGATGAGCCTGGCCTGTATGATAGTTTCACGAATCTATTCAATGAGCCGCCTAAACCTGATCTCACGTTAGGAGAGAGAACAATAAAATCAATTCCTAAGACAATTGCGGCTGAAAACGACGAGCTACTTGAATTATTTGAAAACGAAAGAAAAATTAATAGTATCATCAGCGAAACAGAGGTTTATAAACTGGAGAATGTAGAAATTCACAAAGTTAAAATTGGTGGCAGCTTCTTCTACTTGTCCAAGAAGGCTAGCGGCTATGAACTAATAACTGAGAAGTCTGCTCTTGAGTTGCTAAATTAAATTCCTGAATCAGCTATCGGTTCAATTTGAACTTCAGGAATAAGCTTGTATTCATTCTTGAAACAATCGATCGCGCGATCAATATCTTTTTTAAAATTGGTCACCACTAAAACTCTATCTTTGTGAAGAAATTTTGTTGCACCATCAGGAATGACGAATGAACCTTCCCGCTTAATAAAGAGAACCAGGCAACCAGCGGGAAGATTAAGATCAACCACTCTCCTATCAACAGCAAAGTCCGAGGGCTCAATCACAACCTCTTTAATTCCATTTTTTGTCTTCTCAAGAACTTCAAAGTCAATGGGAAAGCTTGGGTCCTCAATCGCTTCATATAAAAGCCCAAGCTTTCTCGCAACCAGCTTCAAGCTCATCCCCTGAATAATGGCAGAAAAAATAACGACAAAGAACACAATATCAAACATGATAAAAGCTTTATCGCCCATTTTTACGGCTGCCAAACTAGCAAAAACAATTGGAGTCGCTCCCTTTAAACCGGCCCAAGAGATAAAGAGTTTATCTTTTTTATTAAAACGACTGAACATTAAACACAAATAAATGGTTGCAGGTCTAGCTATTAGAATTAAGAAGGCTGCAATAATAAGACCTTCAGGAGCAATCTTAATAAGTCGACTTGGAAAAACTAAAAGTCCCAGCATGACGAACAATCCAATTTGAGAGAGCCAAGAAATCCCATCGTAAAAACTATAGAGAAATGTCTTATGGAGAATTTTTTTACTACTAATAAGAAGACCGAAAACATAAATTGCAAGGAAGCCATTCCCACCCAAGAGCCCAGAAATTGCATAGTTCATCAAAAGAAATGACAATGTTAACGCGGGGTATAATCCGATAAATTGCAGGTTTATAATATTGTTTAATGAGATAAAAAACTTGGAAAGTAACCATCCGATGAATAAACCCACGAGAGGATTTAGAATAAAACTGATTCCAATGTCTAAGGGATCGCTGAAGCCACTTTCTATTAGACCTAATAATATTGTAACTAAAAAATAGGCCATTGGATCGTTACTTCCAGATTCAAATTTCAGTATGTTTTTTATGGGTGCGACGACCTGTGCTTTTCGATCTTTAAAAACAGCAAATACAGCTGCAGCATCAGTCGCAGATAGAATCGCACCTATTAACAAGGATTCTAGCAGATTGATTTTTAAAATAAGGTGAACAAATCCCCCCATAAATAGAGTCGTAAGAAGAACTCCAATCGAAGATAGAATCGCTCCCCGTCCCAAGTTGTCTTTTACATCTTTAAGCTCGGTTTCAATTCCACCTGAGAATATTATTAAACATAGAGCTATTAAACTAAGAGAGTGTGTGAGTTCATAATTTTCAAAATAAATACCACCAAGTCCTTCACTTCCCGCGAGCATACCAATGACCATGAAGACAATTAGTATGGGTAACCCAAAGCGACTAGAGGATTTACTTAACAGAACGCTGAGTAACAAAATAATTGAGCTTGCTAGTATGAAATTATTTAGTAAATCTTCCATTGATACCTTAATTAAAGTTCAAAGAAATAATACTGGTAAATGAACTAATTCCCAATAGGTATGTGAATATTTTTTATCTGGCCAGGAGTGGTTCTCTAACGATTTTCAGAGCTTCCTCAACAGAGGACACAAGCTCAAATTCAGCTAACATATCAAACTCTCCAGATACTTGAATATATTGCTCAAAAAAAGTCGATTTGGCCCTGTTTTCAAAAGAAGGTGGTATGAGATAAATCTTTTTAAAATTCATTTCCATAACTTTTCTATTAAATTCGAAAATACTATCCATCATCATACTTTTATCTAACACAGATATATTGCTTAAATCGCAAATAAAAGTTTCAGCTGAATTATTGTCCATAAAACTTATAAACTGATACTTGACCTCATCATAAGCATCAACAATATGGAGAGGTTTTCCCTTATAGATAATACAAGAAGGGACTCTGTGACATTCAAGTGAAAAATAATCTGATTCTAGCTTTGCCATAACTATATATCTTATCTGCAAAGTGGTACTATTCTTTAGGAAAAAAATATTATATTTAGATTATTAATTTATAATTAATTTTTAGGTTCTTTATGCATCAACAAATTATCGATTTTCTATCAAGGGCATTTACTCAGCTCGAAAAAAATAAGTTAAATCTTAAAACTTGGGAAATCGATCATGTCTGTTATAGAACTTCAAGTATAGAAAACTATGAGGAATCTAAAGCAGTCTTTAAACAGATTGGAACCTGCCTGGTAGAAAGCCCTGTAAATGGAAGACCTATTGCGACCTATAAACTTAATGAAGCTATTCGCTTCAAAGAATATTTCATAGACCTAGTTGAGGTTCCTGCCCCCAAACCAGGAAAAGTTACGAAAGAGGGCTTCGAACATTTCGAAGTAGTCATTGATCAAGACTTTCAAAGTTTTATGCGAGAGAATCCTCAGTTCAAATATAGTACAAAAGGAATGACGAAATTACTTAACCCAGAGCTTGAAATTGAGTTTGATGACTTTGCTATTAAATTTCATCACAAATCCCTTGAGCATATTATAAATATCGAACTTAATGACAAAATTATGAGTTTTATAGATGAGTCTAAAATATTAGAAATACTCAAAGAATACTCTCCTTGTTTGTCTGGAACTATTCCTCTGAATATACACAATGATCAATCAGACCTTGATATCTTGTTAGAGACAAAAGATTTAGATTCAGCCTATCAAGAGCTAGAGTCAATTTTTAAGACATATTCTAATTTCTCAATCAAACGATATCAGCAAAAAGAAAAGACGATTATTTTGGTGAATTTTGACTATAAAGATTTACCTATTGAGCTATTTTGCACAAATCAATCTGTCTATAAGCAAGCTGCTAATCAACATTTTTTAGTAGAAGGTAAAATCCTAAAACTCTCCAATACAGCATTCAAAGACCAAATAATCGCTCTAAAAAAATCAGGAGAAAAAACGGAACCAGCTTTTGGGAAGCTCATGCATCTCAAAGACCCCTACTCGGATCTATTAAAATTGAATACAAAGACTGAAGCGCAGATCTATAAGGCCATCCCAAACTGATGATCTTTGAGATGGTGATCAAAGGCGCTCGCAATATTTCGTAAAAATGGAATTCCTTTTGCAGTAACAACCAACTCACAGTCCTTGAGTTGAACCAAACCATCTATTTTCAACTGAGACAATCTCCCCATCACTTCAGGACTATCGATATATGACATCAGATATTCTGCCTTCACTTTTTGATGAGTGAACAAATACTGCAGTGTAATTGCAGTCCTAATATCTTGAGGAGTATGCACATGACCTTTATCAACAGGAAGTTGATTGGCTTCTATTAGATCTTTATAAACTTTGAGTTCTTTAGTATTTTGGAAGAAACTAATGCCCGTACTAGAAATAGAAGAAACTCCCAAACCGAGAATAATATTCGACGTTTCTTCAACATGCCCCATAAAGTTTCTTTGAAGACGATGTTCTTGATATGCTCGATGTAAAATAGAGTTCTCCTTTGCGAAATGATCAAGTCCAATCTCTATATAGCCTGAAGCGAGTAACAGTTTTTTACCTAGCTCGTACAATTCTCGTTTTTCATCACCTTTTGGCAAATTTGCCTCGTTAATAAGTTTTTGATTTTTAAGCTTATTAGGAAGGTGGGCATAACTGTAAAATGCGATTTGAGCAGGTGCTAATGCTACGACTTTTTCGATAGTATCACTAATGGTCTCTAGAGTTTGAAAAGGTAGTCCATAAATTAAATCAAAATTATACTCTTCAAAACTTAATTGATTCATTTTGTTAGTTAAGCTAGAAACTAAATCGTACGACTGAATCCTTGCTATCGCTTCCTGAACTTGAGGCGAAAAATCCTGTATCCCAAGTGATAATCGACTAAATCCAAAAGACCTAAGAACTCTCAAATGCTCTTCCGTGCAAGTTCTAGGGTCAAGTTCAAAAGATCCTCTAAATTTCTCCATGAAATACGGTTTAAATACCATCAAAAGATCTTTCAAAACGACAGGGTCTAGAAAATTAGGAGTACCTCCTCCAAAATGAATAGAGGCAATACTGATATTCCCCAACTCTTTAAGATAGCTAGACCATTCTTTTTTGACTAGTTCTGCGTATTCGGCTCCCCGCCCCTTATTTTTACTGACGACACGATGACATCCACAGTAATAGCAAAGCTTTTCACAAAATGGGACATGTATATATAGGTCAATTCCTTTAGTCGAATCGTAAACGGACTTAAGATGGTTAATGAAAATATTTTGATCTGAGATACCGTTCCAAAATGGTACAGGAGGATAGCTAGTGTAACGAGGAACAGGTTTGTTGTATTTCTGAAGTAAATAAGGTTCTATTTTGAATTTTTTAGAAGTGGCCATACTCAAGAGAGTACGGCCGTATAAGTAAAAAAAGTATGAGTTATCTTAGTTATTTGCCTGTTGTTGGTTCATATTATGAACGGCATCGGGAAAATAAGTTTGATAAAATTCTTTTATTAATCCTGCACATTCATTCATCGCTGCTTCATCAGCTGTTTCCTGGTTAAATCCATGACCTTTGGTGATAACATTTACATACCCATCGAACTCACCGTTAGCATCATCATAATAAAAGTGACATTTATACTCACCCTCGTAAACCGGCACGTTAATGATAGGATCATTTGCAAGAGCAGCTAGGGATGAAATAAATAAAACAAATAAAGTGAACATTTTCATATATAACCTCAAGGTAAAATGGTTTTGCTGCCTTATACATTATTGAGAGAAATTGGCAATAGAAGTGGTAAGAATTACATAACCCCTTTAATTTGCGAAAATGTGGATTAAGGAAAAATAAATAATGCTAAATCCTTCCTGAATTACCTCTAAAACTATCTGAAGCAGTGATATTAATAGTATATGAAGGCAAAAAGTACTGCTGTTCAAAATGTTGATCCCTATAAAGCAGGGATTGAACTAGGCGATCAGCTCAAATCCATTCAACCTGAGATCGTGATCACTTTTCCATCGGTTGAGTTTGCTCCCTTTGATACATTTATTGAGGGGCTTAAGGATGGACTCCAAACTGATAGGACAATAATTATCGGTGGGACCGGAGATGGCTTTTATGAAACAAATATGGTCGGCGAGATTGGGGCCAGTGCTTTGGCCATCAATGCAAATGGTAAAATCAAATATCATACCCTAATGGTACCGATTAATTTTGAGAATGCTGAATCTCAAGCTTCAGCAGCAATGTATGAACTTCAATCCAGAATGTTGGAAAATAAAAACAAATTAATTCTTTGCTTTTCAGACTACCGAACAAATGGTTCGGACCTCGCAGCAGGTCTACAAACTTCAGACTCAGTCCCGGTTGTGGGAGGTTTTTTAGGAAATTCTAAAACCGAGGTTGAATGTTACAGTCTGTATAAAGGTGAAGTCTATCAAAATCAAGCGATCTTTATTGCATTGGAAGGTGACTTTGATTTTTCAATTACAACTGGGAGTGGTTGGAAGTCAATTGGCCAAACAGGCGTTGTGACACTTTCGCATAATCATATTCTAGAAGAAATAGATGGTATATCTGCGACCAATTTTATTGAGAAGCAAACCGGTATGAAATCTAGCGAAATCCTAGGACGTGGAAATATTTCGATTGAGGTTTTTTCATCTAGCAATAGTAATGGTGAAGATCATTGCATGCGGGCAATTGAATCAATCGATTCAGAAACAGGTTCTTTAAATCTTTTTGGCGGCGTCAAAAATGGAGACCGAATTAAAATTGCGGTGGGTGATATTGAATCCATCTCTAAAGAAGTAAGTTCCATTGCTAGAAAGTCTTATGACAAAATAAAATCTCCACAGGCATCTCTAGTTATTTCTTGCGCTAGTCGAAAATGGCTTTTGGGTGAGCAAATTACCGAAGAAGTGGATAATATATTTAAAGAATTTAGAGAGGGATTCCCCATGGTAGGTTTTCCTTCATTCGGTGAATTTGCCCCAATCAAAGACGAAGCAAACAAATTAATAAATAGTTTCCATAATGTGACCTTTGTCCTCCTCAGTTTGAGTGAAAGGTCATAACCCCCATGATTTTTTTAAACTTCTGCCAAGATTTATTGTTTCCAACAGATACCATCCAACATGATATTTCTGCTGCGGATCTTGTAAAAAAACCAATTGGATTAGTTTGTGAGGATATAGAACAAATACAATCATTAGTTGGTAAACATAGAGACCGAGTGAGTGCTGTAGCCCTGGTAAAAAACCTCAAGACTCCTTTGAGTCTAGGAAAAACTTTTCATTGTTACCCTCTCGCTCTATTCTGTAACTCAAAGCCACAGAAGATACTAGATTTTTTAAATTTTCAAACCAACCTTTTGGTACAAGCTTCATTACTTGAGAGTGATAAAAAACTAAGAGAATTTGAACTAAAAAAAGCCAAAAAGGTAGCGAACACGCTTCGTCAAGAATATGAAAGTCTTAGCGAGATTGTACGAAAAGAAACAGAAGAAAAACTCGAAGAGAAAGACTACTTAATAGACCTCACTCAAAGATTAGGAAAGATCGGAGCTTTTGAGATCAATCTGTTTAAAAGGGAAACTGTCTGCACTCCCTATCTTTTAGAAATGCTTAATTTAGCTAGTTTTGACCCGATAGCGGATAAACAATTTGAAAAAGCTTTGGAAATCGTAAAAAAAGGAAAGTTTGAACATGAGTTTGAATGGCAACTAGATTGCAGCGATAAAATGACTCGTTATTTTTTAGTTAATCTTCGAAGAGATCATGTTTCTCATAATGGAGAACTCACTATTGTTCGAGGGTCGATAAAAGATATAACCCATTTAAAAACTCTCCAATTAGAAGCAGAACTTCAAAAAGCGAAATCTATTCACTCCTCTAAACTTGCAGCCTTAGGTGAAATGGCCGGTGGGATAGCCCACGAAATAAACAACCCATTAACGATAATAGCTGGAAATACGGCTATGCTGAAGAAATATCACGAGATGAATGCCTTAACACCAGAGGTACTCTTTAAGTCTTTAACGAGTATTGAATCCACCTTGGCGCGCATAGAGAAGATAGTACGTGGCCTTCGAACTCTTTCACGTGACACCGGTGAAATTGATACCACTTCAGTTAAACTTGATGATATTCTTGAAGATGTACTCGGCCTTTGTAATGAGAGATTTAATAATAATGGAATATTTTTCAAACTAAACATTGAAAACCATGACAAGGATCAGCTTATTTGGTGTGACCGTGTTCAAATCTCACAAGTCCTTCTTAATTTACTTAATAATTCTTTCTATGCGGTAAAAAACGTTGATGAAAAATGGATTACATTAGATATTATTAAGGAAGCTAAAGTTTGGATATTTAAAGTAACCGACAGTGGAAATGAAATTTCACCCGAAGTTAAAGAAAAGATTTTCACTCCTTTCTTTACCTCTAAGCCTGTGGGTGAAGGTACTGGATTAGGACTTTCACTTAGCCGAACTATAATCAAAAATCACAAAGGCAGTATTAACATCGATCGTAATTCTGAGAACACATGCTTTTATTTTTCCTTGCCGGTAACTGATCAGGCGGAGACATTATGAGTAGCATCTTAATTATTGATGATGAAGAACAAATTTGTGAAATTCTTAGTGATTGCTTCAGCCTTGAAGGTTTCAAGGTTACTGTTGCCAACGATATAGCTAGTGCAAAGCAAATACTAAACTCCAAACAGTTTGATATAATAGTAAGTGATGTCAGAATGCCAGATGGAAACGGAACCGAAATTCTAACCATGATACGAGAAAAGAATATACCTTCAATAGTTATCATGATGTCGGGTTATAGTAGTATCAGCCAAGAAGAAATTTATGAACTTGGAGCTGATGCATTTTTCGCAAAACCTTTTTCAATATTTGATCTTTTAAACAAAGTTAAAGAACTACTCTAACTATTTTTCATCTCTTGCTGGATAAATTTGCTTTTTATCGGCTCGTGCTTTTTTAAGCGCTTCGAGGTCTAGAGCAAATATACTAACCACCTCTTTTTTGCCGCTATTTTTAGGCTCAGTAAAATACTTATTCTGAGGAGTCATAAGAAAATTTTGTCCTTGATAAGTATGCCAAGGTGCCCCCGCCACACTACTGGTTCCAGTCATCACAACGTAGGCCATATGTTCTACCGCTCGAGCTTGGGAGGTTCTCTTTACCCTTTCCAGTCCATAATCATCATCGGTTTGAGAGGGTACGAAAATTACTTCTGGTCTGATTCGACTTAGCTTATGACTCAGCTTAGGAAATTCAGCATCATGGCAAATCAAAACAACAAATTTAAAATTTTCAAATTCAAATTTAGTTAACTGAGACGTTTTTTTAACATTATGTTCAACTTCCCAGGGAGTTGGGTAGTTTTTGTCTTGATATTTTAGTTTCCCATCAGGATAAATAATATAGGCTCGATTAACAAATTTTTTGCCCTTTTTTACAAAGCTACTTGCTCCAACCAACATAATATCGTGTTTTTTAGCGTAAGCTGACAAACGAGTCTCATAAGTAGAATGCTCACCTGCAACAGACTCGATTAGACTTTGTACTTGATTGTCCGGTGGATTCGTTGGGAAAAGATCTAATGTCACAAGTTCTGGAACTAACAGAATTTTCGCCCCAGCATTTTTAGCCTGAATCATGAAGCTTTCAATCTTTCGGACAACACGATCGACGGACTTATTTCCGGTAATTTCATAATTCACCACGGCGACTTTTAAGCTTCCCTCTGGAGCTTTCATCGGCTCTACAACTTCAGTCGTTTTGAACTGAGAACATGAAGCTAGCAATAAAGTTAATAAAATTATTCGCATGATAAGTCTCTCCCTAACCATTTCCACCTTGCTCATCGAATACAAGATACTGTGTATAGTGATCAGTAATTAGCTTTCTCTCACTAGTTGAAAAATTTTTCATCACTGTTTTTTCGAAATATGGTTTATGCTTTTTAAAATATGGAAATAAAATTTCAAACTGCTCAAAATTATTATTGAACTCTGCTATCCGAACATACAACTTTAAAACCGCAATGTTTACATCCAAGTGTTTATCCTGAGCCAGACAAGAAATCGATTTAGCAATTAATGATTGAGCCTCTTTTGCTTGGGTTCCACTTTTAACTTCAAAAGATTGAACTTTTGGCAATATAGATTCATCACACGCTAAAACGTTAAAGCTTAACAAAACTAATAAGAGAAATACAATTTTCATATCTCCCCCTCTTTTATATAAACACCTATCAATTTTCTCGAAAGGTATTCATCAATAGGCTTATCAGAAACAAAATCACTTATAAATTCATCCGGACCAGCTTTCACTTCGATATGTCCATACTTTCCACCTTCATAAACTAAAACAGCTCCAACAGGTGCCGTTTCAGCATTAGTGACAATAAAGGGCGCTTCTCCCAAGATGTTTTCCATTCCTATTTTTTCCAGATGTTCACCTGCATTCTTGGCCGCTGATCCGCCCAAATAATGATCTGAAAGACCTCCACCCATCAATCCGTATTTGACGTAACGATAGCAAAAACCGGTAGATTGATTTGAAGGTTTAGAATCTGATCCAGGAGAGCAATATTTTTTATTATAAGAACTCTTATGCCTAATACATTTTTTTGCATTTTCTCTAAGAACTTCAATCATGCCTTCCACCTCAGGAAGAGCCTCATATGTAGCAAGCGTATCTACTTTATCTCCCACCCGGCACATCCGTTGGGGGATCCGGCTCATCGGTCCATCACTGACAGATCTATCAATAATCCCAAACAATCTCGGAGTATTTTTCAAAATCATTTCATCGGAGGGTGTTTCGTCTAAAATATACGGCACCCCAACAGAGTCAAGATTTTCATCTGTGACCATATTGTCTTTGGTTGATTCAAGATAAGGAGGATTGGTAAAAAAACTTGAAGAATACACTGTTTCCTCTAGTGTCTGGGGTATCTTTGCTGGTAACACAAATCTCCCACTAATAGACTGAGTAGCATACCCATTTAAACTTATTCCTAAAAAGAGAAAACTAATGAGAAAAACTTTCATATTTGATTACTCGGCTTCTTAAATTTATCTCTGCATATCTTAGTACAACAGCCTAGCTCTTTTAGATGTTTAAAAAACTGTAAATCATTTCTTGTTTTACCAGAACAATGTCTATTTGATCCCCAAGCTTTAGTAGTACCCCAGTCTTTAAAACCATTTTTATTATTTTGATACAATTTCACCGCACATTTAGCATTATCTAAAATGACTTTGGAATCATAGTAAGCGGTGTTATCTTCAATTTCATCACCCTTCTGATCTCGCACGACAGCTTGACTAGGATAACAAAGACCATCTTTTTCTAGTTTAGTAGGAGTTCTCCCAACAGTTGCCCAAGTTCCTTTTGGCTGATTATGCATTGGATGTATTCCAAAAGGACCACGCCCTCCGATTCCAATATTATCCCTGCCAAAGACTGATTCACTATTTGCAATACAAAGAAACTGATGCAAAACATCCTCAGGAATTCTAATATTTATATCATTAAAATTTTGTTTAACGACATCAAGATTACAAACACCAGCTTCATGTAATGCTTTTGCAAGTCTTGTCAGTCTCACAATTGTAGGATGATCACTAGGAAGTGCATTAAACTCATCTAGACGATAATAAATTTGTTGAAAACATTTCGGAAGCTTCATGTTGGGACCTGTTGCGAACGCATCCAGTTGCTCTGGAGTCACTCTTTTTACAAACTCCATAGGCTCAATTAATTCAACCCCTTCGGCTTGTAAGTCCTTATCTGTCTGCACCTCCAAAAGATGTGGTACACGGTGCATACTTATATGATCTTGCTTGGGATGCTTGCAAATATAGGCCACTACGCCCTCGATATCTTCAACCGATTTCGTACAAAAAGAGCCATCAAAATTTGCCAAAACAGCACTATTTATCAGCATAAATATTAGTATTAAAGAATTCTTCACCATTTTACCTTTCGGTATATATGCTAACATCCTTTATTTACTTAATTTTACTCTGATTCAACAAAATAGACTTATTTAATATGTTATAATTTAGTTTTATTTATAATCCAAATATTCCGATAGGTTATTGTGATTAGACTGATTTTAATATTCATTTTCTCAACTTCTATTTTTGGACAAGATCTGAATTTTGATTCTCCTCGCTGCCAAGAACTAGCGGCAGAAAAAGCCCTTAGTGACTGGGAATGTAAAAATGAATTTATATTGGATTCATCTTCGACGCTGAATGAAATTGGCACAACATCAGATAATATCGCTGATCATTTGGTGGAAGTTGGAACCATAAATAACCTCTCTACTTTCATTAAACAAAAACTAATGCAATCGCATTTTGAGTCCTTCAAACAAAAACTCATTCTGGCAAAGGGATTGGGTGGAGATTTAAAAGGCTTTACTAACGAAGTAGATGCCATTGATTGTTTGACCGACTCAACGAGAAAGAAATACCTGGATCTTATAAATGGATTAAACCAAGTTCCGTCAGAAAATCTTGAAAAAGAAAAACAGGCATTCTATCGCAAAATACAAAGTGTATTTGTAGAGACCGTTCGGTTGAAGCTTGTTATTGAAAAATATCAGGACACTGAAGATCCGAGACTTGAGGCAGCGAGAACTGCACTTCGACAAATTAACACTCAATACCCAATGATTATTCATTCCAACGCAACCGCAGTAGGAAATAATGCTTGGCTATTAGTAAGTAGGCTTGCCAAAGGTAAAGCGACTCAAGAGGAGCTAAAAGCTCAAGCCAATAATACAGATTCAAATATTAACTCTATATTAAATCTCCCACAGAATATCGTCACAAATTTTAACTCTCAGCCGGATGAAAATAATATTTTTAAATCAATGCACAATCAAATTCATGGCGAAGGTTATAAGGATTCATTTTTTGAAAAGCAAATCCCCAACTTAGCTTTGAAGTCAGTTTCAAGTAGTGTGACAGGTCTGAAAAAACTTTGTGAAGCCAACGCTTGTGAAACCTTTAAAATTATCCCCCATGAGATCGCCGCTATCACCGATGAGATTTCAGATAACGACACTCGTGACAGAGTGGACAAGTATATTTGCAATTGTAAAATTCGCTACCAAGATGACACCCTTCCGCTTTCTCTTCACTTAGGCATCGTGGCGGGAACAATCGGATTTGCAGTTGGATGCGTGGCTTTCCCACCATTATGTGTTGCAACCGCTGCAATGGGACTCATTGGAATGGGAACAGGGGTCAAGGATTTTATTACAGTTAGAGAAAATGCAAATCTCGTAAAAGAAGAGACGCAATCTCAGGTGGCCATACGAGGATATCATGAAAACTTCGTGCAAGATCATCAACGTTTTAGAGAAAGTCAAAATGACTATGTCCTCCAAGCTGCACTTCTCCCTTTAGAGTTTTTAGGAGCATCTGCTGACTTTGCAACTGTCTATAAAGTAGCATCAAAGAGTAATAACACTTTAGTTCCACTTAAAGCAGTACCCCAAGAAACAGATGAACTACTAGGAAAATCAAGTTCACTTTCCCATATAAAAAGTCGTGGTGCGCTAGTCGATCAATTTGAAGAGTATGATCCAGCAACAGATGAAATGAGAAGAATTTGGATTGCCTCAGCAAAAGCTAATAGCGCCAAAGCTTATGTCGATATTGAAAATGGAATGTTGAAAAGGTTGAATGATTTAGGAGATAAAGAAGCTATTACAGCATTAACGAATGTACACAAGAAGGTCGTTATCGAGGGGATTGAAAAATTAAAACGTAAATATCCTGACCTAGATATTAAGGTCTATTCTGATTTTAAATCTATCAGGCTAGCTTTAGATGGAGAGATTCCTCCGGCTATTCAAGAAGAGCTTGCAAAAATTTTTGTAAGTGCTGGAGATGAAGTATCAGGACTAGTGAATAGATTACGCGAAAGCGGTGAATTAAAAATCCCAGCATCAGAACATCCTACAACTTGGTTTGCAGGTGGGTATGGTAAGTCTGCAGACGAAGCTGGTCTAGCAGCAAGAGAAGCTAGGTGCCGCCATGGCAAACCATGTTCTAGTCCTATTTTAGATTTCTCTGATCCACAAAATTTACAAAACCTTGTGGAAGCAAGAGAAGAAATTGAAGATTTACGAGTTATTGTGACAAGTGCGTTGAAGCAAGTCAAATCTGATGTTCCAATGTACAATAGAGTTGATGGTATTGATATTCCTTCACCTGAATTGATTGAAGTTATCCGAAAAAATCTAGATAAAAATCCAGAAGTTTTAACCTCATTAATTCATGACAAATTTAATGTTATGATAGATCAAAATATCACCTATGACATGATTGATTATGTAAACGGCTTGAAGCGCTTTGAGCCGGGAATTTGGGTGGAATCTCGTCAGCTTGCTTCTCTAGACGATGCTGCTCACGGAGGGTTTAGCGCTGACTTTACCGGAATGGGATCTTATAATATAGAGCAAGTAGCGAAAGACTTAGCAACTCCGACCAGATCTATGGATAGCCTTCTAAGCGGTTTAAGAGCAGGTGAACAGAGGGTGACTGAAACTTTCAATGCCAAGAAAGAATTTTTTGAAAAAATTACTCAGAAAGCTTATTCCGAAAATAACATTCCGACAAAGATCGTTTGTTCAGGTGATGACTGTGTAGCTTATCCTCTAGCAGATACTGGTTTAACACCTGCAAGACAACGAGATATTCAAGATTCGTTGATTCGATCTATTAATGCTTCTGAATCACCTAGTGGTTTTAGGCTTGCTTTCATTCCACCAAATACGGGAAGAAGTATTCGCTCGCGACTAGCAACTCATGGTGAGCTGATTGAAAAACAAATAAGAAACCTTGCTTTTGGAAGCAGGGCCATTCCATTTAAAAACTCCAAAGATATTACAATTGCGATTAGGATGCCAAGTTCACTTGGACGAGGACGAGTAGAGGTCGTGATAGCAGGTGCAGATAAACTTACAAAATCACAAAAAAGTGAGCTAAGAAAATATGTTTATGATGCAATCAAAGTTTCAAACAAATTAGAAGATGGTGCTAGTAACAACTACCGTTTGCGGAAAGTTAGCTTTCTATGATGGTCTATGCTCGTTATCAACAGGCATATCTTTAATACCTAAAATATCTTCTACTTCTTTTTCAATTGTCACAGCTTGTTCATACTTATTAAGTCCACGACAAATACATATGTCTTCAGCCTTTCCAGTGGTTTGGGCCATAACTCTATAAGCATATACAGGTCGGTTATTTTTCTTATAAGCACTATAGTACTCAACATAGAGCTGAGTAATAGCGGAAGCATCAATATCTTTTTTATCTCCGAACCAAGGAAGTGGACGAGAAATCGTACTTATTTTTCCTGCACTAACCATTATATAGGTTCGATTAAAAAAAGATGCCAATGCCCAATATCCCGTAACAAAACCGATCGTAGGATGAGTTAAAAAAATGACATATGCTGGATTGAACTCCAATTTTAACTCACCAGAAGCAATAAGCCCTCCAATAACAATCCAGGTAATACCATTCCACATAAGTGCAAAAATAAGTGCAAAATGGTTTTTACTCCATTTAAAACTTATAGAAATCCCTCGGTGATCCCGAAAGCGCGTGATTGAATTTGGATCGACTCTAGCAAATTTCTCTCTCAAAGGAGTGCTGTTCTGCTGTGTCTGGAGAGCGATATACGCATCACAAGATGGGCAGTTGAAAAAATTCTTATCTGCCGTTAATGAGCTCTCATTTAACGGCCACTGGCATTTCGGACAATTTTCAATAATCATAACCACTTATCGGTAGGTTAAATAACAAGCTTGAATCATGACATGTTCTGCTTTTTTCGATATGCTAGCGCTATGTACAAACTTCGTCCTTACCAACAGCAAGCTGTAGATAACACACTTGAATACTTCAGAAAATCCAGAGAGCCTGCCGTTATTGTGCTCCCTACAGGGGCGGGTAAAAGTTTAGTCATTGCTGAGATCGCAAAAATTGCAAAAGGACGCGTTCTCGTCCTAGCTCACGTGAAAGAATTAGTTGAGCAAAATTATTTAAAATATACTTCATATGATCTAGAAGCTGGGATTTTTTCAGCTGGATTAAATAAAAAGCAAAGCTCCCAAAAAGTAATTTTTGGAAGCATTCAATCTGTCGCCCGTGCATCCGATAACTTCTTTGAAGATTTCACAATTCTTATTGTAGACGAATGCCATCGAATTAATAGCGAAGGTGAAACGCAGTATGCACAAGTTATAGATAAACTAAAAAAAGCGAATGCAGGTCTTTGTATTCTAGGCTTGACTGCGACTCCTTATAGAATGGGAATGGGTTGGATCTACGAATATTCATTTCAAGGTGAAATGAAGTCCCAAGAAAAGAAATTTTTTAAACATTGTATTTTTGAATTAACTCTTGAGTACATGATAAGAAATAAGTACCTCACGAATCCAATTAAGATTGATCTTCCCGTAACGAGTTATGATTTTTCTCAAATCAGCGAAGCGGATAAGCTATACACGGTTGCAGAAGTTGAAGATCTTTTAAAGCAACAAAAAAGACTGACTCCACTTATCATTAATAATATTGTAGACATCACAGAAACTTATGACCGAAAAGGCGTCATGATTTTTAGTAGCACCGTAAAACATGCTGAGGAGATTTTAGGCTACCTTCCCGAAGGACAGGCTCAGATTGTTACTGGAAGCACAGACCAAGCAGAGCGAGATCAAATTATTGAGGATTTCAAAGCTCAAAAATATAAGTACTTGGTTAATGTCTCAGTACTCACTACAGGTTTTGATGCTCCTCATGTAGATGTTATTGCATTACTTCGCCCTACAGAGTCTGTGAGTTTATATCAACAGATCATAGGACGAGGACTCCGCCTACATCCAGGGAAAAAAGACTGTTTCATTCTCGACTACACTGGTTTGAGTTTTGATATTTACTCTCCAGAAATAAGTGACAAAAAGCCAAGTAAAGAATCTGAGCCTGTCATCGTGACATGTCCGAAATGTAGTTTCGATAATTATTTTTGGGGTATAACTGATGATGAAGGAAACCTTATCGAGCATTATGGCCGAAAATGTCGAGGGGCCACTCATGATGCTCATACTTTAGAAATTACTCCATGTGGTCATCGCTTTCGTTTTAAGCTTTGTCCAGGCTGTGGAGAAGAAAACGACATTACTGCTAGAGAGTGCGAAAAATGCCAGGGTGTTCTCATTGATGCAGACTCGAAACTCAAACAAGCTCGCCTTTCAAAAAATGCTCATATCTTAAAACCTGATAGTGTTGAAATGTCTCAAAGACAAGACAAAGCAGGAAACAATTACCTTGAAATCAAATACTTTGACTACGATGCGAAGTACTTATCTGAGGTTCATTATTTAAATAATGCCACTAGCTTAAAAAAGTTTAGCGTTAATTTCTTACGCTCCCACTTGCGTAGACCAGAGCTAACTTTTGTCCCAGCTGATCCACAAGAGGTCATTAAGTACCAAAAGCTCTATCGAGTGCCAGCATTTATTATTGCACGAAAGAATGGAAAATTTTGGAAGATTACAGAAAAGATATTTTCAGAAGAACTTAGCGGTCGCTATCAGGATTAAAATGGGGCCTTATTCAAGGCCCCGAAAATTGAATTACTTTTTATTCACATAATAAATTGAAGGAACAAAGCTTCCTTTTCTTACTTCATTGCAATAGCTATAAACCGCTAATCGGTTGATCTTTGCAAACTTTGCGATTACTTCATCTTTCTTATCAAGACATACTTGTAGGTTGGTATACATTACCCCTTGGTAGTTCTTAACAAGGCCAGAAAAAGATCCACCAGTCGGATCTAAGTAAATAAGAATTTCATTAGCTTGTGAATAACCCACTTCATCATCACAAAATTTATATGTGAGATCAATATTTGCATCAGAGAAACCTCTCTCAATATTAATCTCTTGTTCAAGACAGTCATTTTTTACAATTCTTGTATTTATAACTTCAAGAGACTTGCTGAAAATTCCTCTGTAAAAGAAGCTTGCTTTATAACCTTTATCACCTTTAAGTGATTTGAATTCTCTACATTCCTTAAGGAGAGCAGACATACCCTGCTTAGAAACCATTTTACCAATTTCATTCATTTGTGTTTCACATGAACTTAAAGATTTGAATTCGGCCCCCAATCTTAATTCTCTAATCATAAATTGAGAATAATCAACATAATGAAGGTTGTATCGACTTCCACTACAATAAGCAGCTACAACAACATCTTTTTCAGAATTCATCACTTGTGCTCCCAACATGGCTTGATTTTCACAAGATACTTGAGTGGCGAACTGATACTCGTATTTATCAATCGTTTCAGTAATTGGAGATTCGTAATTAAATACAATTTGCAAATGATTTTGTCCGATAGGTTTACAATACCCATCAAATACAATGAACCCTGGAAGTGTACTAAGAGCATCGGTTATTTTAACATATTCCGCCTCACATTTTTGTTGCTCTTCCAGCTTAAAAGTTTGCCCAGAGTATTGCTTGGTATATTCATAAGAAAAAGCCTGCGCACTCACTAGACATAAAACTAGTAATAATCCTTTCATAAAATTCTCCCCTTTTTTGAAATACTATCTAGTCGGCCAAGACCATGTCAATTAACACTAAGCAAAAAACGGATTTGTGGTAGAATAGAATGATGTTTGCAAGAATTTGGATATATCTTATAGAAACATTTAAGTTGCCAAGTCGAATGGCCCTTACCGTCTTGAATGTTTTCATAATTCAACTTTACACGATCAACCAATTTGATCCTTACCTTTTTTTGATTGGATCAGTGGTACTATTTTTTTCCCTTCTGTATTATCGAATCTGCGATGAATTTAAAGATGAGGACACAGATAAAATATTTTTTCCTGATAGGCCTCTTCCATCAGGTAGAGTAAAAAAAGAGGATCTAAAAGGTTTAAGACTATTGGCAGGATTTTTTCTACTTAGTTTTCCTCTACTTTCTTTACCTAGCGTCCTTTGGGGCTACTTTGTATTAATAGATTGCCTATTGATGCAATTTTATTTCTTTGCGCCAAAAAAAATGGAAAAAAATCGTTTACTCGCATTTGCAACCCATGCTCCATACGCAATTGTAGTCAACTTCTATCTGGTTGCCCTTCACTGTCTTCCTAATAATATTCCGATTCTATCGTCTCAAAATATAGCACTAATCATTGCACTTTCTATCCCAGGTTTTCACTGGGAGGTTATTAGAAAAACTTTTGTTAGGGAGCGCCCGGGTTATCAAACATATTCAAGCCTACTAGGGTATCAAGGCGCGATATTTTTGAGTTTAGTCTTTTTTATTCCTATCACGATTGCCTTAAAAATAATCTTATTAGAGGTTTACTTCATACCACTTGTCATTTTGTTTATTGTTTATGGTGTGCATATTTGGGGTTTGGGACTTCATGAAAGAGAGGGAAGCATAAGCTTACAGGCAAAATCAGAATTCATATCTACCGTAATCGTCTTAGTCCTTTTATGGCAAGGAATAAAAGGGTTATGATCCTTAAGGCCGGTGATAATTTTGAAAAATTTCATCATTACTCAGGTGGAAAAGCAACAAGTCTAAAGCGCCTCTACGATTGTGGTCTGAATGTTCCCCATTTTTATGTGATCGACACTCGCCTTTATGAGCAATACGTATCATCTATTTCTGAAGAGATTGAACACCTAATCAGTCTAGGGAAATTAACTAAAATTAGAGAGATCATTGGAAATCTGGATCTAATTCTTCCAAGTAAAACAGAAACATATTCTTTGTATTCCGTTAGATCGTCAGCCAATCTTGAAGATGGTGCAAATCACTCGTTTGCTGGTATTTATGAAAGCTTTCTGCATCTAGAAGGTTCTCCTGAAACACATATAAAGAAATGTTGGGCCTCGATTTTTACCAAAGAGCACTTTGCTTACCTCCAAGCTAACAATATCTCTTGGAAGCAAATAAAGATGGCGGTTATTGTGCAGGAAATGATCGTAGCTGATTTTTCAGGAATTTTATTTCAGGCGAATCCGAATGGTAACATCAATGAAAAGGTTCTCGTTCTCGGAGCAGGAGATGGAGAGGGCATAGTTAATGCGACGACAGATACAACTACTTTTTACTTCGATATATTTCAAAAAAAATTTCATATTCAAAATGATTTAAACCTTATCCCTATTGAGATAGTTGAGGAAGTCATAGAGCAGGCCAAAAACTATACCGATGGACTTAATTTGTTTTTTGATTTTGAATTTTGCTTGAAAGGTAATGAAATTTACTTTCTGCAAGCGAGACCGATCACGACGGTAAGCCAAAAAAATCATATCGAATTTTTTGATAGCTCAAATATTGCAGAAAACTACCCTGGCCTATCTAGTCCTTTTACTTTATCCAACCTCCAAAGAATGTATGGAATCAACCTATCAGAGCTACTAAAGTATTTAAAGCTACCTACAAATACCATAAAACGATTGGAACCAGATCTTTATCGCTCAATAGATTCGTTTTGTGGCAGGCCATATTATTTAGTTAATACTTGGTATTCATTACTGAATTCGCTACCATTTTTTCATCGATTTTTGACTAGCTCATGGGATATGATGATTGGTGTAAAACAAGCTGAAAAGATCAAAACAAAATCCTTTAGTCTTTCAGAGCGAGTAAAACTAATCACCCAAACCTTACCAATCATATTGAAGCATTTTTTCCAGCCAAAAAAGTACGAAAATATCTATCAACACAATTTCAAAGACTACCACAAATGGCTAAAAAACTTTGACTTTAATGTTATGACATATAATGAGCTACTTGAAGTGTACGCAGCAGCAGAGGTTCGATACTTTAGCTTTGCACGGCTTGCGCTTCTAAACGACTTGATCGTTGGGCTTCATTTAAAGATTCTATCCGTTCTAACAAAAAACAATCCTCAACTAATTGGAGATCTTTCCAATCAAAATCCAGAGATAGAAAGCTACAAGCTTGTTTTATCAATCGAAAAAATTCAAAAATATATTGGTACAGACGAGAGCTTAAAAAAGGAAGTTTTTGAAGCCAAAGGGGTCAGCGATATCTCAAATAAAGAACTTAAACTCATGCTGGAGACGCATTTAGAGCTCTATGGAGATCGAACTATTGAAGAAATGAAGCTAGAAACTCCCTCCCACCGAGAGGACCCAAAGCAGTTCTTTCAATATATTAGTTCTCTTCAATTGAAAGAACTACATACTTCTAAAACGATCAAGCCTAAGCTTCCTTTTTTAAAAAATATTTTTTTCAAATACTTTTCTCACCTTTACCTTGAGAGCTTAGCTTTTAGAGAACTTTCTCGATTTAACCGGGTTAGAGTCAAAAATTTTCTTAGGTCAATTCTTCTCGAGTGCGGTGAAAAACTTGAAAAAGAAAAATTAATTTCACGCAGAAGTGATATCTTCTTTTTTACGGAGGGTGAATTTTTAAGACCTTGGGCAAAACAATTGACCGAAAAAATCGATGTAAAAAAACGCAAGGAGACTCAAGAGGAGTTCAAAAGTATATCTTTACCAACTCGTTTTTTTCTCAATCAAGATTTCAAACCTGAAATTGTGATTCCCGCGTTCCGAGAAAAAAATAGACTGAATCAAGGAATAGGTTGCTCACCAGGAATCGTTCGAGCAGAATGTATCGTTCTTGAGTCTGCACAAATTGATCTCGAAATAAAAGGTAAGATCCTTATAACTAAAACAACTGATCCCGGCTGGGTTTTTCTCATGATGCAAGCGAGTGGAGTGATTGTAGAAAATGGAAATATCCTTTCTCATGCTGCCATTGTTGGTAGAGAAATGGGTATTCCCACGATAATCGATTTTGCCGGCGCCACAAAGCAGTTTAAAACAGGTTCTATTTTAGAAATGAATGGAAATACCGGCCAAGTCACTGAAATTAGCTAGTAAATTTAATGTATTTTCTACACCTCATATTGCAATAAATCTCTTTTCGGGTTAATTCAGCCACAATGAAACGTGCTTTATTGATCTACCTATTCAGCCTTTCAGCTTTTGCCCAAATAACGGTCATCAGCAGCAACGACAATATTCCATATTTAGAAATTATATCAAATGAACGAGACGAATGTTTGTGGGGAACACAAGACAAAATTTCCTCTTTGGAATCAAAGGGAAAAACCGTTTTGGACAAAACCGCATGTACTTCTTCTGAAGAAACAAAAAAATTTCATTCAAAGATATACTTCATTTAAGATATTCTTTAATTTTCTCGATTCTTTTACGATTCACACCAAAATCATAGTAGCCTTTTCGTGAAGCGGATCGAAAATGGAGTTTTTCAGCCTCTACTTTAAATTCCACATCATCAACAAACTTAAAAAGAGAAGATGTTTCAGTCGCATGAATATAATTTTCATCTCTGGAAACCAGACTCCAATTTTTATGATCTTCAATATATTGAACAATCTTATCTAAAATTAAATCATGAGCATCAATAGGTTCTATATAGCGGTCAGAAGATTTGTCTGCGAGTGAAGATACACAATTCGGCTTATCTGGACACGCATCAAATCTTTTATTTACATACTCCGTCTTGGCCATTGCACATGAGACTAATATCAACATAATTAAACCCTTCACTACATACCTCATAAATATTTTTCCAATTTATCCACAATTTGTTCAAATTCTTCTCGAGTAATGTCTTCGCCGTGATTTATAATGACCTTCTCAAATGGAAATTGCAGCAATTTCTCAATCGATTTTCGCATAAGAAAACGATCATCAGTAGTCATTTTTAATACTCTAGAAATTGCCAGGCCATTGTTCGTACCGGCGAGAAAAGTCGTTAACTTAGTTGGTAAATTCATTTTATGCCGAAAATTAAAAATTAAATCTGTGACAATCAGACTCTTTGAATCATTATGATAAAAAACGTACTCCCCCAACAGTTCATTTCCTAGAATCTTTTGGAATTCCAACTCATTTAACTCAACTATTGGGTGAAGAGCAATTTTGGAGATCCTCTCAACTCGCTTACTCCCATAAAACTTAGCTTCAGGAAAAACTTCTTTCATCTTGGGTAGAAAAAAATGATGAAAATTATTGGGAGCAATAAAATGAATATTTTTTTGCAAGCTTGAGATAGCCTCTAGCCTATCCTTTAGAGGTCCAGGCGAAATGATGTATAAGTTTTCTACCGTTTCTATAACGGTTGTTTTTGCAGGAAAGACAACTCCTGGTCCAACTTTGACATCATATTTTTGGGTAAAGATCGCATTTTCAAATTCCATGATTCATATTACCTGTACCAAAAAAGCTTCACAAGTAACTTATTAGAGTGTTTAATTAACGTATGACACCAGCAGGAAAATACTCCCTTACTTTGAAACAGAAGAAAAAGTTTTCAATACCTCTAACAGCGGAGAGCTACACTTTTATCTGGGATCAGGTCGCGGATGAAGACTGTCAGCTTATGGAAGAATTCCTTATCAATGACGGATTTAAAATCGTTGAAAAAGAACTAAAAAATTCAAATATTGGATTACCTGACTATTACATTACTGCATATCGTCCATAAATAGGCTCCAACATGAATCAATCACAATTAATTGAAAAAATACCTCTAGTATTGAAAGAGATAAATAAAGTCATTTTGGATAAAGAGGAAGAAATCGAAATTATTTTCGCCACCTGGTTAATGGGTGGACATGCTCTTCTAGAAGATCTCCCTGGGACAGGTAAAACTGTGTTAGCTAAATGTTTTGCTAAAGTGGCTCATTTAGATTTTGGCCGAGTGCAATTTACACCTGACCTTCTTCCTAGTGACATTATAGGAACGGCCATTTATGACCAAGAATCCAAGAAATTCTTTTTTAAAAAAGGACCACTTTTTTCAGATTTCTTTTTAGCGGATGAAATAAATAGAGCAACACCAAGAACTCAAGCTGCACTTTTAGAATCAATGGCCGAAAAACAAATTACTGTCGAGAATAGAACAACTGAGTTGTCTCCTGCATTTTTCGTCTTGGCGACGCAAAATCCGATAGAGCAACACGGCACTTTTCCTTTACCTGAAGCGCAGTTAGACCGTTTCACCATTCGAACCTCTTTAGGTTTTCTAAATCCTGTGCGTGAAAAGGCAATGATCCTCTCTCAAATAGAAGGAAATCCACTCAGTGAAGTAAAGCCAATTATAAATATTGAAGAACTCGCTTTACTTAGCCGCCTTACTAAAAAAGTCAAAATAGACGAAAGTATATTGGATTACATAATTGGAATTGCAGAACTCTCCAGAAAACATCCACAACTTAAACATGGAATTTCACCAAGGGCCACTTTAGCTTACACTAGACTTGCCCAAGCTTACGCCTTAATAAAAGGGAGAAGCCATGTTATTCCAGCTGATATTTTTCACTTAGCTATTCCAGTGATGAATCACCGAATTATTCTTACGGAAGATGCCTTGTTCGAAGGACAGTCAACACAAGAGATCATAAAGGATATCTTGAAGAAGGTTCGAGCTCCTAAGCTATGAAAAAAAGCAGACTAGATAGTTGGAGTGATTATCCTTTCAGGTTGACTGGGTTTAAACTTCAATATCTATTTATAGTTAATACAAAGTTCTTTTTTCCTAAACCAATATTTATCGTGAGCTTATTTTTAATCGGCTCTGCAAGTATTATAAGCCTTCAATTCTTAAAAGTATTTATCCCGCTACTTGCTGTGTATTGGTATCAAAAATATCAAGTACAAAAATCTATCCAAGGCTTTAAATTTGATCTCGAAACACCTGAGAAATCAAAAGAAAACTCTAATGAAAACATTTCATTTAAATTTAAAAATCCTTCGAACTCTACCCTTTCAAATTTTTTAATTTTCACTAAAAATGAAACAAATTTTTCAAAAAAAATTATCACAAATTTCATCGAATCCCTTCCTCCGAACAAGAAGATTTCAAAAATAGTCAGTCAAAAGATGAATAACGGGATGGGAATTAAAAATGTTGGACCATCGGTAATCTCCTACACTGATGGTATTGGATTAAATCGGGTTCTAATAGAAGATAATACGGCCAAGGAGATAAAAGTTTATCCATTGGTCTACCCAACGAAAAAACCAAAAGTTTTTCCCGACCTTGCTAGTCCCGAATTTGGGCTGTTCGACACGCATATAAAAGGAAACAATGTTAATTTTTTTTCAACGAGAGAATATCGAGAAGGAGATAGCTTAAACAGGATAAACTGGAAGCTCTCTCTAAAGTCTGATCAAATTATTGTTAACGAATTTGAAAGCAATATTAATGCTTCAGTATATGCAGTTCTATTAGATGATAAGAGACTTCATTATGGCGAAGGAAAGTTTAGTTCTCTAGAGTATTCAAAAGACGCAATTCTTTCTTTATTTCATACCTTATCAAAGGGAAATAATGATATCGGCTTTTTCTCCAGCCAAAAGTTTATTCAGTCCAAAACTGGGCAGGCACATCTCAATGCTCTTGAATTATTCCTCGCAAACCTCGATACCAATACAGTTGAAAACTCGATTGCCTACACTAGAAAATCATTCAGTAGTCACGAAATAAATCTTTTATTTAAGAAAATCTATTTTCACCTCCCAAAAGAAAGCAACCTGTTCTTCTTTTGTGGATTAGTTCCAGGTGGTGTACTTGACTATTACATCAAGCAACTGTGTGATCAAAGACGCCGTGGATACAGCATTCACCTTGTCATGGTTTATGGCTTTAAAAATTTCATGAAGAATACTTCTTCTGAAGAAAAAATCTGGCTTTCCAACCTTGAAAAAAAACTTGACCAAGAAATTTTAACAATTAAAGAGATCTGCCGTACAAACGGAATCAAACTAAGTTTTATTCATATGGATTCTCGTTACAATTATGATTATGTTTTAAAGGAGAGCTTCCAAATTGAAAAATGATGCCAAAATTAAATTTTTCTATGCGCTATACACTGCAATTGCGATGACAAGTGTATTGAGCATTGAACATTCTAAATTTGTTGCATTCTTTGTTTTCAATTTCATTATGAGTCTGCTTACCACCCACTTAATATGGCAAAAATCAGACCGCAATTTTTCTCAAATATATAGTTCCCCTATCAAATACTCTGATCTAGATATTTTTAATAACTATGCAGGATTTGAAATTCAACATGACAATATCATCCAGAGTGAATCTCTCTCAGAATTTGAATATGCTGAAATGGTTAATAATAACAAGCTCAAGAACATACTGATAAAAGTGGTCATTATTATATTATATGTCGCAGGAATTAAATTTTTATTGAATGCAAAGCTTGATATACTAGCTAGAGTCTCTACTCCCATAGCCTTTTTAGTTTTTATAACAACCTATCGATATTGGGGAATGTGGATTCTGGGTCTATTTGTCTACCTTATATCTTTCACTGCTTTTTTTACAGTGAAAACTATCTTTTCATATGTCATCGCATTATTTTTTTTCATGCTGTTTTTTCTTAATATGGCCTTTTTGAATAATTGGTATTGGAAAAGAATTCTGAAGCAAAACTTTAAATTTACGCCTTCTCAATTCAAATCAGTCATGCCGTCCATAATTATATTTACGACACTCTTTTGCCTTACTGATTATATTATTGAAGATGAAAAATCGCTTTTTTCAAAACTTGTGGAGACTTTGGTAAAACCCGTTCAAAACAAGAATCATGGCCATAAAAAAATGCTGGAATTCTTGAATTCTGAGATGGACTCTGAAATTAAGAATCAATTACAGAAGATTCCTGATCTAAAGCTCGAAGATCAATCTATCCTAGATCAACTAAGTGAAATATCTCAAAAAATGGAGACACTAGAACAAAGAGACTTTAGTTTTGACACTGACAAAGAGAAATATCAACTACTCCTCGATCAAAAGAAAGATCTCTTTAAAGTAGCTATGTCTAAACACAATCCGGATGGTGATCTAAAACTCGAAACGAAAAAGCTAGAAGATCTTGCAAATGAAATAAACAGTGAAGTGAACATCAGAAAAGAGCGTCAAAAGGAACTTCAAAAACTTGAAAGAGAGCAAATTCAAAGGAATATCAAATTAAAGAATTGGCTAAAGCGGATGGCAATTTTAATTGGAATCATTATTATTATTATTTATTTTTTAAATCAATTAATGAAAAAAGGTAAAATCTTGGAAGAGGATTTTGACCTAACTGATTCTCAAAAAGATGAACTCAATCAAATTATAAGCGAACATGAACCTCGTTTTAGTAACTTCTCAGATGAAGTTGACTATAAATACAAGAAAGCTCATGCCCTACTTAAAGTTCTCTACTTTGGAGAACACTCCTACGCTCCTCCTGCCATGGTTGTACCAATCCATGATAATCTAGCCGGAGAAAATAAAGTGAGAATTTTAGCGGCACAGCTTGGAGTTGTATTTAACGCTATTCATTTTTCATCTCAAAAAAACTTCAAAACCCATCAAATCAAAGAGTTTCGACATTCTTATAAAGCCTTGATTTCCATTGTAAAAAGACAAGTTTAGTCAGGTATGTTTCTCTTTACCGTGTTTTATTGAGCTGAAATAATTAGGTGCAAATGAGGAGATTTATATGCAAGAGATTCTGGTTTCAAATCCAGTCTATGGGACTATGGCGTTCGGAGGAACACTACTTTTTTTAGTAAAAATGATCATGCTACTGGTTAGTGGTGGTGACATGGATGTAGATGGAGATCTTACAGAGATTGATAGCGGTGTTGATATGGATGGAGGGACAACATTTTCTCTCATTTCAATTCAATCGGTACTTGCATTTTTCATGGGTGCAGGCTGGACAGGATTGGCTGCAAGACATGAGTGGAATCTCGAAGCGATACCGGCCATGGGTGCGGCGATTGGAATTGGATTTATTTTCATGTTTATCAGCGCCTACTTCACTTTTAAAGTAAAGGGTCTAAACGCTTCTACTGTGATTGATGTAAAAGAAGCGATTGGAAAGACTGGAAGAACTTACACCACAATCCCGGCTCTTGGAGAAGGTATTGGACAAATAGAAATCACAATTGGTGGCAAACAACAAATTCTTCAGGCCATGTCACTTGGAGAGAAGATTGAATCGTTCACCACAGTTAGAGTTGAAAAAGTTGATGATGCAGGAACCCTGCACGTTTTAAAAGTATAGGAGAAAGAAATGTTTTTAGCAGGTAGTTTTACTTCAATGATCATTATCGCCTTCGTGGGGATATTGCTCTTTATCGCCATCTTTTTATCAAAACAATATAAAAGATGTCCATCTAACCAAATCTTAGTTGTATTTGGTAAAGTTTCAGGGGGAGCCTCAGCACACTGTGTTCACGGTGGTGGAGCATTTATCATTCCTCTTTTCCAAGACTATACTTATCTTTCATTAGAGCCCATCACAATTGAAATTGACTTACGTTCAGCTCTATCACTTAAAAATATTAGAGTTAACGTTCCTTCTACTTTTACCGTAGGTATTTCAACTAAAGCCAATATTATGACTAATGCGGCGGAAAGACTTCTTGGTTTAAGTATTGGTGAAATCTCAAATCAAGCTCAAGATATTATCTTAGGACAAATGAGATTAGTTATCGCAACTCTCGCGATAGAGGAAATCAACCAAGATAGAGAAAAATTTCTTCACTTAGTTAATACCAACGTTAACGTAGAACTTAACAAAATCGGACTTGATGTTATCAACGTTAATATTAGAGATATTACCGATGAGTCAGGTTATATCGAAGCCATTGGGAAAAAAGCAGCGGCAGAAGCAATCAATAAAGCAAGAGTTGAAGTTGCTGAACAGGAAAAAGACGGAGCTATCGGAGAGGCTACTGCAATTAGGGCCAAAGAAGTTCAAGTCGCTGAACAGTCAGCAAAATCAGCTGCGGGCCAAAAGCAAGCCGAAAGAGATAAAAGAATCGCCGTCTCAAAATACGAAGCTGAAGGGATCACCGGAGAAGCTGCTGCACAAAGAGAACAAGAAGTTGCACAGGCTAAAGAACGTGCGATTACTGAGCAAGGAAAAGCTGAAGCGAAAAAAGAAGAAAGAGTCTTCATTGCCGCTCAAGAAGCAGAATCAGTTAAAGGTGAAAATGAAGCTCAAGCAAATATTGCTCAATACGATGCGAACCTGAATGAGAAGAAAGCCGAAGCAAAACGACGCGGGGAAGTTGCACTGGCCAATGCTCAAAAAGATGTTTTTGAAGCCGAGAAAGCGGTGCAGATTGCAAGACTTGAAAAAGATGAACTTGCTCAAGAGGAAGTAAATAAAAAGAAAATTGAAATCGAAGCAGAAGCTGAAGCCGAAAGACAAAGAAGAATTGCTCGAGGTGAGGCTGATGCTATTATTGCGAGATTTGAAGCTGAAGCGGAAGGTGTGAGAAAAGTACTGGACGCAAAAGCCGAAGGTTACCGAAACCTACTCTCAAGTGTTGGAGAAGATAAAGGACTTGCTCCTACTCTACTACTTGTGGAGCAGCTACCTGGACTTGTAGAACAACAGGTTAAAGCAATTCAAAATCTTAAAATTGATAAAATCACTGTATGGGAAGGTGGAGCTGGAAAAGACGGATCTAATGCTACATCTAACTTCTTAAGCGGATTAATTAAGTCCCTCCCTCCAGTACATGAACTGGCAAAGCAGTCAGGTGTTGATCTTCCTGAATTTTTGGGAGAGATAAGCTCTGAACACCTAAGTAAAGCGAATGGAATGTTTAAAGTAAAAAAGCCAGAAACTGAAGTTCCATCAAACGATAATAATTTAAATTAAATCTTCAACCTCAGGGATTTCCTCTTTGCCTTCAAAAATGGCGAAGAGGATTTCCTTCAAGCTCTCAGTCTTTATCGGTTTCGTAAAATAAGCTAAAACCCCCAAAGCTTTACACACCATTTTAATTCCCAAATCAGCATCACCTGAAACTACTATTATTTTTTGATTTTCGCTTATCGGGTCTTCTTTTACTTTTTGGATCAAATCAATGCCATCAAGATCTGGCATATTTAAGTCAGTAATCACTAGATCGTATGGATTGCCTTCTACATGGTTGTTAGCAATTAACTCCCACCCTTCGATAGACGATCCAATATAGCGAACATTTCGGAAACCAATTTTCTCCAAGGCAGTTTTTAACAATGCCCTAGAAAACTCTGAGTCATCAATAACTAAAATACTGGCATCTAAGATTTCTTTCATGAGCCAGTATTCTACAATCATGTTCAACTCTAAACAATTAAAAAAGGCCTCTTTAAAAAAGAGGCCGAAATATTAAGTTCTTAGCCAGAAAAGCAAGTTTTAAAAAATACCACCAATTCCGATATGTCTTTCAACTTGGCATTGTGCTCTATATCTTCCAGTTCTTGCCTGAAATGCTTGGCATTGTCTAAGTGCTCTTTGACATGCTTGAGCTTTCACACCAGTTCCTCTCGGCCCTGAAGCATGACCAATAAATGTTTGAATTGTTCTGTGCCCTCTAGGTCCAACTAAATTTGAAGTACAAGATTGATGTACTATTCTTCCCCCACGCCCTGGACGGTTATGTCTTGTTCTTTCTACGCAGTTTAGAATTCTTGCTCTATAATAACCTGATCTAATTGCTCTTCTACAATCTTGTTTAGCTTCCCTACAAGCATCATACCTATCGTAACCATAACCTCTAAAAGTATCTACAGTTACTCCTCTTCCGTTTTCTAGGTCAACAGTACATTGCGCGGCCTCAGCAGATTGAGATAGAGTTAACATTCCAAATAACATAGCAACACTTAAAAATATTTTCATTTTTTCCTCCGTATCATGTCTTCTTGACTTTGATTTAGATTTAAAGGAGCAAATGAGATGCCAAAAATATGAATGTAATTACTGGCAGAAGACGCATCGCACGGTGCATTTTACCAGTGGCAAAAAGAAACTAGAGTCTTATTTCTCGTTCAAAATAAAAAAGAAGGAATGATTGTAGCGCCAATGCGAGTAACGAAACAATTAAAGCAAAAACTTTATTCTCAATTTTGCTAGCCTTCATTTCGTTTTGCAAAAAAACCCCATTCAGGTACCTGTAAAAAGAATTAGGAAGTACATCTAGTACCAGAGTTCTGTATTCTTCACTTATATTGAATAGCGGAGATTTTAATCTTTCTGTTTCGTTAATAAATTCTAAAACCTGATCATTAAAATTGCCTTCAATAGCCGAGTTTTCGGAGTCTACCAGATGACTACTCTTAACAATATTGCGCTGAGTATCTTTAAATAGAGCTAATTTTGAATTGAGTATAATTAAATTTTCATCTGATGGATTTTGTTTAAATTTTTCTAGGTCACTAAATATTCTGTGTAGCAAAAATTGTTGGCGGGAAATCTCAAATACAGTGTGGCCGTCGCGACTTTCGCTTTGTTTTAGTTTAACTAAGCTTAATAATTGGAAACCAACAAATAAAACTATAGCTAAAGTGATAAATCTAAATAGTTGTACAGGTTTTATTAACATATTCAAACGCCCCTAAATAAAGTATAATATAACTTCATGAAAAAGCCTAAACCGATAGATGTATCACAAATTGACCTTGAGAAGATGAAGGATAAAACCGCTGACCTTCCTGGATTACTAGAGTATGCTCATTCTATTGGTGGGTTCTCAATCGTTCCAACTCAAGAAGGCGTTATCAAAGGTAACGCTATGAAGGCGATGAAAGAACAAACCGAAATGCATATGCAGCAAATCTATGATCAAATGAAAGTTTTAGCTGATCAAGCTAGTAAACTAAAAAGACGTGCTGAAATTTCTTTTGAAATCTATGAATCTGAAATGCGTTTTAAACCTGATATCGGCCACACATATTATTTATATCAGAAAGCCGGAAAAAAAGTTCTATCTCTCGTTGGACCAAAAGAATGGGGTGGCTCGATGCCCTTTGAGAGCTTCGTTGCGCAGGTAAAACTCCTTGCCGATCACACATGGGAAATTGTTGAAGATAATTTAGAAGATAGATAAAATATTCTCAAAGGAGAATTCATGTCTATCTACAAAAAGGTCCTCTTAGGACTCTCAATGTTTTCTGTGCTCAATCTATTTGCCAACGAAATCAATCTAGAGTTAAAAAAAGAAAAGAATATCGAATTTGATAAAGATGTTGTCGAAGTTCTTGTTGGTGATGCCAATATTGTTTCCGTTAAAGAAGGCAAAGAGAAATCAGTATTAAAAGTGAAAGGACTTAAACAAGGAAAGACTGAACTTGATATTTTCCTTCGCGGTGGTAAACGACTAACCTATCACCTCTATGTTGGGATCAGCAATATAACTTTAAAATCAGCACTAGCGAAAATAGGTAGAATTCAAGGAATCAAAGTAGAAGAAAAAGATGGGATTTATATTCTTCATGGAGACGTCAACAGAAGAGAAGATGGAATCACATTATCAAGGATATTGAAAGTACAAGGTGCCTATTTCAAGGACAATACAAAACGCCAATATAGAAATAGTAGTTCAGCGGTAAACGTGGCCAACTCTGTTTTAGAAGACAATGGTTTTGGATATTATCAAGTAAGAAAATACGGACGACTAATATACTTAGAAGGGACTAAACGCAACGACTTAGATCACGCCAAGGCATTTGGTATAGCAAAACTTCTCATCCCAAGTATCAGAGATGGTGTAGCAAACTCTCCAGGAAGAGCTGGACCAGCTGTAAGTATTGACGTACTTGTATTGAGCTATACAAATGATAAAAACTTAGAGCTAGGCCTTAAAGGATCGGATGGTAGTAGCCTTGCCACCTACACCTACTCAAGTGAAAAAGATGGAAATGGTTCGTCTGACTCTTACTCCTGGACATTAGGTCCATTTAGCCATGTTCTTAAAATGGTCAAAACAGTAGAGAACACAAAAGTGTTGGCCAATCCAAGAATAGTTGTTAGAAGTGGAGAGCAGGCTACCTTTCATTCAGGAAAAGAAAATTTTGTTCAAACTCAAACGACTAACAATTCTGGTGCCGTTTTAAATAATTTCATCAATATTCCTTCAGGGATACTATTAAATGTGCTTCCTCAGGTTGATAGAATTGGACAAATTGACGTGGCAATCGAAGTGGAAGATTCAACCTATTCTCTGACTAGTGACAACGCTCCAGAAAAATCAAAGTCTAAATCGACGACTAAAGTTACAGTGCAAAACGGATACTCAATTCTTTTATCTGGCTTTAAACGAAACACTCAATCTAAGACTGTAGATAAGATTCCTCTCTTAGGGGATATTCCGATCCTAGGTGAAATATTTAAAAATAGAAAAATTATAAATGAGGAAGAAAACGTCATGGTTTTAATGACCGTGAAGCTAGCTCAAACACCTGAGGAGCAGGCCACCCTGTTCTCTGCGGCTAAAGAAGCTAGGATTATTCCTGGTGAGTTCTCAAAATTAGACCAAACAGCAACAGAGGGAATCGAATTTAGTATTTGGGATTAAATTATGAAAAAACTTTTTTTAATATTATTTGCAGTTTCATTTAACACCTTTGCCGATGTTGAGGTCTACTTCACTGAAGACTCTACAGTTAACTTTGCGAGAGACAGCTTTTATAAGGAATTCAAAAACCTCACAGAAGAAAATTATTCAATGAATGGCTCAATAGACCGCGAACTTTTTGCAACAGCTCATCCACCTGCGGAAAAAGATTTTAAAAATAGAAAAATACAAATTCCTCAAAACATCTCTCAAATGATCAAGCCAATCCAAAGAGACTTAGAGGTCAAAGCTAAAGAACAAGCTCTCATTGTAGATTGTAAACCTCATACAAGTCAGTTTGTAACAAACTGTGGGATCTATCGCTATTCAAGATCAAAACAAAGAGTGGACGCATCATCTGTCAGGTACTTTTCAGTAGAAGTTGATAAACCACAAAAATGGGTTTCACCTCTACTAACAAATTTTAAAAAACAAATTGAACAAGAAGATGAGAGAAAAGAGGCTAAACTTATGCAGGAGTATATTAGCTCTATAACTCAAGAGTCTAATAAGACAGACGAAAGTGATTCAATTATAGCCTTTGGTGTAAAACAAAGGTCCATTAATTCTTCAAATTTAAATGGTCCCTACATAGAATACGCTAAAGGTAAGAAAGGTTTCTATTCGCTAATAGCAATTTCACAATATAAAAGTGATCGTGATCTATCAGCAGAATCTCTTGAAGTAGGAGCGAGAAACCTATCAAATGAAATCAATAAATTGCGCTGGGAAATTTCATATAGAGCTCACCTAGATAATATTAATGTTCAAAAAGATCAAGAGACTCTCTTTGGACTTTCATTAAGTCTTGGCTTCAATGCAAATTTAGATGGTAAAGGAAATACCCTACTTCATGGTTCTTACGGCCTAAGACGCTCAACCAAGCTATCTGATCAAAATGACACTTTATCGAGAAATTTTAACGAAGAAGTTTTATCACTAAATATACAGAGGCTCTTTTAAAGAGCCTCTAGTTTTTCATTAATTTCAGCTTTTAATTTATGCTCTTCAGGTAATAAGTTAGAGATCCCAATAAGCTCCCTTCTCACGGCAGCCGGATCAAAAGCTGCTTTAACCCAAGATCTTTTCACTTTCTGAGAAAGAGTGTACTCGTAACTAGAAATCTTTTTAATGTCCGTTACAGATAGAAGGTCTTTTTTGGCCAATAATGCCTCAAGGCTTTCTCTTCTCGTTGCATCTTCAACTTTCTCACTGGTCATCATTTTAAGAAGTTTATTAATTCTAATTTGGAAATATTTTTCTATTTTATCTGAGTCAGGATAAGCTTGCCACAAGTCCTTTTGGGATTTACCACTCTCTATTAAGGAGGAATAAATATCAAATTTTTCTACTTCATTGCGACTCTTAGCTGCTTGTTCAAACTTTTCTGTCCAAGTCTTTGCTATTTCTTTGGCAGCCTCTAGTTCTGTTTTAAGGTCATTTTCCGCGACCAATTTTGATTTCATCTCAATTGGTTTAGTGGCCGCTAAAACTTCAACTTGAGAGCTGTCGGACTTTTCTATTTTTACATTTGCTTCAGCTAAATTTTGAGCTGGTTCAGGAATAAGCATTAACCCTGTAATAAGTATTGCAAAACCGGCGAGTATTCCACCCGCTATTTTTAGACTCTTATAATTATTTTTACCAACGATGGCCTTTGCTTCTTGGCCCGAATTAGACACGACTAATTTTAATTTATTCAGCGGTCTATTTTCAAAATCTTCTTCTATTAAACGGAGAGCATTTTCAGATAATTGATGAGCCTCTGCTAATTTTGTCATATCAAGTGGTTTTTCATTGATATAAACCTGTCCTTCTTTTAAAAGAACAAATCTTTCATTATCAATTGTAATTTCGTCGCCCGTTTGGCCTTGAGCCATCTCGATCACTACTTTATCTTTTAAAACAACAACGTTGTCACGAGATTCAGATTCAACAAAAATCTTTCCATCCATATCAAGAGCTCTTAGCTTTACCCCATTTTTAACCTGAAAGATCTCTCCAAGGGTAAGTTTTTTTACTAATTCATTCTGAGTTAAATTGAAGAGGCTAAATTGATTTATAGTGCTCATAGAAAACTCTCAACTCTTTTTGTATATTGAATCACTTTACCTCCAACCTCAGAGGTAACATCAGGAAAATGCTTTGACATTTCCTCAAGGTCCTCAAGTGCTGAACGGTATTTACCTAAGCTAATTTTTTGATCTATCGTAAACCAAAACTCAGAAATAAACTGCTCTTCTGACTCGGCAACTCTAAATGAGATAGACCTTGCCTTATCAAGTGTTTCCGTTGACAGGTAAAAGTCTTTCCCAATTTTCTCAATTTTTGAGATTAAATTTTTACTCTTAAGAAGATTTACGATTCCCAACCCTCTTTGTTCATAAAGGGATTCAGCTTCAGTTAAGTACATTTGTATTCTGTTTTTTAGGGCACCATCGACTTCTTTTAGTTGTTCGATTTTGACTTTGCCTACTAAATAGCTTGAAAAAGGAGCTTTATGAATAAACTTTAAAGTGTTGCTTCCAACATTAAACTTATCGCTATCGATTCGAACTAATTTTGAGCAACCACTATCAATACAGTTTTCTTTTATTTTCGATTGATAGATTTCGCTACCGTTGAGCTCAATTATTAACTCACCTTTAAGGTCTAGCCCTGCAGTCATAAAACTTAACTTTCCAGGAACTTTATCTTCAACAGTGAACTCGTAATTCACACCATCAGGATTTGTAGTAAATCTTCCAAAGTTTCCATAAATTGCATTATCAACAATAGACAAATTAATTGGGTGAACCAAGCCGCTTAGGTTTTCAGTGACCTTTACGGTATTCGTATTTGTTCCAAGAGAAGTGGCCACCATCGCTACCACCAATAGAGCGCCGTAGCTTATATACCTGGTCTTTGAACTACCGCCTAAAAAAAGAAAATCCTTAACACTCTCACTTAAATTTGAGAGCGCTTGCTTTTCCATGGCCATCAGACGATTCAGTAGGTTGTCCCTACTTTTCTCGACCACTCCGAGCACCTGGATTCCGTGCTTTTTTAATATGTCTAAACTCAATAATTTTCCAGATTCATCTAACAAAACTGCAGAATCTCTACCGGCCGTCAGATATAGTGAGTTATTAGTAAATTCAGCTGAATTGATGAGAATATTTGCACTTGGTCCTGCCCCAATATTAAGAGGAAGTGCTAATTTTCGAAGCTTCTTCTCACCTTTAAACTTTATAAGTGCCTGATAATTCACGATAAACCCTTGTTTTTAATAATATACTATAAGAGTGTATCAAGCTTGTGCATTGCACAAAAGGTAAATTGAAAAAATTTCAGCATTAATTGGCCACTAAGACATATTCTAAGATCATAGGCCCCATAAGAACGAGCATCACGGCAGGTAAAATGAATACAACCAGCGGAACCATCATCTTGATAGAGATTTTTCCAGCCTCTTCTTCGGCAGACTGAAAGCGTTTGGTGTTCAAATTGGATGCGATAGAATGCAGAATATCGACGATAGAGGCTCCCTGCTCCATACTTTGGACTAAAGTCTCAATAAATAATGTCATAGAAGGAAGTTGTAAGCGATCTTTTAAGTCCCTAAGTGCTTCAGCCCTACTTTTTCCTAGTCTAATACTTTTGTTTACTAAGCTGAATTCGTCTTTAATTGGACCTTCTTCATAATTATCACAGGCTTCTTGAAGCGCTCCCTTAAAATCTAGCCCAGCCGATATGGCGAGAGATAGGTACTCAATAAAGCCACCAAGTTCACGGTTAATTTTTTGAGTTCGTTTATCAGCTCTGGTTCTAAGATTTATGCTTGGATAAATCCCTATAATGATACTCATAAAAAGAGGTAAAAATATGGTGAAGCCAAGAAGGATAGAGAGCACCAAAAATAAGACCGTAAATGCGAGAAGAAAATGTAATAGTTGAGCCGCAATAAAATGATCAATCCCCCACTCAGGTCTCCAACCGGAACGAGATAAATTAAGAGCGACATTTTGCCTATAAGATCTTAGTTCGAGTTTTCGTGCCATAGGAAGGAGTGCTTCGACCCAATTATCGTAGACCTGGTTCTTATCTTCTACATTGTATAAGTATGAATGAGTTTTATAGGTTGAATAAACAATTTTTGCGATTCCAAAAATCAGTAAAAATGTAGAGAGAAATTGGAATACATAACTTAAAGCTGGCATATATGCAGGGATAAAAGAGAAGTATGTATTGATATAATTTGGCTCCACCTATATCTCCATCTTCAGAGTTTTGAGTGTGACATAAATACCGACTACCTCTAATCCAATAACTGTAAATAAAAGAAGCTGCCCCATTATATTTGTAGTGAGCATTTCAAATTTAGCTGGAGATAAAATAGCTGTCCCTACAATAACAGCAATTGGGAGAGAGCATACAAGCATTCCCTGTCCTCGCCCTTGAGCTGTCAAGGCCCTAAGCCTTCCTTCTACTCTAGCTCTTTCTCTGATGATCATGGCAATACGTTTTAAAATAGTTGGAAGTGGCCCACCCAGTTTTCTTCCGATAATAATGGCCCCGAAACTCATCTTACAAGAACCAGTGGGCACTCGTTCTGATATATTTAATAAACACTGATCTATTTCTGTTCCAAGCTTATATTCAAATAGCGCTCGTTTCGCCTGAAAGGCAAATGGGGCTGGAGCACTTTCCACAGCAACCGCAAGAGCTTTTTGCAAGGTAAGACCGGACTCTAAACTTGAAGCTAAACCTTGTAAGGAGTCAGCAAGGCAATCGTCAAAATCTTTATAAAGTTTATCTTGTGCATTTAACTGTAAATATTTAGGAATAAAAATCATCCCAATGGAAGCAAGTAAAAGAGACACGAGAAAAGGTATACCAAAGAAAAACAAAACGAAAAATATTCCTCCACAAATCATAGAGGACTTAATACGAATCTCTTTTGGTGACAGAATTGCGGGCACTTCATCAGACTCAGGAGCATTTAGTTCCTCAATTTTTTTTAAAACCTGCTTTTTATAGGCAATCGCCAACAATGCAACACTAACAGTGAGTAGTACTTTTGATAAATAAATATAAAAATGTGAATCAAGCGTTAGCATCAAGCACCCTTTTCATTCCATTTTCAATTTCAAAATATTTCGCAAGGTCTTTTAGATTTTCATGAAAAACCTCAAAGTCTCCCTGATCAGTACCTTCTTTTTTTCTAAACTTAATCAAAGGATAAGTTTCATAACTAATAGTTTCACGGTCTAAATCTTTAATCCAAACAATTTCTGTTACTAGTCTTCTACCTGTTTTTAATCTTGATTGCTGGATAATAATTTGAACCGCTGAAGAAATTTGCTCCCTGATTGCACGTAGAGGAAAATCAACTCCCGCCATTAATACCATCGTCTCTAGACGCCTTAACATATCGTCGGGGTTATTTGCGTGTCCAGTAGTGAGAGATCCATCGTGACCTGTATTCATTGCTTGAAGCATATCAAGCGCCTCTCCTCCCCTACACTCACCAACGACGATCCTATCTGGTCTCATACGAAGACTATTTTTTACAAGATCGCGTATAGAGATTTCACCTTTTCCCTCAATATTAGCGGGGCGAGTCTCCATACTAATTAAATGTTGCTGTTGAATTTGAAGCTCAGCTGCATCTTCTATAGTAATAATCCTTTCATCTTCACCAATAAAAGAGCTTAGAGCATTTAATAGAGTCGTTTTTCCAGAGCCAGTTCCTCCACTTACGACGATATTAAATTTACTTTCTACAAAAAGCTGAAATAAATCTCTTATAAGTGGAGTGATGGATTTCCATTCTATGAGTTGATCTATCGAAATTGGAGTGGTTGAAAATCGCCTAATGGTTAAACAAGCACCTTGTAAAGAAATAGGCTGAATAACCGCATTCACCCTTGATCCATCCATCAGACGAGCATCGACAATAGGAGAAGAATTATCCACTCTTCTTCCAACAGAAGAGACAATTCTTTCAATAACAAATAATAAGCTTCTCTCGGAACTAAACTTCACATCAGAAAGAGTTAATTTACCTTTTTTCTCGATGTAAACTTGATCGTAGCGATTAATCATTATTTCAGTAATATCGGGGTCAACTAAAAGTTTTTCTAATGGCCCAAGCCCTATGACATCATCAAAAACATCATTTTCTAATTCAAGTTTTGTGATACCTTCTGTTTTTGGATCAAAATTTATCCCAGCAATTACTTCTTTTAACTTTCCTTTAATTTGCCCCCGAACTTTTTCTGAGTCGAGCTGATCTAGATTTATCCCTTCAAGCTTAAGTCCATCCAAAAGTTTTCTGGCCACAAATAGCCTAAGCGTACCAGGTTTTCCAGTTTCCCAGTCAAGTTGTTTTACAGGTTCATTATCTTCAATAGATTCAAATACACGCTCTATTTTAATTCTATATTTACCAATTACAATTTCTGCGCGAAGGCCGACTTCGAGCTCTTCTCCTGGCGCCATCACTTCGCCGTCGTAACGCACCTTTAATTCTGAGCCTATAACTTTAAAAACAAGAGTTTCTTTACTCACTTGAACTGTTGCAGTGATCTCTGGATTATCTGTTTCATCATCTAAAAAAACATTGCAGTACTCAGAGTTTCCAATAAGGTATTTGCCCTCTTTTAAAGTTAAAACCTTATCTTTTCTTTTATCTTTCCAGCTAATCTTTCCTAATTCTTGCAAACTTTATCCTTTAGTAAGGTAGAGATAATACAAATGAAAACAAACTCAACTTGCCTTCAAATAGCGCTGCCACTTGATTCACAAACCCCACATCAGCACCTATTAACTTCATAACCCCTACCGCTGTAACGACTGTCATCGTGGCAATTAATACGTACTCAACTAAAGCTTGGCCGCTATCATTTCTTTTTCTTTTCATTTCTACTCTTAATTTTTACTTTCTGCTCAGCTGACTCATAAACTCTATCCATTAATAAGAAGGTATCCATATTAACTCCCTTACTGACTTGTCCCTTTTCTTGATCAAGCGGATTTCTAAGTGAGATAAAAAACTTTCCTTCTCTTTGAGCAAATCTTAGTCGCTCCATTTCTTCTGGAGTGACAAAAAAACTAACCTTAGTTCCCTCTGAGCCTTTTTTCTGATCGATATCTTTACCAACTGCGATCAGTTTAATATTTTCTAAGATTGTAAATGTCGTATTTCCTTTTCCAGGAAAATCCATTTGCGCCAAGATATCTACTTTATCACCTGGGTGAATAAAACCTGTGGAAGTTAAAGGATCAGAAATCATTAGGACAAAAAGTCTTTTACCCATGGGAATCTTTTCTGACATAGTTCCTTTAGTTAACCCTCCCTCAAGAGATGAAAACATTATAGGGTCTCCGGGAAGCATAGCGATTTTTAGAGCTTTATCCAGTGCTTTAGTTGAAAGATCAGCTGTCATCATATTTGGAGTTAGAGAAGAACGAAGAACCTGAACGACATCAAGATGTTCAGGCTTTAGAATTGTAGAAGCTTCTAGGTTTTTATTTACCGTTAAAACGGCTACAGTTTGGAACTGCTCTCTTATTCTTTCCTCTAAAGCTACTTTATTCGCATGTTGAATCGCAGCTCCAATACTTCCTAATAATACCGCCAAAATGATAATCACTGCCTCATAGCGATAAAATGGTGATGCTTTAAATTTTTCTACCAAACTCATAGTTCTTCCTAAAATATAATATTTTTCTTTTTTACTAATTCACTAAATTGCTTTTGATCAAGTTTGTGAGTCTTTTGAATCTGAACTGTACTGCCTATCGCTGCCTTCTGAACCAAAACAAATACCGAACCTGTTTTGGTTTGATATAAAGCACTCAAAGTTTCACCTTCTTCCCATGATTGCTTCTCTATACTTCCCAAACGTTTAGATTTTTTTTGAAGATTTGTATCGATTTTTTGCATGACTTCATTAAAGCCCAGTGAACTCGCTCCAGTAATGGAAGTATTCATAAATCCCTCCATAATAAAATCTGTTTTAGACACCTGCTGAAGTTGAGTGTTGAAAACATTTAAATTTTTACTGTGGGAAGTTTCTAGAAGTTTTTTTAATTGAAAGGAATCTTGAACAGAGGCCCAACTTTTATCAAAGGCTTTCACAAAACTAATGAGTTTAGTATGATTCACTCTTTCTTGAATGAGGGCCACAAATCCTAAATTACATTTCTTGTATTCCTTACAAAGAGTTTCCTTATTAGGAAGAAGGCTTATCACCTCTCCCTTTGGAAGCTTTTGTAAATGAACATCATATTTATCCTCCAGAGATTTTTCCAATTGAGCTTTTAAGCTTTCTGATTTTCCTGACCACTGAAAAGAATATTGCGGGAGATATTGATTGTTTAATCCATAGACTGATGGGTAAATTGAGGCTTTAGGAGCGATTCCTTTCAAAATATCAATAGTCGCCGCCTGAGCTGACGCTATTATTATAAGGAAAAAGACTAGAAGCCTTATTTGCACAAATCATCCTGATTTCTATGGTTTATCTTATTTTAGCACGTCTGATAATGAGATTTGGAATTTTCAAAAATGAGAAATTTTTTCACTATTTCGGGCTTTTCATTGAATTTTGCAGTGCACAAAGATAGAGTTTCCATGAAAAGAAGATAAAGCCATTTAGGAGATAAGGATGAAATTAGCAAAACTAATGAAAAATGAAAACGGTCAAGCTCTAACGGAGTATGGACTGATTCTAGTACTAGTAGCTGTTGGAGTAATTGCTACTATGGGAGCTTTCGGTTCTCAAATTAAATCAAAAATCACATCTATTTCTGCAGCACTTTCAGGTGACACTCAAACTTACACACAAGCTGTTGAAACAGGAAAAAGCTTTGCTAAAAAATCTCAAGGTTTAAATAGCCAAGTGAATACTATGTCGGGGCCAGATGCTGCTGACTTCAATATGAAATCTGAATAGTTTTTCTATAAGGCCTTGCGATCCGAGTGAGGCCTATTTTTTACCCAATAATTTATCAAAACCTAAAGCTGTTTTATAAAGCCTACTTTCTGGCCCAAAAAAATCTGTGAGCGAAGCTCTCGCTGGAGCGTTATTCCAAGCTGGCCACATAGTTTGAAAAAACCTTGGTGGCTCTGGATCCTTGGGAGACCTTACATAGACGACTCGAGCCTTACTAAATCCCCATTGCATACGTTTAAAAATTGAATCTTGCCCTGTGTCTGCGATTCCACCAGAGAGGATTCTTCCAAGTCCATCAACAGCATTTGGATTTTCTTTAATAGTGGGAGCTATCTCGTATCCCAGCATTGCGCCTGTATTCACGCGACACTTACTCAAAACCTCTCCGTCAACTGCCGTCAAACCTTTTACCACGAGTGGACAGCGACTTGGATCACTTGCCGCTTGTAATGATTCTTCGGTATTCAGTATGGGTTCAGCAACTCCCATTTTAAAAGACTGGTGCTCTAAAAAAGCTGGGTAAGCGGACTTTTGGATATAGGTAAACCCAATGGTTGAACGTTTATTTTGCTTTCTATCGATATCATACTTTTGTTTTTGATTAGAGCTATCAGAGAGATAGTATGTCATTTGAGTCGCTAGATTTGTAAGGCGAAATCCTGCATCGGGCTTTTTATCAGCAGCTTCTGCCCAAGGAATATATGTACGGCAAATATGAGCGAGGTTACCTGTTACATTATTAAAAACATTAACATCATCAATCCAATAATTAGGAAAACTGCCTCGAGTACGTTGGCAGTACTTTGAAATAGCAGAGAAAGCATCTTTAAAATTCTTTCTTACCACTCTTTCTCCTGAGCCTCGAGCTTCATAAAAAATCGGGCATAAGTGAGTCTCAGGTCCAAGTTCAAAATAAAGATTACACCTGTTATCAACTCCACCTGATTTACTACATTCTTCTGGAGTTAGTTCGCTATACCGAATCTTTTTCACACCAGCATTCCAAGCCTCTTTTAATGAGTAGGATTCAAATGAAGCTTGGGTATTACTATCATCAGCTAAAAAAGCAACTTTTTCGGCCATAATTGGTGCAGATGCAGCAGTTTTTCTAGCACTACAAGTAGGAAAGCCATCGGGATGCTTATTCCAGATACTGTAAAAAGATTCTGCGGTTGTTTTTATAATCATAGATTTAGCTAAGATATTTGAAAGAGTATTACTACCAATCAAATCCTTTGCGTTAAAGAGATTCTTTAACGGAGACCTCAAAGCAATCCCACATTCTGTTCCTGAAAACTTCACAGGCGAAATACTATCGAGGGTCCCAGCAAAATTGGCCATGGTTTTGACAAATCCTCCTCCTCCAAAATGTTTAGTTAGAGGAGAAGCTATAATATTCATCGAAGCTTTAAGATCCATAACCTCTTTTTCTCCATAAGGAGCTGCAGACACGGCGCAGATAGCATCTTGAGGTGTGGAGGTTTTTAAATATTCATATCCAAAATTTAAATAAGGGATTTTGCTCGCATTGGCTCCATCTCCTTGCATAGGTATAATTAAACTAGAGGGTGAGTTTTTATTAGCAATATATGCACCCGAAGAAGTAGCTCCATAATTCCAAAACTGCACCAGTTTTCGATTGTAAAGAGTTGCGCCAGAGGCACTATTAATAAATGTGACGGCATAATCATTAAAAGTATCAAAAATATCTTCTTGAATGGCATCACCAAACTTTGGCATAAAATTTTCAAATGATGCTTTAACATCTTTTCCGAAATCAGTAAGACCGTAGGCAAAAGCTTTTGCAATCCCACCATAATAGGAAATAACTAAAGCAGAATTGTGTATTTGAAGATTAGCCGCAATCGCCTGATTATTTACAGCAATAGTATTAAGCCCTTGAGAACTATGGGCGGCCATAGCATCTGCAGCGATCTGAGAGAGCTGAGAAACTCGAACCTGATCCTTAGAGCGGTTTCCAATATATAGACTAAAAGCGAGCATGCCGACAATGATAGGTAAAAAGAAAATAAACGTTAAAATCGCCGAACCGCTAGAGTTTTTGACCAAGAACTTCACTATTCTCAACCTCCTCTAAAATTTCAGAAACTTTATCTTTAACGAGTCCCTCTATTTTATTTTTTAACTTTTCTTCTACTCCATCGAAACTCTCTTTAATTTTCTCTGCAAATTGATCTTTAATTTGATTTCCTAAATTGGTAACCATACCTGTTAAAGTCTGTCTGATTTGTTGTTTAAAAAGCTGAACAGCTTCATCTCCGACACTTGCACCACCTGCACCTATAATTTTAACAATCACTACAATCATCGCGGCAATTGGCAGAATTGTTCCATACATTGAAGTTGTAATACAGTTTGAACTCACTCTAAAATTAAAGCTACAATTTAGGGTATATCCTTTTTTTAGGCCAGTGCTTGATAATAGTCTTCTGGCCAAAAACCCTAACTCTCCGCCATCAGCGTTATCAGTTTGCCCATCCCTCTTCAAACGATTTATAAACTCTTTTTTCTGATCATGTGTCATATTATTATACTGATTCTTAAGTTCACTACGGGTCCATTCATCTTTATCAGCATAGAGGTCGTCTAAAAACTTATCGTCAACTTGGCTTAAAAGAATTTCTGTTGTGTTAAATAATGTTCCAATTAATCCAAGAACGAAATTTTCAGTACGGTATTTACTTCTGGGTTTTCTACCGGAGTAAAACTGATTTGAAAAAACTCCCCAATGATTTGCGTTTGAGGAAGCAAAACCATAAACAATCCCAGGTGCCGTCAAATTATCATGCTTCTCATTTGGATGATAACCACTTTCGGGTGCATAAGTCGCTTGTTCAAAATACCTTAACGGTACGATGGCAGATTCGGTATCACTTACAGCTTTGGATAGGTCTACAAACTCCTGATCAAAAATCATCTTCGATTCAGCCTCGATATACTCATAAACTTCAGATTTCATCTCAGAGACTGAGTCAAAGAATATTCCCTGCTCTGCGAGATTTGAGATGACACTATCGAAAATAATATTGGCCACTCCATTTTGTAATTTCAAAAAGGTCTTATAAGTATCACTTCCAAGATAATCAATCGTCTTAGTCCCTTTCTTTTCAAATGGCTTTACAGCAGCTTTAAGCTCGGGTCCTTCTTGAAATTCTTTTAATGTTCGTGAGAAGTGAGCATATTTAAACCCCGATTTAATGGCTTCATCGCTACTTGTGATTTGATCATCATCAATATCACTTTGTAGATTTTGAATTCCTTGCTGAATATAGATAATTGATTCCGACTTAGAATTTAGATGAAGAGTTCCGTAAACCAAAAAGAAAATAACGGGAATGATAATGATAAACTCTACAAGATAAGCACCTCTTTGACTGGAGATAATTTTACTCATTAAAATATTTCTCCCCAAGAGCTCCTACTTCATTATCATTAATTCCTCGAAGTTCAGCTAAGTTCTTTGCCCAATCCGCCCACTCATCTTTTAGTGTGTGAAAAATAGATCCAAACTCTCCAATATCCTCTCGATTGACTTGAATCTTTGGCCAGGCAATCAGCATGGTTTTAGTCATCGGCACTACTTGAAAGTTTTCAGGTACCGCGTAGAGAATGGTGGTGAGGAGTCCTTCTTGGGCTCTTATTTGATCATTGGCCTGTGAATAAGCATTATTAATTCCTTCTCTTGATCTTCTGACTACCGCTTCAAGTCCATCAGAAAAAGCTTCTGTTTTATTGAGGACATCTTTTAAAGGTCCAAACTCACCAGGAAGATTTGAAATCACATTCATCATATCTTTTGTTTTAAAATTCATTTGCTCAAATGAATCTATCAGTTCAAGAGCTTTATCTCGTGCCTGCATAAGCTTCGGACTACTCGCTCTAACCCCGAAATAATTTTCATCCAGTGAGGTTTCAAGGTAACCATCATTAGAATCTGTAATTTTCTTCAAAGCATGAAGCCCATAAAGGATGCTAGAGATATAGGGAGTTTTACCAGAGCGGTAATACCTTAGAGTTATTTTTAATCCTTCAGGTCGCATTTCACAGTCTGAAACAGTGGTAAATAAATAAGCTGCAGGTGTGCCTTCGATAATTCGTAAAAGATTTTTACTATACTTTCCATCAACACTTGCAGAGAGATTTGGTAGAGGAATTCCTACTTCAGATAAAACTGAGCCAACACTAGGAGCTGTTGAGGCCATAACAAAGGCTGCTCGTCTTTTAATTTGCTCTTTAATTGCATCACTACACAGAAGAAAGCCTTCCTCTGAGCAGTTTTGTCCCTGGCATACAAGTTCATCTTTTCGATTGAGTGAATTGAGTGATAACACACCTGCTTCCCCTTCAGGTCCTAATTCAGTAAGCGCTCTCACGGCATTTTGTCCCGAGGCGAGGGTCGCAGAAGATAAGAGGTGCTGATCTACCATTAAAAGGGACATTTCAATGGCGAAAAGAATTCCCAGCATCAGAGTTGGAAAAACCAACACAAATTCTGTGAGACTCGCTCCTCGATTATTTTGAATAGAATACCCCATGCTAACATTTTAAAAGATTTAAAAATGCTCGCAATGAAAGGTAAAAAGAGACTATTTTAGCTGATCAATTGTTAGACCAAAACGATCCATTAAATATTTGTCTGAATTAATCATTTCAGACCGGGTTACTTCTCTTAGTCTATGTGAAGTCTTGTTTTTGACGTTCATTTTATTTTTAGCGATGCTTTCTTCCCATACATAATATTTTTCAAGCCAAGGATAAATTGAGTTGAATACGTATTTAGACTCTACCTTCAACTTGGAATCATATCTAATTTTTTGAGGTTTTTCGCTTTCGCCCGAATAGGTATCACCAGTTTTTCGCGATCTTACCACGGTGTCATAGCTGCGACCGCTATCATCACTGATAGTTTCTCTAACAATTTCGCTAATATCTAATTTTTCAATAATCGTTTTTTCGTAGAAAGATTCCCCTTCTAAGAGTACTTTCTTCTCAACTGGCCAATAGTCTATTTGTTCCTGTGTTTCAATATGAGTTAAATTTCGGTTCTCATAATTAAATGCCAGCGCTTGATCATCTTTTATGGTAAAAATTTTGTAATCAACTTCAGGGTAATTTAAATCACTACATTCTGCATTCTTATTAAATTGTTTTTCTTTATAATCAACATCGATTGCCTCTTTAAGATCGATAAGTTCATAATCGATAAGTTCTTTGAGAACCATGACAGACATAGAATTCTCTAAAAACGTTGCTTTTTCAACTTCCAAAACGGTTAGGCGGTAGGTTACTGAGGAGTAGGCACAGTAAAAAGTTTCAGATGCATTACCGAGAGGACTCACCACTCTTTCAACATAATATGTATAATCACTATCACTATGATTAGCCGTACTCACTTCTTCGCTAACTATTAATGACTGCCCGACCTCTGGTCTAAGCTTTAACTTCAACTTCGACATTAGATTGCCATCACCGATGACTCTGAAGTCTGCTTTTACTGACTTTTTCCCCTTAACCGCAGAATCTGAAGCTGAGTTCTTTCCTCCTCCACCGCTTCCACCTCCGCCAGTACAGGCAGTGAATACGAGCAAATTGAGTGCTAGGGAAACAAGTATTTTCATCCGTAAATCCTACCATTTGACGTGAGATTTCGAAGACTTGCTTACTTTTTTACAGGGTCTGTATATCAGATGAGCAAAAATTTTGTGGTCTTTTCAATAACTTAGAATTTGAATTCCACCAAACCTTCACAATGCCAAGCGAGTGGATTAGATTCATCTGCTTTTTGATACTGGCAGTAACACTTAATTTCTTCGGTAATAA
>CAXRIU010000026.1:0-21668 GCA_964231135.1 Bacteriovoracaceae bacterium
GTTACAGTTGCAGTAGATGTTACAAGAAAGTACATACTTTGCGCAGAAGTGTCTCAAATAGCTGCATTCGGGCATTTAGCAAAAATCTCTCGCAAAAAATATGGCAAGAGAAAATCAAATCATCTCGAAAATCTTAACACCTCATTTTCTGAGCTTACAAAGGTAGTAGGAGAAAGAGCTCTGATTGAATCAGATGAGCACCGAAACTACGAACCTGTTATCAGAAGATACTTTCCAAGAGCTGAATATTTACAATATAAAAGTGAAAAAGGGTGTATCGCCGGACAAGGAGAGCTTAAAAAAGTGAGTTTTGACCCGATCTTCCAGATAAATCATACTCTCGCGATGATGAGGGATTCCATCGCAACAATGGTCAGAAGATCCTGGTGCTGTACGCAAGATTCGAAGAGACTAGCCGGGCATCTGCAGATTTTCATGTATTATTATAATCAAATTTATTTAAAGAGTTAGCCCCACGCTGGTGGGGCGGTTCTTAAGAATTTAAAATGTCTTCAGCTTGCTCAATAAACCCCGGACTTGAAAGTCCGTTGTCTTGAGCAATTTTTACAGCTTGATCAAAAGAGTAACCGTTTCTGGCCAAGTGAACAATTAACCAACCCGCAACCCTATTTGCACTCCCACAATGAACAACAATATCCGACTCATCTATTTTAGAACTTATATCAGCTATCGCCTTTTCTTGTAATTTTCCATCCTCTAATACTGGAATATGGTGATACTCCATACCCAATGCTTCCACTTTCTCTTTATCTTTTGAAAAATCTGCTTCACCGTTAGATCTTATATTGATGATCTTTTTTACCCCGCGCTCTGAGAGTTCTTTAAAAGCTCCCTCCCCCGGTTGACCAGCGAGGTACAAATTATTAAATTTCCAGCAATGCACGAGATTTGGAATATCCGTAACTCTATTACTCATATGAACCACCTTTTTTGAAATTATTTTACCTTTAATAAGACCAGAATCTTTGATCTTAATCAAGGTTGTATTCAATTATCTAAATTATGATTATATCAACCAAGGAGTTAATTATGTTGAAAATAGAAACTCAATACGACGCTGATACCTTCACTCTGACTTATATAGTGTATGACGATAATACAGGTGATGCGGTTATTATTGATCCGGTACTGGACATAGACACTGCCGCCGGAAAATTAAGTTTTGAAAGTTTAAATAAAATTACAAGCTTCGTAAAAACTCAAAAACTTAACGTCAAAGGTATTCTTGAGACTCATGCTCATGCTGATCATTTAAGTTCCTCACAATACCTTAAAGAGCAATTTCCTGAAGCTCAGGTGGCGATCAGTGAGAGAATCAAAATTGTTCAAGAAACATTTAGACCGGTATTTAATCTAAAAGATTTAAATATCGATGGAAGTCAATTTGATCTTCTTTTTAAAGATCACGAAACTTATAATTTTGGCTCGGTCGCTGTAAAAATTCTCCCAACACCTGGTCATACCCCAGCTTGTACCAGCTTTCTGATCGAAGATAATCTTTTTACGGGGGATGCGCTCTTTATGCCTGACTTTGGGACAGGTCGATGTGACTTTCCAGCTGGTTCGGCTGAGGATCTCTATAAAAGTATTAGTGAAGAAATTTATACTCTACCTGATGAAACCAAAATTTGGGTCGGACATGATTATCAACCAAACGGTAGAGAACTTAAATTTCAAACAACAGTAAAAGAATCTAAAGAAGATAATATTCAGCTAAGTTCAAAAACATCAAAAGAGCAGTTTTTTACCTTTAGAACAGAAAGAGATAAAACTCTAGCAGCTCCAAGATTACTTCTTCCTAGCATTCAGGTAAATGTAGATGCCGGGTACCTACCAAAAGAAGAAGACAATGGGATGAGGTATTTAAAACTACCGATTCGATTATAAGCTAAAAAAAAGCCTCCATTTAGGAGGCTTTTTTTATTTGGAAGTAAATTTAAAAGTTAACATCCCCAAAATCATAAAGACTACAAAGACGATCGGTTCTGCTTTTAGCGTAAATAAATTGGCTAGCCCTGGTCCAGGACAAATTCCGCCTATACCCCATCCCACACCAAAAAGAATAGCACCCAAAATAAGTTTCTTATCTACTTGGCTTGCGGTAGGCAGGTGAAAATCAGATCCAAGTAGTGGATTTTTTCTCTTTAAAATAAAGCGAAACATAATAAGATTTAAACCGGCTGCTCCCCCCATTACAAAAATTAAATCAGGATCCCAATTTCCAAATAGATCTAAGAAACCAATAACTTTATTTGGATTTACCATCCCAGAAACACTTAATCCGACTGAAAAAATCAGACCTAAAAGTAGAGCTACTAAATTCGACATTAGAACCTCCCCATTATAAATACCGTTACAATACCTGAGATCATAAACGTCATGGTGGCCACTAATGATCTTATTGATAACCTGGGAAGTCCACAGACTCCATGACCTGAAGTACAACCCGAACCAAGCCTCGTCCCATACCCCACTAGGAAGCCCGCTAATGCCATTAAAGGTAGAGACGTTTTAAATTCATATTGAAAAAACTGAGGCATAAATATTGATGTGATAGCTGAGCCTAAAATTAGTCCAAGAACAATCATATACTGCCATATGTTTGACTTATTAAATCCGGAAAACATGCCTGACATAATGCCAGTGATTCCAAATATCCTTCCTAATGTAAGAAGCAGTAGACTTGCGGCAAGACCAATTATCGCCCCACCAATTAAAGCATTTATCATGAAGTACCTCCGGGTTAACCTTCCAATATACATTTATATTCTATAAAAAAAATCCCGACTATGACCACCATCAATCTTCCTAGCTGAGAATATGTTAAACTTAGTGCAGGAGAATTTTATGATAGGTTATATTTTTGCAATTCTAATTGGTTTAAGTCTTGGTCTTATGGGTGGCGGTGGCTCAATCTTAACCGTTCCTATCCTCGTATACGCGCTTGATATGGACCCAAAACTATCAATCGCCCTATCTCTGGCCATTGTCGGCTTAACTTCTCTTGTAGGTTCTGTCAGTCATTTTAAAGCGGGCAATATCGATTTAAAAGTGGCAGCGATCTTTGGCCCTATCGCTATGCTAGGAACCTTTTTAGGAGCAAGATTTATAGCGCCCTTTTTCTCAGGAGCTGCTCAGTTGATTTTATTTGCAGTGGTGATGATCATCGCCAGTTATTTTATGTTTAAAGGCAGAGACGAACAAGATGTAGATGAAAATCAGAAACTAAATATTCCGCTAATCATTGCTGAGGGTTTACTCGTGGGGCTTCTTACAGGACTTGTAGGTGTTGGTGGTGGTTTTATGATTGTCCCAGCACTAGTTCTTCTGGCACATATACCTATGAAAAGGGCCATTGGAACTTCACTTTTAATTATTGCGTTTAAATCGTTTGCTGGATTTGCTGGCTACCTAGGATCAGAGCTAGTTATTCCTTGGGCCTTTCTCTTAAAATTTAGTGGTTTTACCATTGTCGGTATTCTCATTGGGAGCTATCTAGTTAAATTTGTTCCAGCATCTAAACTTAAAAAAGGCTTTGCAGTATTTTTAGTAGTCATGGGTATTTTCATCCTCTATAAAAATGCACATGTATTTGCGTAATTTTCCTTATCTGTTAATTTTCTGTTTCTCAAACCTTGTATCAGCTCAGAATTGGTATGAGGTTTCGGGTATTAATCCCGAGTTCAAGCAAACTGAATTTAGGATTGGTAAAAAAAAATTGAGTATTGCCAGCTATCACTATTTAAAAAATAAAAATACACCACCGAAAAAAACTATCATTACTGTGCACGGCTATCTGGTAAATTGCCATTACCTCCTCCCTATTCACGAATACTTATTAGAGAGAAATTTTGAAATTTTTTGTGTGGAACTACCTGGTCTTGGTCAATCAGAAGGTCCAAGGGCACAGATCGCTGACTTTAAAAATTATCAAGAATTCATCAACCAACTTCCCCTGATTAGTAGCGCGAATTATTTACTCGTGCATTCTACTGGTGCAGTTGGAGTCATCGAGAATATTATTGATGATATCAAAATGCCTTATGAAAAAGTTTTTATGGTAACTCCATTAGTTCGAAATTATCATTACACCTTATCAAAGTTCGCATTTTTTTTAGGAAAAACTTTTATAGATTCTGTACCAAGGACTCAAGCGAAGTCTTATCCTAATAAAATTTTAAATTCTATTCACGCCAATGATCCTTACTGGATTAATGCCACCCCTGTAAATTGGGTTGATAAACTTATTAAGTGGAATAATCGATTAGAAAAAAATAGTTTGGTAAGCTCGAATGATAAATTCAGGGTGTTCTATAGTGAAAATGATACGGTAGTTGAGACGAGTTATAACCAAGGTTTTTTAGAAAAACTTATCCCAAAATCCAAACATCATTTACTCACCTCGGGGACGCATTATCCATTTTTTGACCCCGAAGTAAGTAAAGAATTTTTCAAATATTTAGATCAGTACCTAAAGTGAATTAAACGCTTCAACGATTGAAGCCTCATCTAGACCAGCTTTTGCATAAAGTTCATCCGCCACATAAGCCGATTGCCCAAAATGCCCTTTAACTCCAAGTCCTTTATAGCTAAATTCAATATTCTCTTGCTTGAGAGCGTGCACCAATTGACTCCCTAAACCACCAATAATTTGGTGATCTTCAACCGTGACAAGCTTCCCATTGATATGTTTTCTAATGGTGCTAATGTCGGGAGCATTCACACAACTTGAATTAATGACTGCTACCGATTTACCATTCTCTTCTAGCTTTTGAGCTGCCCTTAGCGCTTTAAAAAGAGTTGGACCTGAGCTTACAATTAGCCCATCTTTTCCATTTCTTAGCACTTGAGCTTGATTGATGTCATAGCTTGAAACATTTAAAGTCTTTGGAAAATTCTCTCGTCCGACAAAAAAGATATAACTAGTAGGTTGTTTACCAGTTTCACGTGCAGATGCGATGTCTTTAATCACTTGGTACATATAATGTTCAGCTTCTTCAGAGGTACTAATAATGACAGCTTTCGTATTTGGAATAGAGCTAACTGCGCTTAAATAAGTTAGTGACTGGTGAGAGGCTCCATCAGCAGCATCTTGAAACCCCGTATGAGAAAAAATAGCAATCATTGGGCAACTTGAAAGTGAGGCCATAATCAATGGTAGGTTTCCTTTAGTCACCCCAAAAGCTGCAAAGGTATCTACAATAGGAATAAAACCAGCTTTAGATACACCGGCAGCATGAGAGACCATATTTGACTCTGCAATCCCCACATCTAAGCTGCTCTCTGGATACTCCTTATGAAAAGGTGCAATGCCTGTACTACCTGCAAGGTCACAAGAAATAGAAACGACTGGTAGCCCTTCAGATTTTGCCTTAATGGCTCCTCTGGCAAGACCGGCCTGTGCTTTTTCAGCAGGTGTATCGTCTTTACTTTCTGAATTGTTAGGCTTAACTGTTAATTCCTTTGCCCAAGATTTTAGCTCTTCAGGAATATTTCCTCCTAAAATTTCAGAAACAAACTCGTGAATATCTTCTGAATACGCCTTGATAGGAAAACCGTGACCTCCAGAAGCAGACTCCGCAGTCTTTTTTACCCCATAACCTTTGATTGTTTTTACCCAAACAAAAACCGGTTTGTTTTGTTTAGCAAGATCTACAGCTGATTCAATGGCCGTATAACAAGCTTGCAGGTCGTGACCGTTTTCGATTTTGATTACATTCCATCCCATGGTTCCCATCGCCTGAAGGCTTGGCTGCATCGAGAAGGAATCGTCTGTGATTCTTCCAGAAAGCTTGGTATCGTTATCTGAAATTATTAAAACAAAAGGATTGATGGCACCCTTTGCAACTAGCCCCGGAATTGCCGAAAACGATTCCTTTGCCTCACCTTCCATACATGCGCCATCACTCATAGACACAATCGTCACACGATCACGTTTGGCCAATTTATCTCCGTGAGCTAGTCCTTGTGCCTGAGGTAGAGCGGAACTTAAAGGACCGTTACTTAGAAGAACTCCTTCTGGATAAAGGTGAGATTCGCCATGCCCAGTTAATTTAGATTCAATTGAGCGAAATCCCTTTAAAGAATTTAAATTTAAATCTCCAAAACCCAGATTTGCTCTTAAAGCGTAAATTCCATTTTCTGCGTGTCCGATATCATTTATGAAATTGTATTTGTCGTACCAATTTTTAGTTCTAAACATATAGGCATGTAGAGCACTCATACATTCGGCCATCGCTGCAGGTCCACCCCAGTGTGAAGCAGCACCACCATTTACAGCAGCTAAATCCATTAACGCCACAAGCGCCCTGGTTATATTAGGATCACCACAAAGAACTTCAGTTCCATCCTGGGCATTAACACTTGTTGCATAAAGTGGCTTGCTACTTGGCGCGTCATGTAACTTTTGATCGATTTTTAGGGGTTTCATTGGTAACTTCCTTGATAAGCTATTGGTTTATGGCGATATTAAATCCTAAATAGTTGAAGTTAGCAATATTTGAGGCTTGCATTATTGAATCAATAACAGTAAGCTTCGGTGGCTAAATTATTTAAAAAGGAAGATACCATGGCACGTACCTGTGATTTAACTGGAAAAAGAAGACAAGTAGCTAATAAGGTTTCTCACTCAAATATTAAGACTAAAACGCTTAAGCAGGTGAACCTTCATACTAAAAGAGTATTCGATCCAGAAACTGGAAAAACTGTTAAGCTTAGACTATCTGCGAAAGCAATTAGAACTTTAGATAAAGTTGGTTCTTTATCTAGATTTTTAAGAAAGTACGGTCCTACTGCTTAATTAATCCAATTAAAAAAAAAGATTTAGAATAAAGCCTCTATATTAAGAGGCTTTTTCTGTTTCTAGAGCCTAAAAAATATTCACGCCAACTACTCGCCTTAATTCAACTAAGCTATTCTCGCGCCTATTTAAGAGAGGTTTTATGAAAGTTTTAGTATTTGTTCTAAGCATGGCCTACAGTGGCCTGACTCAAGCAGTTTGTGAAAATGACCTTATTGCAATTTCTGTTTTAGATAAGTATGTGGAAGTATTGGATAAAAAAAATAATATAAAAGACAAGCTGACTATAATCGATTTTATTGATGATGAGGCGGGAAACTTCACCATCTCAGCTAAAAATATCAAGTTTAATACCTTAATTCATTTCACTCACGATCATGAAACTTGGCATTTCGAAGGTCTTCAAGGTTATTACACCAATATAAAAAAAGAAAAAATCGATTTGAGAAATCTCTTTTGTGAGTATATTGAGCTATTTTAAATATGAGTGAACTTCTTCTTCCTGTGGGAAATATTCAAATGTGCCTTGCCGCCATCCATAATGGCGCAAATGCCATATATGTCGGCATGCCGGGCTTTAACGCCAGAGGAAGATCCCACGACCATGAAATGGAGTCACTCAAAGAGATTATCGATATGTGCCACCTCTATGGAGTGCATGTGCATATTGCCTTTAATATCCTTATCTTTCAAAACGAAATATCGGCTGCACTTGAAAAACTAGATGAAGTTATAGCATTAGGCCCTGATGCTTTTATCGTCCAAGACCTGGGCCTTATTAGTCTAATGAAAAAACGCTATCCTGATATAACGATCCACGCCTCGACCCAGATGACGGTGACCAACTTCGAAGCGATTGAATTAGTCGAAGACTTAGGTATTAAAAGATTTGTTTTAGGTCGAGAAAACACTTTAGATGAAATTAAAAAAATAAAAGAGAAAACTAATAAAGAGCTTGAAGTATTCGTTCATGGAGCTCTCTGTGTCGCCTACTCAGGTCAATGTTTTACTTCAGAAGCACTTGGTGGAAGATCTGCTAATAGAGGTCAATGTGCACAGTCTTGTCGTTTTAATTATGAACTGTATGTAGATAATGTAAAAAAGAATTTAAAAAACTTAGAGTACCTCGTGTCTCCTCAAGACTTATGTGGTCTGGCAGAAATCCCCAAACTAATTGAGCTTGGAGTTGAATCTTTTAAGGTTGAAGGAAGGTTAAAATCGCCTGAATTCGTGGCCACAGCTGCAAAAGAATATTCAGATGCGATCAACAATAAATTGCAGGATCTTCAAAAATCAAAACGAAACCTGGCCACCAGTTTCTCGCGTGGATTTTACTCAGGATGGCTAAATGGTGTTGCCCATCAAGAGTTGGTTCGAGGTGACTACAAGTCTCACCGTGGACACTACCTCGGAAAAATCACTCGTGTGAACAAAAAAACCTTAACCGTTGACTGCAGTGAAGAAATTAATGCTGGTGATGGCGTTTTGATCGTAACCAGTAAAAACCAAGAAATAGGCGGAAAAGTTTTTGCCGCTAATACCATTGGAACAAATCTATTTATTGACCTGCCAAACGGACTCGACCTCACTCATGTCACCCCGGGTTGTGATATCTACCTCAATAGCTCAGATGCACTTAAAAAAGATGTCCAACAATCTTATGAAGTACGAGAGCGTAAGAAACGAATACCTATATCAATTAAGGCATTAGCTGAATTAAACTCCCCTCTTAAACTTACTGTTTCAGATGGGATAAATACTTTTGAGCTGAAATCTGATTCTATGCTTGAAGCTGCAAAAAACGCAGGAATAAGCACAGAGAGCTTAACTTCCCAGCTAGGTAAGTTATCCCACACTCCCTACATACTTGAGAGCATCTCACTTAATACAAGTGAGGCTTTGTTTATTTCTAATCAGGAACTAAAAGAGCTTAAAAATCAATTTATTGAAAAACTTAATCTCGCTCGCACCCAAGTGACTCCACCAAAGAAAAGTGAAATAGATATCCTTCCAAAATCATATGATCAAAAAACGAGCTCTTCTTCAGCGAAACTCAATTTATTGGTGAGAAATATTAACCAGCTGAAAACTGTTTGCGAGGAATTCAAAAACACAAATTTCATAAATAAAATCATTCTCGATTATGAGTTTGGAAAAGACTATTTTGATTCCGTAAAGATAGCACGTGAGGCTGGCTTTGTAGTCTATATTGCCACTACCAGAGTCTTAAAACCTTTTGAATATCACAATTTCAGACTTATCGAGCGATGTGCCCCAGATGGACTGTTAATTAGAAATCTTGGCGCTCTAAATTATTTTCAAAAGAGTGACTTTAAACTCATGGGGGACTTCTCCCTCAATTGCGCTAACTCAGAGACTTTTAATTATCTAAAAACTAAAGGACTAGAAACTCTTTGCGCCTCCTATGACCTCAATATCCTACAGCTAAATGACTTAATTAAATCCGTTAATTCAAAAGACCTGGAAGTTACAATCCATCAGTACATGCCAGAATTTCATATGGAACATTGTGTGTTTGCCGCTTTTTTAAGTAAGGGCAATAGCTTTCGCGACTGCGGAAAACCTTGCGAGAAGCATGAAGTCTATTTAAAAGACATGTACGGCAATAGGCATGAAATAAAAGCTGATCAAGAGTGCCGAAATACGATGTATAAGGCAGAAGTATCAAGTACGATTAAATATATTTCGCAATGGCAAGAAAATGGCGTTTCAAATTTTCGTTTCGAATGCCTGCATGAATCTGGAGCTGAACTTATAAAAAAGCTCACCATCTATAAAGACTTGTTTTCTAATATCATTAATACCGATGAGGCTTACCAAAGACTTGGCGCAACTGAAAATTATGGACTCAGTGTTGGTCAATTAAGTAACACCAGAACTTTTAAAGATAGAAAAAAAGGCTTACATCACCAGTGATGCTGCTCCGAGGATAGCACCATACTCAGAGCTTATTTCCGAGATAAGAACCTGAGAATTATTTCTAAAAGGAGTATAAACCACCTTTCGATACTCCTCAATTATCATCTGTCTAAAGCGCTCACCTAAAGTGCTAATTCCACCAGCGAAAATGAATGCCTGAGGAGAGATAAGACTACTCATATTACTCATTCCTATCGCTAGGTACTTCGCAGTTTGCCTTACAACTTCATCCATAAGTTTGTCGTGCTTATGAAAACGCTCTGAAATTTCGGCAAATTTTAAATCTTCCCCTAGGATCTCTTGGCAAGTCTGCTTAATACCCCGAACAGAACCGTAACATTCAAGATGTCCTTTTCCACCGCAGCCACAAACTCTTCCCCCTGGGTAAATTGTCATATGTCCTGCCTCGGAACCAAGTGCATGAGAGCCGGTAAAAAGCTCACCATTGATATAAGTCCCAGTACCAATTCCTGTACCGAGAGTGATCACGATAAAATTATCAAAATTCTTCCCTAGTCCAAATATCTTCTCGCCAACGGCCGCTATATTCGCATCATTTTCTAGCTTCACTGGCAACATCATGACTTTAGAAAAGATTGAAACTAAGTCAGCTTCATCCCAAGCAAGGTTTGGAGGATTTTCGATCTTTCCATTATGAGAATTAGCGTTAGGTGCACCAACCCCTACTGCTCGTAATGTGTATTCATTTGATAGAGGCTCATATATTTTTAAAATTTCACTCCAAAGTGCTTTCGTATAGCCTTCAAAAGCTTGTTGGCTATTGGTCGGAGTTTTGCTCTCCGTAACAATCGTTCCATCTTGATCGACTAGACCAAACTTAGTATTCGTCCCACCAATATCAATTCCAACCACTAATTCTTTCATTATCTAAATACAATCCAAATAATTCCCATAACGACGACAAGACCAATTGTTAACATTAAATCTATTTTTGTCTCACGAGCTTCTTCTTTTGTAGGTTGCACTTTTTCATAATGAACTTCACTGTCTGCGGCCGGAGTCATCATAGACACAACAACGAGAACAGCTGAACAGATTACAAAAAGTATAAAGGCAAAATGTAGAAAGTTAATATCAGCAATATAATAAAGCGCACCACTTAAATTAGGCTTGTTCATTTCAAGCACCAGTCTCAGCACTCCCAGTACAAGTCCTGTATATAAAGAGGCTATTGCACCTTGTGCGTTTAATCTTTTGAAAAAGAGACCTAGTAAAAAGACACAAGCGATTGGTGGAGAGATATAGGCTTGTACACTTTGAAGGTAAGTAAAAAGTCCTCCTTGAATTAGCTTCATAAGAGGAATCCAAGCAATACCTGCAACAACTAAAACCGCAGTTGATATCTGTCCAAAACGAAGCAGCTCTTTTTCTGTCGCGCGCGGATTTCTTTGATAATAAAAATCATAAGTCAAAAGAGTAGAACAACTATTAAATACACTACTTAATGAACTCATAAGAGCTGCAAACAAACCTGCGACCACAAGACCTTTTAATCCAAGAGGAAGCACACCTGCAACTAAGGCCGGAAGTGCATGATCTGTTTTTTCTAAAGTCAGGATTCCTTTTTGAGATAGAGCAAACGCCACCATTCCCGGAAGAACAAATAAAAACATGGGAAGCATCTTTATATAACCAGCAAAAACAGTACCTTTTCTAGCATGAGAAATATTTCTTGCTGAAAGTACTCTTTGAACAATAAATTGATCTGTACACCAGTACCAAACTCCAAGAATTGGAGCTCCAAAGACGATACCAGTCCAAGGAAATTTGGGGTCAGACATATCTTTCCAAAGACTAAAAAAGCTTGGCTCAAGTGTCGCTTGCAACTCACTATAACCACCGAGAGTATTGATCCCAATAACAGTAACCATAATCGCACCAAAGATCATGACAAATACCTGCATAGTATCAGTATAAATAACGGCCTTCAAACCACCAAATAAAGTATAGATCCCTGTTGCGATAACCAGTGAGCCCGCACCTAACCAAAAAGGTAATCCAATGGCTTCAAAAACTACTGCACCTGCAAAGATAGTGGCTGAAATTTTTGTCACAATATATGCAAGAACCGAAACAATTGAGAGGTAGTTTCTTGCTGCTTTAGAATAACGTTTCTCTAGAAACTCTGGCATGGTTGTAACACCAGATTTTAAATAAAAAGGAACGAAGACCCATCCAAGAACGATAAGAATTAAACCCGCTAAGATTTCAAACTGTGAAACGGCAAAACCAGAAGCTGCACCTTCACCGGCCAAACCTATTAAATGTTCCGACCCGATATTGGAGGCAAATAAAGAAGCACCGATAGCGAACCAACCAAGATTACGCCCTGCAAGAAAATAGTCTTCTGAAGATTCTTTCTCTTTTTTAGTAACACTCCACGCAATATAAAACACCACAGCGAAGTATATTGCGATTACAACGTAATCTAGCATGTCCAACTGTATTTTCACTTAATCTCCATATAAACTTGATTGTTTTGATTTGTTGAGGGTAAGATACAGGCATTATTTGGCTTTTGTTAAGCTTTTTTTAAACATTCAGCACAACACACGGAGAAGTAAAGATGAAATTAAGCATCCTTGCACTATTAATTAGTGTTTCGTTTTTTAGTGTCCAGTCTCAAGCGAACAATGGAATGGTTCCTAACTGGTCTTCAGCTAAAAAAATTCAGGTTGGTACTTCCAACACTGGAACTAAGTCCTTAGTATGGTTTACCAACGCTCAAGGTATCTTAACTGAAACCTATTTTCCTACAATTGATAAAGCACAAATTAAAGACTCTCAATTTGTTGTTACTGATGGAAAAACTTTCTTTGCAGAAGAAAAAGATCACACTCTTCACGAAGTTGAAGTTATTCATCCATCACTGGTAAAACTTAAAAACCAACACAACCGTTTTAGAATTGAACATGTTTACTACACTGCAGCTGATAGCAATACCCTTATTGATGAAGTGACAGTTTATGCTTTTGAAGACGGTCTAGATTTTTATCTATTAACTAATCCGGCTCTTTCAAATACCGGATATCATGACAATGGAAGAATTGAAGACGGCGTGATGCATTTTTGGCAAGACGATCAAGAGCTTTTTGTACGTGCCTCAGTTGGTTTTGAAAAAGCGCAAATTGGTTATGTAGCGGTTGACGATGGACATTTAGACCTTCGCCTAGATTACCAACTTAATAACCTCTCTCAAGAAAAATTTAACGGTAATATTGCGGGAACTGGTAAAATAAATATTCCGGCCAAAAAAGGCGTCTATAAATTCTTTGTTTCATATTCATTTGATAGAGATAGCGTTTATACTTACAAGCAATTCGTCGATAATAGATCTCTATATATTTACAATTGGGATCAGTATTTAAATAAACTAAAAAAGCCAGCATTCTCATCTAAAGAGCAAGAGACTCTCTACCTTCGCTCTCTTTATACTCTTCATGTTCACGAGGATAAATTAACTCCAGGAGCTATGATTGCGTCGCTTTCAAAGCCATGGGGAGAAGAACTACGTGAATACCCAGGAGTATTTACTGGAGGATATCACCTCATCTGGCCAAGAGATCTATTTCATGTCTCATTAGCTTTAATTCAAGCGGGTGATCTTGAGGCTCCAAAAAGAGCACTCGGATTCCTTAAAAAGATTCAATACAAAGATGGTGTTTGGAATTTTAACAACCAAAGAATTGTTGAAAGAAAGGGAGCTTTCCCTCAAAACACTTGGACTGACCAAAATGAATATTGGGGTGGATTTCAAATTGACCAAGTAGGTTACCCTATCCAGTTATTTTGGCATCTTTATAAGAGAGCTGATGCAACTGAGAGGCAAAACCTCATGCATGAGTATGGTGAGATGGTTTATCTTGCTTCTGAGTTTATTTTAAGAAATGGACCGTGGTCTGCTCAAGAGCGCTGGGAAGAAAATTACGGAATTTCACCTTCGTCATTTTCTGTGGCTGCAGCTGCAATGAAAGTTGCTTCTAAAATCTTTAACGAGCCTAAATATGCTGACACGGCAAATGAATGGTTAACAAAGCCTTATGATAATATCCACTCTTGGACCTTCACCACGACTGGTGAATACGGAGATGGGAATTACTATGTTCGTGTTGCGGGTTGTGACGGTTTTCTTGATCAGTGGAATCCGAATGCAGATTCATGGTGCACGATTGCAAACTCTGGAGAGCGTGTTCCTATGAAAAAGATCCTTGACCAAGGATTCTTAAAACTTGCCCTTCACGGATTAGTTCCAGCAAGTGATTGGAGACTTAATAGCAGTTTAGAAAAAGTGAATCAAAATATCCGCAAGAAAGTTGGAGAATTCCACGGCTGGTACCGATATACAAAAGACGCTTACGGAGAAGAAAAAAGAGGTCGTTTATGGCCGCTACTTTCATCTGAACACGGAAGATTTGAAATTGAAAAATTTCATGCAGGAATGCAGAGCTGGAAGCTAACTCTTCCTAAAGTAAATCATATCCTTTCTAGTTATGAATTTTTTGCTAATGCAGGACTTATGATTCCTGAGCAGGTTTTTGAAGGCTCTGGAGAAGGAACCGGAGCAGCAACTCCACTAGCTTGGTCTCACGCCGAATTTATAAAACTTCTTTGGTCAAAAGAATTAAAATACAACGTGGAAAATCCGCTTAAATAAAAAAAGGGAGCTTAATAGCTCCCTTTTTTTTATCGTTTAGTTAGTTATTTATTTTATTCACCTTTTGCGTCTGATTTTGGAACAGAGGAGCTCATATAGTCAGCGACTGCCTCTATTGTGCTTTCGGTTTTTCCAGCTCCATTTGTACTCATAATTTGAGCGATATTTCGATAAAGATCCCTGTCTGCTTCGCATTTTTTCAATTCAGTCTGAACATTATCAATTTTAGTAAAAACTAAATCTTTATTTGAATCTGTGGGAAAAAAGATCTTAATTTTTTGATCTAGAGCTTCTGCGTTTGCTATTTCGTTCTGCACATTTAACAACATATCGTTCTTTACTGGATTAGCATTTCTCCTACCACTTTCAGGATATCTTCTGACACAATTGGTTCTCCTTACACCTTCAACTACGACATAAAAACCACCGTTTGAAAAACGACCCATTGGGCATTCTTCAAAGACAATTGTTTTGGCTTTGGGATTATAGACAACTTCAATCCCATCCATCGAAAAACACTTCACACTAAAAATAAGTAAACCAATAATAATTAGTTTTTCCATATCTCTCTCCAAATTACTTTTTCACGAATTAAATCTGCAAGCTTGATACCAAAATTGTTTGCATGATTCCGAACAGTTAAAAATCCTTACCTGTAAATTAGTAATACGGTGTTTAAAAATTTAACATTGGACAAGTCTGATCAATTCCCATTAGAATTTATTTAAGGCACTAATTTAACAAGGATGTTAGAGAATGAATGAGTTTGAAGTACTTCAACACAATCTCAATACAGTCTGGACCTGTCTTGCGGCTTTTATGGTCTTTTTTATGCAAGCTGGATTCGCGCTGGTTGAAATGGGGCTCACCCGAGCAAAAAACGCAATTAACATTATTATGAAAAACTTAATGGACTTCTCCATTGGCTCGGTACTGTTCTTCTTTATCGGAGCAGGACTGATGTTTGGAGAATCTAATGGATTTTTTGGAACTAATGGCTTTTTTCTCTCAGGGGTAACTGGAAACGACTGGTCATATACTTTTGTTTTATTTCAAACGGTATTTGCGGCAACTGCGGCCACTATCGTATCAGGAGCTATGGCGGAAAGAACTATTTTTACAAGCTACCTCATCTACTCCATTTTTATTACCGGGATCATTTATCCCATTTCTGGATCATGGGCCTGGGGCAGTCTAGCTAACGGATCTGGCTGGCTTGAGCACCTCTCAACTGGAGCTTTCATTGATTTTGCGGGCTCAACTGTTGTTCACTCCCTTGGAGGCTGGCTGGCGCTAGCAGGAGCTATGACAATAGGACCTAGAAAAGGAAAGTATACGCCAAAAGGTAAAGCTCGTGCGATTCCCGGACATAATATTCCTTATGCAGCTCTAGGCGTTTTTATACTTTGGCTTTCATGGTTTGGTTTTAACGCTGGATCAACTACTCTTGGAGACGGATCCATTGGAAGAATTGCTTTTATCACAAACCTCTCTGCTGTCATGGGTAGCATCACTGCGATGATCTACTCATGGGTAATGTATAAAAAACCAGACGTCACAATGAGCTTAAACGGCGCTCTCGCTGGACTTGTGGGGATCACAGCTGGATGTGCTAACGTTGATTGGCTAGGAGCTCTTTTAATTGGTTCTGTGTCCGGTGTACTTGTGACTTACTCGGTCGTTTTTATCGATACCAAGCTTAAGATTGATGACCCGGTTGGGGCCATCAGTGTGCACGGTGTGTGTGGAGCATGGGGAACAATTGCTGTTGGTCTTTTTGGTGCAGAAAAAGCATTAGGTCTTGCAGAAGCCAACACTGGATTATTCTATGGTGGTGGAATAAACCAATTACTCAGCCAATTCATTGGAGTTGCAAGCTTTATGGCCTGGGGTCTTTTGACAGGGTTTATTCTGTTTAAAACAGTAAAGAAATTTGTAGGACTAAGAGTTACTCCTGATGAAGAGTATATTGGTCTAGATATTGAAGAGCATGGACTTGAAGCTTATCAATTAACGAAATAGGATTTTGTATGAAAATGATTATGGCAATTGTTCAACCGAACAAATTAAATAGAATTAAAAAGCTTCTTTTTGAAAACAATATCAACCGCTTTGTTGTGGATGATTGTTTCGGTCACTCAGATGAGGACTCAATTATTGAGACATATCGTGGTGTTGAAATGGAGCTGGATTTAAAACATAAAATTAGAATTCAAATTGCGGTTAACGATGACTATGTCGATCGTGCGGTTAACGCCATTTTACAAGGTGGTAAGTCTGGTAAAATTGGTGATGGAAAGATTTTTGTCTATCCAATTGAGCGCTGTTATCGAATTGCAACAGGTGAAGAAGGTGAAACTTCCATTGGTGACTGACTCGCCTCTTTAATTAAACCATTTAAGTATCCGTGGGTAATATGCCCCCATTTACTTAGCTCTCCATTTTGGAGAGCTTTTTTATGTAGAGCTTCCAAATTATAAAATGGGACACTTGAATACCTATGATGTTCGGTGTGAAAGGCCACATTATGAGGAGCAATTAGATAGGACTCAAGAGGTGTGGCGATCACTGTCCTTGTCACTTCTTCAAACTCTCCCCGAGGAACAGCGAAATGTTCTGCTATGGCACGAATTCTTTTAATTAATTTTAGACTTGTAGCGATGGGCAAAATCCAATAAAGAAAAAATAAATCCCATGCTCTAAAATACGAAATCAAACTCGCTACGATTATATAGAACAAGCTCATTTTTAGAATGTAAAACTTAGTCAAATAGCTTTCTTTGATCGCTAGCTTTTTGTTATTCGTTTTCACAGTGAATATTTTTTTGGGATACTGAAGTATATTGAGTCCACTTAAATCTTTGAAAAGCATCCATAAAAACTCTGACCTCTTCATCGGAAACTGCCACTGCTTATCACCTACTCTTCGATAAAAATCAGGATCCTCATCGGTATTAAGCTGGTGATGATGTCTTAGGTGTTGAGCACGGTAACCTTCTAGCGTAAAAAAAAGTGGCCAGCATAAAAACAGGTTTCCAATTAAATCGGATACTTTTCTATTTTTTAAATATCGATAGTGAACTAATTCGTGCGATAAAATGCCTAGTGCATGCATACGAGAGCCAATCAAAATTATGCAAAGAGCGGTAACAAATAGACTATCTGATAGCTCACTATAATAGATCGCAAGAATGATAGTAAGCCAATCAAGAACAATTCGAGCTGTTGTAAAGGGAGTATACAAGCGAGAAAGCTCCTTAATGTCGACTTGAGAGTTCATAGAGATATTATAAAATATTTGGGTATCTAAGCGGGGCTTTTGAAAAAAAGAAAGGGTGTTAGAAACCTAACACCCTAGCTGTATTTTACTGAATATATTCAACTTCTGAAATTTTAACACCCCACTGATTAATAGAGTTATCAGATTTAAATTCAACGGTAATAGTATCACCTGATACATATTCTGTTTTTACATTTGTTCCAACTCCATCAATTGATTCAACCAGCGTTCCTTTTCCATCAATCACTTTTAGGCTGTCGTAGTTGATCTCAATATCATGTCTTTCAATCACAACTCTAATAAACTTCGCACCTGGAACAGTATAAGTTTTTGAGCTTGTCATTCCATTCGCATAAGGATGTGCCGTTTCAAAAACATCTACACTTTGAGCTATCCAAGCATTCGGATCTGGTTTAGCAGGTCTAGGAGTCTTGATTCCACTTAGAAAATTATAAGCATCTACTCGTCCTCCACCAATAGTTTTTCTACCATAAGCTGCACCATAGACAGATGAGGCCATAAGTTCATTTTTAACTTGTTCAGGATCGGTTTTTCCATGATAGGCAAGATATAGCCCAACAACTCCTGTAACATGCGGCGTGGCCATTGAAGTTCCAGAGAAAACATCTGTTTTATTACCTGGGACTGTTGATAAGATATTTCTTCCTGGAGCTGCGACGTGAACTGTTTTTTGCCCGTAACATGAAAAACTAGCTAGGCCGTCGTTATAGTTATGGGCAGCAACTGAAATAATATTACTTACATCATAGTTAGATGGGTAATGCGGAGTCGAGTCATTATTTTGAGCCGAGTTTCCTGCAGCAGCAGTGAAAACAATCCCTGCTTTTTCCGCTCGAACGATTGCGTCTTTAAGCGCCTGAGAGAATCCGCCTCCTCCCCAAGAGTTACTCATGATATCAACACCTACTTTTGTGGCGTAATCGATGGCCCGAATGGCATCAGCAGTTGAACCTGAACCTTGATCAGTTAAAAATTTAATAGCAACAATAGATGCTTCGGCCATCACACCTGCAACTTGAATATTATTGTCGTGCTCCGCTGCGATAGTTCCCGCACAATGAGTACCATGACCATTTCCATCCATTGGGTCACCGTCATTATTAGCGAAGTCATAACCATGAATATCATCGATATATCCGTTACCATCATCATCTACCCCAGGCTTTCCATTTGCTTCGGCAGTGTTAGTCCACATATTGGCCCTTAAGTCTTGATGGTTATAATCAACCCCAGTATCAATAACAGCAATTTTTATATCCCTGCTACCCTTGGTTAATTTCCATGCATTGATAGCGTTTATATCCGCACCAGCAACTCCTGAGCTTGATGAATTTCCGCGTCCACCTGCCGGTTCATTATTACCCGTGTTATGTAATCCCCAAAGACTAGAGAATTGAGGATCAGCTGTTAGAGAGTTTTCTCTCACGCCAATCGCTTTATAGATAAAGTTAGGTTCTGCATATTCTACAGATGGGTCTTGATTCAAGCGATCAATAGTCCCCTGCAAGCTTTCTTTATGATTAATCGTAAGCACCGCAAAATTTCCAATATCCACGTTCAGTTTTTGAGCGTTAATACCTAGCGACTTAAGACTGGCATTATCTCTTAGTTTTACAATAATTTGCCCTGGAACGTAATCAGCCGCTGCGAGCGCACTTGAACTGGCAAGGATCGCCGTCCATACGATATTCTTCATGAATTCTCCTTTGTCTCTTTCTAAGACAGATGTGTGTGTATAGGACCATTTTAAGTCTAAAATAAAAAATGATACATAGGGCAAAAACCTGCACAACGCACTGCATTTTTTATCAAAGTAAAATGATGAGGAATATTCTAACCTCTAGTAATTTCAAACGATCTCTGGGAAAATATGCGTATGTCGAATGTGATAAACAAATCTAATCATCCTGTTGAAATAAAAAAAATCTCCATCTCCATGTGGTCGCTTCGAGATGAAATCGAAACCGCGATTGCAAAAAGAATTGAAAAAGACCCTGAAGCAGAGCCCGACGTTCAAGACATCAATATCTACTACACTACGATACTGAATGCTGATATCGGAAATAGTTCAGAAGAAGATGATGATGGTGATGAAAGACAAGACGATAATTTAGATAGTTCTGGAAACCCAATGGACGAAGACGCTGCCGCGATGATGGCCGCGCTTGCGGGTGGTGATGATGATGAAGCTGAGGACTCCACAGAGGATGATTCCGAGCAAGTGGATGATGCTGCAGAGGCTTCAGAGGAAGATGATGAGGCCGCTAGACTTGCTGCTGAGATGCTAGGAGACCAAGGTGGTGCACCAGCAGCAGAGGAAAATGAAGATCAAGACGACGAAGCTGCAATGCTAGCAGCTCAAATGCTAGCTGATCAGGGAATGGGTGAAGACACTCCAAAACAAGAAGAGTCTAAAAAACCACTTACGTTCAACGAAGTTGCAAAAACTTTTAAAAGACCGACTCCCAAGCAAAAAACGGAAGCATTTTTGATGTTGTCTGACATCACGATGGATAGCTGTCTTCTTTTTACTAAAGGACCATTTATCCAAGGTCAAAATGTTGTCGTAAGATTCAATATTCCAAATTCGTTTATGCTTCTTGGGACAGTAATCCGCTGTATGGATATTTCGAGAAATTCAAAAATTATAAGTTCAGGAAAACCCTCTCACCGCCTCTACGTCAGATTTGAGTTAAAGTTTCCGGGCGAGCGTGACTCTCTAAGAAATTTCCTAAAATCAATTGAGCCGACCATACCTGCACCTCCAAAGAAAATGAAGCGTCCGGAGAGTGATGAAGAAGACGATGATTTTGATGATTTAGGTTTTTAAAATGATTGGTGGATATAGCTTTAGAATTAGAAATTTAACTTCGACGTTTTTTATTCTTACTTTCTTTGTTTTACTCATATTTTATGGTGCTTATATAGAGTTCTTTCAAGATGCAAGAGACCAAATATCTGCTACAAAACTTCTTGAAAATCCAGTTAGCGAGAGAATTTTAAAAAATACCATCTCACTTCGCTTTAAAAATAGAATTGGTGAATTCAGAATTGCCAAAGAAAATCAAGAGTGGCTACTACAAGAGCCAAGAGTCATTCCCGCTAAAACGAGTACCGTCGACAGAATCCTTGCCGCCCTAAAAGATATTAAAATTCATACTGTACATGAATATGAACCCATAAATTTCCAAAGTTTCTCTCTTGATAATCCTATTATCGAGATCGAACTTTTCACCAAGTTAAATGAAAAATATGATATTAAAATCGGTTTGATGAACCCCATCAACAACACCTCCTACATGACTGTCTCAGGTCATAATAGAATTTTTCAAACAAACCTCTTTAAAGGACGCTTGGAAAAACTTGAACTATCCGATTTTATCGATTCGCAAATTTTTTCACCTGAACTCTCTAGCATCAAAGAATTCAAGCTTTACCACGGAACTTCATCAACTCCATACAACGACTTTGAAAAAGAGGGAGAAAACTGGAAGACGAAGAAATACAAAGTTATCAGCAATGAAAACTTAGAGGCAAAGCTCGAAAAAATCTTTACCATCAAAACTCATATGATCATCGATAAAGTAGAAGACGAAGTAAAAACCCTACTGGATAATTATATTAAAAGCCCACTCTATAAAATTGAGATAACCCTAAAAAATGGCGAAAAGATCGAATATCAAATAAGTAATCTTATTAAGGCCGTGCCCGAACTTAAGCTTGAAAAAAGACAGTATTTCATCATGTCAGCAAGCGACAGGAAGTATCCTTATATCATTAATAAAAACTACCTTGAGGAATTTGCGATTCGCTATAGCGACTTAAAACCATAACCTACAAAAGCCCACTTTCCAGTGGGCTTTATATTGGCCATAGTTACAGCCGCTTTTTTTTTGATTTAACTAAGATAGAACCAGAACCTATAAAAGCCC